>NZ_JBEPLG010000012.1:0-195916 GCF_040545115.1 Burkholderia sp. 567
AGACCATCCGACCGCGCTCTAACTACTCGGGGCCGTATCCCCGGAGGTGGGGCCCCATCTAGATGCGTGAACCCCCCCGCCGCGCGCCGCCCCCGCGAGCCGGGCGCCGGCGCGCGCCGGACGTCATACCCCGATTTCCCGCCCCACATGATGAATACTGCCTACCGCAAACCCCTGCCCGGCACGTCGCTGGACTATTTCGACGCGCGTGCCGCGGTCGAAGCGATCGCGCCCGGCGCCTACGACACGCTGCCGTATACGTCGCGCGTGCTCGCCGAAAACCTCGTGCGCCGCTGCGATCCGGCGATCCTTGCCGATTCGCTGAAGCAGCTCATCGAGCGCAAGCGCGACCGCGATTTCCCGTGGTTCCCGGCGCGCGTGGTGTGTCACGACATCCTCGGGCAGACGGCGCTCGTCGATCTCGCCGGCCTGCGCGACGCGATCGCCGACGGCGGTGGCGACCCCGCGAAGGTGAACCCGGTCGTGCCCGTGCAGCTGATCGTCGACCACTCGCTCGCCGTCGAGTGCGGCGGCTTCGATCCGGACGCGTTCGCGAAGAACCGCGCGATCGAGGATCGCCGCAACGAGGATCGCTTCCACTTCATCGAGTGGACGAAGAAGGCGTTCGAGAACGTCGACGTGATCCCGCCGGGCAACGGCATCATGCACCAGATCAACCTCGAGAAGATGTCGCCGGTGATCCAGGCGCAGGACGGCGTAGCGTTCCCGGACACCTGCGTCGGCACCGACAGCCACACGCCGCACGTCGATGCGCTGGGCGTGATCGCGATCGGCGTCGGCGGCCTGGAGGCGGAGAACGTGATGCTCGGCCGCGCATCGTGGATGCGCCTGCCCGACATCGTCGGCGTCGAGCTGACCGGCAAGCGCCAGCCCGGCATCACCGCGACCGACGTCGTGCTCGCGCTGACCGAGTTCCTGCGCAAGGAAAAGGTGGTCGGCGCGTATCTGGAATTCCGTGGCGAAGGTGCCGCGAGCCTCACGCTCGGCGACCGCGCGACGATCTCGAACATGGCGCCCGAATATGGCGCGACAGCCGCGATGTTCTTCATCGACGGCCAGACGACCGACTACCTGCGCCTCACCGGCCGCAGCGACGAGCAGGTGAAGCTGGTCGAGACCTACGCGAAGGCGGCGGGCCTGTGGGCCGATACGCTGGGCAACGTGCAATACGAGCGCACGCTGACGTTCGACCTGTCGAGCGTGGTGCGCAACATGGCCGGCCCGTCGAACCCGCACAAGCGGCTGCCGACGTCCGATCTCGCCGCCCGCGGGATCGCCGGCCAGTGGGAAGAAAAGCCGGGCGAGATGCCCGACGGCGCGGTGATCATCGCCGCGATCACGAGCTGCACGAACACCAGCAACCCGCGCAACGTGATTGCCGCGGCGCTGCTCGCGCGCAACGCGAACGCGAAGGGCCTCACGCGCAAGCCGTGGGTGAAGAGCTCGCTCGCGCCGGGCTCGAAGGCGGTCGAGCTGTATCTGGAAGAAGCGAACCTGCTGCCGGAGCTGGAGAAGCTCGGCTTCGGCATCGTCGCGTTCGCGTGCACGACCTGCAATGGGATGTCGGGCGCGCTCGATCCGAAGATCCAGCAGGAAATCGTCGATCGCGACCTGTACGCGACCGCCGTGCTGTCCGGCAACCGCAACTTCGACGGCCGCATCCACCCGTACGCGAAGCAGGCGTTTCTTGCGTCGCCGCCGCTCGTCGTCGCGTATGCGATCGCCGGCACGATCCGCTTCGACATCGAGAAGGACGTGCTGGGCCACGACCAGGACGGCAAGCCCGTCACGCTGAAGGACATCTGGCCGACCGACGAGGAGATCGACGCGATCGTCGCGTCGAGCGTGAAACCCGAGCAGTTCCGCAAGGTCTACGAACCGATGTTCGCGCGCACGGCCGATGCGGGCGAGCGTGCGGCGCCGCTGTACGACTGGCGCGCGCAGAGCACGTATATCCGTCGCCCGCCGTACTGGGAAGGCGCGTTGGCCGGCGAACGCACGCTCAAGGGCATGCGTCCGCTCGCGGTGCTCGGCGACAACATCACGACCGACCACCTGTCGCCGTCGAACGCGATCCTGCTGGACAGCGCGGCTGGCGAATACCTCGCGAAGATGGGCCTGCCGGAAGAGGACTTCAACTCGTACGCGACGCACCGGGGAGACCACCTGACCGCGCAGCGCGCGACCTTCGCGAACCCGACGCTGATCAACGAGATGGCGGTCGTCGACGGCGCGGTGAAGAAGGGCTCGCTCGCGCGCGTCGAGCCGGAAGGCAAGGTCATGCGCATGTGGGAGGCGATCGAGACGTACATGAACCGCAAGCAGCCGCTGATCGTGATCGCCGGCGCCGACTACGGCCAGGGCTCGTCGCGCGACTGGGCCGCGAAGGGCGTGCGGCTCGCGGGCGTCGAGGTGATCGTCGCCGAAGGGTTCGAGCGGATCCACCGCACCAACCTGATCGGGATGGGCGTGCTGCCGCTCGAGTTCAAGCCGGGCACGAACCGGACCACGCTCGGCATCGACGGCACCGAGACCTTCGACGTGATCGGCAAGCGTACGCCGCGCGCCGATCTCACGCTCGTGATTCGCCGCAAGAACGGCGAGCGTGTCGAGGTGCCCGTGACGTGCCGGCTCGATACGGCCGAGGAAGTGTCGATCTATGACGCGGGCGGCGTGCTGCAGCGCTTCGCGCAGGACTTCCTCGAATCGTCGCAGGCGGCTTGACCGGATCACACAGGGATAACGCAAACATGGCTCACATTCCGCAAATCAGGATTCCGGCGACCTACATCCGCGGCGGCACCAGCAAGGGCGTGTTCTTCCGGCTGCAGGACCTGCCGGATGCCGCGCAGACGCCGGGCGCCGCGCGCGACGCGCTGCTGCTGCGCGTGATCGGCAGCCCCGATCCGTACGGCAAGCAGATCGACGGGATGGGCGGCGCGACGTCGTCCACCAGCAAGACGGTGATCGTGTCGAAGAGCACGCGGCCCGGTCACGACGTCGACTATCTGTTCGGGCAGGTCGCGATCGACAAGGCGTTCGTCGACTGGACCGGCAACTGCGGCAACCTGTCGGCGGCGGTCGGGCCGTTCGCGATCAGCGGCGGCCTCGTCGATGCATCGCGCGTGCCGCGCGACGGCGTCGCGACCGTGCGGATCTGGCAGGCGAACATCGGCAAGACGATCGTGGCGCACGTGCCGATCACGAACGGCGCGGTGCAGGAGACGGGCGACTTCGAGCTGGACGGCGTCACGTTCCCGGCTGCCGAAGTGCAGCTCGAGTTCATGAATCCGGCCGCCGAGGAAGAGGGCGCGGGCGGCTCGATGTTCCCGACCGGCAACCTCGTCGACGACCTGGCCGTGCCGGGCATCGGCACGCTGAAGGCGACGATGATCAACGCGGGGATTCCGACCATCTTCGTCGAGGCCGAGGCGATCGGCTATACGGGCACGGAGCTGCAGGACGCGATCAACGGCGATCCGAAGGCGCTCGAGAAGTGCGAGACGATTCGCGCGCACGGCGCGCTGCGCATGGGCCTGATCGACACGCTCGACGAGATCGCGACGCGCCAGCACACGCCGAAGGTCGCGTTCGTCGCGAAGCCGGCCGACTATGTCGCGTCGAGCGGCAAGCGCGTGAATGCGGGCGACGTCGACCTGCTGGTGCGGGCGATGTCGATGGGCAAGCTGCACCACGCGATGATGGGCACGGCGGCGGTCGCGATCGGCACCGCCGCGGCGATTCCCGGCACGCTGGTGAATCTCGCGGCGGGCGGCGGTGCGCGCAACGCGGTGCGCTTCGGGCATCCGTCGGGCACGCTGCGCGTCGGCGCGGAAGCGCAGCTCGAGAACGGCGAGTGGACCGTCACGAAGGCGATCATGAGCCGCAGCGCGCGCGTGCTGATGGAGGGGTGGGTGAGGGTGCCGGGTGACGCGTTCTGACGCATGATGGTTTTCACGTGCAAGCCTGCACGAGCGAACCTTGTCCCGATCCCTGCGAAGCGGAACCGCTGCGTGGGGATTTTTTCATTTGACGCATGTGATTCGGCGGGCGATGCGTCGCGTTGGGGTGCGGGTGGGCCGCTAATGGTGATTGACCGGGAAGCATGGGATGAGCATCGGCGCTAATGCGCTAACGCTGGCCGACCGCGAAGCATGGACCCGTAAGCGCCAAAGCGCTAACGATGGCCGGCCGTGAAGCATGGGACCATCGTAAGCGCTGAAACGCTAACGGGGGCCGACAGGAGAACCGTATGTCGCTTGATGCGCCGCTTTCCGGCGTCCATATCGTCGAATTCGAAGGTCTTGGCCCCGGCCCGCTCGCGGGCTGGATGCTCGCCGGAATGGGCGCGCGCATCACGCTGATCGCGCGTCCGGCCGGCCGCACGAGTGCGCCGGGCGCGTTGCAGGGCCGCGCCGGCGATTTGCTGCGCGAAGGCAAGACGGTCGTCGAGCTCGATCTGAAGACACTGGACGGTCGCGATGCGGCGCTCGCGCTGATCGCGCAGGCCGATGCGCTGATCGAGGGGCTGCGACCGGGCGTGATGGAGCGTCTCGGCCTCGGGCCCGACGCTTGTGCCCGCCGTAATCCGAAGCTCGTGTACGGACGGATGACGGGCTGGGGCCAGGACGGCCCGCTCGCGACGGCCGCTGGGCACGACCTGAACTACGTCGCGCTGACGGGGCTGCTGTCGCTGTCCGCGCCGCGCGACGGCCGCCCCGGCGTGCCGCCGACCGTCGTCGGCGATGCGGGCGGCGCGCTCGGGCTCGCATTCGGGATCGTCTGCGCGCTGTTCGACGTGCGCGGCGGCGGCCCGGGGCGCGTGGTCGACGGCGCGATCGTCGACATCGTATCGATGCTCGGCTCGCTCGCGCTGTGGGCACGCGCGAACGGGCAACTCGACGGCACGCAGCCCAGCCTTTTCCACGACGCGCCGTTCTACGACGTGTATCGCTGCGCGGACGGCGAATGCGTGACGATCGGCGCGCTCGAGCCGCCGTTCTTCGCGCTGCTGGTCGAGCGGCTCGGGCTGGCCGACGTCGATCCGGCGTCGCAGTACGACCGCGCATGCTGGCCGGCGCTGAAGGCGCGTTTTGCCGAGGTATTCGCGCAGCAGCCGTCCGCGCACTGGCGCGCGCTGCTCGAAGGCAGCGACGCGTGCTTTGCGCCGGTGCTGAGCGTGGCCGAAGCGGTGGAGCACCCGCACAATGCGGCGCGCGGGATTTATCGCGTCGACGGGGACGGCAACGTCCGGGCGCGCGTGGCGCCGCGATTTTTGCCGTTGAGGGGCGATGAAGTCTAAGCGCATCCCGAAGTCGGATGTGTCTCCGGAGCATGTGCGGTAGGCTTATCTCGAATCGGCGGCGCGCGGAACCAGACGCGCGCCCAAGCCCGAGCATGCCGTCGATGGACAAGATGACGGATGTCGGCCGAATCGCGATATAAAGACAGAGAAAACTAATTCTCACTATTGATAGTGATTTCGAATTCGTCTGATTGTTTTTCCTTTCTCGGCTACGCACATTATGTGCTGAGCAATCCTTATTCAATTGTCGAGATAGGAAATTCGGATGAAGAACGAGCAGAGCGAGCCGACTGATCTTTTCGCCACTATCGGCGCGCTCACCGAGCGCGGCGGTCGTGTGACCCAAGCGACCAGCGGTCTGGCCGTCGCCGACCTTGCTGTTGCCCGTGTTGGCGATGTCGCATGATCCGTTTTTTTCTTGCGAAGGGCGATCGGGGTGGTAGCGCGACGATCACGGAAGGATTGGAACACGTTACGTGTTCCAATCCTCCACCGCGCGTACATATCGCAACGCTCTACATGAAAACCTATTGCGAGACCTGTAAGCAGGAAGGGTTTATCGCGCCGCAAGGTCCGCGCTGGCCTGGTACCGGTCCGAATGGCAAACCTTGGGCGCTGAGCGGCGACATCAATGTCTGTGGTTGTAATCCGCCACCCGTTTTTTATGCGGAGCGCGGTATGAGCATGTCATTTACGGCGATGGAAGCGGCAACGCTCGTTGCGCCGTACGCTGACACGCGTGGTCCCGCCAATGTAGGTGTAGATGAGGATCTCGAGCGCTACTTCGAAATCTGTGATGCGGTGACCGGTTCTCCGGTCGAGGGCATGATATATACGCTGTCAAGCGACGAGCAATTTCTCGTCCACGGCGCGGCACTAAGAGGAGGGAAGACTCGCGCATTTTCGTTGAAGGAGCATCCGAATCTCGTCTTCGTGACATGGCGTGAGGGAGATATGCGATGAGTCGCGCGATCGATCGAGACATGCGATTGCTTGCCGCAATTGCCTATGGGGAGGCGTCCACGGCGAATGACTCGGAGGAAATCGGCGGGATTGCGTTTGCCGTTGCAAATCGATGCCGCGCGTGGGGGGGAAAGACGGTCTCCGAACTACGTACAGCAGATCCGAATTATTCGTATGCGTGGGACGGCTCCAACGCGAGATTCAACAAACTGATGCGCACCCCCGACAGTGAAATTGCATTGAACCCGGCGATGGTGCTTGCCGTTGACTGGGCCAGAAAAGCATTACTCGATGAGCGCCCCGATCCGTCAAACGGGGCATTCTGGTGGGATGGCCTGGACTTCAAAACCAATTACGGCAATCATCCCAAGGTTCGTGACGGGTTCAAATGGGGCTCTCAATCAGACAACATTTTCGGCGTGCCGGAGAAGCGGCGTGAGGTCATCGTTCGTTGGAGAATCCGTCATAAGAGCACCGGCAAAATCGTTGATGGTGGTGAACGAGGGCGCTACGACTCGGTATGGGTGTCGACGGCCGCGCACGGTAGCACGGTGTTTTGGCAGCACAATCCTGACTACCTGAAAGCGAGCGGGGGAAAGGCATACCGATGAAATCTGCAGTGATGTTGGTGGCAATCCTGACAGCCTTCGCAAGCAGCGCCCGTGGCTCGACCATCTACAGCAGCTATGACGAGTTTTATGCGGGGCAATCGAGCGCAGCCTTTGGCGACCCGATCGAGCACGACGCAAGCGCTCTATATTCCGACCGCGGCGGCGAAGTTTACGGGGATTTCGGCGTCGAGTTGGGTGGGAAGACGGTACACGTCGAAGTAGCGGGGAACCGCCTGACGATTGGCGGCAGAACCTATCGCTTTTCGAAAGCGACGACTTTCCCGGGTGAGCATCCGATTGAAATTTACCCTGGCAGCGCCCGCGTGTTTTTTGCCGAGCGAACGCACCATCAGCCGTCCGCGCTGTGCGTGGAAGGCGATGGCAGCGGGTCAGGCGAAGCCAATCGGCACCGGCAAATTTATCTGCTGATCGATCCGCTTGCGCCGAAAGGAGGCGCGACGTTTCTTCATTTGCCCAGCCTGCTTTCGTCCTGTCGGGCCGTATTGACGACACAGGACGGCAAGCTTGCATTTCCGAAGAACAGCTATCTGCTCGATGGCGCGCAGGCGTCTCGTATTGGTCTGTTAATGTCGTACTACGTGTTTGAAAAGGGACGTTTTGTCCCCGCGCTGAACGACATTCGGCTCCGATTCGTGCGTCCCGCCGTTCCTTTTCAATTTTCGGTTCAGGGCGCGGAATAGTCTTCCGACACAACCCGGCAGCGAACCGGATTCACGCCGTTTCCTCCGGCGAATCCGGCATCTTGCCGTCGCCGACGCGGTTGATCGTCCCTTGCGCGATCGCGACGAGCCGCTCGTGATCGCCGTCGATGACGAACACATGACACTGGCAGGTCGCCTGGTGCCGGCCCGCGTAGACAACCTTCGCGCGCGCGACGAGCGTGCCGTTCACGGCCGGCCGCAGGTAGTTGATCTTGTATTCGGCGGTGATCACACGCGGGCCGAGCACGAGCGCGCCGGCGAACGTCAGCGCGTTGTCGGCGAGATAGCTGATCACGCCGCCGTGCACGAAGCCGTGCTGCTGGCGCAGTTCGTCCCGCACGGGCAGGCACAGCGACACCTCGTTGTCGCCGATATGCATCAGCTCCGTGCGCAGCAGCATGCTGAACGGTTGCGCGCGCAATGCGCCGCGCGCGTGGTCCGTGATGTCCGTCATCGACTTCCTCGCAATCCGTGTCCGCTTGCGCTGAACTCTAGGAAGGGGGCTGCGGATAAGCAAGGAAATTCGTCCACGTTTCTTGCAATTACCGGCGCGATGCGCCGCGATTATTGCGTCGAACGCGCGAGTCATGCTCGTTTGCCGGCGATTCGGCGGGAATGACGGAGATCGCCGGGCCGGGAGCCTAAAGTCCGACGAAGAATTGCCGCTAATGCCGGGGCATTGCTCCATCGTCGGCTCTCCAGGAATCTCCCCCATGTTCGGAAAAATCAAGCTCGCGTCGGGTCTGCTCGGCGTGTTGACCGTGTTTTGCCTCTTTCTCGTCGCCATCGAGGCGCTCGGCTTCTGGGCGCTCGCGTCGACGCGCAGCGGCGTCGACGATCTGTCGAACGTCGCGATCGCGCAGGTCGGCGCGGCCAGTCAGGCGAGCGAGCGCCTGCTCGACGCGCGCGTGAACCTGTCGCGTGCCGGCACGCGAATGGTGCGCGGCGGCCCGAAACCCGACGAGATCATCCGCCATGCGAGCGCTTCGCTCGCGGAAGCGGACAAGGCGTTCGCCGCGCTGACGGCCGCGCAGGCCATCGACGCAACGAACCGCGCGCACGTTGCGGCGCTCGCCGAGCGCTATCGCGCGCTGCGCGGCGCGCTGGGCGAACTCGTGCAGTTCCTCGACGCCGACAACATCCAGGCGTTCCTCGACCAGCCGACGCAACGCTTCCAGGACGCGTATCTCGCCGAATTGCACCGCTTCGTCGACTACGGCGGCGCGTCGAGCCGCGCCGCGCTCGACACGATCGACAGCGGGATGCAATGGTTCAAGTGGGTCGGCATCGTATTGCTGGTGGCGATGCTCGCGGCGAGCGCGGCCATTTACGCGGGCGCGCGGCGCGCGGTGGTCGCTCCGCTGGACGAAGCCGGCCGCCATTTCGAGCGGATCGCGCAGGGCCGGCTCGACGAAGCCGTGCGGCCGGCGGGCGTGTTCGAGATCGACTGGATGCTGCGCGGCCTCGCCGCGATGCAGGCGAGCATCGCGGACACCGTGCGCACCGTGCGTCAAGCGTCCGACGCGATCCACCTCGGCGCGGGCGAGATCGCCGGCGGCAACGCGGACCTGTCCGCGCGCACGGGCACGCAGGCCGCGTCGCTCGAGGAAACCGCCGCGAGCATGGAGGAGCTGACCGCGACCGTCCGCCAGAACACCGACAGCGCGCGTGCGGCCAGCGCGCTGGCCGACGCGGCGCTCGACGCGACGCGCCACGGCGGCGGCGTGGTCGACAGCGTGATCGACCGGATGCGCGGCATCGCGCAGAGCTCGGGCCGGATCGCGGAGATCATTTCGGTGATCGACGGCATCGCGTTCCAGACCAACATCCTCGCGCTGAACGCGGCGGTCGAGGCCGCGCGTGCGGGCGAGCAGGGCCGCGGCTTCGCGGTGGTCGCGGGCGAAGTGCGCTCGCTCGCGCAGCGCAGCGCGCAATCGGCGAAGGAGATCAAGGCGCTGATCGAGGAGTCGGTCGCGCAGATCGACGGCGGCTCGGAACTCGTCGAGCGTGCCGGCGACGCGATGCGGACGGTATCGGCGTCGATCACGCGCGTCGTGCAGACGATGTCGGAGATCACGGCCGCGTCGGTCGAGCAGAGCGTCGGCATCGAGCAGGTGAACCAGGCCGTCACGCAGATGGACCAGTTGACGCAGCAAAACGCGGCACTGGTGGAGGAAGTCGCGGCGGCGGCCGCGTCGCTGAACGAGCAGACCGCGCACCTGATGCAGGCGGTGTCGGTGTTCGAGCTGGGCGACGCGCGCGCGACTCGCGGGGTTCGCGAGGTTCGCGAACAGCGCGCGCCGTCGTTTGCCGACGCTGGTTACGAAGCGGCGGGCAGCGCCGCGTAAGCGGTCGCGAGGTGGTAGGGCGTCGTCGACGGCATGTCGGCGCGCGACACCTGCCCGTCGGCCGTCTTGCACTCGAACCAGCCGCGCGGATGCAGGAAGCGCGCGGCGAAGCGCTCGATCTGCTGCGCGAGCGGCGCGGAGGCCGGCGTGCCGCCGTGCGTCGCGAGCGCGCGCAGGTATTCGGTCTGCGCCCAGATTCGCTGCGTGCCGTCGATGCACGCGCCTTGCGCGTCGACCGCCGCGCACACGGCGCCCGTCTGCGGATCGATTCCGTGCTGCTCGGCGAACGCGAACGCGCGCGCGAGTGCGTCGGGAAGCCCGGTCTGCGCGAGCCGAGCACCGGCCGCATCGACCAGATAGAACCATTCGAATTGGTGGCCGGGCTCGAAGCGGTTGTCGGGCGCCCCGAGCGGCAGCTCGGCGACGCAGCCGGTGGCCGGATCGACGAACGTGCGCTCGACGGCCTGCGCGGTGCGTGCGAGCGCATCGTCGAACGCAGCGTCGCCGAACGCATCGGCGGCCGCGAGCCATGCTTCGGTCAGGTGCATCAGCGGGTTTTGCAGCGCCCCGCCGCCCGACGACGAGAAATCGGCGTGGCGCGCGGCGTCGAGCAGCGCGTCGCCCGGCTGCGGCGCGAAGCGGTCCTGGATCAATGCGGCGGTGTCCTCGGCGACCGTGCGCGCCGCGGCGTCGCCCGACGCCGCATGCCATGCGGCGCACGCGAACACGACGAATGCGTGCGTATAGAGGTCCTTGGCCGTGTCGAGCGGCGCGCCTTGCGCGTCGACGCTGTAGAACCAGCCGCCGTGACGCGGGTCGCGGAAGCGGCTGCACAGCGAGTCGAACAGCGTGGCCGCGTGCGCGGTGTTGCCGGCCTGCGCGAACACGAACAGTTGCCGCGCGCATGCCATTGCGCGATAACGGGTGGCGGGCAGCGGCGCATGGGTGGCCGGATCGACGGCCTCGAACGGCAGCCGCAACGTGTGGTCGAACCCTGAACCCTGCCAGATCGGCAAGATGACGTGCGCAAAATGGTCGCGCAATCGGGCGGTCTGGGCGGAAGCGGAATCGGGAACGGACATGGCGGGATTGAGCGCTTGGATCGAATCGAGTCGGCGCGGCCCGGAGCGGCGCGGCCGGGCCCAAGGATAAACCATTCCGCGCGGCCGCCCCCAAAAAAGGAGATAAATCGGATGCTCGGCAACCTGGAACTCGTGATGCGGCTGGTTCTCGCGGCGGCGCTCGGCAGCGTCATCGGCTTCGAGCGTGAGCGCCTGTCGTGGGCGGCTGGCCTGCGCACGCACATGCTCGTCTGTGTCGGCTCGACGCTCATCATGATCGTGTCGGCGTTCGGTTTCGCCGATGTGCTTGGCACCAGCGACCACATCGTGCTCGACCCGTCGCGGATCGCCGCGCAGGTGGTGTCGGGCATCGGTTTCCTCGGCGCGGGCTCGATCCTGCTGCGCGGCGAGATCGTGCGCGGGCTGACGACGGCCGCGAGCCTGTGGTCGGTCGCCGCGATCGGCCTGGCGGTGGGCGGCGGCCTGTACGTCGCGTCGATCTCCGCGACGATCATCATCCTGATCATCCTGGCCGGCATCAAGCCGCTGGAGCGGCGCTACTTCACGGTGCGGCAGCGCCGCCAGTTCACGGTGACGGTCGTAAGCGGCGCGCTGACGTTCGATTCGCTGCACGCGGCGCTCGGCCCCGACAGCGCGCGCGTGAAGCAATTCATCGTGCAGCGTGCCGACGACACGGGCGAGCACGATGAGGTGCGCATCGCGCTCGGCCGCGTGTCGGATCTCGAATACCGCGCGATTTGCGACAAGCTGCGCGCGCTGTCGTGCGTGACGCGATTCGACGAAGGCAACGGGTTGTCGGGCGACGAATAGACGGCATCCGATCGGCCGGATCGGCGATGGGTCATGCGACAATGGCCGTCGCTGATTCCGTTCGACCTCCGATTCCGCGTTCGCGGGCTTGTAATCCGACTCCATGACCGAATCCGTTTCCCTGCCTCGCTCCCGTTCCCGCTCCGACCGCTCGTCGGCCCGTTCGCGCCCGCGCTCCGTCGCTGCCGCGGCAGACACCGCCGCCAAGGCCACCGCGCGGTCCGGTCACGCGGCGGGCAGCGATGCGCCGCGGGAGGATCGCACGCTCGACCTGTTCGGCGATCCGGTGCTCGAGCCGGCGGCGCGTGCGCCGGTCGCCGCGCGCGATGACGCGATGGCGGATGTCGACACGGACGCTGTTGCGGCCGGCGAGGACGCCGGTCGTCAGGCGATGCTGGACGGATTTGCCGCGCACGGTCACGCTGCGGATGCGGACGGCCACGCTGTCGATGCGGTGGAGCAGGCTGCCGATGTCGTGACGACGGCAGCGTCTGTGGCGACGCGTGGAAAGGGTGATGTGGCTGATGCTGATGCTGGTGCTGGTGCTGGTGCTGGTGCTGGTGCTGGTGCCGGTGCCGATGCCGATGCCGATGCCGATGCCGATGCCGATGCCGCGCGCGCGGCCGATGCCGACGCAACGAAGCGCGCCGATGCGTGGCATGCCGATGGCGTTGCGGTGGCCGCGGCCGGTGAGCCGGTAACCGGCGACGGCCATGTGAAGAAAGGTAGCGTGCCCAAAGCCGGCGACGCGGCCGGGACGAACGCGGATCATGCGACGTCGAATGCCGCGGCGGTAGGTGGTGCGCTCGACGCGATGCTCGCCGACCGTCCCGTGAAAGCGGACGGCGAGGCGGAAGGTGCCGCTGCGCCGGTCACGCACGATGAAGCAGCGCGGACGCCCGGCGAGATCACGAAGGGGCGCCGCGCATCCTCCGGCGGCAGGCGACGTTCGGCCGCCGGCAGACGCGACACTGCAGCGGTGCTCGGCGCGCGCGAAGCGGCGGCGGTCGGCGCGGAGCTGGAATCGATGCCGGCGCACGCCGAGCCTTCTGCTGCTGAACCGCAGGCGGCGGCCGAACTGGCCGAGCCCGCAGTTGCCGCAGTTGCCGCAGTTGCCGCAGTTGCCGCAGTTGCCGCGATTCCCGCGATTCCCGCGAGTCCCGCAAGTCCCCGCGACGCTGCGCGAGCAACCGCAGCGTCGGCCTCGCCGGCCGTACAGCCGGTGGCTTCCGCCGCGTCGTTCGTGACGAAGCCGTCGGCGGATCGTGCGCAACCGGGTGCGTCGGACTTCGATGCAGACACCCATCTGCGCCCGCTGTCGGACCGGCTTGCCACGCTGCAGGCCGAGACGGCCGGCTTGAAGCAGGCGGCTGATCGCGAGATGCGCCGCGTCAACCGGCTGCTGCTGGCGCTGGCGGTCGTCGTGCTTGCCGGGCTCGTCGCGCTGGTGCTGCAAACGCGGCAGATCGCGCACCTGAAGCAGGACCTGGAAGCCCGGCAACAGCGGATCGACCGGCTGGCTGCCGACCTGTCGACACAGCAGGCAACGCTGATGACACTTGCGGAACACCATGAAGCCATGCTGTCGCAGGTCGACCGGCTTCAGCGCAACGCGAACCGTGAGGCGGCGGCCGCGAAGCGGTTGCGTCGAACGCATTAAATCGTCAGACCCTACCTGCAACCCTTGGCCCCACGGGCCGGGGAGGGGAGCGCGTGGCGCGGGTGCGGCAAACTGATGCGGTGAGCTGGCAGAGTTCAGGGAAAACCCTTAGAATGGAGTCCATTTAAGGGAAAACCCTAGAGCTATCTCAGGAGTCTCACATGAGCTTCATTCTTGCCCTGCTGCAAAAGATCGACGATCTGTTCGTCTCCCCGCACCTCCCGCTCGACGCGGAATACTCGTACGCCGCGCGTAGCGCCGAAGCCGATCGCATGCGTCGTGCGAACTTCGCGCCGATCGTCGTGTACCGTCGCTGATTCGCTGATTCGCTGATTCGCTGATTCGCTGATTCGCTGATTCGCCGATCCGCCGATCCGCCGATCCGCCGATCCGCGCGGCGCTCGCCGCCATTGCCTGCCCGTTTTTCACCGCCGCATCGCGCGCCGGTGCGACCGTCCCGCTACACTGGAAGTTCGACTTCCTTCGCGACACTGGGGCCATGCTGCAGATGCGGCCGATGACGGCCGGCGAATTCCACGCATACCGCACGCGCGCCATCGACGGCTACGCGCGCGATCTCGTGTCCTCCGGGCAGAACGCGAGCGAAGACGCGGCGGGTCGCGCCCGCGCCTGCTTCGATACGCTGCTGCCCGACGGCCTGCTCACCTCCGGCCAGACACTCGTCCAGTTGATCGACGCCGCCAGCGGCGACACGGTCGGCGACCTCTGGTACGCGATCGTGCCCGAAGGGCCGAACCGCACGCTGTTCATCTACGACCTCGACATCGTCCCGTCCCGGCGCCGCCAGGGCTGGGCCACGCGCACGCTCGATGCACTCGAGGCCGAGGCACGCCGTCACGGCGTCACCGAAATCGGGCTGTCGGTGTTCAATCACAACGCGGCCGCACGCGCGCTCTATCGGGCGTGCGGTTTCGCGCCGATCACGACGACGCTGATCAAGCCGGTCGTCCCGGGCTAAATCGGTTGGTGTGCGTGCCGGTCACGCGCATTGCCGCTTCCACGGCCTTCTCGCGGTTATCCGCCTCGACGCAGGGCTCGCAACCTGCGGGCCCGCTCGGCAACCGCCGCAACCTTCCCCATTCCATATATGACGAGCGCCGGCCGCCCATCGGACGGCCGGCGCTCGTCGCGGCCCGCATCAGCGCGCCCGGCCTTTCCATCTGCGCAGCAGCAACGCGTTCGTCACGACGCTGACGCTGGAGAACGCCATCGCCGCCCCCGCGATCACCGGGTTCAACCAGCCGAGCGCCGCGAGCGGCACGCCGATCAGATTGTAGACGAACGCCCAGAACAGGTTCTGCTGGATCTTCCGGTACGTCCGCTTCGAGATGTCGATCGCATCGGCGACGAGCGCCGGATCGCCGCGCATCAGCGTGATGCCGGCCGTATGCATCGCGACGTCGGTGCCGGTCGCCATCGCGATGCCGACGTCGGCCGCGGCGAGCGCGGGCGCGTCGTTGATCCCGTCGCCGACCATCGCGACGACCCCGCCGTGCGTGCGCTTCAGTTCGGCCACCACACGCGCCTTGTCGTCGGGCAGCACCTGCGCATGCACTTCGTCGATCCCCAGCGATGCCGCGACGGCCGCCGCGCTGCCGCGGTTGTCGCCCGTCACGAGCACGCTCGCGACGCCGCGAGCCGACAGTGCCGCGATCGCGTCGCGCGCGCCGGGCTTCACGGTGTCGCCGAACGCGATCAGCGCGAGCAACGCGCGCGGCGCATCGGCGCGCATCAGCCACGAAATCGTGTTGCCCGCGCGTTCGAGCTCCGCGGCACGCGCGTCGAGTTCCGGCGGCACGACGATGCCGAGTTCATCGCGCCAGCGGGTGCTGCCGAGGGCGAGAAGCTGCCCGTCGACGTGCGCTTGAACGCCGCGTCCAGCCACCGCGCGCGCATCGGCCGCGACGATATTGGCCGAGCCTGCGTCGCCGCCGCGGGCCACGACGTCCGCGTCGTGCGCGGCGACCACGGCGCGCGCGAGCGGATGATCGCTTTGCCGCTGGACCGCGGCCGCGAGAGCGAGCGCTTGCTCACGCGGGATGCCGACGGCGTCGAACGCCGTCACGGACGGCTTGCCTTCGGTGAGCGTGCCGGTCTTGTCGAACGCGATCACGGTCGTGCGTTGCGCGAGTTCGAGCGCCTGCGCGTCCTTGATCAGCACGCCGTGGCGCGCCGCGACGCCGGTGCCGGCCATGATCGCCGCGGGCGTCGCGAGACCGAGCGCGCACGGGCACGCGATGACGAGCACCGCGACCGCGTTGAGGATCGCCGTTTCGGTGCCGGCGCCGGCGATCAGCCAGCCGATCAGCGTCAGCACGGCGATGCCGAGGATCGCCGGCACGAACACTTCGCTCACGCGATCGACGAGCCGCTGGATCGGCGCTTTTTCCGCCTGCGCGGATTCGACGAGGCGGATGATGCGCGCGAGGGTCGTCTCCGCGCCGATCGCGGTGGTTGCGACGACGAGCGCGCCTTCGCCGTTGATCGAGCCGGCCGTGACCGGATCGCCGTCGTCCTTCGGCACCGGCAGGCTTTCGCCGGTGATCAGCGATTCGTCGACGTGCGAGCGGCCCGACACGATGCGCCCGTCGACGGGCACGCGCTCGCCGGGACGGATGCTGACGGTCGTGCCGACGCGCACCTGCGCGAGCGGCACGTCGCGTTCGACGCCGTGCTCGACGACGCGCGCGCGGTCGGGGCGCAGCGCGTTCAGCGCACGGATCGCCTCGGTCGTCTGGCGTTTCGCGCGGGCTTCGAGCCATTTGCCGAAGCGCACCAGCGTGACGATGACGGCCGATGCCTCGAAATACAGGTGGCCCGGGTCGACGGGGTCGCGCACCAGCATCCACAGGCTCAGGCCGAACGCGGCCGATGTACCGAGCGCAACGAGCAGGTCCATGTTGCCGGTGCGCGCCTTCACCGCGTGCCAGGCGGCGCGGTAGAAGCGCGCGCCGAAGCCGAACTGGACGATCGACGCGAGCACGAGCTGCAGCCAGCCGGGCAGCATCGCGTCGATGCCGAACGGCGCGACGAGCATCGGCACGATGAGCGGTGCGCTCAGCACGGCCGAGCCGATCACCAGATTGCGTTCGCGGATCGATTCGCGGCGCTTGCGGGACTCGGGGGCTTGCGCCGCGTCGCTGGCGGGGACTTCGGCGTCAGCGCCGGCGCCGGCGTCCGGCGCGGCGGCGAGCGATGCGCGGTAGCCGGCCGTCGTGACCGCCGCGAT
Source organism: Burkholderia sp. 567 (assembly GCF_040545115.1). NCBI lineage: Bacteria > Pseudomonadati > Pseudomonadota > Betaproteobacteria > Burkholderiales > Burkholderiaceae > Burkholderia > Burkholderia sp. 567. Next base: position 16,773 of record NZ_JBEPLG010000012.1, read on the forward strand.
CAGCGCGGCGGCGTCGAGCGCGCCGGCGCCATGCACCGATGCGCGCTCGGTCGCGAGATTGACCGACGCGCGCGCGACGCCCGGCACCGCGGCCAGCGCTTTTTCGACGCGGCCGGCGCAGGATGCGCAGGTCATGCCGCCGATGTCGAATTCGAGATCGAGATCTCGGGAAGCGGCCGGCGGCGGCGTCGCCACAACTGCTGTCGCGCCGTAGCCGGCCTGCTGCACGGCTTCGGCCAGTCGCGACGCGGAAACGTCCGGTGCCGCGTCGATGGTCGCGCGCTCAGTCGCGAGGTTGACCGACGCACGGGTGACGCCCGGCACCTTCGCCAGCGCCTTTTCGACGCGCGACACGCACGACGCGCAGGTCATGCCGTCGATCTCGAGTTCGATCGTGGCCCCGGCCCCGGCCCCGGCCCCGGCCCCACCCCCAGCCCCAGCCCCAGCCCCAGCCGCGGGCAGCGCCGCCGGCGTGGCGGGCAGCGCTTCGACACGTGGCGCGTGCTCCGCCTGCGCGGCAGCGACGGCTTCGAGCGCCGCTTCGCGCACGGTTGCGCGATAACCTGCCGCACTGACCGCATCGACGAGCTGCGCGGGCTCGACCGTATCCTGCGCGGTCACCGTCGCCGCGTGTGCGTCGAGATCGACCGCGGCGTCAACGACGCCCGGCACCGCGGCGAGTGCCCGCTCCACGCGGCCCGTGCAGCCGCCGCAATGCATGCCGTCGACGGCCAGTTCGATCGTTTGCAAGCCCGCGGACGCGAGTGGTTCAGTCATGTCGGATTCCCCAAAAGCGCGGTTCGTGCCGCGAATGACCCCAGTATCAACATTCCCATGATGGGAAGGTCAAGGGGGACGACGATGTAACGCACGGACGTATGTACCGGCCCGGGGCTGCTGATCTGTCACCCTTATATGCCGGAGCCCCGCGGCAGCCAATGCATCGCGTCCGGACGCCGCCTGGGGAATATCGACACCGCAACTACCGCTCCGCCCGTTATTCGGCATATTGGGGGATGCCCTTAGGCGCTATGATACCGGCCTGACATCAGCGCCCGCCTAGCGAAGCGGCGACCGGGCAGGCTGGGGTGCCTTGCTTTCGCCGATCGTGGGTCGAACAAGGCGTTGACTGACAAGAACGATATTCGGCCAGTACACAATGATTGAAAACCTACGAGAATCAATTTCGTTGCGGCGCGCGGCAGGCGCGTCGCTGGTCCTGGCGGCGCTGCTGGCGGGCTGCGCGTCGCAACCGGACGCGATCCAGCGGAAAACCGGCTGGATGCGCGCCGAAGTAGCCGATTCCTATATATATGCGTATCCGCTCGTGCTGATGGACGTCGCGAAGGAAGCCGCGACAGGCGGCGACGGTGCGCAGCCGGGCCAGGCGCCGCTCAACACGCTGCGGCACGCGCAGGCGCTGCCGCCCGTGGGCGCGCTCAACCCGCCGCTGCCGGGCGTCGACACGCTCGACTCGACCGGCTGGCTCGACGTCGGCGCCGAGCCGGTGATCGTCACGCTGCCCGATACCCGCGGCCGCTACTGGGATGCCCGCGCGCTCGACATGTGGACGAACGTGCTGTGGTCGTCGTCGAGCGTCGCGGCGCGGGGCGCGCGTGGCGCCGCGCGATCGCAAACGATTGCCTTTGCCGCGAAGGACTGGCAGGGCACGCTGCCGAAGGGCGCATTGCGTGTCGACGTGCCGTCGGCCAACGCATGGCTCGAAGTGCGGCTGCAGACGAGCGGCGGGCGCGACCTCACGAACGTGAAGAAACTGCAGCGGGCGATCCGCGTGGTGCCGCTGTCCGTCTATACGGGCAGCGCGCGCGGCGCGTCGGTCGCGGTCCATGCGGGCAGCGCGCCGTCGGAAGCGGCGAGCGGCGGCACGCCGGCCGAGCAGGTCGCCGCGCTCGACCCAAAGGCGTTCTTCACGCGTTTCGCGCAGGTGCTGCAGGACAACCCGGCACCCGCCGACGACGCGCACGCGCAGGAACTCCTGAACGACATCGGCGTGTCGGCCGGGTACCCGGTGCTGTGGACCGGCGACCGCCTGAGCGCGGCGACGGCCGGCGTCGCCGAAGCGCGCGCGCGGCTCGCGGCGCCGCCGCCGAACCTGCTGAACGCGAACGGCTGGAGTTGGATCGGTGACGCGGCCGGCAAGTACGGCCAGGACTACGCGCTGCGCGCATACGCGGCCTACACGCAGTTCGGCACCGCGACGCGCGACGACGAGACGCTCGCGCTCGTGCGCGTCGACAGCGACGGCCATCCGCTGAACGGCGCGAACCGCTACGTGCTGCACTTCGCGCCGGGCGCGCTGCCGCCGGTGCGTGGGTTCTGGACGCTGACACCGTACTCCACCAACGGCGCGCTGCCGGACGTCGGCTCGGCGCGCCGCTCGCTGGGCGACCGCGACCGGCTGCGCCGCAATCACGACGGCTCGATCGACGTGGTCGTGTCGGCGTCGTCGGGCGGCGCCCATGCGGCCAACTGGCTGCCGGCGCCGCGCACCGATTTCGCGCTCGCGTTGCGCCTCTACGCGCCGAAGCCGCAAGCGACCGACGGCTCGTGGATGCCGCCCGCCGTGGTCCGGAAATGAACGGATAGGCGCCGCCGCTGTCCGATCCGCGGGCGCGGCGCTCGCACCCGAACGCCGTCCCGTCACCACCTGAGCCTATACTTTCGGGATTGCGTGCGCGGCCGTGCCGGTTTTACGGTGCGGCCGGCATCCATTTCCGAGATATTCAAGCATGGCAAGCGCAGAGAAAGAAACCGTACCCTCGACCCTTCAAACCCTCGGCGGCGTTGCACGCTCGCGCCGGGCTCGGCGTATCGGCCTTGGCGTGCTGATCTTCATCGTTTTGTTCGGACTGCTCGGATTCTTCGCGGCGCCGCCGCTGATCCGCCACATCGCCGAACAGCAACTGAGCCAGCAGCTCGACCGGCCGTCCACGATCCAGCGCATCGCGCTGAACCCGTACACGCTGAATCTCGAAGCCGACGGCGTGCACGTCGGCGAGCGCGGCGGCCAGGGCGGCTTCATCGACATCGACAAGCTCGTCGTGCGGCCGTCGTGGTCGTCGCTGTTTCGCGGCGCGCCGATCGTCAACGAAGTGCGCGTCGACTCGCCGCGCTTCCATATCGTCCGCTACGACGCGCAGCGCTTCAACTTCACCGACCTGATCGAGAAGTTCTCGAAGCCGTCGCCCAAGCCGGAAAGCAAGCCGACGCAGTTCTCGGTGTCGAACATCCAGGTCAACGACGGTCGGATCGACTTCGACGACCGCCTGCTGAACGAAAAGCACGTGGTCGACAACTGGACGCTCGGCATTCCGTTCATCGCGACGCTGGCGTCGAAGACCGACATCTTCGTGCAGCCGAAGCTGCGCGCGCGGTTCGACGGCAGCCCGATCGCGATCGACGGCAAGACGAAGCCGTTCGCGCAGTCGCGCGAGTCGGAAGTCGCGCTGAAGTTCGACCGGCTCGACGTGCCGAAACTGATTACGTACGCGCCGGCGAAGCTGCCGGTGATCGTCACGAGCGGCCTGTTGAGCAGCGACCTCACGCTGAACTTCGTGATGAGCGGCGCCACGCCCACGCTGCGCGTGTCGGGCACCGTCGATCTGAACGACGCGAAGGTTACCGGCCTCGCGTCCGAGCCGCTGTTCGCCGCGCGCGGCGTGCATGTGGCGGCCGCCGGCCTCGAGCCGCTGCGCAACGTGCTGCATTTCGACGAGATCCGGCTCGACCAGCCGGTCGTCGATCTGGCGCGCGACAAGCAGGGCGTGCTGAACGTCGAGAAGCTCGCCGGCCAGCCGGCCGCCGCGCCGAAGACTGCCGCGGGCAAGCCGGCCGCGTCGGGCGCCGCCGAATCGACGGCCACCGCCACCGCCGCTGCAAGCGGCGCGAGCGGTGCGAAGACCGAAACCGCCGCGAAGGAAGCTCCGCCGCTCGACCTGACGATCCGTCATTTCGCGATCGACGGCGGCACGATCAACGTCGACGACCGCGTGCCCGCGACGCCGACCGCGATGTCGCTGACGAAGCTCGCCGCGACGCTCGACGGCTTCACGCTGCAGGGCAAGACGCCGGCGAAGTACACGCTGTCGACGTCACTGTCGCATGGCGGCGACGTGAAGGCCGAGGGCGCGTTCAGCGTCGCGGCGAAGCAGGCCGACACGAAGCTGACGGTCGACGCGCTCGCGCTGCCGGCGCTGCAGCCGTATCTCGGCGAGGCGACCCGTGCGCGCGTGCTCGACGGCACGCTCGGCGCGACCGTCAACGCGAAGGCCGACTGGGGCAAGACGCCGCTCGACGCGCAGATCGCCGACAGCACGGTGAGCCTGAAGTCGCTGAAGCTCGCGACGCCGGACGCGAAGGCGCCCGCGATCGTGCTGCCCGACGCGAGCGCGAAGATCGCGAAGGTCGATGTCGCCACGCGCACCGCGGAAATCGCGAGCGTCGACGCGACCGGGCTCGCGCTCGACGTGAAACGCCTGAAGGACGGCAAGATCGACCTCGCGGCGCTGGCCGAGCCCGCGCAGGCGGCGGTGCCCAAGCGCACGGTCGCGCGCAAGGCCGAGGCGGCCGCGCCGTCGTGGCATTACCGGATCGACGCGCTGAACGTGAAGGACTCTGCCGCGAACTTCACGGACCTGTCGACGCCGCGCCCGGTGAAGCTCGCGATCAAGCCGCTCGACCTGTCGGTGCAGAAGATCAGCGACGACATGACGAAGCCGCTGCCGGTGCAGCTGAAGGCGACGCTGAACCGCAAGGGCACGCTCAACGTGTCGGGCGACGTGACCGCGCAGCCGCTGAAGCTCGGCCTGAAGATCAACGGCAACCGTCTCGACGCCGCCGCGTTCGAGCCGTACTTCGGCAGCGCGCTGAACGCGACCATCGCGAGCGCGCTGCTCAACGCGCAAGGCAACCTGACGTTCGCGCAGGTGAAGGACACGCCGCGCGCGACCTATCGCGGCGATGCCGCGCTGGTCGACGTGCGGATGCTCGACAAGGCGACGTCCGATCCGTTCGCGGGCTGGCGCTCGCTCGCGTTGACGAACCTGAAGGTGAACCACGACGAGAAGGGCACCGACGTCGACGCCGCGCGCGTGACGTTCACGAACTTCTACGGTCGCGTGCTGCTCGATGCGCAGGGGCGGCTGAACCTGAAGGACGTCGTCGCGAAGGAGACGGGTCCCGCGCAGTCGCTCACGCGCGACGCGAGCAAGGGCGAGCCCGTGCCGCTGTCGCCGGGCGCGACGTCGCCGGCCGCCGCATCGGCCGCGGTCGCGCAGCAGGCGTCCGCGCCGGCCGCCGCATCGGCGACGGTCGTCGTGAAGGCCGCGCCGCCGCCGCAGAACCCGGTGCGAATGCATTTCGGCGAGCTGCTGCTGCAGAACGGCCGCGTCACGTACACGGACAACTTCATCAAGCCGAACTACACGGCGCACCTCGTCGCGATCAAGGGCACGGTCGGCGCGTTCGGCACGGATTCGACGACGTCCGCACCGGTCGACGTCGCCGCGAACCTCGAGGGCAACGGGCCGATCTCGATCAAGGGTTCGGTGAATCCGCTGATCGAGAAGCCGGCGCTGGACCTGACGGCGACCGCGCACGACATCGAGCTGACCAACCTGACGCCGTATTCCGCGAAGTACGCGGGCTATCCGATCACGAAGGGCAAGCTCAACGTCGATCTGCACTACCAGCTCGCGAACGACCAGCTGCAGGCGAACAACCACATCTTCATCGATCAGCTCACGTTCGGCGACCACGTCGACAACGACACGGCGACGAAGCTGCCGGTGAAGCTCGCGATCTCGCTGCTGAAGAACACGCGCGGCCAGATCGACGTGAACCTGCCGGTGTCGGGTTCGCTGTCGAATCCGGAATTCAGCGTCGGCGGGCTGATCTGGCGCGCGGTGCTGAACCTGATCGCGAAGGCCGTCACGTCGCCGTTCTCGCTGCTCGCGAATGCGTTCGGCGGCAGCGGCGAGGATCTCGGCTACGTCGAGTTCGCGCCGGGCTCGTACCAGCTGACCGACGCGCAGCAGAAGAAGCTCGACACCGTCGTGAAGATGCTGACCGAGAAGCCGTCGATCCGCCTCGACCTGATCGGCCGCGTCGATCCGGCGAAGGACACGCCGGGGCTGCGCGACGCGTACGTCGACCGGCTGGTGCGCCAGCAGAAGCTGAAGGACGTGATCGGCCAGGGCGAGAGCGTCGATCCGATGTCGGTGAGGGTCGATCAGACCGAGTACGAGAAGTACCTGACGCGTGCGTACAAGGCCGCCGACTTCAAGAAGCCGCGCAACCTGGTCGGCCTGCAGAAGACGCTGCCCGAGGCGGACATGAAGCAGGCGCTGGCCGATCATGCGCCGGCCGACGACAACGCGCTGCGTGCGCTCGCGCAGCAGCGCGCGCAGGCCGTGCGCCAGTATCTCGACGGCAAGATCGATTCGAGCCGGATGTTCGTCGTGGCGTCGAAGCTCGATGCGAAGGGCATCGAGGACAAGGGCGCGACGACGCGCGTCGACTTCGGCCTGCAGTAACCCGCGTTATTCCCTCATCCGCCGCCGCCGCGTCCGACCGGCAATCGGGCGCGGCGGCGCGCTTCCCGTCAGCGCGCGGCGATCGCCGGTTCGCGCTTGTCCAGTTCCTTCTTCGCGGCCAGCGGCAGGCGGGCATCGTCCCATTGCGTGAGCCATTCGATTTCCTTCGCGGTGAACACCTGTCCGTAGTTGCGCAGCGCGTACTGCAGCGCGTCGACGACGTGGTGGCGAATGATTTCGGGGGTACGTGCATCGTCCAGCACGAACCGGAGAGCTTCCAGGGTCGACATACGCGTGCTCCGGGCTAGGGGAAAACCCTTTATCGCACGCCAATAGTCGTGCGCCAACCGGGAAAAAAATACGGTCCACGCGGCCGCGCCGGGCACGCACCGCATTGCGACTGCGCGATGTCAATTGCGATTGGTTACGTTTGATAGAAAACAGAAAGCCCCGCTTCATGCGACCGCCGCACGACGCGCCGATATTTGGCGCGCTTGTTGGCAAGTCATGCGGTTCAACGTCAATCGATGAGGTGGGGTGATGATTTCCAGGTTCGCTAAACAACGAAACATGGCGGTGATGGTGGCGGGCGCGCTGGCGCTCGCAAGCGCGGGCGCCTACGCGGCGCAGCAGGACGGCAACAGCCAGGGCGAGAACGGCGGCCACGCGCGCCGGGTCGTGAAGCACGTGCTGCTGATCAGCGTCGACGGCCTGCACGAGCAGGATCTCGCGCGCTGCGTCGGCGCGAATACGTGCCCGAACATCGCGGTGCTCGCGCAAAGCGGCGTCACGTACACGAACGCGTATACGCCGGGCCTGTCGGACTCGTTCCCGGGTCTCGCAGCGCTCGTGACGGGCGGCTCGCCGAAGACGGCCGGCCTGTTCTACGACGTGTCGTACGACCGCAACCTGTACGCGCCGGGCGACACGACCTGCTCGGGCAAGCAGGGCTGGAACGTCGTGTTCGACGAGACGACCGGCATCGATGCATTCAACGGCGGCGCGCTCGTGCACCTCGACGGCGGCGGCGCGTTCAACCCGCAGGCGATCCCGAACGCGAAGGTCGACGGCAAGTGCGTGCCGGTGTACCCGCACAACTACGTGAAGACCAACACGGTGTTCGAAGCCGTGAAGGCCGGCGTGCCGAATGCGTACACCGCGTGGGCCGACAAGCATGCGTGGGGCTACGACTGGGTGAACGGCCCGTCGGGCAAGGGCGTCGACGACCTGATGCGCACCGAGATCAACTCGATCGATCCGGCGACGCAAACGGCCTATACGGACGTCTATTCGCATACCGCGCAATTCGACAACCTGCACGTGCAGGCGCTGATCAACCAGATCAACGGCCGTGACTCGACGGGCACGAAAAGCGCGCCGGTGCCGACGCTGTTCGGCGCCGACTTCCAGACGCTGAGCGTCGCGCAGAAGGCGCCGGTGACGAAGGGCGGCGGCTACCTCGATGCGAACTTCACGCCGAACGGGCAGGTCGCGAACGCGATCACGTACGTCGACAACTCGATCGGCCATATCGTCGCGGCGTTGAAGCAGGCCAACCTGTATTCGTCGACGGCGGTGATCGTCACGGCGAAGCACGGCCAGTCGCCGACCGATCACACGAAGCTCGTGAAGAACGGTGACACGCTGACGAAGCTGCTCGAAGCGAACGACTACCTCGACCCGAACGGTAACTTCGGCCAGAACAACACGACGACGGGCAACCCGAACGACGGTTCGGGCCTGGTCGGCACGGGGCTGGTGCAGACCGACGACGTCGGCCTGATCTGGTTGCGCGACCGCGGCCAGCGCACGGCCGTGGTGCAGACGCTGAAGGCGAACCTGGGCTGCAACGCGCCGGGGATCTGCGCCGACGGTGCCCAGGCGACCATCCTGTACGGCGCGGCGCTGGCCGACCGGTTCGGCGATCCGGCCAACGGCCGTACGCCGGACATCATCGTCCAGCCGAATCCGGGCGTGATCTACACGTCGAGCACGAAGAAGGACGAGGAGCATGGCGGCAACGCGCCGGACGACAGCCACCTCGGCCTGCTCGTGTCGTATCCGGGCCTCCATCGCGCGCGCATGGTGAGCGATCTGGTCGGCACGAAGCAGGTCGCGCCGACGATCCTCGGGCTGCTCGGCGCCGAACCGCGTCTGCTGAACGCGGTTGTGGCGGAGAACACGCACGTATTGCCGGGGCTGGGTATCGGGCGTTGATGCGGCATGCCGGATGCCGCCGGCGGGCGGCGTCCGGCGCTACACCGATCGCCCGCTGCGTCGGCAGGCGAGTGCCGCTTCGGACTTGAAATGGGGCGCGCGGCCCGTCATATTGTTTGCGCCTGAATTTTCAACGACGTCCCTCGGAGGATTCCCGATGCGCCTTTTGCTTGCCCTGCTGTTGCCGTGGTTCCAGTTCTTCACGATCGGCCGCCCGATCGCCGGGATCATCTGTCTGCTGCTGCAGATCACGATCATCGGCTGGCTGCCCGCCGCGATTTGGTCGGTGTATGCGTTGAGCCAGTACAAGACCGACCGCAAGATTGAGGCGGCGTTGGGCGGGCGGCGGTAGGCGACACACCACGCCAGCGGAGCAGCGCGGTTTTCATTTCAGCAGAAATCTATATAATTCATTATGAACTGGCATGATGTTTTGTCTAGATTTCTACTTAAATGACGGCTTCCTGCACGATCCAACTTCACGCCGACGGAGTCTGGCATGACGTCGGCGGCGTCACTTTGTTCGGCCAACCCGACGAAGGATGGCGCGGGCGCGCCTATACGGGCTATGACGTCGAATGGATCGTCCTTCATCAGTCCGCCCGCGACGCGCGCGCGATGTCGTGCACCTTTCCCGTCGACCTCGAGCCACGGGTAACTTCCCATTGGCCGGCTTTCCTGATCGATTTGCTGCCGCAAGGTTTCGGCCGCCAGGAACTGCTGCGTCGACTCGATCTCCCCGAAACGGCGGAGGAGCGTGCCGATTGGCCGTTGCTGCTCGCCGGCGCCGGCAACTCGATCGGTAACTTGCGGGTAAAGGAAGCCGCGCAGTGGCTTGCCGAGCGGGGAGGGCCGCAGCAAGGGTTTACTAACGAAGAGGTCGCCGCACGCGGCGACGCGTTCAGCGAATATCTCGCCGAACACGGGTTCTTCGTTGCAGGCTCGTCAGGCGTGCAGGGCGAATGGCCGAAGCTGTTGCTGACGCGCGCCGACGACGGGCTGCTCTATCTCGATCACACGCTGCCTGACGAGCGCGCGGTCGAGCATTACATCGTCAAGTTCGGGCGTGGCAGGAACGAACGTCTTGCCCAGATCCTGCGGCACGAGGCGCCATACATGGCATTGGCTCAGCGTCTGGGCTTGCGCGTGCATGCGTCACTGATGCTGCGGGATCGGTCGTTGTTCATCCCGCGGTTCGATCGCGCGCGCCGCGGCGGGAGCGTCATTCGGTTCGGGCAGGAAAGCATCGCTTCGTTGACCGGCAAGGCAGGCTTCGGCGTCGTGCCGAGTCACGATGAGGTATGCCATCATCTCGTGCGTCAATGCACGGATCCGCAGACCGAGGTGGCCGAGTATTTGTGTCGCGACGTTGCGAACCTTGCGCTTGGCAACAAGGACAATCATGCGCGAAACACGGCACTGCAACGAGATTTCGACGGATGCATCATGCTGACGCCGCTGTACGATTTTGCGCCGATGTATCTTCATCCGGACGGCATTGCGCGCCGCATTCGTTGGGAAGGAAATGACGATGGCCGGCCGGACTGGGCGCGAGTACTCGACGCTGTTGTCCGGTCAAGCGAACCGCAGGCGGGGGACACGCATGTTGCGCTGGACCGTGACGCGTTGCAGACGCGTCTGCGTGCAATGGCGCCGCATTTGCAGGAGATCGCCGATCACGGTGTCGATCTCGGTCTGGAACACGACGTGCACGCCTTTCTGAAACCGGGTCTCGTGCGGCTCGCTCGCGAGCTGGACATTCTGCGCTAGCGCGGACGCCACACCATGGACCAACGCTACAACGCGATGTCGCTTCCCGAACAGCTTGCGCTGCGGCGCCAGGCGATCGACGACGTCCTCGCGCATCCCGAATGGCCGTTGCGCGAATCGGTGCGTCATCTGAAGAAGACGATGCGGCTGACGAGCGCCGAAATGGCGAAGCTCGCCGGCGTATCGACGAAGACGATTCAGGATATCGAACAGGGTCGCAGCGACGGAACCGTCCAGACAATGAACCGCATATTCGGCATGCTGGGGTTGAAACTCGGCGTCGTGCGCCGCGCGCCGCAATAACCCGTACCGTGGCGGTGGGGTGGCGCATCCGTCGGGTAATCGACAGATGCGCGATGCGTCCGGAGGGTGGAATGCCGGTGAGCCGCCCGGCCTACTTCACCGCAAACAGCGTCAGGTTCATGAAGATCTTGAACGCATAGCCGAGCGTGACGGCGCCGATCACGCCGCCCGCCCACAGAACCACGAACCACATCCAGCCGCGCATCCGCGGACGCGGCGCGTCGGGCTGCCGCGCGGCGGAATCAGCGGCGGAATCAGTGGTGGTAGTAATGCTGGTCTTCATGGCGCACCTTGCCTCGGAATACCCAATAACCCATCGTCGTGTAGGCGATGATGATCGGGAGGATAACCGCTGCGCCGACCAACGTGAAGGTCTGGCTCGAACGCGGCGCCGCCGCTTCCCAGATCGTCATCGTCTGCGGAATCGCATACGGGAACATCGTGACGAGCAGGCCGACATAACCGAGCAGCACGAGCGCCAGCGCGAGCATGAACGGCGTCATGTCGTGCCGCGCGCGCACCGCGCGACGCATCCACACCGCGCACCCGGCGACCAGGAACGGCACCGGCAGCAGGCGCCAGAACAGGCCCGAATCGAACCAGCGCTGCGCGATGGCCGGATCCTGCAGCGGCGTCCACAGGCTGATGACGGCGATGAAGCCGAGCAGCACGACGGTCAGCGGCCACACGACGCGATGCAGGCGCCGTTGCAGATCGCCCTCCGTTTTCGCGACGAGCCAGCAGCAGCCGAGCAGCGCATACGTCACGATCAGGCCGAGGCCCGTCAGCAGGCTGAACGGCGTGAGCCAGTCGAACGCGTCGCCCGCGAACACGCCGTCCTTCACGTTGATGCCCTGCAGGAACGCGCCGAGCGCGATGCCCTGGAACAGCGTCGCGCCGGCCGAGCCGCCGATGAACGCGAGATCCCACAGCTGCTTCGTGCGCCGCGCCTTCGCGCGGATCTCGAACGACACGCCGCGGAAGATCAGGCACACCAGCATGAAGATCAGCGGCAGGTACAGCGCCGACAGCACCGTCGAATAGACGATCGGAAACACCGCGAACAGCCCGGCGCCGCCGAGCACGAGCCACGTCTCGTTGCCGTCCCATACGGGCGCGACGGTGTTCATCATCAGGTCGCGTTCCTTCTCGTCCGGGAAGAACGGGAAGACGATGCCGATGCCGAGGTCGAAGCCGTCGAGCACGACGTACATGAAGAGCCCCAACGCGATGATCGCGGCCCAGATTACGGTGACGTCCATAGGTTTTCTCGTTTGCGAAATGGGTGGGCTCAGACGGTCTCGATCAGCTCGTCGACGGCCGACATCGGGCGGCGTGCGGTGTGATCGAGGCGCGTGTCGGGCCTGTCGTGATCCGCGTCGTGCGGGGCGTCCGGGAGCGCGGGGCCGGCCTTCATCAGCTTCAGCATGTAGTACACGCCGGTGCCGAACACGAGGAAGTACACGATCACGAACGTCATCATCGACAGGCTGACCTGCTGCACCGACAGCGGCGACACGGCCTTCGCGGTGCGCATCACGCCATACACGACCCACGGCTGGCGGCCCGCTTCGGTCGTCACCCAGCCCGCGAGCAGCGACACGAAACCGGTCGGGCCCATCACGAGCGCGAAGCGCTGGAACCACTTCGATTCATACAGGGTGCCGCGGCGGCGCAGCAGCCACGCGAGCGCGGCGAGGCCGATCATCGCGAAGCCGAGGCCGACCATGATCCGGAAGCTCCAGAACACGACCGTCGAATTCGGGCGGTCTTCAGGCGGGAAATCCTTCAACCCGCGGATCTCGCCGTCCCAGCTGTGCGTGAGGATCAGGCTGCCGAGGTGCGGCACTTTCACCGCGTAGCGGGTCGTTTCGGCCTTCATGTCCGGAATGCCGAACAGGTTGAGCGCGGTGCCGCCCTTTTCGGTTTCCCACAGCCCTTCGATCGCGGCGATCTTCGCGGGCTGGTGCTTCAGCGTGTTGATGCCGTGCTGGTCGCCGATCACGGCCTGCAGCGGCGCGAGCACCAGCAGCAGCCACAGCGCCATCGAGAACATCTTCTTCACGCCCTTGTCGCGGCGGCCCTTCAGCAGGTGCCATGCGCCCGTCGCGGCGACAACCAATGCGGCGACGATGAACGCGGCGATCGCCATGTGGAACAGGCGGTACGGGAACGACGGGTTGAAGATGATCGCGAACCAGTCGGTCGGCACGACGCGGCCGTCGACGATCTCGAAGCCCTGCGGCGTCTGCATCCAGCTGTTCGACGCCAGGATCCAGAACGTCGAGATCAGCGTGCCGATCGCGACCATCAGCGTCGCGCCGAAGTGCGCGCGCGGGCTCACGCGATTCCAGCCGAACAGCATGATGCCGAGGAAGCCGGCTTCGAGGAAGAACGCGGTCATCACCTCGTACATCAGCAGCGGGCCGGTGACGGCGCCGGCGAAGCTCGAGAAGCCCGACCAGTTGGTGCCGAACTGATAGCTCATGACGACGCCGGAGACGACGCCCATCCCGAACGCGACCGCGAAGATCTTCGACCAGAACAGGCAGAGTGTCTTGTAGTACTGCTTGCCGGTCCTGAGCCAGCGATATTCGAGCACGGCGATGAAGCTGGCGAGGCCGATGCTCAGCGCCGGAAAGACGATGTGAAAGGAGACGGTGAACGCGAATTGCAGGCGGGCCAGATCGAGGGCCGAAAGAGCGGAGTCCATACCAGTTGACCGAGGCTGACGATACCCGCCGGCGGGTGCCGGCGGACCCCGGCCGAACCGGCGTCGGGGTTGGCTGGAGTATGGATCGCGATGTTGCGCCGCGAAATGCGCCAACTCGTCGCAGATGTCCAGCCCGCCGCGCGCGAATCCGGCATAAATCGTTGATTCGTATCAAGAAGGTCGTTCGCCCGGCGGGCGGCCGCGGCGTGGCGGTCTGCCGCACGTGCGTCAATATGGCGCGTCGCATCATCGGAACGACTGCATGCATGCAGGATCGCGGTGCGCTTGCCGTCGGCAGCCGCTGGGTGAATTGCGTACACTCTGAGTCTCGTTTCGGCAGGGCCGGGCGCATCGGTTCCGGTCCGCGTTCACTCAGGGCACGACAATGATCGATTTACGCAGCGATACCGTGACACGTCCGAGCCAGGCGATGCTGGCCGCGATGACTGCCGCCGAAGTGGGCGACGACGTATGGGGCGACGACCCGACCGTGCTGCGCCTGCAGGCGGTCACGGCCGAGCGGGCCGGCAAGGAAGCCGGCCTGTTCTTCCCGAGCGGCACGCAGAGCAACCTTGCCGCGCTGATGGCCCATTGCGAACGCGGCGACGAATACATCGTCGGCCAGCTCGCACACACCTACAAGTACGAAGGCGGCGGCGCGGCCGTGCTCGGCAGCATCCAGCCACAGCCGATCGAGAACGCACCGGACGGCACGCTGCCGCTCGCGAAGATCGCCGCGGCGATCAAGCCGATCGACAACCACTTCGCCCGCACGCGCCTGCTCGCTCTCGAAAACACGATCGGCGGCCTCGTGTTGCCGGAAGGCTATGTCCAGGAAGCCGTCGCGTTCGCGCGCAGCCGCGGGCTGGCCGCGCACCTCGACGGTGCGCGCGTGTGCAATGCCGCCGTCGCATCGGGTCGTCCGATCGCCGAACTGTGCGCACCGTTCGATACCGTGTCGATCTGCTTCTCGAAAGGGCTCGGCGCGCCGGTCGGTTCGGTGCTGGTCGGCAATCGCGCGCTGATCGAGCGCGCGCAGCGCTGGCGCAAGGTGCTGGGTGGCGGGATGCGGCAGTCGGGCATCCTCGCGGCGGCCTGCCTGTATGCGCTCGAGCACAACGTCGAACGGCTGGCCGACGATCACGCGAACGCCGCGCATCTCGCGGCGGGGCTCGCGCGCATCGAGCAAGTGAAGGTGCTGTCGCATGCGACGAACATGGTGTTCGCGCAATTTCCGGAAGCCGATTGCGCGCCGCTCGAGGCGTGGCTCAAGGCGCGAGGGATCCTCACGCAGATGCTGTACGCGTCGCGTTTCGTCACGCACTGCGATGTGTCGCGCGCGGACATCGACACCTTCATCGACGCGGTCGGCGCGTATTTCGCGCAGCGTCGCGCGTAAAGCGGAATGCGCCGGCCGGCGGGGAGCGCCGGCGCGATGTGGCGCGAAGCAGGGGGAGGGTGACGCTGCAACCCGTCTGTCGAATGTGTCGTGCCGGCGGATTACGCTTGCCGGGGCGCATCGACGGGCGGCGTGCCGTCGCGGAACAGCGCTTTCAACTGCGTGCGCAGTTCGGGGCTGTCGGCGTGCTGGTGCACCGAGACCGCATGTTGGACGGCGGCCTCCAGCAGTTCGTTGTCGGAGTCGGCGGAAATCGCGACCGAGCAGTTCATCGCGCTGGGAAAGTCGCGGCAATCGATATAGCGGCGGGACATGATGTTCTCCTCACGGGAAAGCGGGCGGCCGGATTGGCCTGACCGGCCGGGCGGCGCGTTCGCGAGGCCGATGCAAAAAGTATAGGCGGCGGCGCGCGGTTCCTCGCCGCCGTGTATACCGCACCACGTGCCGCGCCGACGGCGTCGATTACCCGCTCGTCACGGCAGCGGCGCGAGCAGCCGGCGCGCCGCTTCGACCACCCGTGCGGACAGCGACGCCATCGTC
This sequence comes from Burkholderia sp. 567, assembly GCF_040545115.1. NCBI lineage: Bacteria > Pseudomonadati > Pseudomonadota > Betaproteobacteria > Burkholderiales > Burkholderiaceae > Burkholderia > Burkholderia sp. 567. The sequence continues at coordinate 32,269 of NZ_JBEPLG010000012.1, forward strand.
GGCGACTGCACCGTCCACGCGTGCCAGTACAGCGTCACGTCGGTCGGATGCATGGGCGCGAGATCGACGAGCCCCTGTGCATCGAGTGGTGCGCCGCCGAGCAGCGGCTCCGGCACCATCGCGTAGCCGAGCCCGTGCCGCACCGCCGCGAAATGCGCGTGCGTGCCCGGCACGTAATGGCACGGATACGCGCCTTCGGGCAACCCGAACTTCTCCTTCAGGAACGTGGACTGCAGCGTATCGCGCCGCGAATACGCGACGACCGGCGCATCGCGCGCGCTCGTGCGGTTCAGGCCGCGCGGAAACCACCGCCCCGCGAACGCGGCGGCTGCGAGCAGCCGGTAGCGCATCGTGCCGAGCGGCGTCGCGACGCAGCCGCGCATCGGTTTCGGCTCGGTCGTCACGCAGCCGACGGCCATCCCGCTTTCGAGCAGCGCGAACGTGTGGTCCTGGTCCTCGACGATCAGCTCGAACAGGATGCGCTCGCCCGCGAGCACCGAAGTCAGCGCGGGCAGGAACCAGGTGCCGAGGCTGTCGGAGTTCAGCGCGATCGTGACCGAGATCGGCGATTCGCGCTCGGCCGCGAGCGTGCTTTGCAGGTCGGCCTGCAGCAGCGCGACGCGGCGCAGGTGCTGCAGCACGCGCTGCCCGGCCACTGTCGGGCGGCACGGCCGCGTGCGCAGCACGAGCGGCGTGCCGAGACTCGCCTCCAGCGCGCGGACCCGCTGCGTGACGGCGGAAGCGGTCACGTGCAGGCGCACGGCGGCCTGCTCGAAGCTGCCGGTGTCGGCGACGGCGAGCAGCGCGGCGGCTTGCTTCGGATCGATCGTCAGAGACATATCGACGCAATTCCTGTGAACGTAAGACGAGAACAGGCGGTAGTGTAAGGCAGTGCCCGCGACGATCCGGGCGCGGCGTAAAGTCCCGCCGTGTGCAACGATGGCGGCGCCGCGTGCGTTTTGAACTACGCTGTAGAAACGCGCGCCCCGCGCGCCGGTGACCCATGCGAGCCGGCTTGCACCATCCGTACGATCCGCACCATCCAAGCCACCCGCACAACCGACACACCCCCAGCCGACGGAGCAACTTCCCAATGATCTTCCGGCAACTTTTCGACCCGCAATCGTCGACCTACACCTATCTGCTCGCCGATCCCGCGTCGCGCGAAGCGCTGCTGATCGATCCCGTGTTCGAGCAGGTGCGCCGCGACGCGGCGCTGCTCGACGAGCTCGGGTTGCGGCTCGTCGCGACCGTCGACACCCACGTGCACGCCGATCACGTGACGGGCGCGTGGCTCTTGAAGCAGCGCACCGGCAGCACGATCGCGATTTCGGCCGAGAGCGGCGCGCAGGGCGCCGACCGCTACCTGAACGACGGCGACCGCTGCGCATTCGGCACGCGCTACCTGACCGTGCGCGCGACGCCGGGCCATACGAGCGGCTGCATCAGCCTCGTGCTCGACGACGAATCGATGGCGTTCACCGGCGACTGCCTGCTGATTCGCGGCACCGGCCGCACCGACTTCCAGCAAGGCGACCCGCGCGCGCTGTATCGCGCAGTGCACGGCCGGCTCTTCACGCTGCCGGCCGCATGCCTGCTGTATCCCGCGCACGACTATCGCGGGCTGACGGTGACGAGTGTCGGCGAGGAGCGGCGCTTCAATCCGCGCCTCGGCGGCGATCTCAGCGAAGACGATTTCGCAGGCTACATGCGCAACCTCGGGCTCGCCCATCCGCGCCAGATCGACATCGCGGTGCCCGCGAACCTGCAATGCGGCGTCGCCGCGAACGCGCCCGATACGCATGCGGCACCCGACTGGGCGCCGCTCGTCTACACGTTCGCCGGTTTCTGGGAAATCGATCCGCAGTGGCTCGAGGATCACCTGCCGGCGGTGCAGGTCGTCGACGTGCGCGAGCCCGACGAATTCACCGGCCCGCTCGGCCACCTGCCCGGCGCGACACCGATCCCGCTTGGCGAACTGGCCGCGCGCACCGGCGAACTCGCGCGCGACCGGCCGATCGTGACCGTGTGCCGCGCGGGCGGCCGCTCCGCGCAGGCGACGGTGATTCTGTTGAAGGCCGGCTTCGACGCCGTCGCGAACCTCGGCGGCGGGATGCTGCGCTGGCGGGGCGAAGGCCGCGTCGTGATGGACGGCCGGTCGTAGCGGCGCGAAGCCGCGCAACGAAAAAAATGTTCGGGTCGATGTCGAATCGGCGTGGCGCCGTTCGTCGTCCAGTTATCCGATCCCGTGGCGCCGCATCACGCGGCGCCGACACCCTGAGAGACCCCGCGATGACACCGACGCTTTACGCCCATCCGTTTTCGTCCTACTGCCAGAAGGTGCTGACCGCGCTGTACGAGAACGGCACGCCGTTCGACTATCGCGTGCTCGCGCACGACGATCCGAAGCCGATGCAGGAACTGGCTGCGCTGTGGCCGCTGAAGCGGTTCCCCGTGCTCGTTGACGCGGGCCGCCCCGTGATCGAGGCGACGATCATCATCGAGTACCTCGACCTCTACCATCCGGGCCCCGTACGGCTGGTGCCCGACGACCGGCGCGCGGCGCTGGAAGTGCGGACGATGGATCGTTTCTTCGACAACTATGTATCGACGCCGCAGCAGAAGGTCGTGCACGATGCGCTGCGGCCGGAGCACGAGCGCGATGCGCGGGGTGTCGCCGATGCGCGTGCGATGCTCGACACGTCGTACGCGTGGCTGGATCGAACGATGGCCGATCGCGAATGGGCGGCCGGCGACCGCTTCAGCCTCGCCGACTGCGGCGCGGCGCCGTTCCTGTTCTACGCGGACTGGACGCACCGGATCGATCCGTCATTCGCGAACGTGATCGCGTATCGCAAGCGGCTGCTGGCGCGGCCGTCGTTCGCGCGTGCGGTCGACGAAGCGCGGCCGTACCGCGCGTTCTTCCCGCTCGGCGCGCCCGATCGCGACTGACGTTCGCGGCGGCGATCGCTGCGGCGAAGGCGATGCGGGCGACGGCATGCGCACGACGCGATGCCGCCGCGCAGGGCCGGCAACGTGTGCCCGGGCGTCGTGACGACAGCAGCGGATGCATCGCGGCGCCGTCCCGTTACATCGTCGTGTGCTTGACCGACTGCGCGAGCGTCAGCAGTTCGTCGAACTGCGTGATGAGCTCGAAGCACAGCAGGAACGCGAGCGTATAGGCCGGCGCGGGGAAGCGTCGGATCGCCTCCAGCACCTGCGGCGCGAAGCGCGATCGAATCGCATCGCGCGTCAGCAGCCACGCGATCGCGATGCCGATTGCCGCGCCGGCGAGCAGGTCGGTCGGGTAGTGAAAGCCGAGATACGCACGCGGCACGCAGATGAACACGACCGCATACAGCAGCGCGAGCACGCCGACGCGGCGCGCGATGATGAAGATCCCCGTCGCGATCGCCATCCACAGCATCGCGTGGTCGCTCGGAAACGAGCTCCATGCCTGCAGCGTGGCCGCGCGCAGTTCCTCGGACGGGAAGTGCAGGTGCAGGTCGGGGTTGTAGATCGGCCGCACGCGGAACGGCAGCGCTTTCGCGAGCAAGCGGCCGAACGCGAGTGCGGCGAGCCCGCTCGTGACGGTCGCGATGACCAGCTCGCGTTGCCGTTCGCGCTCGGGGCCCGGCTGGAACCATAGCCAGCACAGCACGGGGATGAGCACGAAGCCCTTGAACGTATAGAGGCCGGCGATCACGCGGATCGCGTGGTTCATCAGCGGTCCGAACGTAATGTGGGTGAGGAAGGTCTGGATCGTGGTGTCGAAATTGTTCATGTTCTGCGACCCCGGCGGACGCACGACACATGACGCGCGGCCAACAGGATCAGGAAGCGCGCTCGCACCGGAGCGCAACGGGGGGCAAGTATGTCATCGGTAATTTCGAAGAAAATGGGAAAAAATACCGGGAAGCCCCTGAGAAAACGCGAATTCCGCGTGGGGCCGGATTGGAGCGGGCCGTGCGGCGCGGTGATGCAGAATCATCTGACGGTTGCGCACGGATCGCTGCACACCGGGCGAAAAATAATCGGTTGAACTGGATAATTTGGTGAGCCGTCGCGGACCTTGCGCCGGATGACCGAAAGCGTTCCGCGTCCCGCACAGATCTGCCGCGCCGCGCCCGGCCGCGCAGCACCGAAAGAAAATAAAAGAAAAGGCGGGCAAGCCCTGTGGCCTGTCCGCCCCGCATTCGCGACGTTGGCGAATTACCGGCGCCACACCCGCACGGCCAGCGCAGCCAGCGACGTCGCCACGGCCAGCACGATCACCGCATTCCAGCCCAGTTGCGCGAGCAACGAACTGCCGAGCGCGGCACCGGTCGCCATCCCGATGAACATGCCGACGAACAGCACCGCGTTGAGACGGCTGCGCGACGCCGGGTCGATTCGGTAGACGATTGCCTGGTGCGCGATCAGCGTGGCCTGCACGCCGAGATCGAAGCCGATCGTCGCGGCGGCGAGCAGCGCGAGTTGCGCATCCGGCGTCATCAGCGGCGCGGCGGCCATCGCGGCGAACGACACGGTCGCGATCCCGATGCCGAGCCGCGTGACACGCTCGGGACCATGGTGATCGGCCAGGCGTCCGGCCACGGGCGCGGCCAGCGCGCCGGCGGCACCCGCGAGGCCGAATGCGCCGGCGGCTGCGCTGCCGAGATGGAACGGCGCGCCGTGCAGCATCACCGCGAGCGTCGACCAGAACGCGCTGAACCCGACGGCCAGCAGCCCTTGCGCGAGCGCGGCGCGGCGCAGCGCGGGATGACGGCGCCACAGTTCGCCGAGCGACCCGATCAGCGCGCGGTACGACAGCTGCGTGGTGGGCTCGAAGCGCGGCAGCCCGCGTGCGGCCACGATGCCGATGGCGGCGACGCTGGCGGCCGCGAGCGCGAACATCGCGCGCCAGCCGGCCGTTTCCGCGACGAAGCCGGCGACGACGCGCGACAGCAGGATGCCGAGCAGCAACCCGGTCATCACCGTGCCGACGATGCGGCCGCGATGCGCGTCGTGCGCGAGCGTCGCGGCGGCCGGCACGACGTCCTGCGCCATCGTCGCGGTCAGGCCGATCGCGAAGCTTGCGGCCAGCAGCAGCCCGAGCGACGGCGCGACTGCCGCGAGCAGCAGCGCGACGACCAGCGCGGCGGCTTTCGTGACGATCACGCGGCGGCGGTCGAATCGGTCGCCGAGCGGCGCGAGCAGCAGGATGCCGAGCGCATAGCCGAGCTGCGTGAGCGTCGGCACGAAGCCGATCGCGCGCGCCGACGCGCCGAGATCAGGCCCCAGCGCGGCGAGCATCGGCTGCGCATAGTAGAGCGGTGCGACGCCGAGACCGGCGGCCGCGGCCAGCAGCAGCACGAGCCGGCGATCGAGCATCGAGGAGGCGGCCGCGGGGGCCGGTGCATGCGCCGCGCGGGGCACGGCGTCGAGACGGGTCGGAGTGGACATCGCGTACATCCTTGTTCGGGTATCGAATGGACGCGAGTGTGCCGGCCGGCGGCCAGTCCCGGTAGTGCCGTCGCGCGCAGATTTGTTATACGCTTGACGAATGACCGAGAAAATCCCCGATTTGCCCGCCACAGGCGGGTCTGTGCGCGTTCAGGCCGTGCCTGTCGACGGCGCCGGCTATCGTTTCGAGCTGATGGAAACCTTCGTGCGCATAGTCGAGGCCGGCAGCCTGTCGGCCGCCGCCGCGCAGCTTCACACGACGCAGCCGACCATCAGTCGGCGGCTGCAGGCGCTCGAACGCTCGCTCGGGATGCGGCTGCTGCAGCGGACGACCCATGCGATGCGGCTGACCGTCGACGGCGAGCGCTGCTTCACGCGCGCGAAGGAGCTGCTGACGAACTGGGCGGCGTTCGAGGCCGACCTGCGCGGCGCGCAGGAGGAGCCCGACGGCCTGCTGCGGGTCGCGGTCCCGCATGCGTTCGGGCAGGAGCGCTTCGTCGAGCCGCTCGCGCGGTTCCTGCGTGACTACCCGCGCGTCTCGGTGGAATGGCTGCTGCAGGACGAGGTGCGCGATTTTGTCGGCAGCGGGATCGACTGCGCGATCCAGGTCGGCGAGCCGACCGATCCGTCCGTCGTCGCGATCCGGCTGAGCAAGGTGCCGCGCTTCGTGGTGGCGGCGCCGTCCGTGCTGAACGGCGCCGACGTGCCCGCGGATCCCGACGCGCTCGCCGCGTTGCCGTGGCTCGCGCTGCGCACGTATTACCGGACCGAGCTGACGCTGACGCACACCGTCACGGGCGACACGCGCCGCATCGCGATGCGCCCGCGCATCACGACCGCGAACCTCTACGCGCTACGCAGCGCGGCGCTGCTCGGTGTCGGCGCGTGCGTCGGTTCGTCCTGGATGCTGGCGGACCATCTCGCGCGCGGCGAGCTCGTGCATCTCGCGCCCGACTGGTACGCCGCGCCGTTGCCGGTCTACATGACCTATCCGCACGCGCAGTTCTATCCGTCGCGGCTCGTGCGCTTCGTCGCGATGATGCGCGAGGCCGTGCCGCTGCTCGTCGAAGGGCGCGACGGGTAGGCGCCGTCGCGCGTGCCGTCAGCCGCGCCGGATGCCTACGGGCAGCGCGCTGATGCGGCGCACTTCGGGCGAGTCGAGCCATGCGCGGGACGTCGCGCAGTCGACGAACATGTCGGTCGCATCCTCGCCCCAGAACAGGTCGCCGCCGAGTTCGAAGGTCGGCACGCCGAACACGCCATGTGCGATCGCTTGGTCGGTGTTCGCGCGCAGCGCGTCCTTCACCGGTTGCGCGTCGACGGCCGTCCCGCCTTCGGGAAAGCCGACCGCGTCGCACAGCGCGGCGAAGCCCTCCGGCGTCGACACGTCTTGGCCGTCGCGCCAGATGTGCCGGAAGATCCGCTGAATCGCATCGGGCGAGTTGCCCATCGCGATCGCGAGCCGCAGCGGCCGGATCGGGTTGAACGGATGCGCGGGCGGCATCCGGAACGGGATGCCGAGCTTGTCCGCGCGGTATTGCGCGTGGCGATAGGTGAAGATGCGCTTCGCCGCGATCTCGGCCGGCGCTTTCTGGCCCCAGTGCGCGAGCAGCGCGCCGAGCACGATCGGCTTCGGCTCGTATGCGGCGGCAGGCGGCAGTTGGTCGAACCGTTCCTGCTGCAGATACGCGAACGGCGAAACGAAATCGAAATACCAGGTGGCGGTGCGCGCGGCGTTCATGGCGGGGGCCCTTGTACGTGTCCGGACGGCGGTTGCGTGCATCGCGCCGACGGGCGACGCGGGGCATGCGTGGGCGGCCAGTGTCGCATGCGGCCGCCGTTTGCGCAGTCGCGGCGCCGCACGCGGGTGGCCCGCTACGGCTTCGGCTACGGCTGCGCGGTGTCGTGCGCCGCCGCCGCGAACCGCGCGAGACTGTCGCGCACGGACGCTTTCGCGGCGTTCGATACCTGGGCACATGGGATGCCGATCCGTCGTTCGCGTTCGAGCGCCTGACCGCGCACGCGAGCCCGACCGAGTGCGACGCGCTGTTCCGCGGGACCGTTTCGCACGTCTATCGGCTCGGCTGACGCGTATCGCGCGCGCCGCGTTGCGCTCAGCCCGTCTCGACCAGCGCCGCGAGCCGGGCGAGCGCCATGCGCCAGCCGGCTTCGTTGTCGGTGACCGGCACACCGGGCGGCACACCGTCGTGCACCGCCTCGACGCGCGTGCCGCCTGCCTCGTCGGACAGCGTGATCGTGATCGTCATGGCGCCGCGCAGCATCGGATCGTCGGTTTCGAACACATCGATTTCGACGATCCGCTCGTCGGGCACGAGCGTCACGAAGCGGCCGTGATAGGTGTCGGTGTGCGCGGTGGTCTTGCCGGGGCTGTCCGACGGTTCGTCGTAGCTCAGCGACACGCGCAGCGCGCCGCCTTCGCGTGCGTCATAGGCGTGGACGCGGCATGTCATGCCGTCGGGCACCTTCCATTGTTCGACCGCGTGCGGGTCGAGCAGCGCGCGGTAGACGCGCCCACGCGGTGCGTTCAGGTGCCGGCTGACCCGGGTCGAATGCGTGTGCATGTGCAGCATGTCGCCTCCCGCGGAATGCGCGCGACGGTGCACGCCGGATGCCGGCGTGTCGTCATGCTTCCTTCAGGAATCCTAGGCGCGCGCGCGACGGCATGCAATCGGACCGTACGCTCACCCGCATTCAGCGCAGCGCGGCCGCGAATTCGTCGAGCTGCGTGATGCAGATGTTCCAGCCTTCGAAGAACCCGAGTGCCTCGTGGCGCTCGCGCGTCGCCGCGTCGGGATGCATCACGCGCGCGTCGTAGCGGCAGCCGGCGTCGTCGTCGGCCATCGTGATGATGGCCGTGAAGCCCAGCCACGGCACCTGCGGCCTCCAGCCGCCGGCGAGCATCGACGTGAACGCGATCCGCGCTTGAGGCACGATTTCGAGGAAGCAGCCGGGGTTGTCGCTCGTGCCGCCGTCGGGGCCGCGCATGAACGTGTGGAAGGCGCCGCCCGGGTGCAGGTCGAACGCGCGCACTTCGGTGGTCCACGGCTTCGGGCACCACCATTCCTTCAGCAGTTCGGGGTCGGTCCACGCGCGCCAGAGCGCCTGGCGCGGCGCGCGCAGCGTGCGGGTGATGACGAGGTCATGGGTTTCGGCGGGGTCGACGGGGCTGGTTGACATGCGCTTGCTCCTCCTGGTGGCGGCTAAGCATAGGCGATGCAACGGGAATTTGCATCGCTTAGCATGATGGGGCGGTAACACGCGCCCACCCGCGCCGTGTTGCCGGGCACCGGCCGCCTTTGCACACGCATCGGGCGTATGCCGGCGTTCCTTTGGATCCGGGCGCAAGCCGCCGAATGCGTGCCGCGCGCCCGATTGCCGGAGAGGGTATGACCGAATCCGTTACCGTCCGCCGCGTCGATGCGAGCGAAGCGCGTGCCTGCGTCGACGCGCTCGCCGACGTGCTGATCGATTGCGTCGAAGGCGGCGCGTCCGTCAGCTTCATGTTGCCTATCGAGCGTGCGACGGCCGTCGCGTTCTGGACGCGCGTCGCCGACGGCGTCGCGAACGGCGAGCGCATCCTGCTCGTCGCCGAGGACGCCGCCGGCCGGATCATCGGCACCGTGCAGCTGGTGACCGCGCAGCCGGAGAACCAGCCGCATCGCGCGGACGTCGCGAAGATGCTGGTGTCTCCGCATGCACGCCGGCAGGGTATCGCCGCGCGGTTGATGGCGGCCGCCGACGAAGCCGCGCGCGACGCCGGCAAGACCGTGCTCGTGCTCGACACCGTGACGGGCGGCGATGCCGAGCGCTTGTACGAGCGGGCCGGCTGGCTGCGCGTCGGCGTCGTGCCGAACTATGCGCTGATGCCCCACGGCGCGTTGTGTGCAACGACGTATTTTCACAAGCAGCTCGTGTAACGGCGCGGGAGGCGATCGCGGCGAGGGTCGCGATCGACGCGCGACCATGGGCTGGACGCCGTGCGGAACGGAAAAGCCGCCCGGCGGCATCGCGGCTCCGATATATTCGTGCCGGAAACACCCAGCAGCACACCCAAGGAATCGTCGCCTCGATGAAACGCTCATACGTCGCCTTCACCCTCACGGGCCTGCTCGTCGCGCTGCCGATCGCCGCCTACGCGCTCGTCAAGCCGCTGCGCGTCGTCGCGCCCGCGCTGCTTCCCGGCGTGTCATGCCCGAGCGCGGACATCTGCACGGACGATGCCGCGCAATTCGACGCAGCGAAGCAGCTCTATCGCGACGGCTACGCGCGCGCGGCGGCGGCCGTGGGCCCGTTTCGCGACGCACCGCGCGTCGTGTTCTGCTCGACGCGCGAATGTGCGGACAAGTTCGGCCTCGGCGAACGCGCGGCGCTCACTCTTGGAGATTTCGGCGTGGTCATTGCGCCGCGCGGCTGGCAGACCTACTTTCTCGCGCACGAACTGATCCACCACCGCCAGGCCGAAGTGCTCGGCAACCTCGCGGTCGCGACCAAGCCGCGCTGGCTGATTGAAGGGATGGCGTATGCGCTCAGCGACGATCCGCGTCATCCGCTGACGGAGCCGTTCGAGTCGTGGCGCACGCGCTTCGCTGCGTGGCATGCGGCGCTCGGCCGGCAGCCGCTGTGGGACGCCGCAAGGGCCGTGGAATAGCGATCGCGCGCGGCTTGCGCCCGTCGTGCTGCTACGCGGCCGGCACGGCCGGATCGTCGGGCTGGCCGGCGAGCGCCCGCCGCCCCGCGTCGAGGATTTCATCGGCCAGCGCCGGATCGGTGCCGGCGACCGCGCGCGACAGCACGAGCGCGCCGACCATCTGGCTGAACACCGCGATCGCGTCGCGGCGCGTGTCCGCCGCAGCCGCGCCTTCGGCTGCCACCATCCGCTCCAGCCGGTCGAGATAGCCGGCGACGCCGTGCGCGTAGCAGGCGCGTGCCGCGTCGGTCAGGCGTGGCGCGTCGCCCGCGAAGCCGGACAGCGGGCAGCCGGCTTCGACGTTGTCGCGATGCGCGGTCGACAGGTACGACGTCACCTGTTGCGCGACGCTGCCGGCGCGCGGCGAATCCGCGCCGTCCTGCATGGCCTTTTCCATCACCGCGGCGACCAGCGCATCCTTCGATTTGAAGTGGTTGTAGAAGCCGCCCTGCGTGAAACCGGCTTCCTTCATCAGTTCCGTCAAGCCGACCGCGTCGACACCGCGCACCCGGAACAGCCGCTCGGCGGCCGCGACGATCGCGTTGCGGTTGTCGGCGGCCTGTTGTCTCGAGACGCCCATCGATCCCTCCCTCATTCCGGCCATTACGTCGATTGAAAAACACAATGGTGATCACCATTGACGCGGTCAATTCGCGCTGACACAATGCATCGCAAAGACAATGGTGATCGACATTGACATCCAGTGTAGCCGACTTCGCTCACGAAACGAAGCGACTCGCGCGGCACGGATGGAGGTCGGTCCGGGTCTGGGTGCAGCGGAGCGCGGGCAGCGGGACGAGCCTGCGATCCGGTACCGGCCGTGCAACGGCTCGGTACGCGATGGCGGCATGGTTTCATTCACACGATGAAAGGAAGGATCATGAAGATCGAAGGTGCAGTCGTTTTCGTCACGGGCGCGAACCGCGGGCTTGGGCTCGAATTCGCGAAGCAGGCGCTCGAACGCGGGGCGCGGAAGGTCTATGCGGGTGCGCGCGATCCGGCCAGCGTGACGCTGCCGGGCGTGGTGCCCGTGCAGCTCGACGTGACCGATCCGGCGGCGGTCGCCGCGGCAGCCGACGCCGCGCGCGACGTCACGCTGCTGATCAACAACGCGGGCATCGCGCGGCTCGGCAGCCTGACCGACGACGGCGCCGTCGACGCGCTGCGCGATCATCTCGAAACCAACGTGTTCGGGATGCTGGCGATGTCGCGCGCATTCGCGGCCACGCTCGCCGGCCACGGCGGCGGCGCGATCCTGAACGTGCTGTCCGTCGCGAGCTGGGTGAACCGGCCGATCCTGTCGGGCTACGGCGTGTCGAAGTCGGCCGCGTGGGCGCTGACCAACGGGCTGCGGCATTCGCTGCGCGAACAGCGCACGCAGGTGGTGGGGCTGCACGCCGGCTTCATCGATACGGACCTGACGCGCGGCCTCGACGTGCCGAAGGCGACGCCGGCCGACGTCGTGCGCCAGGCATACGACGCGATCGAATCCGGAGCGGAGGAGGTGGCCACCGACGACTTCACGCGGCAGGTGAAGGCCACGCTGTCGGCCGGCGTTTATCTGGACGAGGCGGCGCCGGTCTGACGTCGCCTGTAAAAGACAGCCCGCCGTGCGCCCATGCGCGCGGCGGGCGCGGTCGTCAGACCGTGGTGTCGATGATGCCGGGGATCTTCACGTCCGGGTTCACGTCCGCGTCGTAGTCGACGCCGGCGATCTCGAAGCCGAACAGACGCAGGAATTCGGTCTTGTAGCCGGCGAAGTCGGTCATCTCGTACAGGTTCTCGTTCGTGACCTTGTCCCACATCGCGACGACCTTGCCCTGCACTTGCGGATCGAGTTCCTTGTAGTCCGCGCGCAGACGGCCTTCTTCGTCGACGTGCGGCGTCGCGCCGTACAGGCTGTCCTTCAGGAGCCCGTACACCTGCTCGATGCAGCCTTCGTGCGTGCCCTGTTCCTTCATCACCTTGAACAGCAGCGACAGGTAGAGCGGCATCATCGGAATCGCCGAGCTCGCCTGGGTGACGACGGCCTTCAGCACCGACACGCGTGCATCGCCGCCGTGCGCGGCCAGCTTGTCGCGGATCGACAGCACCTTCTTGTCGAGATCCTTCTTCGCTTCGCCGATCGAGCCGTTCCAGTAGATGTCGTGCGTGATCTGTTCGCCGAGATACGTGAACGCGGTGGTCTTCGCGCCGTCGGCCAGCACGCCGGCCTCATCGAGCGCGTCGATCCACATCTGCCAGTCCTCGCCGCCCATCACGGCGACGGTGCCGTCGATCTCTTCCTGCGTCGCCGGCTCGAGCGAGACTTCGCGGATCACTTCCTTGTCGGTGTCGAGGCCGCGGAACGTGACCGCCTTGCCGACCGGCTTCAGCGTCGAGCTGATCGTTTCGCCCGTCTTCGGATGCGTGCGGCGCGGCGCCGCGAGGCTGTAGACGACCAGGTCGACCTTGCCGAGATCCTGCTTGATGGTGTCGATCGTGACCTGCTTCACCTTGTCGGAGAATGCGTCGCCGTTGATGCTGCGCGCATACAGCCCCTTTTCGGCGGCGAATTTCTCGAACGCGGCGCTGTTGTACCAGCCGGCGGTGCCCGGCTTCGCTTCGCTGCCGGCGCGCTCGAAGAACACGCCCAGCGTGTCCGCGCCCGAGCCGAATGCGGCCGAGATCCGGGCGGCGAGGCCGTAGCCGGTCGACGCGCCGATCACGAGCACCTTCTTCGGGCCGTTGGCGATCGGGCCATGCGAAGTCACGTAGTCGATCTGTTCCTTGACGTTGGCTTCGCAGCCGACCGGATGAGTCGTCACGCAGATGAAGCCACGCACGCGCGGTTTGATGATCATGGGAACCTCTAGTCAGAAAGGCGCGGACGGCCTGAAATCGGAAAAATCCCGCGCATTGTAATGGAAGCGGGCGGGCGCGGCGGGAAAGGCGGGCGGTGACCGCAGTCGCAATCGCCTAGCGGTCGACGCACCAGCATGGCGGCTCGCGTCGCCGACAGTTATTTCTCTCTTGACAGAAATAACTGAAAAAACTAAATTTCCCGACATGGAACTCACACCGATTGCCGAACGATTCATTCTCCACTGGGGCGAAATGGGCTCGCGATGGGGCGTCAACCGCACCGTTTCGCAGATTCACGCGCTGCTGTACCTGGCCGGGCGGCCGGTCGCCGCCGACGAGATCGCCGAGACGCTCAACGTCGCGCGCTCCAACGTCAGCACGAGCCTGAAGGAACTGCAGGCGTGGCGGCTCGCGAAGGTCGTGCACGTGCTGGGCGATCGCCGCGACCATTTCGAGACGTCGACCGACATCTGGGAACTGTTCAAGCTGATCGTCGAAGGGCGGCGGCAGCGCGAGATCGAACCGACGCTCACGGTGCTGCGCGATTGCCTGACGAGTCCCGAGATCGCCGATGAAAGCCGCGAGACCGAACAGCGCATCCGCGACACGCTGCAGTTCGTCGAGACGCTCACGACCTGGTCGGACGAGATGCTGCGGCTCAAGCCCGACACGCTGATGAAGGCGCTCGGGATCGGCGCGAAGATCAGCCAGACGGTCAGGCGCAAGTCGTCGAAGTAAGCGGAAATCGTAAGTGCGGGCGCGCAGCCCGCTTTTTTTGAAGTCTTTATTTCTGTCGTTACAGAAATAACAGTAAGTAGAGGATGAAAATGAACGAGGCCCTGCTGTCGATCCGCCGGCATGCCGCACCACGGAGTGCGACATGAACATCCTCGTCTGCGGCGCGAACGGGTTCATCGGGCGGGCGTTGTGCGCGCGGCTGGAAGCCGGCGGCCATCGCGTGCTGCGCGGCGTGCGGCATGCGGTCGGCCCGCGCGATGTCGCGATCGACTTCGCGACGGACGTCGACCCCGACGCGTGGCTGGCCCGGCTGGCGGGCGTGGACGTCGTGATCAATGCGGTCGGGATCCTCACCGACCGGCGCGGCGCGACGCTCGACACCGTGCATCGCGCGGCGCCCTGCGCGCTCTTCACGGCATGCAGCCGCGCCCGCGTGCGGCGCGTGATCCAGGTCTCGGCGTTGGGCGTGGAGCGCGGCGACACGCCGTATTTCGCCAGCAAGTACGCAGCGGACACCTTCCTGCAGACGCTGCCGCTCGATTACCGGATCGTGCGGCCCGCGCTCGTCTACGGCGCGGCCGGCACGTCGGCACGGTTCTTCCGGATGCTCGCGAGCCTGCCCGTGCACGCATTGCCGGCGGGCGGCCATCAACGGCTGCGCCCCGTGCACGTCGACGATCTCGCCGAACTCGTCGCGCGGCTCGTCGTTTCGCCGGCGGCCGGCCATTCGGTCATCGACGCGGTCGGCGCTGATGAAGTCGAGTACCGCGAGATGCTGAGCGGCTATCGCGCCGCGTTGGGCTTCCCGCCGGCAGCCCGCATTGCGCTGCCGGGCCCGCTGGTCGGTGCGGCGGCCGCGCTGGTCGGCACGCTGCCGGGCGCGATGCTGACCCGCGATACGTGGACGATGCTGCGCGGCGGCAACACCGGCGATCCCGCGGCATTGGCAGCCGTGCTCGGCCGGCCGCCGCGCGGCCTGCGCAGCTTCATCGGCGCGGACGCGCTCGCGCTGCGCCGCGATGCGCTCGCGATGTGGCGGCGGCCGCTGCTGCTCGGCGCGCTTGCGATCGTCTGGATCTGGACGGCCATCGTGAGCGCGTTCGTCCACCCGCAGAGCGACAGCCTTGCGATGCTCGCCCGCGCGCACCTCACCGGGCTGCCCGCGCTGATCGCCCTCTACGCCGCCTGCGCGCTGGACTTCGCGTTCGGGGTGGCGACCGTCGCTGCACCCACCCGCCGCCTGTGGATGGCGCAAGCCGCGCTGATCGTCGCGTATTCGGCCGTCATCGCGGTCACGATGCCCGGCCTGCTGGCCGAACCGTTCGGCCCGGTGATCAAGAACGTGCCGATTCTCGCGATCCTGTTGATCCTGTTTTCAGAAGAAGAACAGCCATGAATACCTATCTCGTCATCAAGGCGCTTCACATCCTGTCCTCCGTGCTGATGGTCGGCACGGGCTTCGGCACCGCGTTTTACCTGTTCTTCGCGAACCGCACGCGGTCGGTGCCCGCGATCGCCGCCGTGTCGCGGCTCGTGGTGCGCGCGGACTGGTGGTTCACGACACCGGCCGTGATCTTCCAGCCGGCGTCCGGGCTGTGGCTCGCGCATACGGCCGGCTGGCCGTGGCATACGCCGTGGCTCGTCGCGTCGATCGTGCTGTATGCGATCGCGGGCGCGTGCTGGCTGCCGGTCGTGTGGCTGCAGATCGAGCTGGCCGCGTTGGCGAACCTCGCGCATGCGAACGGCGAAGCCACGCTGCCGGCGCGCTACTGGCGCTATGCGAAGCGCTGGGAGCTGCTCGGCTACCCGGCGTTCTTCGCGATGCTGACGGTCTATTTCCTGATGGTGCTCAAGCCGATGTAAGCGGGGCGGCGGGCCGCGAACGCCGATTTCGCGTGCGGCCCTGTCGATTTACGCGCGCTCGTGTATAAATTCGACGGGAGCGCGTTCGGGCCGTTTCGGGCATCCCGAACGCTTTGCATTCGACCTCACAAGGAGCCTGCATGCTGCACATCCTCGGCAAGATTCCGTCCATCAACGTGCGCAAGGTGCTGTGGCTGTGCACCGAACTCAACCTGCCGTTCGAGCAGGAAGACTGGGGCGCGGGCTTTCGCACGACCAACGACCCGGCCTATCTCGCGCTGAATCCGAACGGCCTCGTCCCCGTCATCAAGGACGACGGCTTCGTGCTGTGGGAGTCGAACACGATCATCCGCTATCTCGCGAACCGCTACGGCGGCGACGCGCTCTATCCGGCCGAGCCGCAGGCGCGCGCGCGGGTCGATCAGTGGATCGACTGGCAGGGCTCGGACCTGAACCGTTCGTGGGTCGGCGCGTTCCTCGGCCTCGTGCGCAAGTCGCCCGATCACCAGGACCCGGCGGCGATCGCGCAGTCGATCGCGGGCTGGACGAAGCATATGCAGGTGCTGAACGCGCAGCTCGAAGCGACCGGCGCCTTCGTGGCCGGCGATCACTTCACGCTCGCGGACATTCCGATCGGCCTGTCGGTGAACCGCTGGTTCGGCACGCCGTTCGAGCACCCGGACTTCCCGGCGGCGACGCGCTACATCGAGCGTCTGGCGACGCGCGAAGGCTTCAAGCAGTACGCGGGCAGCGCGAACCCGTAACGCATCGCAAGTCGCGCGCGGGGCGGGCGGGGTGGTGCGACTGCCGCCGCCGCGGCACGGCACGTCACGTCACGTCACGTCACGTCACGTGCCGGATGCCGGTACGGCGTCGAGCACGCGCGCGAGAAACGCCTCGTGGTTCCACGCCGATTCCGGCCGCGACAACCCGAGCCGCACGACCACCAGCTCGCGGCTCGGCACCACGCTCACGAACTGGCCTTCATGACCGACCGCATGAAACGCGTCGGCGGGCATCGCGCTCGCATGCGGCTCGCGATCGTTGAACGGCTCCGGCACCTTCACCCAAAGATGCGCGCCGAATTCCTGGTGCGTCGATTGCGGCGTCGCGCGCGTCAGGTAGCGCACCCAGCCTTCCGGCAGCAGCCGCTGCCCGTTCCACACGCCGTCCTGCAGCAGAAACTGCCCGAAGCGCGCCCAGTCGTGCGCACTCGCATACAAATAAGACGGGCTGCCGAGCGTGCCGGCCGCATCGGGCTCGAACACGGCGCTGTGCATCCCGAGCGGCTCAAACAGCGCACGGCGCGGAAAGGCGAGGTAGTCGGCCTCGGTGCCGCCCAGCGCTTCGCGCATCACGCGCGCGACGATCGCGCTCGTGCCGCTCGAGTAGTACCACTGCGTGCCGGGCTGCGCGGCGAGCGGCTTGGCCGACGCGAAGCGCGCGGTGTCGGGCTGCGTGAACAGCATCACGGCGACGTCGGACAGCGGGTCGTCGTAGTCTTCGTTGAATTCCAGGCCGCTCGTCATCCGCAGCAGCTCGTCGAGCGTGATCGCCGCGCGCGCATCGCCGCTGCCGCGCCATTCGGGCAGCAGCGCCGACGCATCCGGCGACAGCTTGTGCTGCGCGACCAGCACGCCGGCCAGCGCGGCCGTCACGGTCTTCGTCATCGACCAGCCGGGCAGCGGCGTGTCGGCCGTGAAGCCGGGTGCATAGCGTTCGGCGATCACGTGGCCGCGCCACATCACGACGACCGCACGGGTGCGCCGCGGCCGCGCCGGATCGGGTTCGTCGAACGCGCGGTCGAGCGCGATGTGCAGCTTGCGTGCGTCGATGCCGGCGGGCGGTGCGGGCGGCGCCGCATCGTTCGCGGATGGTGGATCGGCGACGGGCGGCAGCGCGGCCGGCAGCACGCCGGGCGACGTCCCGAGCGCGAGCGTGCAGCCGAGCCCGGGCCGGAACTCCGCCTCGCGTCGCGCGAAACCGGCGAACGTCGCGACTGCGCGATGATGCTCGGGATCGAGCGACGGGTGCACCAGTTTCAGCAGCGGGTGCACGCCGGCCATGATGTCGACGTCGATCACCGACGCGGCCGGACGGCCTGACACGAACACGCCGGAACACAGCGCCTTCGCGGCATAGCCCGTCGCGATCGGGGCGAGCCGCGACAGCATGTAGCCGGTGTAGCCGAGCGCGGCGACGAGCGCGACCGCGACGCCGCGCAGGACCAGCGATTTGAAGGGGATCGTCATGCGCGAGCGTCCTCGGTGGCGTGCCGGCCGGCAACGATCCGGCAGTGTCGCAGGTTCGGGCAAGCGGTGGCAATCGCGGGGGAGTGACGACGCCGGGGGCGGCGTCGCTCGGGCGATATGCTGGCCGGCGTGTGCGAATCGCGTGTGTCGATCGCGCGGGTTCGTACCGGCAAGTTGAAATCCGACCGGCCGTCGGCCGATAATCGTCCGGCATCGTTCCCAGTCAAACCGCCCATCGAACAATCGGAAAACGCCATGTCCTACGACAACAACAACCCGTTCGCCAGAATCCTGCGCGGCGAACTGCCGTGCGTGAAGGTCGCCGAAGACGACGCAACCCTCGCGATCATGGATCTCATGCCGCAGGCCGACGGTCACGTGCTCGTGATCCCGAAGGAGCCGGCCGCGCAGATCTTCGAGCTGTCCGGCGATGCGGCCGCGGCCGGCATCCGGATGACGCAGCGCGTCGCGGCGGCCGTGCGCGCGGCGCTCGGGCCGGACGGCGTGTTCATCGGCCAGTTCAACGGCGCGGCGGCGGGCCAGACGGTCCCGCATGTGCATTTCCACGTGATCCCGCGCTGGGAAGGCGTCGAGCTGCGGCTGCACGCGCGCGACATCGCCGACGCGGCCGCGCTCGAATCGGTCGCGCAGCGCATCCGCGAACGTTTCGTGTAACGCGTGTCGGGCTCGTCATGCGGGGCGGCGCCAGTGCCCGTGGGCTATCGCGCCGCACGCACCTGTTTCAGCGGTCACGCGACGTAACACGTGTAACCGGTCGCGAAACTCGTTCCCCCGGCCCCGGCGCTAGACTCCCGCGCATTACCGCATCGAGCGACAGGAAGGCTGGACCGCCCCGTCGTGCCGGCCGTCGCGAGATGCAATGTGTCCTCTTCGCCGGGAATCGAGCCATGTACAAAGTTCTCATCACGTTTGCGCTGATCGCCGGCCTGTCCGGCTGCTACGTCGCGCCGCCTTACGGCTACGCACCCGCGCCGGTCTACTACGGCTATGCGCCCGCGTATTACGCACCGCCCGTCAGCGTCGGGATCGGCGGCCACTTCCGCATTCGCTGACCAGCCGACGGGCGCGGGCTGCCCCGCGCGTCGATCACGTCGATCGGCCGCGTCGGTCGACGCCGCGCCGCCGCTTCTCGCAACAACACTTCGCGCGCCGCATGACGGCGCGCGTGCGCATCGGCCGCCCGGGTTCCTATACTTCACAGGAAAACCCACCCCGGCGAGGCAGCCATGGCCGTTACGCGCAAGGTCGCAATCGTGTCGAGCGTGTCCGCGCTCGTCTACCTCGGGCTCGCCGTGCTCGGCATCGGCGGGTTCGCCGCCTTCTTTTCTCATCTGCAACTGACCGTCATCGCCGTCGCGACGCTCGCGCTGGCCGCCGCCGCGTTGTTGACCGAAGGCAACCTGAACGCCGGCGAACGCGAGGACCGCGACAACCGCTGGGTGCTTCCGGCCTTCGCGGCCAGCGGGTTCCTGCTCGCCTATCTGCCCGCGCTGACCGACCGGCTCGACGTATGGACCTTCGGCGGCGACACGGTGCGCTGGATCGGCGTCGTGCTGTATGTCGCCGGCGGCGTGCTGCGCATCTGGCCCGTGTTCGTGCTCGGCAAGCGCTTCAGCGGGCTGGTGGCGATCCAGCCGGGCCACACGCTGGTCACGGACGGCATCTATCGCAGGATCCGAAATCCGAGCTATCTCGGCCTGATCGTGAATGCGCTCGGCTGGGCATTCGCGTTCCGATCGGGCGTCGGGCTGCTGCTCGTCGCGCTGACCATGGTGCCGCTCGTCGCGCGCATCCGTTCCGAGGAAGCGCTGCTGCGCGCGCAATTCGGCGCCGAATACGATGCGTACTGCGCGCATACCTGGCGGCTGCTTCCGGGCGTGTATTGACCCTCGTTCACCATCGGAAAACCGACTGGCGCCCCGCGGCGCTCGCCGATGTGTTGCCACCTGTGTCCGAACGCGCGCCGTCGACGCTCCCCGTACCGTCCCCGCGACCGGTCGCCCGTTGCCGGAGCCTTTACCGGCGGGCCTTGGCGGTGATTTCGGCAAGCCTTTCCGAGTCCCGTTTCGGTAAACAACTTGTTACGAGAATGTCGACTGCAACGGGGCTCGACCGGTGCTATTCTTCGCCGCAAGCTCATTGAAATGAATTGGTCCGGGATTCGGCACAATGCTGGTCTCCACCTCGATCGATTCAGATCGTCGTATCGAGCGGACCTTCAATAACCAGATTGCGAACAAGGAAGAATACGGGAATGTGGAAGAAAATTGCCCCCACTCTCGTCGTCGCCGTGCTGACCGGCGCGACCGCATTGCCGGCAATGGCCGGTGACCTGAACAATGCCCTTGGCGGCGCGCTCGGCGGGGTTGCCGGCGCAGCGGTCGGCGGCGCGGTCGGTGGCAGCACCGGCTCCGTCATCGGCGGCGCGATCGGCGGCGGCGCAGGCGGCGCAGTGACGTCGAACCGTCGCGAGCGCACCGGCGCAATCATCGGCGGCGCCCTCGGCGGCGGCGCGGGTACCGCAGCCGGTAACGCAATGGGCGGCCGCACGGGCGGCCTGCTGGGCGCGGCCGTCGGCGGTGGCGCAGGCGCGGCGCTGGGCGGCAACATGTCGCGCAGCTCGTACGAGCGCGATCACGGCGATCGCGGCTATCGGCACCGCAAGCATCGCCACCACCGCGACTGGGACTGATCGCCGCGGGCGCGGCACGGTGCGCGACTTGCGCACCGGCACGCCCGACGCGTCGGCACTTGATCCGACAGCCGGCCCGGCGGCCTCAGCCGGGCCGCCGTCGCCGGCAAGACCGGCGGCTTCATTCCCTTCCGCAGTTCATGCCCGGCCCCGCTCGACGGGTTGGCACATTCCCTCCCGCTGTACCTTTCCCGCTGATAGACGACATCGCCAGTTGCATTGACATGCAATCGCTCGGGCTCGGCTCGTCCGTGATCAGGATTTCCCTGACGCACCGAACGCGCGCGACACGCGTGCACCGGCCCTCGCGGGCGCTACCGGGTAGTGCGAAATCGAATGGATGTCATCGCAACATTTAATTGGTCGATCGAAATCGACTTCGCTATCGTCAACGCTGCCCGCGTACGGAATCGAACCGTGCCGTCCCCCGTGCCCCGCCGCATGACCGCGAGTGTCCGAGGCCCGGCCGCCGGACCCACAAGCATGGGTCGCCCCGCCCGCTGAACCGGGCGGACCCGTCGCGAAGCCTGGCCGACCGAACGAAGGCGCCCGCGCTTTCAAGCCACCCCGGCAACGATGTCCCGCCGCCGCATGCGTGCCCCACGCGCGTGCCGCGCTTGGCCGTTGCGACCCGGGGCCGGACCAACCCATTGCCTGGATGCTTTATGTCTAAGACAACGTATTACGCGCCGCATGGCGGCCACCCGCCGCAGACCGATCTGCTGACCGATCGCGCGATGTTCACCGAGGCGTACGCTGTCATTCCGAAGGGAGTGATGCGCGACATCGTCACGAGCTGGCTGCCGTTCTGGACCAACACGCGCCTGTGGGTGATCGCGCGTCCGCTGTCGGGTTTCGCCGAAACCTTTTCGCAGTACATCGTCGAAGTGAACCCGGGCGGCGGCAGCGACAAGCCCGAGCAGGACAAGAACGCCGAAGCCGTGCTGTTCGTCGTCGAAGGCGAGGCGGAGCTGACGTTGCAGGGCACCAAGCACACGCTGAAGCCGGGCGGCTACGCGTTCATTCCGCCGGGCGCGGACTGGACGCTGCACAACGTCAGCGATGCCGCCGTGCGTTTCCACTGGGTGCGCAAGCACTACCAGGCCGTCGACGGCATCGCGCTGCCCGACGCGTTCGTGACCAACGAGCAGGACGTCGAGCCGATCCCGATGCCGGGCACCAACGGCGCATGGGTGACGACGCGCTTCGTCGACATGAGCGACATGCGTCACGACATGCATGTGAACATCGTGACGTTCGAGCCGGGCGGCGTGATTCCGTTCGCCGAGACGCACGTGATGGAGCACGGGCTGTACGTGCTCGAAGGGAAGGCCGTTTATCGCCTGAACCAGGACTGGGTGGAGGTGGAAGCGGGCGACTTCATGTGGCTGCGCGCGTTCTGCCCGCAGGCATGCTATTCGGGGGGGCCTGGGCGCTTCCGATATCTGCTGTACAAGGATGTGAACCGTCACATGAACCTGACGCTGAATCCGGCGCGCTGAAAGTCGCGCAAAGTCGGATAGGAAAGCCCGCCGGTGGAAGTCGGCGGGTTTTTTTCATTTCGGGTGTTCGTTGATTTCTGGAGAGGTGTGTCCGCCGAATGGCGGGTTGCAGATTACTGCAGTCGTCACCGTCTAGTTGGATCCCGGTCGTCACCGAAAGATAAAAGAGTTATCTAGCGGTTAGTTCTTTAGCGAGCTTGGCAAACATTTGATCTGCCCCCCAAGCCTGCGCTGCAGTGAACGCAATCTCCCGCGCTTGAAGTTCTGTTAGCGGCGACGTCGGTTTATAGGATAGGTCGTGCTCGGCTTCTCCCCAGGCATGTTGAAAAAGGGTCTTAATTTGCAACTCAAAGAAATCCGGGGCGCCGTGCTGCTCTTCGTCCTCGAATAGTTCTTCAGGAATCGCCAACACAAGGTGCCTACCTTCGTAGCCAAATTGCTTTGGCGAATCTGGTATGACTGAGTTTGCTTCGATGCGATTGAAGTATTTCATGATTGCTATCTCGACCACTTCGACGTCAGACAGATAGAAGACAGTGATACGAGCGGCGACTTGATCCTGTATTTCACTAAAAGGATCGGAATATTTGCGCTTCCCGCCATTTTCTTTGACTGCCTTTGCGAGGAACCGCGCAGGATCTTTGGCGCGTGTGCTGACTCGATCAATGTGTTTTATGCCGTCGAGACGCTGATTTAGGAAGGACATCAGGCCCGTAGCCAAGGGGGAAAGAATATTCGCATACCGGCGCGAATACTCAGCGAAAAGTTCTTCGTTGCTCATCGACTTGACCTCAGCTTTTCGTCCACAATCATCCCTTGAGTGGAATAGGCGTGGGCATCACCTATTTTCTCCGAATGGAAGACGTCCTCAAATCTATCTGTCGGCGCGGATAAAGTTGCACCGTTATCAAGTTCTATCTGTTTGTATGGGACATGCCTAATGAACTCGTCCGCATCGAACCGAAACGATTCAGTGATGAGACGCGCTGGCTTGACAGCGGCTTTTACTGCGTCTTTGGCCCTTTGGGACATCGCGAACTGATCGCAAAACTGTTCAATAGTCATGGCGTTCGATGTCAAATTGCCCGCGAGTCGCGCGGCTGCGACGATCTCTCCACGCACTTGAGGGTCGCTGGTAGACCTGCTTGCATCCTTCATGGCAATGGCGAGCCGGCGAGTCCCCTCCGCCGCGGTGGTTGTGAGTTCTGAGCACAGGAAGTCCACAATCCAATAATCGGCGATTGCTTTCGACCCGTGATTTAATTGCCGATCTGTGGCGATGCCTTTCCATGCGTCGCTTTTGCCCGCCTCGTGCCGATATGTCGCAGCTTTGTACGTGTGTGCGTTCTTTAAGAAAACTTGCTCAACAAACTCCACACTTAGCGCGCTGCCGTTCTTACTAGCTACAACTCCTTCGTCCGCAGCGAAGCGAGAAAGCACGATGCGCTTACCTGCCTTGCCCTCGTCAGCACCCAGACAGACGAAGAATAACCCCATACCTGCGGTGCCGGGCGTTGCGGCCTGCAATGACTGTGCCAACGGGAGCGCACTCGCTAGCCTCGGCTTCGTAAAGAAGGCAAGCAACTGCTCCCGGATCGGATTGATTTGATTGTCGGAAACGAAAGTGATCGGAACGTCGCGCCTGGACGTGGCACTATCAAATACTTCCGAAAGCATCTTGGAAAGCTTGCCCTTGTCTGGTTTGATGTGGATGCCATCGATGGCATCGGCAGCCCGCTTATGATTCTTTGGATAGGTCAGAAAACTGTAGATGCTTTCGATTGACATACTCAAATTCCCCCGACGCCTAGAGTAGATCGAACTCTGTCGACCTTTTTTCTTGGCGTATTGATTAGCGTAGCAGATCGGCTTCGATCGATGCTTCTTTCTTTGCGTATATAGGGGAAAGAACTAACGTGCGTTCTGATAATTTGGGGGCGAGTCAATTTGTCCTCAAGCGACGTGTTTTGGTCGAGCCAGTCTGATGACGAAAGTATGCCGTGGAGCAGCCCGCCCCCTGAATCTCAGGACACAGAGCACGCGAGGCGGAACCGACATTCGAACGTCCGAATGCAAGTATGGATTAGCGCCCGTAGATGGCCGAACGCGGCCGGCGGCCGGCCGCCGCCCTGCAACGTGCGACCGGCGCCGATCGACCCGGGGAGACCTTCGATCTTCACCGAAGCGGCCATTCGCAATGAGCTAAGCTACCGGTGGCCAGTCTGCTCAGAAAAGAACATGAACAAAGGACCGGTTGGTTTGTGCAATATCCCGGCGGAGGCGGCTACTACATTTGTACGGGAGGCAGACGTCGTGACAGGTGAACTGGTTCTATCTGCAAAGCGTGTTTGGTACTACTCGGAGTGTGATGAATCCGCATTCTTCGAGTGGCTCGATAAGCTGCCTTGTGTGAAGCGCTATGAAGGCGAGCTAGACGTATTGAGCATCTATGTCGATGAAACAAAGATCGATGAGAGTGCTTTGCGCGAGTTGCTCGCTCTGTTCCGGCGTTATGCGGTGGAAATGAAGCAGCTTCGTGTCTTTGACCGGAATGAATTCGCGCCCTGGTTCCGCGATCCACGGGCCTATTGGCATGTCGCGGTGTTTCAAACGCAGTGACGGGTCTCATCGCATCCGTGCGGTGCTGCGACTACGAGCGCATGCTGGCCCGCGACCAGATTTCAACATTATGCAGTATGGATGCTCCTAATACTGCTTATGACAGTAGCGACACTTAGAACCAACCCAAGGAGTCCATGTGCCGCATGGAGTACGGATGCCGAGCGATTTGCAGTGCGGGCAGACCAGAACAACCGACTTAGCCACACAAAAACAGAGTTCACACATGAAACCAGCTATGCCCGCCAAGGCTTTGGCTGACTCCAGTAAGGCCATCGACGATGCGCCGGCTCGCGCCTGCAACATGGCAAACACCTTCGGCAGATATCCTTGATACTCATCGCGTGCCGCCGGGCTGTGCGCAACCCCGATAGGGGCCCAGACGTAATACAAGACTTCATCCACCCTTCGGCACAGTTCCAGTTCGATTTTGGTCCACTTCCGCCCCATAGGTACCTCACGCGTTTCGCCATTGTTGTGGGTTGCGGATATAACGCTGCTGCTCGATGTCGGCAACAACATCGCGAACGGCATCAGTTGCCGTATTCTGCAATCAGGGCGTAGGCTAGATCTTCAAATCCTTCGACACTTTCATCGCCGCGAAAGCAGGAAACATTCATTTTCCCGTCATCAAAAACGTCGACCTCAACGCGCATCCCGACGAACGTCACCGATACCAGTATCGTGTCGCTTCGATGTCGCGAGAGGGAGTAGTACAGTTTCTTTTCGTCTAATTTTTCGAGAAGTTTGTAGAGCGGGTGGATCATAATTTTCTGGCGCTCCTAAATTTCGGTGTTCAGATGCCGCTCTGAAAGACCTCTTTTCGATCCAGCCGGTATAACTCTGGCTCGGCGTCGACCAGAATTCGCCTTATAGGTAGGTATCGTCATCTGGCTTTAACCGATTTGCGTGTGTACATTCGTGCTTGTGCCGCGCGAATGTATGCGTCCGTCTGCCACTCCTCATAACCGAGGAGGAAACCCTCCATGCGTTCAAGCGATTCGTTCCACCCGGTCACCTGTCCGGTATGCCAAAGAAGTATATAGGCATCAATTCGCCAAGCTTCGTAAGATCGTGCATACAAAACCCGCCTTGCACGGTGGCCCTCCAAAATTCTTGTTTCGACGTACTCTCTCTTTACGAATCGTCCTTCTGCCACATAACGGTCGAATAGTCGCTCTGGAATTGCACTATCATCTGTCGACAACGGATATTCTTCGCTGAAGGCAGCAAACGGTTTCGTTCCTTCTAGCATCAGCGCAAGCTCCCGATCTGTGTGGACCTGGTAAGGAAGATCGTCAACCCAATGACGAGGTCTCAGAATCGCCAAGGTCGATTCTCCAACCGAGAAACCGAAATACGCTGAGATTCTAGCCGTCTCGGACGCATCTAACTCATAGCAACAGTCTGCTTCAAATTTCTCGTCTCCCAACAAGGCGGAAATGACAGACGAATGCGGTACTTCAATCGAAAAGCGCGCACCGGGACAGGCCGTGTCCAAATCGATGATTTCGAAGATGAATTTCACGACCATATCGAAACCTCGAGGTTTGGTGCTTAAGATTGTCGTCAATCTAGCACCATCGGTCCAATGCCCCTTCCTGGCCGGGAGCCGCCAGTCTTCGCCGCGTTCGCCCGAAATTCCCGCCGAACCCATTCTCATGGCCGATGCGATATCGCTATCGATCGAGCACGCCCGCCGCCAGCCTCGCAACCTCCAGCCGCGTATCCGGCGGCAGTGCATCTTCCATCATCCAGACTGCCGACAACCCGGCCCATGCGAGTATCCATTGCAGCAGCCGGCGCCGGTCGATCCGCGTCACTTCAGCGACGAGCATGACGCGCCGCGCGAAGCGCGCCGGATCGACCGCAATGTCGTGCGTGGGATTGCAGAACAGGTTCGCGTAGTCGAACGCGCGGTCGCCGCGCAAACCCTTCGGGTCGATCGCGAGCCAGCCGCGATCGCCGAAGTGCAGCACGTTACCGTGATGGATGTCACCGTGCAGCACGACTTCGTCGGTGGATTGCACGGCCAGCAGCCGATGCGCGGTCGCGGCCGAACGGCGCAGCACGTCGTCGTCCGTGTCGTGCGACAGCAGCGCGTAGAACCAGTCGTGCAGCGGCACGACCGCGGGCGGCGCCGGTGCGCGATGCGCATGCAGCCGCGCGACGGCAGCACACGCGATCCGGATCGCATCGTCGTCGTGGCCCGCGGCGGACAAGCCGGCAAGCGTCGGCGCCGGCTGCGCGCGCTCGAGCAGCACCGCGTCGCTGTCGTGCAGCCACACGCGTGCGGCGCCGTCCCCGTTCCACCAGGTCATCAGCGCATTGCCGCGGCGCTCTTCGTCGCAGGTGGCGACTTTCAGCATCGCGGGCCGCGCGTGCCACACGACGGGCAGCACGCCGCCACTTGCGGTCAGGATCGGGCCGCCGTCGGGAACGAGGTCCCACAGGCGCAGGTACGTGTCGAACATGCAGATGATGGTACAAGCGAACCGGCTCGTGCGCAGCGCGGTTCGACTGGCGTCGCCGCGGGGCCACGAGCATCCTTTCCTGAATAAAATTTAGCCAGCCAAACTTTGGCTAAAGAATGTTCCGGTATTCCGGTATCCCTTCGACAATGCGCGCCTTCCGTGACCGACTGGCGCCACTCGAGCGCCCGCGGTCGCCGCATCGAAGAAGGAGCCCGCATGACCGACCACACCGCCAACCCTCCGCCGCCATCGGCGCAGCCTCCCGGATCGCCGCGCCGTCGTGCATGGCGCATCCTCGCAGGCGCGCTGCTCGGCCTGACGCTCGCGTGCGCGGGCATCGGCGCATGGACCATCGACCGCATCTGGACGCAACTGCCGTCCGTCGAACATCTGGCCGCCTATCGTCCCGCGCTGCCCCTGCGGATTTTCTCGCGTGACGGCGAGCTGCTGGCCGAGTACGGCGTCGAGCGCCGCGAGTTCGTGCCGCTCGAACGCATTCCGCCGCTGATGCGGCACGCGCTGCTCGCGGCCGAGGACGCGAAGTTCTATCAGCACGGCGCGATCGATGTCGGCGGCCTCGCGCGCGCGACCTTCGCGAACCTCGTGACGGGGCAGCCGGGGCAGGGCGGCAGCACGATCACGATGCAGGTCGCGCGCAACTTCTACCTGACACGCGACAAGGTGCTGAGCCGCAAGCTCGCCGAGATCCTGATGGCGATCAAGCTCGAGCGCGAATACGGCAAGGACAAGCTGCTCGAGCTGTACATGAACCAGATCTATCTCGGCGAGCGCGCGTACGGTTTCGCGGCGGCCGCGAACGTCTATTTCGGCAAGCCGCTCGACGCGCTGAGCGCGGGCGAGGCGGCCGTGCTCGCCGGGCTGCCGAAGGCGCCGTCCGCGTTCAATCCGGTCGTCAACCCGGCACGCGCGACCACGCGGCGCAACTACGTGCTCGGCCGCATGCATGCGCTCGGCGAACTCGACGATGCGGCGTATCGCGCGGCCATCGACGCGCCGATCGCGCTCGCGACCACGCCGCCGCCCGGCATCATCGCGGCGCCGTACGTCGCCGAGCGCGCGCGTCGGATGATGGTCGAGCGATTCCATGACGACGCCTACACGCTGGGCCTCGACGTGACGACGACGATTTCGATGCGCGACCAGCGCGCGGCCGAAGCCGCGCTCGACCGCACGCTGCGCCGGCAGCCACGCGCGAAGCGCGATGCGCGCAACGGGCTCGAAGGTGCGCTCGTGTCGCTCGATGCGGCCACCGGCGACATGCTGGCGCTCGTCGGCGGCGCGGATTTCAACGGCAACGTGTTCGACCACGCATTGCAGGCGTATCGGCAGCCGGGGTCGAGCTTCAAGCCGTTCGTCTATTCGGCGGCGCTGGAGAAGGGCTATTTCCCGGGCGTGCTGGTCGACGATACGCAGCGCACGCTCACGCATGCGGAAACCGGCGCGCGGCCGTGGCGTCCGCGCAATTACGGCAACCGGTACGAGGGTTTCATCCCGGTGCGGCGCGGGCTCGTGCGCTCGAAGAACCTCGTCGCGGTCAACCTGATGCAGGCCGCCGACGCGCGCTATGTGCAGCAGCACGCGGTGGGCTTCGGTTTCGACGCGCAGCGCAATCCGGCGTCGCTGCCGCTCGCGCTCGGCGCGGGCGCCGTGACGCCGCTCGAACTCGCGAGCGCGTACGGCGTGTTCGCGAACGGCGGGAGGCGGATGGTGCCGCGGCTGATCCTGTCGGTGAAGCCGCGTCACGGCGGCGCGCTGTACGACGCGCCGGCGCCGGACGGCACGCGCGTCGTGTCGGCGCGCAATGCGTTCGTGATGGACAGCATGCTGCGCGACGTCGTGCGGGCCGGCACCGCGCGCGGCGCGCTCGCGCTGCGCCGCGACGACGCGGCGGGCAAGACCGGCACGTCGAACGGCTCGAAGGACGTGTGGTTCGCGGGCTATTCGTCGGGCATCGTCGCGGTCGCGTGGCTCGGCTACGACACGCCGCGATCGATGGGGCGCGCGACCGGCGCGACGCTCGCGCTGCCGGTCTGGCTCGACTACATGAAGACGGCGGTTGCCGGACGTACGCCGGTCGACGCAACGCCGCCGCAGGACCTCGCGCTCGTCGACGGCGATTTCGTGTACGCCGAATACACGCGCGGCACCTGCACCGCCGACGTGCCGCCGTACATCCGCAGCCGCTTCGCGTGCGGCGGTGCGCCGGCATCCGATGGGCCGGACGCGCCGGACGCGCACGGCAAGCGCGACGAGCCGATGCCCGCGGCCGTCGATGCGCCCGAGCGCGAACGCGTGCTCGACCTGTTCCGTACCGAGGACTGAGGCGCGCGATGCATACGCTCTATCTGATTGCGATCGTCGCGGAAGCGATGTCGGGCGCGCTGATGGGAATGCGGCGCGGGATGGATCGCTTCGGGCTCGCGCTCGTCGGCGCGGTGACCGCGCTCGGCGGCGGCACCGTGCGCGACGTGCTGCTCGGCCACTATCCGCTCGGCTGGATCGCGCGTCCCGAGTACCTCGTGATCACGCTCGCCGCGGCGACCGTCGCGTCGTGGGCCGCGCGGCACGTCGCGCGCATGAAAGCGCTGTTCGTCACCGTCGATGCGATCGGCCTCGCGGCGTTCACGATCATCGGCTGCGACATCGGCGCGTCGACGGGCAACGCGCCGATCATCGTCGTGCTGGCCGGCGTGATCACCGGCGTGTGCGGCGGGATGCTGCGCGACCTGCTGTGCAACGAGATGCCGCTGATTTTGCGCGAGGAGCTGTATGCGAGCGTCGCGTTCTTCACGGGGACGCTGTATGTCGGGATGCAGTATTTCGGCATCGACGCCGGGTTCGCGACGGGGGGCGCGCTGGCGGCCGGATTCACGATGCGGATGCTTGCCGTGCGGCTCGGATGGAAGATGCGGACGTTCGGCGCGGCGGATGTCGGGCATTGAGCGACAGGACGGCCAGCGATCGCACGGCACGCAGCGGCTTTACGCCGGCACCATGACGGGCGGCGACCCGTCTCCGGTTTCCACCATCTTCACCGCGAAGCCGTAGCACCGCGCGATATGGGCGGGTGTCATCACGTCGCGCGGCGTGCCGTGCGCGACGATCGTGCCGTCCGCGAGCAGTGCGATCGAATCCGCGTGCCGCGCGGCGAGATTCGGATCGTGCACGATCGCGAGCACGCCGAGCTGCCATTCGCGCGCGACGGCGCGCACGGTATCGAGCAGCCGGTGCTGATGCGCGAGATCGAGCGCAGCGGTCGGTTCGTCGAGCAGCAGGTAGCGCGGGCCTTGTTCCATCGCATCGTCGTCCGGCCACAGCTGCGCGAGCACGCGGGCGAATTGCACGCGGGCAATCTCGCCTCCGGACAAGGTCGTCACGTCGCGACCGACGAGCGCATCGGCGCCCGCGCGTTCGAGCGCCTGCCACGCGATGTCGCGATCGCGGTGTGCGATCACATGCCGCGCACCGCCCCGCCGCGCATGCGGATACCGGCCGAGCAGCACGATCTCCTCGACGCTGAACGGAAACGCCGGCTGCGCGGCCTGCGGCAGCACCGCGCGCAGGCACGCGAGACGCGGTGTGTCGATGCGCGCAAGCGGTTCGCCGTTCAGCGTGATGTCGCCGGTCACGCGCACGCCGTTCGGCGCGACGCTGCCGGTCAGTTCGCCGGCGAAAGTTTTCAGCAGCGTGCTCTTGCCCGCGCCGTTGCGGCCGAGTAGCGCGGTCACGCGGCCTGGTTCGATCGACAGCGACAGGTCGCGCAGAATGACGTTGTGTCGGCGGGCGACGTCGAGGTGGTGGGCGGTCAGCATGATCGTCGTGAAGAAAGGATTACCCGCCGAGCGCACCGCGGTTCTTCCACAGCAGCACGAGGAAGAACGGCGCGCCGAGCAGCGCGGTCAGCACGCCGAGCGGAATTTCGGCGGGCGCGGCAATCGTGCGTGCGGCGAGATCGGCGGCGAGCGTCAGCAGTGCGCCGAGCAACGCGGCGCCGGGCAGCACGACGCGCTGGTCGGGGCCGCACGCGAGGCGCACGCAGTGCGGCGCGACGAGCCCAATGAAGCCGATGATGCCCGCGCACGACACGAGTGCGCCGACCGCGAGCGCGACCGCGACGAGCACGCGCCGCTTGAGCCGTTGCACGGGCACGCCGAGATGCAGCGCTTCGGTTTCGCCGAGCTGCAGCGCATTCAGTGCATCGCGTTCGCGCGCGAGCAGCACGCAGCCGATCGCGACGCACGGCGCGACGGCCGCCAGCGCGGACCATTGCGCGCCGCCGAGGCTGCCGAGGCTCCAGAACGTCAGCGAGCGCAACTGCGCATCGTCGGCGACGAACGTGAGCAGCCCGATCGCTGCGCCGACCAGCGCGTTGATCGCGATGCCCGCGAGCAGCAGCAGCGGCAGCGCAAGCCGGCCGCGCGACGCGGCGAGCCGGTAGACGAGCCCCGCGACGGCAAGCGCGCCCGCGAACGCGGCGACGGGCAGCACGGCGGCGCTCGCGTGCGCGGCGAACAGCGCGGGGCCCAGGACGATCATCGTCGTCGCGCCGAGTGCCGCGCCGCTCGACACGCCGACGAGGCCCGGATCGGCGAGCGGATTGCGGAACAGCGCCTGCATCGCGGCGCCGGCTGCACCGAAGCCGCCGCCGACCAGCAGCGCGAGCACGACGCGCGGCGCGCGGATGTCGAACAGCACCGCGCGCGCCTGCTGCGCGGCTGCATCGCCGGTCAGCGCGGCCCATGCTTGCGCGATCGGAATGCGATAGGCGCCGACGCACAGCGCGACGACGGACATCGCGCACACCAGACAAGCGAGCGCGGCCAGCGCGAACGGCGCGAAGCGGCGCGACGTGCCGACGCGCGCGGCGCCGGAACGTGAGGCGGACGATGCGCGCGACGGTGCGGGGAAGGGCGAAGCAGGAACGGGCATCGGGTCAATCCGGAATCAGGCGAGCGCATCCGACAGCCGTCGGTGCAGGGTCGTGACGGCGAGCGGCAGGCGCGGGCCGAAGCCGAGCAGGAACAGCGCATCGAGCGACACGACGCGCTGCGCGCGGCCGGCCGGCGTCGCGCCGAAGCCGGGCGCGGCAAGCAGCGCCGCGCGGCCGCCGACCGCCGCGAGCCCTTCGTCTGAGATCAGCACGACGTCGGGTGCGGCGGCGGCGAGCGCTTCGCTCGTCAGCGGCTTGTAGTGATCGAAGCCCTGCATCGCATTGCGCGCGCCCGCATAGCGGATCATTGCGTCGGCGGCGGTGCGCTGGCCGGCGGCGAGTGCCTGGTTGCCGGTATGGTTCAGCACGAACAGCACGCGCGGCGGCTGCGCGCCGCCGGGCACGCGCGCGGCGACTGCGTCGCGCGCGGCCTGCCAGTCGCGGTCGAAGCGTTGCAGCAGCGCGCTGCCGGCATCGCGCACGTCGAGCGCCCGCGCGACGCCGGTGATCTTCGCGCGTACCGAGTCGACGTCGTGGCGCTCGTCGAACGTCGTCACCGCGACGCCGGCGCTTTTCACCTGCGCGATCGCGGTGGGCGGGCCGGCTTCCGCCGACGCGAGCACGAGATCGGGGCGCAGCGACAGCAGCCCCTCGGCCGACAGCGCGCGCTGGTAGCCGACCTTCGGCAGGCGCTTCGCGGCGTCCGGGTACGTGCAGGTCGTGTCGGCGCCGACGAGCCGGTAGCCGCGCGCGTCGGCGCCGCCGAGCGCGAATGCGGTTTCCGCGAGCGCGCCGCCGATCACGACGACGCGCTTCTGCGCGGCCTGCGGCAGCGCGCGGCCGGGCAGCGCGCCCGCGAGCACGCCGGCAACCGCGCTCGCGAGCACGCCGCGACGTCGCGGCGAGAAGGCTCGCGCGCTCACCGCGCGTCCCCGTGCGCCGCCGACGGCAGCGTCGCGACGAGCGTGCGCCAGTCGCCGCGTTCGACCTTGCCGGGCTTGCGCTCGCCGAACAGCAGCGCGACGTGGTCGCCTTGTCGGTCGAACAGCTCAAGCGACGTGACGATGCCGTCGCTCGTCGGCTTCTTCACGACCCAGGCGGCGGCGATCAGCCGCTCGCGCACGTGCAGGTTGAAGCTTGGGTCGAGCACGTTGATCCATGCGCCGACCTCGCGCACGTTCGCGATGGGTCCTGTGTGGATCTGGATCATTCCCGCGTTGCCGACGAACACCATGATCGGCTGACCGCTCAGCGCGGCCCGTTCGAGCACGTGACGCAGCGCGCGCGCCGTTTCGACCGGATACGCATAGTGCGGATCGGCGAGACGCAGCGCCTGCATGCGGCTCACGCCGAAGCGCTGCGTGATGCCGAAGAACTGGTGCGTGTCGGTCATCGCGTCCCACGCCGCGCGAAAACCCGCGACGTCGATCTCGGTGTCGGCGCGCTCGGGCGTTTTCGGCGCGGCGGGCACGACCTCGAGCCCCGGCTCCTGCGTTGCCGCACGCCAGCGTTCGACGAACGCGTCGTACGCCGCGTGATCGCTGTGCGCGCGCAGGTAGACCTTGTGGATCGCATGACCTTGCGCGTCGAAGAACTGCAGGCTCTTCAGCGGACCGTGCGCGGTCTGGTCGCGCACCGCGAACGCCGACGCCCAGTGTCGGTAGAAGATGCGCAGGTCGATGTCGCCGAGCGCGAGTCCGACCGGGCCGTCGTGGCTCATCTGCGCATATTCGCCGTCCTTCTCGTGGACGGCCGTGTCGTTGCGCGTGAGCGCCATCACGCGACCGAGGCGCGGCATTTCCTCGAACATCGCCGGAAAGCGTGCGTCGAGCCGCACCACGTGCTCGCCGACGAACGCGGCGAGCGCCTCGCCTTCGCTGATGCCGAGCGCCTGTGCGACGTCGCGGTTGCGCAGTTGGCGCTCGGTCTTGAGCTTGATGAACGCGTCGCGCAATGCGGCGACCGCGCGGGCCGGCGTGGCCGGTTGACCGGGAAGGGCGGAATGCATCATGTCGGACTCCTTCAAGTAACGGTTGGGCAGGAACGCGCGGTGGCGCGCTTCAAAAATCCACCTTCATGCTGACGGCGACGGTGCGCCCGGACGACGTGTACGCGTCGAGCACCTGCGAATCGGCCGCGAGGCCGCGCACGTCCGACCAGTTCCAGTACTTGCGGTCGAACAGGTTGCGGATGCCGATCGTCGCGCTCACGTGCTTGTTGAAGCGGTAGCCGCCGCGCAGGTCGACGACGAACGACGACGGCGGCGCGAAGCATGACGTTCTGGCTCCCGGGCACGCATCTGCCGGGATGTCCTTGTCGCGCTTCGCGGCCTGGAACAGCAGGTCGGTCTGCACGAACCAGCGCTCGCCCGGTTCGTAGCGCACACCGAACACGGCCGAGAACGGGCTGACCGTATCGAGCGGCTGACTGGCCGCGCCGTTGTTCTGCGTCGAGCCCTTCGTGAACGCCATCGCCGTCTTCAGCGTGAGGCCGTTGGGCATCACCCATTCGGCGCGGCCCTCGAAGCCGTGGATGCGCGCGTCGGCGAAGTTCACGTACTGGAACACGAACGGGTCGACCGGCCGGCCGCTGCCCGCGATCGTCGTGCGCGAGATGAAGTCGCGGTAGTGGCCGGTGAACGCGGCCGCGCTGTAGCGCACGATGCCGTAACCGGTGCCGGCCTTGCCGCGCAGGCCCGCTTCGAACGTGTCGCTGGTCTCCGGCTTCAGGTTCGGATTGCCGATCGACGTGTAGCCGTACACCGGGTTCGAGAAGCTGCTGTTCACCTGGTCGGGTGTCGGCGCGCGGAAGCCGTGCGCGTATTGCGCATACGGAATCAGCGCGGGCGTGATCTCGTAGAGCACCGCGACGCGTGGCGACACTTCGTTCGCGCTCGTCGACACCGCGGTGCCGGTGAACAACGGATCGTTCTGCGACGCGCTCAGCCGGTACGTATCGAAGCGCAGCCCCGGCGTGACGAGCAGGCGGCCGTAACCGATCTGGTCCTGCACGAACGCGCCGAACAGCGTGTAGTCGGTGTCGGGAAACGCCTTGTTCGGGAACGCCTCGCCGACGCCCGGCACCGTGCCGTCGCGCAGGTTCGTCACGCGCGACAGGCTGCCGTCGACGCCGTACAGCAGCTTGTGCGCGAGCGGGCCGGTCGCGAAGCCGCTTTCGGCGAACGCGGAGCCGCCGAACGTGCGCTCCTGGTACTCGTTGTCGCGGGAGCGCGAAGGCTGCTTGCCGCGCGTCTCGAATGCGTATTGGTCCTGCTTCGCGTCCTGGTAGTAGAACTGCACGTGCGCGGTCTGGAACCAGCGCAATGCATCGTCGCGGAAGTCGTAATCGACGCTGAAGCGGTTGCGCTCGAGCCGGTCGTGGGTCGTGAGGCCGAGCGTGGTCGGCGGGTTGATCGCGGACAGCACGTCGGTGCTCACGCGCCGCTGCACGGTTTCGGCTGTGAACTTGATCGTGTCGCGCGTGGTGGGCGTCAGCGTCAGCTTGCCGAGCAGCGATTCCGAATAGACGTCCTGCGGGTTCGACGTCGTGCGCAGCGTGTTCGCCGAATTGTTGCTGCCGCGCGTGTCGACTTCGTGGCCGCGCCGGCCGTCGGCGATGATCATCCCCTGCACGCGGTCGTTGCCGCCCGCGGCCGATACCGTCGCGCCGACGCTGCGGTCGGCCGAGTCGTAGCTCGGCCGGAACGAGAAATACGTGGGCTTGCCATAGATCGACAGCAGGTCGCGCGGATCCTTCGTGATGAAGTTCACCGCGCCGGTCAGCCCGTCGCTGCCGTACAGCGCCGATGCCGGGCCGCGCAGGATCTCGATGCGCTTGAGCGTGTCGAGATCGGAGTAGTCGCCGCGCCCGGCTTCGAGCGGCCCGAACGAGAACGCGTTCGGCAGGCGGATGCCGTCTTCCATCAGCAGCACGCGATTGCCTTCGAGGCCGCGGATGTTGATGCTCGAATCGCCGTCGCGGCCGCCGCCGAGCGCGGCGCTGCCGGGGCGATACGCGGTGCGGCGCACCGTGACGCCCGGCTCGTAGCGCAGCGCGTCCTTGATGTTGGTGGCCTGCTGTTCCTCGAGATCGTCGTCGGTGATCACCGACACGGACGCGGCCGTGCGGCTCGCAGCGGTGGCGGTACGGGTTGCCGTGACGGTGACGGGGTCGAGCAGCGCCGCATCGCCGCGCGTGGATGCGGCAACGAGGACGGCAGACGGCGGGTTGGCGCCTTTCGACGACGAATCGACATAAGTGGCGTCAGCGGCGTTAGCGGTGGAATCGGCGTAAGCGGGGGCGGCGGACAGGCCGAACACGCCGAACAGCGCGGCACAGATCGGCCGCCGCGCCAGCGAATAGCAATGCACAGGTGGTCTCCCATTGACGATAACGAGCCCGAAGGCTGGCTGGGTGACGGGTTCACCTGGCTGGCCCGTTCGCGCGCGACAGGCGGCGAACGGCGAATTGAAAGGAAACTAATGGTTCTTCAAGTGTAAATGAGAATCATTATCAGTACAAGAACGGAAAACGGCGAGTGCGGACACGCGCCGTCGGCGCGGGTCGGGCGAGCCGCGCGGGGATGAATTCGGGAAAGACGGGCGCTAGGCCAGCGCTTCGATGCGAATCAGCAGGTTGCGCGCATGCGCAATGAACGCATCGTGTGTCGCGCGATCGCCGTGGCCTTCGAAGCCGGTTTGTTCGGCGAACGCGAGCTGTTCGGCGTAGAGATCGACGAGCGCGCGGCGTGTGTCGGGCGGCAGCGTGCGAATCATCGAGACGAGCAGCAGTTCCTGCGCGCGCAGCATGCCGGACAGCGATTGGGGGTTCATGCCCACCTCCTCGAACGATGCGGCGGCGTGCCGCTCATTTCATAGTAGGTGGTGGGCGCGCGCAGCGGAAATCAGCCGGCGGCCGTCGCGGCGCGTGCATCGCGCACGATCTGCGCGACGCGCTCGACGAATTCGGCGTCGACGCTCGACAGCGCTTCGCGCTTGCCGTCGGGCATCTCGACCATCAGCCGGTACGTGATGTCCTGCGTGGTCCAGGCGAGATAGCCGACGACGGCGAGCATCACGCCGACGACCAGCGCGCCGCTCGATCCGCCGATGCCGCCGGCAATGGCGGCGGCCACGCCGATCAGCGAGATCAGCCACGGCACGAGGCGATTCTTCGGGATCTTGACGACGTCGACGTTGCGGATGTCACGCAGCGGAAAGACTTGGCCCGCCGCCGACAGGCCGTTGCGCGTGATTGTCACGCCGCGTTCGTTGAATGCGTTTTCCATCGTGTGTTGCGTGGACGAAAACGCGCAGCGTAGCAGACTTCGTTGCCGCGTCAAACGAGACCGAGTGCCGCACGATGCGTGCGGGCCGGTGGCGACGCGCTCAGGAGGGAATCAGAACTGCAGCCGGCCGTCGCCGTACAGGCGGCCCGGCACGTGCGACGCGACGACCTCGGCGATCTCTTCGTCGGTCGATTCGGCCGGCACGATCTGGCGCCGCGCGGGGGCGTCGAGATGCATCGTCCATTCGACGAGCCGGTACGGGCGGCCCCACGGGCGCTGCATTTCCACCGACACGCGGCAGCTCTGGACCGGTAGCGAATGCTGGCGCGTCAGAAGCGCGTGCAGATGGCTGTAAACGGTATCTTCGATCATCTTGGCCTCCGATCCTGTCTTGTGGGCAGTTGATGGCGGTGCCGTAGCGGTTCTCAAAAAAAAAGCCGCCGATGCTCAGGCGGCCAACAGGGGGGGTGGAAGCATCCTCTCAGCCCAGAATTAAGCGAAACTTAAAAGCCCATAAAAAAGCGCCCCGCCGGAGCGGGGCGCTTCTTGCCGTCGTGATCCGCGAGTTAAGCGGATGCTTTAGAACTTGTGACGGATACCGACGCGAGCGGCCAGCTGGTTCGACGAACCCGTGCCCGACGTGTTGAAGTAGCTCGTGCTCGAGCCGATCTGCGCTTGCACGTTGTTGCCCGACGCCTTCTGGTAGACGACCAGGCCGTACACGTCCGTACGCTTGCTGAGCGCGTAGTCCAGACCCAGGTTGCCCTGGTTCCAGTGTGCCGAGCCGCCGTTTTGCGTGGCGTTCGTGTACGTGTAGCCCGCCGCTGCCGACAGGGCCGGCGTGAACGCGTACTTCAGGCCAGCTTCGTATGCGTTGTAGAACGTGCCCGATGCGCCGGCTGCGACCGGGGTGAACTGCGTGCGCGTCCACAGGGCCCATGCCGTTGCCGGGCCGAAGATGTAGCGGCCGCCGACGCCGTACGTGCGCAGGTCGCGGATGTTGCCCGTGCTGATGTTCGCGATCGTCGTCGAGAATGCCGGCGACGACTGGCTCGGGAAGCGGATGTCCGTGTAGGCCGCGCCGAGGGCGAACGGGCCGTTCGCGTAGTTCACGCCGAAGCTGTATGCACGCGACGAGCCGCCCGTGTTCGTGGTGCCCGTGCCCGCTGCGCCGGCGAAGTCGGTCGAGTTCGAGAAGCCGTACAACGCGCCGAACGTGAAGCCGGCGTAGTTCGCGCTCTGGAACTTCACCGAGTTGTTGATGCGGCTCGACGTGAGCTGGTCGACGTCGTTCACGTGGTACGCGTAGTTGCCCGCGACCGTGTTGCCGCCCGTCGAGTAGTTCGAACCGAGGATGTCGGTCGAGAACGAGTACTGACGGCCGAGCGTGACCGTACCGAATTGCGACTGGCTCAGGCCAACGTAAGCCTGGCGGCCGAAGATCGCGCCGCCCTGGCCGATCGTGCCGTTGCCGCTGTTGAAGCCGTTTTCGAGCACGAAGATCGCCTTCAGGCCGCCACCGAGGTCTTCGGTGCCGCGCAGGCCCCAACGGCTGCCCTGGGCCACGCCGTCGTCGTACTTGAACAACTTGCCGCTGCCGCCGTTTGCGGTCTTGCTGTGGTTCACGTAGCTGATACCGGCGTCGATCACGCCGTACAGGGTCACGCTGCTTTGCGCGTGTGCCGTGCCGGCCGTTGCTGCGAGGATGGCGATGGTCAACAGTTTCTTGTTCAAAGGATTCTCCGAGCGAATGAATGGCGTGTCCAGTTGCGGTTCCGGCGCTCTCTGCGGGCGCTTTCACGGACCGGCGGCAACTTTATCGGCGGGCCACGTAATGAATATGACAGCGACTGTCATATGACCAATGTGTGGTGCCGATGCGACACTGGATTCTGCCCGGTTGTACAGCAGGGAGTTATACCGATTCCGCCTGAGATTCCATCGGGATCCGGAATATGCACATGAAATAAGCTTGGTTGGTGCTGTTCCGGCCCCGTGCCACGATGCGCGCTTGAACAACCACACGGGACAAGAGGACACCATGCGACGTTCGATCCTGACCGGCCTCGGCGCGCTTGCCGCGGCGCTGGCCTTTGCCGCGCCCGGCGCGCACGCCGACCCGCAAACGCTGAAGATCGGCACGATGAGCGGCCCCGACGCGCAGATCTGGACCGAGGTGACGAAAGTCGCCGCACGCGAGGGCCTCGCGATCAAGGTCATCGAATTCAACGATTACGTGCAGCCGAACGCGGCGCTCGACGCGGGCGACCTCGATGCGAACGGCTTCCAGCACCAGCCGTTTCTCGACAGCCAGATCAAGCAGCGCGGCTACCGGATCGTCAATGTCGGGCTGACCTACACGGCGCCGATGGGCTTCTATTCGAAGAAGCTCAAGTCGCTGAAGGACTTGCCGGCCGGCGCGAAGGTCGGGATCCAGAACGATCCGTCGAACGGCAACCGCGCGCTGCTGCTGCTGCAGAAATACGGGGTGATCAAGCTGAAGGCGGGCGCCGGTACGAACGGCGTGAACGCGACGCCGCTCGACGTCGCGGAGAATCCGAAGAAGATCAGGATCGTCGAGCTCGACGCCGCGCAACTGCCGCGCGCGCTGCCCGACCTCGACGCCGCGTCGATCAACACCGACTACGCGGTGAAGGCCGGGCTCACGCCGGCGAAGGATGCGATCGCGATCGAGGATCTGCGCGGGCCGTACGCGAACCTGATCGCGGTGCGCGCGCAGGACAAGGACAAGCCGTGGGTGAAGAAGCTCGTCGCGGCCTACGAGTCGGACGACGTGCGCAAGTTCATCGACCAGAAGTTCGGCGGCGCGATCGTGCCGGCGTTCTGAACGCCGACGCGAGCAAGCCACGGCCCGGCTGCCGCGCCGGGCCTCCCGCCCACGCCCAAAAAGCACATCGCCCGCGCAAGCGGGCGATGTCGTTGGCGCGTACTGCGAGGCGGCGCGCGGGCTCGCGGCCCAGGCCGCCTAGGCTGTTCAGGACGCTCAGGCCGACAGCAGCGACCCGGTGCGGATCGGCGTCGCGCCGGCGATGCGCGCGACTTCCATCCCGGCCGTCGCGAAGCGCACGATCTGGCGCGCGTACAGCACGCCCGACACGCTGCTCTTCAGCGTGACCACGCGATCGGTCAGCGGATCGACGATGTCGGCCACTTCCTGGCCGGCCTCGATCCATGCGCCCACCGGCGTGCGGAACACGATCACGCCCGACACCGGCGCCACGAGCGGATCGGTGCCCGCGAGCGGCGTGGCCGGGTGCGACAGCGGCGGCAGCGGCGCGGGCGTGCCGTCGATGACGCCGCGTTCCGTCAGGTATTCGACGATCGCCTGCGCGTCCTTCTCGGCGAATTCGTACGACACGTCGCGCTCGCTGCGCAGTTCGACCGTGACGGAAATCGCGCCGTTCGGAATCGGGAAACGATCGCCGAAACGGTTGCGCAGATCCGACCAGCAGAAGCTGTGGATCTCGTCGAACGGATTGCCGACCGAATTCAGCGCGAGCAGCGACGCCTGCGCATCCAGGTAGCGCGCCAGCGGCTCGACGTCTTCCCACAGATCGGGGTTCGTGTAGAGGTGCAGCACCGCGTCGCTGTCGCAATGCAGGTCGAGCACGATGTCGGCGTCGAACGACAGCTTCTGCAGCGCGAGGCGCTGCGAGTCCAGCTCGGTGCGCGGCTTCTGCTCGTCGAGCGCCTCGCGCATCGCGGCGCGTACCGCGGCGAGGTTGCGCTGCGCGTCGTTCGTCAGACGGCCTTCGATGCGCGGCAGCACGAGCGCCGCGAGATCGTAGAAATTGCGGTTGAAGTTCTGCATCGAGCCGAGCTCGAAGCGGCCGAGGTGATCGCCGAACACGTGCTGCGACAGGCCGATCGGGTTCGGCACCGGGACGATGACCACTTCGCCGCGCAGCTTGCCGGCCGTCTCGAGCGCGGCGATCTTGCGGCGCAGCAGCGCGGCGACCAGCATGCCGGGCAGTTCGTCCGCGTGCAGCGACGACTGGATGTAGACCTTCTTGCCGCCGCGCGGGCCGTAGTGGAAGCTCGTGATCTGGCGTTCGGTGCCGACGGCGGGGGAAATGAGCGGATGGGTCTGCGTTTGCATGATGAGGGGAGGGCGGCGCAGCCGCGAGTGATCCGTATGCGTGGAAGATCGATTGTACGTTGCCTTCCGCGAACCTATCAAACCACGCGAGCGGCGCGTCGTTTCCCTTTGCGAATCATCGGGTTGGCGCGTAAAAAATAACGGTCCGGCGGGCCTGCGCGCATGCGTCGTCCGCAGCGTTTGGTCGCACGCGCGCAAAAAAAACGGGCTCCTTGCGGAGCCCGTCTGCGCGGATGAGAAGCGCGCTGTTACGCGGTATTACTTGCCGTACACGTCGAAATCGAAGTACTTCTTCGCGATCTTCTGGTACGTGCCGTCCTTGCGCATGCCCGTGATCGCGCTGTCGATCTTCGCCTTCAGGTCGGTGTCTTCCTTGCGCAGGCCGATGCCCGCGCCGTTGCCGAGCGTCTTCGGATCGTCGATGTCCTTGCCGGCGAAATCGAAGTTCGCGCCGCGCGGCGTCTTCAGGAAGCCGATCTCGGCCTGCACCGCATCCTGCAGCGCGCCGTCCAGACGGCCCGCGATCAGGTCGGCGTAGACCTGGTCCTGGTTCTGGTAAGGCACGACCTTCACGCCCTTCGCGGCCCAGTACGTCTTCGCATAGGTTTCCTGGATCGTGCCCTGCTCGACACCGACCGACTTGCCCTTCAGCGATTCGGCGGTCGGCATCAGGCCCGAGCCCTTCTTCGCGACGAGGCGCGTCGGCGTGTTGAACAGCTTCTCGGAGAACGCGATCTGTTCCTGGCGCGCCGGCGTCATCGACATCGACGACAGGACGCCGTCGAACTTGCGTGCCTTCAGTGCCGGGATCATCCCGTCGAAGTCGTTTTCGATCCACACGCACTTCGCGTTCATGCGGCGGCAGATCTCGTTGCCGAGATCGACGTCGAAACCGACCACCTTGCCGCTCGCGTCTTTCGATTCGAAAGGCGGGTAGCTTGCGTCGACGCCGAAGCGCACGGTCGTCCAGTCCTTCGCGTACGCGGTGCCGGCCGAAACGGCGAGCACGGCCACGGTCACAGCCGCAAGAATCTTTTTCACTCGGTCACTCCTCGTTTTGTTCGATGGGTGCGCGGTTGTGCCGCGCCGTAAGCCTTCGGTCCGGCGCGGTTTCGCATCGGACTGTCCGTTTCGCCTGCCCGATGCGGGCGCGCGACGTGCGCAAGATTATCAAGACAAAATACCCGGAGGGCGCCTAGGACAAGCCCCGATACCGGACCCGACGCCCGCGCATGCGGCGCGCGACCGTTTCAGACCTAGGAACGGTTCAGCCGAGCGTTTCGTTGACCGCGCGCTGCAGGCAACTGACGAATTCCGAGACGGCGGGCGTCGGCAGCAGGTCGCGGCGCGCGATGATCGACAGGTCGAAGCGCGGCATGCTTTCGTCGAGTTCGGCCGTGCGGATGCCGAGCGGCGCCACCATCGCGGCCAGCGGGCGCGTGAAACAGCCGATCACGTCGGAGCGCGCGACCAGCCCGAGCGTCACCGCGAACGACATCGGCGAGCGCAGCAGGCGCTTGGGCAGCGGCAGCCCGCGCGCATCGAACATCGCGCTCATCACGCTGTGCGGGAGCTGCTCGGCGCCGACCGTGACGATCCACTCGGCGTCGAGCAATTCCTCTAACCCGCGCGCGTGCGCGAGCGGGTGGCCTTCGCGCATCACGACGGTGAATTCGGTCGACAGCAGCGGCACCTGCGTGAAATCCCGGTCGAGCGCGGGCACATGGTGCATCGCAGCGATATCGAGCGTGCCGTTGCGCAGTTGCGCGAGCGCGTCGGGCACCGTCACTTCCTCGAGATGCAGGCTGACGTTCGGCATCGACCGGCGGAACGCGGTGACCGCGTGCGGCAGCGCGGTCAGCGCGATCGACGGCATCGTGCCGACCGCCACGCGCCCGGACATTTCTCCTTTCACCTGCTCGACGGCTTCGACGGTGCGGCGCATGTCGCCGAGCAATTGCTCGGCGCGCGGCAGCAGCGCATGGCCGCACGCGGTCAGCTCGACGCCGCGCAC
The DNA here is from genome assembly GCF_040545115.1 of Burkholderia sp. 567. NCBI lineage: Bacteria > Pseudomonadati > Pseudomonadota > Betaproteobacteria > Burkholderiales > Burkholderiaceae > Burkholderia > Burkholderia sp. 567. The sequence continues at coordinate 75,799 of NZ_JBEPLG010000012.1, forward strand.
GCTGCGCACGAGCAGTTCCGCGTTCAGCGCCGTTTCGAGTTCGCGGATCGTATGGGTGATCGCGGGCTGCGTGACGCCGAGCTCGCGCGCGGCGGCGCGCAGGCTCTTGTGATGCGCGGCGGAGACGAACGCGTGGAGCTGCGCGGTGTTCAGGTGGTTGCGGATGCGGGTCATCGAGCGGGTCCGGTTGGCGCGAAAGGGGGCGGCGTCAGGTCGCGATCCTGATCAACGTCACGCGCCGGCGCGCGCGCGGAACGCCTGCCGATAGCGCTGCGGCGACGTGCCGACGATGCGGGCGAAGCGCTCGCGAAACGCGGTGACCGAACCGAACCCGGCTTCCGTCGCCACATGCTCGATCGACAGCTCCGTCATCTCCAGCAACTGCTGCGCATGCCTGACGCGGGCGGTCTGCAGCCATTGCCGCGGCGACGTGCCCGTGTGCGCCTGAAAGCGCCGCGTCAGCGTGCGCACGCTCGTCGATGCGTGGCGGGCCATCGCGTCGAGCGTCAGCGGCTTGCGCAGGTTCGCCTGCAGCCAGTCCATCAGGCTCTGCAGCCCGTCGCTGCCGGCCGGCCATTCGGGCGCGATGAACTGCGCCTGCCCGCCTTCGCGCACGCGCGGCGCCACCGCGCAGCGCGCGGCATCGACGGCGACCGCCGCGCCGTAGTCGGCCTGGATCATGTGCAGGCACAGATCGAGGCCGGCCGCGGCGCCTGCCGACGTCAGGATCTGCCCGTTGTCGACGAACAGCACGTTCGGGTCGACCTCGACATTCGGGTAGCGGCGCGCGAGTTCGGCGGCCGCGAGCCAGTGCGTCGTCGCGCGCAGGCCGTCGAGCAGCCCGGCTTCCGCGAGCACGAACGCGCCGCTGCAGATCGACGCGATCCGGCAACCGCGCGCGGCGGCCGCGCGCAGTGCCGCGATCGCGCGGCGCGACGTGGGCGCGAGCGGCACGGACGTGCCGGGGACGACGATCGTGTCGGCATCGGCAAGCGCGTCGAGACGAAACGGCGGGCGCAGTTCGAACAGATCGCCCGCGACGCGCGGATGCTCGCTGCACACGCGCACGCGGTATGCCTGCGCGACGTCGGGCGAGCGCACGCGCGCGAACGTGTCGCACGCCACGCCCAGATCGAACGGGACGACATCGGGCAAAGCGAGCACGGCGAGCGTATGCATGGCGTTCGCGGCCCGTGGCCAGAATCCGTTGAAAGATGTCATTCTAGCCAATGGCTCGAACCCGCGCCACGCGCGACAATCGCGGCGGACCCACCTGGAGGCCTGTCCATGAAACAAGACGATCGCAACGCGTTGCGCAACCTGCAATACCTGTCGTTGCTGGAAGCGACCACGCTCGTCGTGCTGGTGTGCGTGGCCGTGCCGCTCAAGCATCTGGCCGGGTATCCGGTCGCGGTATCGGTCATGGGCCCGGTTCACGGCATCGCGTTCGCGATGTACGTGTGGGCGGTCGTCGGCACCGCGTCGAGCGGGCTGTGGAGCAAGGGCGAGGTCACGCGGCTCGTGCTGTCGGCCGTCGTGCCGTTTGCGGGGCTGGCGAGCGCCGGATGGATCGCGCGCAGGCGGCATGCGCAATGATCTACCTGGTGCTGAAGGCCGTACATGTCGCCGCCGTCGTCACGTTCGTCGGCGGGCTGCTGATGCTGTCCGTCGGCGTTCGTATCGCCAACCTGGCCGTGCATCGTGCGGTGCGGCGCTGGGATCGTACGGTGACGGCGCCCGCGCTCGCGCTCGTCTGGATCACGGGGATCGCGATCGCGCTGAACGGTCACTGGTTCGGCGCCGCGTGGCTGTCGGTGAAACTGGTCGTCGTCACCGCGCTGTCGGCGCTGCACGGGATTCTGGCCGGCACGCTGCGGCGCATGGAGCGCGACGATCTCGTCGTCGTGCCCGCGCGATGGCTCGGGCAGGCGGCGGGCGCGGTCGTGGCGGCCGCCGGGATCGTCGTCGGGCTGGTCGTGATCAAGCCGTTCTGACGCGGCGGGTCTACGCGAGCGCCGTCTCGACCGCTGCCAGCGTGCGCCGCCGGATCCAGCCGCTCCCCAGCCGGATCGCGAGCCAGTACGGCAGGAACAGCAGCCGCGTGCGCGCGCTCGGACAATGCACGAAGGTTTCGGTGCGCAGCAGGCGCATGCCGGAGCGCAGTCCGATCACCTCGAAGCGCAGCACCAGCTTCGCGTCGTGCGGATCGTCGTGTCGCACGAAGGCCGCGGCGTCGGCGATCGTCCGCACGTCGGGCGTCGGGTGCCAGAAGCGCCCGACGAGGCCGAGCGACAGCGACGTGTCGTCGCGATGCAGCACTGTGAAGGTGTCGAAGCCGAAGCGCTCGCGCGCGGCTTGGGGCGGACGATTGCGCAGCACGCGGGCGACGGCCGCCGGGGTTTCGCGCACGGCCAGCAGCGCGTCGATGACCGGATCCGCACGCATGTCGAGCGTGGCCACGGCGTCGATGATGCGCGACGGCGGCGCGTCGATCGGCCGCGATTCATGAACCTCGACGAAGCCGAACGACGGGATGAACGGCGGCTTGTGCGCCGCGGTCCGCGTGTCTGATTCGGAGACGATGCCGAACGGATTCATGCCGGTTCCGGAGGACAAAGCGCGATCGTAGCACCGCGTGCGGATTCGTGAACGGACACGACGCATGCCGCTCCGTGCCGGCCGAGCGAGGCGCCGGAGCTCCGTGGCGCACCCGCAAAAAAAGCCCGGAAACTTGCGCTTCCAGGCAGGGAGACCATCAACGACGATGGTGGGAGGAGACGGTGTCGTTCCGCTGCGCCGCCGTTTTCGCAAGCGACGTCGCGCATGAGCCGCGCTCAGATCGCCCAGCCGCCGAGGTAGAACGTGACGAGCACGGCCGCGATGAGCACGGTGCCGACGTTGAGCTTGCGGAATTCGCCGCTGGCGATGCGGCCGATCACGAGCGTCGAGAAGCCGAGCATGATGCCCGTCACGATGTTCGCGGTCAGCACGATGAACACCGCGCACACGAGGCCCGACATCGCGTCGACCATGTCGTCCATGTGCAGCTTGCTCACGCTGCCGAGCATCAGCAGGCCGACGTACATCAGCGCGGGTGCGGTGGCGTACGACGGCACGAGGCCCGCGAGCGGCGAGAAGAACATCACGACCAGGAACAGCAGGCCGACCACCGCGGCCGCGAGGCCCGTCTTCGCGCCGGCGGCCACGCCGACGCTCGACTCGATGTAGGCCGCGGCCGGCGCACCGCCGAGGAAGCCCGAGAAGATCGAGCTGACCGAATCGGCGGTCAGCGCGCGGCCGCCGTTGATGATGCGGCCGTTCTCGTCGAGCTGGCCCGCCTGCCCGGCGACCGCGCGGATCGTGCCGGTCGCGTCGAACACGGCGGTCATCACCAGCGCCAGCACGCTCGGCAGCACGGCCATCGACAGCGCGCCCTTGATGTCCATCGCGCCGATCAGCGATGCGTGGCCCGGCGCGCTCAGCGACGGCAGCGCGAAGATGCCGCGGTATTTCACGGCCGGGTCGAACATGAGGCCGATCAGCGAGATCGCGACCACGACGAGCAGGATGCCGCCCGGCACGCGGCGCTTCTCGAGCCCGAAGATCGCGGCGAGGCCGACGACCGACATGATGACCGGGAACGCGGTGATCTGGCCGAGGGAGACCGGCAGGCCGGCGCCCGGGTTCTTGATCACGAGGCCGACGTCGTTCGACGCGATCAGCAGCAGGAACAGGCCGATGCCGATCCCGGTGCCGTGCGCGACGCCCGCGGGCAGGTTGCGCAGGATCCACGAACGCACGCCGGTGACCGAGATGCCGGTGAACACGAGGCCCATCAGGAACACGGCGCCGAGCGCGACGGTGGGGGGCAGGCCCTTGCCGAGCACGAGACCGAACGCGGTGAACGCCGTCAGCGAAATCGCGCAGCCGATCGCGATCGGCAGCTTTGCCCACAGGCCCATCAGCAGCGAACCGAAGGCGGTGGTGAGACAGACCGCGACGAATACCGCGCTCGTGTCGAAGCCGGCATTGCCGAACATCCCGGGCACGACGAACACGGAATAGACCATCGCGAGGAAGGTGGTCACGCCCGCGACGATTTCGCGACGCTGCGTGCTGCCGCGCGACGAAATGTCGAAGTACCGGTCGATGGCTCCCTTGGTGCCGAAGTCGGGTTGTTCCGCACCGACGCCGACCGTCGGCTGCACCGGGGTATCACTCATGAGCTTGCTCCTTTATCAGCATGCTGAAACGGCCTGTAGCGGACCGTCGTCAGGGTGTCTCGTATCTGGTTGAAATTGTCGGCAACGTCGTGGGGACGCATGACGCATGACGCGTGAGCCGTGTCGTCGTTCGCGCTTCGAAGCGGGCGCGAGTGGGTCGCGTCGTACGACGCGTGGTGGGGTCGCCCCCGTCACGTGCGCTTTGCCGTAGCGAAGGTTAGGCGAACGGCCCATCACGTCCCATTGGGGGAAGAGCATGCAGCGCATGTCGCAGCGCTTATATCGGCGTGCAACGGGGCTTCGTCGTCGCGGAACGCGTGTATACGCCTAGTTCGAATCCGTTAAGGCGATTATTTGAAGGCGGGGGCGGCGGGCAGGGTGATGCGTCGAGGCTTACGGATGTCTTTCGTCGAGGCCGGGAAGGCGCTTAAAAGCGGCCACGCGCAACCCAAATCCGGATGATATCGGCGCCGCGCTGGCGGGTGGTCCCGGCTCCTTGTCCGTCAACGCTGCGCGAGATGCGCGAGGTACACGCAGAACATGTCGGCCATCGCATTCGAATAGGCGTCGATTTCCGCGGGCGTGCGCGCGGTTTCGGAGAACGCCTTGCCGCCCGTCGTGAGCGTCGTCATGACCAGCTCGCAGGCGAGCGCATGCGTGGCGTCGGGCACGTCGGGCAGCATTTCGCGCATGAACGCGCTGAAGACGCGGTTGCACTCGGCCTTCACTTCCCGCGCCTCGGGGGCGTCGCGATAGAGGGGCGCGGCGTCGTCGAGTGCGATGCGCATCGACGCCTCGTCGCATTCCGAACGGATGAACGCGTGGACGGCAGTGCGCAGCCGCTCGGGCGGCGTCTTGCGCGTGTCCTGCAGCATCCCGCACAGCATCTCGGACGTCTGCCGCCATTCGTCGTGCTGGAGCCGGAACAGCACGGCCGCCTTGTTCGGGAAGTACTGGTACAGCGAGCCGACACTCACGCCGGCGCGCTCGGCCACGCGCGCCATCGTGAAGCGCTGCGCGCCTTCAGTCGCCAAAACCTGAATAGCGGCCTGCAGCACGTCGTCGACGAGACGGGTCGAGCGGGCCTGCTTAGGCTGCTTGCGCGAGGCGATCGGGGCGTTGCGGCGGTCGGTCATGACGGGTCTGCCAATGCGAATAGTAAAACCTGAATGATTCGTCATATTCTAGTCGGGCGTACTGACGCACTCAACCTGACTTCGGAGATTTGCATGACCACCCTGATTCACGACCCGTTGGCGTCGCTGCTCGCGCGCCTGTTCGACGAAGCCGAAGCCTCGTCTCCCGCATCGAACCCGGATTTCGCCAACGTGTCGCACGACGAGCAAATGCGGCTGCTGCGCAGCAAGACCGATTACGCCGATTTCTATGCACGCCTGAAGGACTATCCGCTCGCGGTGTCGCGCGAGACGGGCACGCTGCTGTACATGCTCGCGCGCGGCTGTGGCGCACGTTCGATCGTCGAGTTCGGCACGTCGTTCGGCATCTCGACGCTGCACCTCGCGGCCGCGCTGCGCGACAACGGCGGCGGCTGGGTGATCACGAGCGAGTTCGAAGCGTCGAAGATCGCGCGGGCGCGTGCCAATCTGGCGGCGGCCGGGCTGGACGATCTGGTGGAAATTCGGGAAGGCGATGCGTTGCGCACGCTCGCCAGCGATCTGCCGGATACGGTCGACCTGCTGCTGCTCGACGGCGCGAAGGCGTTGTATCCGGAGATTCTCGAACGGGTCGAGCCGCGGCTGCGGGCCGGCGCATTCGTCGTCGCGGACAATGCCGAATACAGCCCCGACTATCTCGGCTACGTGCGTGCGCCGCAGAATGGCTATCTGTCGGTGCCGTTCGGCGGCGATGTCGAACTGTCGATGCGGATTCGCTGAGGCTGAGTCATCGCGTGGCAGCCGCAGCGATAGCGTAAAAATGCAGGATAACTGATCAAGTGGATGTAGCGGCGGCGCCCCGGCTTCGGGCGGCCGCCGTCGTGCGTTACTTCAGGAACACGTAGCGCGCGAAATACGGAAAGCGGCCGATCGCATGCTCGGTCGAACACGCGGGCTCCGGCGGCGTGCCGCCCGCGGTGTCGAGCCGCTGCACGAAGCGCACTCCGGCGAGCGTGCCGGTCGCGGCCTTCGCGTCCGTTGCGGCCGGCGTCGCGGCGAGCAGCAATTGAGGAACGCTGCCGGCGCGCGCGCTCGGCGCTTCCGCGAGCTTCTTGCCGGTAATGCGGCTGCCATCGAGCGCTTCCCACGACGGCCCCGCGCCGTGCCGCACGACGAGCGTGCCGCCGGCATCGAACAGCACCGCTTCCGGGCGCTGGAATGCCCACGCGAGCCGGTGGTCGGCATCGTATTCGCATGTGTAGATCTGCACGCCGGTCGCGGTCGTCGACAGCACGGGCGTCGTGGGGCCGGGCGGCGCGAGGCCGGCGGCATCGTCGGCGTAGGCCGGCGCGGCGCAGGCTGCGAATGAAAGACCGGCCGCGAAGGCCAGCAACATGTCGCGTGTCGGGGAGGGGCTCGGCATGGCGGCGCGTCCTTTCAGGTCGGGTGACGATCGTGCGGAGTCGAACCCGTAAACGCTAGACGCCGATTGCGCAGGCCGCAATTCGGAAATGGCAATCGCGACGATAGCCGCCGCGAGTGCCGGCGCGCGACCGCCACGGCCGCACGCCGCAGCGGCCGCGTCCGCCGCTTCAGACCGCTTCAGTCCGCTTCAGTCCGCGCCGGCCGGCGTCGGTGCGTGCTCGGCGATCAGGTGCTCGGCCTTCAGCGCCGCCCACAGTGCGGCCGGGATCGGCGCCGCCGCGAGACGCAGGTTCTCGTCAATGCGCTCGGGCCGGCTCGCCCCGGGGATCGCTGCCGCGACGGCCGGATGGGCGAGCGAGAACTGCAGCGCCACCGCGCGAACGTCGACACCGAACCGCTCGCAGAGCCCGCGGATCCGCGCGACGCGATCGAGCATCGCCTGCGTGGCCGGCTGGTACTCGAAATGCGTGCCGCCCGCCAGTACACCCGAGTTGTACGGGCCGCCGACGATGATCCCGAGCCCGCGCGCGGCGCTTTCCGGCATCAGCCGTTCGAGCGCGCCCGCATGATCGAGCAGCGTATAGCGTCCGGCGAGCAGGAAGCCGTCCGGATCCGAACGCTCGAGTGCGAGTTCGCACGGCTCGACGCGGTTCACGCCGAGCCCCCAGCCCTTGATGACCTTCTCGTCGCGCAGCCGCGTGAGCGCCTTCGCCGCGCCCGACATCGCGACGTCGAACACGTCGCGCCACGCGTCGCCGTGAAAATCGACGGCCGGATCGTGAATCCACACGGTGTCGAGCCGGTCGGTGCGCAGCCGTGCGAGGCTGGCTTCGATCGAGCGCAGCGTGCCGTCGGCGGTGTAGTCGTAGACGATCCGGTTCGGCAGGCCGTGACGGAACAGCCCGCCTTTTTCGCCGAGATCGCGTTGCGACGCGTCCTCGTGTTCGTCGAGGACGAGCCGGCCGACCTTGGTGCCGAGCGAATACTCGTCGCGCGGACGTCCGGCGAGCGCTTCACCGAGACGCAGCTCGGCGAGGCCGGCGCCATACAGCGGTGCGGCGTCGAAGTAGCGGATGCCGCCACGCCACGCCGCATCGACGGTGGCCAGCGCTTCTTCGTGCGGGATGTCCCGGTACATGTTGCCCAGCGGCGCGGTGCCGAAACCCAGGCGGGAAGGGAGCGTGATTCTCATGAGCGGTCTCGGAGTCGTTGCGCCCGCCCGCTCAGGCCGCGGCCTGCGCGAGCGTCGGATAATCGGTCAGGCCTTTCGCCCCGCCGCCGAACAGCGTGTTGCGATCGTGCTGCGCGAGCGCGGCGCCGGTGCGCAGGCGCTCGGGCAGGTCGGGGTTCGCGACGAACGGGCGGCCGAATGCGATCAGGTCGGCCCAGCCGGCGGCGATCGCTTCGCGCGCGCGTTCGGCCGTGTATGCGCCGGCGTAGATCAGCACGCCCGGGAACGCCGCGCGCAGTTGGCGCTTGAATTCGACCGGCATCAGCGGCGCGTCGTCCCAGTCGGCTTCCGCGATGTGCAGGTAGCCGATGCCGAGTTCGCCGAGCAGCTTCGCGGCGGCGAGGTAGGTCGTTTCCGGATCGTCGTCGACGCAGCCGTTCAGCGTGGTCAGCGGCGCGAGGCGGACGCCGACGCGCGACGCGTCGCCGGTGCCTTCGATCAGCGCCTGCACGACTTCGCGCAGGAAGCGCAGCCGGTTTTCCAGCGAGCCGCCGTACGCGTCGGTGCGCGTGTTCGCGTTCGAGTCGATGAACTGGTTTACGAGATAGCCGTTTGCGCCGTGCAGCTCGACGCCGTCGAAGCCGGCCTCGATCGCGTTGCGGGCGGCGGCGCGGTATTGATCGACGATCTCGCGGATCTCGTCGACGGACAGCGCGCGCGGCTCGGACGCCTGCACGAAGCCCGGCGTGCTGCCGTCCTCGCCGGCGATGAACACGTTCACGCCTTTCGCCTGGATCGGCGACGACGACACCGGTTGCGCGCCACCGAGCAGGCTCGTGTGGCTCAACCGGCCGACGTGCCACAGCTGCGCGAAGATGCGGCCGTGCGCGGCGTGCACGGCGTCCGTCACCCGGCGCCAGCCGGCGACCTGCGACGGCGTGTGGATGCCGGGCGTCCACGCGTAGCCCTTGCCGAGCGGCGCGATGTAGGTGCCTTCGCTGACGATCAGGCCGGCGCTTGCGCGCTGCGCGTAATACGCGGCCATCAGTTCGTTGGCTTCGTCGCCGGGCTGGCTGGCGCGCGAACGCGTCATCGGCGGCATCACGATACGGTTCGGAAGCGTCAGCGCGCCGAATTGCAGCGGTTGAAAAAGCGGGTCGTGGGTCATGGTGAGGTCCTGTCGGGTGCCGCGGCCGGCTGGCCGCGAACGAATCGATTACGGGGGCGGCGCGTTCAGTCCCACTTCGGCGCGAGGCCGGCCGGGTCGACTTCGCGGCCGTTGCGCTCGAGCGCGGCGATCTGCGCCATGTCTTCGTCGGTCAGGCGCAGCGTCTGCGCGAGCAGGTTGCTCGCGAGGTTCTCGCGCTTCGTCGACGACGGAATCACCGAGTAGCCGAGCTGCAGCGCCCACGCGAGCGCGACTTGCGCCGGCGTCGCGTCGTGACGTTGCGCGATCGCGCCGATCACCGGGTCGCCGAGCACCTTGCCGTAGGCGAGCGTCATGTACGACGTCACGTGGATGCCTTCGCCGTTCAGGAACTCGACCAGCTTGCGGTTCTGCAGGTACGGGCTCAGTTCGATCTGGTTCGTCGCGATCGCATCCTTGCCGACGGCCGCGATCGCTTCCTTCGTCAGTTCGATGTTGAAGTTCGAGATGCCGATCTGGCGCGTGAGGCCCTTTGCCTTCGCGTCGGCGAGCGCGGTCATGAACGCCTGGATCGACACGCCGTTGCCCGGCGCCGGCCAGTGGATCAGCGTCAGGTCGACGATGTCGGTGCGCAGCTTGCGCAGGCTTTCCTCGAGGCTGGCCGCCAGTTTTTCCGGCGCGTAGTTGTCGACCCAGATCTTGGTCGTGAGGAACAGGTCCTCGCGGCGCACGCCCGATGCGGCGATCGCTTCGCCGATTTCGGCTTCGTTGCCGTAGATCTGCGCGGTGTCGATCGCGCGGTAGCCGACGTCGAGGCCATTGCGGACCGAGTCGATGACGACCTGGCCCTGCAGGCGGAAGGTGCCGAGGCCGAATGCGGGAACGTTGCTCATCGTGGGCTCCTGGGAAAGTGGAACGGGTTCGGTATGGAAGTCATTCTGGCGTTCGGGACTGATGAGATAAACGCCTTCAGAGGTCAAAAATATTTGATTCAAATTCAAGGATCGGTTGCCCGCCGTGGCGCGCGGCGGGCCGTGGCCGGCCTCATGCGACGCACGTGTGCGGGTTGCTAGCCGGATGGAACGCCGGCAGCACGTCCGCGGCAATCTCGGCCATCGTCTCGTCGAGCGGCCGGCGATTGCGGCGCAAATGCAGGCCGATGTGCTGCACGCCCGCGTCGCGCATCGCCGCGAGCTCTTCCGTCAGCGCGACGCGCCCGGCGCGCGCGCCGAAGCGGTGTCGCTGAAGCGGTTCGTGCGGATCTTCCGCGAGGTCGAGGTGGATGAAGCTCACGTACGGCTTGTCGCCGGCCACCGCGCGCCAGTTCGCGGCGCGCTGCAGGTGATCGTCCGGCGTGCCCGGATAGGCGAGGCAGCCGTCCATGTGTTCGCCGATCCATGCGGGCGTCTGCTGCGCGAGGCCCGCGACGAGCAGCGGCACCGGCGAACGCGCGGCCGGCAACACGTCCAGGCCCGGCGGCAGGTGCCCGCGCGCGCTGTCGCGCAGCAGCGCGATCTGGTCGCGGAAATTCGCGCCGCGTGACGCGAAGTCGCGGCCGAACAGCGGATATTCGACCGGCCGGTCGCCGCTCGCGACGCCGAGCAGCAGGCGTCCGTCGCTCAGCTCCTGGATCGTCGCGGCCGATTTCAACGTCAGCAGCGGTTCGCGCAGCGGCAGCACGACGGCTGCCGTGCCGAGCAGGATGTCGCGGGTGATGCCGGCGAGGTAGCCGAGATACGAGAAGGTCTCGAACACTTGCGCGGCATCGCCGAACGACGGGTCGTACACCGGCACGTCGCGCACCCAGAGCGCGCGGAAGCCGAGCGTGTCGGCCAGTCGCGCGAGCGTCGCATGAAGTGTCAGGTCGGGCACGCCGGGACGGCGGCCGTCGTGCTGGCGCTTCGCGGCGCCAGCCAGCGACCAGTCGTTGTCGAGCGGCAGTTCGATGCCGATGCTGAAGCCGCCGCGGGCGAGCTTGTCGAGTGAAGTGGACATGGTCGGGTTGCTCCGTTCAGCGCGCGCGCAGGCTGCCTTCGAGCCGGTGGAAATCGAGCGAAGCCGCGGTGAAGAACGCGCGCGACGTGCCGGCGGCGAAATCGTCGAGGTGCACGACGGTTGCGCGGTCGGCTTCCTGCCACGAGATCGCGTAGGTCTCGCCGGCGACGTGCCGCCACGTGTACGCGACTTCGCCCTTCGCGCCGGCGTACGGGCCTTCGGTGATCTCGTAGCGCATGTGGAGGCCGTCCTCGTCATACGCGTTCAGCGCTGTGAGGCCGTCGTAACGGACTTCGAAAGTCCTGCCGGCGAACGGCGGACGTTGGGTCGATGCGTTCATGCTGATGCGCTCCTGCGGGAAAGTGACGTTCAATGGGCGAGTTCGACGGGTTCGGCCGTGCGCTCGGGCAGGCCCTGGCCGCGGTCGAGGCGGCCGCTCAACGCGGTCAGTGCGAAGGCGCCGAGCGTGACGGCGGCGGCGATCCACGGCGTGTGGCCGAGGCCGACGTTCGCGACGATCAGGCCGCCGAGCGACGAGCCGCCCGCGACGCCGAGGTTGAACGCGGCGATGTTGAAGCCCGACGCGACGTCGGTGGCGTCCGGCGCGAAGTGGCGCGCCTGCTTGACGACGTACACCTGCAGGCCCGGCACGTTGCCGAATGCGACGGCGCCCCATGCGAGCATCGTCAGCACCGCCAGCCACTTCACGTGCACCGTGAAGGTCAGCGCGAGCAGCACGATCGCGAGCAACAGGAAGATCCGCTTGAGCGCCTTGACCGGGCCGACGGCGTCCGCGAGCTTGCCGCCCCACACGTTGCCGAACGCGACCGACACGCCATAGCCGACCAGCACGAGACTGACCTGCGACGGCGTGAAGCCGGCGATCTGTTCGAGCAGCGGCGCCATGTAGGTGAACGCGATCAGCGAGCCGCCGTAGCCGACCGCCGTCATCGCATAGACGAGCAGCAGGCGCGGCTGGGCGAGCACGCGGAACTGGCGGGCGAGCGGCGCCGGCGGCGTGCGCGGCAGGCCGCGCGGCACGAACGCGACCGCGCCGACGAACGCGACGAGGCCGAACAGCGCGACGACCAGGAACGTCGCGCGCCAGCCGAAGTGCTGACCGATGAAGGTGCCGAGCGGAATGCCGGCGACGAACGCGACGGTCATCCCGCTGAACATCGTGGCGATCGCGCTGGCGGCCTTGTCCTTCGGCACGAGCGTGGTCGCGATGATCGAGCCGACCGAGAAGAACACGCCGTGGGCGAGGCCGGTGAGCACGCGTGCGACGATCAGCGATTCGTAGCCGGGCGCCTGCCAGGCCACGAGGTTGCCGACGGTGAACAGCGCCATCAGCGCGGCGAGCAGCGTCTTGCGCGGCACGCGGCCGGTGAGCGCGGTGAGGAGCGGCGCGCCGATCGCGACGCTCAGCGCATAGAGGCTGACGAGCAGGCCGGCCGACGGCAGGCTGACGCCGAGGTCGGCGCCGATCGTCGGGATCAGCCCGACGATCACGAATTCGGTGGTGCCGATGGCAAATGCGCTGATGGTCAGCGCAAGCAGGGCAAGTGGCATGACGGGGCTCCAGGGTCCGGTGACAATGGAGCGCAGTGTGCCGTCTTTACTTTTGCGGAAAAATGGGTCTATAAACCAAATTGTTTTGATTTTGAATCAAGAATCCAGCAATGAAGATCACGCTCGACGAACTCCAGGCCTTTGCCGCCGTGGTCGACTCCGGTTCGATCACCGCTGCCGCGCAGCAGCTCGACCTCACCGTGTCGGCCACGAGCCGCACGCTCGCGCGGCTCGAGGAGAAGCTCAAGACCACGCTGCTGCGCCGGACCACGCGCCGGCTCGAATTGACCGAGGAAGGGCGCGCGTTCCTGCAGGATGCGCGGGCAATCATCGAATCGGTCGAGAACGCCGAGGAGCAGATGCTCGCGCGGCGCGAGATGCCGTCGGGGCGATTGCGCGTCGATGCCGCGACGCCGTTCATGCTGCACGTGATCGTGCCGCTCGTGCACGGCTACCGCGAACGGTTCCCGAAGGTCGAACTGGAGCTGAACAGCAACGAGGGGATCATCGACCTACTGGAGCGGCGCACCGACGTCGCGATCCGCATCGGCCGGCTCAAGGATTCGACGCTGCACAGCCGGCGCATCGGCAACAGCCGGCTGCGCATCCTCGCGAGCCCCGCATACATCGAAGCGCATGGCCAGCCGCGCAAGGTCGAGGATCTCGCCAGGCACACGCTGCTCGGTTTCACGCAGCCCGAATCGCTGAACGTCTGGCCGATCCTCGGCGCGGACGGCGAGCCGTGCCGCATCGAGCCCGGCATCTGGTCGTCGAGCGGCGAGACGCTGCGGCAGCTCGCGCTGGAGGGTGCGGGCGTCGTGTGCCTGTCGGATTTCATGACCGCGCAGGATCGCGAGGCCGGCCGGCTCGTGCAGGTGCTCGCGCGGCAGACGCTCGACGTCGAACAGCCGATCAACGCGGTGTATTACCGGAACACCGCGATTTCGTCGCGGATCGCGTCGTTCGTCGATTACATGATCGAGGTGCTGGGCGGCGGCAGCGGCGGCAGCGGGGCGCCGGCGCGGCGCAAGGCTGCGTGGCTGGAGCCGCTGTAACGGCGGCGCGCTGGCAGGGTGGAAGGCGGCGGGGGCTGGGGGCGGGCACCCGATCGGGCGCCCGGTGTGATCCGGCATGCCGCACGGCGCTTTGCGCCGCGGGCCTGCCGTCATGCCATGGTCAGGCTTCCTCGGACCACGACATGTTGTCGCGCGCGAGCAGCGCCGACGATGCCGCCGGCCCGAACGTGCCTGCCGTGTAGAGGCGCGGACGGTCGCCCAGCTGCTTCCAGCCGTTGAGGATCGGCTCGACCCACGACCACGCGGCCTCGAGCTCGTCGCGGCGCATGAAGTGCGTGAGACGCCCGCGGATCACGTCGATCAGCAGCCGCTCGTAGGCTTCCGCGCGCCGTTCCGGAATCGCCTGCTGCAGGTCGAGGTTCAGGCTCACGGGCACCATCTTCATCCCGCTGCCCGGCTCCTTCGCGAGCATCTGCAGCTGGATCGATTCTTCCGGCTGCAGCTGGATCACGAGACGGTTGCTGTAGTGGCGCGGGCCGGTCGGGATGATCGAGAACGGCATGTCCGCGAACTCGATCACGATTTCCGACTGGCGGCGCTGCAGCCGCTTGCCGGTGCGCAGGAAGAACGGCACGTTCGCCCAGCGCCAGTTGTTGATGTGTGCGCGCAGCGCGACGAAGGTTTCCGCGTGGCTGTCCGCCGGCACGTTGTCTTCCTCGAGATAGCCCTTGACCGGCTGGCCGTCGACCGCGCCGGCCGTGTATTGGCCGCGCACCGTATCGCGCGCGACATCCGACAGCGCCATCGGCCGCAGCGAGCGCAGCACCTTCAGCTTCTCGTCGCGCACCGCGTCCGGGTCGAGCGACACCGGCGGCTCCATCGCGACGATGCACAGCAGTTGCAGCAGGTGGTTCTGCACCATGTCGCGCAGCGCGCCGGTATGGTCGTAGAAGCCCGCGCGGCTGCCGACGCCGACCGTCTCCGCGACCGTGATCTGCACGCTGCGGATGCTCGGCGCCTGCCACAGCGGCCCGAAGATCGGGTTGCCGAAGCGCAGCACCATCAGGTTCTGCACGGTTTCCTTGCCGAGGTAATGGTCGATCCGGTAGATCTGCGATTCCGCGAAATGCCTGCCGACCGCATCGTTGATCGCCTGCGCCGACGCGAGATCGTGGCCGAGCGGCTTTTCGAGCACGACGCGCGAGCGCGCATCGACGAGGTGCGCGGCCGACAGGTTGTCGCAGATCGTCGTGAACAGCTCCGGCGACGTCGACAGATAGAACACGTGGATCGCGTCGGGGCGCGCCGCTTCGGCGAGCCGCGCGTAGTCTTCCGGCGCGTTCACGTCGATCAGCACGTACTTGAACAGGTCGAGGAAACGGGCCCACGCGTCGGCGTCGAACGCCTTCTCGTCGATGAACGGGCGCGACTGCTCGTCCATGAACTTGCGGTAGCCGTCGATGCCCCAGTCGCGCCGGCCGACCGCGATGATGCGCGTCTGCGGCGGCAGGTTGCAGTGCAGGTGCGCCATGTAGAGCGCGGGCAACAGCTTGCGGGCGGCCAGGTCGCCGCCGCCGCCGAAGATGATCATGTCGACGGGCTGGTCGGCTTCGGTCTGGTTGGGCTGATTCGTCATGAGTGGATCGCGGTCTGAAACGGGTGAGCGTGGAACGAACATCGAAGCGCCGGCCGCCGGTGCGTTGGCGCGCCAGTACGTGGAAACGCTAATAGTGCACGCTTTTGACCGATTGCGGATGGGTTCCCCCGTATGTAACAGGGCTTGCCGTCCCGTGGTCGGCGCGATTATGATTGAGCGCTCACTCATTAAAGGAATCGAACGTGGCCCGACCGCGGAGTCCCGACAAGCACGACGCCATCCTCGCCGCGGCTGCCCGCGCGCTGGCGGAGGACGGCGCGAGTGCGACCACCGCGCGCATCGCGCGGCTCGCCGGCGTCGCGGAAGGCACGGTGTTCACCTATTTCGAGACCAAGGATGCGCTGCTGAACGCGCTGTACCTGAGCCTGAAGGCCGACCTGCGCGACGCGATGATCACCGGGTTTCCGGAGCACGCGCCGGCCGAGCAGGCCATGCGGCATGTGTGGAACAGCTATGTGTCGTGGGGCGTCGCGGATCCGCACGGGCAGCGCGCGCTGCGGCAGCTCGACGTGAGCGGCCGCATCGACGACGCGCATCGCGCGGCCGGCACCGAAGGCTTCGGCGCGATCACCGCGCTGCTGCGCGCGCAGAGTGCCGCCGCGGGCGGGCTCGATGCCGACAACGCGCATGCGTTCTGCACGGCGCTGTTCACGTCGATCGCGGAAACGGCGATGGAGTCGATCGCACGCGATCCCGCGCGGGCCGATGCGTACCGGGAAGCCGGGTTTCGCGCGCTGTGGGCCGTGTTGCACGCGGTGTGATAGCGGCAAGTTGTAGAGAGAGAAGCGGCGGCGCGTTTGGTTCGGGCGTCGCCGCGACGAGGGAAGGCGGTTTCAGGCAGGGCGATGCACGGTCAAAACGACCGTTTCAGCGCCCATATTAATGAGTGAGTAATCATTCATTTTTTGTGGTTTCAACTTTACGGAGAAATGGAAATGTCGAAAGTCTGGCTGGTGACAGGGGCCGCACGCGGCCTGGGGCGTGCAATCTCGGAAGCGGTGCTGGCGGCGGGCGACCGGCTGGTGGCCGGTGCGCGCGATCCGGCGCGGCTCGCGGATCTGGAAGCGCGGTACGGCGACCGGCTGCTGCCGATCGAGCTCGACGTGACCGACGCAGCGGCGGCCGCGCATGCGGTGGCCGCCGCCCGCGACGCGTTCGGACGCATCGACGTGCTGGTGAACAACGCGGGCTACGGTCATACGGCGCCGTTCGAGCAGATGGGCGCCGACGACTTCCGCGACCAGATCGAAACGAACCTGTTCGGCGTGGTCAACCTGACGCGTGCGGTGCTGCCGACGATGCGGGCGCAGCGCGCGGGCCACATCTTCCAGGTGTCGTCGGTCGGCGGGCGCACGGCGACGGCCGGGCTGTCCGCGTATCAGGCCGCGAAGTGGGCGGTCGGCGGGTTCAGCGACGTGGTGTCGAAGGAAGTCGCGCCGTTCGGCGTGCGCGTGTGCACGCTCGAGCCGGGCGGGATGCGCACCGAATGGGCCGCGCAGGCGAAGCGCCACGTCGACGGCCTGCTGCCCGACTATCAGCCGTCGGTCGGGAAGATTCTCGAACTGCTCGGTTCGTATGGCGGCCACGAGGTCGGCGATCCGGCACGGATCGCGGCGCTGATCGTCGAGCTGTCGCGTCGCGACGACGTGCCGATGCGGCTGCTGCTCGGCAGCGATGCGCTGTTCGTGTGCGAGCAGGCGGAAACGCAGCGCGCGGAGGAGGCGGCACGGTGGCGGGACGCGACGCTGTCGACGGTGTTCCCGGACGCGACGCTGCCGGCGGGGTTGGAGGCGTTGAAGGAGTGGAGCGAGCGCTGACGCGCTCTCGCTCCTGCTTGCCGTGAGCCGGCACGTCGGAACCGCGACATCCGTCTCCGTGTCGCGCTGTTCCAGCGTCCGGCTCGCCGAATCGTGCTGCGCTGATTGAGCCGCGCCGCGCGCTCAGCGCCCCAGCGCGTAAAACTCCGCGTTGGGCCGCATGTTCGTCACGTTCGCGATGCGATTCGACATGCCGAAGAACGCCGAGATCGCCGCGATGTCCCAGACATCCTCGTCGGTAAAGCCATGCGACTTCAGCGTGTCGAAGTCCGCTTCTCCTACCAGGTGCGCGGTCTGCGACACCTTCATCGCGAAGTCGAGCATCGCCTTCTGCCGGACGGTGATGTCGGCCTTGCGGTAGTTGGTCGCGACCTGGTCGGCGATCAGCGGATCCTTCGCGCGAATGCGCAGGATCGCGCCGTGCGCGATGACGCAGTACTGGCACTGGTTCACGGCGCTGGTGGCCACGACGATCATTTCCCGTTCGGCCTTGGTGAGGTTGCCCGGCTTGTCCATCAGCGCGTCGTGGTACGCCATGAACGCGCGAAACTCGTCCGGGCGATGCGCGAGCGTGAGGAATACGTTCGGGATGAAGCCCGACTTTTCCTGGACGGCAGCGATCCGTGCGCGAATGTCGTCGGGCAGGTCGTCGAGCGCCGGCACCGGAAAGCGGCTGACGGGCGCGGGGTTGGCAGCGGTCATGAGGTCTCCTGGATAAAGTGGCACGGGCGAACGCGACGCGCGAGCCGCCGGCCGGACATGAAACGACGGGTTGCCGGCGTCATGCGTTGACGTCCACGACGATGCGGCCGCGTATCTTGCCGGCGATCAGTTCCTCGGCAAGCGCTATGACATTGCCCAGGCCGACCTGATGACCGATCGCGCCCAGCTTCTCGACATCGAGATCGGACGCGAGCCGGCGCCATGCCTCCAGCCGCTCGGCGCGCGGGCACATCACGCTGTCGATGCCGACGAGCGTCACGCCGCGCAGGATGAACGGCGCGACGGTGGCGGGAAAGTCCATGCCGGCGGCGAGGCCGCAGGCCGTCACCACGCCACGATAGCGCGTGGTCGCGCACACGTTGGCGAGCACGTGACTGCCCGCGACGTCGACCGCGCCGGCCCAGCGTTCCTTGCCGAGCGGCTTGCCCGGTGCGCCGAATTGCGACCGGTCGACGATCTCCGCCGCGCCGAGCTGCCGCAGGTAGTCGGCATCGGCCGGGCGGCCGGTCACGGCGACGACGCGATAGCCGAGCCGCGCGAGCAGGGCGATGGCGACGCTGCCGACGCCACCTGCCGCGCCGGTCACCACGATCTCGCCGTCGTCCGGGCGCACGCCATGCCGTTCCAGCGCCATCACGCACAGCATCGCGGTGTAGCCCGCCGTGCCGATGGCCATCGCCTGTTGCGGCGAAAACGCGGACGGCAGCGGCACCAGCCAGTCGCCGTCGACGCGTGCCTTCTGCGCCAGGCCGCCCCAGTGTGTTTCGCCGACGCCCCAGCCGTTGAGCACGACGCGGTCTCCCGCGCGGTAATCCGGATGCGTGCTGTGCTCGACCTCGCCGACCAGATCGATGCCCGGCACCATCGGGAACTTGCGGACCACCGGGCTCTTGCCGGTGATCGCCAGCCCGTCCTTGTAGTTCAACGTCGAATAACCGACCCGGATCGTCACGTTGCCCGCGGGCAACTGCGCGTCGTCCAGCGTCTGCAGCCGCGCGTGCTGGCCGGTGTCGTCCTTGTCTATCACGATGCCCTGGAACATCCGTCCTCCTTTTTAGACCGATCGTCTAGTTAATGGCAAAAAAATTCAGCGGCGAGGTAATCCATTGAAGAAAAACTGCGCGAACAGCGCAAGCGGCACGTCGCTGCGTTCGAGCTTCGCGCGCAGCACGGCGCCTTCCCAGCCGATCCAGAAGCATGCGGCCAGCTCGGCGGGGTCTGCCGACTCGGCGAGCTCGCCGGCTTGCTGGGCGGCGGTGAGGCACGCGGCCAGCCGGCGTTGCCAGTCCTCGAACGTCGCGCGCAGACGCGCACGGAAACTCTCCGGCAGTGCGCCCATTTCCTGGCCGAGGTTGCCGATCAGGCAGCCGCGGTTGTATTCATGGCGCGCCATGCCGTCGCGTGCATCGTCGACGAACGCGCGCACGCGTGCCAGCGGCGATGGCTCGGGCTGGCTGAAATGACGGTCCAGCTTGCGGGCGAAGAAGTCCGCGTAGCGATCGATCAGTTCGAGGCCGAACGCCTCCTTGCTGTCGAAGTAGTGATAGAACGAGCCCTTGGGCACGCCGGCGCGCCCGAGGATCTCGTCGAGCCCGGTGGCCGAAAAGCCCTTCTCGGTGAGCACTTCCAGCCCGGTGCGCAACAGCATGTCGCGCGTCGCGACGAGGTCTTCGTGCTGCTTCGGTGGCCTGCCGCGGCGGCGAGGCGGATCAGTTCGAACGTCCATGGGCGAATAATAGACCGTTCGTCTCAAAAATCAATAGCTCGGTCGACGACACGGCCGACGACGTGCTGGATCGTCGATGGGATGTCACCAGGCCAGGGCCGTCCCACTAGCCGACCGCTTTCACGAACGCGTGGCTGTCGGTGATCGTTGACCGGGAAGCGACCCGTCATCGCGAATGCGCTTCCCCCGCCTCGTCACGATCGTCACGTAAAACATCGGATAACGAATCGATACGAAAATCTTCAAGCCTTCACGAAGGTCAGGAGATCCGCATTGAGCACATCGGCATTGACCGTCAGCATGCCGTGGCCGTAGCCCGGATAGGTCTTCAATGTGCCGTTCTCGAGCAGTTTGATTGCCTTCAGCGCAGCATTCTCATAGGGGACGATCTGGTCGTCTTCGCCATGCAGTACAAGAGTCGGCACGCTGATCGCCTTGAGATCGTCGGTCTGGTCCGTCTCGGAGAACGCCTTGATGCCCTCGTAATGCGCGTTGGCGCTGCCCATCATGGCCTGGCGCCACCAGTTCCGAATCACGCCTTGATCGATCTTCGCGCCGGCTCGATTGAATCCGTAAAACGGGCCGGTCGGCACATCGAGAAAGAACTGAGCGCGATTGGCCGCCGTGCCGGCACGCAACCCGTCGAATACCTCGATCGGCACGCCGTCGGGGTTGGCCTCCGTCTTCAGCATCAGCGGGGTCACCGCGCTGACCAGTATCACTTTGGCGACACGCCCGGCCGGCTCGCCGTGTTTTGCGACATAGCGGGCGACTTCACCGCCGCCGGTGGAGTGACCGATATGCACTGCATGCCGGAGATCCAGCGCTTCGACCACGGCGAACGCGTCCGCCGCGTAATGGTCCATGTCGTGACCTTCGGCGACTTGCGCGGAGCGCCCATGTCCGCGCCGGTCGTGGGCAATGACGCGATACCCGTTCGACAGGAAAAACAACATCTGGGCATCCCAGTCATCCGACGAGAGCGGCCAGCCGTGATGGAAGACGATCGGCTGAGCGTCCTTCGGGCCCCAGTCCTTGTAAAAAATCTGGACGCCGTCTTGCGTGGTAACGAATGACATGATGGTTTTCCTTTCGTACGGTTGCAGGGAAGTAACGGTTGCCGCGAATGGAGCCGTCGCAACCCAGAGCGGTCGTTGTGTCGGCAATGCGGGATGCAGACGAAAAGAAGCTCGCGTGATGGGCGCGCACGGCAGCTCGGCTTCGCGATGGGTGGCGTCAAAAAAATGCGACCAAGGCCACGGCTTCCGCACAGAGATACCGACGAGGTGAATGTCGACATGCGCGGCACGATCGCCGCGGATACCACCGTGAGCATGAGATTCCGCGTCCGCGAGTGACCGTCAACGAACGCGGCCGGATCGACAAGTGCGTCGTTTCCGATGGCGCCGTTCGCTCTTGAGCCCCGTCACGCAGCGTGTCGTCAAGCCGACGTCGCGCCCGGGTAATCGACGTAACCGTCCGCACCTTGCGTGAACCACGTGGTCGGGTCGTCCGACGCAAGCGGAATCGCGTCGGCCAGACGGCGCGGGTAGTCCGGATTCGAGATGAAAGGGCGCCCGAACGCAACGGCATCGCCAATCCCGGCATCGAGTTCCGCCTGGGCTCGGGCCGCGTCGAAATCCGAATTGAGCACCAGCGGTCCTTTGAAAGCAGGGCGAATCCGTGCCGCGAGCGGATCGAGATAGCCGACGCCGAAACTGCCGTTCAGCGGCGGTTCGCGCAGTTCCAGGAACGCGATCCCGACCGTGGATAGCGCCTCGGCGGCTGCGATGAACAGCGGCACCGGATCGCTATCACGCACGCCCAGGGTTTCGCCGTTGGGAGACAGGCGAACGCTGGTACGATCGGCGCCCACGACATCCGCGACAGCCTCGGTTACCTCGATCAGAAGCCGGAGCCGATTGGAGATCGAGCCGCCATACGCGTCGTCGCGGAAGTTGGCGCTATCTCGCAGGAATTGATCGATCAGATAGCCGTTCGAAGCATGCAACTGCACGCCGTCGAAGCCGGCCTGCAGTGCGTTACGTGCAGCGGCGGCGAACTGTTCGATCACGGCGGGAATTTCGTGCGTCGCCAGTGCGCGCGCCGGCGCGTAGGACTGCTTTCCTTCATAAGTATGGGCATGGCCCGGTGCCGTCGTCATGGACGACGACACAGGCTGCGCGCCATCGAGAAAGCTCGGATGCACCACGCGGCCCATGTGCCACAGCTGGGCAATGATGCGGCCGCCCGCTTCATGCACGGCGTCGGTCACTTTTCGCCAGCCGGCAACCTGGGCAGGCGTCCACAGGCCGGTCGCGTAGGGCCAGCCCAGCCCCTGCCGGGAAATGCCAATGGCCTCCGAGATGATGAGACCCGCGGATGCGCGCTGACTGTAATAGTCGGCCATCATCGCGGTGGGTACGTGCTCGCGTGTTCCCCGGGCACGTGTCATGGGCGCCATCAGGATACGGTTGGGCGCTTCGATCGCGCCCAGTCGAATGGGATCAAACAGCGTAGGCACCAAACCTCCTTCTTGTTCCTTGTCAGCGTGGAAATACCGGGAGCCCTTCAGCCCACATCACACGAGACGGGCACCGCCGTCGATGTGGATCGTCTCGCCGTTCATGAAACCGTTGCTCATGAGGAACACCACCGCGGCGCCCACTTCGTCGGCGGTTCCCAAACGATGCAGCGGCAATTTTTCTTTCAATGCGTTCACGTACGCGTCGCGACCGTCGCCGAGCGTGCGGGCAAGCAGCGGCGTGTCGGTGGTGCCGGGCGAAACGGTGTTGACGCGGCGCGGCGCCAGTTCAAGCACCAAGCCCCGGGCCAGCGCTTCCATCGCGGCGGACGCCGACGCAAGAATGGCCGTGCCGTACGCGTTGGGCCGGTCGGCCAGCACACCCGAAATGAACGTGATGGAGCCATCGGCGGCCAGGCGGTCACCCAGCGTGCGCAACGTGTGCACGGCTGCCCACACACGTTCGTCGAACGCCCGACGCAGATAGTCGACATCCGCTTCCAGCACCTTGCCTGCCACGAAGGTCCCGGCGAGGAGGACGAGATGGTCGACGTGCGCGATGTCGGCCAGCGCCGCGGTGAGGGTCTCCGGCTTGGTCACGTCGGCGGCGCGCCACCCCGCGAAACCATGCTCGGCGGCGACGCGTTCGGCGCCCTCCGCGTTGAAGCCGATCACGGTGACGTTCGCCCCGGCGGCCTTCGCTTGTTTGGCCGCGGAAAGGCCAATGCCGGAGGTTCCGCCAATGATGAGGACGGACTTGTTATCGAGTGAACGGGCGGCGAAATCGGTAGTCATGAAAGTAGGTCCTGTCGGCTGACGCAACCCAGTGCGGCGTCTTGGACAGCACTCTATACTTGCCAATTGATATTGATAATCAGCGCCAAACTCTCTTCAATCATTCCGCCATGGAACAAATCAGCCTGGACCGCCTGACGGGCCTCATTGCATTCAGCCGCGCGGCATCGTTAGGGAGTTATTCGGCCGCCGCTCGGGCGCTCGGCGTCACACCGTCGGCCGTGAGCAAGAGCATCCAGCGTCTCGAGCAGCACTTCGAGCTGAAACTGTTCAACCGGACCACGCGATCATTGACGCTGACCCAGGAGGGGCGCGAGCTGCATGAACGCACGTTGCGCTTGCTTGCGGAAATGGAGGCGATCGAGCAGGCCGCGGTCTCGGCGCGATCCGAGCCGGCCGGCATCCTGAAGGTGACCGCACCGCTCCCGATCGGGATTCATCTGATCGCGCCTGCGCTACCTGCGTTTCGGAAGCGTTTCCCCAAGCTGTCCATCGACCTGCGCCTGGGCGACCATTTCGTCGATCTGGTCGGTGAAGGCGTCGATGTGGCCATTCGCGTAGGAGATCTAACCGGTTCTCGTCTGATCTCGCGCCAGCTTTCCCCTCACCATATCGGCGCGTACGCGTCCCCGGACTATCTGGCCCGGCGCGGTGTTCCCAAACACCCCGACGACCTCGTGGATCACGATTGCGTGAATTTCCGCTTTCAGAGTTCAGGACAGGTCTTCCGCTGGAATTTTGTCACCGGTGACGGATCGCTCGACCTGATACCGGACGCCGGCATCGTCGTCGATACCAGCGATGCCGTCGCCGCCGTGATGGTCGCCGGCGGAGGCGTCGGCATCACACCGGCCTATGTGGCCGATTCCTACGTCAAGCGCGGGGAGCTGGTGCAGGTCCTCACCGAGTTCGTCGAACCGCGCTCGACGATCACGGCGCTGTGGCCGGAGAGCAGGCGCAGCAGCCCGAATGTCAAAGCATTCGTCGCACACCTGACGAAGGTGTTTGCTTCGTATGCGGCCGACAAGTGACGCTTGTCCGATGGTGTTCGGGTGGTTCGCTGCGGTAAACAATGTAAAGCCCTTCCACACAGCCACCGCCGCCCGGCGTCACTTCGACTGGGCGGAGCTGTCGTTCCCCTGATTGCGGCCCGGTTTGCGCGCTGTCTTCGACGGGCCCAGTGTCGCGAGAATCTTGTCACGGCATACCGTCAGGATTTCGTCGGCCAGTGGCGAATCATCCGGGCATGCGCGCGACAACACAATCGCGCCGACCGCATGCGCCATGATGTCGAGGCAGTCGGCTCGCGCCTCCGCCGCGTCTGCACCGCCTGACGAATCACGTTCCTGGACCAACGCCGCCAGCAGTCTTTCGATGCCGTCCGCGAAGGTGGCGCGGACCGCTTCGGGTTGACGCGCGGCATCCCCACCCAGCGCGGCCATCGTGCAGCCGGTCGCGCGCGCGTCGCGGTGCTCGCGCGCGAGATACTGTCGCACGAACTCCGCTGCGTCCACCCCGGCCGACAGCGCAACGGTCTGCGCCATGCCGCAGGCCGCCGATTCCGCCATCAGATCGGCCTTTGAACGGAAGTGCTTGTAGAAGCCGCCGTGGGTGAACCCGGCTGCGCTCATCAGATCAGCAACTCCGACCCCATCAAAACCGCGCTCCCTGAACAGCGTCGACGCTGTCTCAACAACGTGGGCCCGGTTGGCCTGGGCCTGTGCCTTGGTGACTTTCACTTTTCCTCTCCGTGGGCGCGTTCCTGTCTGATGGCTTGACTATACATTGATGTTGATCGTCATCAAAGTATTGACACGTTAGATTATGGTCGTCATCATTAAGCCATTCCCAACACCCGACGCTGGAACGACATGTCAGAGAAAACGCTTTTCGAGCCGTACGCCCTCGGTGACCTGACGCTCACCAATCGCATCGTCATGGCCCCGCTGACCCGAAACCGTGCAGGCGCCGGGCTGGTGCCCAGCGAGCTTGCCGCGACCTACTACGCGCAGCGCGCGTCGGCCGGCCTGATCATCACCGAGGCCACTCAGGTTTCGGCCCAGGCCCAGGGCTATCAGGACACGCCCGGCCTGTACACGGCCGAGCAGATCGCTGGCTGGCGGAAGGTCACGGAGGCAGTACATGCGAAGGGCGGACGCATCTTCGTGCAGCTCTGGCATGTGGGCCGCGTCTCGCACACCGACCTGCAACCTGGCGGTACGGCGCCGGTCGCGCCTTCCGCCATCCGCGCCGAGACGAAAACCTTCGTCAACAACGGATTTGCCGACGTGTCCGAGCCGCGCGCGCTGGAACTCGCCGAGCTGCCGGGCATCGTGAACGACTTTCGACAGGCTGCGGCCAACGCGATTGCCGCAGGTTTCGACGGCGTGGAAATTCACGGCGCGAACGGTTATCTGCTGGAGCAGTTCATCAAGGACGGTGCCAACCAGCGCACCGACGACTACGGCGGCTCGATCGAGAACCGTGCGCGCCTGTTGCTGGAAGTCGTCGCCGCAGTGGTCAAGGAAATCGGCGCAGAGCGCACCGGCGTGCGCATCTCGCCGGTTTCGCCGGCAAACGGCATTTCCTGCAGCGATCCGCAAGCGCAGTACGACTACATCGCCGAACAGCTCAACGCGCAGCGCATCGTCTATCTGCACGTGGTCGAAGGTGCGACTGGCGGCCCACGCGATGTCGCCGCGTTCGACTACGACGCGCTGCGCCGCCGTTTCAAGCAGACCTATCTGGCCAACAACGGCTACGACGTGGAATTCGCCACCACTCAACTCAATGAGGGCAGAGCCGACTTGTTCGCGTTCGGCCGTCCGTTCATCAGCAACCCGGACCTGGTCGAACGCCTGAAGCATGGCGCGCCCCTGACGCAACTCAACCCGGCGACGCTCTATGGCGGCGGCGCTGCGGGCTACATCGATTACCCGACGATTTCCGGCTAAGGCTTCGTGTCCTTGATTGAGTCTCCGCCAGAAGAACCCTTGCAAAGGAAAGTACCCATGACCTCGCTTCCGACCGTCCTCATCACCGGCGCCTCCAGCGGCATCGGTGCCACCTACGCCGAGCGCTTCGCGCGGCGTGGCCATGACCTCGTCCTTGTCGCCCGTGACAAGGCGCGACTCGATGCCCTGGCAGCGCGCCTGCGTGAGGAAAGCGGCGTGGCCGTGGAAGTGCTGCAGGCCGACCTGACCCAGTCCACCGATCTGTCCGCGCTCGAGGCTCGTCTGCGCGATGACAATCGAATAGGAATTCTGATCAACAATGCCGGCGTGGCTCAGTCGGGCGGCTTCCTGCAGCAAACCCCTGAAAGCATCGAACGCCTGATCACGCTCAACACGACGGCGCTGACGAGGCTTGCAGCCGCCGTCGCGCCACGCTTCGTGCAGTCCGGTAACGGCTCGATCGTCAACATTGGCTCGGTGGTGGGTTTCGCGCCCGAGTTCGGCATGTCGATCTACGGCGCGACCAAGGCGTTCGTGCTGTTCCTGTCGCAGGGCCTGAACCTCGAGCTGTCGCCCAAGGGCGTCTACGTGCAAGCCGTCCTGCCGGCGGCGACGCGCACGGAGATCTGGGAGCGCGCCGGGGTCGACGTGAACACGCTGCCCGAGGTGATGGAAGTGGGCGAGTTGGTTGATGCCGCACTGATCGGGTTCGACCGTCGCGAACTGGTCACGATCCCGCCGCTGCACGTAGCCGGGCGGTGGGACGCGCTGGATGGCGCTCGCCAGGGACTGTTGTCGGACATTCGACAAGCACACGCGGCCGAGCGTTATCAGCTCCGCGCCTGACCATTCAATTGCAGCAAACGGCGGAACGATGGATACCACGATGACCGACACCCATATCACTACGCCCACGCGCTTCGTGGATGTCAACGGTACTCGATTCGCGTACCGCCGCTGGGGTAGCGCGGATTCCTCGCAGCCGCCGTTACTGTTCCTGCAGCACTTCCGCGGCGGGATGGACAACTGGGATCCGCTGATGACGGATGGGCTTGCCCAAAGCCGCGAAGTCATTCTCTACAACGGTCGCGGCGTCGCTTCCTCCGGCGGGCAACCACGAACGCGCATCGAGGACATGGCCGATGACGCAGCGGCCTTCGTTCGCGCACTCGGCTTGCGGCAAATCGACGTTCTGGGTTTTTCGCTGGGCGGGTTTCAGGCGCTCGACCTGACCTGGTGCCATCCCGAGCTCGTGCGCAAGCTGATGCTGCTGGGCACCGGGCCGCGCGGAGGGAATCCGGAAATGGAGCAGCGCGTGTTGACCACCGCGGTCAATCCGGTCCCGGTGTTCGAAGACTTTCTCTACCTGTTCTTCGGACGATCAGCAGAAGCCGAGCAGGCGGCAAGGGCGTTCTGGGAGCGGCGCCATATGCGAGCCGACCAGGATCCGCCATCCTCGCCGGAGGTCTCGATCGCACAGATCGAGGCCAACGTGCTGTATATGCCGAGGCTCTCGGAAGACGATCCTTTCGCGTATCTGCGCGGTATCCGGCAGCCTACGTTCATCTTGAATGGCGTGAACGACGTGATGGTCCCCACGGTTAACTCCTTCTACATGGTGCGCAACCTGCCAAATGCGCAGTTGTTCATTTACCCGGATGCCGGCCACGCCGCGCAGTTTCAGTACCCGCAACGCTTCCTGGGTCACGCAGTTCAGTTCCTGAGCGAGTGACGCGACGCTCGTCATGGTCCGAACGCACTTTTCTCAGGTCAAAAGGATGCCGAAATGCTTAAGTTCAAGTTCCTGTTGTGGGCATCCGCCCAGCTGCTGACACGCAAGATCAGGCGCGACGCCAACGCCGCGCGCTACGTTGCGTCCAAGAACCTGGTATGCCAGATTCGTACGGTTTCGGGTGCCGGGCGCTACTTTGTGATCAAAGATGGCACCGTCCGATCGTATGCGGGACTGGCAGCGACGCCTCGATTCACGCTCACCTTTACGAGTGCCGCGAAAGGCTTCGAGATTCTGTCGGCCAAGGATGCCCAGGCGGCCTTCCTCAGGGGAGTGGGCAGTAAAGACCTGATCATCAGTGGCGACTTCCGGGAAGTGTTGTGGTTCCAGGGCCTGACGGCGTTCCTGCAGCCTCCGAAAATCGTCTCGCCTTACGACCGCACCGTCTTCTGAGTTGCCATGAAACCCGATCTGCTGAACCAGCCACTGCACCTGCCCAATGGCAGCGCTCTGCGTAACCGGCTCGCCAAGGCCGCCATGAGCGAGACCCTGGGCACCTACGATAATCGCCCGACACCGGACCTGGTGCAGTTGTACCGACGCTGGGCTGCGTCGGGGCTCGGACTGATCATGACAGGGAACGTGATGATCGACCGCCGCGCGTTGGGCGAGCCCGGGAATGTCGTGATCGAAGACGACGCAGACCTGCCCGTGCTGCGCCAGTGGGCGGAGGCTGCAACCGCGCAAGGGGCGTCGATCTGGGTGCAGCTCAACCATCCTGGCAAGCAATCGACCAAGGGTTTGAACGCCTTCAACCTGGCGCCCTCCGCGGTTCCTTTCCGCGAGGACATGGCGGCATTCTTCGAGACACCGCGCGAAGCGACCCCGTCCGAGATCCAAGACATCATCGAGCGCTTCGGGCGCAGCGCGGCCATTTGCAAGAAGGCCGGGTTCAGTGGCGTCGAGATCCATGGCGCACATGGTTATCTGATCAGCCAATTTCTTTCTCCGCACCACAACCGCCGCAGCGACGAATGGGGCGGCAGTCCCGAGAAGCGGCGCCGCTTCGTACTGGCCGTCTATGCGGAAATCCGCCGGCAAGTCGGCCCGGACTTCCCGGTGGGAATCAAGCTCAATTCGGCCGACTTCCAGCGCGGTGGTTTTACGGAAGAAGAATCGATCGAGACAATCCGCGCGCTGAGCGATGCGGGGATCGACCTGATCGAGATTTCCGGCGGTACCTATGAGGCACCTGCCATGAGCGGGGCGATGCAAGAACCGAAGAAGGCATCCACCGCGGCCCGGGAAGCCTACTTCCTTGATTTTGCCCACAAGGTGCGCGCGGCAGTCAAAGTGCCGCTCATGGTGACCGGTGGTTTTCGCACCGCCGCCGGCATGAACGCGGCGCTGCACTCCAGCGCGCTGGATGTGGTGGGCCTGGCGCGGCTGCTCGCGATCGATCCCGATGCACCCGCTGCTTTGCTTCAAGGGCGCGACAGCTCGCAGCAGGTGCAACCAATCAGCACCGGCCTCAAGGCTGTCGATCGCCTCGGAATCATGGAGGTGCTGTGGTACACGCGCCAGCTCAAGCGCATTGCGAGGGGGAGAGAACCGCGCCCCGACGAGGGCGGACTTGCAGCATTCCTGAAGTCTGCTTTCAGCAGCGGCTGGGGAACGTTTCGCACGCGGCGTCTGCGGGCGCGCATTTGAGCGCCGCGCGCTTGCGATCAGAAACTGATCGCTGATGAACGTCAGATGAAACGGTCCACTACCCGATCCACGGAAGCCACGCACGAGCGCATCGTCGACGCTGGCGCGCGCAGTCGACGAAGAGTCGTTGTCCGAATCGATGGTTGAGGCCACACTTGAGCATCGGTTTGCGGCGCGGATTGAAGTCCCACCTTTTTCCCGGTCAGCATGATGCTCGACACATGAAAGCAGCACCCAGGAGTGAATGATGCAGAGCATCAACCCAGACACCCAATCGACGACGTCGTATGCACGGGCACCGAACAAGTTCGTCAACGCGGCTGGAACCCGCTTCGCCTACCGTGAACTGGGGCCGCACGGCGGCATTCCTTTGGTTTTGCTGAACCATTGGGGCGCCGTGCTGGACAACTTCGACCCGCGCATCGTCGACGGCTTGGCGCAAAAACATCGCGTCATCGCGATCGACTATCGAGGCATTGGCTTGTCCGGTGGCATCGCGCCCGTGATCGTCGACGAGATGGCGCGCGACACCATTGCGCTGATTCATGCGATGGGTTTCGATCAAGTGGATCTGCTCGGCTTCTCGCTTGGCGGCTTCGTCGCGCAGGACGTGGCGCTCAAGGCGCCCGGCCTGGTGCGCAAGCTCATCCTCACTGGCACGGGCCCTGCCGGCGGTCACGGTATCGATCGTGTGGGTGCCGTGTCGTGGCCACTCATGCTCAAAGGCGTGCTCACGCTGCGCGATCCGAAGGCGTCTCTGTTCTTCACGTCCACAACCAACGGCCAGCAGGCGGCAAGCGCCTTCTTGAAACGGTTGAAGGAACGTAAGGCCGGCCGCGACAAGGGGCCGACGCCTCGCGCCTTTCTTCATCAACTCAAGGCGATCAGGGCGTGGGGCCAGCAGGCGCCGCAGGACCTCGCGAGTCTGCCGATGCCTGTCCTGATCGCCAATGGGGATAACGACATCATGGTGCCCACCGCGCTCAGCCACGATATGGCCCGCCGCATCCCGCAGGCGCAACTCGTCATTTATCAGGACGCTGGCCACGGTGGAATCTTCCAGCATTACGCCAACTTCGTACCCCGGGCACTGGAATTTCTGTCGCAATGAAGTTTCTCGCGAATACAACGCAGCATCGGAGCAAGCGCAACATGAAAGCACTCACATTCAAACGCTATGGCAAATCACCCGAGATCGGGTTCGCCGAAGTGCCGCGCCCCACGCTCGAGCCCGACGAACTGCTGGTTGAGGTTCACGCCGCGGGGGTGAACCCGATCGACAACATGATTCCAACGGGCATGTTCAAACCCGTCGTGAAGTTCCAGTTGCCCGCGATCATGGGTAGCGATCTGGCCGGTATCGTGATCGATGTCGGCAGCCGCGTCACTCGCTTCAAGAAAGGCGACGCCGTCTTTGCAAGCCTGTTCGACCTTGGAAGAGGATCCATCGCCGAATTTGCCGTGGTGCCGGAGAGCGCTGCAGCCCCGAAACCGGTCAATCTGGACTTCGTGCAGGCCGCCTCGGTCCCAATGGTCGGGCTCACTTCATGGCAAGCACTGAAGGAGCGTGCCAATCTTCAGCCGGGTCAGAAGGTGTTCATTCCCGCGGGGTCCGGCGGCATTGGAACATTCGCGATCCAGCTGGCCAAATATTTCGGCGCCAAGGTGGGAACCAATACCAGCACGGGCAATATCACGTTGGTGACAAGCCTCGGCGCGGACGAAGTAATCGACTACAAGAAGCAAGCGTTCGAGAAGGTGCTGCACGACTACGATGTGGTGCTTGGCACGATCAGGGGCGATGCGGTTGAAAAATCGGTAGGAATCCTGAAGCCGGGCGGAAAGATCGTCTCTCTTATCGGGCCGCTGGACGCAGCGTTCGCCCGTGCTCGCGGGCTGAACTTCATCCTGCAGTTCGTATTCAGCCTGATGAGCCGCAAGATCATGCGGCTTGCGAAAAAGCGAGGCGTTACCTACTCGTTTCTCTTCGTACGCCCCGACGGTGCTCAACTCGCCGAGATCGGAAAATTGCTCGAATCCGAACGTATCCATCCTGTGATCGACAAGGTATTTCCGTTTGAACAAGCAAAGGATGCACTGGAATACCTGGCCCAAGGACGCGCCAAGGGCAAGGTCGTCGTCAGGATCAAGTGAAGGATTGCGAGGAACGCCGCCCGAGGCTTCGAACGGCGCATATCTCGCCGCTCACTCGCGGCGGCCCGGTCGTGTGGCTGGCTCCGCGACACGGTCGACCCACCCCCGGTAGAACGCGCGGTACTTGAGCACGAGCTTGTCGTACTTGCTGTACGCCCCACCGCCGTCCGGCTTCATCCCGTTCCATATCTTGACGTCGTACCCCGCGGCCTGCTTGGTCTGCAGCCCGAACAGCACGAAGTCGGTCGCGCGGCGCAGGATCCCGCCCACCTTCTTGATCGAGATGAGCATGTGCATGACGTTCTTGCCGTCGCTCACCGGCGTCACGCACTGGAGCAGCTTGTATTTGACGTTGCCGTCCAGCGCGACCGTCATGACGCACCCGCCGGGGTAGCCGTCGAAGTGCAGGTTCATCTGCGACATGTCCATGCCGAGCGCGCGCGACAGCATGCCGAGGGGCCCGAAGTACCGGTTCACGGTGAAGTCGATCCCGGCGCCGAACCACGCGCCCGCCCGGGCCAGCGACTCGACCTCCGGCCACGGGCGCCAATCGTCGAAGAGCTTGAGCTCGAAGGCCGAGATCGGCAGCGCATGCACGGGAGTCGCGTGCTGCGCGTCGTAGAAGTTCTCGACGATCCGCAACACCGCCGTCGTCGTCTCGAACGCGAAGTGCACGTGCATGAAGTCGCCGTTGTCGACGTCGGCCGCGGCGATTTCGGGCAGCGGGTGCAGCGGCTGCGGCGAACCGTACCAGACCCACACGTAACCGTATCGCTCGGCGGTGACCAGCGTCGGCTGGCGCGCCCCGCGCGGCACGGGCTCCAGCCGGCTCACCGCCTCGCTGTGGCCGGGGATGTGAACGCACTGGCCCTGCTCGTCGTAGCGCCAGTGGTGAAACGGGCACTGGATGCACCCGTCCTTGATCTGCCCGTCGGCCAGGTTCGCGCCGAGGTGCGCGCAGTGGCGGTCCATCACCACGGCCCGCCCCGTCGTGCCGCGCCACGCCACGCACGGACGGCCGAACAGCGTCAACTCCGTCGGCTTGTCCTTGAGGGCGTCCGAGCGCATCGCGACGTACCAGCTCGCCGCCACGCGCGTGGTCGCGTCGTACGCTGCCTGGGGAGGCTCCTTGACGCTCGGTTGATCGAATTGAATGTCGTCCATCGTTTTTTGTGAGGTCGTCGGTCGATTACTTCAGCGCCAGGCCGATGCGGGTCGTGATGTACGCCCTGAGCAACGCGAACATCGGGTTGTAGTCGAAGTACTTTTTCACCTCTGCCGGTGCGCTGGTTTGCGTCCAGTACATCAGCTTCATCGCCGGCAGCAGGCTGTACTTCGAGTTGTTGAGCTGCGGCTTGTCCCCGGTGATGCAGTACCCGAAGCCGAACATCGGCTTGGCGAACTCGCGTTCGTCGATGAGCGCATGAATCCGCGCCGCCGCTTCCTCGGCCGGCTTTAGCCCGGCGCTCACGGCCTCGACCTCGGCCTTGGCGTCGTTGAACAACTGGTAGTACTCCTCCATGTCCGCGCACAGGTAGCCGAGGTACGGCGGGTCGTTGTCGAGGTGATCGAGGTCGCCCTCGTCGCGCGACGCGCGGAACCTCGCGTGGGCTTGCACGAGCCGGAACTGTCCGAGGATCGTGCCGACCGCCCACAGCCTGTGGAACGCGTCCCACAGCCGGAAGTCCTTGAACGCCGTGTAGCAGCAGCTGACGAAGTCGTCGTTGTGGTCCAGCAGCTTCTGCTGCAGGCGCTCGATGTACTCGAAGCGCTCGGGGGAGAAGTCGTCGTCGCGCAGCGCCTTGATGAGGCGTGCCGCGAGCGCGTGGATCGTCACCGCGGTGTTCTCGAGCCCGCGGGAGAACAGCGGATCGATGAACCCGTTCGCGTGCAGCATCAGGCAGTAGCGGTCGCCGACGCAGGCGCTCGACGAGAACTGCAGGCGGTCGGTCCTGACCCAGTCGCGCACCGGCACGGCGTCGCGGAACTGCGCGCCGATGCTCGGGAACCGCGCGAGGAACTCGTCGAATTCCTGCTGCGCGGGGATATCCGTTTTCGGGTAGACGCGCGGGTCGAGCTGCAGGCCGACGCTCACCAGGTTGTTGGTCGACCGCGGGTGGTTGTTGAACGGAATCACCCAGAGCCAGCCGCCGTCGAACATGTGGTGCAGGGTTCCTTCGTGCCAGCGCCAGCGCTGCCCCTTGACCTTGAAGATGTCGTCGAACGGCTTGACGCCGAGCATGTGCGTGTAGAGGCTGCGCGAGTGCGTCTTGAAGCGACACGGTTCTTCGCGGAGCCCGAACTTGGTCGCGAGCGGCGCGCGCGGCCCGCCGCAGTCGATCATGTACCGGCCGGTGAACCGGTCGCCCTGGGCGGTGGTCACCGCGACGCCGTCCTTGTCCGCGTGATATTCGGTCACGCTCGTCCTCTGGCGGACCGTGCAGCCGTATTTGATGGCGGCTTGCAACAGGTAGGCGTCCACGTCTTGCCGGTAATAATGGCTTTCCGGACCCCACGGCAGCTCGGGAATCACGCACTGCGTGAACTCCTTCGGGTCGTGCTCCTGGCCGGGCTTGTGGAACACGAAGCCGAAGTTGCGCTTGATGCCCGTGCTCGACGCGACGTAACGCTGCGTCGAGTAGAACGACGTGATGTGGTCGAGCTCCGGAATGCCGTAGCGATCGGCGATGATGCGGTTCATCAGAGACGTCTCGGGGATCGACGATTCGCCGATCGTGAACCGCGGGTGCGACGACTCCTCGATGATCAGTACCCGAAACTGTTGTTTGGCCAGGATGGCGCCCATCTGGGTGCCGGACATGCCCGAGCCGAGGATGATCACGTCGAAGTGGTTGCTATCGCGCCCGTTCGCGGGGCTCATCTGAGTCATGGGGGCAAACTCTCCTTGTGAGATGGAACACATGGCCGCGTGTGTCAGGATGCGTCGAGCGCGGCGCGGATGCGGGACCGCGCGGCGCGCGTGAGCGTGAGCAGATCGCCGAGCATGCTGGGCGCGTACCCGCCGCTGCCGATGCTGGGGCCGCTTCGCCCGACTTCATACGCCCGCTCAGCCAATTTGACGTGAGGCGCCCGGAAGCGCAGCAGAACCTCGAAGACCCGGTCGAGGGCCGCCAGCCCGGCCCGCACGGGCTCGCTCCGCGTGCCGATCGCATGCGCCTCGCCGAGCGCGCGGTCGAGGAGCGCCGGCTCGCCGGCGAATCGCGCGTAGACCGCACGGAACGCGGGAAGCACGTAGGGCAGGTACGTCTCCTTGAATTCTCGATAAGCCTGGTGGTCCGATTGCGAGCCCCACAGCACGTGCTCCAGTACGAAGAGGGGCATCTCCACGGCACCGGGGCCGAGGTAGCTCTGGCCTCCGATGCGAATCGGTTCGTAGTAGGGGCGCAGCTCGTCGTAGAAAACCTGCAGCGAGATGAAGCGGTACGCGTACACGATCGACTCGACCATTTTCTGCAGATAGGCTGCCAGCTCGTCGCAACCCTGCGCGAACGCGGGCGAGCGCAGCGACACGTCGGACAGCTCGACGGTCACCGCGATGGCCGCCTCGAGCGCCGCCATCGAGATGCGCACGCTCTCGAGCAGGTGCGCTTCGTCGGGGAGCCCGGTGTAGCTGCGCTGCGCGTCGGCCGCCGCGGGGTTCCAGACCGTCACATGCAGGAGCGTCTCGCGCGGCGGCAGGTCGGTCGCGCGCGCCAGGTCGAGCAGCACCGGCTCGAGCCCGGGTACCGCGTCCGCGGGCTCGTGTCCGTGCCGCTTGAGCGACCCGAGGAAGAACCCGATGTCCCGCATCGCGGCGGCGGCTTCGACGAAGCCCCAGCCGGCGGGCGCGCCGCGCGCCGGGAGGAACTCGCGCAACAGGCCGACGATGCCGGGCACGTCCTTTTTACGGTTCAGGCCCGGCAGCCGCAGAACGAGCGCGCGCGCCTGCAACGGATCGCAGGCCGCCACCGCGGCGTGCGTGGCCGCGAATGCGCCTACCCGGTCCAGGGTGCGCTCCACTACAGGATTTCCTGCGTCGCGAGCGTCGACCCGCGCTGGCTGCGAGA
The DNA here is from genome assembly GCF_040545115.1 of Burkholderia sp. 567. Classification (NCBI taxonomy): domain Bacteria; kingdom Pseudomonadati; phylum Pseudomonadota; class Betaproteobacteria; order Burkholderiales; family Burkholderiaceae; genus Burkholderia; species Burkholderia sp. 567. The sequence continues at coordinate 111,322 of NZ_JBEPLG010000012.1, forward strand.
TAGCCCCGCGTCGCCGTCACGCAACGAGCGCAGGTAGTCGTAGTTCGTCGGCAGGCTCGTGCGCAGACGCTCGGCCTCGCGCCGGATGCTGGCGAACATCGCCTCGGCCTTCTCGATCGACTTCGGTCGGTGCTGCAACAGCGGCAGCGACCGGTCGGGCAGTAGCCCCAAGCCGGCAAAGATGCAGTAGTAGTTGCCGTTCAACCAGAAGTTCTTGAATTCGTAGTCGAAGGTTTCGTAGTACATCGAATCGTCGAACGACGTGGTGGTCAGCGGCAGTCCCGCCTTGTAGCGCTGAACCTTCTCCTTGATCGCGTCCGAAAGCCGCAGGTCGTGCCGGTTCGCGAGCCAGAACGGCGTGTCTTCGCGCGACGTGGTGAAGTAGTGCGCCTGCACGAAATCCCGGCAGTCGTCGAACATGTAGACGATCTCGGCGTTGAAGGCGTCGCTCAGCCGCGGGTCGAACGACGTGTCGGGGAAGTGCTTGACGAGCTGGTAAAGCGCCGCGTAGATGAAGTAGATGCCCGTCGATTCCAGCGGCTCCAGAAAGCACGACGACAGCCCGATCGACACGCAGTTGTTGACCCATGCGCGCCTGTTGCGCCCGACCCGGAACTTGATCTGGTTGAGCGGCTGATTGTCCGAGAGGCCCCAGAGGTTGAGGAAGTCGGCGGTAGCCTGGTCGCGTGAGGTGAACTTGCTCGAGAAGACGTAGCCGCTGCCGAACCGGCCGAGCATCGGAATCTTCCAGGTCCACCCCGAGTTCATGGCGATTGCCGAGGTGTACGGCTCGATCCCGTCCCGCACGTCGTCGTTGGGCACGGCGCTGGCCACCGCGCTATCGCACAGCAGGTGGTCGGACATGTCGATGAAGGGTTCCTTCAGGGCCTGATTGATCAGGAGCCCGCGCATGCCGGAGCAGTCGATGAACAGGTCCGCCTCCAGCGTGCGCCCCTCCTTGGTGGACAGGCTGGAGATGTAGCCGCGCTCGTCGAGGTGAACGTCCACGACCTCGTCGACCACGCGCTTCACCCCGCGTTCGACGGCCCAGCGCTTCAGGAAGTCGGCCACCAGATGCGCGTCGAAGTGCCACGCGTGGGACATCTGACGCGTGCCGTCGGCCAGGCACGGTGCCAGCTTGCCGTCGAGCGCGCCGGGCTGCGGATAGCACGCGTACTCCATCGGCTGCTGGAAGCCCTGCTCGCGCTTGCGCAGCCAGTAGTGGGTAAGCGGCACGCCGTCGCAGTTCGGCACGTTGCCGAACAGATGGTAGAAATGATCGTCGCGCGAAGGGTCGGGAGACTTCCTCCAGTTCACGAACTTGATGGCGGCCTTGAAGGCGCCGTTCACCTGGGGCATCCACTCCCGCTCGGGTATTCCGAGGAAGTCGAAGAACACCTTCTGCAAACTCGGGATGGTTGCCTCGCCCACGCCGATGCGGGGGATCGCCGCGGACTCGATGAGCGTGATGTTCGCCTGCTGCTGGAGCGCACGGACGAGGTACGAGGCGGTCATCCACCCCGCGGTGCCGCCGCCGACGATAACGATATTCTTGATCGGATTGCTCATGCCACCTTTCCCATAGGATTTAAAACCTCAATGGATAGTGACGCCTTGTCGAGTTGAACGCGCAACTCGTCCGGTAACGCGTCATAACGTGTCTGATTCATCGCGATAAATGACACCGGGAAGGCGTGGTGAAATCGCGGCAAGGGACGCCCCTCCGCGCAAAATCCGGACATCATTGGCCGCAGTCCCAGATTTTCGTCTGAGGCTGTTCCGCTATCAATGAAAATAGAGAAGCACAATCGAATGATGCAAGGCGCCCATTGCAGCGGCGGCACACCGCGCAAGGGCTTGTCGAGGCTCGCCGGACCATGCGCGCAGCCGCACCGACGCACCTTAGCAGTGTTCGCGATGGCACGTATCGCAAAATTTCATATCAATCTCGGTTAATCCAGAGAAATACTCAATATCGGCGGAGTATCCGATAACAAACGATTTAATTTTTTAAAAACGAGAAATTTACTTTTTCGTTGTGGGTGTGTGCGTCAACGAATTTATTGTATAAAAATGCGAAATGAACGACTTGATTGACGGAGGAATAATGGCGTCTCTATTTGCGAAACAAAGGTGCCAATTGGCCCTGACCCAAGAAATAGTCCGGGTTCTAAAGGTAGAAAAACCCGGAGGGCCCGGAAATGCCGACGCTTGGGCGCGCACCTGAGCGATTCAGTCATCGTCCGACCGTCACACTGATCAATGTGGATGCGTCAGATGCTCGAGAGATGCTCTCGCAGGAAGTCGATGAACCGCTGGGTCTTCGCCGGCAACAGACGGGTTTCGGTCAATGCATAGACGGGTACCGGGGTGGCCTCCCACTGTGGCAACACACGACGTAACCGCCCCTGGGCTACGTCATCGGTAACGATGCTCTCCGCCAATATGGCAATCCCCATGTCCAGGGCTGCCAGGCGTTGGATCATGCCGACGCTGTTGAGCAGAAACCGTCCTCCAACTGCGACGTCCAGCGTTTCATCTCTGTTTTGCACGGTCCAGATATCGGACTTTGATCCGCGCAGTCGCAAACATTCATGCTGGACAAGCTCGTCGGGATGCCGAGGTTCGCCCAACATATCGAGATAGCGAGGTGAGGCGTAGAGATGTCGCGGCAATCGCGCAAGCTGGCGCGCGATCAGGTTGGAGTTGGCGGGCTCACCCATGCGAATGGCGACATCAACCGGGTCGCTCACCAGATCTGCCAGGCGCGGGGATAAATCAAACTCGAAGCGTATGCCGGGATAGCGTCGGGCAAACTCGGCCACCAACGGAGCCAGGAAGATATTGGCGAAGCCTTCAGGGAACGACGCGCGCAACAGCCCGCTGGGCTGCGCAAGCATTTCTCCGAGCTGCTCGTGAACGAGCCTGGCCTCCTCGACGATGCGCTTGCTGCGTTCGTAGTACAGCAGCCCGGCTTCCGTCGGTTCAACCTTGCGCGTCGTGCGATGCAGCAGCCGCAGTCCGATCGCCTTTTCCAAGGCGCCTATACGGCGGGACAAGGTTGAATTGGGCATGCCCAACGCATCGGCCGCGCCCCGAAACCCTTTGGCCTTCACGACTTCCACGAACAGCGCCATATCATCCAGATGGGTCATACCATTGCTCCAATATTGGAGCAATGAATTCTACGGGAGGTAGTTTATCCCGTATACGCGCCGGTTCATGATGGGGCCTTGTGATTCAGCGGACCTGACCATGAGCCAATCAATTACCCCCGATGCGATTCGACCCCCGGCCGATGGCCGGCCAGGCGACTTGCTCGACGAGCGCGGTGTGACGGCGTCGGCGCGAGCAAAACCAGTTGTCGTCTCTCCGGTGATATCCCGCCTGCGACCGATGAATCTGAGCAGCCACTTCCGCGCCTATTCGTTGCGCGCGGAGGGCGGCAACGGCGAGCCGATCGACCCGATTCTGGGCGTGGACCACGCATGGATCAGCGCCCCTCAGTTTCCCGCCCATCCGCATGCCGGATTTTCTGCGGTGTCCTATCTGTTCCTCGATTCGGAAACCGGCATCGACAATCGTGATTCACTCGGCAATCACAATGTGATCCAGCCTGGTGGGCTGCACTGGACAGCCGCCGGGCGGGGCGTGGTGCACGAAGAGTTCCCCGTCGAGACAGGCAAGACCGTCCATACCCTGCAGATCTTCGTGAACCTTCCCGAGGCGCGGCAGAACGGCGCGCCGTTCGCGTTGAGCCTGGCGCCTTCCGACGTGCCGGTGGTCCATGCGTCTGGCGCCAAGGTGCGGGTGCCTCTGGGAACCTTCAGTAGTGCAAAGTCGCCATTGGAAACCCCGACCGAGCTGACCTTGCTCGATATCGCGCTGCACGATGGCGCTGAACTCTGCGTGCCTGTTCCGGCGGGACATGCTGCATTCGTGATGCCGATCCACGGAGACCTGGCGATCAACGGGCAGCTTTTCGAGCGCGAGCAATTCGCCGTGCCGGCGTTTCCTGCGCAGAAGACGGGACACGAACTCGTCCTTTCGGCGACACGAGGTAACGCAAAAGCCGTGCTCTTCAGCGGACCGCCGTTACGCCAGCCGGTGCATTGGCAAGGCCCGATGGCCATGGCTTCGAGTGCAGCGCTGGCATCCGCGATAGCCGCCTACCAGCGCGGTGAATTCGGCACGTTGGATTCCCCCATCGTGCCTGCACACCACCTTTAATCCGCACGTCAATTTCTCCAGGAGAACATCGTGACTTTCCAACGACTCACCGGTGCGAGCGCAGCGTTGCTCCTCATCGACCACCAGGTCGGTACCATGGGCTGGGTGACTTCCACATCCTTCGATGAAATGAAGAGGAATGCCATCATTCTTGCCAAGGCTGCCAAGATCCTCAATATTCCGACGGTGCTGACTTCCAGCATGGAAGAGGCGGCCCAAGGCCCGCTGCTGAGCGAGATCGAAGCCATCCTTCCCGACGAATTCGCTGCTCGCATCAAGCGCGCGGGCATCGTCAATGCTATGGATGACGAAGCGTTCGCTGCTGCCGTCAAGGCGACCGGCCGTACGAAGTTCATCCTGGCAGGCGTCACCAACGACGTGTGCACGGTGTACCCGGCGCTGACCCTGGTTGGACAAGGCCACGAGGTGCAGGTGGTCGCCGACGCAGGTGGCTCGCCCAGCAAGATCGCCGACGACATTGCATTGCGCCGCATGGAGCGTGCAGGCGTCACCTTGACGAGCACCAACCAGCTCATCGCCGAACTGGCCGGCAGTTGGAGCACGCCTGAAGGTGGCCAGCTGGTTCAGGCATTGAATATCGGCTAATGCATGCGCTCCGGCACCCGGAGTGCTCGATTCGGAACATATAGAGGAACGAAAAATGACACATATCTGGCAGCCTGTTGAACTGGGCGCAATCGAACTATCCAACCGCTTCGCGATGGCGCCCATGACGCGCAGTCGCGCCAAGCCGGACGGCACGCCCGGCGACCTGGCGGCCGAGTACTATGCCCAGCGCGCCAGCGTCGGTCTGTTGATCAGCGAAGGTACGCAGCCGTCGGATGATGGTCAGGGTTATCTGGCCACCCCCGGCATCTACACCGATGCGCATGTAGCGGGCTGGCGCGGCGTTGCTTCTGCCGTGCACGCCAAAGGTAGCCGTCTGTTCATTCAGTTGATGCACGTCGGGCGTGTTTCGCACCCTGACAACACCCCCCACCATCGCCAGCCGGTCGCGCCGTCGCGAATTGCCCCGGGCGCCCAGATGTTCACGCTGAATGGCATGGTCGACATCCCGGAGCCACGTGCATTGAGCGTTGACGAGATCGCCGCGACCGTCAACGACTTCCGCATCGCCGCACGCCGCGCCGTCGAGGCTGGGGCCGATGGCGTCGAGATCCATGGTGCCAATGGCTATCTGATCCACCAGTTCATCGCACCGAGCGCGAACACCCGGACGGATGCCTACGGTGGATCGATCGAGAACCGTGCCCGATTCGCGATCGAAGTCGCCAAGGCCATCGCCGAGGAAATCGGACCGGGTCGCACCGGTATCCGCCTGTCGCCGGGCGTTCCCATGAATGGCATTGACGAGGGTACTGAAGGTCCTGACCTGTACCGCTATCTGGTGCGCGAGCTGGACAAACTGGGTTTGGCCTATCTCCACCTTCTGCACGTGGGAAACGAGCCGCTCCTGGCCGATATCCGTGCGCTGTGGAAGACGGTGCTGATCGTCAACCGCCCCAGCCGGCCGCGCGAGCAGATCGGCTCGGACGTCAAGGCCGGTCTGGCGGACATCGAGGCCTATGGTCAGGCCATTCTGGCTAACCCGGACTTCCTGGAGCGCCTCAAGACGAACGCGCCGCTGAACACGGGTGACCGTAATACCTTCTACGCTGGCGGCGCCGAAGGCTACATCGATTACCCGTCGATGCAAGGCGCGCAGATGTAATAGCCGCCCAGGCGGATTTCCGAGTTGCTGGCCCATCCAGTTCTACCAGCGTCCTGCTGGCAGAACTGGATACTTCCAAGGGTGGGTCAGCTCAGGGCGCTTGACTAGGTCGAGAGTTCGCTCATGGCCGCGTCGCGATACACCTTCGCCGCGAACGTCCCGGTCTTTCGACGGCTCGCGCGGCCGCCGCTTCCTCAATGCAATGCAACACATCAAGCGGGCTGTCACCGCGGACATCGGCGTGTCGCCGCGCGCATGAACGCCCCCGTATTAACCCTGATTAAAAAAACTTATCGCGGTGAAAAATTCCGCATCTTATTGAGCCGATATCGGCTCGATATAGTGGCTCGCTTTCCCCTCAGCAGGAGCCGCTCGATGACCACCGACGTCCGATTCACCGAAATCGAGGATCTCATGCCCGCCGCCGGCGGGCTGCGTGAGATCCGCCATCACATTCACCACCACCCGGAACTCGCGTACGAGGAGCATGAAACGGCCGCGCTCGTCGCGGACAAGCTCGAGCAATGGGGCTGGCAGGTGACGCGCGGGGTCGGGCAGACGGGTGTGGTCGGCACGCTGCGGGTCGGCGACGGCACGCGCAGCATCGGCATCCGCGCGGACATGGATGCGCTGCCGATCCTCGAGGCAACCGGCCTGCCTTATGCAAGCGGCACGCACGGCAAGATGCACGCGTGCGGCCACGACGGCCACACGACGATGCTGCTCGGCGCCGCGCAGCACCTCGCGAAGACGCGCAACTTCTCCGGCACCGTGCACCTGTATTTCCAGCCGGCCGAAGAGCACGGCGTCGACAGTGGCGCGAAGAAGATGATCGACGACGGCCTGTTCGAGCGCTTTCCGTGCGACGCGGTGTTCGGCATGCACAATCATCCGGGCGCGGCGCCCGGCGTGTTCCTCACGCGGCGCGGCCCGTTCATGTCAGCCGGCGACAAGGCGATCATCTCGATCGAGGGTGTCGGCGGCCACGCGGCGCGGCCGCACCTGACGGTCGACCCGGTGGTCGTCGCGGCCAGCATCGTGATGGCGCTGCAGACGATCGTCGCGCGCAACGTCGACCCGTCGCAGCCGGCGGTCGTCACGGTCGGCTCGATGCACGCGGGCACCGCGAACAACGTGATTCCGAACGGCGCGCGCCTCGAGCTCAGCGTGCGTTCGTTCAGCCCGGAAGTGCGCGCGCTGCTGAAGCGCCGCATCGTCGCGCTCGCCGAATCGCAGGCCGCGAGCTACGGCGCGACCGCACACGTCGAGTACATCGAAGGCTACCCGGTCGTCGTCAATTCGGATGCCGAAACGGATTTCGCCGCGCAGGTCGCGCGCGAGCTGGTCGGCGACGCGCACGTCGTCGAGCAGGCCGACCTGCTGATGGGCAGCGAGGATTTCGCGTTCATGCTGCAGCAGCGGCCCGGCTCGTTCGTGCGGCTCGGCAACGGCGAAGGGGAAGACGGCTGCATGGTGCACAACCCGAAGTACGACTTCAACGATCGCAATCTGCCGATCGGCGCGGCGTTCTGGACGCGCCTCGTGGAGCGTTACCTCGGGCAGTAATCCCGGCGGCGGGCGACGACCGGCCGGCGCTTCCGGCCGCATTGAGAGGAGAGACGAACGATGCAGAAAGACCATCTCGCGCTGCACCCCGCGTCGACGGGCGCCGCCGGAACCGATACGCGCGGCGCACCGGCCGTCACGAAGCGCGGCGCGATCGCGGCGGCCGTGATCGGCAACTGGCTGGAGTTCTTCGATTTCACCGTGTACGGCTTTTTCGCAGTACTGATCGGCAAGCTGTTCTTCCCGTCGAGCGACCCGACCACGTCGCTGCTGCTGTCGGTCGCGACGTTTGCCGCCGGCTTCTTCACGCGGCCGCTCGGCAGCGTCGTGCTCGGCGTCTATGCGGACCGCCGCGGCCGCAAGGCCGCGCTGAACCTGACGATCATGCTGATGGCGCTCGGCACCGGCCTGATCGCGATCGCGCCGACCTACGCACAGGCCGGCGTGGCCGCGCCGCTGCTGGTCGTCTGCGCGCGGCTGATGCAGGGCTTCTCGCAGGGCGGCGAATTCGGCGCCGCGACGTCCACGCTGATCGAGCAGGGCGGGACGTCGCACCGTGCGTTCCGCGCGAGCTGGCAGCTCGCGACGCAGGGTGGCGCCGCGCTGATGGGTTCGGGCTTCGCGGCGCTGCTGTCGAACACGCTGACGAAGGACGCGCTCGAGGGCTGGGGCTGGCGCCTGCCGTTCTTCGTGGGCGTGCTGATCGCACCGGTAGGCATGTACCTGCGCCGCCGGCTCGCGGACGATGCGCCCGGCGACAGCCATCACGGCATCGAACGCGGCGTGCTGCGCGAGCTGTTCTCGCGGCACACGCGCACGGTGCTGCTGTTGATGCTGACGGTGATGGGCGGCACGGTGTCGACCTACATCCTGACCTCTACATGCCGACCTACGCGATCCATACGCTCGGGCTGCCGATGAAGCTGTCGATGTTCGTCGGCGTCGCGTCGGGCTGCGTGATGCTGGTGACGTGTCCGCTGTTCGGCTGGCTGTCGGACCGCCTCGGCAGCCGGCGCATGCCGATCTTCGTCGGGCGCGGCGTGCTCGTCCTGCTGCTGTTCCCGGCGTTCTGGCTGATGAACCATCATCCGACGCTGTCCGTGATCCTGCCGCTGACCGCGCTGATGCTGCTGTTCTATTCGCTCGGGTCGGCATCCGAAATGGCGCTGATGTGCGAATCGCTGCCGCGCCATGTGCGCGCGACGGGGATCTCTATCGCGTATGCGCTCGCGGTGACGATTTTCGGCGGCACCGCGCAGCTGGTCGCGACCTGGCTCGTGAAGACGACCGGCAGCAAGCTCGCGCCGGCCGGCTATGTGGCCGCCTGCGTGGTGCTGTCGCTGATCGCGGTGGCGATGCTGCGCGAGACCGCGCGCGAGTCGATGGACTGACGTGCCGCGCCGCGGGCGGTGATCCGCGCCGGCTGGCGGGCGAGGGGGGGCGCGTCCGTCGGTCGGCGATCGGCGCGACGATTCGCGCGGGCGATCCGCTGTTCGACATCGTCGATCCGCTGACCGACGCGATCACGACGGTATCGAGCAGCATCGACGGCGTGTTCTACATGCGGCGCGCGATCCGCTTCGTGACGGCCGGCGCGCCGCTCGGCCGCGTGACGGGGGCGGTGCCGGTGCGCAAGGGGATGTTGCTGGGCCCGTGAGCGGCCGGGCGGCACGCTGACCGAAAAGCGCCGCGCAATTTCGTTCTAGTCAAATTGACCACGCTTTGCCGCGTCACTAAATTGGTGGGTGCGGGGTTCGCTCCGCCCTCCGTGAGAAGGACGTTGCAATAGAGTCAGAGAGTTGAGCGGGCGGCGCATGCCGCCCGTCTTTTTATGCATGAATCGTCGTATCGCCGACACGACAATCGAGGCAGCACACCGCGGGCGCCCCTGCCGCGGTGGACCGTCCCGCACGCGCCAGGCCGCCTCACCCGCGCCGTGCCACCAGCTCCGACACCGTCTGCGCGGCCTGCTGCAGCGGCCCGAGAAACTCCTTCACCATCTGCTTCGCGGTATGCCGCTGCGCGTTGCCGCTGATGTTCATCGCGGCGATCACCTGCCCGCGCCGGTTGCGGATCGGCGCGGAAATCGACATCAGGCCCACTTCCAGTTCCTGGTCGACCACGGCCCAACCTTGCTGGCGCGCCTGCGCGATCGTCGCCTTCAGCTCGCCGATGTCGGTGATCGTGCGGGGCGTGTGCGCGCGGATGTTGCTCTGCGCGAGCGTTTCGTCGAGCGCAGCGTCGTCGAGCGCGGACAGCAGCACGCGGCCCATCGACGTGCAGTACGCGGGCAGGCGGCTGCCGATCGACAGGTTGATCGTCATGATCTTGCGGGTCGGCACGCGCAGCACGTAGACGATCTCGGTGCGGTCGAGCACGGCGGCCGAGCAGCTTTCGTGGATCTGCGCGGACAATTGCTCCATCACCGGATCGGCGAGATTCCAGAACGGCATCGACGTGAGATACGCGAAGCCGAGCTCGAGGATCTTCGGCGTGAGCCGGAACAGCCGGCCGTCCGCTTCGACGTAGCCGAGCGTCTGCAGCGTCAGCAGGATCCGGCGCGCGCCCGCGCGGGTCAGCCCGGTGGCCGAGGCGACCTCGGTGAGCGTCTGCTCCGGGCGCTGGGCGTCGAACGCGCGGATCACCGCGAGGCCGCGCGCGAACGACTGCACATAGGAGTCGCCGGGTTTCGTCTGGATGTCTTCGGTTGTCATGAACGGTCGGATTGTCGTGCAGCCGAGAAGATAGCGCATGGGGCCTGACACGCCAACCGCCCCGCCGACCGGGCGCTTGACAGGTCGTCCCCGCACTCCATATGATGCGTTGGACGTTCGATACACGATCTTATGTTCGTATATAGAACATTTAAGCGCATCCCGGCGGGCAATGCAAGGGGCGCGTTTCATTCACTTCCCTGCTTTGCATGAGACCGGAGACACTGATGACCGAAGCTTTTCTGTGTGATGCGATTCGTACCCCGATCGGCCGTTACGGCGGCGCGCTGTCCGGCGTGCGCGCCGACGACCTCGGCGCGGTGCCGCTCAAGGCGCTCGTCGAGCGCAACCGCGACGTCGACTGGATGGCGATCGACGACGTGATCTACGGCTGCGCGAACCAGGCCGGCGAGGACAACCGCAACGTCGCGCGCATGTCCGCGCTGCTCGCGGGCCTGCCGGAGGGCGTGCCGGGTTCGACGATCAACCGCCTGTGCGGTTCCGGGATGGACGCGGTCGGCGTGGCCGCGCGGGCGATCAAGTCGGGCGAGGCCGCGCTGATGGTGGCCGGCGGCGTCGAAAGCATGACGCGTGCGCCGTTCGTGATGGGCAAGGCCGCCAGCGCGTTCGCCCGGCAGGCCGACATCTACGACACGACGATCGGCTGGCGTTTCGTCAATCCGCTGATGAAACAGCTGCATGGCGTGGATTCGATGCCGGAGACGGGCGAGAACGTCGCGGTCGACTACAACATCAGCCGCGCCGATCAGGATCTGTTCGCGCTGCGCAGCCAGCAGAAGGCCGCGCGTGCGCAACAGGACGGCACGCTCGCCGAGGAAATCGTGTCGGTCACGATTCCGCAGAAGAAGGGCGATCCGGTCGTCTTTTCGCGTGACGAGCATCCGCGCGAAACGTCGCTCGAAGCGCTCGCGAAACTGAAGGGCGTCGTGCGTCCGGACGGCTCGGTGACGGCCGGCAACGCGTCGGGCGTCAACGACGGCGCCGCTGCGCTGCTGCTCGCGAACGAGGCTACCGCGAAGCGCTTCGGCCTGACGCCGCGCGCCCGCGTGCTCGGCATCGCGACAGCCGGCGTCGCGCCGCGCGTGATGGGCATCGGCCCCGCGCCGGCCACGCAGAAGTTGCTCGCGCGGCTCGGGATGACGATCGACCAGTTCGACTTGATCGAGCTGAACGAAGCGTTCGCGTCGCAGGGTCTCGCGGTGCTGCGCATGCTCGGCGTCGCCGACGACGACCCTCGCGTGAACCCGAACGGCGGCGCGATCGCGCTCGGCCATCCGCTCGGCGCGTCGGGCGCGCGTCTGGTCACGACTGCGATGTACCAGCTGCATCGCACCAACGGCCGCTTCGCGCTGTGCACGATGTGCATCGGCGTCGGCCAAGGCATCGCGATCGCGATCGAGCGCGTGTGATCGCGTGATGCGGTGAAGCGGCGCGGCATGCGCGCCGCTTCACCGTGTTTCCTTTTCGAACGATGTGGCCGCGCGCGATCTTCGTGCCGGCCACATCGTCATTCAGCGGACGATGGTTGCGCGAGGCGCGCGGCGAGCGCGTCGATCTCGGTGTCCGCGAATACCTCGACGCCATGCTGGCGCAGCAGCGCCGCCGTCACGCCGGCGCCGGCAAGCCGCCGGCCCGCAAAACTCCCGTCGTAAATGAAACGGCTTCCGCACGACGGACTTCCGTCCGCCAGGATCGCGAAGCGGCAATCGTGCGCGCGTGCCAGCGCGAGCGCGGTCTGCGCGCCGTCAACGAACTGCGCCGTCACGTCGGTACCGTGCACGTCGACGATGCGCGCGGCACCTGCCAGAACGCGTTGCCCCGATTCGCCGTTCGCGATTTCGGCGGGCGGACGCGGCACGCTCATGCCCCCTGCGAGTTCCGGACACACGGGCACCAAGCGCCCTTCACGCTGCCACCGTGCGAGCGTTTCGTGCGCGGCGGTCTTCGCCGAGCCGTTGTATCGGACGGGGTGACCGAGCACGCACATGCTGACGAGGATCTTCGGCGCGGCTGGCGGCTGCGGCGCGTTCTGCAAGGTCGTTCTCCGTGTGGGTCGTGTTGGGCGAACGGAAATACGTTCGCGAATGCAGGTTGAATGAAGCCGATCAGGTTGAATCGTTTCGTTGCACGCAACGATTGCCGGAATTGGTGCGTCGTTTGACGCTATCCCATAACGCAATCGGATTGCATCCCGCAAAGCGCCGGGCGTGTTTATCACGGGATTATTTGATCGAAATCATCCTGAAGGCCAAATTCGATATTTTACGCGTGTCCGGATTAAGGTTTTTCCGGAAATTGCCGACAGTTAGAGGAGACCGTCGTGAAGCGATAAACCGTTTTTCGGCTACTGAGCGTGATTTTCGCGCCGCGCGGATCCTGTGCCCGGATCCGCCTTTCGGAGCCCTGCATGCGCAATAACCAGCCTGTCACCCAACAAGAATTCGAATTCCCCGACGACGTCACGCTGATGTCGACCACCGATGCCGACAGCATCATCACGTACGCGAACACGACGTTCGCGCACGTGAGCGGCTTCTCGACCGACGAACTCGTCGGCCAGCCGCACAACGTCGTGCGGCACCCGGACATGCCGAAGGAGGCGTTCGCCGACATGTGGGCGACGCTGAAGAACGGCGAACCGTGGACCGCGCTCGTGAAGAATCGCCGCAAGAACGGCGACCATTACTGGGTGCGCGCGAACGCGGTGCCCGTGATGCGCAACGGCGCGCCGCACGGCTATATGTCGGTGCGCACCCGCGCGCCGCGCGACGAGGTCGCGGCCGTCGACCCGCTGTATCGCGCGTTCAGCGAGGGCAAGGCCGGCCAGCGCCGCTTCCACAAGGGCTTGATCGTCCGGACCGGGCTGCTGCGCATCGCGTCGCTGCCGCAAACGATGTCGGTGCGCGCGCGCGTTCATGCGGCGCTGTGCGTGCTAGCGCCGGCCGTCGTCGGCGCGGGCTGGGCCTGCGGGCTGACCGGTGGTGGGCTCGCGGCGTTTGCGGCGGCGACGGTCGGCGTGTCGGTGGCGGCCGGTCTGTGGCTCGATGCGCAGATCGTGCGTCCGCTGAAGCAGCTGCACGACCAGGCGCTGAACGTCGCGACCGGCGAAAGCCGGCGCGGCGTGCGGATGAACCGCGTCGACGAGATCGGCATGACGCTGCGCACGATCAATCAGCTCGGGCTGATGTTCCGTTGGCTCGTCGATGACGTCAGCGAGCAGGTGCACAACGTGCAGCGCGCGAGCAACGAGATCGCGCAGGGCAACAACGATCTGAGCGCGCGGACCGAACAGGCCGCGTCGAGCGTGCAGCAGACGGCCGCGTCGATGGCCGAGATGACGGCCACCGTCGACAGCAATGCGGAGACCGCGCTGCAGGCGAACCGCTTCGCGGTGTCCGCGAGCGACGCGGCCGAGCGCGGCGGGCAGGCAGTGAGCGAGGTCGTCACGACGATGCGCGACATCACCGAGAGCTCGCGCAAGATCGCCGACATCATCGGCGTGATCGACGGGATCGCGTTCCAGACCAACATCCTCGCGCTGAACGCGGCGGTCGAAGCCGCGCGCGCGGGCGAACAGGGGCGCGGTTTCGCGGTGGTTGCCGGCGAGGTGCGGGCGCTCGCGCAGCGCAGCGCGAACGCAGCGAAGGAAATCAAGACGCTGATCGGCGCGAGCGTCGACCGGGTCGAGTCGGGTGCCCGGCGGGTCGACGATGCGGGCAGGACGATGGAGGACATCGTCACGCAGGTGAAGCGCGTGTCGGACCTGATCGCGGAAATCAGCTCGTCGACGGCCGAGCAGAGCACCGGCGTCGCGCAGGTCGACCAGGCGGTCGTGCATCTGGACAACATCACGCAGCAGAACGCGGCGCTCGTCGAGCAAAGCGCGGCGGCGTCGGAAAGCCTCAAGCAGCAGGCGACACGGCTCGTCGATGCTGTGAACGTGTTTCGGTAATCGTCGGCGGCGAATCTCCGGGTTTCCGATTTGACGAGATTCGAATGGGTATCGGATAAAAAATGGATTTTTTGATTCACGTATAAACAAAATGTTCGGCTGAATCAAGATGATGCAAATCTAATGCATATTTACCCGTGCCCGGCATAAGGTTTTCGTCAGATTTGCCGAAAGCGCAGGAGTGTGACCGAACGCATGCGGGCCGACCGCGCTGCGTCCGGTCTCGATCCCATCCCCAAGCGGACGCAAGATCCGCAACCCGGAACTCCACACCATGCGCAATAACCAGCCTGTCACGCAACGCGAATTCGAATTTCCCGACGACGCGACGCTGATGTCGACCACCGACGCGGATAGTTACATCAAGTACGCGAACGCCGCGTTCATCCAGGTCAGCGGATTTTCTCCCGAAGAGATCGAAGGTCAGCCGCACAACGTCGTGCGGCATCCGGACATGCCGAAAGAGGCGTTCGCCGACATGTGGGCGACGCTGAAGAACGGCGAACCGTGGACCGCACTCGTGAAGAACCGCCGCAAGAACGGCGATCACTACTGGGTGCGCTCGAATACGGTGCCGGTGATGCGCAACGGGCAGCCGACGGGCTACATGTCGGTGCGCACGAAGGCGTCGCGCGACGAGATCGCGGCGGCCGACGCGCTGTATCGCGCGTTCCGCGAAGGCAAGGCCGGCAACCGTCGTTTCCACAAGGGGCTGATCGTCCGGACCGGGCTGATGCGCGTCGCGTCGCTGTTCCAGACGATATCGGTACGGGCGCGGCTGCATTCGACGCTGTGCGTGCTCGCGCCGGCCGTCGTCGGCGCAGGCTGGGCCTGCGGGCTGACCGGCGGCGGGCTGGCCGTGTTTGCGGCCGCGACGGCCGGCGTGTCGGTGGCCGCCGGGCTGTGGCTCGACGCACAGATCGCGCGGCCGCTGATGCAGTTGCGCGATCAGGCGTTGCGCGTCGCGACCGGCGAAAGCCGGCGCGGCGTCGCGATGAACCGCGTCGACGAGATCGGCATGACGCTGCGCACGATCAACCAGCTCGGGCTGATGTTCCGCTGGCTCGTCGACGACGTCAGCGAGCAGGTGCACAACGTGCAGCGCGCGAGCAACGAGATCGCGCAGGGCAACAACGATCTGAGCGCGCGCACCGAACAGGCGTCGACCAGCGTGCAGCAGACGGCCGCGTCGATGGCCGAGATGACGGCCACGGTGTCGAGCAATGCGGAGACGGCGCTGCAGGCGAACCAGTTGTCGGTGTCCGCGAGCGACGCGGCCGAGCGTGGCGGGCAGGCGGTGAGCGAAGTCGTCGCGACGATGAACGACATCACGGCGAGTTCGCGCAAGATTGCCGACATCATCGGCGTGATCGACGGGATCGCGTTCCAGACCAACATCCTCGCGCTGAACGCGGCGGTCGAAGCGGCGCGCGCGGGCGATCAGGGGCGTGGTTTCGCGGTGGTCGCGGGCGAGGTGAGGGCACTCGCGCAGCGCAGCGCGAACGCGGCGAAGGAAATCAAGACGTTGATCGGCGCGAGTGTCGACCGCGTCGAATCCGGCGCACGCATCGTTGACGGCGCCGGCAAGACGATGGAGGACATCGTCACGCAGGTGAAACGCGTGTCGGATCTGATCGCGGAGATCAGTTCGTCGACGGCCGAGCAGAGTACCGGGGTCGCGCAGGTCGATCAGGCGGTCGTGCATCTGGACAACATCACGCAGCAGAACGCGGCACTCGTCGAGCAAAGCACGGCGGCGTCGGAAAGCCTCAAGCAGCAGGCGACGCGGCTGGTGGACGCGGTGAACGTGTTTCGGTGAAAGCGGGGCGCGGGCGCACCCCGCGCATACCTCAGCCCACGGCAGGAATCAAATCAGCGCCGGTTGCAGCGGCGCACGGTGCTCGCGAACCTTGACGATCCGGTATTCGTTGCGAAGCCCTTCGTCGGTGATGATCTGCGTTTGACGCAGATCGACGATCAGCACGTCGCCCTTTCCGAAGCGCTCGCCGGCATCGACCTTCGCGATGAACTGCTCGTCGTCCAGTGCGGCAAAGAACGCTGACGTGCCGTCGTGCACGCGCCATTTGTTGCCATCCTTGAACACGACGGATTCGAGCTTCAGCATCTTGAGCGCGATCGTGTCGGTGACCACTTCGCCGGGATCGTCGCTGCTCGCGAACGTATCGAGTTCGTCGCACTCGATCGAGAGTTCGACGGTGTCGTCGCGCACGATGCCGAAGCGGTCGATGCCGTCGCGTTCGAGCGGTGACAGCATTTTCTGCAGGTTCACGCGAATGGCCCGGTTCCGATACAGCCGGACGATCGGTTCATCGACGACGAAGCATTCGTGCTCCGAGATCCAGATCCTGACGTTCGTTCCGTCCGGCTCGCTGCGATGCGGTTTGCGTCCGCGCAGCGTGCGGATGAGGCCGATCAGGCCGCCGCCTCCGACGATCCCCAATGCGGCGAGGATCGCCAGCGCGTTGCTGAACGCATTGGCGCTCGGCCCCGCGAACAGATCGCGGATCTGGCTCGCGAGCGACTGCACGAAGATCAGTTCGGCGTGGAACGAGCCGGCCTTGAAGCTGCCCCTGACCTCGAGACGCACCTCGGAGTGCTCGCCGTTGAGCTCCTTGTTAGCGCACGAGAACAGGTCGGCGATCGCGAGCAGCACCGGTGCGAGGTCGCGTACGTCCATCCGGTGCTCGCCGAGCGCGGGCCCGTCGTAGACGATGTTGAACGGCTGATGATTGCTCGCGCCGCCGGGCTTTCCCGCCGGACCGGACGTTCTCGCGATCATGCGCGGGCTCCTTGCGTGCAAGTCACGACGACGCCCGGGCGGGCGGTAGGACGCAGAGCGGAGAGCACGCGGATCGGGCGGACGGAAGAAGTGTTCATGCGCAGGCAACCGGAGCGGGGTGGAACGCTCAATCTAGCGGGTGGCGGCGCAACGAGAAATCGGACTTGGACGAAATTGCCGAACGGTATGACGTTCGGCCGACGCTGGATCGACATCGCGCACATGAAGCATGGCGACATCGCACGCGGGAAGGAGGCGACGCGGACACGGCGGAGAGGGGTACCGGCCCGCGTCGTGACCGCCCGGTTCCGGCCGGGCGGTCAGGGCCTGTCACGAACGCGACAGGCCACGAACCATCAAACAGCCAGGCACAG
This sequence comes from Burkholderia sp. 567, assembly GCF_040545115.1. Classification (NCBI taxonomy): domain Bacteria; kingdom Pseudomonadati; phylum Pseudomonadota; class Betaproteobacteria; order Burkholderiales; family Burkholderiaceae; genus Burkholderia; species Burkholderia sp. 567. The sequence goes on from NZ_JBEPLG010000012.1 coordinate 128,711, forward strand.
GTACTTGATCACGACGTAGTCGTCGATGCCGTAGTGCGAGCCTTCGCGGCCGAGGCCCGACTGCTTGACGCCGCCGAACGGCGCGACTTCGTTCGAGATCAGGCCCGTGTTCACGCCGACCATCCCGTATTCGAGCGCTTCGGCGACCTTCCACACGCGGCCGATGTCGCGACTGAAGAAGTAGGCGGCCAGGCCGAACTCGGTGTCGTTCGCGAGGCGGATCACCTCGTCGTCGCTGCTGAACTTGAACAGCGGCGCGAGCGGCCCGAACGTCTCTTCCTTCGCGACCTTCATCGCCGGCGTGACGCCCGTCAGCACGGTCGGCTCGAAGAAGCCGTGGCCGAGCGCATGGCGCTTGCCGCCCGTCACGACGGTCGCGCCCTTCGCGAGCGCGTCCTCGATGTGCGCCTCGACCTTCAACACGGCCGCTTCGTTGATCAGCGGACCCTGCGTGACGCCCGGCTCCGTGCCGCGACCGACCTTCAGCTCGCCGACCGCCGCCGCGAGCTTCTGCGCGAACTGGTCGTACACGGCTTCGTGCACGTAGAAGCGGTTCGTGCACACGCACGTCTGGCCGCTGTTGCGGTATTTCGACGCGATCGCGCCCTGCACGGCCGCATCGAGATCGGCGTCGTCGAACACGATGAACGGCGCGTTGCCGCCGAGCTCCAGCGACACCTTCTTGACCGTCGCCGCGCATTGCGCCATCAGCAGGCGGCCGACCGGCGTCGAGCCGGTGAACGACAGCTTGCGCACGATCGGGTTCGACGTCAGCTCGCCGCCGATTGCCTTCGGGTCGCCCGTGACGACGCTGAACACGCCGGCCGGCACGCCCGCGCGCTCGGCCAGCACGGCCATCGCGAGCGCGGAGAACGGCGTCGCCTCGGCCGGCTTCACGACGATCGGGCAGCCTGCCGCGAGCGCCGGGCCGACCTTGCGGGTGATCATCGCCGCCGGGAAGTTCCACGGGGTGATCGCCGCGCACACGCCGATCGCTTCCTTCGTCACGACGATGCGCTTGTCGCTCGCCGGCGTCGGAATCGTGTCGCCGTACACGCGCTTGCCTTCTTCCGCGAACCACTCGAGGAACGATGCCGCGTAGCCGATCTCGCCCTTCGCCTCGGCCAGCGACTTGCCCTGCTCGGTGGTGAGGATCAGCGCGAGGTCGTCGGCGCTTTCCATCATCAGGTCGTGCCACTTGCGCAGGATCGCCGCGCGCTCCTTCGCGGTCTTCTTGCGCCACGCCGGCCATGCGGCGTTCGCGGCGTCGATCGCGTGACGCGTCTCGGCCGTGCCCATCGCCGGCACGGTGCCGAGCAGGCCGCCGGTCGCCGGGTTGCGGACTTCGAACGACTCGCCGTTCGCCGCGCCTTGCCATTCGCCGTTGACGTACGCCTGCTGGCGGAACAGCGACGGGTCTTTCAGTGCCAGGGTTTCCTGAACCGTGCTCATATGAATAGCCTGCTTTGAAAAAGGACGGATGAAACGGCCGCCGCCGTCATGAAGACGGCGGCGGCGCAATCAATTGAAGACGGCGGGAACTCAGGCCGGCACGCCGACCGTCTCCTTCAGCACTTCCTCGAGGATCACGAGCGCTTCGTCGAACACGGCCTGGGGAATCGTCAGCGGGAACAGGAAGCGCACGACGTTCGAGTACACGCCGCACACGAGCAGCAGCAGCCCGCGCTCGAGTGCACGCGCCTGCACGCGCTTCGTGAAGTCGGCGTCCGGCTCGCCCGAACCCGGCTTCAGGAACTCGACCGCGACCATCGCGCCCGGGCCGCGCACGTCGGCGATCTGCGGCACGTCGGCCTGCAGCGAATTCAGCTTCGCCTTCAGCACGTCGCCGAGTTGCGTCGCGCGCTCGCACAGTTTCTCTTCGTCGATGATCTCGAGCACCGCGTGCGCCGATGCGACCGCCAGCGGGTTGCCCGCGTAGGTGCCGCCGAGGCCGCCGGGAGCCGCCGCGTCCATCACGTCGGCACGGCCGACGACGCCCGACAGCGGCATGCCGCCCGCGAGGCTCTTCGCCATCGTGATCAGATCGGCCAGCACGTCGTAGTGCTGCATCGCGAACAGCTTGCCGGTGCGGGCGAAGCCGGTTTGCACTTCGTCGGCGATCAGCAGGATGCCGTGTTCGTTACAGATCTTGCGCAGCGCGCGCACGAACTCGGCCGGCGCCGCGTAGAAGCCGCCTTCGCCCTGCACCGGTTCGAAGATGATCGCGGCGACGCGCTTCGGATCGATGTCGGCCTTGAACAGCATCTCGATCGCCTTGATCGAGTCGGCCGTGCTCACGCCGTGCAGCGCGTTCGGGTACGGGGCGTGGAACACGTCGCCCGGGAACGGGCCGAAGTTCAGCTTGTACGGGGCGACCTTGCCGGTCAGCGCCATGCCCATCATTGTGCGGCCGTGGAAGCCGCCCGAGAACGCGATGACACCCGGACGGCCGGTCGCGGCGCGTGCGATCTTGATCGCGTTTTCGACGGCTTCGACGCCGGTCGTGAAGAAGGCCGTCTTTTTCGGGAAGTCGCCCGGCGCGCGTTCGTTGATCTTCTCGGCCAGCTCGACGTACGACGCGTACGGGACGATCTGGTAAGCGGTGTGCGTGAAGCTGTTCAGTTGCTCCGTGATCGCCTTGACGATCTTCGGGTGGCGATGGCCCGTGTTCAGCACCGCGATGCCGGCGGCGAAATCGATGAAGCGGCGGCCTTCGACATCCCACAGCTCCGCATTCTCGGCGCGGGCTGCGTAGAAATCACACATCACGCCGACGCCGCGCGGGGTGGCGGCGTTCTTGCGGGCCTGCAGGTCGGCATTCTTCACGGTCATCTCCTTGATGTCTGTCCGGTGGGATAAAAATCGGCCGCGTTGGCAGCCCATGGAGGCGACTATAATCACATTTGGCTCTGACAATCAGAGCCATTTCAATAAATAATCAGGAGCCAATCATGCGCGCAAGCGTGTTGTCGGACTGGCTGGCGCAGCGCCTCGTGCGCGGCGGCGAACAGCCGATCTACCGACAGCTGCATCGGCTGCTGCAGCAGGCGATCCTGTCGCGCGAACTGCCGGCCGGCACGCGCGTGCCGTCGTCGCGGCTGCTCGCGGCCGAGCTCGGGATCGCCCGCAACACGGTCACGCAGGTTTACGAACAGCTTGCGCTCGAAGGCTATGTGAACTCGGCTACCGGGCGCGGCACGTTCGTCGCCGACAGCGCGCCGGACGAGATCGTCGGCGCACCGCCCGATCCGGCCGCGGGCCCGGCGGTGGTGCCATCGTCGGCGCGGCGGCTGTCCGTGCGCGGCACGCGGCTCGTTGAAGGCGCGGGCGTGTCGAAGCGCCAGGGCGGCGCGTTCATGCCGGGCGTGCCGGACGTGTCGCGCTTTCCGGCGCGCGTGTGGACGCGGCTGCACAACAAGTACTGGCGGCGCTTGCGCCCGGATCTGCTGACCTACGCGCCGGGCGGCGGGCTCGCGCTGTTGCGCGAGGCGCTGGCCGACTACCTGCGCACGTCGCGCTCGGTGCGCTGCACGCCCGAGCAGATCGTGATCACGACCGGCATCCACCAGTCGATCGACCTCGCGGTGCGGCTGCTGACCGATCCGGGCGACGCCATCTGGACCGAGGATCCGTGCTATTGGGGCGTGCGCAGCGTGCTGAACGTGTCGGGGCTGACCACGCGGCCGATTCCGGTCGACGACGAGGGGATCGCGCCATCGGCCGCCGATCTGGCCGAGCCGCCGAAGCTGATGCTCGTCACGCCGTCGCACCAGTATCCGCTCGGGATGGTGATGAGCCTCGCGCGGCGGCGGATGCTGCTCGAATACGCGCGCCAGCACGGCTGCTGGATCATCGAGGACGACTACGACAGCGAATTCCGCTACGGCAGCCGGCCGCTCGCGTCGCTGCAGGGGCTCGATACGGCCGGGCAGGTGATCTACGTCGGCAGTTTCGGCAAGACGCTGTTCCCGGGGCTGCGGGTCGGCTATCTGGTCGCGCCGGAGCCGCTCGCGGAAAGCTTCGCGACCGCGAGCGCCGAGCTGTACCGCGAGGGTCAGCTGCTGCAGCAGGCCGTGCTCGCCGAGTTCATCGCGGAAGGGCACTTCGTGTCGCATATCCGCAAGATGCGCACGCTGTACGGGCAGCGCCGCGAGGTGCTGCTCGATGCGGTCGCGCGCCGCTACGGCGAGACGCTGCACGCACTCGGCAGCGACGCCGGGCTGCATCTCGTCACGCAATTGCCCGATGGCGTCGACGATCGCGCGGTCGCGCAGGCCGCGCTCGAACGCAATATCGTCGTGCGGCCGCTGTCCGGCTATTACGCGGAACGCGAACGCGCGGCGTCGGGGTTGCTGCTCGGCTATGCGTGCGTGCCGGAAGACGAGATCGCGACGGCGTTCGCGACGCTCGCCGAGGCGATCGACGAGCGGGCGTTCGGCGAGGTCGTTGCGCCGGCTTGACGGGGCGTTGCGACGGCGCTGTTGCGGCGTGGTGCGGGATGTCGAGACGCGGCCGGCGCATGCGTTGCGCGGCGCGCCTGCGCTCGCTCAAAGCCGGATCAGCGCCGCGCCCGCGACCACCAGCGCGCATGCGGCGAGCCGCTGCGCGCCGGGCCGCTCGCGCATCACGAACCAGCCGATCGCGACCGCGAAGATCGAGCTCGTCTCGCGCAGCGCCGAAACCGTCGCGACCGGCAGATGCCGGTACGCGAGGATCACGATTCCGTACGCGGCGAGGGAGATCGTGCCGGCGATCGCGCCCTGCGTGAGCGCGGCGCGCGAACCGAGCACCGCGCGTGGGCCGCCGCGCAGCGCGCAGACCAGCACGAGCTGCGGCACGCTCCACAGCAGGTACACCCACGCGATGTAGCCGAGCGCGCTGCCGGACACGCGCGAGCCGACGCCGTCGCAGATCGAATACACGGCAATGAACACGCCGGTGAGCAGCGCATACGGCACGCCTTCCCCGGAGAACCTGAAGCCGCGCCGCAGCGCGAGCGACATGATGCCGAACGACACCAGCGCGATACCTGCGAAGCCGAACGGGGTCGGCTGCTCGTGCAGCGCCGCCAGCGCGAGCACCGACACGAGCAGCGGCGAGATCCCGCGCGCGATCGGATAGATCTGGCCGAACTCGCCGTTGCGGTACGCACGCGCGAGCGTGAAACAGTAGGCGACCTCGAGCGCGGCCGACGCGGCGATGTACGGCCACGCGGCCGGCGCCGGCGCGGGCAGTAGCGCGGCGCCGGCCGCGCCGAATGCGAGATACGGCAGCGACATCGTGCCGAGCTGCACGAGCCGATCCTCGCTGACATGCAGGAATGCATTCCAGATCGCGTGCAGCAGCGCGGAGCACAGCACGAGGCCGATGAAGAGGTGATCCATGAACGAAGATGGGGGCGGGAGCGGCGGGCGCCGTCAATTATGTGGGTATCGGGCGCGCTCGCGCGGAATTGTCGATAATGGAACGTTGTTATTCACCGGATGCCGACGATGACCGAAGCCACCCTTACCCCGCCCGCCGTTCCGCGCCTCACGAGCCTGTCGCACGGGGGCGGCTGCGGCTGCAAGATCGCGCCGGGCGTGCTGTCCGAGCTGCTGAAGCGCGCGACGCCGCCGGCGTTGTTCCCGGATCTGCTGGTCGGCACCGAGACCTCCGACGACGCGGCCGTCTACCGGCTGAACGACGAGCAGGCGATCGTCGCGACGACCGACTTCTTCATGCCGATCGTCGACGATCCGTTCGACTTCGGCCGCATCGCGGCGACCAACGCGCTGTCGGACGTCTACGCGATGGGCGGCAAGCCGATTCTCGCGCTCGCGCTGGTCGGGATGCCGATCAACGTGCTGCCGCACGAGACGATCGCGGCGATCCTGCGCGGCGGTGAATCGGTGTGCGCGGAGGCCGGCATTCCGGTCGCGGGCGGCCATTCGATCGATTCGGTCGAGCCGATCTACGGACTCGCGGCGATCGGCGTCGTGCACCCGTCGCGCGTGAAGCGCAACGCGGCCGCGCGCGCGGGCGACGTGCTCGTGCTCGGCAAGCCGCTCGGCGTTGGGGTGCTGTCGGCCGCGCTGAAGAAGAACCAGCTCGATGCCGCGGGCTACGCGCAGATGGTCGCCACCACCACCAAGCTGAACCGACCGGGCGCCGAGCTCGCCGCGCTGCCGGGCGTGCATGCGCTGACCGACGTCACGGGCTTCGGGCTGCTTGGCCACACGCTCGAGCTCGCCCGCGGCGCGAACCTCACTGCCCGCGTGCATTACGCGTCGCTGCCGTGGCTCGCGGGTGTCGAGGCGTTCGTCGCCGACGGCGTGTTCACCGGTGCGTCGGGGCGCAACTGGGCCGCGTACGGCACCGATGTCCGGCTCGCCGACGGGCTGCCGCCCGTCGCGCAGGCGCTGCTGACCGATCCGCAGACGTCGGGCGGGCTGCTGGTCGCGTGTGCGCCGGAAGCGGTGGACGACGTGCTCGCCTGCTTCCGCGCCGACGGTTTCGACCGCGCGGCCGTGATCGGCGAGATGGTGGACGGGCCGTCGCGCGTCGACGTTGCCTGACGCCGCATTCATACCGCGGATCATTTTGACGTGGTTAGAATCGATGCCTTCCGTCGAAGGCATCGAGGACCGGTGAACGATTTCCTGTTCGGGCTGACGATCGCGTTGTCGGTCGGGCCCGTTGCGCTGCTTGGCGTGGCGGTTGTGCGAGCACGGCCGGCGTGTCGATAGATCGCATAGTATTCCTGATGTTCTTTCGTGCAGCGGACGTCGATTGCAGCGCAATTGCGCGCGAATTCCGACGCATGCCGTCATGCGTTGCACGCGCATCGCACCAGCACCGCAGCACCGCCCGCCGTTTCGTAGTCGGGTTCCGCATCACGCAGGCGCGTTCTATACTCCTCGCGCAGTCTCCGACAGCCGTTCTCACCCAACATCCCGAAACAAGGAACGCCGATGCTGACTCGCTCCATCCTTTCCGCCGCCGCCTTCTCGCTCGCGGCCTGTGCGACCGCGCCGTCGATCGCGCAGGACAACCCCGGCAACAACGCGGGCAACGCCGCATTCGCCGAGACCGGTGCACAGGGCCGCCCGGTCAAGGTCATGATCATCACGATGTTCGGTCCGGAGGGTCAGGCGTGGCTCGACCGTATCGGCCCGTGGCGCGACATCGCCGTGCCGGGCCTGTCGCCCGACTACCCGAATGTCCACTGCAACAAGCAGGACGTGTGCGTGGTCACGACCGGCATGGGCTATGCGAACGCGTCGGCGACGATCATGGCGCTCACGTTCTCGCAGCGCTTCGACCTGCGCCGCACGTATTTCCTGATCTCGGGCATCGCGGGCGTCGACCCCGCGCAAGGCACGGTCGGCTCCGCGGCATGGTCGAAATACCTGGTCGATTTCAGCCTGCAGTGGGAGCTCGATGCGCGCGAGATTCCGGCCGGCTGGAACACGGGCTTTCTCGGCATCAACACGAAGAGTCCGAACGACAAGCCGCCGCTCGACTATCGCACCGAAGTGTTCCAGCTCAATCCGCAGCTGACCGACGCCGCGTATGCGCTGTCGCGCAACGTCGTGCTCGCCGACAGCGCGCAGGCCCAGGCCGCGCGCGCGAAGTTCACGTACGCGCCGGCGAACCGGCCGCCGACGGTGATCCAGTGCGACACGTCATCGGGCAACACGTGGTTCTCGGGCACGCTGATCGGCGAGCGCGCGCGTCAGTGGACGAAGATTCTGACCGACGGCAAGGGCACCTACTGCATGACCGCGCAGGAAGACAACGCGACGTTTGAAGCGCTCAAGCGCGCGGCGAGCGTGAAGCGCGTCGACCTGTCGCGCGTCGCGGTGCTGCGCACCGGGTCCGACTTCGACCGGCCGTATGCGGGGCAGACGAGCGCGGACAACCTGCTGAACTACGCGGACCAGGGCGGCTTCGCGCCGGCGACCGAGAACCTCTACCGCGCGGGTAATCCGCTCGTCCAGGACATCGTCACGCACTGGGGCGAGTGGCGTGACGGCGTGCCGCGCCGTTGACGGCAGCACGACGGCATCAGCGGTACGTCGACGTGGCGATCAGTGCGACGACCGCGGCGCCGAACGGAACGGCGTCCAGACCGGCGTGGTGTCGTCCCAATGATCGAGCGGCGAAGGAAGTTGATCGTTCATCACAGGCTCCTGCAACTGACTAACTAATTGACTCACTCATCGCGTGTTCGACAGCGATGTCACGACGCCGCGCACCGGATCATCCGCTGCGCGGCGTTGCACGTTTACCGGCCCCCGCCAGCGAGCTGGTTGCTTTCCGGCATCGAGCGATACGGGCCTTGCGCGAGTTCGAGCCCTTGCGGATACGAATTCGCCTTGCGCAGCCAGGCCAGCGTGCCGTCGCGGCGTGCCTGCACGACTTCCGCGCTGACTTCGGCGCGGGTGCGCGGACCATTGTTGTGTTGCGTGTACGACGACGCGTTGCCGTAGTCGCCGGCTTGCGGGTTGTTCGTATCGGCGAAGGCCGGTGCGGACACGGCGAGTGCGAGGGCGAGCGCGGAGAGAAGGTGGCGGCGGTTCATGACGTAACTCCTGTGTTGGTCGGAGTTGGCGCGCGGGCGCTGGCTCCGGTCCCGTCAAACGGGGCTGTTCGATGCGCAACGAGGTGCGCGACAGGGTTTACTCTAGGTGTCCGCCCGGTTGCGATAAATGGCACTGCCGCGAATTGAATTGTCGTCAGCGCGGAACAATCGCATTCCACACGGCCATCAGGGCGACGAACCGCGCCGCACCCCCATGCCGCAAGGGCGACAGCGGTGCGACGCGTATCGCGCGTTGGGTGATGCGATTGTCCTTGCCGGCGCAAAGGTCTCTTCTGTGCCGCGCATCGAATGCTCGCGCGTCAGACCGCTTCGATCCGGTAGCCGAGCGTGTAGACCGCGCTGAGACGCACGCCGTTCGACGGCTGAAGCGCGAGTTTCGTGCGCAATCGGTAGATGTGCGTGTCGAGGCTGCGGGACGCGCCGGCCATGTCGCGTCCCCATAGCGAACGGATCAGCGCTTCGCGCGGCATGATGCGGCCGAAATGGCGAAACAGCAGGACCGCGAGTTCGAATTCGCGCGGCGTCAGCTTCACCGGGGTGCCGTTCACCCATATCTCGCGCGCCTTCGTATCGATCCGGTAGATGCCGATGTCCAGCACGTCCTGCTGGATATCGCCGCCCTGATAGGCGCGGCGCAGCAATGCGTTGATGCGCGCCAGCAATTCGAAATGATTGATCGGCTTGATCATATAGTCGTCGGCGCCCGCCGTGATCGCGGAAAAAACCTCGTTTTCGTGCGCGCGGATCGTCAGGAACAGGATCGGCAGCGTGCCGCCGATCCGTTCGCGTGCCCATTTGAGCACTTCGAAGCCGGACAGGCCCGGTACCTCCCAGTCCAGGATCAGCAGATCGACGACCGTGCGTTCGAGATGGCGGATCGCCTCATGGCCGTTGGCGACGGAATGCACGCTGTGTCCCGCCTCTCCGAGTATCGAATTGATGAGTTCGACATACGTCGTGTCGTCCTCGAGATATAGAACGTGCATGGTGGGTGCACCTATTTGTCGCGTGTGGTGATATCGAGCCGGACGCAACGCGGATAGCGCGGATTCGCGCCCGGCTTGGCGCCGGATGTCGGCCGGCGATCCGCGGCGCATGTTCGCATGGGTCCGATTCGGGAAATTGTCAACAATTCTGAACGCGGCAGCCATGAACATGGAAGCTTCGGATCGAGTGTCGTAGCATTTTAGTAATCCAAATCAATGGGATTCTGGAGGAGTTGCTCGGGGAGGATGGTCATGCTGGTGTACAAGTCGTTCATGGAAAAGAAGGCGCTGCTCGAGGAGCAACTGGTTCGGGAGCGACTCGCGATTGCGACGATGGTGTTGCTCGAAATCCGGCAGTGCATCGAGGAATTCGGATTTGGCGTCAAGGACGTGTTTCCCGCCCAGAGCGGTGCGCCGGGGAAGCGGCGACGGGTGAAATACTTCAACCCGGAAACGGGGCAGGCCTGGTCGGGAGTGGGGCGGGAACCGGTATGGTTGCGCGGTCAGGATCGAGACCGGTTTCTGATCGACTCGGAATCGCATGAGCAACCTGAAGATGAGGAATCCTGATCGTGAAGTCGATAAAAAAACGTCGAATGGCCATCGAGGGTGTCCGTGCCGCTTGCCGGGTCGATGTGGCCGCGAATCGTTGGCAATCCAACGCACGGGGGCGGAGAACGGCCGCACGATCGACGGAACCTCGTCGAAAATGGAACCGGTTCCAGAGATTACAGTTTGATTATATCAGTTCTCGCAATGGTCACCCCGGTTGCTGCTCCCGGCGCACGGGAAGGGGGCGTCGATGATCGCGGACGTGAACCAGCCGGACGGCGGGGACCTCATGCCCGAGCGCATTTGCGTCGGCGTCGGCGTGACGCGCGAGATCATCGAAGTGTGCGCTTCGTCGATGCGACTCGTGTTCGGCTATCGGAACGAGACGTTCGGCATCGAATCGTTGACCGATGCGATTGCCGAGTGGTCACCGGCGCTCGTGGTGGTGGAATCGGCCGGCGGCTACGAGTGCGAAGCGGCGTGCGCGCTGCAGGCGGCACGCTTGCCGGTGGCGGTCGTTCATCTGCATCAGGCCCGTGCGTTCATCGCGCGCTCGCTCGACTTGCCGCTCGAGGGGAAAGGGGCCCATGCGCGCATGATGACGGAACTGGCGTGCATGCTCGATGACGCGCCGTCGAGCCCCCGGTTTGCCGAGCCGCTTGCCGACCCGCAACTGCAGCATGTCCAGGCGCTGGTGCAACGCCGGCGGCAACTCGCGCGCACGCTGATGGCGGAATACCAGCTTCTGGCTCGATGCCACCCGAGCGTACGCGGCGGGATCGAGCAGACCATCGCGTTCCTCAGCAACCAGATCGGCGTGGTCGAACGTCACTGTGGACGGCAGGTTCGCGCGCAGCGCGTCGGCGCGGCGAGGGCGCTCGCGCGGGTGGTGAGGCGGTCCGGCCGCGCCGCGCGCTCGTCAGGCCGGTGAGCGCGCGGATGAAGCGTAGAGGGCAAGCGGAGCGCTTGCCCCACCGTCGCTCTTTACGCGACCCACTCGTTGATGACCGGCGTGTCGAGCACCGGCGCGCGCTCGGCTTCCTCGAACGTGCGCTTGCTGCACGTCGCGTCGAGGCTGCCCTTGCCGCTCAGCAGCGGGCAGCGGTCGAACACTTCGGCGATCCAGTCGACGAACACGCGCACCTTCGGCGACAGGTGTCGGCTGTGCGGATACACGACCGAGATCGGCATCGGCAGCGGCTTCAGGCCGGGCAGCACTTCCTTGAGCCGGCCGTCGCGCAGGTGCGGCAGCACCATGAACAGCGGCGGCTGGATCAGCCCGAAGCCTTCGAGCCCGCACGTCACGTACGCGTCGGCGTCGTTGACCGACACGATCGCGTTCATCTTGACCTCGACTTCCTTGCCATCGGTCAGGAACGTCCAGTCGATCGTGCGGCCCGTGCGGCTCGAGAAGTAATTGACGGCCTTGTGATCGCCCAGGTCCTCGATCGTCTGCGGTTCGCCGTACTTCTCCAGATACGCGGGCGCCGCGACCGAAACGCATTCGAACAGGCCGACGCGGCGCGCGACGAGCGACGAGTCCTGCAGCGCACCGACGCGGATCACGCAGTCGACGCCTTCCTGCAGCAGGTCGACCGGCCGGTCGGACAGGCCGAGCTGCAGATCGATGTCCGGATAGCGCGTATGGAATTCGCATAGGGACGGGATCACGAGCAGCCGCCCGATCGAGCCCGGCATGTCGATACGCAACTTTCCGTGCGGCTTCCGGTTGTTCGCCTGGAAGCTCGCTTCGGTTTCCTCGACATCGGCGAGGATCCGCACGCACCTTTCGTAGTACGCGGCGCCGTCCGGCGTGAGCGACAGCCGGCGCGTGGTCCGGTGCATCAGGCGCACGCCGAGGAAAGCTTCCAGATTCTGGATGATCGTCGTGACGGACGCCCGCGGCAGCCCGAGCGTTTCTGCTGCCTTGGTGAAGCTGCTTGTATCGACGACGCGAGTAAACACCTGCATGGCCTGAAGCCGGTCCATCACAACCTCCGCAATCTTATGACCGGAACAACAAGGCTGCGCTACCTCATGGGTAAACGCAGCCTGGGATTGTTCGGGGGTGTTGAATTGTGTTGCCGGATTATAGGCATTTATCCCGATGTCTGCCGGACCCAGAATTCGTTCCATCTCGAAATGGATCCTGCATCGTCATGGACGCTTCTGAATTCAGCAAATTCCTGAAAGCCGCATTGCCCGCCGAAGCCAGAGCCGGCGCGGCACTGACGGTCGCGGAGGTGGAAATCCCCGGCTACGCGCAGGACATCTCGCTGCGCCTCTATCGGCGCGCGGACAAGACCGGACTGCCGGTAGTGCTTTACTTCCACGGCGGCGGTTTCGTGCGCGGCTCGCTCGACGACGCCGACTTCGCCGCGCGCTTTTTAGCAGAACGCTTACCAGCTCTCGTAGTGTCGGTCGATTATTCGCTCGCGCCGGCCTTTCCTTTTCCGGCCGCGCCGGAGGATGCGTATCGCGCCGCCGTGTGGGCCGCGACCCGCGCCCGCGCGTTCGGCGGCAATCCGAAGAAGATCGGCGTCGCGGGCCACGACGCGGGCGGCCAGCTCGCGAACTGTCTCGCGTTCATCGCGCGCGATCGCGGCGAAGTGTCGATCGCCGCGCAGGCGCTGTTCGGGCCGATGCTCGACCCGAGCATGACGCGCATCGGCGATGCCGAGCGCCTGTCATCCGACATCACCGCGCGCGAATGCGCGGCCTGTTATCGCGCCTATCTGCCGCAGGCGGCGCAGCGCATGCACCCGTATGCGGCGCCGCTCGAATCGGTGCGCCTCGCGGGCCTGCCGCCGACGCTCGTCGTCACCGCGCAGAACGACGTGCTGCACGTCGAAGCGGAGAAATATGCGGGCTGCCTGATTTCATCGGGCGTGCTCACGCAGGTGATCCGCTACCCGGACGTCACGCACGCGGCGCTCGCGACGCACGAAGCCGCGCTCGAGGAAGCCGTGCGCTTCTTCCAGTGCCGCTTCCAGGCGCGCCAGCCGAACCGTTCCGAATAACCAGACCAATCCACGCTTACTGGAGATCCACATGGCCATCCTACGCACCTCCCGTTCCCGAATCGCCACCGCGGCGATCGTGACGCTCGCCGTCGTCGGCCTCGGCACGTTCGGCGCGATGCGCGTGAGCGCGAACGCGCCCGAAAAGGCGGCGGCGCCGCTGCCCGAAGTCGACGTCGCGACCGTCGTGCCGCAGACCGTCACCGATTGGCAAAGCTATTCGGGCCGCCTCGAGGCGGTCGAGAAAGTCGACGTGCGCCCACAGGTGTCGGGCACGATCGTCGCGGTGAACTTCAAGGACGGCGCGCTCGTGAAGAAAGGCGACGTGCTGTTCGTGATCGATCCGCGCCCGTACCAGGCGGAAGTCGACCGTGCCGCGGCACAGCTCGCCGGCGCGCAGGCACGCAACGGCTACGCGCAGAGCGACTGGCAGCGCGCGCAGCGGCTGATCGGCGACAACGCGATCGCCAAGCGCGACTACGACGAGAAGCAGAACGCCGCACGCGAGGCGAGCGCGAACCTGAAGGCCGCCGAAGCCGCGCTGGAGACGGCACGCATCAACCTCGGCTATACGCGGATCACGGCACCGGTCGCGGGCCGCGTGTCGCGCGCGGAAATCACGCTCGGCAACGTCGTGTCGGCCGGTGCGTCGGCCGCGCCGCTGACGACGCTGGTGTCGGTGTCGCCGATCTACGCATCGTTCGACGCGGACGAGCAGACCTACCTGCAATACATCAACGGCGCGCGCAACGGCCGCAAGGTGCCGGTCGAGCTCGGTCTCGCGAACGAAACCGGCTACTCGCGCAGCGGCGAGATCGACTCGGTCGACAACCGGCTCGACACGTCGTCCGGGACGATCCGCGTGCGCGCACGCTTCGACAATGCGGACGGTGCGCTCGTGCCCGGCCTTTACGCGCGCGTGAAGGTGGGCGGCAGCGCGCCGCACCAGGCACTGCTCGTGGACGACGCGGCGATCAACACGGACCAGGACAAGAAGTTCGTGTTCGTCGTCGACCAGCAGGGCCGCGTGTCGTATCGCGAAGTGCAGCAGGGGATGCAGCACGGCAACCGGCGCGTCATCGTGAGCGGGCTTTCCGCCGGCGACCGCGTGATCGTGAACGGCACGCAGCGCGTACGACCCGGCGAGCAGGTGAAGCCGCACATGGTCCCGATGACGGGCGGCGATGCGCCGTCCGCGCCGCTCGCGAGCACCGCGAAGCCGGCCGCACCGGCGAAGGCGGATTCGTAAGCGGCCCGCCGCTTCGCTTCCGCGTTCAACCAGACAGAGCAACTCATGAATATTTCCAAATTCTTTATCGACCGGCCGATCTTTGCAGGAGTCCTATCGGTGATCATCCTGCTCGGCGGGGTGATCGCGATGTTCCTGTTGCCGATTTCGGAGTATCCGGAAGTCGTGCCGCCTTCCGTGATCGTGAAGGCGCAATACCCGGGCGCGAACCCGAAAGTGATCGCCGAGACGGTCGCGTCGCCGCTTGAAGAGCAGATCAACGGCGTCGAGGACATGCTCTACATGCAGTCGCAGGCGAACAGCGACGGCAACATGACGATCACCGTCACGTTCAAGCTCGGCACCGATCCGGACAAGGCCACGCAGCTCGTGCAGAACCGCGTGAACCAGGCGCTGCCGCGCCTGCCGGAAGACGTGCAGCGGCTCGGCATCACCACGGTGAAGAGCTCGCCGACGCTGACGATGGTGGTCCACCTGATCTCGCCGGACAACCGCTACGACATGACCTACCTGCGCAACTACGCGCTGATCAACGTGAAGGATCGCCTGTCGCGGATCCAGGGCGTCGGCCAGGTGCAGCTGTGGGGTTCGGGCGACTACGCGATGCGCGTGTGGCTCGATCCGCAGAAGGTTGCGCAGCGCGGGCTGGCTGCCGAGGACGTCGTGCGGTCGATCCGCGAGCAGAACGTGCAGGTCGCGGCCGGCGTGATCGGCGCGTCGCCGTCGTTGCCGGGCACGCCGCTGCAGCTGTCGGTGAACGCGCGCGGCCGTCTGCAGACGGAAGACGAGTTCGGCGACATCGTCGTGAAGACGACGCCGGACGGCGGCGTCACGCACCTGCGCGACATCGCGCGCATCGAGCTCGACGCGTCCGAGTACGGGCTGCGCTCGCTGCTCGACAACAAGCCGGCCGTCGCGATGGCGATCAACCAGTCGCCGGGCGCGAACTCGCTGCAGATCTCCGACGAAGTGCGCAAGACGATGGCCGAGCTCAAGCAGGACATGCCGGCCGGTATCGACTACAAGATCGTCTATGACCCGACGCAGTTCGTGCGTTCGTCGATCAAGGCCGTCGTGCATACGCTGCTCGAGGCGATCGCGCTGGTCGTGATCGTCGTGATCGTGTTCCTTCAGACCTGGCGCGCGTCGCTGATTCCGCTGATCGCGGTGCCGGTGTCGATCATCGGCACGTTCTCGCTGCTGCTCGGCTTCGGCTATTCGATCAACGCGTTGTCGTTGTTCGGGATGGTGCTCGCGATCGGTATCGTGGTCGACGATGCGATCGTGGTGGTCGAGAACGTCGAGCGCAACATCGAAAGCGGGATGAACGCGCGACAGGCGACCTACAAGGCGATGCAGGAAGTGAGCGGGCCGATCATCGCGATCGCGCTGACGCTCGTCGCCGTGTTCGTGCCGCTCGCGTTCATGTCGGGCCTGACCGGCCAGTTCTACAAGCAGTTCGCGATGACGATCGCGATCTCGACGGTGATCTCGGCGTTCAACTCGCTGACGCTGTCGCCGGCGCTGTCGGCGATCCTGCTGAAGGGGCATGGCGACAAGGAGGACTGGCTCACGCGCGTGATGAACCGCGTGCTCGGCGGTTTCTTCAAGCGCTTCAACAAGGTGTTCCATCGCGGCGCGGAGAATTACGGCCGCGGCGTGCGCGGCGTGCTGTCGCGCAAGACGCTGATGCTCGGCGTGTACCTCGTGCTGGTGGGCGCGACCGTGCTGGTGTCGAAGGTCGTGCCGGGCGGTTTCGTGCCCGCGCAGGACAAGGAATACCTGATCGCGTTCGCGCAGCTGCCGAACGGCGCGTCGCTCGACCGCACCGAGAAGGTGATCCGCGACATGGGCTCGATCGCGCTGAAGCAGCCGGGCGTCGAGAGCGCGGTCGCGTTCCCGGGGCTGTCGGTGAACGGCTTCACGAACAGCTCGAGCGCGGGCATCGTGTTCGTCACGCTCAAGCCGTTCTCGGAACGGCACGGCAAGGCGCTGTCGGCCGGTGCGATCGCCGGTGCGCTGAACCAGCAGTACGGCGCGATCAAGGACTCGTTCGTCGCGGTGTTCCCGCCGCCGCCGGTGCTCGGCCTCGGCACGCTCGGCGGGTTCAAGATGCAGATCGAGGATCGCGGGGCAGTGGGCTACGCGAAACTGTCGGACGCGACCAACGACTTCATCAAGCGCGCGCAGCAGGCGCCGGAACTGGGCCCGTTGTTTACGAGCTACCAGATCAACGTGCCGCAGCTCAACGTCGATCTCGACCGCGTGAAGGCGAAGCAGCTCGGCGTGCCGGTCACCGACGTGTTCAACACGATGCAGGTGTATCTCGGCTCGCTGTACGTGAACGACTTCAACCGCTTCGGGCGCGTGTACCAGGTGCGCGTGCAGGCCGATGCGCCGTTCCGCCAGCGCGCGGACGACATCCTGCAGCTGAAGACGCGCAACGACAAGGGCGAGATGGTGCCGCTGTCGTCGCTCGTCACGGTGACGCCGACGTTCGGCCCGGAAATGGTCGTGCGCTACAACGGCTACACGGCGGCCGACATCAACGGCGGCCCGGCGCCGGGCTTCTCGTCGGGGCAGGCGCAGGCCGCGGTCGAGCGCATCGCGCATGAAACGCTGCCGCGCGGCGTGCGGTTCGAATGGACCGACCTCACGTACCAGCAGATCCTGGCGGGCGATTCGGCGATGTGGGTGTTCCCGATCAGCGTGCTGCTCGTGTTCCTGGTGCTCGCCGCGCTGTACGAAAGCCTGACGCTGCCGCTCGCGGTGATCCTGATCGTGCCGATGAGCATTCTGTCGGCGCTCACGGGCGTGTGGCTCACGCAGGGCGACAACAACATCTTCACGCAGATCGGCTTGATGGTGCTGGTGGGGCTGTCGGCGAAGAACGCGATCCTGATCGTCGAATTCGCACGGGAACTGGAGCATGACGGCAGGACGCCGCTCGAGGCCGCGATCGAGGCGAGCCGGCTGCGGCTGCGCCCGATCCTGATGACGTCGATCGCATTCATCATGGGCGTCGTGCCGCTCGTCACGTCGACGGGTGCGGGCTCGGAGATGCGGCATGCGATGGGTATCGCGGTGTTCTTCGGGATGCTCGGCGTGACGCTGTTCGGGCTGATGCTGACGCCGGTGTTCTACGTGGTGCTGCGCACGCTCGCGGGCGGCAAGATCCACGTCGCCGGGAAGGACTCCGCCGGCTATGGCGTGTCGCCGTCGGGCGCGTCGGCTTCGGATGCTTGAGGACAACAAGATGGACAACATGTACAACTCGAATGGCCTGATGCGCTTCGCGAAGGTGGCGGCCGCGAGCACCCTGCTCGCGACGCTGCTCGCCGCGTGCGCGGTGGGCCCGGACTACAAGCGCCCGGACGTGTCGACGCCCGCGGCGTTCAAGGAAGCGCCGACGCTCGCGGCCGGGGAACAGGCCGGCACGTGGAAGACCGCCGAACCGGCGGACGGCGAGCATCGCGGCGAATGGTGGAAGGTGTTCGGCGATCCGGTGCTCGACTCGCTCGAGGCGCAGGCGCTCGCCGCGAACCAGAACCTGAAGGCCGCGGCGGCGCGCGTCGAGGAAGCGCGTGCGGCGACCCGCACCGCGCGCTCGCAGTGGTTCCCGCAGGTCGGCGCCGGGTTCGGGCCGACGCGCCAGGGGCTGTCGTCGGCGTCGCAGCTCCAGCCGCAGGGCACGGGGCCGACCAACGCGACGCTGTGGCGCGCACAGGGCACCGTGTCTTACGAGGCCGACCTGTTCGGCCGCGTGAGCCGCAACGTCGAGGCGTCGCGCGCCGACCAGGCGCAGAGCGAAGCGCTGTTCCGCTCGGTGCAGCTCGCGCTGCAGGCGGACGTCGCGCAGAACTACTTCGAACTGCGCCAGCTCGATTCCGACCAGGACCTGTACCGCCGCACGGTCGAGCTGCGCGACCAGGCGCTGAAGCTCGTGCAGCGTCGCTTCAACGAAGGCGACATCAGCGAGCTCGACGTGTCGCGCGCGAAGAACGAACTGGCGACCGCGCAGGCCGATGCGGTCGGCGTCGCGCGCCGGCGCGCGGCATCCGAGCATGCGCTCGCGATCCTGCTCGGCAAGGCGCCCGCGGACTTCGCGTTCAAGGAAACGCCGATCGTGCCGGTCGCGGTGAAGGTTCCGGCGGGACTGCCGTCCGCGCTGCTCGAACGGCGCCCGGACGTGTCGGCGGCCGAGCGCGCGATGGCGGCGGCGAACGCGCGGATCGGCCTCGCGAAGTCGGCGTATTTCCCGAAGCTCGATATCACGGGCGCGTTCGGGTATGAGGCGTCGACGCTCGGCAACCTGTTCCTGTGGTCGAGCCGCACGTTCCTGCTCGGACCGTTCGCCGGCACCGCGCTGACGCTGCCGCTGTTCGACGGCGGGCGGCGTGCAGCCGGTGTGCAGCAGGCGCGCGCGCAGTACGACGAGCAGGTCGCGAACTACCGGCAGCAGGTGCTCGTCGCGTTCCGCGAGGTCGAGGACAACCTCGCCGATCTGCGTCTGCTCGACGACCAGATTCGCGCGCAGGATGCGGCCGTCAACGCGTCGCGCCGTGCGGCGACGCTGTCGCGGACGCAGTATCAGGAAGGCGAAGTGGCCTATCTGGACGTGATCGACAGCGAGCGGTCGGTGCTGCAGTCGCAATTGCAGGCGAACCAGCTGACCGGTGCGCAGGCCGTGTCGACCGTGAACCTGATTCGCGCGCTGGGTGGTGGCTGGGGGAATGCACCGGCACCGACGGCGGTTGGCGATGCGGCGACGGGCAAGGCGGACGTGGCGGCGCGCTGAGCGTGAACGGCGGGCGATTCGTCGCCCGTCAGCCGCGAATCGAAGAACCCCGGCATGCAGGCTCAGGCCTGCATGACCGGGGTTTTTTCATGGTGCGCTGGCTTATACCGCAACTAACGGTCAGGCTCATCCTGCGCCTGCGGACCGGGCGTGCGGCGGCGGTGTGCCTCCGCACGCCCCAATCAGGCTGCGTGGCCTTCAGCCCGCAGGGCCCGCACCAGTTCGCTCGCCGCCTTGCCGAGCCCCGTATGCTTCGGCCGCCGCAGATACACCGGCAGCAGCAGCCCGTTGCGGATGTTCGCGAACACGAGCGGCGCGAGCTCGCCGGCATAGACGTATCGGCCGATCGTCGATTCGGGCAGGTTGGCCCAGCCGTGGCCGGCCTTGACCAACGCGATCGCGGTCGCCATGTCGGTCACTTTCCACGTGCGATTTCCGATCACCGGTCGCACGTCGGTGAGCGGCCGTTCCGGATCGGCGATCACGATCTGCCGGAACCCCGACAACCGCTCGATCGCCTCCGGCTGCGCGGCTTCGGCGATCGCCGGATGTCCCGGCGCGGCAACGGCAATCAACGTCTCGGTCCACAGCGCGTGGATCTGTTCCTGCGGATGAAGATCGAGCCCGCCGTACGCGACGCACAGATCGACGGCGCCGCGATGCAGCGCGTCGACGATCGCGTCCTGCGGCGCGGTGACGATGTTGATCGCGAGCGCCGGATACTTCGCGGCGACGGCGTTCAGCGCGCGCGCAACGGGCGCGCCGTCGAGCTCCGCCGCGAGCCCGAGCCGCAGCGTGTCCTCGACGCCTTCCGACAGATGCTGCGCATGCGCGCGCAGCGCCTGCAGCCGTTCGGCGATCGACCGCGCATCGGGCAGCAGCGCGGCCATCGCGGCGGTCGGCGTCGGCTCGCGCGTGCCGCGATCGAACAGCACGAGGTCCAGCTCGGCCTCGAGATTCGCGATCGCCATGCTGACGGCCGACGGCGTGCGACCGAGCGCACGCGCGGCGGCCGAGAACGAGCCCTTGTCGATGACGGTCAGCAGCATGTCGATGTGGTCGCTGGTCAGCACGTGCGGCCTCCTGTCAGAAAAATTGAAAGCACCTGACTTTTGCGGGCGAAGTGCGCGCTGTAGTCTCGCCACCTGGTTCGATACGAAGGTGATGGGTCATGCAAGGATGGAAGAGACGCATAGTCTACGTCGTGATGTTCGAGGTGCTCGGCATCCTCGTCGCGTCGTCGGTACTCGGCATGCTGAGCGGCGCGAGCGCGACGACGAGCGGCCTGCTCGGCGTGATGATCTCGACGACGGGCGTCACCGTCAATTTCCTCTACAACTTCGGCTTCGAGGCGTGGGAGCGGCGGCGTGCGGAAACCACGCGCACCGTCGGGCGGCGCATCGTGCATGCGATCGGATTCCAGATCGCGCTCGTGACGTTCCTGATCCCGCTGATCGCGTGGTGGCTCGACGTGTCGCTGCTGCAAGCGTTCCTGTACGACGCGGTGCTGATCGTGTTCTTCCCGATCTTCACGTTCGTGTACAACTGGTCGTTCGACAGCGTGTTCGGATTGCCGGATGCGGTGACGCGCAAGGCCGAGCCGGTCGCGTAACGCATGGGAGCGCGAAGCAATGCGGGAGCCCGCGTCGTTTCGCGTCGAAAGAGAAGGGGGGTAGCGGGCGGATCGAATGCCGCCCGAGCGCGTTACGCGGCGACGAACTCGTGCACGAAACGGTTGAACACCGCGGGGCTTGCCGCGTTCATCCCATGCGACGCACCGGCGACGGTCTGCCGTTGCGCATCGCCGATCCACTGCGACAGCGTGTCGACGTTGTTGCGGAACATCTTCGGGCTGCGCTGGCCGTCGATCAGCAGCGTGCGGCACGCGATATCCGACGCCGCGTGCTGCGAATACGCAGGCAGCGGATCGCGCAGCTGCTTCGGCAGCGTGCTCGCGTTGTCGATCGCCATCGTGCGAAAGCGCGACGTGCTCTTCTTCCATGCGCCCGGCAGGCTCACCGAGTCGACGAACATCTCGAGGCCGGCTTCCACGTCACCTTGACCGATCAGGTTCACGGCCTTCGTGCGCAGCGCGATCGCGGCGGCCGGCAGCGCGGCTTCGCGCACGCCCGGCTGTTGCAGCGGACCGCCCGGATCGGCGAGCGTCAGCGACTCGACGAGGTGCGGATGCTGGCGCGCGACGTTGAACGCGACGCTGCCGCCACGCGAATGGCCGACCAGATGCACGGGGCCGAGATCGAGTGCGTCGATGAATTCGGCGAGCTCGTCGACGTGGTTCTGCCAGCTGAACTCGTCCTGGATGCCCGCTTCGACGGCCGGCCAGTAGTGGCTCAGGCTCGGCGCGATGCAGCGGTAATGTGCCGACAGCGATGCGAGTTGCGGATCCCAGTAGCGGTAGTCGCACAACGATCCGTGCACGAACACCATCGGCGCGCCGCTGCCCCGCTCGACATACGGCAGGCTGATGCCCGACGAAAGCGTCGCAAATTGCAGGTCCGGGTTCGCGAGCACCGACGGCTCGATTCGCATGTTCATGGCTGAAAGACTCAAAGGTGCGTCAACACGACGCAACTATGCATCACGGCGACCTGCAAGGAAAACGCATAATTTTCATCGCGACGATCAATTTTATTGATGGCTCGGCTGAAAACCCTTGTCGCAGCGTGGGGATGTATCGAAGCCTTCAATCATCTGACGATTCGTTTCGCCGCCGAACGCGCGTGCGAACGCCTGCGCACACGCGCATCGGAGGGGCAGAAGGAAAAAGGAAAAAGGGGAAAGGCCGCCGAACGCGGCCCCAGGATCACCGCACCGCCAGCGCGGGGGCTGTCTGAAGCTCGACGGGCAGATCGTTGTCGGCGGCGAACTGCATCGCGAAGTCGAATGCATCGGCACAGACGATGCGCAATTCGTCGGACACGAACAGGCATTTGGCGCCGCCGTCAACGACCGGCATCGCGAGCCGCGACAACGCGCACGGATAGCCGGGCCGCCGTTCGCCGACGAACAGCGTGATGACGCCCGCGAGCCGTTCGGGCCAGTCGCTCGGGCGGAAGGTTTTCTGCGCGCGGGTGATGCCGCGGATCAGGTGGCCGCGGGGTTGGCCAATGAGGCGGCCGCGTTCGGAGATGTCGATGCAATCCATGCCGTTGTGCGTATCCTCGTTCGCGTCATTCGCCGCCGTCGGCCGCCGCGTCGCCGCGCGCGGGAATCCGCAGGTTGCGCAGCTTGTGATAAAGCGTCTTCTTCGGCATGCCGAGTGCAACGCTTGCGTCCGCAACGTTGCCGTTGTGACGCCGCAGCATGTCCTCGATCAGCATCCGCTCGAAATACGCGAGCTGCTCCGCGAGCGTGCCGCCCGCCGTGGGCGCGCCGCCGGACGACAGCAGGCTGTCGCCGGTCAGGCCGAGCACGAAGCGGTCGGCCACGTTCTGCAGTTCGCGCACGTTGCCGGGCCACGCATGCGTCATCAGTTCGGACACCTGCGCAGCCGTGACGACGGGCGCCGGCTGCCCGAAGCGACGCGCGGCCGCGAGCACGAAATGCTCGAACAGCAGCGGCACGTCCTCGCGCCGTTCGCGCAGCGGCGGCAGCTCGATCTGCGCGACGTTGAGCCGATACAGCAAGTCCGCGCGGAAGCGTCCGTCGGCCGCGAGCTCGGCGAGATCGGCCTTCGACGCGGCGACGACGCGGCAGTCGACCGGAATCAGCTCGTTCGCGCCGAGCCGTTCGACCACGCGCTCCTGCAGCACGCGCAGCATCTTGATTTGCAGCGGAATCGGCATCGTCTCGATCTCGTCGAGGAACAGCGTGCCGCCGTGCGCCCATTCGATCTTGCCGATGCGTTTCTTGATCGCGCCCGTGAATGCGCCGGCCTCGTGGCCGAACAGCTCGCTCTCGAAGATCTGCTCGGGCAGGCCGCCGCAGTTCAGCGCGACGAAATGCGCGTCGCGCCGGCTGCCGAAGTCGTGCAGGCTGCGCGCGATCAGTTCCTTGCCGGTGCCCGTCTCGCCGGTGATCAGCACCGACACCGACGTATCGGCGAGGCGCAGGATCTTCTTGCGCACGTCGGCCATCGCGGGCGACTTGCCGAGCACGAGCGCCTCGATGCCCTGCCAGTTGTTGAGCGCCGCGCGCAGCCCCTGCACCTCCAGCGTGAGCCGGCGCTTCTCGACCGCGCGCGCGACGCGGCCGGCGATCACGTCCGACGAGAACGGCTTCTCGATGAAGTCGTACGCGCCGTCGTGCATCGCGCCGACGGCCGTCGAAATGTCGGCGTGGCCGCTGATCAGCACGACCGGGATCTGCGCATCGACGGCCATCACGCGTTCGAGCAGTTGCAGCCCGTCGATGCCGGGCATCCGCACGTCCGACACGATCACGATGGGCGCGCCGGGTGCGACGTGCGCGAGCGCGTCGGCGGCCGACGCGAACGCGTCGACCGGGAACCCGGCGAGCGCGACGGCCTGCTCGACGCCGATCCGGACGTTTTCATCGTCCTCGACGACCAGCACGCGAATCTCATCTTCCATGCTCTGTCCTTTGTTGCGGCGTCGCCGCCGCGAATTCGATGGTGAACTGCGCGCCGCCCGCGTCGCGGTTCGTCGCGGCGATCTTCGCGCCGAACGCCTCGACGATGCGCGACGTGATCGCGAGGCCGAGCCCGAGGCCCTGGCCGCGCGGCTTGGTGGTGACGAACGGCTCGAACAGGTGCGGCAGCACGTCGGGTGCGATGCCGGCACCGCTGTCGGCGACGGTGAAGCGCACGCGGCCGGGTTCGTCCTCATCGTTCGCATCGTCCACTTTGGCGGCTTCGATGACGATGCGCCGCACCGGCGCGTCGTGCACCGCATCGAGCGCGTTGCCGAGCAGGTTCACGATCACCTGCTGCAACTGGCTCGATTCGGCGGACACCGTCGTGCCCGGCGCGATGTTCACGTCGAGCTGCACGCCTTCGTCGCGAATCCGCGCATCGTAGATGAACCGCGCATGCGCGACGGCCTCGGTCAGCGACACGGCGACGCGCTCGACGTCGGGCTTGCGCGCGAAGGTCTTCAGCTCGCCGGTGAGCACCGCCATGCTGTCGACCAGCTTGCCGATCCGTTCGAGGTTGGCATATGCGGGCGCCGGCTGGCCGCGCTCGAAGAACGTGCGCGCGTTGTCGCACAGCGTGCGGATCGCGACGAGCGGCTGGTTCAGCTCGTGCGTGAGGCCGGCGGCCATCTGCCCGAGCACCGCGAGCTTGCCCGCGTGCACGACTTCCTGCTGCGAATCGCGCAGCCGCTGTTCGGTGCGCTCGCGTTCGACGATCTCGCGCTGCATTCGCTCGTTCGCGGCCGTCAGCGCGGCGGTGCGCTGCGCGACGGTCAGCTCGAGCCGGTCGTTCGCGCGGCGCAGCGCGTCCTGCGCGTTCAGCCGCGCGACGATCGCCCGACGGCGCTGGATCGCGTAGCCGGCCAGCAGCGCGGCGATCAGGAACGCGCCGGTGACGAACACGAACGCGGTCTCCTGCTGGCGCCGCGCGCTCGCGATGTCCAGCAGCACCATCAGCGAATCGCCGGCTTGCGGCGCGGGGCGCGACATCACGAGATAGCGCGTGTTGCGGCCGGCGTGACGCGGATCGGGAAACGTGCCGAACCACGCGGCGGCGCTGCGGTCGCCGATGTGGCGGTACGGCAGCACGTCGACCGTGCGGCCCGCGTATTGCCGCGACGCCTGGATGTCGCGCTGCTGCTGCGCGGTGATCGGGCGCAGCGCGGTGAATTTCCACGCCGGCTCGGTCGAGATCACGATCACGCCGTTGCCGTCGACCACCAGCGCCGCGACGCCCGGCGCGCGCCACGCGGATTCGAGCGGGTCGACGCTGATCTTCACGGCCGCCGCGCCGATCGGCGCGCCGTCGTCGCGCACCGCGCTCGCGAAGTAGACGCCCGGCACGCCGGTATTGGTGCCGATCCCGAAGAAGCGGCCGCTGCCGTGCGCGAGGGCGTCCTTGAAGTACGGCCGGTACGACACGTTCGTGCCGACGAAGCTGATCGTCTCGTTCCAGTTGCTGGCGGCGATCACTTCGCCGCGCAGGTCGATCACGTCGACCGCGCCGCTGCCCGCGTCGCGGTTCACGGCTTCGAGGTACGTGTCCACCGTGTGGGCGAGCGCGGGCCGGTCTTGCGGCGCGGCCTTCAGCAGCGCACGCACGCCGTCCTGGCGGGCGACCAGGCCGGGCAGGATCTCGAAGCGGCCGAGCTCGCTCTTCAGGCTCGACGCATACAGGTCGAGCCGGTGCGCGCCGGTTTCCTCCAGCGCGTCGATCGCACGTTCCCACGCGAAATCGACGGCCGCGCCCGCCACGCCGACATACAGTACGACGGCGGACGCCCAGCCCCACCACGGGATTCCCTTGAAGCTCTTCTGCACGTTCGCCCTCATCGAAGCCTGCAACCGGTCACCTGCAACCGATCGTCCGCTATCGGCCCTCCGCAACCGGCCGTCCGCAACCGGCCCTCCGCAATGACGCGCGCCGCACGCCGGCAGAGCCGGCGGCGGCGCGTGCGAAGCAGCCTGCGCGACGGTGCGCGCGGCCGTGCATTATCCGAAGTGCGCGACCAGGATCAGCGTCACCGTGACGACGATTGCGCCGCCGATGCGCGTCGCGATCTGCGCGAACGGCATCAGTTGCATCCGGTTCGCGGCGGTCAGGATCGCGACGTCGCCGGTGCCGCCTTGTCCGCTGTGGCAGGCGTTCACGATTGCGGTGTCGATAGGGTACATCTTCAGCAGGCGGCCGACCACGAAACCGGTGCCCATCAGCGTCGCGACGGTCGACACGATCGTGACGACGTTGACGATCGTGAAGGCGGCGGTCAGCTTGTCCCACGGCGTCATCGCGACGCCGATCGCGAACAGCAGCGGATACGTGACGGCGGTCGAGAAGAACTTGTAGACGACGAACGCGCCTTCCTGCAGCGGCGGCGACACCGCGCGCGCCAGCTTCACCAGCACCGCGAGGAACAGCATCGCGACCGGCGCGGGCAGGCCGAACAGCTTGTGCGCCATCAGGCCCACGAGATACAGCGTGATCGCCGTGATGCCGGCGCCCGCGATGTGCGTGACGTCGACGTGACCGCGGATCTCTTCGTTTTGCGGCGCCAGGTCGTCGCTTTCGCCGACCTGCAGACGACCGTTGCCGGTCAGGTGCGGCAGGCGCTTGCCGAGCATGTCGAGCGCGCCCGACAGGATGATCGCGGTCAGGCTGCCGAGCATCACCGGCGGCAGCACCATCGCGAACATCTCGCCCTGCGGCAGGTGCATCAGTTCCGAATAGCCGATCGACAGCGGAATCGCGCCTTCGCCGACACCGCCCGCCATGATCGGCACGACGATATACAGCAGCGTGTGGCGCGCGCCGAGGCCGAGCGCGGTGCCGACCGCCGTGCCGACGATCGCGGCCGCGACCGAACCGGCGGCGAGCGGGATGAAGATCTTCACGAAGCCCTGGATCAGCACGCGCCGGTCCATGCTCAGAATGCTGCCGACGATGATCGACGCGATGAACAGGTACAGGAAGTTGGTCGACTTCGTGAACTCGACCGTCAGGTTCAGCACCGGCTTCGGCAGCACGTGATAGTAGGTGAGCGCCGACGGCACGAAGGTCGCGAAGATCGCGGCCGCGCCGATGTTGCGCAGGAGCGGCAGGCGCTTGCCGAGTTCCGCGCACGTGAAGCCGAAGAACGCGAGCACGGCGATCGCCATCGAGATCTCGCCCGGCACCTTGCCCGTAACCGAGAAACCGACGATCAGCGCGAACAGGATCACGTACACCGGCAGCGGGATGATGCCGATGCGGATTTCCATCAGCTTCCACCAGCCTTCCGGCCAGAAGCGTGCGCGCGTGGCGGCGCCGGCTTCGGCAATCGGTTCCGGGTGGGACGGGGTATGGATAGAGGTCTGCAAGACGTGTCTCCTGATTGTGGGATGCCTGCATCGCTTCGCGGCATCGTGTGCCGTCTATTACGCAACCCCCGTGCCAGAAATCCGGCCTGCCTGATTATTTTTAATTCATTGATTCATAAGGGATTTGTTTCGTCTGCGGAAAGGGTGGCCGCCTTGGCCGGCCGAGATTTCGGAATTCGCCCGGCGGGGAAGGCCGAGATTTCGGCCAGTCGGCCGGCCGGGCGCCAGGCTGACTCCGATCGCGCGCCATATCGCCGCGCGCGATTTTCTTCGCACAATCGCTTCGTAGACCGCCTTCCTGCCCCTCTCTATCATCGGCTGATCCTTTTCCGATGCGACGACTGTCCGGAGAACGCCCGCGCGTTCGCCGCGGCGTCGCGCATCCGTCGATACCGTCCTTGGACAGGAGAGTGGTTCCCATGCCGCATGCCGTTTTTTCCGCCCGCTCGTGCGCCGTCCGCCTCGCACGGCTCGTCCTGCCGGCCCGCCTGACCGCGGCCGCGCTGCTCGCCGCGTGGTTCGCGGTCGCGCTGCCGGGTGGCGCGCGCGCCGATACCGCGCCGCTGAAGGTCGGCATCTCGACGAGCCCGCAGATCGAAGCGCTGAAGATCGCCGCGAAGGAGGCGAAGGAGCAGGGCCTCGACGTGCGGATCGTCGAGTTCACCGACTGGAATACGCCGAACGCGGCGCTCGCGAACAAGGACATCGACGTCAACTACTTCCAGCACATCCCGTTTCTCGAGAACGCGAAGAAGCAGGGCGGCTACAACTTCGTGTCGATCGCGCCGGGCACGATCATGAAGATCGGCCTCTATTCGAAGAAGGTGAAAAGCTTTGCCGAGCTGAAGGACGGCGCGCGCGTCGCGATCGCGAACGATCCGGTCAACGGCGGGCGCGGGCTGTTGCTGCTGCAGCGCGCGGGCCTCATCACGCTGAAGCCGGGCAGCGACTACCGGGCGACGACGCACGACATCGTGTCCAACCCGAAGCACCTGAAGATCATCGCGCTCGAGGCGTCGCAGCTCGCGCGCTCGCTCGACGACGTCGACCTCGCGCAGGGCTACCCGAGCTTCATCAAGCTCGCCGGCACGACCGACCCGAACAGCGCGCTGCTGTTCGACGGCACCGAGAACAAGAACTTCGCGATCCAGTGGGTCGTGCGGCCCGAGAGCGTGAACGATCCGCGCATCCGCAAGTTCATCGCGATCTACCAGCACTCGCCGGCGGTGCGCCGTGCGCTCGACAACGCATTCGGCTCGCTTTACGCGATCGCGTGGTGACGGAGGGAACATGACGACGCCGAACCGCAAGAAAATCCTGCTCAACGCGTTCAACATGAACTGTGTCGGGCACATCAACCACGGGCTGTGGACGCATCCGCGCGACCGCTCCGCGCACTACACCGATCTCGACTACTGGGCCGATCTCGCGAGGACGCTCGAGCGCGGCAAGTTCGACGGCATCTTTCTCGCGGACATCGTCGGCGTGTACGACGTGTTCGGCGGCGGCCCGGACGCCGCGCTGCGCGAATCGGTGCAGGTGCCCGTCAACGATCCGCTGCTGCTCGTGCCCGCGATGGCGCAGGTCACGCGGCATCTCGGCTTCGGCGTGACCGCGAACCTGACCTACGAGCCGCCGTACCTGTTCGCGCGCCGCATGTCGACGCTCGACCACCTGACGAAGGGGCGCATCGGCTGGAACATCGTGACCGGCTATCTCGACAGCGCCGCGCGCGGAATGGGCCTCGCGCAGCAGATCGGCCACGACGACCGCTACGAACGCGCGGACGACTACATGGACGTCGTCTACAAGCTGTGGGAACAAAGCTGGGACGACGATGCGGTGATCCGCGACGCGCACGCGCGCGTGTTCGCGCAGCCGGGCAAGGTGCGGCGCGTCAAGCACGACGGGCCGTTCTATTCGGTCGACGCGATCCATCTGAGCGAGCCGTCGCTGCAGCGCACGCCGGTGCTGTACCAGGCCGGTTCGTCCGCCCGTGGCGTCGAGTTCGCGGGGCGGCACGCGGAGTGCGTGTTCGTGAACGGGCAGAGCAAGGCCGCCGCGCGCGCGGCGGCGCTCGATATTCGCGCGGCCGCCGCGCGGCAGGGCCGCGACCCGGCCTCGATCAGGATTTTCGCCGGCGTGAGCGTCGTGACCGCCGAGACCGAACTGCTCGCACGAGAGAAGTTCGACGAATACCGGCGCTACGCGAGCCCGGAAGCCGGCCTCGCGCATTTCGCGAGTTCGACCGGCATCGACTTCGCGAAGTACGGGCTCGACGAGCCGATCTCGTACGTGAAGACCGATTCGATCCAGTCGGCCGTGGACGCGATCTCGCGCAAGAGCACCACCGGCACGTGGACCGTGCGCCGGATGCTCGAACAGATGTCGCTCGGCGGCCGCTATGCGCCGATCGTCGGTTCGCCGTCGCAGGTCGCGGACGAGCTGCAGTCGTGGATCGACGAGACGGGCATCGACGGTTTCAACCTGACGCGCACCGTGATGCCCGAGTCGTTCGAGGATTTCGTCGACTGGGTCGTGCCTGAACTGCAGAACCGCGGCATCTACAAGGAAGACTACGATCCCGCGCCGACGCTGCGCGAGAAGCTGTTCGGCGCCGGCCCGCGGCTGCCCGCGTGGCATACGGGCGCGCAGCACCGGCCGGCCGCCGCGCCGGCCTCGGAACCCGCGCATCCCGCGCATGCTTGAACGTGACGGAGCGAAGCGATGACGCAACTGTTCGATACGCTGGGTTTCATCGACGCATCGGCCGTGCGGGCCGGCGCGGCGGCACGCGACGCGCATGGCGCGCATCGGGAAGCCGCCACGCGGGCTGAGGTCGCCGCCGTGTCGCTTGTCCACGTCGGCAAGGTGTTCGCGACGCCGCGCGGCCACGCCGCGGCGCTGCGCGACGTGACGCTCGACGTGCGGCGCGGCGAAGTGTTCGGGATCATCGGCCGCAGCGGCGCCGGCAAGTCGACGCTGCTGCGGCTCGTGAACGGCCTCGAACGTCCGAGTTCGGGCAGCGTGCGCGTGCAGGGCGTCGACGTCGGCGCGCTCGACGAGGACGGGCTCGTCGCGCTGCGCCGCCGCACCGGGATGGTGTTCCAGCATTTCAACCTGCTGTCGGCGAAGACGGTGTTCGAGAACGTCGCGCTGCCGCTGAAGATCGCCGGCGTGCCGAAGGCCGAGCGCACGCGCAAGGTCGATGCATTGCTCGATCTCGTCGGGCTCGCCGCGAAGCGCGACGCGTATCCGGCGAGCCTGTCGGGCGGCCAGAAGCAGCGCGTCGGCATCGCGCGGGCGCTGGTGCACGATCCGGAGGTGCTGCTGTGCGACGAGGCGACGTCGGCGCTCGATCCCGAGACGACGCAGTCGATCCTCGCACTGCTCGCCGACATCAATCGCCGCCTCGGGCTGACGATCGTGCTGATCACGCACGAGATGGAAGTGATCCGCGCGGTGTGCGACACGGTCGCGGTGATCGAGCAAGGCGAGGTCGTCGAAACGGGCCCGGTATGGCGCGTGTTCGGCGATCCGCGCCACGGCGCGACGCGCGCGCTGCTCAGCACGCTCGTGCACGATCTGCCGGCCGAACTGGCCGCGCGCGTGCGGCCGTTGCCCGAGCAGGCTGCGCTGCCGGACGGCGCGCAGGTCGTGCTCGACGTCCGCTATACGGGCGAAAGCGGCGGCGAGCCGGACGTCGGCGCGCTCGCGGCGGCGCTCGGCGGCTCGGTGCGTTTCCTGCATGGCGGGATCGAGCGGATCCAGGGGCATGCGCAGGGGCGCCTCGTGATCGCCGCGTCGCCCGGGCAGTCGCTGGCACACGGCGGCGCGGTCGCCGCGTTGCTGGAGCGCGCGCGCCGCCATGCGAACCACGCGGAGGTGCTCGGCTATGTTTGAACTCTGGTGGCCCGAACTGCTCGACGCGATCCGTGACACGCTGTCGATGGTCGCCGCGTCGGCCGCCGTCGCCGCGCTGATCGGCATCCCGCTCGCGGTGATCCTCGTGACGACCGCGCCCGGCGGCATCTACGAGCGGCGCGGCGTGAACGCCGTGCTCGGCGCGCTCGTCAACGTGTTCCGCTCGACGCCGTTCATCATCCTGCTCGTCGCGCTGCTGCCGTTCACGCGTGTGCTGATCGGCACGACGATCGGCGTGTGGGCGGCCGTCGTGCCGTTGTCGATCGCCGCGATTCCGTTCTTCGCGCGCATTGCCGAAGTGAGCCTGCGCGAAGTCGATCGCGGGCTGATCGAGGCCGCGCTCGCGATGGGCGCGAAACGCCGCCACATCGTGTGGCACGTGCTGTTGCCCGAGGCGCTGCCCGGCATGCTCGGCGGCTTCACCATCACCGTCGTCGCGCTGATCGGCTCGACCGCGATGGCGGGCGCGGTGGGCGCGGGCGGGCTCGGCGACCTCGCGATCCGCTACGGTTACCAGCGTTTCGACACTACCGTGATGGCGACCGTGATCGTGATCCTGATCGCACTCGTATCGGCCGTGCAAATCACGGGCGACCGCCTGGTCCGACACGTGACCCGGCGTACCTGAGCGGCGCCACGAGCGCGGCTCATTTCATTTTTCCAGACCCTGAGAGAACGATACCCATGACCTTGCCCATCGGCGCACCGCGCGAATGGAACGGACAATTCGAGGAAGCGCTGTTCCTGAACGTCGCGCGACGCCATCGCCCCGGCTTTCCCGACAAGCTCGCGACGCCGCCGCGCGAGCCGCGCAGCGAAGACGAGCTGGCCGCCGTCGCCGACTACTACACGAAGATGGCGTCGCACGACCTGTTCATCGTGCAGGTCGTCGCGAAGGCGATCGACACGCTGTTCCGCGACGACCCGCATTTCCAGCTGATCCTGTCGCGCCAGCTCGGCGACGACGGCGCGCATGCGGTGATCGGCCGCGAGCGCGTGACCGAACTGACGGGCCGCGATCCGCTGCCGGAAGTCGAGCGGCTCGTCGCCGCGCACTGGGCGCGCATCGGCGATATCGCGGTGCGCGACGTCGCGGGCTTCCTCGCGTTCGAATGGCATTACGAGCTGCACATCCTCGCGAAGCTGTGGATCCAGCGCAAGACCGGCCGCATCGCGGATGGCGCGATGCGCGAGCACGGCGAAAACCGGATTCGTCCGGACGAGGAGTGGCATCGCGTGCAGATCGTCCAGTGGTGGTTCGACACGTTGAAGGCGCTGCCGGCCGCCGAGCGCGAGGCGCTGATCGACCGCGTGATCGCGGCCGACGAGGAAACGCAGGCGCGGCTCGACGGGTATCTGCATGACGAGTACGCGCATACCGCGCATGTGTTCGGGGCGGATATCGCCGAGTACCGCGCGATCTACGACGACTGGCGGCGCGAGATCCTGTCGCGGCTGACCGGCCGCCCGCTCGGCGCGCTGGTGCCGCTGTCCGGCCAAGTCGTGGCGCACGAACCCGTTGCACCGGAAGCCGTCGCATGAACGATCGCCGCAGCCCGGCGACGTTTGCGCCGGATTCCGATGCACGCGCGATCGACGCCGATGCGCTGGCGCGCGTGATCGACTCGCTGCGTGCGACGGCGGCCGCGCGCGACCGCGCGGGCGGTCATGCGGCCGACGAGAAGCAGTGGCTCGCCGACGCCGGCCTGCTGACGCTCGCGGTGCCGCGCGAATTCGGCGGACAGGAAGCCGCGTGGCCGGCGATCTACGACACGATCCGGCAGATCGCGCGCGTCGACAGCGCGCTCGCGCATCTGGTCGGATTCCAGATCCTGCAGATCGTGAGCGTCGACGTGTGGGGTAGCGCGGCCCAGCGCGAACGCTATCTGCGCGGCACGGTCGAGCATCGCTGGTGGTGGGGCAATGCGGTCAACCCGCTCGACACGCGGCTGGTGGCGACCGCGACGCCGGACGGCGGCTACCGGCTCGACGGCGTGAAGGGCTTCTGCTCGGGCACGCGCGGCTCGCAGCGGATGACCGTGTCCGCGCACGATCCGGAAACGGGCCGCACCGTGTTCGGCGTGGTGCCGACCGATCGCGACGGGATCACGGTCAACGACGACTGGGATCCGATCGGCCAGCGCCAGACCGACAGCGGCAGTGTGCGCTTCGACGGCGTGACGCTCGCGCCGGACGACGTGCTGCACCGGTCCGAAACGCCGCCGACACCGCGCGCGACGCTGCGCACGCTGGTGTCGCAGCTGGTGCTGACGAATCTGTTCGTCGGGCTTGCCGAAGGCGCGCTCGCCGAGGCGCGCGACTATGTGCTGAAGGATGGCCGGCCGTGGATACATTCGGGCGTCGCGCAGGCGAGTGACGATCCTTATACGCTGCAGCGCTTTGGCGACATGCGCGTGCGGGCGGTGGCGGCCGCATCGCTGGCCGACCGCGCGGCGCGCGAGTTGGAGCGCGCATGGTCGCGGCGCGATGCGCTGACGGCCGACGAACGTGCCGAAGTGGCGCTCGCCGTGTCGGAAGCGAAGATCGTCGCGCAGCGCGCGGCGCTCGACAATGGCGAGGCGCTGTTCGATGCGTGCGGCGCACGCGCGACGGCCGCGTCGCTCGGCCTCGACCGCTTCTGGCGCAACGCGCGCACGCATACGCTGCACGATCCGCTCGACTATCGGCTGCGCGATGTCGGGCGGTTTGCGCTGACGGGGGAGTTGCCGCAGGCGTCGCTCTATACGTGACGGTGGTCAGCCATCTGCGCCGTGGCGCCAATGGCTGACCGCACCGCGTCAGGTACAGCGTCCTCACGCGTCGCTGCCGCAGGCCGATTACCAGCGGTAGCCGACGCCCGCGCCCGTGCTGAACGAGCCGTGACTCGAGACCGCCATCGTGACCGAGCCTTTGACGAGCCATTGCGTCGTCGCGACGGACAAGCCGACCGCCATTGCGCTTTGATCGCAATACGTGCCGCCGCCGAGCGCGACGACCTTCTCGCCAGGCAGCACGGCTTGCGGCAGGTTCGCCATGGCGATCGCGCTCGCCGTGCCCGAATGTCGCTGTCGGCAGGTCACTCCATCGTGCAGTCAATCCGCGCGGTGCGGAATGATTGCGTAAACCTTCCCCGAAGGCGCCTGCACGATGGACGCGCCATCGGCGATCGGCCCCGTGGTTTTGCTGACGGCATGCCCGCCCCGGACGGTCTTGAACAGCCATGAACCGGGATAGTCATCGCGCAGTCCGCGCACGCCGGACACGACCTCGGTGCCGGCCGGGTAGGTGATGTCGCCGACACTCGCAGCGCGCGCCAGCGTCGCGTCCTCGACGGCCAGAATGATGTGTTGTCGGTCGAGGTCCAGTGTCGGCCGGAGCAGCGGTAGTGCCGCCAGTTCGAACACGGCGCCATCGGCGACATCGATCTGCCAGTAGTCGTTGTCGCGCAGCCCGTCGCCGTAGGTGGTCGTGTTTCTGCGCAAGTCCGAACCGGCTGGCACGACGGAGTCGGCCACGCGATTGCCGTCGGCCAGACCGCACGACCGAAGCGTCTTGATCCGCGCATCGTTGCGCAGCACGATTTCCAGCGGCGCGTTTGCGCCGCATTTCCATCCGTCGATCGTCGAAGTGCCGGTTACGGTGAGCGCCAGTGCAGTGAGCGTGACGGGGGACCGGTAGTTCCAAAGGGTATCTTCGTCATATCCGCCCGTGACTCGCACCGCCACGGCGGGTATTCCGTAGACGCTGACCGCGTGTGGAAACCTGGCTTCCTCGATGAATTTCATGTCGCCGGCGGTATTGAGCGACAGTTTGGTACCGGGCGGCATGTCGATACCCAGCAGATGCTGGCCCATCTCCAGCACAGGATGCAGTGCAGCCTGCTCCTTTCTGATGTCCAGGTCGACCTTGAGAAAGATCACCGCTGCGAAGACGAAGAAACTGCTCGTCACGCACAGTGCGGCCAGAACGGCGGCGTTGCGTCCTCGGTTCGCAACAAACGATTGCCGTGCACGCGGAGACAGCGCCAGCGCGACGGCCCAAAGCAGCACGGAGACGGCCGCCAGAAACGAAATGCCGAGAATGACGAAGAAGGTGCCGGAGAAAATCGGAGCGGGAATCATGAGCCAGGCGAACGACCGATCGGAATCATTGTTGGAATTGCCCGGTGGACCGGGGCGTGTCGGCATCGACAAGTGAAGGTTGCTGCCGCCAGCGTGGCCCGGATGGCGGTCGGCATTTCAGGTTCTTGTACGAACGGGCGTCATTGTAGTGTCCAACCGCAATGGCCCGGAGAGAAGGCCGTGAACCGTCGGGACCGCCCGTACCGGTGGAGCCGGGGCGTTTCGTCGATTCGATGCAGGGTGTAACCGGGCACCGCGCCCTTGATGCGCGAAATCACGGTGCGCTCACTCCGCCGGCAACTTTTCCGCCAGTGCCCGCATCGCATCCACCGTCTCCGGATTCGCCGGAAAAAATGCCTCGATCGCGAGTTCCGACAGCGTGACGTCGACCGGCGTGCCGAACACCGTCGTCGTGCTGAAGAACGTCAGCTCGCCGGCCGCCGTGCGCAGCCGCAGCGGCACCGCGATGTCCGCGTAGTCGGTGCGTGCATGCGTGTCATCGGCCTGGCCGGCCGGTGCCGGATATTCAGCCAGTTCATCGCGCAGCGCATGCAGCGCGCGGTCGCCGCTCGCGTCGATCTGCCGTTGCAGCCGGTGCAGGATATGCGCGCGCCACTCGTGCCAGTTGACGATCTGCGACGCGAGGCCGTCCGGATGCAGGCTCAGGCGCAGCACGTTGACGGGCGGCTGCAGCAGCGCCGGATCGGCCTGCGCGACCAGCGCGCCGAGCATCCGGTTTGCGGCGAGCAGCGTCCAGTGGCGATCCACCGCGAGCGCCGGGTAGGGCTCGTGGCCGCGCAGCACGGCCTCGACCGCGTGGCGCGCGGCATCGAGCTGCGGATCGGAGAACGGCCGCTCGCGAAACAGCGGCGCATAGCCGGCGGCGACCAGCAGCGCATTGCGCTCGCGCAGCGGCACGTCGAGGCGCTCCGCGAGATGCAGCACCATGTCGCGGCTCGGCTGCGCGCGGCCCGATTCGACGAAGCTCAGGTGTCGCGCGGACACCTCCGCCTCGAGCGCGAGCGCCATCTGGCTCAGGCGCCGGCGTTGACGCCAGGTGCGCAGCAGCGGGCCGATGCCGGACGCACGGCCGGCGGACGGAGGGAGCGAATGGACGGTGGCGGTCGAGTTCATGGTGCAGATGATAGGCAATCCTGCACGCGCCGGGCATTACCTGACAGGTAAGCATTCCCGACCGGCGTGCGCAACCGACTCCACCGGCTGCCGCCCGGGACTCCCTTCCGCCCCCGCATTTCGTCCCCTGACGCGCGGCGACGCTGCGTTACCATAGCCGCCGTGCCACCTGAGAGGCGGCGCCGGACCCGCGACCACAACGCTCGGGCCGGACGCCGTGCACATTCACAACAAGGCAGTCCAGGGGAATCCAACAATGAAAAAACTCGCCGTCCGTGTCGCCTGCGTGGCGATGCTCGCATTCGCCGCGACCCGCGGCCACGCGCAAACCGAAGCCGCGCAGGTCGAAATGAGGGCCGCCGCCGCGGCCGCCAACAAGGCCGTCGTCAGCGGGCCGGCCGATATCGACATTAAGCACGACGCCGTGCTGAAGCTGAAAGCGGGCGAATCGTTCGTGCCGGCCGCCGAAGCCGGCCGCTACCTGCGCTCGATGGGCAACTCGATCGACGAATCGAAGCTGGTCGGGCTCGTGCTGCCGGAGGATCCGGACGCCGACTGGATCTCGGTCGTGTCGTTCGAGCCGAGCGGCTACATCCGCGACGACGACGCGAAGGACTGGAAGCCCGACGAATTGCTGAAGAGCCTGCAGGCCGGCACCGAGGAAGGCAACCCCGCGCGCAAGGAGCGCGGCCTGCCGGAAACCGAGGTGGTCGGCTGGGCGAAGGCGCCGGCATACGACGCGGCCACGCACCGGCTCGTGTGGTCCGCGATCATCCGCGACAAGGGCGCGGCCGCGAACGCCGAGAACGACGGTGTGAACTACCGCACGCTCGTGCTCGGCCGCGACGGCTACCTGTCGCTGACGATGGCGTCGACGCTCGCCGATCTGCCGAAGTACAAGCCCTCGGCCGACGACCTGCTCGCGAACATCCGCTTCAACGACGGGAAGCGCTACGCCGATTTCAACAAGTCGACCGACCACGTCGCCGAGTACGGTCTCGCGGCGCTGATCGTCGGCGTCGGCGCGAAGAAGCTCGGCCTGCTCGCGCTGATCGGCGCGTTCGCGCTGAAGTTCTTCAAGATCGGCGCGATCGCGCTGCTGGGGGGCGCGGCGGCGCTGAAGCGCTTTTTCGGCCGCAAGCCGAAGGCCGCCTCGGTACCGGTCATCGCCGATGCGTCCGGCGCGCCGCAGACGGAGCGCAAGGAATGACGAAACTGCTGCTGCTGATCTTCGGCGGCCTGAAGCTCGGCAAGGTGCTCATGTCCGCGGGCACCATGCTCGCGTCGATCGCGGTCTACGCGCTGTTCTACGGCTGGCGCTTCGCGGCCGGCTTCGTCGCGCTGCTGTTCGTGCACGAGGCCGGCCACTACCTGGCCGCGCAGCGGCGCGGGCTCGACGTGGGGCTGCCGACGTTCATTCCGTTCGTCGGCGCGTGGATCCAGTTGAAGGAGATGCCGCACGATGCCGAAACCGAGGCGTACGTCGGGCTGGCCGGGCCGTTCGTCGGCACGCTCGGCGCGCTGGCCTGCTACGCGGCCGCGCGCCACTACGACAGCAACCTGCTGCTCGCGGTGTCGTACACGGGCTTCTTCCTGAACCTGTTCAACATGATTCCGCTGTCGCCGTTCGACGGCGGGCGCATCACCGCGGTGCTGTCGCCGCGCATCTGGTTCGCGGGCGTGCCCGTGCTGATCGCACTGTTCGTGTACCGGCCGAGCCCGCTGCTGATCGTGATGGCGATCCTCGCGCTGCCGCAGCTCAAGCGCGCGTGGCGCTACGATCCCGCCGCGCCGGAGAACCGCGCGTACTACGCGACGTCGATCGAGACGAAGACGACCTACGCGCTCTGCTACATCGGTCTGGTCGCGTTTCTCGCGCTGATGACGTCCGGCGTGCACGACATGCTGCGCGTCGCGCATTCGGCGGCCTGACGCAAAAACGGCGGCCGCTTGCACGCGGCCACCGTCGTCTTCCTTCCATTCCCGCCGCAGCTCACGCGTCGCGATGACGCAGCTCGACGCGCTTGATGTCCTTCACGATCACCAGATAGCTGAACACCGTGACGAGCGCGTTCAGCCCGACGAACACCAAGGCGCCGTTGAACGAGCCGCTCGCGCCGACCAGGTAGCCGATCGCGATCGGCGCGACGATGCCGGCCGTGTTGCCGAACATGTTGAACAGGCTGCCCGACAGGCCGATCGCTTCCTTCGGCGCGGTATCCGCGACAACGGCCCAGCCGAGCGAGCCGATTCCCTTGCCGAAGAACGACACGGCCATCAGCACGATCACCAGCACTTCGCTGTCGACGTAGTTGCAGCCGATGATGACCATCGACAGCAGCATCCCGCTGACGATCGGGATCTTGCGCGCGAGCGTCAGCGACACGCCGCGACGGATCAGCAGGTCCGACAGCATCCCGCCGAGCACACCGCCGAGGAAGCCGCAGATCGCCGGCAGCGACGTCATGAAGCCGGCCTTCAGCAGCGACATCCCGCGCGCCTGCACGAGGTAGATCGGGAACCACGTGAGGAAGAAGTACGTGAGCACGTTCACGCAGTACTGGCCGAGATAGACGCCGAGCAGCATCCGGTTCGACAGCAGCTGGCGCACGTAGTACCAGCCCGCGACGCGGCTGCCTTCGGATGCCTTGGACGCCGCGCCGCTACCGCGCGCCGCGCTCGGCCGGGCCGTCGAGCGCACGAGGCCGCCGCCCTGCTCGATATGCTCGAGTTCCGCGCGGTTCACCGCCGGATGGTCGACCGGGTCCTTCATCACGCGCAGCCACAGGAACGCGAGCGCGATGCCGGCGAGGCCGAGCCACAGGTACACGTGGTGCCAGCCGTACGCATGCGTGAGCCAGGCCATCAGCGGCGAGAACACCACCGCCGCGAAATACTGCGCGGCGTTGAAGATCGCCGACGCCGTGCCGCGCTCGGCGGTCGGGAACCAGCTCGCGACGACCTTCGCGTTCGCGGGAAACGCGGGCGCCTCGGCGATGCCGACCGCGAAGCGCATCACGAACAGCGCGGTCACCGCGAACGCGGCGCTGCCGCCGAGGCCGATCGTGCTTTGCAGCAGCGTGAATGCCGACCACAGGAAGATGCTCGCCGCATACACGCGGCGAGCGCCGAAGCGGTCGAGCAGCCAGCCGCTCGGCAACTGCGCGAGCACGTACGCCCAACTGAACGCCGAGAAGATGTAGCCCATCGTCACCGGATCGATGCCGAAGGCCTTGCGGATCGGCGTGCCGGTGATCGACAGCGTCGCGCGGTCCGCATAATTGAGCGTCGTGACGACGAACAGCATCGCCAGAATCCAGTAGCGCACGGCGGTCCGGCGCGCGCTGCCGGCGAGTTCGATCGGAAGATCGCGGGAGGTGGTCTGATTGTTGGGCACGTTAAGGTACGTCGTCGTATGACATGACCGCGAGTTTATGAGCAACGCCGCCACGCAGAAACCTCGGGTTTTCCCTTTGCCGGGTGACGCGAAAGGGTCAGAAAATCGTGCTTAGGCCGGATGGATAAGGATTTGACGCACGCGGCCGCGCTGCCGACGCTCGGCGCAAATATCGAAATGTCGTCGGCAGACATCATATCTGTTGAGCTACAATGAGCGAATCATTCCCGAACCACGGAGCACACCCCATGCAATTGACTGGAGAGATGCTGATCGGCGCCGACGCGGTGGCCGGCTCGGCCGGTACCTTGCACGCGTTCGACCCGTCGAAGGGCGCGCCGATCGACGCGCCGGCCTTCGGCGTCGCGACGCAGGCCGACGTCGAGCGCGCGTGCGAACTCGCGCGCGACGCCTTCGACGCGTACCGCGCCCAGCCGCTCGCGGCGCGCGCGGCGTTTCTCGAAGCGATCGCCGACGAAATCGTCGCGCTGGGCGACGCGCTGATCGAACGCGCGCACGCCGAAACGGGCCTGCCCGTCGCACGGCTGCAGGGCGAGCGCGGCCGCACCGTCGGCCAGCTCCGCTTGTTCGCGCGCGTCGTGCGCGACGGGCGTTTCCTCGCCGCGTCGATCGATCCCGCGCAGCCCGAGCGCACGCCGCTGCCGCGTTCGGACCTGCGGCTGCAGAAGGTCGGGCTCGGGCCCGTCGTCGTGTTCGGCGCGAGCAACTTCCCGCTCGCGTTCTCCGTGGCCGGCGGCGATACCGCGTCGGCGCTGGCGGCCGGCTGCCCGGTGATCGTGAAGGCCCATGAGGCGCACCTCGGCACGTCCGAGCTGGTCGGTCGCGCGATCCGCGCGGCGGTGGCGAAATGCGGGATGCCGGCCGGTGTGTTCTCGCTGATGATCGGCCCGGGCCGCGTGACCGGCGCGGCGCTCGTCAGTCATCCGGCGATCCAGGCCGTCGGCTTCACCGGGTCGCGGCAGGGCGGCATGGCGCTCGTGCAGCTCGCGAACGCGCGTCCGCAGCCGATTCCCGTCTATGCGGAAATGAGCAGCATCAACCCAGTCGTGCTGTTCCCGGCCGCGCTGGCCGCGCGCGGCGACGCGATCGCGACCGGCTTCGTCGATTCGCTGACGCTCGGGGTCGGCCAGTTCTGTACGAACCCGGGCCTCGTGCTGGCGATCGACGGTCCCGATCTCGACCGCTTCGAGTCGGTCGCCGCGCAGGCGCTCGCGAAGAAGCCGGCCGGCGTGATGCTCACGCGCGGCATCGCGGACGCGTATCGCAACGGTCGCGGCAAGCTGGCCGAACTGCCGGGCGTGCGTGAAATCGGCGCGGGCGAGACGGCGCAGACCGAATGTCAGGCAGGCGGCGCGGTGTACGAAGTCGCCGCGCAGGCGTTCCTCGCGGAGCCGGCATTCAGCCACGAGGTGTTCGGGCCGGCCTCGCTGATCGTGCGCTGCCGCGATCTCGACGAAGTCGCGCACGTGCTCGACGCGCTGGAGGGCCAGCTGACGGCCACGCTGCAGATGGACGCCGACGACAAGCCGCTCGCGCGCCGCCTGCTGCCGATCCTCGAACGCAAGGCCGGGCGTCTGCTCGTCAACGGCTATCCGACCGGCGTCGAGGTGTGCGACGCGATGGTGCACGGCGGGCCGTTCCCGGCGACGTCGAATCCGTCCGTCACGTCGGTCGGCGCGACCGCGATCGAGCGTTTCCTGCGGCCCGTGTGCTACCAGGACTTCCCGGACGATCTGCTGCCCGAGGGGCTGCAGGAAAGCAATCCGCTCGCGATTCCGCGGCTGCGGGACGGCAAGGCAGAGTGAGGGTGCTGAACGTGACCGGCTGAAGGCCGCGTCCCGAGTGGGGCGCGATTCGGTACGTTGATGGATGGCGGCGGACGATGCCCACGGGCGCGTCCGCCGTTTTCATTTGTGGCGGGTTTCGTGCCGCGGGGTTGCGCGATCAATGACCGGGGTGGGCCACGAGTTGCAGGCGCTCGGCCGCGGCCAGCAGGCGCCGGTCGCGCGTCCACAGCTTGCTGCCGCCGGTCAGTCTGACCGAGGCAAGCAGATGGGCGTCGACGTAACCGATGCCGAGCCCGTGAAGCGGTACGACATCGATCATGCGCTGGACTTCGTCGTCGGTCGCCGGGGTGGCGGCGGGAAGGTCGCGCAGCGCATCCAGTACGGTCTGGCGATCGCGCATGCTACCGAGCGCAAGCTCACCAATGATGAACGGATGGATCAACACGCGTTCCGCTTCCAGCAATGTGGTGAGCGTTGCGTCACCGGCCCGCAGATGGTCGATCCACACTGAAGTGTCGACAAGAATCATGCGGGCTCCGATGGGCGGCGTGGAACGGATTCAAGATCGGGCTCGGTGCCGCCGAGGCGGGCAAGTCGTCGTGCGCTTTCGCGCGCGATCAAAGCGCGCAGCGCTTCTCTCACCAGCGCCGATTTTTCGGTGACGCCGGTTAATTGCTGCGCTTTGGCGAGCAATGCGTCGTCGAGGGACAAGGTGGTGCGCATGAACGGCTCCCGAATAAGTCGATGCATCAATTATCGCATCAAATGATGCTCACGATGATGTGTCGCCGCACAAGCCGCCCCCACCTTCCGCGCCGCCTGAATTTCTCCTACAGTAGCGAGGCTGCGGGCCGTTCGGCCCGCTGGCGAGCCTGAGAGACCGACACAAGACCAACAAGGAACCATCCGATGAACATCAGCAAGCGTGGCGACCACCTGTTCGCCGCCGGACTATGGAAGGCGATCGGCGACGTCGCGCATTCCGTGCGCAGCCGCATCGGCCAGTACAGCGAAGGGCGCGTGCTCGCGAATGCGCTGCTGGAATTCCAGCGCGACCTCGGCGGCAGCGAATTCGACGTGACCATCAACCAGGGGCGGCCCGTGACGGGCTCCGATGCGCATTCGCTCATGTTCGGCCTCGCCGTGCGCCGTTTCAGGCAGGACATGGAAGCGCTGGTGTTCGCGCTCGAGCAGCGCCGCGGCATCGACGAACGCGACCAGAACCTGCGTACCGACGCGCTGACGCAGGCCAATAGCGCGCTGCTGACCGCGAAGCAGTCGGCGACGATCACGGTCGGCCGGTTCTTCGATGCGGTCGTCGACCGCGACGTGCTGGGGCAGATTCTTGGCGGCGAGTCGAATGCACGCGTGCGTTCGGGCGCGCAGGAGCAGATCGAGACGACCCGGATCAAGCTCGGCAATGTGCGTCACCGGATCATCGGCGTCATCGCGCAGATGTGACCGCACGCCTTCGCGGCGGGGTGCAGCGCACTGTCGCCGCTGCAAACGACCGCGGCCGGCAAGAGCCGGCCGCGACGCATCACTGACGACAAGCCGGCCGCGGTGCCGCTGAGCGCACCGCGCCGGCCGTCCCCGCTTACTGCGGGCCCATCTTCTTGATCAGCACGTCCAGTTCGGCGACTTCGGCGTCGTTGAGGTCGACGAGCGGCGCGCGCACCGGGCCCGCGTCGTGGCCGACGAGCTTCGCGCCCGCCTTCACGATGCTGACCGCGTAGCCCGCGCGACGGTTGCGGATCTGCAGGTACGGCAGGAAGAACTCGTCGATCAGGCGGCCGACCGTTGCGTGGTCGTCCTTCGCGATCGCTTCGTAGAATTCCATCGCCGTCTTCGGGATGAAGTTGAACACGGCCGACGAGTACACCGGCACGCCGAGCGCCTTGTACGCGGCTGCGTAGACTTCGGCCGTCGGCAGGCCGCCGAGGTACGCGAAGCGGTCGCCGAGGCGGCGGCGGATCGTGACCATGCTCTCGATTTCGCCGACGCCGTCCTTGAAGCCGATCAGGTTCGGGCAACGATCGGCGAGGCGCTCGAGCATGTCGGCGTTCAGCTTCGAATTCGCGCGGTTGTACACCACGACGCCGATCTTCAGCGCGCGGCACACCTGCTCGACGTGTTCGGCGATCCCTTCCTGGCTGGCTTCGGTCAGGTAGTGCGGCATCAGCAGCACGCCGCTCGCGCCGAGGCGCTCGGCTTCCTGCGCATATTCGATCGCGACGCGCGTCGCGCCGCCGGCGCCGGCCAGGATCGGCACCTTGCCCTTGCAGGTTTCCGTCGCGACGCGGATCACGTCCGAATACTCGCGCTGCGTGAGCGAGAAGAATTCACCGGTGCCGCCGGCCGCGAACAGCGCGGTCGCGCCGTACGGTGCCAGCCATTCCAGGCGCTCCGCATAGGTGGTCGGCCGGAAGCTGCCGTCTGCGTCGAAGTCCGTCAGCGGAAACGACAGCAGGCCGTGGGAGATGATTTGTTTGAGTTCTTGCGGTGAAGTCATGGTTGGGTCGTCCGTCTAGCGCGAGCGCAGCGCGAGTGCAGGTTTGTCGGGCACGGCATCCGAGCCGTATTGGCGATGTCGTTGTATGTCATCGTACAACGAGGGAAGAGGTGACGCAAGCGGTTTGCTGGCGGGCGCAGGTTAGGGTCTTTCCGGATAAGGGTTTACTCAGCATCCCGGTTCGTGTTGAATGTCGTATGATGACTAACGATTTGACCGGTAGCCTCCAGGAATTCCGATGACTGCTTCCCCTCTCTACATCCGCGTGCACCCGGACGACAACGTCGCGATCGTCGTCAACGACGGCGGCCTGCCCGAGGGCGCGACGTTCGCCGACGGCCTGACGCTGCGCGAAGGCGTGCCGCAAGGGCACAAGGTCGCGCTGGCCGACCTCGCGGCCGGCGACCCGATCGTCCGCTACAACGTCGTGATCGGCTACGCGCTCACGGAGCTGCGCCGCGGCAGCTGGGTCAACGAGCGCACGATGCGCATGCCCGAGCCGCCGGGGCTCGACAACCTGCCGCTCGCCACGCGTGCCGCGCCGCCGCTGGCGCCGCTCGAAGGCTATACGTTCGAGGGCTTCCGCAATG
The DNA here is from genome assembly GCF_040545115.1 of Burkholderia sp. 567. Lineage (NCBI taxonomy): Bacteria > Pseudomonadati > Pseudomonadota > Betaproteobacteria > Burkholderiales > Burkholderiaceae > Burkholderia > Burkholderia sp. 567. Next base: position 173,360 of record NZ_JBEPLG010000012.1, read on the forward strand.
CCGACGGCTCGGTCGGCACGCGCAACATCCTCGCGATCACGACGACCGTGCAGTGCGTGTCCGGCGTCGTCGAGCATGCGGTGAAGCGGATCAAGGAAGAGCTGCTGCCGCGTTACCCGAACGTCGATGACGTGGTCGGGCTCGAGCATACGTACGGCTGCGGCGTCGCGATCGACGCGCCCGACGCCGACATTCCGATCCGCACACTGCGCAACATCAGCCTGAACCCGAACTTCGGCGGCGAGGTGATGACGGTGAGCCTCGGCTGCGAGAAGCTGCAGCCCGACCGCCTGCTGCCGCCCGGCGCGATTCCGCTGACGGCCGACGGCGCAGCCGACAACGGCGGCGTCGTGTGCCTGCAGGATGCCGCGCACGTCGGCTTCAACTCGATGATCGACTCGATCATGAAGATGGCCGAATCGCACCTCGAGCGGCTGAACCGCCGTCGCCGCGAAACCTGTCCGGCGTCGGATCTCGTCGTCGGCGTGCAGTGCGGCGGCAGCGACGCGTTCTCGGGGCTGACCGCGAACCCGGCGGTCGGTTTCGCGGCCGACCTGCTGGTGCGCGCCGGCGCGACGATCATGTTCTCGGAAGTGACCGAAGTGCGCGACGGCGTCGCGCAACTCACGTCGCGCGCCGCGAACGAGGACGTCGCCCGCGAGATCATCCGCGAGATGGACTGGTACGACCGTTACCTGGAGCGCGGCCGCGTCGACCGCAGCGCGAACACGACACCCGGCAACAAGAAGGGCGGCCTGTCGAACATCGTCGAGAAGGCGATGGGCTCGATCGTGAAGTCGGGCAGCGCGCCGATCGCCGGCGTCGTGCGTCCCGGCGATCGTGCCCGGCAAAAGGGGCTGCTGTATGCGGCGACGCCCGCGAGCGACTTCATCTGCGGCACGCTGCAGCTCGCGGCGGGCATGAACCTGCATATTTTCACGACCGGCCGCGGCACGCCGTACGGCCTCGCGCAGGTGCCGGTGATCAAGGTCGCGACGCGCAGCGATCTCGCGCGCCGCTGGCACGACCTGATGGATCTCGACGCGGGGCAGATCGCGACCGGCGCGGCGTCGATCGAGGACGTGGGCTGGGAGCTGTTCCGGCTGATGCTCGACGTCGCGAGCGGCAAGCGCCGCACGTGGGCCGAGCAATGGAAGCTCGCGAATGCGCTGACGCTGTTCAATCCGGCGCCGGTGACCTGACGCACGGTCGCGACGGCAGACGATGCGGGCGCCTTCGGGCGCCCGTTTTCATTGCCGCGGCGGGTGGGCTACGCGTTGTCGTTCGGCAGGTCGAACAACGCATGCGCGTACTCGACGCAGCCGAAATGATGCTTCCACAGCCGCACGCCAAGTTCGCCGCTGCGATCGAGCGACGAACCGGCCGTGAGATCCGCGAGCAGCGTCGGGTGCAGGCCCGCGTCGAACAGCGCGAAGCCGGCCGCGAGCACGCACGTGTCGGTCTGGATGCCGCAGACGAGCACGCGTTCCGGCGCGAGCGAGCGCAAGTGGTCGACGGCTTCGACGGGCGGCCCGTAGCCGTGCTTGACGAATACGCGATCGGCGGCGATCAGGCTGTCGTCGTCGCGGGACGGGCGCCAGCCGAGCTGCCGCTCGAACGGCACGCGCGCTTCGTCGTGACGCTCGACCGTCGCGACAGTCGGCAGGCGCCCGACGAGCGCGCGCACGCGGGTGACGAGCCATTCGGGCGGCGCGAACGTCGGCTGGATGTCGACGATCAGGAGGGCTTGCTGCATGGCGGATGACGTCCGGAGGACCAGGCACGCCGATTCTAGCGCGTGCGCCGGCGGCGCGATTTCCTTACCTCGAACGTAATCGACCGCCCGCGCGGGGCCGGCGACGATAGCGGCACGCGAACCCGACAGGTTCGCGGCGCTGTCCTCCCTTCATCCAGACCAGGAGCCTCGCATGAACACCGCCCAAATCGTCCAGTCCGCTCACGCCGACCTGATCGACCGCTATTTCGATGCATGGAACGAACCCGACGCCGCGCGCCGGCGCGCGCTGATCGATGCGACCTACGCGAGCGACGCGGCTTATCGCGATCCGCTGATGGCCGGCGACGGCCACGCGGGCATCGACACGATGATCGCGGCGGTGCAGGAACGCTTCCCCGCGTTCCGTTTCCGCCGCACGACCGACGTCGACGGGTTCGGCCAGCACCTGCGCTTCTCGTGGGCGCTCGTGTCGCCCGACGGCGCGGCGATCGTGAAGGGTTCCGATTTCGGCACCGTCGACGCATCGGGCCGCCTGAAGTCGGTCACCGGTTTCATCGACGAAATGCCGGCCGCGGCGTCGTGACGCGAACCGCGCATGCGCGGCGGCGTCCGGGATCGGGTAACGTTATGCGGTTCGTTCCTGATCCCGGAGACTAGCCGACATGCTGAAGAATCTCGATCCGCTGCTGCACGCCGACATCCTGCACGCGCTGCGCGCAATGGGCCACGGAGATGAAGTGGCGATCTGCGATGCGAATTTCCCGGCGGAATCCGTCGCCGAGCACACGGTGGTCGGCCGCGCGCTGCGCATCGACGGCGCCGATTCGGCGCGCGTCGCGCGCGCGGTGCTGTCCGTGCTGCCGCTCGACACGTTCGTCGACACGCCCGCATGGCGGATGGAAGTCGTCGGCGATCCGGCTGCGGTGCCGCCGGTGCAGCGCGAGGTGCAGGCCGAGATCGATCGCGCGGAAGGTCGCGCGGTGCCGCTCGCGGGCATCGATCGTTTCGCGTTCTACGAGCGCGCGCAGCAGGCCTACGCGGTGATCGTCACCGGCGAGCTGCGCGGCTACGGCTGCTTTCTGTTCAAGAAGGGCGTGCTGCTGAGCGACGCGGCTTAGGGCCGGTTCCCTTTATTTGCGGCACGGGCGAACCCCGCTTTTCATAGCGCCGCCGTGCCTACGCCCCCGCCGCAGTGTAAAGATTTGCTACAACCTTTTTCTTGGACAGCGCGGAAAGACCCTCTATGCTGGCCCATTTGCCGCGGGCCCCGCAGGGCCACGCGGCCCCGAACCGCATGGGTGTGCCCCGTGCGGACGGCCGAATTGCATACGAGGAGAGAGGCATGACGCGTTCCGTCGATTCCGGCGTCATTTTTTTCGCGCGCCTGGCGCTGGCGGCGTTGTTCTTGTGGGGTGGCGTGATGAAGCTGCTCGGCTACAGCGATTTCATCGGCTATCTGCACGCGCTGAACGTGCCCTATCCGCAGGTGATGGGCCCGGTCGTCGTCACGATCGAAGCGCTCGGCGGCTTGCTGCTGATCGTCGGCTACAAGGTCAGGCCGCTCGCGTTGCTGCTGGCGTTCTATACGATCGCGACCGCGATGGTCGGACACAATTTCTGGGACGCGACCGACGCCGCGGTCCAGCACGACATGGTGATCCACTTCTGGAAGAACGTCGCGATCGCCGGCGGCTTCCTGCTGCTGTTCGTGACCGGCGCGGGCGGCGCGAGCATCGACGCGCTGCGCCGGCCGAGTTCGTCGTATGGCGCGCTGCGCTGATTCGAGCTGAACCGGGCAACGCACGCACGTCGTCGCACTGAAGCAAAACAGAAGGGCCGAATTCCGCACGCCGCGGGATTCGGCCCTTCGTTCATGCGGCCGGCGCGTGCGCGCCGACGTTCAGCGTGCGTCGTTCAACTCCGGCGCATCCTTCGAGAACTGCACGGCGATCGCGCCGAGCACGCAGATCGCCGCGACGTACACGACCGGCGCGAGCGGATTCGACTTCATCATCAGCGACACGATCACCGGCGTCAGGCCGCCGAAGATCGCATACGCGACGTTGTACGAGAACGAGATGCCCGAGAAGCGCACGACGGCCGGGAAGCTGCGGACCATCACGAACGGCACCGCGCCGATCGTGCCGACCGCGAAACCGGCGATCCCGTAGTACAGCGGCAGCGTCGACGCGTCGGCCGCGACCTGCACGAACAGCAGGTAGTAGCACGCGGCCAGCACCAAGCCGCCGATGCCGAGCACGCGCTTCGCGCCGATCCAGCCCGCGAGCGAGCCGGCGGTGATGCAGCCGGCCGTCAGGCACAGCGTCGCGACGCTGTTCGCGAACAGCGTGGTCGCCGGCGTCAGGTGGAACTGCTTCTGCAGCAGCGCGGGCGTCATCAGGATCACGACGACGATCGCCGCCGACAGCATCCACGTGAGCAGCATCGACACGATCACCGCGCGGCCGTGGTCGCGCAGCACGGCCTTCAGCGGAATCTCGGCCGCGAGCGCCTTCTTCGCCTTCATCTCGGCGAACACCGGCGTCTCGTGCAGCCAGCGCCGCAGGTACACGGAGAACAGGCCGAACACGCCGCCGAGCAGGAACGGAATGCGCCACGCGAACGCGGTGACTTCGGCGCCCGAGTAACGGCTGTTGATGCCGGCGGCGACCAGCGAGCCGAGCAGGATGCCGGCCGTGAGGCCCGCGGTCAGCGTGCCGCACGCATAGCCGATGTGGCGCGACGGCACGTGCTCCGACACGAACACCCATGCGCCCGGCACTTCGCCGCCGACCGCCGCGCCTTGCAGCACGCGGAACAGCAGCAGCAACACCGGCGCGAGGATGCCGACCGAGTCGTAAGTCGGCAGCAGGCCCATCAGCAGCGTCGGCACCGACATCATCAGCACGCTGAGCGTAAACATCCGCTTGCGGCCGAACAGGTCGCCGAAGTGCGCCATGATCACGCCGCCGAGCGGGCGCGCGAGATAGCCGGCCGCGAAGATGCCGAACGTCTGCAACTGGCGCAGCCAGTCGGGAATGTCGTGCGGGAAGAACAGCTGCCCGATCGCCGGCGCGAAGAACACGAAGATGATGAAGTCGTAGAACTCGAGGGCGCCGCCGAGTGCGGCAAGGCCAAGGGTTTTGTAGTCGCTGCGCGTGAGCGCGCGTTCGGCGGCGCGAGGCACGCCGCTCAATTCGGAAGCTTGCATGGTCAGGACGATCGGTTTTCGAATGTAGTTGTCGGTGCTGCGTCTCCAGGGCCCGCTATCGGCATGGACTGACAAGGCGCGGCTTGCATCGTCGAAGCGTGCCGGGTGCCGGATGGGGCACGAAACACGCGCCGTCGCACCGGGATGGGGCACAACGCGGACGAGGCGTCAAAGCGGGTGGGGGGATTCTACAGGAGCGCGAAATGCGCGGGCGCGGCGGTGCGCCGAGGGATGTTCCGGACTTCGTCGAGCCGAAATGCAAGCGGCGCGGCAGGCGGGGTGAACCGCTTGCCGCGCCGCGCGGGGCACGGGCCCCGCGATCAGTTGCCGGCGATCGTGTCGACCGGCTTGAACGCGCCGTGCGCGACCTTGTAGATCGTCACCGGCGCATCCTTCAGGTCGCCCTTCGCGTCGTACGCGATGCTCGGCGCCGACACGCCCTTGACCGACACCTTGCCGAGGTACGGCGTATAGACTTTCGGGTCGGTCGAGTTCGCGTCCTTCATCGCGGTGAGCAGCGCGATCGTGCCGTCGTACGCGTAGGGCGAGTAGGTGATCACGTCTTCATTGAAGCGGGACTTGTAGCGCGATGCGTAGCCGGCGAAGCCCGGCATCTTTTCCTTCGGCAGCCCGCCCATGTAGACGATCGCGCCTTCGGCCGCTTCGCCGCCGACCTTCAGGAACGTCGGCGAGCGCGACATCTCGCCGGTCACGAATGCCGACTTCATGCCGAGCTGGCGCATCTTGCGGATCATCGGCGAAGACTGCGCATCGCCGCCGCCGTAGAAGATCGCGTCGGGGTTGACGCCCTTCAGATTGGTCAGGATCGCGGAGAAGTCGAGCGCCTTGTCGTTCGTGAAGTCACGCTTGACGATCGTGCCGCCCGCGGCCTGCACGGCCTTCGCGAATTCGTCGGCGATGCCCTGGCCGTACGCCGTGCGGTCGTCGATGATCGCGATGCGCTTGAAGTGCAGCGACTTCACCGCATAGGTGCCGACGATGCGGCCGGCCTGCGCGTCGCTCGTCAGCAGCCGGTAGGTCGTCTTGTAGCCGCGCGCCGTGTATTGCGGCGACGTCGCCATCGAGATCTGCGGCAGCCCCGCGCGATCGTACAGGTCGGACGCCGGAATGCTCGTGCCCGAGTTGAAGTGGCCGATCACCCCGCGGACGTTGTCGTCGATCAGCCGCTGCGCGACGGTCGTGCCGGTGCGCGGGTCGGCCTGGTCGTCCTGCGAGTCGAGCTGGAACGTGACGGGCTTGCCGCCGATCGTCGGATGCGTTGCGTTGAAATCGGCGATCGCGAGTTGCACGCCCTTCTGCATGTCCGCGCCGTAGTTCGACTGCGGCCCCGTCAGCGGTGCGGCGAAACCGATCTTGACGACGTCGGCGGCGATGGCGTGTGCGCCCGACAGTGCGCAGGCAGCAGCCAGCGCGACGTGCGATACCTTCAGCTTCACTTTCACTTCCCCTTGATGGCGTGGTTGGGCCGTCGCCGGCCAGCGGGCCGGTGCGGTAAGCCGGGCGAGACGTATCGGTTTGCACGCCGATGCGACGGCGGTGCGGCTCGCCGTGCGCCGCGCGGGTTGTGCCGGAATCGGCGTGCGCGGCGGCGGCGGGATGTCGTCTCGTAACCGTTGAGCGAAGTCTAGGTAGCGAAAATGCCCGCGTCTTGCGCGTTCGGTGCGCGGGCGGCGACGATTTCGGCATATCGTCGATAACCCTGATATATGCTGAAATCGTCATGCGGAGTGCGCAAACGCGCCAAGACGCGACACGCCGGCATTTCTAGGATGGCGGGTCGGGCGTGTGTGGGTCGCGACGTCGGCGGAGTGCGTTGGATGTCGCCGCCGGCGCCGGCCGACGCGCGATGACATGCAGCGGCCGACGCGAAATCGTCGCCGCCGGACACGCGAGTGGCGCGTTGGTTGTGCGCACAACCTCACGGCGCACGATGCGCCAACGTATGCGCTCGCTGAATCACCACCGAGCGGCGGCGCATTGCGCGTCCCACCGTTCGCCGCGCCGAGCCGCCCCGCTCGCCTGCCCGCGATCGCCAAGACGCGTTCGAGAGGGCACTCCTATAATCGACGCCATCAGCCACCCCTTCGCAGATGCCGGGATGACGACCTTCCTTGCCGCACCGCCCATGAGCCTGTCCGATACGTTGCGCTACCAGCCCGACAACGCCGATCTCGGCGCGATGCTCGCGCACTTCCGCCTGCTCGAGCCGGTGTTCGACGCGCTGCCCGACGTCGCGTTCTTCGTGAAGGACGCGAACGGCCGCTACGCGCTCGTCAACCGCACGCTGGCCATGCGCTGCGGCTACAAGGACAAGCGCGACCTGCTCGGCAAGACGACCGACGAAGTGTTTCCGCGCCGCTTCGGCCGCACCTATTTCGAGCAGGACATGGCGACGATCACCGCCGGCCAGCAACTGATGGACCAGCTCGAGCTGCATCTGTATCCGGGCCGTCAGCCGGGCTGGTGCCTGACCTGCAAGGAGCCGCTGCGCGACGCGGCCGGCAAGGTGGTCGGCCTCGCGGGCATTTCGCGCGACCTGAAGGCGCAAGAGGGCTCGCATCCGGCCTACAGCAAGCTCGCCGATGTGGTCCAGCACATCCAGGATCACTACGTGCAGCCGCTGAACCTCAAGCAGCTCGCGCAGATGGCCGGGATGTCGGTCGCGCAGTTGGAGCGCTACTTTCACAAGGTGTTTCACCTGACGCCGCGCCAGGTGCTGCTGAAGACGCGCCTCGACGCGGCCACGGCGCTGCTCGTCACGCACGACAAGGTGACCGACGTGGCGGCGCTATGCGGTTATACGGATCACAGCGCGTTCACGCGCCAGTTCAAGGCGACGGTCGGCGTGACGCCGACCGAATACCGGCTGATGCTGCAGGATCGGGCGGGGTGAAGCGACGCGCCGGCCGGGCCGGCGGTTCGGGATGATCGGGGTGAGGCGGGAACGGGGGGGAAGCGTCGGCTCAGCGGTAGCCGAGCCCTTTCAGGACGGCCGTGCCGTCTTCGGTCAGCCGGAAGCGCGGTGACGTGTCGGCGTCGAGCTTGATCATCTCGACGAGACCGGCTTCCTGCAGCGCGGGCAATTCGGGTTTGGCATTCGCGCCGATCGGCGCGTGCAGCAGCACGAGCAGCGTCGCGATTTCGTGATGGCTGAGCAAACGGCGCAGCATCGTCTTTTTAGCAGAGGGGGCGGGCTGGCGGCCCGCGGGTGCATCTACGGCGCTCATCGCTGTCCTCCTTTTTCGGGATATCCGTCGGGTACTGGTTGCGGATGGTGCCGAGAAAGACTTAAGCGATTCTTAAAATTGCGGCCACCGCGCCGAGGTTGCGGCGCGGCAAGCATTACCGGATGTAACTCGCGCCCGCCGGTCGTGTCGGATGCGCAAGCGCCAACCTTGCCGGGCGGGCGTCGCGGCCACATTCCCCACGATGGTGCGCCCGAGCGGCGGGCGCGACGGAGGCCCGTGGTTTCCCCTGCCGCGCCGACCCGGAACGACCTTCCCGTTGCTTCCTTATTTCCTGCGCTGGGCCTGCGCGGCGAGCCGCACGGCCGCGTTTGCCGCACCGTAGCCGTCGTAGCCGCCGCGCCGCTCGACGATCTCGAGCGAGAAGCGGTTGTCGACCAGTTCCGTATACGCATGCAGGAATTCGCCGCCGTTTTCGTCGCGGTCGTACAGCAGATGGTGGGCGCTCAGCGTGTCGATCAGCTCGTCCGGCAGCGCATAGCGCGCGGCGAGATCGTCGTAGTAGTTCGGCGGGATCCGCAGGAACGGCACGCCGTCGGCTGCAAACGCGGCAACCGTCTTCACGATGTCGTCGGTCCGGAACGCGACGTGATTCAGCCCCGTGCCGTGATAGCGGTCCAGCGATTCGGCGACGGCCGTATGGCGATCGACCGACGCATTCAGCGCGATCCGCACCGAGCCGTCCGCGCTGCGCACCGCCCGGCTGCGCATCAGGCCGTATGGGTCGGGCACGAGCCAGCTGCGCTCGGCCTCGAAGCCGAATGCGGTCTTGAAGAACAGGATCCACGTATCGAGTGCGTCGGCCGGCAGCGCGAGGCACACGTGATCGATGCCCGTCAGCGGGCCGACCTCGGTGGGGCCGTCGATGTCGGTCAGCACGAAATCCGATTCATACAGCGTCGGCGCGTTCGGCGTCTCGTCGACGAAGTATTCGAGGCTGCCGTCCGGCGCCTGCACGCTCGGCAGCACGCGCTCGTTCGGGCCGACGCGCCCGGAAAACGGCGCGTAGCCGAAGCCGGCCGCGCGTTCGAACGCCACTTTCGCATCGTCTACGCGAAACGCCGACGCACAGAGCGACAAGCCGTGCTGCTGGAAGAACGCATCGGCGAACGAGTCGCGCTCGGCGTTCAGCACGATCGACGCGGCGCCGTGCTGGAACAGCGTCACGTCCTTCGACCGATGGCGGCCCGCGAGCCGGAACCGCATCTTGCCGAGCCATGCGCCGACGGTAGCCGCCGCCTGCGCGTCGACCGCGAATTCGATGAACTGGAACCCGACGTGCGCGGGCGGCGCCGGCGGCGCGAACAGCGGCTGGCCGGCGGCCGGCGCGCGGCCGTCCTGCGCGAGCCGCGCGCGCGTCAGTTCTTCCAGATAGAGCAGCGAGCGGTGGCCGTCGGCGGCCGTGATCGCGGTGGGCGCGGCGCGGAAGCCGTCGTTGAAGATCTCGAGCGACAGCGGCCCCGTATAGCCGGACTCGATCACGCGAGCCGTGAAGCGCGCGAGGTCGAAGTCGCCCTGGCCGGGGAACGAGCGGAAGTGGCGGCTCCATTCGAGCACGTCCATCGCGAGCTTCGGCGCATCGGCGATCTGCACGAACGCGATCCGGTCGCCGGGGATGTCGGCGATCGCGTCCGGCGAATCGTCGAGCGACAGCGTATGGAAGCTGTCGAGCGCGAGGCCGAGGTGCGGGCTGTTCACCGCGTTCACGAGCTGCCACGCATGGCCGTACCGCTTCACGACGCGGCCCCACGCGAGCGCCTCGTACGCGGCGACCACGCCGGCCTGCCGCGCGGCTTCGGCGAGCGCGCCGAGCTGGTCGACCAGCAGCGCGTCGTCCGCGATCGTGTCGGGCGACACGTTGCTGCACACCAGGATGCGGTCGGTGCCGAGCGCGTGCATCACGTCGAACTTGCGCCGGATGCGGTCGAGATTGCGGGCGAGCTGGGCCGGGCTCACGCCCTCGAAGTCGCGAAACGGCTGGAACAGCACGATGTCGAGGCCGAGATCGGCGGCCATGCGCCGCACGTCGGCGGGCGATCCGTCGAAGTAGACGAGGTCGTTCTCGAAAATTTCGACACCGTCGAAGCCGGCGGCCTGGACGGCGGCGAGCTTCTCGGCGAGGGTGCCGGACAGTGACACGGTGGCGATCGAGCGCTGCATGGGGCGAATCCTGCGGATGAGCGGGGTGGCGTCGGCCGATCGGACCCGAATGAACCAGTCGTTGAATTCCCGACGGACGCCATATCCCGAATTTACTAGGGAAGTGAGAGGAATTATACAAACTAACTAGTTGGTACAAATTAGCGAAAACCCGAAAAGACAGCGCTTGCATGCCGGCGCACACTAGCGCCAACTTCCTGATGTCACGGGGCGCAGCGGGCAACGTTCCGCCCCCTTTTTTTTAAAGAGCAGAAATCGTCATGAGCAAGCACAAGGTGCTGGTACTGAACGGCCCGAACCTGAATCTCCTGGGTACCCGCGAGCCCCATATCTACGGTGCGGAAACCCTCGCCGATCTCGAGCAGCGTTGCCGCACGGCGGCCGACGGGCTCGGGCTGGAGATCGACTTCCGCCAGTCGAACGCCGAGCACCAGCTGATCGACTGGCTGCATGCCGCGCGTCACGACACGCACGGCATCGTCATCAACCCGGCCGCCTATACGCACACGTCGGTCGCGCTGGCCGACGCGCTTTCCGCGATCGCGAAGCCGGTGATCGAGGTGCATATCTCCAACGTGCATCGCCGCGAGGCGTTCCGTCACCACTCGTATGTGTCGGCGGTGGCCGAGGCCGTGATCTGCGGCTGCGGCACCGAAGGCTACGTATTCGCGCTGCAGCGCCTGTCGACCCTTTTTGCCCAGGGAGCCGCACGATGAGCCGCCCGTCTTTTCTGATCGGCCTGATCGGCCAGGGCATCGGCGGTTCGCTGTCGCCCGCGATGCATGAGGAAGAAGGATTCCGCCAGGGATTCGGCTACGTGTATCGGCGCATCGATCTCGACGCGCTCGGCCTGACCGCCGACGCGCTGCCGCAACTGCTCGAAGCCGCGCAGCGGATGGGCTTCAACGGGCTGAACATCACGCACCCGTGCAAGCAGCGCGTGATCGAGCACCTCGACGCGCTGTCGGACGACGCGCGCGCGCTCGGCGCGGTGAACACCGTGCTGTTCAAGGACGGCAAGCGGATCGGCCACAACACCGACTGGTCGGGTTTCGCGAAGTCGTTCCGCCGCGGGCTTCCCGGCGCGTCGCTCGAGCGCGTCGTCCAGCTCGGCGCGGGTGGCGCGGGCGCGGCCGTCGCGCATGCGGCGCTGCAGATGGGCGCCGCCGAATTGACGATTTTCGACGTCGACGGCACGCGTGCCGACACGCTCGCGAGCGAGCTGCAGCAGCGCTTCCCGGCCGCCCGGGTCACGCCGGGCAGCGATCTCGCGGCCGCGATGCGCGCCGCGACGGGCCTGATCCATGCCACGCCGACCGGCATGACCAAGCATCCGGGCCTGCCGCTGCCGGCCGAACTGCTCCACGCGGGAATGTGGGTGGCCGACATCGTGTATTTCCCGCTCGAAACCGAACTGATCCGAGCGGCGCGCGCGGCCGGCTGCGCGACGCTGCCGGGCGGCGGGATGGCCGTGTACCAGGCCGTCGATGCGTTCGAGATCTTCACCGGACGTACGCCGGACGACGAGCGAATGTTCGAGCACTTTCAGTCGCTCGTCGCGCGCTGACCCTTCGATCCAAAAGAGAAACCAGGAGACAACCATGCAGCACACCACCCACACGAACGCCGCGCCAGCGCAGGCGGCCGGCACGGTCCGGCGCACGTCGGCGCGCTACAAGATTCTCGCGCTGCTCGCGATCGGCACGATGATCAACTATCTCGACCGTACCGTGCTGGGGGTGGCTGCGCCGCAGCTCACCAAGGAGCTCGGCATCAACGCGGCGGTGATGGGCATCATGTTCTCCGCGTTCTCGTGGACGTACGTCGCGATGCAGGTGCCCGGCGGCCTGTTCCTCGACCGCTTCGGCAGCAAGGTCACCTATTACTGGTCGATGACGCTGTGGTCGCTGTGCACGTTCCTGCAGGGCTTCGTGCCGGGCATCGCGACGCTGCTCGCGTGCCGGCTCGGCCTCGGCGTGACGGAGGCGCCGTGCTTCCCGACCAACAGCCGCGTCGTCGCGACCTGGTTCCCGCAGAGCGAGCGCGCGATGGCGACCGGTACGTATACCGTCGGCGAATACATCGGCCTCGCGTTCTTCAGCCCGGTGCTGTTCGCGCTGATGGGCGCGTTCGGCTGGCGTTCGCTGTTCTGGGTCGTCGGCGCGGTCGGTATCGCCTTCGGCCTGATCTGGTGGAAGTTCTATCACGAGCCGCGTGATCATCCGGCCGCGAACTCGGAGGAACTTGCGTACATCGAGGCGGGCGGCGGGCTCGTGCACGCTGCGCGCAAGGGCGACAACGGCGGCAAGGGCGGCAAGGGCGAGCAGAAGAAGTTCAGCTGGTCGATGGCCGGCCAGCTGCTGAAGAAGCGCCAGCTCGCGGGTATCTGCCTCGGCCAGTTCGCCGGCAACTCGACGCTCGTGTTCTTCCTGACCTGGTTCCCGACCTATCTCGCGACCGAGCGCCACATGGGCTGGCTGAAGATCGGCTTCTTCGCGGTGATGCCGTTCATCGCCGCGTCGGTTGGCGTGATGTTCGGCGGGATCTTCTCCGACTGGCTGCTGCGTCGCGGCAAGTCGGCGAACCTCGCGCGCAAGCTGCCGATCATCGCGGGCCTGCTGCTCGCGTCGACGATCATTCTCGCGAACTACGTGAAGAGCAACGAAGCCGTGATCGCGATCATGTCGATCGCCTTCTTCGCGCAGGGGATGGCCGCGCTCGGCTGGACGCTCGTCTCCGACATCGCGCCGGACGGCCTGCTCGGCGTGACGGGCGGCATCTTCAACTTCGCGGCGAACCTCGCGGGGATCGTCACGCCGCTCGTCGTCGGCTTCATCGTCGCGTCGACCGGATCGTTCGTCGGCGCGCTGGTGTTCATCGGCGTGATCGCGCTGATCGGTGCGCTGTCGTACATCTTCGTCGTCGGCGATATCAAGCGGATCGAATTGTAAGTACCAGCTCCACGCACGCTCGGTGCATTCGCCCGGCGACCTTGAGTCGCCGGGCGTTTTTATTTCCGCCGCCGGATTGCGGGCCGGCTCACGCGTCCGCGCTCACGCGCGCTGCATGGCAATCCCGAGCGATTCCAGCGCCTGCGCGATCGCCGCGACCGCGCGGCGGATATCGCCGGCATCGATCGCGCCGATGCAGCCGACGCGAAACGTCTCCACTTTCGTCAGCTTGCCCGGATACAGGATGAAGCCCGCGTCGCGCACCGCGTCGTAAAAGCGGCGGAAATCGTAGGCCGGATGGTCGGGCGCATGGAACGTGACGATCACGGGCGCCTGCACGCTGGCGTCGAGGAACGGCGCGAAGCCGAGCGCGCGCATCGATTCGACCAGCGTCCGGCAATTCTCCACATAGCGCGCGCCACGCGCGGGCTGGCCGCCTTCGGCGAGATACTGGTCGAGCGCGGCGCGCAGCGCGGCGATCACGTGGGTCGCCGGCGTGAAGCGCCACTGGCCCGTCTTGCGCAGGTACGCGTGCTGATCCTGGAGGTCGAGCGCGAGCGACGGCGAGTTGCCTTCGCATGCGTCGAGCGCGTCGCGCCGCACGATCGCGAACCCCATCCCCGGCACGCCTTCCAGGCATTTGCCGCTCGCCGACACCAGTGCGTCGATCCCGCTGTCCGCCAGCGTAATCGGCAGCGCGCCGAACGAACTCATCGCGTCGACGATCAGCCGCTTGCCGTGCCGCCGGCACACGGCCGCGATCGCGTCGAGCGGATTCAGGATGCCGGCGCTCGTTTCCAGGTGCACCAGCGCGACATGCGTGATGCGCGGCTCGCGCGCGAACGCGGCTTCCACCGCCGCCGGGTCGGCTGCTGCGTCCTCGCCGAACGGCAACGCGATCGCTTCGATGCCGAGCCGGCCGAGGATCTTCAGGATGCGCGCGCAATACGCGCCGTTGTCGGGTACCAGCACGACGCCGTCGCGCGGCACCAGCGTGCCGAGCGCGGCCTCGACCGAAAAGGTGCCGCTGCCTTGCATCGGCACGCACACGTACTCGTCGCCGCCGCGCGCGATCGCGACGAGGTCCGCGCAGACGCTGGCCGTCAACTGGTTGAAAGCGGCGTCCCACGAGCCCCAGTCATGTTGCATTGCGTGGCGTGTTGTGGCGGACGTGGTGAGCGGGCCGGGCGTGAGCAGAATCGGATCGGGCATGGTTTTCTCCAGCAAAGGTCGGGCGAAACGTGGGAAGCGGCAGTTCTGAACGACTTGCATGATATTGGCAAAATGTGTCATTTTGTGGAAATTGTGGCGCGCGTCACGGCTTTGTCATCGAACGCTGTGATCCTTCGGTTGCCGCGCGAAACCACCTGCAGCGCGGCAGCGAGGCCGGCCGGTTGTCGGTCTGCCCGACTGAAACGAGCCGGATCGTGCCCCGGCCGCTGGTGTTCCGCCTACGGAGAAGTGAGATGACACTGCAGAATTCCTCGCGCGCCGCTGCCGGCGCGTTCCGCAAGCTCGCGCTGGCTGCCGGCGTCGCCGGCCTGATGGGCGTCGCATTGCCCGCGCATGCGGCGAACGCGGTCGTGCTGTATACGGCGGACGGCCTCGAGAACCTCTATCGCGATGTGCTCCCGGCCTTCGAGAAGAAGGAAGGCGTCAAGGTCAACATCGTGACGGCGGGCAGCGGCGAGGTCGTCAACCGCGCGAACATCGAGAAGAACTCGCCGAAGGCGGACGTGATCGTCACGCTGCCGCCGTTCATCCAGCAAGCCGGCCAGATGGGCCTGCTGCAGCCGTACCAGAGCGTGAACTACAAGAACGTGCCGGCGATCGCGAAGGCGGAAGACGGTACGTGGGCGACGTTCGTGAACAACTACTTCTCGTTCGCGATCAACCCGGACGTCGTGAAGAACCAGCCGAAGACGTTCGCCGACCTGCTGTCGCCGAGCTATGCCGGCAAGGTGGCGTACTCGAACCCGGCGACCGCCGGCGACGGGATGGCCGTGCTGATCCTGACGACCTCGCTGATGGGCGAGGACAAGGCGTTCGACTACCTCGCGAAACTGTCGCAGAGCGTGAAGTTCCACACGAAGGGCACCGGCTACCTGAACGTGCTGCTGTCGCGCAACGAGATCAGCGTCGCGAACGGCGACCTGCAGATGGACCTCGACGACGCCGAGCACGGCGCGCTGTCCGTCAAGCCGATCTTCCTGGCCGCGAAGGACGGCGACCAGCCGACCACGTTCCAGCTGCCGTACGGCATCGGTCTGATCAAGAGCGGCCCGAATCAGGACGTCGGCAAGAAGTTGATCGACTACCTGATGTCGACGGAAGTGCAGTCGAAGGTGCCGGACATGTACGGCATCCCGGGCCGCACCGACGTTCCGCTGGCCGGCAAGAACGGCGAGGCGGTCAAGAAGGCGATCGCGGGCGTGAAGCTGATCCCGGTCGACTGGAGCCAGGTGATGGCGAAGAAGCCGGTGTGGATCGAACGCTGGAAGAAGGACGTGATCGGCAGCTCGGGCAAGCAGCTCGACGTCGTCAAGCCGAAGTGATCGGCGCGCGCCGCCTGTATTAGTGAGCAAGAGGATGAACCCGGTGGAAACCACCCTGACCCATCCCGGCGCATTCGGCGCCGCCGAACCGCAAGCGACGCTGCGGTCCGGCGCGCCGGGCGGCGTGCGGATCGAGCACCTGAGCGTGCGCTACGGCGCACGCACGGTGCTGGAAGATCTGTCGCTGTCGATCGGCGCCGGTGAATTTCTGACCGTGCTCGGCAAGAGCGGCTGCGGCAAGACCACGCTGCTGCGCTTCATCGCCGGGTTCGTGAAGGCCGACGGCCTGACCGGCACGCTGACCGTGGCCGGACGCGACCTGACCTATGCGCCGCCGCACAAGCGCAATCTCGGTCTGCTGTTCCAGAATTACGCACTGTTCCCGCACCTGTCGGTGTTCGAGAACGTCGCATTCGGGCTGCGCGCCCGCGGCATGGCCTCGTCGGAAGTGACGCGCCGCGTCGCCGACGCGCTGAAGCTCGTGCAGCTCGGCGACGCGGGCCATCATCTGCCCGCGCAACTGTCGGGAGGGATGCAGCAGCGCGTCGCACTGGCGCGTGCGCTCGTGATCGAACCGGACGTGCTGCTGCTCGACGAGCCGCTGTCGGCGCTCGATGCCAACCTGCGCGCATCGGTGCGCAGCGAACTGAAGGCGCTGCACGAGCGCCTGCCGAACCTGACCGTCGTCTGCGTGACGCACGACCGCGACGACGCGCTGGTGCTGTCCGACCGCGCACTGCTGATGCGCGACGGCCACATCGCGCAGCTCGGCACGCCGCAGCAGCTGTACGACACGCCGCGGGACGGCTACGTCGCGCGCTATCTCGGCCCCGCCAACCTGCTGCCCCCGCACGTGATCTTCCCGCTCGGCGATCCGCGTCACGACGTGCGCGGCAAGGTCGCCTGCGTGCGCCCCGAGCGCCTGACCGTGATGCCGCTCGCGGCGGGCGGCCTGCACGGCACGGTGTCGTCCGTCGAATGGCAGGGCGCGGACCTGTCGATCGCGGTCGTGATCGACGCGGCGCCCGACGAGCCCGTGCGCGTCACGATGCAACGCGGCCGCGGCGCGGCTCCCGAGCGCGGTGCGCGCGTTTCCCTGCATTGCGAGGCAGACGATGTCGTCCTTATCGAGCCCTGAAGCCGGCCTGCCGCCGCAGGCGCTCGCGTCGGCCGCCGCGCATGCCGCCGCCGCGCGGCGCCGCAAGCGCGCGGGCGACCTGCATCTCGCCGCGCTCGCGCTCGTCGTGCTCGGCCCGCTCGTCATCTATCCGCTGGTGCGGCTCGTGCTGCTGAGCGTGTCCGGCGATCACGGGCTGAGCTTCGCCGCGTACCGGACGTTCTTCGGCAACCCCGATACGCGCGGCGTGCTGCTGACGAGCGTGGGCGTGCTGTTCGCGAGCGCCGGCACCGCGTCGGTGCTCGGCGTGCTGCTGGCCGCGCTGCTGTTCTTCAGGCCGTTCCCGGGCGCATCGCTCGTCACGCGCTTCCTGGAGCTGTACGTCGCGTTCCCGTCGTTCCTCGTCGCGTTCACGCTGATCTTCCTGTACGGCTCGCAAGGCTCGATCAGCATCGCGCTGCAGCACCTGTTCCATCTCGAGAACCCGCCGCTCGACTTCCTGTTCGGCATCGGCGGCGTGATTCTCGCGCAGACCGTGTTCTATACGCCGTTCGTCGTGCGGCCGACGCTCGCGTCGTTCGCGACGCTCGACCTGCGCCTGATCGAAGCGGCGCGCAGTCTCGGCGCGTCCGGCTGGATGCTCGCGCGCCGCGTCGTGCTGCCGATCGCGTGGCCGGGCATCGCCGCCGGCACCGTGCTGTGTTTCCTGCTGACGCTGAACGAGTTCGGGATCCTGCTCGTGCTCGGCAGTGCGCGGCTCGTGACGCTGCCGGTCGCGATCTACAGCAGCGCGACCGTCGACCTAGACCTGCCGACCGCCTCGGCCGGAGCGGTCGTGATGCTCGCGCTGTCGCTGGCGCTCTATGCGGTTTATCGCCGGGTGAACCGGCGTGCGACGGGAGGAAACGATGTCCGCTGAGTTCCGTATCGGGGCAGCCGTGCCGCGCCACCAGATCGGCTGGGGCGACACGCTGCTCAAGCATGCGTCGCGCGCCGCGCTCGCGCTGGCCGCATTCGCCTGCTTCTGGCTGTTCGTGCTGCCGGTCGTGGTCGTCGCGCTGTCGAGCGTGTCGACGCAGTGGTCGGGCACGATTCTGCCGGCCGGCTACAGCCTGCGCTGGTTCGAGCGGCTCGCGTCGCCGGAATACGACGCGCTGCTGACGAGCCTCGAAATCGGCTTCGGCGTGTCGGCGCTCGGCACGATCCTCGGGCTGTGGCTCGCGCTCGCGCTCGAAGGGCGCGACCGGCGCGGCCTCGGCGCGCTCGTCGATGCGCTCGTGATGGTGCCGAACGGCGTGCCGAGCGTCGTGCTCGGGCTCGCGGTGCTGATCGCGTATCACCAGAAGCCGCTCGACCTGTCGAGCTCCGCGGCGATCGTCGTGCTCGTGCAGCTCGCGCTGATTCTGCCGTTCTGCTATCGCTGCGCGGCCGCCGCGCTGCGGCCGGAACTGACCGTGCTGCGCGAAGCGGCGGCGAGCCTCGGTGCGCCGCCCGCGATGGTGCTGCGCCGCGTGCTGCTGCCGCAGCTCGTGCCGGCGCTGCGTGCGAGTCTCGCGCTCGGCTTCGCGCTGTCGCTCGGCGAACTCGGCGCGACGCTGACCGTCTACCCGCCGGGTTTCGCGACCGTGCCGATCGTCGTGATCGGCCAGGTGGAGCGGGGTTACTACCTGCCGGCATCGGCGCTGTCGCTGTTGATGCTCGGGGCGTCGCTCGCGGCGCTGCTGCTGATCGCCGCGCGCGTGCCGCGCGGCACGCGGGCGGCATCATGAACGCCGCGTTCGCGTTGCGGCTGCCCGGCGAGCAAGCGGCCGCGGGCAAGATGTCGACGGATCTCGCGGGACGTTCCGTCGACGTGAACGGCCGGCGCTACCGGCTGCCGGTCGAACCGACCGTCGTGGTCTGCGTCGACGGCTGCGAGTACGACTATCTCGAGCGTGCGGTGGAGGCGGGCGTCGCGCCGTTCATCGGCCGGATGATCGCGGCAGGCACCGCGTGGCGCGCCGACTGCGTGGTGCCGACCTTCACCAACCCGAACAACCTGTCGATCGTCTGCGGCGTGCCGCCGTCGGTCCACGGGATCTGCGGCAACTACTTCTGGGATCCGGCCGCCGACGGCGGGCGCGGCGCCGAAGTGATGATGAACGACCCGGCCTACCTGCGGGCCGGCACGTTGCTCGCGGCGGCGTCCGACGCCGGCGCGCGGGTGGCCGTCGTCACGGCGAAGGACAAGCTGCGCCGGCTGCTCGGCTGGCAGATGAACGGCATCTGTTTTTCCGCGGAAAAGGCCGCGCAGGCGAATCTCGCGGAAAACGGGATCGCCGACGTGCTCGACTGGGTTGGCCTCCCATCGCCCGACGTTTATAGCGCGGCGCTGTCCGAATTCGTGTTCGCGGCCGGCGTGCGGCTCGCGCAGACGCGCCAGGTCGACCTGATGTACCTGTCGACCACCGACTACGTGCAGCACAAGTGCGAGCCGGGGAGTGCGGGCGCGAACGCGTTCTACGCAATGATGGACGGCTATCTCGCGCTGCTCGACGCGCTCGGCTGGGCGATCGGGCTCACGGCCGACCACGGGATGAACGCGAAGCACGATCCGGCAACGGGCCGCTCGAACGTGATCTATCTGCAGGACGCGTTCGACGGCTGGTTCGGTGCGCGGGCCGCGCGCGTGATCCTGCCGATCACCGATCCGTACGTCGTGCACCACGGCGCACTCGGCTCGTTCGCGACCGTGTACCTGGCGCCGGATGTCGACCGCACCGATGCGATGTGGCGCGTCGGCGGGATCGACGGCGTCGAGCTCGTGCTCGACAACGCGGAAGCGGCCGCCCGCTTCGAACTGCCGGCCGACCGGATCGGCGATCTCGTCGTGATCGCGCGACGCGACATGACGCTCGGCACGCGCGAGCGCGAACACGACCTGTCCGGCCTGACCGTGCCGCTGCGTTCGCATGGCGGCGTGTCCGAGCAGGAAGTGCCGTTGCTGTTCAACCGTCGGATCGAGCGGGACGACCCCGCACGTCGGCCGCGCAACTTCGACGTGTTCGATTTCGTGCTGAACCGGGTCGCGTCATGATGGCTCATCCCCGCCAGGATCACCCCGCGTTTCGCGCCGAGGCGCTGCGCTGGTGCGGCACGCGTGCGACGCGCGATCGTGTGTTCGACGTCACCGATCCGTACACCGGCACGCGTGTCGGGACGGCGCCGCTGGCGAGCGTCGACGACGTGCGTGCCGCGTTCGACTACGCGATGGCGTACCGGCCCGCGCTCACGCGTTACGAGCGTTCGCAGATTCTCGAACGTGCGGCCGCGCTGCTGCGCGAGCGTACCGAGGCGGCATCCGACCTGATCACGCTCGAATCGGGATTGTCGAAACGGGATTCCCGCTACGAGATCGGCCGCGTCGCCGACGTGCTGAAGTTCGCGTCGGTCGAGGCGCTGCGCGACGACGCGCAGAGCTTCTCGTGCGACCTGACACCGCACGGCAAGGCGCGACGCGTGTTCTCGCAGCGGCAGCCGCTCGACGGCGTGATCGTCGCGATCACGCCGTTCAATCACCCGATGAATCAGGTCGCGCACAAGATCGCGCCGGCGATCGCGACCAACAACCGCGTGATCGTGAAGCCGTCGGAGAAGGTGCCGCTGTCGGCGTTCTATCTGGCGGACCTGCTCTACGAGGCCGGCTTGCCCGAGCCGATGCTGCAGGTGCTGACCGGCGACCCGCGCGAGATCGCGGACGAACTCGTCACGCATCCGCATGCGTCGCTGATTACCTTCACGGGCGGCGTGTCGATCGGCAAGGCGATCGCCGCGCGGGCCGGCTACCGGCGCATCGTGCTGGAGCTGGGCGGCAACGATCCGCTGATCGTGCTCGACGACGCCGATCTGGAACGTGCGGCATCGCTGGCCGTGCTCGGTTCGTACCGGAATTCGGGGCAGCGCTGCACGGCCGTCAAGCGGATCCTGGTGCAGCGCTCGATCGCGCCGGCGTTCAGCGAGCTGCTCGTCGAGAAGACGCGCGCATGGAATTACGGCGATCCGTTCGATCCCGCGAACGAAATGGGCACGGTGATCGACGACGCGGCGGCGCGGCTGTTCGAGGCGCGGGTCGGCGAGGCGCTCGCGCAGGGTGCGCGCCTGCTGACCGGCAACGTGCGGCGCGGTGCGCTGTATTCGCCGACCGTGCTCGACAACGTCGATCCGTCGATGACGATCGTGCGCGAGGAGACTTTCGGCCCCGTATCGCCCGTCATGACGTTCGACACGATCGACGATGCGATCCGGATCAGCAACGGCACGGCATTCGGGTTGTCGTCGGGGGTGTGCACGGACAGTACGGCCGCGGTCGTGCGGTTCGTGAACGAGCTGAATGTCGGGACGGTGAACGTCTGGGAAGTGCCGGGGTATCGGATCGAGCTGTCGCCGTTCGGCGGCGTCAAGGATTCGGGGCTTGGCTATAAGGAAGGCGTTCAGGAAGCGATGAAGAGCTTCACGAACCTGAAGACGTTTTCGCTGCCTTGGGAGTAAGCGGATGGCACTGACGGTGGAAGAGATCCACGGGCTGTATCGCGAACATGGCCATGTCGCCTATAGCGGCGAACCGGTCACGCAGCTGGAGCATGCGTTGCAAAGCGGCTTGCTGGCGGAGGAGGCGGGCGCCGACGACGCGCTGGTCGCGGCGGCATTCCTGCACGACCTCGGGCATCTGCTGAATCGCCAGGGCGAGACGCCGAGCGCACGCGGAATCGACGATCTTCATCAGTATTACGTGCTGCCGTTCCTGCGGCCGCTGTTCGACGACGCGGTGCTGGAGCCGATCCGGCTGCACGTCGACGCGAAGCGTTGCCTGTGCCGGACGGACGCCGGCTACCTCGAGAGCCTGTCGCCGGATTCGGTGCGCAGTCTCGCACTGCAGGGCGGCGTCTTCAGCGAGAAGGAGACGGCGGCGTTCCTGCAACGCCCGTTCGCGGAGGATGCGCTGCGTCTGCGCCGCTGGGACGATACGGCGAAGGAAGAACGCAAGGTGACGCCGAACCTCGATCACTATATGGAGATAGTGGCGCGTCAGGTGCGTGTGGTCTGACTGCCCGGTTGCGTCCATATAAGGCCCCGCACGCGGTAGCGTGCGGGGCCTTATATTTTTTTCGAGAAACCCCTTGCGCGGTTCGAGGAGGGTGCCTACAATCACGCCTCTTTCGCGCTAACGGAAACACGGCGCGGGAGGAAAGGGAAGCGGTGCTGTCGAGGGAGGTTGCAGGAGCCCCGGCGCACACGAAGTTGAACCCCCGCCGTCGCAACGAAGCAGTTCAGAAAGTTGTTGACGAGCGAAGAAAGACGGTTCATAATCTCGCTTCTCTGCTGCTGAAAACGCGGCGCTGCTGAGAAACAGAAGGTTTCTCGCAGAAATGCTCTTTAAAAATTAACAGCCGATAAGTGTGGGCGCTTGATGGAAGCGAGCTGATCCTCGGATCAGATAGCGAAAGTATCAAGAGTCTCACACTAAAGTAAGTCAGGTTTATGAAGTGATTCATATTCCTGTCAGCTTTGAGTGAGCGACCG
>NZ_JBEPLG010000013.1:0-185685 GCF_040545115.1 Burkholderia sp. 567
ACATCACGGCACCGACGTACAAGGTTGGCGACACGACGTACAACAACGTCGGCGACGCGCTGGACGCGATGGCGAAGAACGGCGGCTCCGACCCGAACGGCGTGTCTTACGACAGCGCGACGAAGGACAAGGTGACGCTGGCCGGCCAGAACGGTACGACGCTGTCGAACGTTGCGGCAGGCAAGGCCGACACGGACGCAGTGAACGTGTCGCAACTGAAGTCGTCGGGTCTGATCGACAAGGACGGCAACGCGGCGGCTGCGCTGACGTACGACAAGAACGAGGACGGCACGCCCAACTTCACGTCGGCAACGTTGGCAGGCGAAGGCGGCACGACGCTGACGAACGTGAAGGCCGGTGCACTGTCGGCGACGAGCACGGACGCAGTGAACGGCTCGCAACTGTTCGCGACGAACGAGAACCTCGGCAACCTGAAGGACTCACTGACGGATGGCGGCGTGATCGACAAGACGACGGGCGAATCGCTGGCGGTGGTGTACGACAGCACGACGAAGGACAAGGTGACGCTGGCCGGCGGCCAGACCGGCACGACGCTGTCGAACGTGAAGGCTGGTACGGCCGACATGGATGCGGTGAACGTGTCGC
Organism: Burkholderia sp. 567; assembly: GCF_040545115.1. Classification (NCBI taxonomy): domain Bacteria; kingdom Pseudomonadati; phylum Pseudomonadota; class Betaproteobacteria; order Burkholderiales; family Burkholderiaceae; genus Burkholderia; species Burkholderia sp. 567. The sequence goes on from NZ_JBEPLG010000013.1 coordinate 607, forward strand.
AACTGAAGTCGTCGGGCCTGATCGGCGAGAACGGCAAGGCGCTTGCAGCCGTGACCTACGATACGCACACCGACGGCACCACGAACTTCGCTTCGGTGACGTTCGGTGGCATGAACGCCGGCGTCCCCGTCGCGCTGCATAACGTTGCTGCCGGCAAGGTATCGACCGATGCAGTCAACGTGTCGCAGTTGAAGGGCGTGACCGACATCATCGGCGGTGGTGCGGGCATCGATGCGGACGGCAAGGTTACCTCGCCGGTCTACAACGTCGACGGCAAGGATTATGTGTCGGTCGGCGATGCCATCAAGGCGCTGGAGCAGCGTGAGGGCGGCACCGGCAACGGTACGAACCCGAACGCGGTCGTCTATGACGACGCCACCAAGGCAGCGGTGACGCTGGCTGGCGCGAAGGGCACGGTGCTTCGTAACGTCGCGGACGGCTCGCTTGCCGAGTTCAGCACCGAGGCTGTCAACGGCGGTCAGGTGAATTTCCTCGCGTCGAGCATCGCGGATAGTCTCGGCGGCGGTGCGAAGTTCGACCCGGTGACCGGCGACATCTCGGCGCCGACGTATGAACTGACTGCGGCGGATGGCTTGACGAACACGTACGACAACGTCGGGGACGCGTTCAAGCACGTCGACGAGCGCGTGTCGACGCACACGAAGCAGATCGACACGCTGGAGAAGGGTGTCGCGAATGCGGTTCAGTACGACGACGCAACGCATGCCGCTGTCACGTTCGGTGGCGCAGGCGCGGCGCCCGTCATGCTGAAGAACGTCGCGGACGGTGTCGACGAGACCGATGCGGTCAACGTGCGACAACTGCGCTCGGCCGGCCTGGTCGGTGAAGACGGCAAGCTGCAGTCGGCAGTCGTCTACGACAAGAACGCGGCGGTACGACGAACTACGGTTCGGTGACGCTCGGCGGTGTCGGCGCGGCTACTCCGGTCGCCCTGCACAACGTGGCGGCCGGCAAGGCTGCGACGGATGCGGTGAACGTCAGCCAGTTGAGTGGCGTGACCGATGCGCTCGGCGGCGGTGCGAAGATCGACGAGGAAACCGGCAAGGTCGTCGCGCCGACCTACGACGTGGGGGGCAACACCTTCCACAACGCAGGCGACGCACTGACGAACATCGACAACCGGGTCACGCAGATCCAGGACAACCTTGGTGAGGCCACGAAATTGGTCGGCGCTGTCGCTTACGACAAGAACGGCGACGGCACCGTGAATTTCAACACGGTGACGCTGGGCAACGGCTTGTCGACGGGACCGGTGGTGCTGACGAACGTCGCGGACGGCAAGAGCCAGTACGACGCCGTGAACTACGGTCAGTTCTCGAAGCTGGAAGGGCGTGTCAGCAATATCGACGAACGTCTGAACACTATGACCACACCTGGCGGCAACAACAGCGGTAACGACGGTGGGTCCGGCAGCAACCTGATCGGTGGAACGGGCGGTAGCGGCAAGGACAGTGCCGAGATCGTCGCCGCGAAACCGGGCAACGGCAACGGCAACATCGCTGTCGGCTCCAGCTCGCAGATCGTCGATGGCAAGAACAACGCCGCGGCAATCGGTGCCGGTTCGAAGGTGTCGGCCGACAACGGCACGGCGCTTGGCCAGGGTGCGTCGGTGTCGTCCGGTGCGGACAACTCGGTTGCGCTGGGCCAGGGCTCGCAGGCGACCGAGGCCAACACCGTGTCGGTCGGCTCTGACGGCCACGAGCGCCGGATCGTCAACGTCGCGGACGGGGTGAAGGCCACGGACGCCGTCAGCAAGGGGCAGTTCGACCGTGCACTCGGCGGTATGCAAGGCCAGATCAACGACATCTCGCGTAATGCCTATTCCGGTATCGCGGCGGCCACGGCGCTGACGATGATTCCGGGTGTCGATCCGGGCAAGACGCTGTCGTTCGGTATCGGTGGCGGCTCGTACAAGGGCTATCAGGCAGTCGCGCTGGGCGGTGAAGCGCGCATCACGGAGAACCTGAAGATGCGCGCCGGCGTCGGCCTCAGCAGCGGCGGCAATACCTACGGTGTGGGCGCGTCGTATCAGTGGTAAGGCGGTTGACGCGGGCCGTTCGGCCCGCGTCGTCACCTGATGCGTGGCAGGCGGGCACTTGTCGCCCGCCACGCCACGCATCACACCACGCGCAAGCGACTCCATTTCCACCGATCAATTTCCATGAGTCCGCGTCGAACGGACTGAACCATCATGAAAACACCACAACATTTTGTTCGCCGGGGCCTGCTCGGCGCATTCGTAGTTCTGCTGAGCGCATGCGCGACGCAATCCGGCCCGACGTATACCGTTCGGGCGATCAAAGCCACCGATCAACCCGGGCCCGTGTTTCGCGTGACGTGTGAGGGGCTGGTATCCAGCACGCGCTCGTGTGAAGCGGCTGCGCAGAAAGTCTGTGCCGGCAAGCCGGTTACGCCGCTGCAGGCCGTCGATCGCGTTCGTGGCGGCGCCGCGATGGGCGATCCGCGCGAATTGACGTTCATGTGCGGCGTGCCGCCTCAGGCGAGTGTCGCACCTCCTGTCGTCGCGCAAGCGCAACCGGTCGTGCAGGCGCAGCCGGCGGCCGAGCCCGTCGCGCAGCGTCACGTGCTGCTGCAGGGCAGCGCGAACTTCGCGTTCGACAGCGCGGCGCTGACGCCGAGCGCCCGCCAGGAACTCGATCGCTTTCTGGACGTGAATCGCGAGGCCCGATTTCGCCGTGTGACGGTCACGGGCTACACCGATTCGCAGGGTGCGCATGCACATAACGTTCGACTGTCCGAGGCGCGCGCGCGCGCGGTGGCCACGTACCTGCGCACGGGCGGGCTGCACGCGGAACACTTTACGACCGTCGGCAAGGGCGCGGCAGAGCCGGTCGCCAGCAACGCGACGGCCGAAGGGCGCGCGCAGAACCGACGAGTCGAAATCGAACTCGAGAAGGCGTAACGAACGTGATTGACGACTCCGCGGTCACCAATGACGGTCGCCGCGGAGCGCGGATTGACATGTCCGGATGGCTCCGGGGCATCCTGGACTGATACTAGAAGGTAAAAATGGCAGAGCAGAAAGCAACGACGCGTCCGTCGCGTCCGACAATCGAAGCAGTCACCGACAACGTACCGCCGCACACCGGCGTGATTCAAAACGGCGGCCTGACCAACGACTCGAAGCCGACGGTGAGCGGTCGCGGCGATCCTGGTTCGACGATCCATCTTCTGGTGGATGGCATCGAGGTTGGAAGCGTGGTGGTCGGTGCAAACGGGACATGGAGTGTCGCGCTCACGCAGCCGTTGAACGACGGCGAGTATCGCCTGACGGCGCGCGCGAGCAACGACGTCGGCATGAGCGTGCCGTCGACGTCGTACGGCATCCAGGTTGACGTGACACCGCCGTCGCAGCCGAAGATCGAAGCGGCGACGGAGGGTGCGCAGCCGACGCTGTCGGGTCACGCAGAAGCGTATTCGACGGTGGCGATCTACGACGGCACGACGCTGCTGGGCACGACGCAGACGAATATCGACGGAACGTGGACCTTTCAGCTGACGTCGCCCCTGTCGAACGGCACGCATGCACTGACGGTAACGGCGACGGACCCGGCGGGCAATACGAGCGCGCGCTCGGACGGCTTCGACGTGACGGTGGGGCCGGTGACGCCGCCGGTGCCGCTGGCGAAGGCGGTGCTCGACGACATGGGGCACGACAGCGGGAATTTGAATTTCGACCGTCTGACGAACGACGGCACGGGCGGGCGCTTGCTGAACGGTCACCTGATTGGTGCGCTGGCGGCGGGCGAGAAGGTGCAGGTGTCGACGGACGGCGGACGGACGTGGCTGGACGCGCTGATGAACGCGGACGGCACCTGGATGGTGACCGACCTGAACGAGCACGGCGGCAACTGGACGATCCAGACGCGCGTGGTGAACGGCGCCGGCGCGGCGGGCGAGGTGAAGGTGTACGACGTCGAACTGGACACGACGTCACCCGATCCGGTGCTGAAGGCGGTACGCTCGGGCGATGTGATCGACGTCTCGTTCGCCGGCAAGGACATGGTGGTCGGGGACGCGATCAACGTGATGATCGGCGATCAGCGCATCTCGTACAACCTGACGGCGGCCGATATCGCGGCCGGCCGGGTGAAAGTGACGATCCCGGCGGGCATCGCGGCGACGATGGACGAGCACGCGAGCTATGGTATCGCGCTGGTGGATCGGAGCGGGAACATTTCTGACTATCTGGTGACAAGATTTGTCGAGAAAGTGAACCCGGGAACGGGTACCGATGCGGGCATCGAATATCAGACCGTGGATTTCAACGATCGCAAAACACAGGACTTCAACGGCAGCATGCCGATCGACTTCGGCTTGTTTACAGCGGTGCTCGCGAAGCCGGTGCCGGTCAACGGTAAGCCGGGTGTCGAGCAGGGTATTCGTACTGGCGGCGGCGGTGGCTTCGGGCTGGGGTACAAGAAGATCGTGCCGGAAAGCGGGGAGACGGGGTTGCTGATCAACCTCAGCGGGATGCCGAAGTTTTACCTGAACAACGGCGCGCACGCGCGTGCATTGACGGTCGATCTCGGCATCAGCGTCACGGCGAGCTATGAGCATATGACGGCCTATTTCTATGACGACGCCGGCAAGTTGATTTATCGGGAGGACCTGAGGGTCCACGGGACAACGCCGAACGGCGAGATTCATACGTATCAGGTCGTCTTGCCGGATAACCTGCAGTTCTCGGCTTTCAGCATCGGATGGTATTCGGGCACTGGAGCACTGGGTGGCCTGAATGCGCTCTGGGTCGACAATATTGGATTTGCGGGGGGAGACTTTTCGCCGTTGTCGCACGCGGTGAATGTCGACTTCAACGATAAAAAGCCGCAAGACTTCAACGGAAGCATGCCGATCGACTTTGGCACGTTTACCGCCGTGCTCGGTAAGCCGGTGTCGGTCAACGGTAAGCCGGGCGTCGAGCAGGGTATTCGTACTGGCGGCGGCGGCGGTTTCGGGCTGGGGGAAAAGAAGATCGTGCCGGAAAGCGGGGAGACGGGGTTGCTGATCAACCTCAGCGAGATGCCGAAGTTTTACCTGAACAACGGGGCGCATGCGCACGCATTGACGATTGATCTCGGCATCAGCGTCGTGGCGAGTTATGAGCATATGACCGCGTATTTCTACGACGACGCGGGCAAGGAGATTCATCGACAGGATCTGTGGATCAACGGGAGAACGCCGAACGGCGAGATTCATACGTATGAGGTGGTCCTGCCGGACAATTTGCAGTTCTCGTCTTTCGGCATCGGATGGTATGCGAACAATGGGGCAATAGGTGGCTTGAATGCGCTCTGGATCGACAACGTCGGTTTTTCCGGTGGCAGTTTCGCCAAATCGACCTGGGAAACGGTCACCGAACTCGTTCCTCCGGCCGACGTGCAGCACGTGCTGACGTACGCGGATGCCGAGTATTTCGGCTCGGCTCACGGTACGGAATTCCAGCTCGACAACGTGGCGTACTTCATAAACCAGCATGCCGGTCTGCATGGTGGTGCGGGCATCGATACGCTGAAACTCATGGGTGCCGGTCAGACGCTGGATGTGTCGAAACTGTTGAACGTCGGCGGCCACGACAAGATTTCGTCGATCGAGGTCATCGACATCACCGGTGCGGGCAACAACACGCTGAAGCTGTCGATGCGTGACGTGCTGGAACTCGGCCACGAGAACGTGTTCCGAACCGATGGCCACACGCAATTGATGGTGAACGGCAACGCCGGCGATCGGGTCGAGTTGTCTGGCATGGACGGGCTGGACCTCTGGCGCGGCCAATGGACGGACCAGGGCCTGATCGCAGTCGAGGGCCAGGCGTACCGCGTATACGAGAACGCGGCGCTGCACGTCGAACTGCTCGTGCAATCGTCCGTATCGACCCAACTGGTCTAATCCGCGCGCGGGCCGGAATCGCGTCGAGTCGAGACGCGGTCCCGGCCCGTGTCGTTCCCGCTGTGCTGAGGCCAGCGGTTGGGTTCTTTCCGTTGTTTCTTCATGCGTAGCCCGCAGCGAGTTGCGGGCTGCGCATGTCTGCGTATTCAAAGACCTCCATTCAAACTTGTCCCAATGGTTCTGGATTCCTTTTGGGACTCGTCCCATTTTTGCGCGTAGGCACATTTCGTAAAGTTGTTGCTTTCCTGTCGCGGTTCCATTGGCGTCCTGCGATAGCCGTCTCGTCCCGTCATGCGACGGGAGACTCAGCCGCATCGGTGTATGCGCCGACCCTGTCGCTCGTGCGAAACAGCCGCGTCCTGGAGCGCGCCAGGGTTCCGTGAATTCCAGTGGCCAGATAGCGATTTCGATATGAATGCCCGACCTCCCGAGACCGGTGGCGGTAACGCGCCGAATCTTCCGGACACCCTCACCCACGACAGCCTGCTCGATTCAGTCGCATGGCTTTGCACGCACTACGGTTTGGGCAGAAGCCATGCAGTCCTCGTTTCCGGTCTTGCCAAATACGGCCGGCTGACACCATCGCAGGCGATCGAGGCGCTGACGCAGGCCGGTCTTGCGGCGAAGCTGGTGGAGCGCCCGCTGACGCAGTTACCCGAACATCTGTTGCCGGCCGTGCTGTTGCGCCGGAACGGTAGCGCATGCGTGCTGCTCGGCTGGCGCATTGACGATTCGGCGGAGCAGGACGCACGCATCCGTTATCGCGCTGTGCTGCCTGAACTCGGCGATGGGCCGGTCGAATGCACCGCCGCGGAACTGGGCGAGACCTACGCCGGCTACGCGATGCTCGTGAAGCCGGCGGCGAAGGTCGACGCGCGTCCGGACGACCTGCCGACCGAACCGGCCGGGCACTGGTTGCTGCGAACGCTGTGGCGCTATCGCAGCTATTACGCGAGCGCGGCGGTCGGCGCGTTTCTGATCAACGTGCTGGGCCTCGCCAGCGTGTTCTTTACGATGAACGTCTACGACCGTGTCGTTCCGAACCAGGCGTATGTGACGCTCTGGTCGCTCGCGATCGGCGTCGCGCTCGCAATGCTGATGGAAGCGGTGTCGCGGCACGTGCGTGCCCATGTGCTCGATACCGCGGGCAAGAAGGCCGATCTGGTGCTCGGCACCCTGCTGTTTCGGCAGGCGCTGGCGATCCGGATGGAGCACCGGCCGGCGTCGGCCGGCTCCTTCGCGCACCGGTTGCGCGAGTTCGAATCGGTGCGGGACTTCGCGACATCGGCGACGCTGTCGGCAGTATCCGATCTGCCGTTCGTCTTTTTGTTCGTTGGCGTGGTGTTCGCGGTCGGCGGCCCGCTCGGCTGGATTCCGCTCATGATGATCCCGCTGATCGTCGGCCTCGGCACGATCGTGCAATGGCCCCTCGCGCGTGCGATGCGCGAAAACCTGCGTGAGGCGTCGTTGAAGCAGGGCGTGCTGATCGAGTCGATCGACGGGCTCGAGACGCTGAAGGCAGTCGGCGGCGAAGGCGCGATGCGCCACCGCTGGGACGCGTTCAGTGCGAAGACGGCGGCCTCGTCGATGCAGTCGCGCGAGTTGTCCAGCATGGCGACCAGTTGTGTGTCGTTCCTGCAGCAGATGCAGACCGTCGCGATCGTGATCGTCGGCGTGTACCTGATCGGCGAAGGCAAGCTCACCCAGGGCGCGCTGATCGGCTCCGTGATGCTGGCCGGCCGTGTGACGGCACCGCTCGGGCAGGTCATGGGGCTTGCGCTGCGGTTTCAGCAGGCGAAGAGCGCAATGCATTCGCTCAACGAACTGATGGCGATGCCGGTCGAGCACGAGCCAGGGCAGGATTATCTGGCGCAGCCGCCGCTCAGCGGCCATGTGAAGCTCGACGGTGTGTCGTTCCAGTATCCGTCGGCCGGCCTGCAGCAAAACGCGCCCGCGCTGGATCAGATATCGGTGGAGATCCGGCCCGGCGAGCGCGTCGCGATACTCGGCCGGGTCGGCAGCGGGAAATCGACGCTGCTGCGCTTGATTGCGCGGCTTTATCAGCCGACGGAGGGCAAGCTGCTCGCCGATGGGCTCGACGCCGCCCAGATCGCCCCGGCCGACTGGCGCCGAACCTTCGGCTACGTCGGCCAGGACAGCCGGCTGTTTTACGGTTCGCTGCGCGAGAACGTGACGATCGGCCGTCCCGACGTGCCGGCCACGGAACTGCTGCGCGTGCTCAAACTGACGGGGCTCGATGCGCTGGTCGCCCGGCATCCGCTCGGCGCGAATCTTCAGGTCGGCGAAAACGGCCGTGATCTGTCGGGCGGGCAGCGCCAGCTCGTCGCGCTGGCGCGCAGCCTGATCGCGCGTCCGCGAACATTGTTGCTCGACGAGCCGACGAGCGCGATGGACTCCCAGACGGAGTCGCAGTTCATCGAGCATTTGAAGCATGCGACCTCCGACCAGACGCTGGTCGTGGTGACGCATCGCACGTCGCTGTTGGCGCTCGTCGACCGGATCGTGATCGTCGATCAAGGCAAGATCGTGATGGATGGGGAAAAGGCGCGTGTGCTGGCGGCACTGTCGGGCCAACCCGAGGCGGATGAGCCTCCCCCGCAGCCCGAGGCGCAGCGAAACCGTGCGCCGAAAATCCGCGTGGTCGAGCGCGGCGTGCAACCCGGTGCGTCGCCAGCGGAATCGAACGGCGGCGTGGTGTCGTCGGCTGCGGAGGCATCATGATGCGGCGCATTCGATCGATGCCGGGCCGCGGAACGGCGCCGCGCCTGCGAGCCGGCGATGCCGCCTACATGAGCGACATTCGCGAGGCGCTGCTCGTGCGCTCGTCCGCGGGTGCACAGCTGATTCTCTATCTGATCGCAATCGTGCTCGGCGCCGGTCTGGTGTGGGCGCACTTCGCTCGCGTCGAGGAGGTCACGCGCAGCGAAGCGACGGTCGTATCGCCGAGCCGCGAACAATTGATTCAGAGTCTCGAGGGCGGCATCGTCCAGAGCGTGGCGGTGCGCGAGGGCGAGGTGGTCGAAAAAGGGCAGTTGCTCGCGAAGATCGATCCGGCACGCGCGCAATCGAGCTATCGCGAAGTGTTGACCAAGGCGCTGGAGCTCAAGGCGAGCGTGTCACGCGCGCGTGCCGAAGCCTATGGAGTGCCGCTGGACTTTCCGGAAGACGTGAAGCGCGAATCCGGCCTCGTCGCGCAGGCCACCGCAACATACCGTGCCCGCCGCCGCGCGCTCGACGAGCAGGTCACCGCGCTGGAGAAGAGTCAGGCGCTGGTCCGGCGCGAGATCGCGATGTCGGAGCCGCTCGCGGCGAAGGGGCTGGTCTCGGAAGTCGAGATCCTGCGCATGCGGCGTCAGTCGACGGACATCGCCGCGCAGATCGCCGAGCGCCGGAGCCGTTTCACCGCGGAGGCCAGTACCGAGCTGTCGCGGCTCGAACAGGAGCTCGCGCAAACCAACGAAGTGCTGGCCGGGCGCGCGGACGTGCTGGCGCGCACCGATGTCGTCGCGCCGATGCGCGGCGTGGTGAAGAACATCCGCATCCGCACGCCGGGTGGCGTCGTGCAGTCGGGCGAACACATCATGGAGATTGCGCCGCTCGACGGCCGCGTACTGGTCGAAGCGCGGATCAAGCCATCCGACGTCGCGTTCCTGCGGCCGGGGTTGCCGGTGCTCGTGAAGCTGAGCGCGTACGACTTCTCGATCTACGGCGGATTGCACGGGCACGTTGTCAGCCTCGGCCCGGACACGTTGAAGGATGATCAGAAGGCCGCGATGGGGCGTCCCGACGCGAACTATTACCGGCTCATGGTCGAGACGGACTCGGACGCGCTCGCCGCGGCCGGCAAGCGTCTGCCGGTATTGCCGGGCATGCAGGCAACGGTCGATATCCGCACCGGCGAGAAGACGGTGCTCGATTACCTGCTCAAGCCGATCTTCAAGGCCCGCGAGGCCTTCAGGGAGCGTTGAGCATGAGCGGATTTCGAATCAACGGCGCGTGCGTCGATGCGCGCGAATTTCGCGCGGGGCTTCGTGTCGCCGCGTCGGCGGTATTGCTTGTCTTGTCGATGTGGCAATTGGCCGGGACTGCGCACGCCGCCAATATCGTGCCGCCACGTGTTGCGATGGCGTCGACATCGACTGACGCGCAGGCTACTGCCGCCGGCTCCGATGGACCGACGGGCGCATCCGCGCCGACGCGCGATGATTCCGCGTCGGCACCTGCCGCGGGGCGTGCGATGACCGAGCGTGAATTGCGGCAGATGCTGTATGCCGCGGCGGAAGCGGCCGTCGACGTCAGTCCGCAGGTGCGGCGCCTTTACGCGGAGTACCAGGCGGCGCAGTCGGATGTCGATCAGGCGAAAGGCGCGCGTTGGCCGCAATTGCAGTTGAACGCCCAGACGCGCGCCGCGCAGTTCGGCTCGAATGCCGGCAGCGCATACGATCCAGGCAACGCGCTGAACGTGAACCTGACGACGACGCTGTTCGACTGGGGCCGCACCGAGAAAACGATCGGCAGCCGGCAGGACCTCGCGAGCGCGGGTCAGGAGCGCTACGTTGCGCAGATGGAAGATTCCGCCTATCAGGTCACGGCTACCCTCGTCGAGCTGTCGAAGCAGCGCAACATCGCCACGTTGAGTCAGCGCTTCGTCGACCGGATGGCGCGTCTCGTGCGGATGCTCGAGGAGATCGTCGCGATCGATCGCGGTCGCGGCAGCGAGCTTACCCAGGCGAAGGCCCGTTTGCTGCAGGCCGAGGCGAGTCGCGATGCGGCGCTGGCGAAATACCGAACGGTCGAGCTGAATCTTCGCAAGCTGGTGGGCGAGCGGCCGGTGCCGACGCTCATGCTGACGGACTCGCACTGGCCGCTGCATCCTGGCAATCTCGACCGGCTGATGTCCGCGCTCGATGAAAACCCGCGCCTGCGACAGGCACGCGCCGAAGCGAGTGCGGCCGAACTGAACCGCGATGCGGTGCGCGCGGCGTCCAGGCCGCAATTGAACTGGGTCGTCAGCACGAATACCGGCCAGGATGCCATCGGACGCCGCATGCCGTGGCAGACGATGCTCACGTTGACGTGGAATGCGTTCACCGGCGGCTCGGCGACTGCGGCGACGGACGCGGCGACGTTCCGTGCGTCGGCGAGCTGGAGTCAAGTCGAACAGATGCGTCTGGATCTCGAATATCAGGTGCGCAGCGCGGAGGAGGATGCGCAGGCGTTCGGGGAGCGGGCGGATCAGTATCGCGACTTGTCGGTCGAGTCGGCGCGCGTGCGCAGCGCGTTCTTCGACCAGTGGTATCACCTCGGGCGCCGCTCGCTGCTGGACGTGCTGATTGCCGAGAACGACGACTACAACAATCGCGTCAACGAGGTGGCGTACCGATTCGATGGCTATGCCGCGACGCTGCGGGGCTACGCATCGGCGGGCATGCTCGTGCAATGGTTGCGTGAGGGATGACGTATCGCGCGGTGTCCGGCACCGGCCGCGCAACGAGGGGAAATCATGAATCCTGGATCGATCGAGAACTGGTTTGAAGTGCCGCCGCCAAGAGCGGCTTCCTACCTGCCCGGTCCTTATGGCGTTCGGCACGGCGTCACCGATCGCTTCGCGCGCTCGTCGTCGGGGGCGGTCTATCTGTCGAGCCGTCGTTCTGTTATCGCCGCCGACGTGTGCGCGGCCGATTTCGGGCACGACAATCTGGCATGGAGCCGCCAGCCGCTACAGCGCGGTCGCGGCCGCGGTCGCCTCGTCTTGTCCGCGATCGGCGGTGCATTGCTCGGTGCAGCGTTAATGGCGTTGCTCGGCGGGATGATGGCAGTCTGCGGCGCGGAGTTGGGCCATCCGGCGCGGGGCGGCCTGCCCGCGGGCAAACAGGCGTCCGCGTCGGTTGTTGCGGCGGCCCACGAGGCGGTGCCGGTGCCGCCTGCAACGCCGGTTTCGGATTCAGCGCTGGCTTTGGTGCCACCCTCTGCGCCGACGGCCAGCCAGGCGGATGCGTTACCCGATCCAGTCCGCGTGGCGAGCGGGCATCCGGCATCGGCATTGCAGCCGACGCCACTTCGGCGGCCCGACAGGACGGGCGTGCGCGCCCGCGAACGCGGGACGGGGCGGTCGATATCCGCGAAAGCCACGTTGCGTCGCGTGCCGGCCCAGCCTCCCCGAGCGGCGCCGGCAGAGCCATCCGTACCGGGAGCGCCGGACCGATGCGGCGCCGACTGGCCGTGTGGCGACGCGCTGCGCGCGTTGCAGGTCGAGCTGAAGCACCGGGAAGCGAGCAAGCCAATACCGGCGGCGGTACAAAGCAATGCGGCGCAGACGTCGGTTCGCCTGACCGACCACCGGCGCGTGACCGAGTGGTAATTCGGGGGCTGTGAAAGCCGCTGCTTGCCCGGGCGCTTCAGTGTCGTGCCGGAATCCGTGTCACGCGTTCACTGCAGAATCAGCAGCAGATGCGCATCGGCCTGTTCACCCGGCGCCTGCTTGAATCCGCTCTTCGCGAAACGATGCCAGCGCCCGATCACGTAGCTGACGAGCAGGCTCGCGCGGGCCGCGGGATCATAGTCAGCCGGCAACGTGAACGGTGCGGCGCCGTCCTGCGGCGCGTTGGCCTCCGTGCGCGCGACCCTCAGGCATTGCTTGACGGTCGCCTCGATCCGGTCGAGCAACTGATTCACGCGTTCGGTGAGGCGCTCGTCCTCGCCGATCAGGGCCTCGCCGGTCAGCACGCGCGTCATCCCGGGGTTCTTCGCGGTGAAATTGAGCATCGTCAGCGCGATCGTGCGTGCCTGCAGCACGCCGTTCGGCTCCTTCGCGACGATCTGGTTGACGAGTCCGAACAGCGCCTGCTCGATGAACTCGATCAGCCCTTCGTACATCTTCGCCTTGCTGGCGAAATGCCGGTAGAGCGCGGCTTCCGACACGTCGAGCCGGGCCGCGAGCGCGGCGGTCGTGATTTTCTCGGGCTTCGGCACCTCGAGCATTGCGGCGAGCGTCTGCAGGATCATCACGCGCCGCTCGCCCGGCTTTGGGCGCGGGCGGGACGGCGTGGCCTGGTCTTCCTTTACGGCTTGGTCCTGCGGGTAAGTCGGCTGCATTTCTGTCGCCCCGATCGTGTGCCCAGTCGGAGCGATTTTAACGAACGAATGCGCTGGTCGACATAATGTGGACGGCCGATGCTCGGCAGATGGCCCGGCAGGTGGCCGGTGATCCATACGGTACCGATGCCGAGCCGCTTGTAGCGTTTCAGATGGCTGCGGGTATCTTCGACGAGGATCGCGTCGGCCAGCCGCGCGTGCGCGGCACGCAAGGCCCGGCGCAGCATCGTGTGGTCGGGCTTCGCGCGCCAGGCGCGCCGGTCGCGCATGTGCTCGATCGCGATCACGCGCTCGAACAGCCGCTCGATGCGCAGCTCGCGCAGTACCGCACGCGCGTAGTTCTCCGGCGCGTTGGTCAGCACGAACTTGCGACCCGGCAGCGCGGCGATGATGCGCGCGAGGCCGCGCTCGGCGTGCAGCATCGCGGGCAGGTCGGCAAACGTGTGGACAACCCGCAGGAAGTCGTGCGGATCGATCGGATGATGGCGCGTGAGGCCGAGAAGCGCGGCGCCGTAGCGCTGCGTGTAGCCGGTGCGCAGCCGGTCGGCCTCGACACGCCCGACGTGGAGCGTGTCGATGATGTACTGCGTCATCGCGCGGTTGATCTCCGGAAAGATCGCGTGCGATGCGTGGTGCAGCGTGTTGTCGAGATCGAACAGCCAGACTGGCGCGCCGGCACGCGGCCGGCTGCGGGAGATGCGCCGGCGTCGCAGCGACGCCGGCAGGTCGGAACGCTTGGGGAGGCGGCGTGCGCTCAATGCGAGCGGATCATCGTGCCGAACGGCTGCTCGGTCAGGATTTCCAGCAGCACCGAGTGCTCGATCCGGCCGTCGACGATGTGCACCGACTTCACGCCGCTCTTCGCGGCGTCGAGCGCCGACGAGATCTTCGGCAGCATGCCGCCCGAAATCGTGCCGTCCTCGAACAGCGCGTCGATCTCGCGTGCCGACAGGTCGGTCAGCAGGTTGCCGTCCTTGTCCATCACGCCGGGGATGTTGGTCATCATCAGCAGCTTCTCGGCGTTCAGCACGGTCGCGAGCTTGCCGGCGACGAGGTCGGCATTGATGTTGTACGACAGGCCGTCCTCACCGAAGCCGATCGGCGAGATCACCGGGATGAACGCGTCGTCCTGCAGCGCCTTCACGACGGCCGGATTGATCGCCTCGACTTCGCCGACCTGGCCGATGTCGATGTACTGGCCCGGGTTGTCGCGGTCCGGCATCAGCAGCTTGCGCGCGTGGATCAGGCCGCCGTCCTTGCCCGTCAGGCCCACCGCGTGGCCGCCGAAGTGGTTGATCAGCGTCACGATGTCCTGCTGCACTTCGCCGCCCAGCACCCATTCGACGACTTCCATCGTCTCTTCGTCGGTGACGCGCATGCCCTGGATGAAGGTGCCGGCCTTGCCGATCTTCTTCAGTGCCTGATCGATCTGCGGACCGCCGCCGTGGACGATCACCGGATTGATGCCGACCAGTTTCAGCAGGATCACGTCGCGTGCGAAGCCTTGCTTGAGCCGCTCTTCCGTCATCGCATTGCCGCCGTATTTGATGACCACGGTCTTGCCGTGATAGCGACGGATGTACGGCAGCGCTTCCGCGAGGATTTCTGCTTTCAGCGTGGGGGCGATCTGCGAGAGGTCGATGGGCTCGGACATGGCGGCAGCTCTGGCTGGGAACGGTTGAAACAGGGCGAATTGTACAGGAGTGGCGCAGCGCAGCATCGGGTTTTTGGGCTGGCCGGACGGTGGGTGCCGCGGGCCCCGGCCCATACGCGGCGGCCCGCCGGCCGTGGCGCCGAGCCCCGCGACGGCGCCGCAGGCGGGGCGGGCGGCGCGTGTGCCCGGACGTGTTTTGCGGGACGCATCGGCCGATCGGCCGACGTGCAAAATCCGTTCGCCGCGCTATGCTTGACGCGTAGGGTGACGTTCATGCCCGTTACCGCGCCTTCGCCATGACCGATTCCGCCGTCGACACTCGTTCGACCCCGCGCCGCGCGCGCTGCCCGCACTGCGGGCGCGGCTTCGACTGCGGCGCCGGTACCCAGCCGTTCGACTGCTGGTGCGCGTCGATGCCGGTCGTGCCCGGCGGCGCGCCGCCGGCGGCCGGCACGCGCTGCCGGTGCCCCGAGTGCCTCGCCGACGAAATCGCCCAGCGCATGGCCGGTGCGGCCGGCTGACGGCGCAGGCGCGTGCGACCGGCCGAGGCGCCGGCTTGTCGGGCCGTGCCTTGATGCGTTCCTGTGTGTATTCGTCCGCCACGATCCGGCCCCCGGTAGAGGCGCCGCACGCTAAACGGGTAAACTGCTCGGATGCAACGAATCACCACCACCGGGCGCGTCAACCTCAGTCACCTGTTCTGGCTGCGCAATCTCGCGATCATCGGCCAGCTCGCGACGATCGGCGTCGTGCAGACCTATTTCGGCGTGCACCTGCCGTTGCCGGCGATGCTGATGGTCATCGCGCTCGAAATCGTTTTCAACGCGCTGACCTGGGTGCGCGTGCTGCGCGCGCGGCCCGAGACCGATTTCGAGCTGCTCGGCCAGCTGTGGGTCGACCTCGGTGCGCTGTCGGCGCTGCTGTTCCTGTCGGGCGGCACGACCAACCCGTTCGTGTCGCTGTATCTGCCGTCGCTCGCGATCGCGGCGGCCGTGCTGCCGTGGCACCTGATGATCTGGCTCGCGGCGTTCGCGGTCGCGTGCTACGCGGCGCTCGGCTTCGATTCGGTGCCGCTCAACATGGATAACCCGGCGAACCTGTTCGACTACTACCGCACCGGGATGTGGGTGAACTTCATGGTCAGCGTCGGGCTGATCGCGTGGTTCGTCGCGCGCATGTCGAACGCGCTGCGCCAGCGCGATTCGGCGCTCGGCGAAGCGCAGGCGCACCTGCTGCGCGACGAGCGCGCGGTCGCGCTCGGCGTGCAGGCCGCAACTGTCGCCCACGAGATGGGTACGCCGCTGTCGACGATCGCGATGCTCGCGGAGGAACTGCGCGACGCGGCACGCGCCGATCCGGGGCTGGCACGCTACGAGGCCGACCTGAAGGTGCTGGAAGAGCAGATGACACTCTGCACGTCGGCGCTCGCGCGCCTGCGCAGCCGCGCGAGCGCGCCGGCGAGCCGCCAGCCGGTGGACGACTGGCTCGATACCTTCGTCGAGCACTGGCGCCTGCGGCATCCGCACGTGCAGTTCGAACTGCTGGGCGCGCGCCCGTCGGGCGTCGCGCTCGACGACACGGTCGCGGCCGGCCAGATCCTGACGATCCTGCTGGACAACGCCGCGCGGGCGAGCCCGCATCGCGTGACGCTGGCCGCGAAGCTCGCGCACAACGAGCGGGCGGCCGACCAGATCGAATTCGAAGTACGCGACGACGGCCCGGGCATTCCGGCCGCGTTGCGCCAATCGCTCGGCGCGATGCCGGTCGACAGCACGCAGGGCGGACACGGAGTCGGCCTGTACCTCGCGTTCAGCGCGGCCGTGCGCCTGGGCGGCGAAATCGAGCTGTCCGATGTCACGCCGCGCGCGGCGGGCGGCAACGGGCGCGCCGCAGGCGGCGCGAATGGTCACGCCGCTGCCGCGTCGGGCCAGCGCACGACCGAACGGGCGGCAGCCACGCCGGACAGCCGCCCGGCCGGCTCGCCGGGCCGCGGCACGCGCGCGGTGCTGCGCCTGCCGGTGGCGCGCATCGCGGCGCCGGCCGCCTCAACCAACACGTAGACGGAGAAACCACATGAGCGAGAACAATTTCCTGGTGATCGACGACAACGAGGTGTTCGCGGGCACCCTCGCGCGCGGCCTCGAGCGCCGCGGCTATGCGGTCCAGCAGGCGCACGACAAGGAGGCGGCGCTGCGGCTCGCGGCCGGCGGCAAGTTCCAGTTCATCACCGTCGACCTGCATCTCGGCGAGGATTCGGGCCTGAGCCTGATCGCGCCGCTGTGCGACCTGCAGCCCGACGCGCGGATCCTCGTGCTGACCGGCTACGCGAGCATCGCGACCGCCGTGCAGGCCGTGAAGGAGGGCGCCGACAACTATCTCGCGAAGCCGGCGAACATCGAGTCGATCCTGGCCGCGCTGCAGACCAACGCCAGCGAGGTGCAGGCCGACGAGGCGCTCGAGAATCCGGTCGTGCTGTCGGTCGATCGGCTCGAATGGGAGCACATCCAGCGCGTGCTCGCGGAGAACAACAACAACATCTCGGCCACCGCGCGCGCGCTGAACATGCACCGCCGCACGCTGCAGCGCAAGCTCGCGAAGAAGCCGGTGCGCCAGTAAGCGGCGCCGCGCCGTCGGCGTGCCGCACCAACGGCATCAACGAAAACGGGCGGCCCGCCGGGCCGCCCGTTTCGCATTCGACGCCGCGCGCGTTACAGCACGTAGCGCGACAGGTCTTCGTCCTGCGACACCTCGCCGAGCGCATTCTCGACATATTTCGCGTCGATCGTCACGCGCTCGCCGGCGTGGTTGCCGGCCGAGAACGACACTTCCTCGAGCAGCTTCTCGATCACCGTGTACAGCCGGCGCGCACCGATGTTCTCGGTCTTCTCGTTGACCGCATACGCGATCTCGGCGAGGCGGCGGATGCCGTCCGCGGCAAACTCGAGTTGCACGTCTTCCGTAGCGAGCAGCGCCTGGTACTGCTTGACGAGGCTCGCGTCGGTCGCGTCGAGGATCGCCTCGAAATCCTCCACCGACAGCGAGTCGAGCTCGACGCGGATCGGAAAGCGCCCCTGCAGTTCGGGGATCAGGTCGCTCGGCTTCGCGAGGTGGAACGCGCCGCTCGCGATGAACAGGATGTGATCGGTCTTCACCATCCCGTACTTCGTGTTGACGGTCGTGCCCTCGACCAGCGGCAGCAGGTCGCGCTGCACGCCCTGGCGCGACACTTCGCCGCCGCTGCCTTCGTTGTTGCGCGACGTGATCTTGTCGATCTCGTCGAGGAACACGATGCCGTTCTGCTCGACGTTCTGCACGGCCTTCGTCTTCACTTCCTCGTCGTTGAGCATCTTCGCCGCTTCCTCGTCGGTCAGCAGCTTCAGCGCTTCCTTGATCTTGACCTTGCGGCGCTGCTTCTTGCCGCTGCCGAGGTTCGAGAACATCGAGCGGATCTGCTCGGTCATCTCTTCCATCCCCGGCGGCGCCATGATGTCCATGCCGGCCGACGGCTGCTCGAGGTCGAGCTCGACTTCCTTGTCGTCGAGCTGGCCTTCGCGCAGGCGCTTGCGGAAGGTCTGGCGCGTCGCGTTGTTGTCGTCGTTCGCGTGATCGGCGTTGCCGCCGAAGCCGACCGCGCGCGGTTGCGGCAGCAGGATGTCGAGGATGCGGTCTTCCGCCTGGTCGGTCGCCTTGCTGCGCACCTTGCGCATCTCGGATTCACGCGTCTGCTTGACCGAGATCTCGATCAGGTCGCGCACGATGCTGTCGACGTCACGGCCGACGTAGCCGACTTCGGTGAATTTGGTGGCTTCGATCTTGACGAACGGCGCATCGGCGAGCTTCGCGAGGCGGCGCGCGATTTCGGTCTTGCCGACGCCCGTCGGCCCGATCATCAGGATGTTCTTCGGCGTGATTTCCTGGCGCAGCGGCTCGCCGACCTGCTGGCGGCGCCAGCGGTTGCGCAGTGCGACGGCGACGGCCTTCTTCGCCTTGGCCTGACCAATGATGTGCTTGTCGAGTTCCGAGACGATCTCGGCAGGGGTCATGGTGCTCATGGTGCGGTCCTTACTCGATCGTTTCGATGATGCGGTTGTGGTTGGTGTAGATGCACATGTCGCCGGCGATCTCGAGCGACTTCTCGACGATTTCGCGCGGGGACAGCTCGGTGTTCTCCGCGAGCGCGCGGGCCGCGGCCTGCGCGTACGCACCGCCCGAGCCGATCGCGCAGATGCCGCCTTCCGGGTCGAGCACGTCGCCGTTGCCGGTGATCACGAGCGTGGTGGTGGCATCGGCCGTGATCAGCATCGCCTCGAGGCGGCGCAGCATCCGGTCGGTGCGCCAGTCCTTCGCGAGCTCGACGGCCGCGCGGGTCAGATTGCCCTGATGCTTCTCGAGCTTCGCCTCGAAGCGATCGAGCAGCGAGAACGCATCGGCGGTGCCGCCCGCGAATCCGACCAGAACCTGGTTGTTGTAGATCCGCCGCACTTTCCGCGCGCCACCCTTCATGACGATGTTGCCGAGGGTTACCTGGCCGTCGCCGCCGAGCGCGACCTTGTCGCCGCGCCGGACCGAAACGATGGTCGTGCCGTGAAATTGCTCCATCTGCGTTCCTTGAGAAAAACGGGGAAGAGTCGGGCGGCGCGAGGCGCCGCCGCGTGAATCGCAGTGCGCCGGGGAGCGGCCCGGCGCGCGTCCGTTTCATTTTAGGGCGGGCGCCGGGATATCAAGAGGTGGAGGGGGCAAATCGGCCGGCCGGGAACCGGGCCGGAAAAACAAAAAGCGCGCGGCAGGCCGCGCGCTTCCGGGAAGCAGCGTGTCAGAGCGGAACGCCGCTCGATCAGTCGCCGAACAGCTTCTGGCGCAGCTCGCGGCGCTCTTGCGCCTCGAGCGACAGCGTCGCCGTCGGGCGCGCGAGCAGGCGCGGGATGCCGATCGGTTCGCCGGTTTCCTCGCACCAGCCGTAATCGCCGGAATCGATGCGGGCGAGCGACTGCTGAACCTTCTTGAGGAGCTTGCGTTCGCGGTCGCGCGTACGCAGCTCGAGCGCGTGCTCTTCCTCGATCGTCGCGCGATCGGCGGGGTCGGGCACGATCACCGTCTCGCGCAGATTCTCGGTCGTCTGGCCGGCATTCTTGAGGATGTCCGCCTGCAACTGTTCGAGCCGATTTTTGAAGAAGGCGAGCTGATCCTCATTCATGTAATCCTTGTCGCTCATCTTCAGGATTTCGGCTTCGGTCAAGAGTTTCTTCGTCATCTGCTTGCTTCTTCAATGTGCGGCAAATCAGGAGATATTGCCTGCACTTTGGGATTACCCGCAACCGCGCTTGCAATCATTTGCGATCTGCCGCCGCGGGGCCGAAAGCCTCTGGAAAACCGGTTCTCAAATACCAGGACAGGCCTGGCGCTGATTTGCGCGCGGCGAACCGGTGCTGCGCGGCAAATCGCATCGGCCGCGGCCGGGTGGCGGATGGGCGATCCGGCGCGGTTGCGACGCCCGGTATTGGTTCAGCAAGAACCGGGCCTGTTATTGCCGTACTCCAGCGGGCACGTATTGTAACTGAATCGCAAGCGGGCGCCGTATCGGGTCGATCCCCGTCGGCTGCGCCAATATCTAGAAAATATAACGCGCAAATCGCGAAAAAGCGATGACGGTGAAACCCTTGCCGCGCAAGGCACCCGCCAAGCACCGCGGCCGCCCCTGAAGGCGGCCGCGTGGAAGGCGCCCGATGCCGGGGCCTGAACGCTCAGGCGAGGCAGGCGTCGAGGCCGTCGGTGATCAGGTCCTGCGGCAGATCGACGCCGATGAACACCATCTTGTTCGTCTTCTTCTCGACCGGCAGCCACTTCGCGGCGAGGTCGCTGCCCATCATCTGGTGCACGCCCTGGAACACGACCTTGCGATCGACGCCCTTCATGTACAGCACGCCCTTGTAGCGCAGCATCCGTTCGCCGTAGATCTGCAGGATGCCGCCGAGGAAGTCTTCCAGCTTGTTCGGGTCGAACGGGCGGTCGTTGCGATACACGAACGACTTGATCTTGTCGTCGTGGTGCGCGTGGTGGTGGTGATGATGGCCGTGGTCGTGATCGTGCGCGCATTGACCGTGATCGTGGTCGCAATCGGCGTGATCGTGATCATGGCCGTGATCGTGGTGAGCATGCGCGTGGTCGTCTTCGGCGAGGAAATCCGGGTCGATCTCGAGCTTCGCGTTCAGGTTGAAGCCGCGCAGGTCGAAGATTTCCTTGATGTCGGCTTCGCCGAAGTTGACGATCTTGATCGTCGCCTTCGGGTTCATGTGCATCAGGCGATGCTTGAGGCCGGCGACGGTCTGGTCGTCGACGAGGTCCGACTTCGTGATGAACAGGCGATCGGCGAAGCCGACCTGGCGCTGCACGACTTCGTGTTCGTCGAGCTGCGCGTTCGCGTGCTTCGCGTCGACGAGCGTGATGACCGCATCCAGCAGGAAGTCGTCGGCGATTTCGCTGTCGATGAAGAACGTTTGCGCGACGGGGCCCGGGTTCGCGAGGCCGGTGGTTTCGATCACGATGCGGTCGAAGTCGAGCTTGCCTTCGCGCTTCTTCGCGGCCAGATCGCCGAGCGCGCGGGCGAGGTCGCCGCGGATCGTGCAGCAGATGCAGCCGTTGCTCATCTGGATGATCTGCTCGTTCGAGTCCTGCACGAGGATCTCGTTGTCGATGTTCTCTTCGCCGAACTCGTTCTCGATCACGGCGATCTTCATGCCGTGCTGTTCGTTCAGGATGCGCTTGAGCAGCGTCGTCTTGCCGCTGCCGAGGAAGCCGGTGAGGATGGTGACGGGAGTGGCCATGTCGGTCGCCTGTGGTTCGTGAATCGGGGTCAAAACCAGGATGTGCGTCGCGCCTCCCGCTGCGAGCGGGGGCGCACAACCATCCATTGAAACATACCTGTCAAGCCCCCGCCCGTCGTCCGGACGACAGGCGAAAGCGCTGGCCCGCCAGATCGGGCTGGCGCGCCGGGTTGTCCGCCAAGATCGGGGCGATCAGACGATTTGCAACAGCAGGCCCTTCAGATATTCGCCTTCCGGGAACGCGGCGAGCAGCGGGTGGTCGACGCCCGCGCCGAGCCGCTTCAGGATGCGCGCGTCGACCTTCGCGTCGGCCGCCGCGCCCGCGACGATCTTCTGGAACAGGTCCATGTCGATCGCGCCCGAGCACGAGTACGTGAACAGCAGGCCGCCCGGGCGCAGCAGCTTGAAGCCGCTCAGGTTGATGTCCTTGTAGGCGCGCGCCGCGCGATCGACGCTGTCGCGGGTCGGCGCGAACTTCGGCGGATCGAGCACGATCAGGTCGAAACGCTCGCCTTCTTCGACGAGGCGGCGCAGCGTCTTGAAGGCATCGGCGTCGAGCCAGGTCGCGCGTTCGGCGTCGAAGCCGTTGGCCACGACGTTCTGCTGCGCGAGCGCGAGCGCATCGCCCGACGAGTCGATCGACACGACGCGTTTCGCGCCGCCCTTGAGCGCCGCGAGCGAGAAGCCGCCCGTGTAGCAGAAGCAGTTCAGCACGTCGCGATCGGCCGCGTACTGCGCGACCAGCGCGCGGTTGTCGCGCTGATCGACGTAGAAGCCCGTCTTGTGGCCGTTCGGCACGTCGACGTGATAGCGCACGCCGTTTTCGTTCGCGATCAGCGTCGCGGGCGGCGCATCGCCGGCCAGCACGCCGGTCGTCTGTTCGAGCCCTTCCTTGTCGCGGATCGACACGTCCGAGCGCTCGTACACGTTCGGGCAGCCGGTCGCGCCGGTGAGCGCCGCGACGATCGCCTCCTTCCACGCTTCGACGCCCGCGGCCATGAACTGGCAGACGAGCTGGCCGCGCGGCGCGGCGCCGGCTTCGGCCGTGTCCGCGACGTAGTAGTCGACGATCAGCCCCGGCAGCCCGTCGGCCTCGCCGAACACGAGCCGCACCGCGCCCGTGCCCGATACCATCGTCGTACGGTGCGCGACCGCGCGCTGCACGCGGCGCTTGAAGAATGCGTGATCGATCGGCTCGTTCTCGTCGAAGCTCCACACGCGCACGCGGATCTGCGACTGCGGGCTGTACGCGCCGCGCGCGAGGAAGCGGCCGTCGTGCGCACGCACGATGACGGTCGCGCCGGGCGCAGGCTTGCCGTCGACGCGGTCGATCGCATTGGCGTAGATCCACGGATGGCGGCGCAGCAGCGATTTTTCCTTGGACGGCTTGAGGGTGACGGTTTGCATGATGAGATCGAAATGGGCCGTGCGCGACGCTGGCCGTGGCCGGCCGCCGCGCGCGGTGGGTAACACGGGACGCGCGTCAGTCGCGCTTCTTCGCGCGCGGATGCGCGCTGTCGTAAATCTTCGCGAGGTGCTGGAAGTCGAGCGACGTGTAGACCTGCGTCGCGGAGATGCTCGCGTGGCCAAGCAGTTCCTGCACCGCGCGCAGGTCGCCGCTCGACTGCAGCACGTGCGTCGCGAACGAATGACGCAGCACGTGCGGGTGGACGTTGGCGGGGATGCCCGCGGCGAGCGCCGCGCGCTTCACGCGCTCGCGCACGACGCCCGGCGCCATCCGGTTGCCGCGCACGGACACGAACAGCGGATGCGGGTCGTGCTTCACGAATTCGCCGCGCACCACGAGCCACGCGTTCAGCGCATCGATCGCCTTGCGGCCGACCGGCACCTTGCGTTCCTTGTTGCCCTTGCCGCGCACGGTGACTTCGGCTTCGGCGAGATCGAGCCAGCCGGCCGAGCGGTAGCCGTCGGCCTGCGTGTACCTGACGTCGAGCCCGACCAGTTCGGCGAGGCGCAGCCCCGACGAATAGAACAGCTCGAGGATCGCGTGATCGCGGATGCCTTCGGTCGTGCCGGCGAGCGGCGCGTCCATCAGCGCCGAGGCGTCGTCGACCGACAGCGCTTTCGGCAAGGTTTTCGGGCGCTTCGGCGCGCGCACCGCGGCGACCGGGTTCGCGGGCATCTCGATGTGCTGCGCGAGCCAGCGGTAGAACGCGCGCCAGGCGGACAGCCGGTGCGAGATCGAGCGCGCCGACAATCCGCCCGCATGCGCGCGCGCGACCGCGCCGCGCATGTCGACGGCCGTCAGCGTGTCGAACGGGCGACCGGCGGCGAGCTTCTTCAGTTCGTCGAGTTCGTGCGTGTACGCGCGCAGCGTGTGTTCCGACAGCTGCCTGACGTGCTTCAGGTTCGACAGGTAGGCGGCGATCGGATCGTCGGTCATCGCGGGCGCGACATCAGTGCGGCAGCAGGCGCGTGAGCGCGGCGCTCGCAAGCGTCGCGATCTGCGCGAGGAAGTCGGTCGCCATTCCGTCGTGGAAGCGGCGCGGATCGGGCGAGCCGAGCACGAGCAGGCCGAACGCGGGCGCATCGGTGCCGGCGAGCGGCGCGCGCAGCGCGAGCAGCGCGACCGACGTGGCCGCACCGTCGCCGGCCGGCGCGGCTTCGGCGCCTTCCGCCGCGTTCGCGGCCGGTGCCGCGAGCGCGGGCGCGAGCCACTGGGCAGCCTCGAAACCGGTGTTCGCGCCGCAGTACGGCGTCGACAGCCCGTTCGTGAACAGGCGCACTTCCTCGCCGACCTGGCGCGCGAAATCGGCCTGCGCGTAGGTGTCGGCGACGTCCCATACGCGCAGCGCGGTCTGCGGCACGTCGAACACGTCGGCGATGCCTTCGGCGATCGTGCGCGGCAGCGCGTACGGGTCGCGTTCCGCGATCACGCGCGCGGTCCAGCGGCTGAACTTCGCGGACAGGCTGTCGTTCTCGTGGCCATAGCGCACGAGTTCGGCGAGCCGGCGCTCGAGATGCTTGTTCTTGTCGCGCAGCATCTCCATCTGCCGCTCCTGCAGCGAGATCGCGGCCTTGCCGTGCGGGTTCGCGAGGCGGATCGTCGCGAGCAGTTCGGCGTGCTGCGCGAAGAATTCGGGATTGGCGAGCAGGTAGTCGGCGACTTCGCGATCGTTCATGTGGCTGGAGCGTTCAGTTATCAAGGACGTTGCAGGGTCAGGCGGTGAGGTCGATCTCGCCTTCGAACACGGTCGCGGCGGGCCCGGCCATCATCAGTGCGGCGGCTTCGTCGCGCGCGCCGTCCCAGCCGATCGTCAGCGTGCCGCCGTGCGTATGGACGGTCACGGGCGAATCGAGCAGGCCACGCCGGATGCCGGCCGCGACCGCCGCGCACGCGCCCGTGCCGCACGCGAGCGTCTCGCCCGCGCCGCGTTCGTACACGCGCAGCTTCACTTCGTGGCGCGACACGATCTGCATGAAGCCGGCGTTCACGCGCTGCGGGAAGCGTGCGTGGCGCTCGATGAGCGGGCCTTCTTCCAGCACCGGATACGCTTCGACGTCGTCGACGACCTGCACCGCATGCGGATTGCCCATCGACACCGCCGAAATCCAGCGCGTCGCGCCGCCGACGTCCAGCGGCCACAGCGTGTCGCGGCCTTCGGCGCGGCCGTCGAGGCCCGACGCTTCAAACGGCACCTGCGCCGGCGCGAATACGGGCGCGCCCATGTCGACGACGACTTCGCCGTTGTCCTGCAGCGTCAGCGTGATCAGGCCCTTCATGACCTGAACGCGCACGCTGCGCTTGTCGGTCAGGCCGCGGTCGCTGACGAACTTCACGAAACAGCGTGCGCCGTTGCCGCAGTGTTCGACTTCGCCGCCGTCGCAATTGAAGATCCGGTACTTGAAATCCGCGCCGTCGACGGTCGGCTTTTCGACGAGCAGCAACTGGTCGGCGCCGATGCCGAAGTGCCGGTTGGCGAGCGCGCGCACCTGCGCTTCGGTGAGCGGCGGCAACGCACGCGAATAGCCGTCGAGCACGACGAAGTCGTTGCCCGCGCCGTGCATCTTGGTGAACGAGAGTTTCACTGGGTCCGGAATTCCATGACGAACAAGGCGGCCAGCACGACGCGAACGGCCGGCTGCGGTGCCGGGCGGCGTCGTTCGTCGTGCTGATCTCAGCCGCAAATGATACATGCAGCGGACAGGGGCGTCCTGCACGGCCATGCCGGCATCGCGCCCGAAATGGCGCTGCGTCGCGAAGCGGGGCTTGGCGAGGCCGGCGAGCGCATGACGGCACGCTCGCGGTCGCCCGGCAGGGTCAGTACAGGCTCGGCTCGCCGGGCGGGCGCGTCTTGAAGCGCTTGTGCACCCAGTAGTACTGCTCCGGCATCAGCGGGATCTGTTGCTCGAGGAATTCGTTCATCCGCCGCGCGTCGAGGTCGTCGTCGCCGGTCGGGTAGTGATCCCACGGCTTGAATACCTTCAGCCGGTAGCCCTTGTAGTTCGGCAGCACCTCGCCGATGAACGGCACGACCTGCGCGCGGCCCGTCTTCGCGAGGCGGCCGACGGCCGTCAGCGTGCAGGCCGGTACGCCGAAGAAGGGCACGAACGTCGAGTTGCGCAGCCCGTAGTCCATGTCGGCGCCGAGCATCACGGGCTTGCGGTCGCGCAGCCAGCGCAGCACGATGCGCGCGCTGTCCGCGCGGCCCGCCAGTTCCGCGCCGAAGCGGCTGCGGCCGGCTTTCGCGGCGGCGTCGATGTCCGGGTTCTTCATCGGCGTGTAGAGCGACCCGCACGGCCGGTCGAGCGCGAGATTGAGCGCCATCGAGCCGGCCTCGATGCCGACGAAATGGAGACCGAGCAGGAGCGTGGGCGGCATGTCCGGATCGCTCAGGTCGATCTCGCTGTCGATCGTGAACAGCTTGCGGTAAGCCTCTTCCGACGCGAACCACTGATAGCTGCGCTCGACGTAGCTGCGGATCGCATGGCGGAAATGCTGGCCGGCCACTTCCTCGCGCCGTTCGTCGCTCCAGTCGGGGAAGCAGAGTTTCAGATTGGTATGTACGATGCGCTTTCGCCGGCTGGGAATCTGGTACAGCAGCCAGCCGAGGCCATCGCCGAACCGCGCGGTCACACCGTACGGCAGCAGGGCGAGCAGCTTCAGAAAGCCGATGGCGAGATGCGTGCCGAGGCGGCCTAGCATGCGGAATCTCCGTGGGGCCGGCTGGCCGGCACGTTGCGAACAGGGGGGATGGACAGCGGGCGATGCAGCACGGGCGACGCTCTGTGACAATTCACGAAAGTCGCTATAATACGGGCTTCGCCGAGTTAACTGACAACTTGCGGGGCGAAGCCGGCTGGCGCGAAGCGCGCTGCCCGGTCCTGGTAATCCGCTAAAGCGTCGCCGCTTCAGGCCCAACGAAGCTGGCTACGTGAAACCAACCGTAACCACACAGGAGCCTGAAAAAGTGGCAAACGATTATCTCTTCACGTCCGAATCCGTCTCTGAAGGCCATCCGGACAAAGTCGCGGACCAAATCTCGGACGCGATTCTCGACGCCATCCTCGAGCAGGACAAATATTCCCGCGTTGCGGCCGAAACGCTGTGCAACACGGGTCTCGTCGTTCTCGCCGGTGAAATCACCACGACGGCCAACATCGATTACATCCAGATCGCGCGCGACACGATCAAGCGCATCGGCTACGACAACACCGACTACGGCATCGACTACAAGGGTTGCGCGGTGCTCGTCGCGTACGACAAGCAGTCGCCCGACATCGCGCAAGGCGTCGATCGCGCACATGACGACAACCTCGATCAAGGCGCGGGCGACCAGGGCCTGATGTTCGGTTACGCATGCGACGAAACGCCGGAACTTATGCCGCTGCCGATCTACCTGTCGCACCGCCTCGTCGAGCGCCAGGCCAGCCTGCGCCGCGACGGCCGCCTGCCGTGGCTGCGTCCGGACGCGAAGTCGCAGGTGACGGTTCGCTACGTCGACGGCCGCCCGGATTCGATCGACACCGTCGTGCTGTCGACGCAGCACGCACCGGACATCGAACTGCCGGCGCTGCGCGAAGCCGTGATCGAGGAAATCATCAAGCCGACGCTGCCGGCCGACCTGATCAAGGGCGACATCAAGTTCCTGGTGAACCCGACCGGCCGGTTCGTGATCGGCGGCCCGCAGGGCGACTGCGGCCTGACGGGTCGCAAGATCATCGTCGACACGTACGGCGGTGCCGCACCGCACGGCGGCGGCGCGTTCTCGGGCAAGGATCCGTCGAAGGTCGACCGCTCGGCAGCGTATGCCGGCCGCTACGTCGCGAAGAACATCGTCGCCGCAGGCCTCGCGTCGCGCGCGCTGATCCAGGTGTCGTACGCGATCGGCGTCGCCGAGCCGACCTCGGTGATGGTCAACACGTTCGGCACGGGCCGCGTGTCGGATGCCGTGATCACGAAGCTCGTGCGCGAGCATTTCGACCTGCGTCCGAAGGGCATCATCAAGATGCTCGACCTGCTGCGCCCGATCTACGAGAAGACGGCAGCTTACGGCCACTTCGGCCGCGAAGAGCCGGAATTCTCGTGGGAAGCAACCGACAAGGCACTCGTGCTGGCCGAAGCGGCCGGCGTGGAGCCGACGGCACGCGTCGCGTAAGCGTCGTCCGCCTGAAAACGAAAAACCCCGGCATGCCGGGGTTTTTTTATGCGTGTCGAGCGCCGGCGAAATGACGGCGATCGTGGCGGGCACGGCCCGCCGGCGCGGTGTCAGCGGGCGCTGAACCCGAACCACCCATTGCTGGCCGCGAGGCGGCGCGGGCGGTTGATGCGGCGCTGCGGGCCGAGCGTGCGGCGCAGCGCGAGCGCGCGCAGCGACGACGGCTTCTGCAGCAGCGAACGCAGGCCGGCGCGGCGTGCGAACGCCTGCGCGCTCATCATCGAGAAGAATGCGTGGAACCACGCACGGATGCCGTCCAGCCGGCTGTGCGCGTGCGTGTGCCTGGCGAGCGCCTGCGTGCGGGCGCGGTGATGGCGCAGCGAGCGGGCGGGAGCGGAGGGCACGACGCGCTTCGCAGCGCGGTTGAAACGGGAAGTCAGACGGAATGGCATGTGAACGATGCTTCGCTTGTATGGATGGCGCCCTTGAAGAGCGCACTGGTATGAACGGCCTCGGATGACGCAACGGATCTTACCGAAAGTCGTTGCGCGCCGCGCCCGCCAGAATTGACAGGCCGCGACAGGCTACAAGGGTTTCGTGACGTGCAAAAGTCGCGATAAACCCTTGTGCCGCAAGCGAGTCGCCGCATACCGCCTGTCGCTGAGGCTCCCGCCGCGCCGTACAGTTCCCTTGATCGCGATCAAATCCGCGATTGGCATGCCCCTGCGCACGACAATGGCGCTGTTCGCGGTATCCGGCGCCGATTTACAATCGTCAAATTCACACAATAAACGTCTGGCATCCCATGTCGTCTTCATTGCAGTCGGAATCGATCCGCGCGCAAGTCGCGGAATTGCGCGAACGTGGTTTCGTCGTCGCGCGCGGCCTCGTCGGCGAAGCGCAGTGCGCGGCGCTCAAGCGCATCGCGGAGCGCCAGTTGCAGGAAGCGGCGGAGCCGATCGAGTTCGAGGCGGATTTGCGCTACCCGGGCGCGCCCGAGTCGAAGCATGCGCCGGGCGGGCATACGGTGCGGCGGCTGCTGGACGCCTATGGGCGCGATCCGGCGTTCGCCGAGCGCGCGATCGCGCCCGAAATCGGCGCGTGGATGCGCGAGTACTTCGGCGAGCAGCCGGTGCTGTCGCGCACGCATCACAACTGCATGATGACGAAGCACCCTGCGTACGGGAGCCTGACGGGCTGGCATCGCGACTTCCGCTACTGGTCGTTCGAACGCGCGGACATGGTGTCGGTGTGGCTCGCCCTCGGGCCGGAAACGAATGAAAACGGCGCGCTCTGGCTGGTGCCGGGCTCGCACACGGCCGAATTCGGGCCGGAAGCGTTCGACGACGCGAAGTTCTTCCGCAGCGACCTGCCGGAGAACCGCAAGATGATCGATGCGGCAACCTGCCCCCCGCTCCAGACGGGCGACGTCGTGTTCTTCCACTGCAACACGCTGCATTCGGCGGGGCAGAACCGCTCCGACCAGGTGAAATTCTCGCTCGTCTACACGTATCACGGGGTGAGCAACCGACCGGTGCCGGGCACGCGTTCGGCGACGAAGCCGGAAGTGCAGTTCTAGCAGCGGTTCGGGCGGTGGTGCAGCCGTGCCGGTTGGCCGCTGCCGGTCGCCCACTGCCGGGTCGCCCGAAGCCGGTCGCCCGCTGCGGCGCTGCGGCCGCGTGGGCGGATGAAGAAACGGGCGGCCTGGGCCGCCCGTTGCGTTTTGAGCCGCCCGCTCGCGCACCGCGAGTCGTCGCGCGCCGCGCGGCTACGCGATCAGCGCTTGTTGCCCGGCATCGCGAGGCCGATCAGGCCGATCAGCGACGCGACCGCGCCGCCGGCGATCAGCAGGATCGTCTTCGTGGCGGGCGAGCCGGTGAAGAAACGCGACATGTTGTCGTTGATCGAATGGAACGACTGGCCGCCGAAATACAGCAGCACGACGCCGCCGACGAGCAGTGCAACCGAGATGACCCGGGACATACCAACCTCGCTGTAACGGTGATTCGAGACGCCGCAGTGTAGGCGACGCGCGCGGTCGCGTCCATTGCCGTGCAGGCTCGCGCCGCGTTCGCTACCATAGCCGTCGTTGTTTCCTTCGCCGCCGGCGCGCGATGCTCGCGTGCGGCGCGCGTCCCTTCCCCCGACGTCCTGACGGAACCGACCCATGGCCTATGAAGCAGCTTCCGAACGTTATGCCGACATGCAATACCGCACCTGCGGCAAATCCGGGCTCAAACTGCCCGCGCTGTCGCTCGGTCTGTGGCACAACTTCGGCGACTCGACGCCGATCGACACGCAGCGCGACATCCTGCGCACCGCGTTCGATCTCGGCATCAATCACTTCGACCTGGCGAACAACTACGGGCCGCCGTACGGCAGCGCCGAAACCAATTTCGGCCGGCTGCTGAAGGAAGATTTCCGGCCGTACCGCGACGAGCTGCTGATCTCGACGAAGGCCGGCTGGGACATGTGGCCGGGGCCGTACGGCAGCGGCGGCGGGTCGCGCAAGTACGTGCTCGCGAGCCTCGACCAGAGCCTGCAGCGGATGGGCCTCGACTACGTCGACATCTTCTATTCGCATCGCTTCGACGCGCACACGCCGCTCGAGGAAACGGCCGGCGCGCTCGCATCGGCCGTGCGGCAGGGCAAGGCGCTGTACATCGGCATCTCGTCGTACTCGGCCGCGAAGACGCGCGAGATGGCCGAACTGCTCGCGCAATACCAGGTGCCGCTGCTGATCCACCAGCCTTCGTACAACATGCTGAACCGCTGGATCGAGCAGGATCTGCTCGGGACGCTCGACGAGATCGGCACGGGCAGCATCGCGTTCACGCCGCTCGCGCAGGGGCTGCTGACGTCGAAATACCTGAACGGCGTGCCGGCCGATGCGCGGGTGAACAAGCCGGGCGGCGGTTCGCTGAAACAGGACCATCTGAGCGCGGACAACCTCGAGCACGTGCGCAAGCTCAACGGCATCGCGCAGCGGCGCGGGCAAAGCCTCGCGCAGATGGCGCTCGCGTGGGTGTTGCGCAATGGTCGCGTGACGTCGGCGCTGATCGGCGCGAGCCGCGCGGAGCAGGTGCGTGAAAACGTCGGCGCGCTGAAGAACCTCGAGTTCTCGGCCGACGAACTCGCGGAGATCGATCGTCATGCGACCGAAGGCGGCATCAATCTGTGGGAAAAGCCGTCAACCGATCAGGCGATCTGACCGGCCGCGAGGGCAGTCGCTACGGGATGCGAACGATCGCATCCCGTAATCGCGGCGCACGCAAGCAAGCCGTCACGTCGCTGCGGTGCAGCGATGTGACCGGCACGCGAACGCGTTGCTACAGCAGTGCGGGAAGGCCTTCGACGAGCAATACCGCAACGCCGACGCCGAGCATCACGCCGAGCACGCGCAGCAGGTTGTGGCGGAATTGGGTCGCGCAGGGAACCGCGCCGAGAAATAGCGCGCCGGCCAGCGCCATCGGAATCAACAGGATGAAGTCGCCGATCGTGAAATAGGTCGTCATGCGTGTCTCCATAGTCGGCCGGCGCAGGCGCACGCGCCTGTACCCGCCCCATGCCGGGCATTTCTAATATGTGCCGGACCGATTGCGAGTGGGGCCGGCAGTTCGAGTATAGGCAACCGCGCAGCGTTTTTCGCTATCCGAACCATTAAAAGTATGCGGAAACCCCGGGAATTCTGCATTTCCCCGGGGAATCAGACGAATGCCTTGCGCACGGCTTTCCGGCTCCTTTCCGTTTGCGCCGAAACGTCGTACGTGTTCGATACGGGCCGCCGCACTCGCGGGTGCGGCGGCCGTCCGCTTACGCGCGCTCGGGTTGCGCGCGAGCGGCCGGGGTGCGGAACACGAGCACGAGCCCCGCGACGATCGCCCCCATGCCGGCGAGCGCGAGCGGCGCCGGCCGGTTGCCGAGCCAGACCGCGTCCATCAGCGTGGTGACGACGGGCACGAGATAGAACAGGCTCGTCACGTTGACGAGATCGCCGCGCTGCATCAAGCGGTAGAACAGCAACTGCGCGATCACCGAGATCACGATGCCGAGCCACAGCAGCGGCACGACGAACACCCAGCTCGCATCGAGCGCGATGGGCCGGAACGGCAGGATCGCCACGCACAGCGCGAGGCCGATCGCGTTCTGCAGCGGCAGCACGTCGGCAGGCGCCGCACGCACGCGCTTTTGCAGCAGCGAGCCGACGGTCAGCGCGGCGAGCGCTGTGAGCGCGCAGGCGATGCCGATGATCGGCAGGCCGGCGCCGCCCACGCCGCGGCACACGACGAGCGCGAGGCCGGCCAGCGACAGCCCGAGCCCCGCGACGCGCATCGGTTGCCAGCGCCGCTCGACCATCGCGAGCGTGACGATCGGCTGCACGCCGAGGATCGTCGCGAGCACGCCCGGTGCGATCCCCTGATCGAGCGCGAGCAGGTAGAAGATCGAATAGCCGCCCATCATCAGCAGGCCGGTCAGCGCGGCCATGCGCCGCTCGCCGCGCGGCGGCAGCCAGCGGCCGCGCATGACGGCCAGTACGAGCAGCACGAGTGACGCGAGCGCGAAACGTGCGGTGAGAAAGACGAACGCGGATGCATGACGCAGACCGAGTTCAGCGAAGATCGCGCCGCTGCTCCACAGCAGCACGAAGAGCGACGTCACGCCATGCGCGGCGAGCGCGCGTTTGAACGAAACCATATGAATCCACCTGTCGAACGGATCGATACGTTCCATGTCGCGCGCGCGGCAACGCGCCGTGCGTGACGACGCACGAACGGCTGCACACGGGCGAATGGAAAACGAAAAAGCGAAAGCCGGCTGGTCAGCCGACGCGTGCCGCCGGCGGGGGCGGCGCGGCGCCGACGAGCGGCGGTGCGACAGGAGGAGGAAGGACCGACGGATGCGCGCACGCCTGCGGCCGCGAGTCGAACTGCGGCCGGGATTGAGCGAGTGCGGACGTGAACGGATGCATCGTGTCGAAATGCGCTTGAACGCGAATGAGCTTCAACGGTACCGCAAGGCGGCCATCCGGCGCAACTGTCTGCGCAAAGACTCGGTTGCGTGCAGGAACGTCATGTGATGCCGCCGCGTTCGCAAAGACGCGGCCATGCCGACCGCGAGCACGCCGGCGAGCGAGCGCAGCATGAGCATCCGACATTAGTGCGGCGTGAAGGCGGCGACGAGCGTGAGCAGCGACGACAGCACCAGCGACATCGTCATCAACCAGTGGCGGCTCGCACCTTTCGACACGAAGCCCGCGAAAGTACCGCGACGCTCGCGCGCGAGTCGTTGCGCGAGCCGCGTTCGAGATAGGGCGGGTCGGCATCGCTCTGCGCGGCCGCGGGCGTGGTTCCGTCGGATGCGGTCACGCGAGATATCACAACGGCCGGAGCAAAGGCCAGACGATACGTGCATCGCGCAATTCGAGCGCGTATCGCATGCCCGGCGCGATTCGGCGGACAGTCACATTCGACAGGGTATGATGGGGGTATCCGCCCGTGCAAGCGCACGCGCGACGCAGTGGTTGATTGGAGACATTCGACGAATTCGCGGCACTTCGCCCGCTTCTTCTTCTTTTCGCGCTTCGATAAACCGTGAACAATGGGATCATGCGCAACACCCCGCCGAGGGCGGCGCGGATCGTGCATTTGCCGGCTCGTCAGTGGGCCGGGTTTCAAGATTCAAGAGTGGGGAACCATCATGCATGTCGGGTCGATTGTCTGCACTACCCATATCGCGGTGCCCAAGGGCGCGCGCGGCATCGTCCAGCGCCTTCTGGGCGACATGGCCATGGTGACCTGGTACGCGGGCGTGCCGGGCGAGTCGAAAGAACTCAACACCGAGCCGTTCTTTCTCGAGGACCTGATCGATACCGGCGAATCCGTGCTGCCGGCCGGCGCCGCGATCCACTGAGCACGCGCGCCGCATCGGACGCTCGTGTTTCGGCGCGGCTGACGGCACAATGCGGGGCATGACAGACGCCACTTCCGCCCCCGCTGCTCCCGCCGGCCCGCCGTTCGCCGGCCTCACGCCCGAGTGCGTGCTCGACGCGCTCGACAGCGTGCTGATGCCGGCCGGGCTGCGCACCGACGGGCGCATGCTCGCCCTCAACAGCTACGAGAACCGCGTCTATCAGGTCGGCATCGAAGACGGCCCGCCCGTCGTCGCGAAGTTCTACCGGCCCGAGCGATGGTCGGACGACGCGATCCTCGAAGAACACGCATTCGTCGCCGAACTTGCCGCGCGCGAGATTCCGGTGGTGCCCGCGACCGCCTTCGACGGCCGCACGCTGCACGCGTTCGACGGCTTCCGCTTCTCGATCTTCGAGCGGCGCGGCGGCCGCGCGCCCGATCTCGACCGCAGCGACACGCTCGAATGGCTCGGCCGCTTCATCGGCCGCATTCACGCGGTCGGCGCGACGCAGCCTTACGTCGCGCGTCCGGTGCTCGACATCCGCACGTTCGGCTACGAGCCGCGCGACTACCTGCTCGCGCACGATTTCATTCCCGCCGATGTCCGCCCTGCCTACGAGACGGCGGTCACGCTCGCGCTCGAAGGCGTCGAGGCGGCGTTCGAGCGTGCGGGCGAAATCCGCCTGCTGCGCACGCACGGCGATTGCCATCCGAGCAACGTGCTGTGGACCGACGCGGGGCCGCATTTCGTCGACTTCGACGACAGCCGGATGGCACCGGCGGTCCAGGACCTGTGGCTGCTGCTGCCGGGCGATCGCGAAGGCGCGTCGCGCGCGCTCGCGGACCTGCTCGCCGGTTATGAGGACTTCTGCGAATTCGAGCCGCGCGAGTTGCATCTGGTCGAAGCGCTGCGCACGCTGCGGTTGATCCACTATGCGGCGTGGCTTGCGCGCCGCTGGAACGATCCTGCGTTTCCGGCCGCGTTCCCGTGGTTCAACACGCATCGCTATTGGGAAGCACGCGTACTCGAGCTGCGCGAGCAGATCGGCGCGATGCAGGAAGGGCCGCTCTGGCCCGTGTGACGGCGCGCGCGGCAGCGTCGCCGCGCGGCGTGTTCAGCGCGGGTCGCCACGCATCGCGCGCGGCCCGCATCGCTCAGAACTTCAGCATCATCCTGATCACCGCGGCGAAGCGCCTGCCGTAAGGCGGCGCGATCAGCCCGCGCGTATTCAGGCGCGCCTGCGTGAGCACGGGCTTCATCTTCGAGAACGTCACGAAGCCGTCGTAGCCGTGATACGCACCCATCCCGCTCGCGCCGACGCCGCCGAACGGCAAGCTGCCGCACGCGATGTGCAGCAGCGCGTCGTTGACCGTCACGCCGCCCGAGATCGTTTCGCGCATCACGCGGTCGACCGTGCCGCCATCCTCGTCGAACAGATACAGCGCAAGCGGGCGCGGGCGCGCATTCACGTACGCGATCGCCTCGTCGAGCCGCTCGTATGGCACGAGCGGCAGCAAGGGCCCGAAGATTTCCTCCTGCATCAGCTGCGACGCGGCCGGCACGTGCGTGACCGCGCACGGCACGAAGCGGCGCGACGCGGGATCGGACTGCGCGTCCGACAGCGGATGCAGTTGCGCGCCGGCCGCCTGCGCGTCGGTCGCCAGCTGCTGCAGCCGCGCGTAATGGCGCGGCGACACGATCGTCGTGTAATCGCCGTTGGTCGAGAGGTCCGGATACAGCTTGGCGAAGCGCGCCCGCGCGCGCTCGATGAATGCGGCTTCCATCCCGCGCGGCAGCAGCACGTAGTCGGGCGCGATGCAGGTCTGGCCTGCGTTCAGCGTCTTGCCGCCGACGATCGCGTCGACCGCGGCATCGAAGCGCGCATTCGGGCCGATGATCGCGGGCGACTTGCCGCCGAGTTCGAGCGTGACGGGCGTGAGATTGTCGGCCGCGGCGCGCATCACGTGGCGGCCGACATGCGTCGAGCCGGTGAACAGCAGGTGATCGAACGGCAACGCGCTGAACGCGGCGCCGATCTCGGCATCGCCGTTCACGACCGCGACGTGGTCGCGCGAGAAGGTCTTCGCGATCAGTTGCTCGAACAACGCCGACGTGCGCGGCGTCAGTTCGGACATCTTGATGATCGCGCGGTTGCCGGCCGCGAGCGCGCAGATCAGCGGCCCGGCCGCGAGCAGGATCGGATAGTTCCACGGCACGACGATGCCGACCACGCCGAGCGGTTGCGGCAGCACCTTCGCGCGCGCCGGCCGCAGCCACTTGTTCATCGGCTTGCTGATCGGCTTCATCCAGCGCTTGCCGTGCTTGAGCGCGTCGTCGATCTCTTCCTTCGCCATCCAGATTTCCGACAGCAGCACTTCCTGCTTCGCGCGGTGGCCGAAGTCGGCGCTGATCGCGTCGGCGAGTGCATCCGCGTGATCGAGCAGCATGGTGCGCAGCGCGCGCAGGTGCTGCGCGCGGGAGTCCCACTCCGGATACGGCGCGCGCAGGTAGGCCGCGCGCTGATCGCGCAGCAGCGCCGTCAGCGCATCGACCGATGGCAGCGCTTGCGGGGCCAGTTCGGGCAGGTCGTTCTTCATGTCGTCTCCTCCAGTGGGGCGTGGCACGTCGGCCAGCAGTCAGGCCGCACGTGAGCGCTCGGCGCGCGTGGCGGGGCGGATCAGGGTGGCGCGCGTCGCGCGGCGGGGGGCCGGATGCGATGCGCGGGTGAAAACAGGGTGCAGCGTGCGGCAAGCGTCGTATCCGCGCGACGGTGTTCGCGTCCGAAAACGGGGTGGCACGGTGCGCGGGTGCGGCCGGATGCGATTTCCGGCTGCTGCGCGATCGCACGCTGCGGGTGCTTGCGCGCACACCGAAGCGGGGCTGCGCGAAGCGCGCGTCGACCCACGCACCGGCAGGTCGGATCGCTCATTCGACGAGCCATCCAAACGGTCGGCCACACGTTGCGTCGTTCGATTTCGACCGGCCGCGCGCTCGGTGCCGGTCGCAACCATTTGGGCGTCCGTTTGAAATGAAATGCGGGCCGCGCGCGGTGCGTCCGGACCACCCGGTCGGCACGCGGCCTGCAGAACGTCGCACTGCATCATCGTCTCCCTTTTTTCACGACGGCGCGGCTTCTGGCGGCCGCTGCCTCGCGTCGCATCGATCGATACATCTTAAATTTAGTTCACGCGGGCGTTTAGAGGAATCGCTCTTGAATCGGCGTGCCGCGCGCGCGACGGCCATTCCTACAATGCCCGAACATTACAAGCGGGAGCCGGCCGCGCCGGGCGCCGTTCATGACACGAAGGAGACGTGACATGCAATACGACTACATCATCGTGGGCGGCGGGTCGGGCGGCTCGAGCGTCGCCGGCCGCCTCGCCGATGCATGCCCCGACGCGACGATCGCGCTGATCGAGGCCGGCCGGCACACGGAGCGCAACCTGCTCGTCAACATGCCGGTGGGAATCGCGGCGCTCGTGCCGTTCAAGCTCGGCACGAACTACGGTTACGAGACGGTGCCGCAGCCGGGCCTCGGCGGCCGTCGCGGCTACCAGCCGCGCGGGCGCGGAATGGGCGGCTCGAGCGCGATCAACGCGATGATCTACACACGCGGCCACCCGGGCGACTACGACGAGTGGGCCCAGCTCGGCGCGACGGGCTGGGGCTGGCAGGACGTGCTGCCGTATTTCCGCCGCGCGGAAGGCAACGCGCGCGGCGCCGATGCATGGCACGGCGCGGACGGCCCGTTGACGGTGTCCGATCTGCGCTTTCGCAATCCGTTCTCCGAACGATTCATCCAGGCCGCGCACGCGGCCGGCTATCCGCTGAACAACGATTTCAACGGCGCGACGCAGGAAGGCGTCGGCTTCTATCAGGTCACGCATCGCGACGGCTCGCGCTGCAGCGTCGCGCGTGCGTATATCTATGGCCGCAACCGGCCGAACCTGCACGTGATCACCGATGCGACGGTGCTGCGCGTGGGCTTCGACGGCAAGCGCGCGGTCGGCGTCGTGGTGTCGCGCGACGGACGCGTCGAGACGCTCGGCGCGCGGGCGGAGGTGATTCTGTCGGCCGGCGCGTTCAATTCGCCGCAACTGCTGATGTGCTCGGGGATCGGTCCGGCGGAGCAGTTGCGCCGGCACGGGATCGCGATCGTGCAGGACGCGCCGGACGTCGGCGCCAACCTGATCGACCATATCGACTTCATCATCAACACGCGCGTGAATTCGTCGGAGCTGGTCGGCATCTGCGTGCGCGGCATCGCGAAGATGACGCCGGCGCTCGCGCGCTATTTCTCGAGCCGCACGGGGATGATGACGAGCAACGTCGCGGAGGCCGGCGGCTTCATCAAGAGCGATCCGTCGCTCGACCGACCGGACCTGCAGCTGCATTTCTGCACGGCGCTGGTCGACGACCATAACCGCAAGATGCACTGGGGCTTCGGCTATTCGCTGCACGTGTGCGCGCTGCGCCCGTTCAGCCGTGGCACGGTCGCCCTCGCGAGCGGCGATGCGCGCGACGCGCCGCTGATCGATCCGCGCTTCTTCAGCGATACGCGCGATCTCGACCTGCTCGTGCGCGGTGCGCAGGCGATGCGCCGGATCCTGTCGCAGGCGCCGCTCGCGTCGCAGGGCGGGCGCGAGCTGTACACGCGGGCGGACCAGAGCGAAGCCGAGCTGCGCGCGACGATCGTCGCGCACGCCGACACGATCTATCACCCGGTCGGCACCTGCCGGATGGGTTCGGATGTGCGCGCGGTCGTGGATCCGCAACTGCGCGTGCGGGGTGTCGACGGGCTGCGGGTGGTGGACGCGTCGGTGATGCCGACGCTGATCGGCGGGAACACGAATGCG
This sequence comes from Burkholderia sp. 567, assembly GCF_040545115.1. NCBI lineage: Bacteria > Pseudomonadati > Pseudomonadota > Betaproteobacteria > Burkholderiales > Burkholderiaceae > Burkholderia > Burkholderia sp. 567. The sequence goes on from NZ_JBEPLG010000013.1 coordinate 39,515, forward strand.
CCGTCGGTGATGATCGGCGAACGCGCGGCGGACTTCATCGTCGCGACGCGCAAGGGCGCGGTGCCGCGCGGCGAGGCAGCCGCGGCGGTGCACGGCCGCTGAGCGGCGCGCACCGGCACGCGAGCGGCGCGATGCTCAGGCGAACGTATCGACGAGGCCCGCGCGGCTCACGGTCGCGCCGGCCGCTGCGGATTGCGCAGCGTCGACCGGTGCATCGACGGCTGACGATCCGGCGCGTGCGCGCGGCGACGGCCGGCCGCCGGCGAAGCTCTGTTGCGGGTTCTGCTGCTGCTGCGCGAAGCCGCCGTCGCTGACGGTCGCGCTGCCCAGGCCGAGCCCGCCCGCTTCCATCGCTTCGCGCAGCTTCGGCAGCGCGGCTTCGACCGCGTCGCGCACCTGCGCGTGCTGCGAGACGAACAGCGCATGCGCGTGATTGTCCGCGACACGCAGCACGACCTGCAGCGGGCCGAGGTCCGGCGGGTTCAGCGTCAGCTCGGCGCTCTGCTGATGCGCATTCGACAGGAACACGACCTTCTGGCTCAGCGCGTCGGTCCAGTCGGCGGTGCCGACATGCGGGGCCAGCACATGGGCGTTGGCTGCGGCGACCGAGCTGGCGGCCGGCGATGCCTGCAGGTTCGCCTGCGCGGCTGCCGCAGCCGTTGCGGCGGCGGCGACCGATGCGTCGGCGGCCGGGCTGGCGGCTTCCTCGGTGGCTGCGAGCGCATGCGCGGCCGGCTGGCCGGCGGCGCCGGCCTGCAGCGCCTGGGCGGTGGTTTGCGTGGGCGTCGGCTGTGTTGCGAGCGCGCCTTTCGCGTCGGCGAGCGTGCGGTCGAAGGTCGGGACTTTCGGCGTCAGCGGCGCGGCGGCGGCCGATGCGGACGTTGTCGATGCCGGCGCTGTCGCGGCCGCGGCTGCTGCCGTGCCCGTCGCGGGCATCGCGATCGCGCTCGCGCCGCCCGTCAGTTTCGCCAGCGCAGCTTGCAGCGCTTCGCGGCCCGACGCCGGCAACGCCGGGTCGGCGGCCGCATCGTTGCTTGCATGATTCGTCAGCGCGGCCGTGGCGTCGGGTTGGCCGGACACGGCCGTCGTTTGCGCGGCCGTGGCGGCGGTATCGGCAGCGGCACCGGCCGGCGTCGCATCGTTCACGCGCGCCTGCAGTTGCGCCTGAACGGCGGCGGCCGCGGCGAGCGCGGCGGCGTCGGCGCTGGGCGTCGCGTTCGGGTCGTCGGTTGACTTGTCGTCGACGCGGTCGGCGGCCTTCGCGCCGGCGGGCGACGTCGACGATGCCTGTTGCGTCGCGGTATCCGGCTTGCCGGCGTTCGCCGCGTCGTGCCGTGTGCCGACGCTTTGCTTCAGCGTCTGCGCGAACGGCACGGCGGCCGGGCTGGTTGCGGCATCGTTGCCGGCGGACGTCGCGGCGGCGGACGAACCCGCGCCGCGCGCGGCCTTGATGGCGGAGCCGGCGGTGTCGAGCAGCGCGCCGAGCAGGGGCAGGGGAGGCATGGCGATTCTCTCGTTCGAAGGCGGTGAGCGGTTACGCCGAGCGGGCCGCGTCGGCCCGCATGCGCAGAATCTTCGCGGCGTGTTCGTCGGCGTCGCGCTGTTCGCGCTTCGCGGCACGCTGCGTTTCCTGCGCGACGCCGCGCGCCTGCAGGGTTTCGTATGAGCCGACGGTGCGTTTCTTCTGTTGCCAGTTCGGGCGCGCCTCGTCGATGCGGAGCTCGGCCGCGGCCAGCACGTTGCGCTGCTGGGCGATCGCCGCGTCGAGCGTATCGATGAACGCCTGGAAATTACGCCAGTTGCCGGCCGGCATCCCGTGCTGCGCGGACTGCGAAAAGCGCGCGTGGTATTCGTCGCGATAGCGCAGCAGCGCGTCGAGCTGCTCGGCGGCCGCGGTGCGGTCGCGCTGCGCGGTGCCGAGCTGCTTCGTGGCCGTGTCGAGATCTTCCTGCGCGCGGTCGAGCAGCAGTTGAAGGGGAAAGCCGTGTGCCATCGGAATCAGCCTCCGTGTACGTCGAACAGCGCATCGAGCCCGGCGAGGCTCGACGCGAACGGCGCGCATTCGCGAAAGCCCTGCTGCAGGAACGATTCGATGCGCGGATAGAGCGCGATCGCGCGGTCGAGCTGTGCGTCGCGGCCCGGTGCATAGGCGCCGACCGCGATCAGGTCGCGATTGCGCTGGTAGCGCGACAGCATCTGCTTGAACTGCCGCACGCGATCGAGATGCGTTTCGTCGATCAGCGCGGTCATCGCGCGGCTGATCGACGCCTCGATGTCGATCGCCGGATAGTGGCCGGCCTCGGCGAGCGCGCGTGACAGCACGATATGGCCGTCGAGGATCGCGCGCGCCGAGTCGGCGATCGGATCCTGCTGGTCGTCGCCTTCGGTCAGCACCGTGTAGAACGCGGTGATCGAGCCGCCGCCTTCGGGCCCGTTGCCGGTGCGCTCGACGAGCGCGGGCAGCTTCGCGAACACCGACGGCGGATAGCCCTTGGTCGCGGGCGGCTCTCCGATCGCGAGTGCGATCTCGCGCTGCGCCATCGCGTAGCGCGTCAGCGAATCCATCAGCAGCAGCACGTGCTTGCCCTGATCGCGGAAATACTCGGCGAGCGACGTCGCGTAGGCGGCGCCCTGCATCCGCAGCAGCGGCGACACGTCGGCCGGCGCCGCGACGACGACCGAGCGCGCGAGCCCATCCTCGCCGAGGATCTGTTCGATGAATTCCTTCACTTCGCGGCCGCGTTCGCCGATCAGCCCGATTACGATCACTTCCGCGCTGGTGTAGCGCGCCATCGTGCCGAGCAGCACCGACTTGCCCACGCCGGAACCCGCGAACAGGCCCATCCGCTGCCCGCGGCCGACGGTGAGCAGCGCGTTGATCGCGCGCACGCCGACGTCGAGCACGCTGTGGATCGGCTCGCGATCGAGCGGGTTGATCGACGGCGCCGACAGCGAAGCGTCGACCTTCGACGCGAGCGGGCCGAGGCCGTCGAGCGGGCGGCCCGACGCGTCGACGACACGCCCGAGCATTTCCCAGCCGACCGGCAGTCGTTTCGCGCCCGCGAGCGGGTCGGCGACGGGCGCGCTTTCGCGCGGCCACACGCGCGCGCCGGGCAGCACGCCGGCGACGTCGGTGGTCGGCATCAGGAACAGGCGATCGCCTGAGAACCCGACGACTTCCGCTTCCGCGTGCGGGAGCGTGCTGCCGGGCGGCAGTTCGATCGTGCATTCGGCGCCGACCGACAGGCGCAGCCCGATCGCCTCCAGCACGAGGCCCGCGGCGCGCGTGAGGCGCCCGCACGGCCGCAGCGGCAGCGCGCGGTGGCTGCGCGTCGCGAGCCCGTTCAGGTGCGTGCGCCAGTGCGCGAGATGCGGATTGTGCGGGGCGCGCGGTGCGTCGTCCGCAGCGGGTGCCGCGTGCGGAGCGGCGCCGTGGGCGGTGTCATGCGCGCCGTCGGGGCCGAACGACGCGAGCGCGAGTTCGCGCTCGAGCGGCGTCATCCCGTCGTACAGGATCGATTCGGGCGTGGGCGTCACCATGCGCTCACCTTGCCGATCGCGGCGGCGACACGCTGCCAGCGGGTGGGCAGCGTCGCGTCGACCTCGCCCGTCGCGGCGTGCGCGCGGCAGCCGCCGCGCTCGATCGACGTGTCGGTGCGCACGGTCCAGCCGAGCGTATCGAGATCGTCCTGCAGATAGGCTTCGACGACGGGCAGGTCGGCCGGATTCACCGCGAGATGCGGCGCGCCGGACAACGCCGGTTCGGCGGCGAGCACGTCGCGCACGGCCGCGACGAGCGCCGCGGGATCGTGCTTCACGTGCTGGCGCACGACCTGCTGCGCGATGTCGAGCGCGAGCTGCGCGAGATCGGACGCGAGATCGTGCTCGGCGCTCGACACGGCTTCGCGGAACGACGCGGCGAGCGCCGCGAGCTGCACGGCCTGTTCGCGGGCTTCGGCCTGGCCGGCCTCGAAACCCTGCTCGCGGCCCTGGTCGAAACCGGCCTGGTAACCCAGCGCCTGGCCTTCGACGTGACCGGCCGCATGGCCTTCGGCATGCGCGGCGTCGCGCACGCGCTGCAGTTCCTCGGCGAGCGCGGCGGCGGCCGCGGCCGCGTCGTCGGGCGGCGGCGGGGGCGGCGGCGGATCGAACGACGCCATCTCCCACCGCTGGTACGCGGTGAGCGTGGCGGCCCGATCGCGCACGGAATCAGACATATGCGTCTTCCGCCTTGCCGCCGATCACGATCTGACCGCTCTCGGCGAGATTGCGCACGATCTGCAGGATGCGGCGCTGCTGCGTCTCGACTTCCGACACGCGCACCGGGCCGCGTGCGTCGAGATCCTCCGCGAGCAGTTCGGCCGCGCGTTGCGACATGTTCGCGAGGAACTTCTGGCGCAGCGCGGGCGGCGCGCCCTTCAGCGCGATGATCAGCGTTTCCGACTCGACTTCCTTCAGCACCATCTGGATCGCGCGATCCTCGAGGTCGAGCAGGTTCTCGAACACGAACATCTGGTCGACGATCTTCTGCGCGAGGTCGGCGTCGTACTGGCGCACGCTTTCGAGCACACCTTCCTCATGATTGCTCGTCATGAAGTTGAGGATCTCGGCCGCGGTGCGGATGCCGCCCATCGGGCTGCGCTTCAGGTTGTCGCTGCCGGACAGCAGGCCGGTGAGCACGTCGTCGAGCTCGCGCAGCGCGGCCGGCTGGATGCCGTCGAGCGTCGCGATCCGCAGCAGCACGTCGTTGCGCAGCCGCTCGGTGAAGCACGACGCGATCTCGGACGCCTGGTCGCGGTCGAGGTGCACAAGGATCGTCGCGATGATCTGCGGATGCTCGTTCTTGATCAGTTCTGCCACCGCGCCCGAGTCCATCCACTTCAGGCCCTCGATGCCGCTCGTGTCGCTGCCCTGCAGGATCCGGTCGATCAGCACGCCGGCCTTGTCCTCGCCGAGCGCCTTGGTCAGCACCGAGCGGATGTACTCGCTGGAATCGAGCGACAGCGCGGTGTGCTGCTCGGCTTCCTTCGCGAATTCCTGCAGCACGCCCTCGACCTGCTCGCGCGTGACGTTCTTCAGCGCGGCCATCGCGGCGCCGATCTTCTGCACCTCGCGCGGCGCGAGGAACTTGAATACTTCAGCGGCCTCTTCCTCGCCGATCGACATCAGCAGCAGCGCGCTCTTGGTCAGGCCTTCAGCGTTCATCGGACACCCAGTTCTTCACGACGGTGGCGACGATCTTCGGATCCTGGCGGGCGATCGTGCGCGCGTAGTCGAGGTTGCGTTCGTAGCGGTTCTTTTCGTTCTCGAAGCCCAGCAGCAGCGGATCGGGCTCGTCGGCCTTGTCCGGGGCGGGCAGGCCGTCGAGCGCGACCGGATCGTCGGGCGCCGCGAGCGCCGGGGCGACCGGCTCGGGCGGCGGGAACGCGCGGCGCATCGCCGGGCGCACGAACATGAAATAGAGCGCCGCCGCGGCTGCCGCGATGCCGAGCCACTTCGCGGCTTCCTTCGCCATCGCGATCATGTCCGGCTGGCGCCACCACGGCAGGTCGGCGTACGGATCGCCGACGCTCGAGAACGCGCTGTTCACGACGTTCACCGAGTCGCCGCGCTTCTCGTCGTAGCCCATCGCGTCCTTCACGAGCTGCTCGACCTGCGCGAGCTTCGCGGGCGGCAGCGGCTGCATCGTCACGTGGCCCTTCGCGTCGGCGACCGGCTGGTAGTTGACGACGACGGCGACCGACAGCCGCTTCACGTTGCCCATCGACTGCTCGACGTGGCGGATCGTCTTGTCGAGCTCGTAGTTGGTGGTCTGGTCCTTGCGATCGCTGACGGGCGTCGACTGCGCGCCGTTCTGGCCGTTGCCGGCGACGATCGGCGCGGAGGCCGGCTGCGGCGGCGTGTTCGACAGCGCGCCCGGCACGCCCGATGCGCCACCCTGCGCGAGTTCGGTCGCGCTGCTGGTCTGCTGGCTGCGGATCGCGGCCTGCTGCGGCGTGCCGTTCGGGCCGTAGCTTTCCGAGGTCTGCTCGAGCTTCGAGAAATCGATGTCGGCGCTGACCTGCGAGCGCGCGTTGCCGGTGCCGAAGATCGGCGCGAGGATCGCATCGATGCGCTTCTGCGTATTGCGCTCGACCTGCTGCACGTACTTGAGCTGGCTCGCGTCGAGGCCGGATGCCGACGCGGTCTGCGTCAGCAGGTTGCCGTCCTGGTCGACGATCGTCACGTTCTTCGCCGGCATGTCCGGCACGCCGGACGACACCATCCGCGTGATCGCCTGCACCTGGCCCTCGTCGAGCACGCGGCCCGGGTAGAGGTCGACGAACACCGACGCGCTCGGCGCTTCCTTGTCGCGCACGAACACCGACGGCTTCGGGATCGCGAGATGCACGCGCGCGCCGCGCACCGCGTTGATCGATTCGATCGTGCGCTGCAGCTCGCCTTCGAGCGCGCGCTGGTAGTTCACCTGCTCGGCGAACTGGCTGATGCCGAATTTCTGGTTGTCCATCAGCTCGAAGCCGACCGAGCCGCCCTTGGGCAGGCCCAGCGCGGCGAGCTTCAGGCGCGTTTCATGCACCTGGTTCGACGGCACGAGGATCGCACCGCCGGCGTCGGCGAACTTGTACGGAACGTTGGCCTGCTGGAGCGCGGCGATGATCGCGCCGCCGTCGCGGTCCGACAGGTTGCTGTACAGCACGCGATAGTCGGGCGCGCGGCTCCACAGCACGAGCGCGGTGATCGCGGCGATCGCGAACGCGACGGCGATCACGAACGGCAGCTTCGGGTTGCCCTTCATCCGCGAGATGCCGGGGATGCGTTCCGCGAAACCGCCGAACCCGAAGTCCGCGCCGGCGCCGCCTGCTCCCGGCAACGCGGCGGCCGCGGTGGCGCCGGGCACCGGGCTGGCGAGGCCCGTGCGGGCGTCGGGGTTGATCAGCGAGTTGGCCTGCGAATCCATGCGTGGAGTTTCTCCGGAGCGGGACGACTGAGCCGCTCGGACGAGCGGACGGACAATGACACGTTGCGATTATCGGGACCCGGGGGCGACTCCGATCGACCGAAAAGAGCGGGGTTTCCCCCGTACTTTCGCGGCTTTGGCGGGCGCCGCGCTGCTATCCTTTTTCGCGATCCGGCATGGTGCGCATGGTGCGGCGCCGGCGCGAACGCCCGGTGGGCCCGGGTCTCTTCTCTTATGTGTGGGGACAGCATGACTGCCAACGTCAGCGGAATCGGTTCGGTGTTGCAACAGATGCAGGCGATGGCCGCGCAGGCGGGCGGCGGCGTCGCGAGCCCGACGGCGGCGCTCGCCGGCTCGGGCGCCGCGACGGCCGGCACGTTCGCGAGCGCGATGAAGGCGTCGCTCGACAAGATCAGCGGCGACCAGCAGCACGCGCTCGGCGAGGCGCAGGCGTTCGAGGTCGGCGCGGCGAACGTGTCGCTGAACGACGTGATGGTCGACATGCAGAAGGCCAACATCGGCTTCCAGTTCGGGCTCCAGGTCCGCAACAAGCTCGTGAGCGCGTACAACGACATCATGCAGATGTCGGTGTGACGAAGCGGTCACGCCGGGCGCGGCCGGGCTGGCGGCCCGCGCGCCTAAAGCTTTTCAATTCCCTTCCGATAACTCCGGTACAAGGCCGCGTCGTGCAACGCAGGGCGGCGGCTTCCGCATAGCCAACGCATCACAAGGAGAAGAAGCGCATGTTTTCCCCAGGACACGCTGGAGCCAGTGCGTACGCGCGTGTCGGCGTCGAGACGGGGGTGATGGGCGCCTCCCCGCACCGGCTGATCGCGATGCTGTACCAGGGCGCGCGGCAGGCCATCGCGCTCGCGCGCATGCACCTGCAGCAGGGCAACGTGCCCGCACGCGGCGAAGCGATCGGCAAGGCGATCGGGATCGTCGAGAGCGGGCTGCAGGCGTCGTTGAACCGCGACGCGGGCGGCGAGATCGCCGGGCGCCTGGATGCGCTGTACGCCTATATCGTCCGGCGTTTGCTGGAAGCCAACATGCATGCGAGCGACGCGATGCTGGTCGAGGTCGACGGACTGCTCGCCACGCTCGAGGAAGCGTGGACGGGCATCGCCCCCGAAGTCGCGCGGATGACCGCGCAACAGGCGGCGGACGCGGCGCGATGAATCTCAAGGCCGAATACTTCGCCCGCTACGAGGCGCTCGCGGCCGTGTCGGGCCGCATGCTGAGCGCGGCACGCGGTGCCGACTGGAGCGCGCTGCCGGAGTTGCAGGACGAATTCCTGCGGCTCGTCGACGGGCTGAAGGAGGCCGATCCGGGCGTCGCGCTCGACGAATCGGACCTCGGCCGCAAGCTCGGGCTGATCCGCCGCATCCTCGCCGACGACGCCGCGATCCGCGATCTCGCGAGCCCGGAAGTCGCGCGGCTGTCCGCGCTGTTCGAGGCGCGGCGCTCGACCAAGGTATTGACCGATCTCTACCGCGCGCGCGGCTAGTGCCCGTTTGCCGGGGCGGCGGTTGCCGCGCCCGGCTTCGCAACGATGTGGCTGAGGTGAGCAGGCTCCGATCATGACCGGTATCGACTCCGTTGCGGCCGCCGTGCTGGCGAGCCGCCTCGACAGCCTGCTGAGCGGCACCGTGTCGCCGTCGGCCGGCGGCGGGGCGGCGTCGCAGGTCGGCACGCCCGGCGCCGGCGCATCGTCCGCGGCGCCGGCAGGCGGCTCGCCCGTCGCGCCGCCGGCATCCGCGCAGACCGCGTTGTCCGACGTCGCGCTCGTGCTCGACGCGATCTCGCGCTCGGGCGGGGCCGCGACGCCCGTGATCGCCGGTCGCACGCCGCTGCTGGCCGATCCGTCCGTGCTGCTGAGTGCGGCGGCCGTGCCGCTCGACGCGCGGCCGGCCGCGGGTCCTGCTGCGTCTGTCGCATCTTCTTCCGCTGCATTGCCCGCATCCGACGTCGGGGCCGCGCGTGCCGCGTCGGACGCGCCGCCCGTCGCCGCGCTGCGCGCGGCGCTCGCGCAGGCCGTGAGCGAAAGCGGCCTCTTTTACGAATCCCATCTCGCGCAGTGGCTGGCCGGCCAGCGCCCGCTCGCCGCGCTGATGCGCGAGCCGCAGGCGCGCCTCACGGCCGAGCCGGTGCAGCCGGCCCCGGATGCCGCGCAGCAAGACGCGCCCGATGTGCTCGACGAACTGCTCGCGCCGCGTCTGCCGCTGCCGGCGGCCGCGCGAACCGCCGTGCAGCCGGGCGCAGCCGCGCCGGGCGGTGCGGCTGCGCACTCGCTCGCTTCCGCGCAGAACGCGCCGGCGGCCGCTCGGCCGGGCATGGCGTCGAGCACGGCCGGAACGACCGACCCGCTCGGCGACCATCCCGACGCGCGCTGGACGCCCGCGCGCGCCGAACTGGCCGCCGCGTCGGCCGATCCGCAGGCGCAGGCATCGGCTGCTCCCGTGCATCCGGCCGCCGTGCCGATCGTGCGGCAGCAGCTCGATGCGCTGGCGACCGACCAGTTCCGCTGGGCGGGCGAGGCGTGGCCCGGCGCGCGGCTCGACTGGACGATCGAGCCCGACGATTCCGGCGGCCACGCGTCGCGCGGCGGCGACGACGCGGGGGACGGCATCGCGTGGCGCACGCGGCTGACGCTCACGCTGCCGTCGCTCGGGACGGTCGACGCGGAACTGGTGTTGAACGGCGCGCAACTCGTCGCGCGGCTGCGCGCGAATTCGGCGGGCGCCGACCGGCTCACGCGCCACGAGGCCGCGCTGCGGCAGCGGTTCGAGGGTTCGGGGCTGCGGCTCGGCGGACTGTCGATTCGCGCGGTCGGCGACGAACCGGACGGCTTCGACCCGCTCGTCGCGCACGCGGCCGCCGCCGCGTATGCGCGCAGTGCGCCGGGCGGCACGCCGGGTGCCGACGACGAGACGCCGCGATGAGCATGGCGTCCCGCAAGCGCGCGGCCGCGCTCGTCTACGATCCGAAAGGCGGCGATGCCGCGCCGCGCGTGGTCGCGAAGGGATATGGCCTGGTCGCCGAAATGATCGTCGCCCGGGCACGCGATGCGGGGCTGTACGTGCATACCGCGCCGGAGATGGTGTCGCTGCTGATGCAGGTCGACCTCGACGACCGGATTCCGCCGCAGCTTTACCAGGCCGTCGCGGATCTGCTCGCGTGGCTGTATGCGCTCGATCGCACCGAGCCCGAGCCGGGCGACGCCGCGCCGCGCTTTCCACTGCCGCCGCTGCGCCGCTGAACAAACGGCCGCCCGGTTTCTTGCGAACGGCTGTCGCGGTCTTTCGCAATCATTTCGCCGGTATGTTCGCTCTATGACCGGGGATTGGCGCGCAATCCACCTGCTTCATCGCTCATCACCTGAATTTGTCGGCCGCCCGCCGTGCGCGCTCCGATTGAGCCGCCGCGTCATTTGTGTAATGATATCCATTCTCATTTTCACGTTATCCGGGCGACGCGCGTTTTCCGTGCGTCGCCCGTTGCTTTGAACGAATGGACCTTCTCGCGTGAACGCGCCCGAAACGATCGCCCCGCCGCAGGCGGGCATGCCCCCCGCGGACATCACCGTGCCGCATCCGGCCGCACGTCCGCTGAGCGACGCCGAACTGGCGGCGCGCCGCCAGCGTTCGCGCCGCGCGACCTTCATCAAATGGCTGCGCAAGGTGCACGGCTGGGTCGGGCTATGGGGCGCGGTGCTCGGGCTGTTGTTCGGCGTGACGGGCGTGCTGCTCAACCACCGTGCGCCGCCGCTGAAGATCTCGACCGGAGAACCGCAGGTCGAGCAGATGCAGATCGCGTTGCCGGACCCGGCGCCGAAGTCGCCCGCGGCGATGACGAAGTGGCTGCAGCACGAACTGCACTTCGACGGCCGGCCGGGCCGTGTGCGCAAGGAACCCGCGCAGCCGGTCGCGTGGGGCGACAAGCGCGTAATGCAGCCCGAGCACTGGCAGATGGGCCTGTTCGGGCCGCACCAGAACCTGCAGGCCGAATACTGGGTCGGCAACGGCTACGTGTCGGTGAAGCGCACCGGCAACACGTTCCTGACGACGCTGAACAACCTGCATCGCGGCGTCGGCATGAATCTCGGCTGGGTGCTGCTGATGGACACGATCGCGGGTTCGCTGATCCTGTTGTCGCTGACGGGCGTATTGCTGTGGACGGAGCTGAACAAGCGCCGCACGGTCGGCGTCGTGCTGGTGGTCGGGTCGGTCGCCGCGGCGCTCGCCGCGGGCCTTGCCTGAGGCAACGTATCTGACGTAACGGTTGAAACGCGCCGGCCCGGTGCCGGCGCGCGATGCGCGCATCCGGCGCGACGGCCCTGCGCCGCTGCCCGCGCCGGCCGCCCTCAGAGGCCGCAGGTCGCGCCGTTGTTGGCCGCGATCTCGCGGGCGGCCTTCGCCCCCTCGACCTGCAGGATCGTCGGCAGCGACACGTTGTTCTTCGCGGCCGTGACCTCGGCGAGGATCGAGATCGCGATTTCCGGCGGCGTGCGGCTGCCGATGTAGATGCCGGCCGGCCCGTGCAGCCGCGCCAGTTCCGCGTCGTTCAGGTCGAATTCGAGCAGCCGCTCGCGCCGCGCCGCGTTGTTGCGCCGCGAGCCGAGCGCGCCCACATAGAACGCAGGCGTCTTGAGCGCTTCCATCAGCGCGAGATCGTCGAGCTTCGGGTCGTGGGTGAGCGCGATCACGGCCGAACGCGCGTCGAGCTTCATGTCGAGCACGGTGTCGTCGGGCATCGTGTGCACGACGCGGGTGCCCGGCACGTCCCACGCATCCGTGTACTCCTCGCGCGGATCGCAGACCGTCACCTGGTAGTCGAGCCCGACCGCGATCTGGCACAGATAGCGGGACAACTGCCCGGCACCGATCACGAGCATCCGGTAGCGCGGCCCGTGGATCGTCACGAGCCGTTCGCCGTCGAACGCGAGCCCGTCGGTCGCCTGCGCGGGCGACAGCGACGCGCGGCCGGTCGCCAGCGTCATCGTGCGCGTGACGAGCCGGCCGGCTTCCACCTCGGCGCACAACGCGGAGACACCGCTGTCGCGCGTGAGCGGCTCCAGCACGAGCTGGATCGTGCCGCCGCAGGGGAGCCCGAAGCGGTGCGCTTCCTCGGCCGTCACGCCGTACTTGACCGCTTCCGGGCGCGCATCGGCCGCGATGCCGCTCGCATGCACGCGGGCGATCAGGTCGTCCTCGATGCACCCGCCGGACACGGAGCCGACCACAAGCCCGTCCTCGCGCACCGCGAGCATCGCGCCTTCGGGGCGGGGCGACGAGCCCCACGTCTTCACGACCGTCACGAGCAGCACGCGGCGCCCTTCGTCGAGCCAGCGCGCGCTCGACTTCAACACGTCGAGATCCACACTTTCCATCGCCGTTCCCTCATTGATTGGGCGCATTATGACGCGCCCGCCGCAGGCTTGCTTGCGGTGCGCCGACGCGTGGCCGATCGGTGGCGGCAATCGGGAGGACTGGCTCGGGCGGCCCCGCTCAGACTGCCCGCACACGCTGCCCGCGCCGCCCCACAAACGCAAACGGCGCGCCCGCGAGGCGGGTGCGCCGTTGCAGCGGAGCGACGCGGCGCGTCGCAGCCGGCTGTCAGTCCGCGTGGCCGCGGGCGAGCTTCGAGTGGTGCCGCGAATACAGGAAGTAGATCACGAGGCCGATCACGAGCCAGATGCCGAACGCGGCCCACGTGACGGGCTGCAGGTTCAGCATCAGGAACAGGCACGCGGCGACCGCGAGGATCGGCACCACCGGCACGCCCGGGCAGCGGAACGCGCGCGGCAGCTCCGGGTGTGTGCGGCGCAGCACCAGCACCGCGATCGACACCATCGAGAACGCGGCGAGCGTGCCGATGTTGATCAGCTCGGCGAGCACGTTCAGCGGCACGAGCGCGGCGATCAGCCCGAAGAACAGGCCGACGAGCCAGGTCGTCAGGAACGGCGTCGCGAAGCGCGGATGCACGCGCGACAGCATCGCCGGCAGCAGCCCGTCGCGCGACATCGCGAAGATGATCCGCGTCTGGCCGTAGCTCATCACGAGGATCACGGTCAGCATGCCGAGCACCGCGCCGAGATCGATGAAGCCCGCGACCCACTTCTCGCCGGCGATTTGCAGCGCATACGAGATCGGGTGCGACACGTTCGCGTACTGGGCCGCCGGCACGATGCCGGTCGCGACCGCCGCGACCGTCACGTACAGCACCGCGCACACGGCGAGCGACGCGATGATGCCGATCGGCAGGTCGCGCTTCGGATTCTTCACTTCTTCGGCCGCCGACGACACCGCGTCGAAGCCGATGAACGCGAAGAACATCACGGCTGCCGCGCCGAACACGCCGTTCCAGCCGTGCGGCATGAACGGTTTCCAGTTCGCGGGCGTCACGTGGAACAGGCCGACCGCGATCACGAGCAGCACCACCGACACCTTGATGAACACCATGATGTTGTTGATGCGGGTCGACTCGCGGATGCCGATCGACAGCAGCGTCGTGATCACCAGCATCACGAGGAACGCGGGCAGGTTGAACCACGTGACGACGCCGGGGACCGCGCCCGGCGCGGCCGTCAGCACGGTCGGCAGCGCGAGCCCGAAGCCCTGCAGCAGCGACTGCAGGTAGCCCGACCAGCCGACCGACACGGCCGACGCCGCGAGGCCGTATTCGAGCATCAGGTCCCAGCCGATGATCCATGCGACGAGCTCGCCGAGCGTCGCGTACGAGTACGTGTAGATCGAGCCGGCGACCGGAATCGTCGACGCGAATTCCGCGTACGACAGCGCCGCGAGGCCGCACGCGATCGCCGCGATCACGAACGACAGCATCAGCGCGGGGCCGGCCTGAACGGCGCCCGTGCCGGTCAGCACGAAGATCCCGGTGCCGATGATCGCGCCGATGCCGAGGAAGGTGAGGTCGATTGCGCCGAGCGCTTTCTTGAGCCCGGCGCCGTGCGCGCCGGCGATCATGCGATCGACGTTTTTCTTGCGGAAGAGGGACATTGCGGATGAGTCTCCAGCGCGCGCGAACGCAGCGGCGCCGAGTGAGAGAAGGAAAACCCGCAATTTTAGCCGATTTGGCGCGCAAGCCCCGCTGCGGTGCAGCGGCGCGCGGCGGAATCGTCCGAGAAAACAAGCGCTTGCGCGCAGCGTGCGGCGACCACAGCTGGCCCGTGGCAGGCCGGCGCGGCGCGCGTCGTACGATTTCGGTGAATGCGGGGGATCAGGCGCCCGACGCGGGCGCCATGTCGACGAGCCGGTTGCTCATCACGTAGAACGTCAGTTCCGCGTTGTTCGACAGCCGCATCTTCTCGAGCAGCCGCGACCGATACACGCTGACCGTCTTCACCGACAGCGACAGCGTGTTCGCGATGTCGGTGAGGCGCTTGCCCGATGCCAGCATGCAGAGCGTCTGGTATTCGCGATCGGACAGCTTCTCGTGCGGCAGCGGTTCGTTCTCGAACGACACGTATTCGGCGAGCGCCTCGGCCATCGCCGGGCTCACGTACTTGCGGCCGGCCGCGACCTGCTGGATCGCGCCGATCATCTGCGCGGCATTCACCGTCTTCGACAGATAGCCGGACGCGCCGGCCTTCAGCGCGCGCACCGCGTACTGGTCCTCGCGGTACATCGAGAACATCAGCACCGGCGTGCCCGGCAGCTTGCGCTTGATGCGCTTGAGCAACTCGATGCCGTTGGTGTCCGGCAGCGAGATGTCGAGCAGGATCACGTCGAAGGTCTGACGGTCGACGGCGGCCACCGCATCGCTGCCGGTCTCGGCTTCGGTCACTTCGCGCGCGACGCCGCGATCGATCAGCAGGTGGCGGACCCCTTGCCGGACGATTGCGTGGTCGTCCACGAGCAGGATGTTCAGGCTCATCGCGACCTCACGAAAGCGACGCGCGGCGCGCGGCGGCCGGCACCGCGAACAGCGAGTTCCAAGCGAAGCGCGCGGTGATGCGCGTGCCGCGGCCCGATTCCGGCGCGCGCGTGTCGAAGCTGCCGCCGAACGCCTCGCAGCGGGCGCGCATGCCGGCGAGTCCGTAGCCGACACGCCGGCGGCGCGAGAAACCGGTCCCATCATCGGTGACGATCAGGGACAGATGCGAGCCGTCCGTGTCGATCCGCACGTCGACGGACGCCGCGCGCGCATGCTTCGCGACGTTCGACAGCGCTTCCTGCGCGACGCGGAAGATCGCAAGCGCGCTTGCGCCGGCCAGCTGCGTGAGCCGTGCGTCGGCCGCGCAGACGAAGCTCGTGCGCAGGCCGGTGCGGGCCGCGTGGCTGTCGACCCATGCCGATAGCGCACCGACGAGCCCGCCGTCGAGCGCCGGCGTGTCGCGCTCGTCGATCAGGCGGCGGTTGGCATCGGTCGCGGCGTCGAGTGCCTGCTGCGCCAGTTCCAGCGCGCGCAGGCAGCCTTCGGGCGCATCGGCCGGCAGCCACGTTTGAACGTTTGCGAGCGCGAATCGGGCGGCGGTGAGTTCGGCGCCGAGCCCGTCATGCAACTCGCCGGCCAGATGGCGGCGGGCGGCTTCGTCGGCTGCCATCAATTGGGTGGACAGCGTCGCAATCCGGCTGGCGGAGGCGTCGCGCTTGGGGAGGGTTTCGGCCACGGGTGCGGCCGCGGCGCGGCTGTGCACGAGCGGCCGCGACGGGAACGGGGCGTGGGCGCCGGGGGGCGCGTTGAGCGACGTATCCATGACTCTCCCTGCTGTCAGAAAGCGATTCACACACCGGCTGGCTGCGTGGGTTGGCTGCCGTTTCGATCGCGGCCGCCGCCAGAGAGTCGCCCCGGGCCGAGGTAACAAAAGTTACATCTTGTAACGTTTGATTCCGACCCTTCAACGACCATCCGAACCGCAACCGCGCCGGCCGAATCATATCTCAAAAAATCTGGAAAAGTCATGCCGGGCGGACATTTAAGGGTAAATGTGAATAATCGGAACGAACCTGTTGTAGGAAAAACACCGACACGAAAGCACCGGGCCCGCCCGTATCAAAATGTAACTATTTGAGATTAGATGGTCGCAGTTTGTTACGAATTCGCCAAGTGGGGACGAAAAAAAACCGGAGCTTTTGCTCCGGTTTCTTGATGCCGCACAAATTCGGGGATCGATCAGTCCACGAATGCGCGCTCGATCACGTAGTGACCCGGTGCGCTGTTCTTGCCTTCGATCAGGCCGGCCTGCTTCAGCAGGTCGGTCGTGTCCTTCAGCATCGCGGTGCTGCCGCACAGCATCACGCGGTCGTTTTCCGGTGAGAACGCCGGCACGCCGAGATCCGTGAACAGCTTGCCCGTCGCGATCAGGTCGGTGATCCGGCCCTCGTTGTCGAACGCTTCGCGCGTGACCGTCGGGTAGTACACGAGCTTTTCCTTGATGATGTCGCCGAGGTACTCGTGGCCGGGCAGGTCGTGCTTGATGTAGTCCATGTACGCCAGCTCGCCCTTCAGGCGGCAGGTGTGCGTCAGGATGACCTTGTCGAAGCGGTCGTAGATGTCCGGATCGCGGATGATCGACATGAACGGCGCGAGGCCCGTGCCGGTCGACAGCATCCACAGCGTCTTGCCGGGCAGCAGGTTGTCGGCGACGAGCGTGCCGGTCGGCTTTTTGCCGATCAGCACCGAGTCGCCCACCTTCAGGTGCTGCAGGCGCGACGTCAGCGGGCCGTTCTGGACCTTGATGCTGAAGAATTCGAGGTGCTCTTCGTAGTTCGGGCTGACGATCGAGTAGGCGCGCGCGAGCGGCTTGCCGTCGACTTCGAGGCCGACCATCGTGAATTCGCCGTTGTTGAAGCGCAGGCTCGGCTCACGGGTGCAGGTGAAGCTGAACAGCGTGTCGGTCCAGTGATGGACGGATTGGACGGTGGCGGTGTCGTATTTGCTCATGGCTTTGAAAACGGACGCGCGTAGCGAACGCGTGTAACGGGCCCAAAAACGGGCAAAAAAACCGAGTGCGTCGGCCCGATCGCGGATCGGCCGGCCGGCGCGTCGGACACGCGCCTTCTCGATGACAGACGTTTGAGGAACTGGTTATTTTACCCTGCTTGGGACAGATGCGGGCTTGACCCGCCCGGCTGCGCGGATTTGGCGCAACGAATCATTTCAGCGAGCTTTCAACGATCGGCCGCGAGCTTCGCGCCGAGACCGACGAGCGCGACGCCGCACAGCGCGTCGAGCGGACGCCGCACGCGCCGGTAGCCGCGCTGCGCGCGCGGGCTCGCGAACAGGAACGCGACGCACGAATACCAGCCGGCCGACAGCACGCCGATCGTCACCAGCACCGCGCCGTTGAACCACAGCGGCACGTGCGCGGGCAGCATCGCCGCGAACACGCTGGTCCAGAACGCGCACGATTTCGGGTTGGTCAGGCAGGTGAGCAGGCCGCTGCGATACGCGCGCAGATAGTCGCGCAGGTGCGGCGCGGCCAGCGGCGCGCTCGCGGCCGCGGTGTCGGCCGGCGCCGCGTCGCGGCGCACGCCCGAGCGCAGCAGCTTGATGCCGAAATACACGAGATAGACAGCGCCGCCGATCCGGATCGTCTCGTACAGCCATTCGACCTGGTGCAGCACGGCCGCGAGGCCGAGCATCGCGAGCGTCGCCCACGCGATCGAGGCGGTGCCCACGCCCAGTGCCGACGCGGCGCCAAGACTGCGCCGCCCCGCGAGCGACAACTGCGAAATCATGAAGAAGTTCGGGCCGGGCGTGATCGCCGCGACGAGATAGACGACGGCGATTTGCAGCAGGATCGGCAGGTAGTTCATCGCGGCGGGGTGGCAGGCGGGCAAAGCACTACTGTAGCGCGCGCCGTGCAACCGCGCTTGCGGTGTCAGGTCTTCAAGGGCCTCAGTGCATCACCGCGGATCGAGCCGCAGCCGCGCGATATACGGCAGGTGGTCCGACAACCACGCGGTTTCGCCGGACGGTGCCTGCCATTCGAGGGGCGTCAGCCCGCGCACGAACATCTTGTCGAGCGCGAGCGCCGGCGAGAACGCGGGGAACGTGCGGCCCGACTGGCCGAGCAGCGTCGCGACCTCGGACATTCCGATCTCGCCGAACAACGCGACCGAATCGTTGCGCCAGTCGTTGAAGTCGCCGGCGAGCACGAGCGGGTCGTCGCCCGCGTTGCGCACGATCCAGTGCGCGATCCAGTGCATCTGGCGCAGCCGCGCGGCGCGCGTGAGCGCGAGGTGCGCGCACAGCAGCGTGACGGGCCGCGAACCGGCGAGCGTCGCGCGCGCGACCAGCAGCCCGCGCCGCTCGAAGCGGTGCGCGGAGATGTCCCAGCGGCCGCCGAGGTCGAGCGGATGCGGCGACAGGATCGCGTTGCCATGCCGCCACGACGGCTTGAACACGTTGGGCCCGAGCGCGATCTGCCAGTCGAGCGCCTGCGCGATCTCGGTGGCCTGGCAGTGCCACACGTCGTCGACCGCGTCGTCGATCGGTGCGCCGAAGCCGGTTGCCAGCATCGGGCGCGGCATGCGGCGCGCCATCGCTTCCTGCAGAAAATACACGTCGGCGTGCGTCGATTGCATCCAGTTGCGCATCGCGTTCCACGCGGTGAAGCCGAGCGGCGAGCGGCCCTTGTGCAGGTTCCAGCTGACCGCGGTGATTTCGTCGGGCGCGGCGTGCGGTTCGGCGAACGGCAGGGACAGGGCGTCGGCGGACATGGCGCTCAGTCCTTCGCGACGTGCGCACGCACGCGGTAGACGAGATGCGGATGCTGCTCGACGAGCGTCCAGTCGGTCCACGCGTCGCCGCCGACCGACAGCCCCGGATGGCTCGCGACGATCTGCCGCGGCGATGCGGGCACGCACGGATCGCTGCGCGTCGCGTTTTCGTCGTCGAGGGTCTCCTGCACGTCGAGCGCAAGCGACACCGTGTGCGCGGCGTCGTCGACGGCGAGCGGCGCGACCGTCACCGAGCGCGAGCGCTCGGTCGGCACGACGCGCGCGGCATTGCTGCAGCCGACGGGCACGGCGGACGGGTAGCGATGGGTGTCGGTGCGGGTTTGACCGACGGTGGTGCGCTGCTGGAACGTGTCGATCGTCTGACCGTCGCGCACCACCTGGATCTCCCATGCGACGGCGGCCGGTGCGGGGCTCTGCGCATGGGCCGCGAGCGCGACGCTCGCGAGCAGGACGGCCAGGCCGTGTTTCAGCATGAAACTTCTCCGGAAACGCGGGGTAGCGGGGAATGGACGCACATCTTACGCCCGATCGATTTGGACGGTCGTGTGACAGGACGCGTCGCCGCGGGTTCGCAGCACGATCCGGTCCTGATAGAAAGGTAGGTGCGCGTCACGCGTTTTCAAGCGAAAAGGCGCGCGAACTTGGCGACGCTCATGGGCTCGACGACGAAGCGTTTTCGCTCGTGTCCGGATCGTAGCCAGACCGGCGCGATGGCCGGTGAATCATCGATGATACGCCGCGCGGCGCGACGCTGCAGTGCACGCGCGGTGTTAGCAGCAGTGTCGGACGGCTGCTTGCTTGCGCGCCGATGCGGGATCGCTACACTGAAATCGTAAGGGTCTGATGGTCGTGTCTGATGGTCGTGTGATGGCAGCAGGAGCGAGGTTGGTATGACGACGGCGATGGTGAAACAGGAACTGGCGGTGGCATCCTTCAGCACGGTGTACGACCTCGAGCAGGTCGAGACCGCGCTCAACGACTTGAACGAGAGCGCGAGCGACGCACTGCGCGCCACCTACGAGCGGATGCTCAAGACGGGCAATCTGCGCTTTTGCGTGAAGCCGAACCGGATGCCGTCGTTCGACGAACTCGGCGACGCGCTGCCCAATTTCACCGAGCCGCTCGACGACGTGCGCAAGCAGGTCGCGCTGTGCCTCGAGACCGACGACCGGCTCGAACTGATGCCGATCCTGCTGCTCGGGCCGCCGGGCATCGGCAAGACGCATTTCGCGAAGGCGCTCGCGAAGCTGCTCGGCACCGCGTATCACTACGTGCCGATGAGTTCGCTGACGGCCGGCTGGATCCTGTCGGGCGCGTCGTCGCAATGGAAGAACGCGAAGCCCGGCAAGGTGTTCGAGGCGCTCGTCAACGGTAGCTACGCGAACCCGGTGATCGCGGTCGACGAGATCGACAAGGCCGGCAGCGACGCGCAATACGATCCGCTCGGCGCGCTGTACGCGTTGCTCGAGCACGACACGGCGCGCGCGTTCGTCGACGAATTCGCCGAAGTGCCGATCGATGCGGGCAACGTGATCTGGATCGCGACCGCGAACGAAGCGCAGGCGATTCCGGAGCCGCTGCTGAACCGGATGAACGTGTACGAGATCGCGCCGCCCGATGCGGCCGGCGCGCGACGGATCGCGCAGACGATCTACGACGAGATCCGCACGTCGCACGCGTGGGGGCAGCGCTTCCCCGACACGCTCGACGACGACGCGCTCGACGTGCTCGCCGCGACGCCGCCGCGCACGATGCGCCGCGCGCTGCTGCATGCGTTCGGCGCCGCGCGGCTCGACGGCCGCGACGTGATCGCGCCGTCCGACATCCGCGCCGACGAGGGGGCCGCTAAGCGCCGACCGATCGGGTTCTGAGGCGGCGGCGCACGGTTCGCGGCGCGCACGTACATGTCGATACACATGGGGTTCGGCAGGCGGGCGAACCGGGACGTACAATTCCTATCTCTCCCCTCGACGCGTGAGCGACGCGAAACGCCATGGAGCAGACGGATTGTGTGGTGATCGGCGCAGGTGTGGTCGGTCTTGCGATTGCGCGTGAGCTGGCCGCGCGCGGGCGCGAAACGATCGTGCTCGAGGCGGCCGACGCGATCGGCACGGGCACGAGTTCGCGCAACAGCGAGGTGATTCACGCGGGGCTCTACTACCCGCGCGGCACGCTGAAGGCGATGTCGTGCGTGCGCGGGCGCGAACTGCTGTACGAATTCTGCGAAACGCATCATGTGCCGCACCGGCGCATCGGCAAGCTGATCGTCGCGACGAGCGTCGCGCAGGTGAAGCAGTTGAAGGCGCTCGTCGCGCGCGCGGCGGAAAACGGCGTGCTCGACCTGCTGCCGCTCACGCGCGCCGAGGCGCAGACGCTCGAGCCCGCGCTCGACTGCGTGGAGGCGGTGTTCTCGCCGTCCACCGGCATCGTCGACAGCCACCAGCTGATGCTCGCGCTGCTCGGCGACGCGCAGCGCAACGGTGCGACGTGCGTGCTGAAATCCCCGGTCGAGTCGATCGACGTGCTGCGCGGCGGCCGCTTCGTCGTGCGCACCGGTGGCGACGCGCCGACCGAAATCGAGGCGGCGTGCGTGATCAACAGCGCGGGCCTCGGCGCGCAGGCGCTCGCGCGCCGCACGCGCGGCCTCGACCCGCACTGGGTGCCGCCGCTCTATCTCGCGCGCGGCAACTACTTCAGCCTGTCCGGGCGCGCGCCGTTCTCGCACCTCGTGTATCCGATGCCCGACCGGGGCGGGCTCGGCATCCACCTGACGCTCGACCTGGCCGGGCAGGCGCGCTTCGGCCCGGACGTCGAATGGGTCGATGCGCTGCGCTACGAAGTCGATCCGGCGCGCGCGCAGGCGTTCTACGCGTCGATCCGCGCATACTGGCCCGAACTGCCCGACGACGCGCTGCAGCCGGCTTACTCCGGGATTCGTCCGAAGCTCGCGGGGCCGGGCGAGCCGCCGGCCGATTTCATCGTGCAGGGCGGCGCGCAGCACGGCGTGCGCGGGCTCGTGAACCTGTTCGGCATCGAGTCGCCGGGGCTGACCGCGTCGCTCGCGCTCGCGCAGCGCGTCGGCGACATGACGTCGAACGCGTGACGCGCACGGGCGGCGCCGGTCCGGGTCGACCGTGCGCCCCCTCGTGTGAATTCTCTTATCTCCGGCATTTCGGCACGCACATTTGTCTGCATGGCGGTTATTCTGTCGAACGGCTGTCGACAGAACGGCTTTCAAACCAATAACGTTGGAGCGAGTCCCCCATGAAAACAACCCGTCGGAGTTTCCTGATCACGAGCATTGGCGCCGTATCCGCGCTGGCGCTGTCGCGCGAAGCGCTGGCCGATGCGCCGATGCTGTCGGAAACCGATCCGACCGCCGTGGCGCTCGGCTACAAGGCCGATGCCACGAAGGTCGACAAGACGAAGTATCCGAAATACGCAGCCGGCCAGGATTGCGCGGCCTGCATGCTGTACCAGGGCAAGAAGGGCTCGGCTTCGGGCCCGTGCGGCGCATTCCCCGGCAAGCAGGTGTCGGCGAAGGGCTGGTGCAGCGCATTCTCGAAGATGGGTTGACGTGTACAGCGGCATCGTGCGGTGCCGCAATGTGGCGAAAACCGCGAAACGCCCGCCATCGGAAGATGGCGGGCGTTTTTTATGCTTGAAAACGGTTCCGTCGCTTTCTACACTCGCTGCACACCAGCGCGCCGCGGGCCCTCCGCGCGCCGCACCGCCCGACACGGCGAATTCACGAGGACGAGGCACGCATGGCGACGATTGCGAATTCAACGAAAACGGCCCGCCCCGAGCGTGCGCTGAACCGGCGCGCGGTCGTGGCGGCCGTGATCGGCAACGCGCTCGAGTGGTACGACTTCACGGTGTTCGGCTTCATGACGGTCGTGATCGCCGAGCTGTTCTTCCCGACTTCCAGTGAATATTCGTCGCTGCTGCTGACCACCGCGACGTTCGGCGTCGCATTCTTCATGCGCCCGATCGGCGGCATCGTGTTCGGGCTCTATGCGGACCGCGCGGGCCGCAAGGCCGCGCTGTCGCTCGTGATCCTGCTGATGACGGCCGGCATCTTCCTCCTCGCGATCGCACCGCCCTATGCGGCGATCGGCATCGGCGGCCCGCTCTTGATCGTGCTCGGCCGCCTGCTGCAGGGTTTCTCGGCCGGCGGCGAATTCGGCAGCGCGACCGCGCTGCTGATCGAAGCCGCGCCATTCTCGAAACGCGGTTTCTACGGCAGCTGGCAGATGGCGAGCCAGGCGGCCGCGCTGCTGATCGGCGCACTGGTCGGCGCGGCGATCACGCGCGGGCTGTCGCACGACGCGCTGCGCAGCTGGGGCTGGCGCGTGCCGTTCATCCTCGGGCTCGTGATCGGTCCGATCGGCTTCTATATTCGCCGCCATCTCGCGGATTCCGAAGCATTCCTGCATGCACAGCAAAGCGCGCGCCGCGCGACGCTCGGCGAAGTGTTCACGCGCTATCCGCGCGAGGTGCTGTGCGGGCTCGGCTCGGTGATCGCGCTGACGGTGACGATCTACGTGCTGATCAGCTATCTGCCGACCTTCGCGGTGAAGCAGCTGAAGCTGCCGTATGCGGAATCGTTCTACGCGGTGATCGTCGGCAATCTGTTGCTGATGGTGCTGTCGCCGATCGCGGGCGCGTGGTCGGACCGCATCGGCCGCAAGGGGCTGTCGCTGTGGTCGCTCGTGCTGACGCTCGCGCTGATGTACCCGCTGTTCGCGTGGCTCGACGCGGCGCCGAGCATCGGGCGGCTGATCGCGGTGCAGGCCGTGCTGTCGGTGACGCTCGCGGGCTACTACGGGCCGTTCGGCGCGATGATCGCCGAGCTGTTCCCGGCCAACGTGCGCTCGACCGGGCTGTCGATCGCGTACAACGTCGCGGTGATGCTGTTCGGCGGGTTCGGGCAGTTCATCGTCACGTGGCTGATCAAGACGACGGGCACGCCGCTCGCGCCCACTTACTACGTGATGGCGGGGCTCGCGCTGTCGATCGTCGCCGTTGCATTCGTGCCCGCGCGCAACGCGGATCTCGACGCGCCGGACTGATCCCGCGTGCAGCGCGGGCACCGCATCGGTTCCAAGGCTGCAACAATGCGCGCGGCTTGGCCCGAAAACGGGCTGACGTGCCGCTATCGGCGCGTACAAATTGTTTAGTTGACGAAGGAAACACGCGCCGGATCGGCGAAATGGCCGTCCGCGCGTGCAGAGGCACTTTTCGCGTGTGCCAGACATCCGCAAAAACCCGCGGAAATGCGTGTAGAAGAGTTTTTTCTCCAGCTTGTTGCAGAATCGCTAGCTCAAGTAATATCCGCGTACCCGGCCCCTGGGGGACCGGTTCCGATCTGGAAACCTGGAGGAAACATGGAATACAACCGTCTGTTGCACACCCTGCGTGTTACCGCCATTGCAGGCGTGGCAGCGGCATCGCTCGGCGTCGCGGGTTCTGCATTCGCACAGATCCCGAACAAAACGCTCGTCTACTGCTCAGAAGGCAGCCCGGCGGGTTTTGATTCCGCGCAATTCACGACCGGCGTCGATTTCACGGCCGCCACGTTCACCGTCTACAACCGGCTCGTCGAATTCGAGCGCGGCGGCACGAAGGTCGAGCCGGGCCTCGCGGAGAAGTGGGACGTCTCGTCCGACGGCAAGGTGTACACGTTCCACCTGCGTCATGGCGTGAAGTTCCACACGACCGACTTCTTCAAGCCGACGCGCGAATTCAACGCGGACGACGTCGTGTTCTCGTTCGAGCGCATGCTCGATCCGAACCAGGCGTTCCGCAAGGCCTACCCGGTGTCGTTCCCGTACTTCACCGACATGGGCCTCGACAAGCTGATCACGAAGATCGAAAAGGTCGATCCGTACACCGTGAAGTTCACGCTGGCCGAACCGAACGCGCCGTTCATCCAGAACATGGCGATGGAATTCGCGTCGATCCTGTCGGCCGAATACGGCGAGCAGCTGATGAAGGCCGGCAAGGCCGCCGACATCAACCAGAAGCCGGTCGGCACGGGCCCGTTCATCTTCCGCAGCTACACGAAGGACGCGACGATCCGTTTCGACGGGAATCCTGACTATTGGAAGAAGGGTGCCGTGAAGCTGTCGAAACTGATCTTCTCGATCACGCCCGACCCGGGCGTGCGCGTGCAGAAGATCAAGCGCAACGAATGCCAGGTGATGAGCTATCCGCGTCCGGCCGACATCGCGACGCTGAAGGCCGACTCGGGCATCGACATGCCGTCGCAGCCGGGCTTCAACCTCGGCTACCTCGCGTACAACGTCGAGCACAAGCCGGTCGACAAGCTCGAGGTGCGTCAGGCGCTCGACATGGCGATCAACAAGAAGGCGATCCTCGAATCCGTCTATCAGGGCGCGGGCCAGGCCGCCACCGCGCCGGTGCCGCCGACCCAATGGTCGTACGACAAGAACCTGAAGATGCCCGCGTACGACACCGCGAAGGCGAAGGCGCTGCTTGCGAAGGCAGGCTTCCCGAACGGTTTCGACATCACGCTGTGGGCGATGCCGGTGCAGCGCGCTTACAACCCGAACGCCCGCCTGATGGCCGAGATGATCCAGGCCGACTGGGCGAAGATCGGCGTGAAGGCGAAGATCGTCACGTACGAGTGGGGCGAGTACATCAAGCGCGCGCACACGGGCGAGCAGGACACGATGCTGATCGGCTGGACGGGCGACAACGGCGACCCGGACAACTGGCTCGGCACGCTGCTCGGCTGCGAGGCGATCAAGGGCAACAACTTCTCGCACTGGTGCTACAAGCCGTTCGACGAGCTGGTCCAGAAGGGCCGCACGACGACGGGCCAGGACGCGCGCACGAAGATCTACACGCAGGCTCAGCAGATCTTCGCGCAGCAGCTGCCGTTCTCGCCGATCGCGAACTCGACGGTCTACCAGCCGGTACGCAAGAACGTGGTCGACATGCGCATCGAGCCGCTCGGCTATGCCCGCTTCGACGGTGTCGGCGTGAAGTAACACGACCCGTGTAAGCTGTCTGCAACGATCGAGAAGGCACTATTCATCCGGCGGCGGGAGGCCAAAAGCTTCCCGTCGCCGGTCGCACATTTCCCACAAGAAAATACGAGACGCATCATGTTCACTTTCGTGTTGCGCCGCGTGGGCATGGTGATCCCGACCTTCATCGGCATCACCATCCTGGCGTTTGCGCTGATTCACCTGATACCGGGCGACCCCATCGAAGTGATGATGGGCGAGCGCGGCGTCGATCCCGCGATGCATGCGGAGGCAATGAAACGGCTCGGCCTCGACCAGCCGCTGCCGCTGCAGTACATCCACTACATCGGCCGTGCGCTGCACGGCGACCTCGGCACGTCGATCATCACCAACACCAGCGTCGCGGGCGAATTCTTCGCGCGCTTCCCGGCGACCGTCGAGCTGTCGCTGTGCGCGCTCGTGTTCGCGCTCGCGGTCGGCCTGCCGGCCGGCGTGATCGCCGCGCTGCGACGCGGCTCGGCCATCGATCACGGCGTGATGGGCACCGCGCTCACCGGCTACTCGATGCCGATCTTCTGGTGGGGGCTGATCCTCATCATGGTGTTTTCGTCGTATCTCGGCT
Source organism: Burkholderia sp. 567 (assembly GCF_040545115.1). NCBI lineage: Bacteria > Pseudomonadati > Pseudomonadota > Betaproteobacteria > Burkholderiales > Burkholderiaceae > Burkholderia > Burkholderia sp. 567. The sequence continues at coordinate 65,798 of NZ_JBEPLG010000013.1, forward strand.
GGACGCCCGTGTCGGGGCGCATCGCGGTCGAATACGACTTCCCGCATCCGACGGGCTTCATGCTGATCGACGCGTTGTTCGCGCCGGACGAAGGCGCGTTCAAGTCGGCGGTCAGCCACCTGATCCTGCCCGCGATCGTGCTCGGCACGATCCCGCTCGCGGTGATCGCGCGGATGACGCGCTCGTCGATGCTCGAAGTGCTGCGCGAGGACTACATCCGCACCGCCCGCGCGAAGGGGCTGTCGCCCGCGCGCGTGGTCGTCGTGCATGCGCTGCGCAACGCGCTGATCCCGGTCGTCACCGTGATCGGCCTGCAGATCGGCACGCTGCTCGCGGGCGCCGTGCTGACCGAGACGCTCTTTTCGTGGCCCGGTGTCGGCAAGTGGCTGATCGATGCGATCGGCCGTCGCGACTATCCGGTCGTCCAGGGCGGCATCCTGCTGATCGCGACGCTCGTGATCGTCGTGAACCTGGTCGTCGACCTGCTGTACGGCGTGCTGAATCCGCGCATCCGCCACACGAGGTAATTCCATGAGCAATCTGCAAAACACCCTGCCGAGCGAATCCGCGCCGGCCGGCGGCCGTGCGCTCGCGCTGCGCGAGTTCTGGGCCAACTTCTCGCGCAACCGCGGCGCCGTCGGCGCCGGCGTCGTCGTGCTGGTGCTGATCCTGGTCGCGCTGCTCGCACCGCTGATCGCGCCGCACAGCCCGGTCGAGCAATATCGCGACTACGTGAAGATCCCGCCCGCGTGGCTTCAAGGCGGCAACTGGCACTTCATCCTCGGCACCGACGAAGCAGGCCGCGACATTCTTTCGCGCCTGATGTTCGGTGCGCGGATGTCGTTCTGGATCGGCTTCGTGTCGGTCGTGCTCGCGCTGATCCCCGGCATCGTGCTCGGGCTGGTCGCCGCGTTTTTCCAGAAGTGGGCCGACACGCCCGTGATGCGCATCATGGACGTGCTGCTCGCGCTGCCGTCGCTGCTGCTCGCGGTCGCGGTCGTCGCGATCATCGGCCCGGGCCTCACCAACACGATGTTCGCGATCGCGATCGTCGCGCTGCCGGCCTATGTGCGTCTCACGCGCGCGTCGGCGCTCGGCGAACTGCAGAAGGAGTACGTGACGGCGTCGCGCGTGGCCGGTGCCGGCACGGTGCGCCTGATGTTCTCGCAGGTGCTGCCGAACTGCACGGCGCCGCTGATCGTGCAGGCGACGCTCGGTTTCTCGTCGGCCATTCTCGACGCGGCCGCGCTCGGCTTCCTCGGCCTCGGCGTGCAGCCGCCGACCGCCGAGTGGGGCGCGATGCTCGCGTCCGCGCGCGACTACATCGACAACGCATGGTGGATCGTGACGATGCCCGGCCTGTCGATCCTGATTTCGGTGCTCGCGATCAACCTGCTCGGCGACGGGCTGCGCGACGCGCTCGATCCCAAACTGAAGCGGATGGCGTGACCATGAGCCAAGATCTTTTGACTATCCGCAATCTCGCGGTGAACTTCAACGGCCTGCCCGCTGTCGACCGGATCAACCTCTCGGTCGCGCCGGGCGAGGTGGTGGGCGTCGTCGGCGAATCGGGCTCGGGCAAGAGCGTGACGATGATGGCGCTGATGGGCCTGATCGACGCGCCGGGCAAGGTGACGGCCGACGAGGTCACGTTCAACGGCGTGGACCTGCTGAAGGCGTCGCCGAAGGCGCGCCGCAAGATCGTCGGCAAGGACATCGCGATGGTGTTCCAGGACGCGCTGTCGAGCCTGAACCCGAGCTACACGGTCGGCTATCAGATCAAGGAGGTGCTGAAGCTGCACGAAGGACTGCGCGGCGACGCGCTGCACCGGCGCGCGCTCGAACTGCTCGACCAGGTCGGCATTCCCGATGCGAAGAACCGCATCACGGCGTTCCCGCACCAGATGTCGGGCGGGATGAACCAGCGCGTGATGATCGCGATGGCGGTCGCGTGCAACCCGAAGCTGCTGATCGCCGACGAGCCGACCACCGCGCTCGACGTGACGATCCAGGCGCAGATCATGGATCTGCTCGTGAAGCTGCAGAAGGAGCGCGGGATGGCGCTCGTGCTGATCTCGCACGACCTGGCCGTGGTGTCGGAGGTCGCGCAGCGCGTCGCGGTGATGTATGCGGGCGAGGTCATCGAGACCAATCGCGTGCCGGACATCTTCCGTGCACCGCATCATCCGTACACCGAAGCGCTGCTCGCGGCGATTCCCGAGCACAATAAGGGGGCGCGTCGCCTTGCCGCATTGCCGGGCATGGTGCCGGGCCGCGATGATCGCCCGTCCGGCTGCCTGTTCGCGCCGCGCTGCAAGTACGTCGTCGACGATTGCCGCAAGGCGCGTCCGGCGCTCGACACGCTGGTGCCGGCCAACGATGCGATGCGTGCGCGCTGCATCAAGCCGCTCAATATTTCCAACCTCGACCTGACGGGAGGCGCACGATGAACGCAGTCCACGAAACGCGTGCCACGCCGCACGACGAGGAAGCGGTGCTGATCGCGGACGGCCTCGCGAAGCACTACTCGGTGAAGCGCGGGATGTTCGGGCAGGGCACCGTGAAGGCGCTGAACGGCGTGTCGTTCACGCTCAAGCGCGGCAAGACGCTCGCGGTCGTCGGCGAGTCGGGCTGCGGGAAATCGACGCTCGCGCGCCAGCTCACGATGATCGAGACGCCCACCGCGGGCAGCCTGGTGATCGACGGCAAGAACGTGGCCGGCGCGAACCGCGAGACGGTCGCCGACCTGCGCCGGCGTGTGCAGATGGTGTTCCAGAATCCGTTCGCGTCGCTGAACCCGCGCAAGACCGTCGAGCAGACGCTCGGCGAGCCGCTCGAGATCAACGCGAACCTGACGGCCGCCGAACGCGCGGCGCGCATCGCGCAGATCATGCGCACGGTCGGCCTGCGGCCCGAGCACGCGAAGCGCTATCCGCACATGTTCTCGGGCGGCCAGCGCCAGCGCGTCGCGATCGCGCGCGCGATGATCCTCGATCCGCGCATCGTCGTTGCCGACGAGCCGGTGTCCGCGCTCGACGTGTCGATCCAGGCGCAGATCCTGAACCTGTTCATGGATCTGCAGGAGCAGTTCAAAACCAGCTACGTGTTCATCTCGCACAACCTGGCGGTGGTCGAGCACGTCGCGGACGACGTGATGGTGATGTACTTCGGCAGCGTCGCCGAGCTCGGCGACAAGGCAACGATCTACGCGCGGCCGCGGCATCCGTACACGCGCGCGCTGATGTCGGCGACGCCGGCGATCTTCGAGGAAGACCGCCGCGTGCAGATCAAGCTGCAGGGCGAGCTGCCGTCGCCGCTCAATCCGCCGTCGGGCTGCGCGTTTCACCAGCGCTGCCCGTACGCGATCGAGCGGTGCCGTGTCGAGGAACCGCAGTTGCGCGACGTCGACGGACGCCGTGTGGCCTGCCATCGCGCCGAGGAGGTGGGGGAGGCGAATGCCTGATGGTTTGGCGGCGCGCGCGTCAGACGTGCGCCGTTCGGGGACTGGCAGCGCGCGCGTGATGCGCGCGTGCCGCAACGCACGGCGCTGGAGCGTGCGCACGGTCACGGGCGCGGCGCTGGCCGGCGCGTGCGTGGCCGCCAGCGTGCTGGTCCCGGCCGACGCCGCACGTGCCGAAGGGCGCGCGCCGTCGAGTTCGCCGATCCATCCGTCGCAGGTACCGCCGCCCGGCCTGAGCCTGCCGGGCTTTCACGCGCCGTCCGTGTCGAACGGCACGGTCGCGCGCGGCACGGTGCGCGTGCAACCTGCGCGCATGCCGTTCTATGTCGCCACCCGGGGCCGGGTCACGCTGTACGTGCTCGGCACGCTGCATACGGGCGACCCGTCCGACTATCCGAGCGCCCAGCCGTTCCGGCCGCGCATCCTCGGGGCGCTCGCCGCGTCGCCGACGCTCGCGCTCGAGCTGTCGCCGGACGATCTGCTCGAATCGCAGGACGACGTGTCGAAGTACGGCGTGTGCCGCTACCCGTGCCTGCAACGCCTGCTGCCCGAGCCGCTGTGGCAGCGGCTCGCCGCGCGCCTGCGCGGCAATCCGGCCGCGCTCGTGGAGATCCGCCGGATGCGGCCGTGGCTCGCGGCGCTGGTCGTCGAGACCTACGACTCGCTGTCGGCTGGCCTGCAGACCGAATACGGCACCGAGGCGCAGCTGCAGAACGTGTTCCTGAAGAAGAAGGGCGGCCGCGTGATCGGGCTCGAGACGCTGGCCGAGCAGATGCGCGCTTTCACCGGGCTGACGCTCGCCGAGCAGCGCGAGATGCTCGCGCAGGACATGGTGCAGACGCCGGCGCAGAACGCGGCCGACATCAAGGCGCTGCACCGGCTGTGGCAAATTGGCGACGCCGATGCGATCGCCGCGTGGGCGGTCGCGAAGAGCGAACGGCTGGCCCGGTCGAAGGCGCTGTCGGCGTCGATCGACAACAAGATCCTGTACGAGCGCAACAGGCGCTTCGTTGCACGAATGACGGCAATCGCCGCGCCGGACCGGCCGGTATTCGTCGCGATCGGCGCGCTGCATTTGGGCGGCCCGCGCGGCGTGCTCGAATTGTTGCGCCGGCAAGGATACCGGGTCGACGCGAACTGATCGCGCCCGGCGCCGCGCATCGATCCTCCCCTGTTTGATCGACGTCGCGCGCGCGGTGCGAAGCGCGTGCGCGGCCGCGCGAGCCGATAAGGAAAACCCTCGAATCCTCAGGAAATAGCGTTTAAGACCATTGACATCCCGTTCTGCGAATCTCTATTCTTCATCCCACAAGTTGAAAAAATGAAAAGAATAGATAAGTTCTACGGGGTAGCAGAAAACAAAGCGCGGGGTTAGCGTAGCCGGCACGTGATGCGCGTGCCGGCCACGGAGTGTCTGCATGCACGGCGGGGCCAAACATCGTCGGTACAACAAATGCATGCGGCAGACTTGCGGATAAGCGACGTTCCGTCGTCCGACCGGGGGAAGCAGTATTCGGGCGGCGGCGGACGTTTTTTAATCCGGAGCAGGTTTCCGGTCACCGTCGACAGACGGTTTCGGGGGGCGAATCGACAGACGGCGAAGTCCGTGGCGATCGTGCCAACAGAAAAGCGCCACCAGGGCGCTTTTTTCTTTTGTGCGGCGGTTTTGGTCGGACGGCAGCGGGGCTTGCGCGCTTTTCAAGCGTCTTCGTCGGCCTGCAGCGCGCCGGGTGCGATGACGTCGACACCGGCCGCTTCGAGCGCCGTGCGGATCCGCTTCGCGAACGCGAGCGCATGCGGGCCGTCGCCATGCAGGCAAACCGTCTGCGCATTGAGCGGCACCCACTCGCCGCTCACCGCGCGCACCTTCCGCTCGCGCACCATGTCGAGCGTGCGCGCGAGCACGGCATTCTCATCGTCGATCAGCGCGCCGGGCTGGCTGCGCGGCACGAGCGAGCCGTCCGCGCGATAGCCGCGATCGGCGAACACTTCCTCCACCGCGGCGAGCCCCGCGTGGCGCGCGGCCGCGACGAACACGCTGTTCGCGAGCCCGAACACGGCGAGCGACGGATCGAAGTCGTGGATCGCGGACACCACCGCGTCGGCGATCAGCGGGTCGCGCGCGGCCTGGTTGTACAGCGCGCCGTGCGGCTTCACGTGCGCGATGCGGCCGCCTTCGGCCTGCGCGATCGCCGATAGCGCGCCGAGCTGGTACAGCACGCCCGCGTAGATGTCGCCGGCCGGCAGCTGCATTTCCTTGCGCCCGAAATTCTCCGGGTCGTGAAAACTCGGGTGTGCGCCGATCGACACGCCTTTCTGCACGGCCCAGCGCACGCAGTCGAGCATCGCATTGGCGCCGCCTGCATGCCAGCCGCACGCGATGTTCGCCGACGTGACGAGGTCGAGCAGCGCCTCGTCCGATCCGCATCCTTCGCCGAGATCGGCATTCAGATCGATTTCCATGATGTTCGTCGTCCACGGATGGCGTGGCGCGTCCTCCTTGTTGCTTACGACATTGTCACGCCGCGCGCGATTGCTCGCGGCGGCGCGTTTCCTCGCGCATCTCGATCGCGACGTCGATCTGCCGCAGATACGCACGTTCCGCGCTCAGCGCGGCGCGCGCGGCGTCGCGTGTCGTGCGCACGAAGCGGATCGGCAGGTTCAGGCGCGCCTGCGCGAGTTTCCAGAGATCCGCATGGATCACCGTGCCGATCTTCGGATAACCGCCGGTGGTCTGCGCATCGTGCATCAGCACGATCGGCTGGCCGTTCGGCGGCACCTGGATCGTGCCGGGCAGCACCGCGTGCGACAGCAGCTCGACCGGCCGCTCGCGCACGAGCTCGGCGCCGGCGAGGCGATAGCCCATCCGGTTGCTGTTCGCGGTGACGAGCCATTCCTCGTCCCAGAACGCCTGCTGCGAATCGGCCGCGAACGACGCGTAGTCGGGGCCCGGCAGCACGCGCACGGGCATCGCCCACGGCGCGTGCGCGGGACGGTGGTGGCGGCGCGGGGGTTCGTCGACGCGCACGAACGCGCACCACATGGGCGCCTTCACGCCGAATTCGGGCGCATCGGCCGCGAGGCAGCCGGCGCCGGCCGGCGGCACGCCGACCGGGAGCCGATCGCCGTCGCGCAGCGCGCGGCCGCCGAGGCCGCCGAAGCGCGACGCGAGATCGGTGCTGCGCGAGCCGAGCATCGGCAGCACGTCGATGCCGCCCGCGATGCACAGGTAGCCGCGCATCCCGCGCTTCGCGGCCGGCAGCACGAGCGTCTGCCCGGCCTCGACCGGCAGGCTCCACCATGAATACACGGGCTTGCCGTCGAGCGTCGCGCCGAATTCGGTGCCGGTGATCGCGATGCGCGTCGCGCGCGTGAAGCGGAACGCGGCCGGGCCGATCGTGATTTCGACGGCCGCCGCGTCGGGGCGATTGCCGACCAGCCGGTTGCCGACCTCGAGCGCGAGGCCGTCGAGCGCGCCGCCCTGCGCGACGCCGAGATGGCGCGTGCCGCGGCGGCCGAGATCCTGCACGGTCGACAGCGGGCCGGCGCGGACGACCTCGATCGTGCCCGGTGCGGTGTTCTGGCTCATGTCGCGTCGACTCCGGCAATGGTGAAGCGTACGCGGTCGCCGGGCAGCAGCAGCGTCGGCTGCGCCCGCGTGGGGTCGAACAGCACGTGCGACGTGCGGCCGATCAGTTGCCAGCCGCCGGGCGACGTGGCTGGATAGATGCCCGTCTGCGCACCGCCGATGCCGACCGAGCCGGCCGGCACTTCCAGGCGCGGCGCCGCGCGGCGCGGCGTGTGCAGCGACGCATCGAGGCCGCCGAGATACGCGAAGCCCGGCTGGAAGCCGACGAAGAACACGACGTATTCGCCCCCCGCGTGGCGCGCGACGACTTCGTCGGCCGACAGCCCCGTATGCGCGGCGACGGCCGGCAGGTCGGGGCCGGCGGTGCCGCCGTATTCGACGGGAATCTCGACTTCGCGGCCCTCCGCGTGCTCGACGTCGGCGGTTTCCCACGCGTCGCGCAGCGCCGGCGTGAGCGACTCGGCCGTCGCGGCGAGCGCGTCGAACACGATCGTCAGATTGTTCATGCCCGGCACGACGTCGATCACGTCGGGCCACGCGCGCGCGACCTCGGCGACGGCCCAGACGCGGCGCTGGCAATCGAGCGTGGCGGGCGGCGGCACCTCGCAGACGAGGGCGGCATCGCCGAGCGGATAAATGCGGGGTTGCGTCATCGGACTGGCACGGTTCGGACGGCAATGTTAGCGCACATTGTCGATAAAATATCGACAACTTCCCAATAAGCGTTTTCGCCTAGCTCGTATGCCGGGCCTTCTGTCGTACACTCGGCACACCCTGTCATCCGGCTTGCGCCGCCTTTCCATGAAGCGTCCTGCGACCAAGATCGTGTCATCCGAACACCTCGTTTCCGAGTCGAGCGCCGAATTGTCGGAGCTCGAATACGGCCTCATCATGGCCGGCAACGCATTCAACCGATGGATGGTGCGCTGCATGTCGGCCGCGGGCGCGAAGGACATGACGGCGGTCGAGGTGTCGCTGCTGCATCACGTGAGCCATCGCGAACGCAAGAAAAAGCTCGCCGACATCTGCTTCGTGCTCAATATCGAGGATACGCACGTCGCGACCTATGCGCTGAAAAAACTGATCGCGCGCGGCTATGTGAAGAGCGAGAAGAGCGGCAAGGAAGTGTTCTTCTTCGCGACCGACGCGGGCCGCGAGCTGTGCCTGAAGTATCGCGAGGTGCGCGAGCATTGCCTGATCGAGACGCTGAAGGACAGCGGCCTCACCAACGCGCAGATCGGCGACGCGGCGCAACTGCTGCGCCACGCATCGGGCCTCTACGATACGGCCGCGCGCGCGGCGGCCTCGCTGTAAACGATTGCGAACGGGACGGTGAACGCGGTGACGCGCGGCATGCGGCTGGCGCGGTGTCGCGCGCCGCGTCATCCGGCGGCCGGGTAAAGCGCGGCGTCGGTCACGATCCAGCCCATTGCGAGGTCGTGCGCCTCGGCCGGCAGCGCATCGACGCGGCACGCTTCATACGCGATGCCGACCGTCACCGGCAGCGTGTCGCCCGGCCACACCGCGAGCGTGCGGTCGTAGTAGCCGCCGCCATAGCCGAGCCGGTAGCGCTCCAGATCGAATCCCACACACGGAATCAGCAACAGGTCGGGCACGACGACGACCCCCGACGCCGGCTCCGGAATCCGGTGATGCCCTTCGCGCATCGGCGTGTGCGCATCCCACGCATGGAACGCGAGCGGCGTGTGACGCTCGCCGATCACCGGCAGCGCGGCACGGCGGCCGGTGCCGGCCGCGGACCACGCGAGCACCGCGTCGCGCGCGTCGAATTCGCCCGGCAGCGGCCAGTAGAAGCCGACCGTGCGCGGTGCGAGGCGTTCGAGCAACGCGCGCAGCCGCGCGTCGAGCGCGGCGTTCACGGCGGGCTGCGACGCGGCGTCGCGACGCGCGCCGGCCAGCGTTTTACGCAGTGCAACCTTCGGGTTCGGCACAGGGTTGCATGCTATGCTTTCGCTCAATTCGTGCTCCATTCAAAACGATGTCGAACAGCCTTTTCCGAGTATATCGCGCGGTCGCGCTCACGCTTTCCGCCGCCGCGCTCGTCGCGGGCACGGCCGCGTGCGCCGCACCGGGCGACGACACGCTCGCCGGGGATGACCAGATCTTCGTGCAGCTTCGCGAAGCCGCACGCCGCAACGACGCCGCGAAGGCCGCGCAGCTCGCGTCGATGATCCCGAACTATCCGGTCCCGTCCTACGTCGAGTATTTCCAGATCAAGCCGCAGTTGTTCGATTCGACGGGCCGCGCACGTGTCGACGCGCCCGACGCACCGGTGCAGTCGTTCCTGCAGCGCTACGACGGCCAGGCGATCGCCGACCGCATGCGCAACGACTACCTGCTCGTGCTCGGCGCGCGCCACGACTGGCGCAACTTCGACGACCAGTACAAGCGCTTCGTGCTCGACGACGACACGCAGGTCAAGTGCTACGCGCTCGAATCGCGCGCGGCGCGCGGCGAGAACGTCGCCGACGCGGCACGTGCGCTGCTCGTCGAGCCGAAATACTACGGCGACGCCTGTGTCGACCTGATTACGGCGCTGACGGTCAACCAGCAGTTCACGAGCGACGACGTGTGGCAGCAGGCGCGCCTCGCGTACGAGCAGAACTACACGACGCTCGGCGGCAAGATCGTCGACGCGCTCGGCGCGCGCCCGGTCGGCTTCGACCAGGCGACCAGCGCGCCGCCGCTGTATCTCGCGCGCGGCGTCGGCCCCGACGCGGCGTCGCACCAGCTCGCGCTGATCGCGCTCGGCCGCATGGCGCGCAACGATCCGGACGCGGCGGCCGGGATGCTGACCTCCGTCGCCGGCTCGCTCACTAAGCCCGAACAGGCGATCGCGTGGGGCGCGATCGGCTACCAGGGCGCGATCAAGCGCTCGCCGCTCGCGTCGGTCTGGTATGCGAAATCCGCGAACGCGCAGCTGTCGAACCCCGGCTACGAATGGCGCACGCGCGCCGCGCTGCTCGCCGGCAACTGGCCGATGGTGCGCTGGTCGATCGAGCAGATGCCGCCGTCGCTGCGCGAGGATCCGGCGTGGATCTACTGGCATGCGCGCGCGCTCAAGCAGAGCGGCGACACGCTGCAGGCGAACCAGGAATTCGAGCAGGTCGCGGGCCAGTACAACTTCTACGGGCAACTCGCCGGCGAAGAACTCGGCCAGCGCACGAGCATTCCGCCGCGCACGAAGGTGAGCGACGCCGACATCGGCGCGATGAGCAAGATCCCGGGCTTCGCGCTCGCGCAGCGCTTCTATGCGCTGAACCTGCGCCTCGAGGGCAACCGCGAATGGAACTGGCCGCTGCGCGGGATGACCGATCGCCAGCTGCTCGCGGCCGCCGAATACGGCAAGCGCGTCGACCTGCTCGACCGCACGGTCAACACGGCCGACCGCACGAAGGCCGAGCACGACTTCACGCTGCGCTACCCGTCGCCGTACCGCGACATCGTCGAGCGCTATGCGCAGTCGTCGGGCCTCGACATCGAATGGGCGTACGGGCTGATCCGCCAGGAATCGCGCTTCATCACGAACGCGCGCTCTTCGGTCGGCGCGGGCGGGCTGATGCAGCTGATGCCGGCCACCGCGCAGCTCGTCGCGAAGAAGCTCGGGATGGGCACGATCACGCGTGCGCAGATGCACGACATCAATACCAACATCCAGCTCGGCACCTGGTATCTGGCGGACATCTACAACAACTTCGACAGCTCGCCGGTGCTGGCGACCGCCGGCTACAACGCGGGCCCGGGCCGGCCGCGCCAGTGGCGCCAGGTGCTGACGCAGCCGGTCGAAGGCGCGATCTTCGCGGAGACGATTCCGTTCAACGAGACGCGCGACTACGTGAAGAACGTGCTGTCGAACACCGTCTACTACGCGGCGCTCTTCGAGGGCAAACCGCAGTCGTTGAAGAAACGCCTGGGCATGATCTCGCCCTGATCCGCAATCTTCATACTGCCGTGCGACACGCGGCAGTATGCTCGAGGGGCTGTCCACGCTCATGACGGGCCAGCCCCGTCTATGATTCTCCTGGTCAGGGGCGCGAGCGTGGCCGGTCGCACTGCGGCGTCGCACGTCGCTCGTCAGGCTCGGCCGGACGGCGCACCCCGCTTCTTGCACGCGACCGAAGGAAGTCCCGCTGGGACAGCCGGCCCGTCTCGTTCGCAAGCCCGTCATCAGCGTGAACCGCCCGTTGGAGGACTCGACCATGGATCGCCAGACCATCGCGCTGCTGGGCGGCACCGGCTTCATCGGCAGCCGGCTCGTCAATGCGCTGATCGACGCCGGCAAGCACGTGAGGATCGGCACGCGGCGGCGCGACCACGCGCGCCACCTGCAGATGCTGCCGGTCGAGATCGTCGAACTCGACGCGCTCGATACGCGCACGCTGGCCCGGTTCGTCGCCGGCGCGCACGCGGCCATCAATCTCGTCGGCGTGCTGCACGACGGCCGCGGCACGCCATACGGGCCCGGCTTCGAGCGCGCGCACGTCGCGCTGCCGGCCGCGCTGGCCGCCGCATGCGTCGAAGTCGGCGTGCAGCGCGTGCTGCACATGAGCGCGCTCGGCGCCGATTCGCACGGCGCGAGCATGTACCAGCGCTCGAAAGGCGACGGCGAGGCCGCGCTGCATGCGGTCGCGGCAACCGATTCGCTCGCGCTGACGATCTTCCGCCCGTCGGTCGTGTTCGGCCCCGGCGACACGTTCCTCAACACATTCGCGAACCTGCAGCGCACGCTGCCGGTGCTCCCGCTCGCGATGCCCGACGCGCGTTTCCAGCCGGTGTTCGTCGGCGACGTCGTGAGCGCGTTCGTCAACACGCTCGATCTCACGGCCGCGCACGGCAAAACCTACGAGCTCGGCGGTCCGACCGTCTATACGCTCGAGCAGCTGGTGCGCTATTGCGGCACGCTGGTCGGCCGGCAGGCACGCATCGTGCGGCTGCCCGACGCGCTTGCGCGGCTGCAGGCGCGCGTGTTCGAATGCCTGCCCGGCGAGCCGGTGATCACGCGCGACAATCTCGCGTCGATGTCGGTGCCCAACGTGCTGTCAGGGCCGCTCGCGCCGGAACTCGGGCTGTCGCCCGCGAGTCTCGAGAGCATCGCGCCCGCGTATCTCGGTGACGGCGCGCAGCGCTCCCGCTTCGACTGGTTCCGCTCGCGCCGCTAGGCGTCGCGGGCAGCCGCTTTCCGTCATTCACTTTCGCGCCTTTCGGAACACCGCCATGAAACTCGTCATTGGAGACAAGAATTACTCGTCGTGGTCGATGCGGCCGTGGCTGCTGCTCGCGCATTTCGGGATCCCGTTCGACGAGATCGCGATCGAGCTGCGCCGCGACGACACGGCCGCGCGCATCCGCGAGTATTCGCCGACCGGCAAGGTGCCGTGCCTGATCGACGATCACGGCACCGCGATCTGGGATTCGCTCGCGATCGCCGAGACGCTCGCCGAGCGCTATCCGCAATTCCCGATGTGGCCGGCCGATCCGCTGGAGCGCGTGCACGCGCGCTGCATCTCGGCCGAGATGCACTCAGGCTTCGCCGCGCTGCGCACGCAGATGGGGATGAACGTGCGCGCGTCGATGCCGGGGCGCGGCGCGACGCCCGATGCGCTGGCCGACGTCGCGCGCATCGACGCGCTGTGGAGCGCGTGCATCGAGGCATCGGGCGGGCCATTCCTGTTCGGTGAATTCGGAATTGCCGATGCGATGTATGCGCCGGTCGTGATGCGCTTCAACACGTATGCGCCGGCGCTGTCGCCGGAAGCGGCCGGGTATGCCGCGCGCGTGACCGCGCTGCCGGCGGTGCAGCGCTGGATCGACGCCGCGCGCCGCGAAACCAACGTGATTGCCGAATACGAACCGAACCCATGAACATCTACGCAGTAGGCGGAGCGATCCGCGACGAATTGCTCGGCGTGCCGGTGCAGGACCGCGACTACGTGGTGGTGGGCGCGACGCCCGAGCAGATGGTCGCCCAGGGCTTCCGGCCGGTCGGCAAGGATTTCCCGGTGTTCCTGCATCCGGACACGCAGGAGGAATATGCGCTCGCGCGCACCGAGCGCAAGACGGCGGCCGGCTATCACGGCTTCCAGTTCTACTTCGCGCCGGACGTGACGCTCGACGAGGATCTCGCGCGGCGCGACCTGACGATCAACGCGATGGCGCGCGAAGTGAGCCCGGAGGGCGCGCTGGTCGGGCCGGTGATCGATCCGTTCGACGGACAGGCCGACCTGCGTGCACGCGTGTTCCGGCACGTGGGCGACGCGTTCGTCGAGGATCCGGTGCGAATCCTGCGGATCGCGCGTTTTGCCGCGCGCTTCGCGGATTTCACGGTCGCGGACGACACGCTCGCGCTGATGCGCCGCATGGTCGACGCCGGCGAAGCGGACGCGCTGGTGGCCGAACGCGTGTGGCAGGAAATCGCGCGCGGGCTGATGGAGGCGAAACCGTCGCGGATGTTCGCGGTGCTGCGCGAATGCGGCGCGCTCGCGCGCGTCCTGCCCGAGGTCGACGCGCTGTGGGGCGTGCCGCAGCGCGCCGACTACCACCCGGAAGTCGACACGGGCGTGCACGTGATGATGGTCGTCGACTACGCGGCGAAGCAGGGCTACTCGCTGCCGGTGCGCTTCGCGGCGCTCACGCACGATCTCGGCAAGGCGACGACGCCCGCCGACGTGCTGCCGCGCCACGTCGGCCACGAAGGCCGCAGCGTCGAGCTCATCAAGCCGTTGTGCGAGCGGCTGCGCGTGCCGAACGAATGTCGCGATCTCGCGCTGGTGGTCGCGCGCGAGCACGGCAACCTGCATCGCGTGATGGAAATGGGCGCGGCCGCGCTGGTGCGGTTCTTCGAGCGCAGCGATGCGCTGCGCAAGCCGGCGCGCTTCGCGGAGATGCTGCAGGCGTGCGAATCGGATGCCCGCGGCCGGCTCGGGCTCGACACGCAGCCGTATCCGCAGGCCGAGCGGCTGCGCGTGGCGCTGGTGGCGGCGCGCAGCGTCGACGCGGGCGCGATCGCGCGCGGTGTCGGCGACGATGTGATGCAGATCAAGGACGCCGTGCATCGCGCACGGGTCGAGGCCGTCAAGCAGGCGCTGGCGATCGGCGAATAGCACGGAAGAAACGGGTGGCGCGGTGCGTCGCCCGGCCGCTCGCCGTCATTGCTTCGTGCGGGCGGTGGCTCGGCGGGCCGGGGTGGCGGCGGCCGGGCGTTTGCCCGTGGTCGCGCGCGGCTTGTCGGCAGCGGGCTTGGCCGCCACGCGGGCAGGCAGGTCGGCGGCAGGCGCGGCCGCGTTCGCGGCGTGCTCTTGTTCGCGTTTCTGCGCCGGTTCGCGGCGGCTCACGCGCGGCTCGCGCGGCGTCGGGCCGGCATCGCGTGCGGGCGGCCTGATTTCCATTGTCGCGGATCCGAATTCGGCGCAACTGTCGTCGAAGAGCGGCAGCGTGCCGACCGCGATCAGTTCGGCCGGCCCGTCCCCGACATTCGCGACGCGATGGCGCTTGCGCGCGTCGAAGTGCAGCGAGTCGCCGGGCGACAGCGGGTAATCCTTCTTGCCGATCGTGTAGCAGACGCGGCCGGTCAGCACGTACACGAACTCGTCGCCGCCGTGCGCGACCCATTCCGAACGGTAGCCCTCCATCATCCGGACCTTGAGCGCGTGGATCTGGCTGCCGTCGAAGGTGGTCGACAGCCGTTCGTACCATTGCGACGTGGCGTCGACCGCGTACGGTTCGCGGCGGCCCGCGCGCGAGTCGGGCTGCGCCTGGCGCGGCTGCTCGATCAGCGTGCCGAGCGGCACGTTCAGCGCCGTCGCGACGTTGACGAGCGACGACAGCGAGATCCCGGTGAGATTGCGCTCGACCTGCGACAGGAATCCGATCGACAGGTTCGCCTCGGTCGCGACTTCCAGCAGCGTCTTCTTCGCTTCCCGGCGCAGGCGCCGGATGCGCTGGCCGATACGCATGAGGTCTGAATCCATGAATCTCTTTCGTGACAACGAGTCGGGAGGCGAGCGGAAGGGCGGTGCAGCCGCCGGGACGTTGCGTTCCGCGAAGCGCACGACGCACGGCCGTCGGGACGGCGATGCCGGCGCATTGTACCGCGCGGTGGCGCCCGCACGACGCCACGCCGCGCCCTGGCCGGGCCGCCGTCGCGCCGTGCCGGGCCACCCTCGCGCCGTGCCGGGCCACCCTCGCGCCGTGCCGGTAATTTTAGCCCTACGAAAATTTTGGCTTGACCTCAATTTGAGCGTGCTCTAGATTCTGTCGACGCATCAAACAAAGTTAAGTGGGACAAAAATTTTTCTCGAGACCGGCCGCCGGAAACGGCGCTGCGGCGCCGCGGCCCGGCTGCCCGCGGGGCCTTGCGTCGTCCGCGCCCCGGGCGCGCCGCGTCACGCGTGCGCGATGCCGCGTGACACCGCCGGCTGCCGACCACAATCATTAGCGGGTACCCGATGATCGATCGACTGAAATACAGCTTCTCCGGCCTTCCCCCGTATGACGCGTGCGTCGCCGACACGCAGCGCGGCCTGTCGCGCGTGCTCGACGCGCTGCGGCTCGACGCCGTGGTCGTCACGTCGCAGGACGAATACATCACCGAATACCTGCCGCGCAGCAACAACCCGCGCTACGCGCTGTCGGGCTTCGACGGCTCGGCCGGCTGCGGGATCTTCCTGAGCGCGGCGACCGCGCAGGCGCTCGGCATGCCGCCGTTCGTGCTGTTCGTCGACGGCCGCTATCACCTGCAGGCCGAACAGCAGTGCGACCCGGCGCACGTGCGGATCGAGAAGCTCGGGATGAACGTGACGATCTGGCAGGCGCTGGGCGACTGGCTCGTCGCGCACGCGAGCCGGCTCGCGCGGGTCGGCTACGACGCGCTGCGGATCAGCGTCGCGCAGCGCGACCGGCTGATCGAGCAGACGCAGCCCGCGTCGCTCGACTGGACGAGTCTCGTCGAGCGCGAGATCGACCGCGCGATCGCGCTGCCGGGCTGGGTGGTCGAGCGGCCGATCTTCGAGCTGCCGGACACGATGACCGGCGCGAGCGTCGCGCAGAACCTCGACGCGCTGAACCGCCGGCTCGCCGCGCACACCGGCGCGGCGCCCGGCAAGACCGCATTCTTCACGTGTGCGTCGGACGATCTCGCGTATCTGCTGAACAGCCGCGGCTATCACATCCCGAACGTGTCGTCGCACCTGGGCTTCCTGTTCGCGGTCGGCGCGCAGGTCGTGCTGTTCCTGCCGGAAGGCTGCGACCGGTGCCCGGTCGAGCTGACGTCGTATCCGGCGCTGCGCGTGATCCGGCGCGACTTCGCCGAACTCGAGCGCTTCCTCGCGTCATGCGCGGTCGACCACGTGTGCTACGGCTTCGAATCGGTCAACTGCGCGCTGGTCGAATCGGTGCGTCGCGTGTGGCCGCAGGCGCGCCACGCCGATTTCAACCCGGTCGAGGCGATGCGGGCGAGCAAGACGCCGGCGGTGCTCGACCGCTTCCGCGACGCGTTCGCGCGCAGTTCGGCGGCGATCGCCGAAACGATGCGCTGGGCGAAGGCCGGCGAGCCGGGGCGGCGCCATACCGAATACGACCTCGCCCGCACGATCAACGACGCGTACGGCGCGCGTTCGGCGGTCGCGCTGACGTTCCCGTCGATCGCGGCGAACGGCGCGAACAGCGCGTTCGCGCATTACACGACGGCGAGCGCCGAGGTCGAGTTGACGGAAGGCGAACTCGTGCTGCTCGACAGCGGCGCGTATTACGACGCCGGTTTCGCGACGGACTGCACGCGGGTCGTGCTGCGCCGCACGCGGCCGGAAACGGTCGCGCAGCCGTGGCAGCGCGAGATCTATACGGTCGCGCTGAAGGCCTGCATCAAGGGGCTTGTCACGCGCTTTCCGAAGACGGCCACGGGCGGCGACGTCGATGCAGCGGTACGGCAGGTGTGCCGCGACCACGGCTACGATTTCGGCCACGGCACCGGGCATGGCGTCGGGATCCACGTCCACGAGGGCGGCGTGCGGTTCGCGCCGGGCGCGAAGTACGGGCTGGTGCCGAATGCGGTGATTTCGGTCGAGCCGGGCATCTACGTGCCGGGCAAGGGCGGCGTGCGGATCGAGAACATCGTGATCGTGCGCGCGGACGACGACGCGTCGGACACCGTCTCGTTCGAGAACATCGTCACCGTCGGCTACGACTGGGATCTGATCGACGTTGAGCTGCTGGACGACGGCGAGCGCGCGTACCTGCGCGACTACGAACGGCTTTGCGTGGAACGCGGCACGCAGGTCACCGCGTGTCCGTTGCTGTAAGGCGGGGAGGGGGCGCGCGGCCGGCGCGTCGGAGTGCTGGCGTGATCGGTACGCCGATGCTTCAGCGCATCAGCGCCGACACGCGCCCGTCGGGCCCGTAGACGCCGGCCGGCGCGGGGGCCGAGCGCAGCACCGCGAGCGCGCGCTCGTTGTAGTCCATCCGGATCCGGATCAGCATCCCGTTGGTCGCATTGGCCTGGCGCGCGCGTTCGGCGGCCTGCAGCAGCAATTGCCAGCGGCCGGCGAGGCGAGCATCGCGCTCGGCGGCCTGATCCATGCCTTTCTTGCCGGCCGGAAAGCCGAGCGCGGACAGCTGCGTGTCGCGCGTGCGCTCGAGCTGCGCGAGCCGGTCGATCAGCACGCTCTTCTTCTCGACGATGCCGGGCAGCATGTCGAGCGGCTCCGGTGTCGTGAGCGCCTTTTCCTCGTAGGCGAGCAGGGACGCGAACGCTTCGACCGTCGCGTGTTCGTCGTTGACCGTGGCCAGCAGCTCTTCTCTCATCGCGTCATGCTCGTCGCGCCGGCACGCGGGGGCGCATGCCGGCAAACCAGGGGACCGGTCAGGGCGTGACGGGCCCCTGGCCGGCTCAGTTGCCCTGCGAGCGCTGCTGTTGCAGCAGGTCGCGGGCGGTATTCAATACGCCGTCGGCGATCTTGTTCACGTCGATCGTCAGCGTGCCGTCGTTCAGCGCGTCCTTGATCGACTGGACGAGGGCCGTGTCGATGTCGGCGCTGCCCGAGGCCGACTGCGAACGCAGCTGGCCCGACAGACCCGACAGGTTCACGGTCGTGTCGCCGCCGGTCGATCCAGCGTCGGCCGCCTGCGCGGGCGACGACGAAGCCGCGCCGGATTGCGCGCGGGTCGCGCCGTTGCCGGTCGACGCGAGGGGGCTCGGTTTCGGAGTGGAATCGATCTTCACGATGGGTTTCCTGTACGGTATGACCCGGATAACGGCCGGGTCGGCCCGAACTTTAGCATCGTGAGCCCGACAGGCTCCGAATAAACAATTCTTTGCAATCTTGCGGCGGGATCCGCCCCTACAGCGGAATTTCCACGGTGCCGGCGTCCTTGACGATCGCCGTGACGATTTGCCCCGCGGCCATCCTGACCCGTATCGACTGGCCCGGCGCCGCGTTCGCGAGCGCGCTGCCCTCGGCCGAGATCGTGAAGCCGGGCCCGGCCGCGACGACCCGCACCGTCTGGCCGGCCGACACCGACGCGGCGCTCTTCAGCATGTCCTGGCGCAGCGGCAGCCCGGCCGAGATCCGGGCCAGCGCGGTCGCGCCGACCGCCTGCGCGGGATCGGTGATCACCGCGAGCGGCAGCACCGTCAGGTCGCCGTCGCGCGCGACGAGGTCGGCCGCGGTGAGCGGCTCGCCGGGCGCGATCTGCCGCGCGGCGACGTAATAGGTGGCCTGCACGGCAACCTTCGCCTGCAGGTAGACGGTCCACGGCCGCTCGCCCGCGCAGCGCACGCCGACCGTCGTGCGGCCCCACAGGCGCGCGCCGGTCGGCTGGAACGGTTCGAGCGTCGTGCACGCGGCGAGCCCGCGCGGAAACGCGGTCGCGACGGTCGCGGTGGTCTTGCCCGGCAGGCCGGCGATCTGCTGCTGGAGGAACGCGAGGGCCGTGCGTCGGATCGCGTCGGGGTCCTGCTGGCCGGGCGGCGTCGCCGGCTGGGGCGCGGCGGAAGCCTGGGCCACGGTGGTTGACGCCGTCGGCGCGCGCGGGGCCGGTGCGGCCGGGAGGGGGCGGGCTGCCGCGATGCGCTGGGCGATCGCCGCTCGCGCCGGGTTCGATGCGGGATTCGACGCGGGCTCAGCCGTACCGGCGACGACGGTCGCGACGGCGCCCGGATCGGCGGCGCGCGGCGCGCCGTAACCGGTGTTCATGCGCGCGGTGTTCATGCGTGCGGCCGCGTAGACGGGCCGCGGTGCGGGCGCCGGCGCGGCGGCCGGCGGCGGAACGCTCGTCACGACCATCGAGCCAGCCGGCTGCGCCGCGTAGCCGGCCGCGGCACTTGCAGTGCCGGCCGCGCCGCCCGCCATCGCCATGCCCGCTCCCGGCGCCATGCCCGAGCCCGACGCCGCTCCCGCTCCCGGCACCGTTCCCGACACCGCGCCCACCGCCATCCCCGCATTCCCCCCAAACCGCCCGCCGCTCGCCGCATTCGCATGCGCGAGCGCCGTCTCGGCCGTCTCGCCGCGTCCGGGGATCACGATCATCCCGTCGTCCGCGTGCGCCGCCGGCACCGCGAGCCACAGCGCCGCGGCGAGCGCGAACGCACGCGGCACGCGCGTCCGGCGTCCGTCGTTCCCGCGAAGTGCGCTGCCTGTCATCGCCGTGTCCTCGAAACCGTTGATCCGATTCGCATTCTAGGCAGCGGGGCCGTCGCGCAAACGATGAATAGAGGGGGCCTTTGCCGCGTTATTCGCCCGATTGCCGGTTGCGCGCGACGCCTACCATCGCTGTCATGGAAAAAAGCCCCTTGGGTCGCCATCCGGCGCAACGGGCGTGCAGCGCTTCATACGGAGAGACGCACACATGCTGGACAAACTCGATGCCGAATTCGCGTTCGGCCGACAGGCGCTCGACGTGCGCGCCTATCGGCAGGAACTGCTGTCGTCGAACATCGCGAACGCCGACACGCCGGGCTACCAGGCCCGCGACGTCGATTTCGCGTCGACCCTCGCGCGCTCGTTGAAGCAGACCCACGGCGGCCTCGCGCCGAGCAACGCCGCGCAGCTGCCGATGGCGCAGCCGGCCGGCGTGGCAAGCGGGATGACGATGGTGTCGACGGCGCCGGGCCACATGGCCGGCACCGCGAAGCTGATTCCCACCGGCGGCCCGGCCGACGACTACGGTCGTTCGCAATACCGGATGCCGCTGCAGCCGTCGCTCGACGGCAACACGGTCGATCTCGACGTCGAGCGCGTGCAGTTCGCGAACAACGCGCTGCACTACGAAACCGGGATGACCGTGATGACCCAGCAGATCAAGGCGATGATCGCCGCGATCTCGACGAACTCGTAAGCGCGCGCCGCTTCCGTACCCGAACAAGGAGCCCTCATGCCCTCGTTGATGAACATCTTCGGCGTCGCCGGTTCGGCGCTGTCCGCGCAATCGCAGCGCCTGAACGTCACCGCGTCGAACCTCGCGAACGCCGACAGCGCGACCGGCCCCGACGGCAAGCCGTACAAGGCCAAGCAGGTCGTGTTCGCGACCGACCCGATGGGCGGCGCGCGCACCGCGTCCGGCCAGGGCGTGGGCGGCGTGCGCGTGACGAAGGTGATGGACGATCCGTCGCCGATGAAGTCGACCTACGACCCAGCGAACCCGTCCGCCGACGCGAACGGCTACGTGCAGATGCCGAACGTCGATCCGGTGCAGGAGATGGTGAACATGATCTCGGCGTCGCGCTCGTACCAGGCCAACGTCGAGACGCTGAACACCGCGAAGACGCTGATGCTCAAGACGCTGACGATCGGCTCGTAAGCCGCGCAGAGATACCGACACATCGAGACCCCAGACCCGACAGTTCCGACACAAGGCCATTCAGGATGACATCCACCAGCACGACGATCGGCGGCAACGGCACCAACGTGTCGAACCTGCCGACCGACACGATGAACACCAGCAACGTGTCGACGACCGGCACGTCGGCGAGCGACCTGCAGGCGACGTTCCTGAAGCTGCTCGTCACGCAGTTGCAGAACCAGGATCCGACGAGCCCCGTCGACAGTTCGCAGATGACCTCGCAGCTCGCGCAGATCAACACGGTGAGCGGCATCGCGCAGCTGAACACGTCGCTCACGTCGCTGTCGAGCCAGCTCGCGGCCGGCCAGCAGACGCAGGCCGCGCTCCTGATCGGCACGAACGTGCTCGCGCCGGGCAACGGCGTCGCGGTGAAGGGTGGCGCGGCGTCGCCGTTCGGCGTGTCGCTCGCGAACGACGTGTCGAACCTGACGATCACCGTGAAGAACAGCTCGGGCGCCGTCGTCAACACGATCAACGCGGGCAAGCAGGCGGCCGGCACGGTGCCGTTCAACTGGACGCCGACCGATGCAGCGGGCAACGCGCTGCCGGACGGCAAGTACACCGTGAGCGCGCAGTACACGGGCAGCGACGGCAAGACGTATGCGCCGACCGTGCTCGCGGCCGCGCAGGTACAGAGCGTGATCAAGCAGGCGGACGGCACGGCGGGGCTCGTGCTGTCGAACGGCACGACCGTGGGGCTCACCCAGGTCGCGTCGATCTTCCCGAACACCGCATCGTCGTCGACCTCCGACGCCACCACCAACTGATCCAGCTTTCTCGAAAACGGAGACCGAAATGGGTTATCAACAGGGTCTGAGCGGCCTCGCCGGCGCATCGAACGCGCTCGACGTGATCGGCAACAACATCGCGAACGCGAACACGGTCGGCTTCAAGTCGAGCACCGCGCAGTTCTCCGACATGTACGCGAACTCGATCGCGACGTCGGTCAACACGCAGATCGGCATCGGCACGGCGCTCTCGTCGGTGCAGCAGCAGTTCGGCCAGGGCACGATCAACACGACGAACTCGTCGCTCGACGTCGCGATCAACGGCAACGGCTTCTTCCAGATGTCGAACAACGGCGTGACGACGTACTCGCGCGACGGCACGTTCCAGCGCGACAAGAACGGCTACATCGTCAACGCGCAGGGCCTGAACCTGATGGGCTACCTGGCCGACAAGAACGGCGTGGTGAACACCGCGCAGACCGTGCCGCTGCAGGCGCCGACGACCAACATCTCGCCGACCGCCACGACCAAGATCACCGGCCAGTTCAACCTGAACTCGCAGGACAAGGTGCCGACCAAGACGCCGTTCGACGCGACCGACACCTCGACGTACAACTATTCGACGTCGGTGCAGGTGTACGACTCGCTCGGCGGCTCGCAGGCGGTCAACATGTACTTCGTGAAGTCGGCGGCGGGCACGTGGGAAGCGTATGCGGGCGTGCAGGGCGGCGCCACGACCGACCTCGGCACGGTCACGTTCGATTCGTCGGGCGCGATCAAGAGCACGACGACGGGCACGCCGGCCGTGCCGACCGCGTCGGTCGGCCAGTTCCAGTTCACCGTGCCGACCACCGACGGCTCGACCACGCCGCAGCCGCTCACGCTGGACCTGACCGGCACCACGCAATTCGGCGGCAAGGACGGCGTGAACAACCTCGCGCAGAACGGCTACGCGAGCGGCACGCTCACGACCTTCTCGATCGGCGCGGACGGCAAGCTGACCGGCAACTACTCGAACGGCCAGACGGCGGTGCTCGGGCAGATCGCCATCGCGAACTTCAACAACCCGAACGGCCTCGTCAACCTCGGCGGCAACCAGTACGCGGAAACGGCCGCATCGGGCGTGCCGCAGATCTCGGCGCCGGGCAGCACCAACCACGGCACGCTGCAGGGCAGCGCGCTCGAGAACTCGAACGTCGACCTGACGTCGCAGCTCGTCAACCTGATCACCGCGCAGCGCAACTACCAGGCGAACGCGCAGACGATCAAGACGCAGCAGACCGTCGACCAGACGCTCATCAACCTGTAACGCGCGGATAACCGGCAGCCATGGACCGACTGATCTACACGGCGATGACGGGCGCGTCGCAGTCGCTCGACCAGCAGGCGATCGTCGCGAACAACCTCGCGAACGCGTCGACGACGGGTTTTCGCGCGCAGCTCGCGACCTACCGTGCGGTGCCGATGAATTTCGGCGACGGCAGCACGAGCGATCCGACGACGACGCGCACTTACGTGCTCGCGTCGACGCCCGGCGCGGACTACGCGCCGGGTCCGATCACGCGCACCGGCAACCCGCTCGACGTCGCCGTGCAGGGGGCCGGCTGGCTGGCGGTGCAGACGGCCGACGGCAGCGAGGCGTACACGCGCGCCGGCAACCTGCACGTCGATGAAAACGGCCAGCTCGTCAACGCGAGCAACCTGCCGGTGATCGGCAACGGCGGCCCGATCTCGGTGCCGCCGAACGCGGAAGTGACGATCGGCAAGGACGGCACGGTGTCCGCGCTGATGCCGGGCGACCCGCCGACGGCGGTCGCGATCGTCGACCAGATGAAGCTCGTGAACCCCGATCCGGCCACGCTCGCGCGCGGCAACGACGGGCTGTTTCGCACCGCCGACGGCAATCCGGCCGACAGCGACCCGAGCGTGGTCGTCACGCCGAATTCGCTCGAAGGCAGCAACGTGAATCCGGTGACCGCGATGGTCGCGATGATCGACAACGCACGGGCGTTCCAGCTGCAGTCGAAGCTGATCCAGACGGCCGACCAGAACGAGCAGTCGGCGAACCAGCTGCTCAACTTCAGCTGAGCGGCCCGGCCCTCGCTACCAGGAGAAGATTCAACATGAACCGTTCGCTCTACATTGCCGCCACCGGCATGAATGCGCAGCAGGCGCAGATGGACGTGATCTCGAACAACCTCGCGAACACCAGCACGAACGGCTTCAAGGCGTCGCGCGCGGTGTTCGAGGATCTGCTGTACCAGACCATCCGCCAGCCGGGCGCGAACTCGACGCAGCAGACCGAACTGCCGTCGGGCCTGCAACTCGGCACCGGCGTGCAGCAGGTCGCGACCGAGCGCCTGTACACGCAGGGCGGCCTCACGCAGACCGGCAACTCGAAGGACGTCGCGATCAACGGCGCGGGCTTCTTCCAGGTGCTGATGCCGGACGGCACGAATGCGTACACGCGCGACGGCTCGTTCCAGACCAACGCGCAGGGCCAGCTCGTCACGTCGAGCGGCTACCAGATCCTGCCGGCGATCACCGTGCCGCAGAACGCGCAGTCGCTGACGATCGGCAAGGACGGCGTCGTGTCGGTCACGCAGCCGGGCTCGAGCAACGCGGTGCAGATCGGCTCGCTGCAGATCGCGACCTTCATCAACCCGGCCGGCCTCGAGGCGAAGGGCGAGAACCTGTTCGCCGAAACCACGTCGTCGGGCGCGCCGAACGTGGCGCAACCGGGCCTGAACGGCGCGGGCGTGCTCAACCAGGGCTACGTCGAGGCGTCGAACGTGAACGTCGTGCAGGAGCTCGTCAACATGATTCAGACGCAGCGTGCGTACGAGATCAACAGCAAGGCCGTGACGACGTCCGACCAGATGCTGCAGACCGTCACGCAGATGAAGAGCTAACCGGAAAGTCCAGTCGTCGCCATGAAGCAGGTTTGCCTCCTCCCGCCAGCCCCCGTGCGCGCCGTGTGCGTGCTCGCGGTGGCCGCGCTCGCCGGCTGCGCGCAGATTCCGCGCGATCCGATCATCCAGCAGCCGATGACGGCGCAGCCGCCGATGCCGATGTCGATGCAGGCGCCCGGCTCGATCTACAACCCGGGCTACGCGGGCCGGCCGCTGTTCGAAGACCAGCGGCCGCGCAACATCGGCGACATCCTGACGATCATGATCGCGGAGAACATCAACGCGACCAAATCGTCGGGAGCGAACACCAACCGGCAGGGCAACACCGACTTCAGCGTGCCGACGGCCGGCTTCCTCGGCGGGCTGTTCGCGAAGGCGAACATGTCGGCGGCCGGCGCCAACAAGTTCGCGGCGACGGGCGGCGCGAGTGCGGCGAACACGTTCAACGGCACGATCACCGTGACCGTCACCAACGTGCTGCCGAACGGCAACCTCGTCGTCAGCGGCGAGAAGCAGATGCTGATCAATCAGGGCAACGAGTTCGTGCGCTTCTCGGGGGTCGTCAACCCGAACACGATCTCGGGCGCGAACTCGGTCTACTCGACGCAGGTCGCCGACGCGAAGATCGAATACTCGTCGAAGGGCTATATCAACGAAGCCGAGACGATGGGCTGGCTGCAGCGCTTCTTTCTCAACATCGCACCGTGGTGATGACGATGCCGCAGCCTCTTTTCCATCGACTGTCATCCCGCGCGCAGGCCGTCGCGCGGATCGCCGCCGCGCTCGTGCTGGCAGCCTGCGCGTTCGGCGCGCCGGGCGCGCATGCGGAACGCCTGAAGGATCTCGCGCAGATCCAGGGCGTGCGCGACAACCCGCTGATCGGCTATGGCCTCGTCGTCGGCCTCGACGGCACGGGCGACCAGACGATGCAGACGCCGTTCACGACGCAGACGCTCGCGAACATGCTCGCGAACCTCGGCATCTCGATCAACAACGGGTCGGCCAACGGCGGCCCGTCGTCGTTGAGCAACATGCAGCTGAAGAACGTCGCGGCCGTGATGGTGACCGCCACGCTGCCGCCGTTCGCGCGGCCGGGCGAGGCGCTCGACGTGACCGTGTCGTCGCTCGGCAACGCGAAGAGCCTGCGCGGCGGCACGCTGCTGCTCACGCCGCTCAAAGGCGCGGACGGGCAGGTGTATGCGCTCGCGCAGGGCAACATGGCGGTCGGCGGCGCGGGCGCGAGCGCGAACGGCAGCCGCGTCCAGGTGAACCAGCTCGCGGCCGGCCGGATCGTCGGCGGTGCGATCGTCGAGCGCGCGGTGCCGAACGCGATCGCGCAGATGAACGGCGTGCTGCAGCTGCAACTGAACGACATGGACTACGGCACCGCGCAGCGGATCGTGTCCGCGGTCAATTCGAGCTTCGGCCCGGGCACCGCGACGGCGCTCGACGGCCGCACGATCCAGCTCGCCGCGCCGGCGGATTCCGCGCAGCAGGTCGCGTTCATGGCGCGCCTGCAAAACCTCGACGTGAGCCCGGACAAGGCCGCCGCGAAGGTCATCCTGAACGCGCGCACCGGCTCGATCGTGATGAACCAGATGGTGACGCTGCAAAGCTGCGCGGTCGCGCACGGCAATCTGTCGGTGGTCGTCAACACGCAGCCGGTGGTGTCGCAGCCGGGGCCGTTCTCGAACGGGCAGACGGTGGTCGCGCAGCAGTCGCAGATCCAGTTGAAGCAGGACAACGGGGCGCTCAAGATGGTGACGGCCGGCGCGAACCTCGCCGACGTCGTGAAGGCGCTGAACACGCTCGGCGCGACGCCGGCGGACCTGATGTCGATCCTGCAGGCGATGAAGGCGGCCGGCGCGTTGCGCGCCGACCTGGAGGTGATCTAAATGGCTGCGAACCTTCCGGACGCGAACGATCTCACCCAGCGCTTCGCACTCGACGTGCAGGGCTTCGACGCGCTGCGCGCGCAGGCGCGGCAGTCGCCGCAGGCCGGCGCGAAGGCGGTCGCGGGCCAGTTCGACGCGATGTTCACGCAGATGATGCTCAAGAGCATGCGCGACGCGACGCCCGACGGCGGGCTGCTCGATTCGCACACGTCGAAGATGTACACGTCGATGCTCGACCAGCAGCTCGCGCAACAGATGTCGAAGCGCGGGATCGGCGTCGCCGACGCGCTGATGAAGCAGCTGATGCGCAACGCGGGGCAGGGCGGCGGCACGGCGGCCGACGCCGGCGCGGCCGGGCTCGGCGCGGCGGGCCTGGGCGCGGCCGGCGCCGGCACGTCGGGCAACGAAGGCAGCCTCGCCGCGATGAATGCGATGGCGCGGGCGTATGCGAACGCGGCGAACAACGGTGGACTCGCCGGCGCGCGCGGCTACTCGGCCGGCAGCGCGCTCACGCCGCCGTTGAAGGGCGCGAGCGGCGTGCAGGACGCCGACGCGTTCGTCGACCGGCTCGCCGCGCCGGCGCAGGCGGCGAGCGCGAGCACCGGCATCCCGGCGCGTTTCATCGTCGGCCAGGCCGCGCTCGAATCGGGCTGGGGCAAGCGCGAGATTCGCGCGAGCGACGGCTCGACGAGCTACAACGTGTTCGGCATCAAGGCGAACAAGGGCTGGACGGGCCGCACGGTGTCGGCGCTGACGACCGAGTACGTGAACGGCACGCCGCGGCGCGTCGTCGCGAAGTTCCGCGCGTACGATTCGTACGAGCATGCGATGACCGACTATGCGAACCTGCTGAAGAACAACCCGCGCTACGCGGGCGTGCTGAGCGCGAGCCGCAGCGTCGAGGGTTTCGCGCACGGGATGCAGAAGGCCGGCTACGCGACCGACCCGAATTACGCGAAGAAGCTGATCTCGATCATGCAGCAGATCGGCTGACGGGCAGCCCCCGTTCCGCCGCCTCTCGGACCGCGCCCGGCACCCTGCCGCGCGCGGTTTTCAACGTTTGCGCGAAAAATATCGGCAATTCGATCTAAACTTTCGGGGAGCACTGCCGCTAAGTGTGTGAGACCTGCTACCGGGCCCTGTTCTGGCCCGGTTTTACTGCGCACCGTTCGTCCGGGCGCCCTGACAAGAAAACCGGCTAGCCATGAATATCGAAACGTCGACCGATCCGAGCCTGGATGCGGGCCATTCCGGGCCTGACTACGCCCGCCGCAATCCGCTGGAGATCGGCGTGCAGCTGCGCAATCTCGTGAATCGCGGCGACTTCCTGACCGTCCAGTACCCGGGCGGCCAGCTCGTCACGCGCCTGCTCGAGGTCGACGTCGGCGCGCGCACGTTCACGTTCGACTGGGGCGCGCTGTCCGAGCAGAACGCCAGCATCCTCGCCGCGTCGCACTGCACGTTCTCGGCCGCGCCGGAGGGCGTGCGCGTCGAATTCACCACGAACACGCCGCGCGAGACGCGCTACGAGGGGCTGCCCGCGTTCGTCGCCGATTTCCCCGACGTGCTGATGTGCATCCAGCGCCGCGAGTACTTCCGCGTCGATGCGCCGATCGTCGATCCGTTCCTGTGCCGCGGCACGCTGCCGGACGGAGAGAGCTTCGTGTTCGAGGTGCATAACCTGTCGCTCGGCGGCGTCGGGTTGCGCACGGCCGACGAGCGCGTCGAGGCGCTCGAGGTCGGCACGCTGCTGCCGGACGTCGAGCTCGAGCTGACCGGCCACGGCAAGCTGTCGCTGGAACTGCGCCTCGTATCGCAGCGTTCGACGCAGATGCCGAACGGTTCGCGGCGCTACCAGCTCGGCTTTCGCTTCATGTCGCTGCCGGGCAGCGCGGAGAACACGCTGCAGCGCCTGATCACGCAGCTCGAGATGAAGCGCCGCTCGCTCGCGCGGGCCTGACACACCCCCTCGCGGCCCCGCTCGGGGCCGCCTTCGCAGCGGCGCCGGCAGCGCGCGCCGCGGCCCTCGACCGGCGACGCGCGAGCGCGCGTCGCGCGTGCATTTTTTCCTCAATTTTTCCGATCCGCGGCCGTTATACCGGGAGTCACGCAACCCGGCGGCCGCAGCGCGGCCGGCTCATCAGGATCGCGCATGTCCAACACACTCATGAACCTCGGCGTCAGCGGCCTCAATGCCGCGCTCTGGGGCCTCACGACGACCGGTCAGAACATCAGCAACGCCGCGACGCCCGGCTATTCGGTCGAGCGTCCCGTTTATGCCGAGGCGAGCGGCCAGTACACGTCGAGCGGCTACATGCCGCAGGGCGTGAATACCGTCACCGTGCAGCGGCAGTACAGCCAGTACCTGAGCGACCAGCTGAACAGCGCGCAGTCGCAGGGCGGCGCGCTGTCGACGTGGTATTCGCTCGTCGCGCAGCTGAACAACTACGTCGGCAGCCCGACGGCCGGCATCTCGACCGCGATCACCGGCTATTTCACCGGGCTGCAGAACGTCGCGAACAATGCGTCCGATCCGTCGGTGCGGCAGACCGCCATCAGCAACGCGCAGGTGCTCGCCGATCAACTCAAGGCGGCCGGCCAGCAGTACGACGCGCTGCGCCAGAGCGTGAATACGCAGCTCACCAGCACCGTGTCGCAGATCAACACGTACACGTCGCAGATCGCGCAACTGAACCAGCAGATCGCGGCGGCGAGCAGTCAGGGGCAGCCGCCCAACCAGTTGATGGACCAGCGCGACCTCGCGGTGTCGAACCTGTCGAGCCTCGCCGGCGTGCAGGTCGTGCGCAACGACAGCGGCTACAGCGTGTTCCTCGCGGGCGGCCAGCCGCTCGTCGTCGCCGACAAGAGCTACCAGCTCGCGACGGTCACGTCGCCGTCCGATCCGAGCGAGCTGACCGTCGTGTCGCAGGGCATCGCCGGCGCCAACCCGCCGGGCCCGAACCAGGCGCTGCCGGATACATCGCTGTCGGGCGGCACGCTCGGCGGCCTGCTCGCGTTCCGCAGCCAGACGCTCGACCCCGCGCAGGCGCAGCTCGGCGCGCTTGCGACCAGCTTCGCCGCGCAGGTCAACGGGCAGAACGCGCTCGGCATCGACCTGTCGGGCAAGCCGGGCGGCAACCTGTTCGCGGTCGCGAACCCGGCCGTCTATTCGAACCAGGGCAATACCGGCACCGCGTCGCTGTCCGTCTCGTTCGCCAACGCAGCGCAACCGACGACGAGCGACTACACGCTGTCGTACGACGGCACCAACTACACGCTGACCGACCGCGCGAGCGGGTCGGTGGTCGGTCAGTCGACGTCGATGCCGGCGTCGATCGGCGGGCTGGCCTTCTCGTTCGCGTCCGGCTCGATGAATGCCGGCGACCAGTTCACCGTGCTGCCGACGCGCGGCGCGCTGAACGGCTTCGGCCTCGCGACGACGAGCGGTTCGGCGATCGCGGCCGCGTCGCCGGTGGTCGCGGCGGCGTCGAGCACCAACCTCGGCACGGGCAAGATCGCGCAGGGCGCGGTGAGCGCCGGCTACCAGGTCCCGACCACGCCGACCAAGCTCACCTACGACGCGGCGTCGAAGTCGCTGTCGGGCTTCCAGGCCGGCACCACGGTGACGATCGCGGGCACGCCGCCCACCTCGGTGACGATCACGAGCCCGACCGACAGCGTGCCGTACGACGCGACGGCCGGCGCGAAGCTGACGATCACGAGCACCACGCAGCCGGCGCCGGCGGGCGTGATGAACGGCGTGACCGTCACGCTGTCCGGCGCGCCGTCGGATGGCGACTCCTTCACGATCGGGCCGTACGCGGGCGGCACGAGCGACGGCTCCAACGCGCTCGCGCTGTCGCAGCTCGTCACCGCGAAGTCGCTCGGCGGCGGCACGACGACGCTGACCGGCGCATATGCGAAGTACGTGAACGCGATCGGCAACACGGCGAGCCAGCTGAAGTCGTCGAGCGCCGCGCAGACCTCGCTGGTCGGCCAGATCACGACCGCGCAGCAGTCGGTGTCGGGCGTGAACCAGAACGAGGAAGCGGCGAACCTGATGCAGTACCAGCAGCTTTACCAGGCGAACGCGAAGGTGATCCAGACGGCGGCGACGCTGTTCCAGACCGTGCTCGGCCTGTTCAACTGACCGGATTCGAGGAATAGAAGCGATGCGAATTTCCAGCGCCCAGTTCTTTCAGCTGAACGTTTCCCAGATGAACGATCAGCAGGCGCAGCTCGCGCAGCTGTACCAGCAGATCGCGAGCGGCGTGAGCCTGCAGACGCCGGCCGACAACCCGGTCGGCGCGGCGCAGGCCGTGCAGCTGTCGATGACGTCGGCGACGCTGTCGCAATACGCGACCAACCAGACCGCGGCGCTCGCGTCGCTGCAGGCCGAGGATCAGGCGCTGCAAAGCGTGAGCGGCGTGCTGACCGGCGTGCAGACGCTCGTCGTGCGAGCCGGCGACGGCTCGCTCGCCGACAGCGACCGCTCGGCGCTCGCGACGCAGCTGCAAGGCTATCGCGACCAGTTGATGACGCTCGCGAACTCGAACGACGGGGCCGGCAACTACCTGTTCGCCGGCCTGAACAATTCGTCGGCGCCGTTTACCAGCAGCCCGAACGGCAGCGTCAGCTACGTCGGCGACTCGGGCACGCGCCAGGTGCAGATCGGCGATTCGAGCAGCGTGGCGCAGGGCGACACCGGTTCGGCGGTGTTCATGTCGGTGCCGTCGCTCGGCAGCGCCCCGGTGCCGTCGGCCGGCGCTGCCAACACGGGCACCGGCACGATCACCGCGGTGACGGTCACGACCCCGTCGGCCGCGACCAACGGCCATCAGTTCTCGATCGCGTTCGGCGGCACGCCCGCCGCGCCGACCTACACCGTGACCGACAACTCGGCCAAGCCGCCGACCACCACGCCCGCGCAGGCGTACACGGCGGGTGCGTCGATCGCGCTCGGCGGCGGGATGACGGTGGCGGTGTCGGGCACGCCGGCCGCCGGCGACACGTTCGCCGTGACGCCCGGCCCGCAAGCGAGCGGCGGCGCGGACATATTCTCGACGCTCGACTCGATGATCTCGGCGCTGAAGACGCCCGTGACCGGCAACCCCGTCGCCGCCGCGGCGCTGTCGAACGCGCTGATGACCGGCTCGATCAAGGTCGGCAACACGATGCGCAACGTGACGACGATCCAGGCGTCGGTCGGCGGGCGCGAGCAGGAGGTCAAGGCGATGCAAGCCGTCAACCAGACCGCGTCGCTGCAGACCACCAGCAACCTGACCGACCTGACCAGCACCAACATGACGACGACGATCAGCCAGTACCTGCAGGTGCAGAACGCGCTGACCGGTGCGCAGAAGGCCTACGTGCAGCTGCAGAACCTGTCGCTGTTCCAGTACATCAATCCGTGATGTCCGCGGCGCCCGCTGCGATGTGAGCGCCCGCTTACGTCGCGCGACGGGCTGGGCGGTCGCTGTTGGCCACGGCTTACGGCTTACGGCTTACGGCTCACGGCTTACGGCTTACGGCTCACGGCTTACGGCTCACGGCTTACGGCTCACGGCTTACGGCTCACGGCTCACGGCTCACGGCTCACGGCTGCGGCTGCGGCTGCGGCCGGCCGGCGTGCGCGATCGCGCCAGGCCCGTTGGCCGCTTCTCCCGGCGCGGCCGTCGCACCGGCGGTTCGCGCTTGCCAGCCCCATTTCCGCTCCGTAAACTCGCGCCAGATTCCAGACCGGCGCACCGTCCGCAGCCGGCGTTCGACAGGAGCCCTTTTTCCCCATGTCCGATTCCTACTTCCCGCGCTGGCGGGTGCAATCGACCGGCGCGTCGCGCGTGGTCGGCCCCGACGAACGCCTCGCGTGGCCGCAGATGGTCGCGATGGGCGTGCAGCACGTCGTCGCGATGTTCGGCTCGACCGTGCTCGCGCCGCTGCTGATGGGCTTCGACCCGAACCTGTGCATCTTCATGTCGGGCATCGGCACGCTGCTGTTCTTCGTGCTGGTCGGCGGCCGCGTGCCGAGCTACCTCGGCTCGAGCTTCGCGTTCATCGGCCTCGTGATTGCGGTGACGGGCTACGGCGGCAGCGGCCCGAACCCGAACATCGCGGTCGCGCTCGGCGGGATCGTCGCGTGCGGCGTCGTGTACGTCGCGCTCGGCGCGCTGGTGCAGGCAATCGGCACGCGCTGGATCGAGACGCTGATGCCACCCGTCGTCACCGGCGCGGTGGTCGCGGTGATCGGGCTGAACCTCGCGCCGATCGCGGTCAAGGGCGTGTCGGCCTCGACGTTCGACTCGGTGATGGCGCTCGTCACGGTGCTGTGCGTGGGCGGCGTCGCGGTGTTCGCGCGCGGGATGATGCAGCGCCTGCTGATCCTCGTCGGGCTCGCGATCGCGTACGCGCTCTACGCGATCGCGACCAACGCGATGGGCCTCGGCAAGCCGATCGACTTCTCGATCGTCGCGCATGCCGCGTGGTTCGGCGTGCCGGCTTTCCGTGCGCCCGTGTTCGATCCGCACGCGATGCTGATGCTCGCGCCGGTCGCGGTGATCCTCGTCGCCGAGAACCTCGGCCACATCAAGGCCGTCAGCGCGATGACGGGCCACAACCTCGACCGCTACGTCGGCCGCGCCTTCATCGGCGACGGGCTCGCGACGATCGTGTCGGGCAGCGTCGGCGGCACGGGCGTGACCACCTACGCGGAGAACATCGGCGTGATGGCCGTCACGCGAATCTATTCGACGCTGGTGTTCGCGGTCGCCGCGCTGATCGCGATCGGACTGGGCTTCTCGCCGAAGTTCGGCGCGGTGATCCAGACGATTCCGGGCCCGGTGCTCGGCGGCGTGTCGATCGTCGTGTTCGGGCTGATCGCGGTGACGGGCGCGCGGATCTGGGTCGTCAACAAGGTCGACTTCTCCGACAACCGCAACCTGATCGTCGCGGCCGTCACGCTGGTGCTCGGCGCCGGCGACTTCTCGCTGAAGATCGGCGGCTTCGGGCTCGGCGGAATCGGCACCGCGACGTTCGGCGCGATCATCCTGTACGCGATCCTGCGCAAGGAAAAGGAACCGGGGCCGGTGGTTTGATCTGATTTGGGTGCGGGCGGTGCAATGCCGCCCGGCGGCGCATCCTTACGCGCCGGTGTTCGACTGCGCCTGCAGCCACGCACAGAACTGCGCGACGAGCGGATCCTCCGCCGGCGCGCGCGGCGCGATCCACCAATAGCTGCGCGTCGCGATGCGCGGCCCGTCGAGCGGCATCACCAGGCGCCCGCTTGCGAGTTCGTCGTCGATCAGCGGCAGCGGGCCGAGCGCGACGCCCAGCCCGTCGACGGCCGCCTGCAGCGCGAGGTAGAAGTGGTCGAACGACTGCCGCTTGCGCCCCTTCGGCGTCACGCCGGCCGCCGCGAACCAGTCGCGCCAGCCTTCCGGCCGCGTATCCGAATGCAGCAGCACGTGCCGGGCGAGATCGTCCGCGCGGGTAATCGGCACGCGCTTGAGCAGCGCGGGGCTGCAGACCGGAATCACGCTTTCGTCGAGGAAGTGGCCGCTCGTGCAGTTCGGCCAGTGGCCGGGGCCGCGGCGGATCGCGACGTCGAAGCCATCGAGCGCGTCGAGCGGCGCGTTCGACGTTGACAGCTTCAGCTCGACGTTCGGCACGTCGCGCTGGAACCGCGACAGGCGCGGCAGCAGCCATTTCATCGCGAAGGTCGGCAGCGCATTGATGCGCAGCACGCGCGCGGCACCGGTGTTGCGCAACTGCTCGGTGGCGAGCGCGATGCTGTCGAACGCGGCGCGCACGGTGTCCAGATAGCGGCGGCCTTCATCGGTGAGCCTCACGCGCTTGCCGTAGCGATGGAACACCGGCTTGCCGAGCCACGCCTCGAACCCGGCGATCTGCCGGCTGATGGCACCGTGAGTCACATGCAGCTCGTCGCCGGCGGCGCTGAAGCTTTCGTGTCGTGCCGCTGCTTCAAAGGCCCGAAGCGCGGAAAAGGGCGGGAGATCGCGTGCCATGCTTGTGATTCTAGATCACAAGGCCCCGTCGATAAAATCGTTTTGCCGGCATTCCGAACGGCGGTAATCTCGGGGCACGTTTGATGAGGAGCCCCATGCAATCCGTTTCCCCGCCGCCCGCGGCGCCCGCGCGCCGCATCGGCCTCGCCGAGCTGTTCACCGGCTTCCTGTCGCTCGGCCTGATGTCGTTCGGCGGCGCGTTGCCGTTCGCGCGGCGCACGATCGTCGACGAGCGCAAATGGCTGTCCGCCGACGAATTCACCGATCTGCTCGGCCTCTGCCAGTTCCTGCCGGGCGGCAACGTGATCAACCTGTCGGTTGCCGTCGGCATGCGCTTTCGCGGTGTCGCGGGTGCGTTCGCCGGCATTCTCGGGCTGATCGCGGGCCCGACGCTCGTGGTCGTCGCGCTCGGCGTGCTGTATGCGAAGACGCAGGGCGATCCGCGCGTGCAGCATCTATTCGGCGGGCTCGCCGCCGCGGCCGCGGGCCTGCTCGTCGCGATGGCCGTGAAGGTCGCGAAGCCGTTGCTGCGCGCGCCGCGCACGGCGGCAGGCATCGCGGCGCTCGCATTCGTCGCGATCGCGGTGCTGCGCGTTCCGCTGCTGACCACGATGCTGGTGCTGACGCCCGTCAGCATCTGGCTCGCGTCGCGGCGCCGCGATACACGGGCATCGCAACGCAGCGCCGCCCGCGACGGAGGCCGCTCATGAACGACACGCTGATCGCGATCGCGACGATCTTCAGCCAGCTGTCGCTGCTCGCATTTGGCGGCGGCAACACGATCCTGCCGGAGATGCAGCGGCAGGTGGTCGACGTCCATCACTGGATGAGCGCGCACGAGTTCACCGCGCTGTTCGCGCTCGCGCAGGCCGCTCCCGGGCCGAACATGATGATCGTGTCGCTGGTCGGCTGGCACGTGGCCGGCTGGGCCGGGCTGCTGGTCGCGTCGATCGCGAAGTTCGGGCCGTCCTCGATCGTCACGGTGCTCGCGCTGCATGCATGGGAGCGCTTTCGCGACCGCCCGTGGCGCCGCTACGTGCAGCAGGGGCTGATGCCGGTCACGGCGGGGCTCGTCGCGGCCAGCGCGGTGCTGATCTCGGAAGCGTCGAACCGCACCGCGATCCAGTGGGGCATCACCGCCGCATGCGCGGTGCTCGCGTGGCGCACGCGCATTCATCCGCTGTGGCTGCTCGCGGCCGGCGCGCTGATCGGGCTCACCGGCATCGGTCAGTGAGCGGGAGCCGATCGGCGGCGGCCGACCGATGCCGCGCGTGATCGAACGCTACGGCGACGCCGGCCGGTCGCCGTTCACGAGGCCGAGCAGCCGGCCGCGCTCGCCGCCGACGTCGTCCGTCGCGGCCGGCCAGTCCATCACGTAACCGGCGTCGAGCGCGTCGCGCATGATCGCGTCGTAGTCGGCCTTGCCGAGCCTGCCGCGGCCGCGCATCGCATCGGCCACCTCGCGCTTGAGCTTCGGCGTGAACGACGGATAGGCCGCCACCAGCGCCGCATACTGGCGCGCATCGACTTCGCCCGATTCGCGGTTGAACGCCCAGACGGCCACCAGCACGATCGCGACGAACGGGATCACGGTGTAGCGCAGGAAGAACTTCGCGGGTGTCATGGCGTGCGGTGGCGCGTCGAGAGGGCAGCGGGTCGGAGTGAAGCGGGGCGCGGGAGGCGGCAAGGTAGCCGACGAACGCGGCCGGTATACTCGGCCGGTTTTCCGGCACCGACAACCGCGATGGCGGTATGCGCAGCCTGCGCGCGCCCGACGCCGACCAATTATATTGGCGCGGCCGCACGGAAGCCGCGACGTCCGGCGCCCGTCGCCGGAACCGATGAATCAGGCGCCGCCCGCCTCGCCTCGTGCGGCCGGACGGCGCGCCCCACGGGAGGATCGATGGATCTCGACGGCGCCAGCCGCAACCTCACCGTCGCCGCGCTGCTCACGCTGTCCGGCGGCTACCTCGACGCGTACACGTACGTCGGTCACGGCCACGTGTTCGCGAACACGATGACCGGCAACGTCGCGCTGCTGGGCATCAATGTTTCGGCCGGCGAATGGGCGGAGGCGCTGCATCACGTGCCGCCGCTCGGCGGCTTCGTGGTCGCGGTATTCGTCGCGCACCTGTTCGGCCTTGCCGCGCAGCGCGGCTGGATGCGTCACACCGCGTTCGTGAGCCTGATCGTCGAGATCGCGTTTCTCGGCCTCGCCGCGAGCGGGCTCGTCGGCGCGTCGAGCGCGTGGCTGATTCCCGGCATTTCGTTCGTCGCGACGCTGCAGACGCTGTCGTTCACCCATCTCGAGGAACTGTCGTACACGTCGGTGATGACGACCGGCAACCTGCGGCGCGCCGCGCAGAAGCTATTCGTCGGGCTGATTCCGCGCTACGACGTGCACGCGCTGCACGACTCGGCGCTGCTCGCGACGATCAGCTTCTGTTTCCTGGCCGGCGCGGTGATCGGCGGCCTCGTGACGCGGCTCGTGCCGGACGTCGCGCTGTGGGGCGCGGTGCTGCTGCTCGTCGGTGCGTTCGCGGAGATCGTGCGGCGGGCGCGGCGGCGCGCGGGCGGTGAAGGTGATGGTGGCGCTGGCAGCAACGGCGATGGTCGTGTTGGCGGCAACGTCAGCAACGGCAGCAACGGCAGCAACGCCAGCACCGGCAGCAATCCCGACGACCGCACGCCAGGCGACGCAAACCCCGCGCGGTAAACGTTGCGCCCGGGCGACAAAATCGCGCGCTGCCACGTTTTTCAATTTCTTTCAGCGCGCGCACTCGTCTTATGATTCAGCCCACATCGCGCACGCCATGAGCGTTCCGCGATCGCCACCCGGCCGCGCACGCGGCCGGCCATGAATGGAGACACCTACAAAAAGGGCAAGCTCATGAAGCAGACCACCCGACTCGCAGCTATCGCAGGGGGCGCGGCGCTGGCCTTCGCCAGCCAGTACGCAGCAGCACAAAGCTCGGTCACGCTGTGGGGCGTCGCCGACGCCAGCATCCGTTACCTGACCAACGCAAACGCGAAGAACGACGGCCTGCTGTCGATGGCCAACGGCGCGATCACGAACAGCCGCTTCGGCATCTACGGCACGGAAGACCTCGGCGGCGGCCTGAAGGCCGTGTTCAACCTCGAAAGCGGCGTCAACCTGCAGAACGGCGGATTCGCCGACAGCGGCCGTCTGTTCAACCGCGCAGCATACGTCGGCCTGCAGAGCCCGTATGGCACGGTGACCCTCGGCCGCCAGAAGACCCCGCTGTTCGACCTGCTGGCCGACACCTACGATCCGCTGACGGTCGGCAACTACCTCGAAAACGCGTGGCTGCCGGTCGCGCTGGGTGGCGGCCTGTATGCGGACAACCAGATCAAGTACACGGGCAAGTTCGCGGGCCTGACCGCGAAGGCGATGTACTCGACGGGCACGAACTACGAATCGACCGGCGCGGGCGGCTTCTCCGGCCAGATTCCGGGCTCGCTCGGCAAGGGCAATGCATGGGGCGTGTCGCTGTCGTACGTGGCGGGGCCGCTCAGCATCGCGGCCGGCGCGCAGCAGAACAGCGACAACTCCGCGCGCAAGCAGACGATCTACCACGCGAACGTCGTGTACGCGTTCAGCAAGGCGAAGATCTATGCGGGCTACCTGCGCTCGAAGGACGACACCGGTTTCGTCGACAGCCTGCTCGCGCAGCAGTCGATCCCGGTCGCGAAGGGCACGGGCCGGATCGACGATGGTCCGTTCGCGGGCGTGAGCTGGCAGGTCAGCACGCCGCTGACGCTGACGGGCGCGTTCTACTACGACCACATGCGCAACGCGATGACCACGAACGGCACGCTCGCGAGCGGCAACCGCTACGCGATCGTCGGCATCGCCGAATACGCGCTGAGCAAGCGCACGGAAGTCTACGGCACCGTCGACTTCAACAAGACGAACGGCGCGGCGAACGTCGAGCTGCCGGGTCGCAGCAACCAGACCGGCATCGCGATCGGCCTGCGCAATATCTTCTGACGAAAGTCGGAAAACACACGCGCGGGCTTCGCCTGGCGCGCATCGAAGAGGCTCCCGCGGGAGCCTCTTTTTTTCGTCACACGAACTTGCCGCGCGCACGATCATTCAGCGATCGCTCCATCGGAAACGACTAGCCCGTAAGGGTTCCGTCGGGAATCCGGAACATACTTTGACAGTGCGCGCGAAGCGTTTCCGCTACGCTGCGTGCAGGGCCGGCCGTGCGCCGCGATGCGCGCGCGGGCGTCGTTCCGCCGCGCGTTTTCGCGTGCGGCCGGCCCGCTGCGTAACTTGTGTATCCGGCGATGACAAACACGGTCTGCCGGTTTTTTTTCGTGGGACGATGCGCTCACGCTTTTTCTTGAAAGGGGATGACGATGGGTATCCTGAACACCGTCGGTGAAATCGCCGGCGCCGTGGCGGCCGTCGAGGCAGTCGAGAAGCTCGACCCGGATGCGGGCCTGCTGACCAAGGCGGCAGCGGCCATCGCCGGCTTCAAGGGCGCCGAGGCGATCGAAGGCATGCTCGAGAAGAAGGAAGAGCAGCCCCAGCAGGCAGATGATACGCAGGCGACGGACGGCAGCGACACGTCGCAGGCCTGAGCATGGCGGCGGGGCCGCCGCGGGTGCGCCGTTCGCGCGCCCGGGCGAACCGGCGCCGCGCGGCCGGCAGGTCGGGCATGTGGTCGATCGGTGACGCATGGCACACCCGGCAGCTGGTTTGACCGGCGAGAGGCGATGTCTCTCGCCGTTTTTTATGGGGCGCGCGCGCCGCGGCGCCACGTCCCGCACGAATGCCGGAATCTTGCTATCGTGCCGTCATCCGAACTGCGATGAGGGCTTGCGATGGAATTCGACTACGACCTGTTCGTCATCGGGGCCGGCTCCGGCGGCGTGAGGCTCGCCCGGATGTCGGCGTCATACGGCGCGCGCGTCGGGATAGCGGAAGAGGAGCAGATCGGCGGCACCTGCGTGCTGCGCGGCTGCATCCCGAAGAAGCTGCTCGTCTATGCATCGCATTATCCGCACGAGCTCGAGGACGCGAAGGGCTTCGGCTGGACGTTCGGCGCCGGCACGCTCGACTGGCCCGCGCTAATTGCCGCGAAGGATCGCGAGATCAACCGGCTCAGCGACATCTACATCAACCTGCTGCGACAGTCCGGCGTCGAGATGCACGCGGGGCGCGCGACGCTCGTCGACGCGCATACCGTCGCGATCGGCGATCGCACGATCCGCGCGCGCCACATCGCGATCGCGACCGGCTCGCGCCCGTCGCTGCCGCCGCGGCCCGGCATCGAGCATGCGATCACGTCGCGCGAGGCGCTGTCGCTCGCGAAGCTGCCCGAGCGCATCGCGGTGGTCGGCGGCGGTTACATCGCCGTCGAGTTCGCGGGCATCTTCAACGGCTTCGGCAGCCATGTCGACCTGTTCTATCGCGGCGAGAAGATCCTGCGCGGCTTCGACGACGACGTGCGGCAATTCCTGACCGACGAAATGACCAAGCAGGGCGTCGCGATCCACGCGCGCGCGGTGGTCGAATCGATCGTGCGCGCGGACGACGGCACGCTCGGCGTGCGGGTCGGGGATGCACAGCACGGGCCGTACGACGCGGTGCTCTATGCGACCGGCCGCGTGCCGAACGTCGAGGGGCTCGGGCTCGAGCGCGCGGGCGTGCTGCTCGACGCGCGCGGCGCGATCGCGGTCGATGCGTATTCGGCGACGTCGGTCGAATCGATCCATGCGATCGGCGACGTGACGTCGCGGCCGCAGCTCACGCCGGTCGCGACGCGCGACGGCGCGCTGCTCGCGGCGACGCTGTTCGGCGGGCGCCGCGCGGCGACCGATCATGAATGGGTGCCGTCCGCGGTGTTCAGCCAGCCCGAGGTCGCGACGGTCGGGCTCACCGAGGCGCATGCGCGCGCCGTGTACGGCGAGCTCGACATCTACCGCACGTCGTTCAAGGCGCTGCGCCACACGCTGTCGGGCCGCGACGAACGCACGCTGATGAAGCTCGTGGTTGCGCGCGACAGCCAGCGCGTGGTCGGCGCGCACATGGTCGGCCGCGACGCGGGCGAGATCATCCAGGGCATCGCGATCGCGATTCGCGCGGGCGCGACGAAGGCGCAGTTCGACGACACGATCGGCATTCACCCGACCGCGGCCGAGGAGTTCGTGACGCTGCGGCAGAAGGTGGCGGACTAACGGCAACCGGCGCGCCGGCGCGTGTTGTCAGCGCCGGCTTCGCGTACGCATCGCGTATCAGGCGGTGCCGTACGGTCCGCATTCGCCGAAGTACGGGACGGACTGAGCGCAAGTCGGCGCGCAGCGCACGGGCACCGTATTCCCCCGCCGCGCCGCCGTCATGCCGACGTGATGCGATTCGATCGAACGGCCGCGCTTATTGCGCGGCCGTTTTCGTTTTGCATCGGCGTATGCCGTGTGTTCAACGCGTGCGCAGCATCGCGCCGCATCCCCGCGGCACGACGCTCAATGCACGCCCAGCGCGTCGAGCAGCCGATACCAGCTCATCGCGAGCACCAGCGCCGGCGTGCGCAGCGTCGCGCCGCCGGGGAAGTCGCGATGCCGGATCCTGCCGAACAGGTCGAAGCGGCTCGCCTGGCCGTCGATCGCCTCGGCGATCAGCTTGCCCGCGAGCGCGGTCGTGTTCACTCCGTGCCCCGAGAAGCCCTGCGCGAAATACATCGTCGGCGCGACACGCCCGAAGTGCGGCGCGCGGTTCATCGTGATGTCGACGAAGCCGCCCCATGCGTAGTCGACCTTCACGTCGGCGAGCTGCGGGAACGTCTTCAGCATGTCCGCGCGCATCGCGGCGGCTAGATTGCGCGGCGGCCGCGTCGAATAGCTGACCTTGCCGCC
The DNA here is from genome assembly GCF_040545115.1 of Burkholderia sp. 567. Lineage (NCBI taxonomy): Bacteria > Pseudomonadati > Pseudomonadota > Betaproteobacteria > Burkholderiales > Burkholderiaceae > Burkholderia > Burkholderia sp. 567. Next base: position 107,142 of record NZ_JBEPLG010000013.1, read on the forward strand.
CCACACGAGCCGCGTGTCGGGCGCCGGCCGGAAATAGTCGAGCACGAAGCGGCTGTCGCAGATCGCCGCGCGCGCGGGCATCAGCGCGGCGGCGCGCGCTTCGCCGAGCGGCTCGGTCGCGATCACGTAGGTGCCGACCGGCATGATCTTTCTCGACAGCGCGGGCGCGAGCGTGCCGACGTAGGTGTTGCACGCGAGCACGACGAAGCGTGCGCGCACGTGCCCCTGGTCCGTTTCGACGACATGCCCACCCGCGACGTCGCGCACGCGCGTCACGCAGCTGTCCTCGTGGATCCGCACGCCGGCGTCGGTCGCCGCGCGCGCGAGCCCGAGCGTGTAGTTCAGCGGATGCAGGTGGCCGCTGTCGGGGTCGTACAGGCCGCCGCGATAGCGCGCCGACTGCACGTAGTCGCCGAGTTCGTCCGCTTCGACGAAATGGAAGCGGTCGTAGCCGAAGCGCTTCGCGGCCTCGTCGCGCCAGCGCTTCAGCGCATCGGCGTCGCGCTCGGTGTTCGCGGCGGTGAGGTAGCCGGGCACGAGCGCGCAGTCGATGTCGTGTTGCGCGATGCGCGACTTCACGAGCGACAGCGTTTCGAGCCCCATGTCCCAGATCCGCTTCACGTCGCCTTCCGGCATGAAGTTGGCGAACGTGTCGATGCCGCACGCGAAGCCGCCGATCAACTGGCCGCCGTTGCGTCCGCTCGCCGCCCATCCGACCCGCGACGCCTCGAGCACGGTCACCGAATGGCCGCGCTCGGCGAGGTTGAGCGCGGCGGACAAACCGGTGAGGCCCGCGCCGATCACGCACACGTCGGCGTCGGTCGCGCCGGCGAGCGGCGCATGGCGGGTCGTATCGTTGGCGCTCGCCGCGTAGTACGACGCGACGTGCGGCTGCTTGGCGAATGTCTGCATGGTCAGGAGAACGGAGAAAGAGGGCTCAGAACAGCTCGCGCACGCGGTGGTACAGCATCCCGAGTTCGAGCGCGGGCTGCCGCCATGCGTCGCCGCCGGGAAAGCGCCGGTGGCGCAACTGGGCGAACAGGTCGAACGCGCGCGTGTCGCCCGCGATCGCGCCGGCGATCGCGCGCCCGGCGATGCCGGTCAGCGCGACGCCGTGTCCGCTGAAGCCCTGGACGTAGAAGAAGTTCGGATCGAGCGCGCCGAAGTCCGGCGCGCGGTTGCGCGTGACGTCGACGAAGCCGCCCCACGCGTGATCGACGCGCACGTCGGCGAGCTGCGGGAACACGCCGACCATGCGCCGCCGGATCGTTTCGGCGAGCGTGGCGGGCGATGCGCCCGCGGAGTTCGCGCGGCCGCCGAACAGCATCCGGTGGTCGGCCGACAGCCGGAAGTAGTCGAGGAAGAAATTGTTGTCGCACACGGCTTCGCGCTGCGCGATCAGCACGTCGGCGCGCGCGCGGCCGAGCGGTTCGGTCGCGATGATGTACGAAGCGATCGGCGCGATGCGTGCGGCGGTCGCGGCCGGCAGGATGCCGGCGGGGCCCGCGTTGCAGCACGACACGACGAAGCGGCAGCGCACCTCGCCCGACGGCGTGCGCACCACCGGCCGCGCGCCGCGCACGATCTCGAGCGCGGGCGTATGCGCATGGAGCGCGACGCCTTCGCGGCGTGCGGCATCGGCGAGGCCGAGGCAATACTTGAGCGGATGCAGGTGACCCGACAGCGGATCGTAGACGCCCGCCAGATAGCGGGACGATGCGATGCGCGCGCGGACCTCGCCGGTGTCGAGCCACGACAGCGACGGATGGCCCCAGCGCGAGGTCGCGGCGTCCATCCATGCACGCAGGTCGTCGATGCGGCGCGGCTTCGTCGCGACCGTCAGGTAGCCGCGCGTGAAGTCGCAGTCGATCCCATAGCGTGCGATCCGCTCGGCGATCAGCGCGACGCCGTCGAGCGACAGCGACCATGCGGCGCGTGCACCGGCGGCGCCGAGCTGCCGCTCGATCACCTCGTCTTTCGCGAACCCCGTGATCGCCTGGCCGCCGTTGCGACCAGACGCGCCCCAGCCGGGCCGGTGCGCGTCGAGCACGGCGACCGACAGCCCGCGCGCGCGGCAATCGAGCGCCGTCGACAGGCCCGCGAAGCCCGCGCCGATCACGCACACGTCGACGTCGATCGCATCCTCCAGCGCGGGGTCGTCGACCACCGGCCGCGTGACGGTTGCTTCGTAGTACGAGTCGCGCGCGAGCGCATCGGCGCGGCGGGTGAAAGACTGCGTCATCAAACCGACTCCCTCGAAGACGGCCGGCGCCGGTGCGCGACGCACCGCGATCCGGCCGGGTGAAACGGCGCGGGACGCCTTGCGTGCGGCACGGCGCTCCGCGCGGCCCGCGTCAGAACGAATAGATGAACTGCGTCGCGAGCAGGTCGTTGGACTTGCCGTACGACCCGTCGTTGCGCAGGAACACCTTGTTGTTCGCCCAGTCGTGCCGGTATTCGACCTTCACGGTGATCTGCTGGGTCGGATAGAACAGCAGGTCGAGCGCGACGTCCTGGCGGATGGCGCCCTTGCAGTCGAAGCCCAGGCCGCCGTTCGCCTTCGACGTCGCGAGGCAGTCCGCATCGACACCGAAGCCGTTGGACGGATCCATCCCGTTGCCGTTCAGCGCGATGCCGCCGCCGCCGCCGCCGTTCTTGCGGTTCACGAGCGCATCGTAGCGCAGCGTCACGCCCATGCGGCCGACCACCGGTGCGTTGAACTTGCGGTGCGCGAGCAGCGACAGGCCGTACCACTGCGCGAGCCCGCCGTTGTACGCCGCGTGCTGCTGCTGGCCGTAGTCGAGCTCGGCGTTGTACTGGATGTCGGCCAGCGTATAGGTCGCGTCGACTTCGCCGAAGAAGAACGTGCCGTACGCGCTCGGCGCGGCACCGCCCGGGCCGTAGTGGACGTTGCCGTCCGGATCGATCGCGCTCGCCAGCGTCTGCCTGCCGATGTTGATCGACCCGCCGATGTCGAGTGCGCTCGACCACGTGTAGTCGGCGCGCGCGGTGAAGGTCGGCACCTTGTTGCTGGTCGTGATCGGGTCGCCGAGCGCGTTGGTGCCCGTCTGCGTGACCGAGCCGTACGTGCGGTACTGCTCGTTGCCGACGAAGAACTTCCACGCCCAGTTGCCCTTCGTGTAGTTCGCGCCAGCACCGACGTAGCTGCCCGGATCGGAGAAGTCGTACAGCAGGTTGTGCGTGAGTGTGAGCATCTGGTTCGACTGCTGCACCTCGTAGCCGCCGAAGCTCGGGATCAAGCCGGCGACGAGCGTGGTCGACGCGGTGATCGGCACGTTGATGACCGCGGTGTTCAGCAGGTTGTCGGTGATCGAGCCGCGCGAGTTCTGCAGCAGCGTGATGCCGTTGCCGCGGTTCGGCATCAGCGTGATCTCGGCCGACGGCGCCATCGGGCCGACGCCGAAGGTCTTCTTGATGTCGAGGTACAGGTCGCCGAACGTGCTGTTGAAGTAGTTGTACGCGTTCTCGTGGTTCGCGAACAGGAACGACGACGTGCCGGCCGCGCGGTTGTAGATGTAGGTCGGGTCGATATAGCCCGTCACCGACAGGCCCGCGAGCGGCCCGGTGCTGGCCGCGTCCGTCAGCGAGTCGACCTTCAGCTGCTGGTTGGCGATCTGCTGCTTCATTTCGCTGACTTCGTCGTTGGTCAGCGCGGCCTGCGCACGGCCATAGTCCGGCGAGGCCGGATCGGCGGCCACGATCACCGGCCTCGCCGCGGCCGTTGCGCCCGCCTGCGCGACGGGTGCGCCGCCCGGCTTCCCGGCGAGCTGCGCCTGCATGGCCTTCATCTGCTTCTGCAACGCGGCCACCTGCGCCTGCAATGCCTTGATTTCGGCGGAGGTCGAGGCGGCCAGCGCGATGCCCGGCAACGCGCCGGCCACCAGCAGGCAGATCAGTTTCTTCTTCATTGCGGATTCTCCTTGTCGTGTGCCTGTCAATCTGCGTTTCGGTGCGCGCCGCAAACGCGCGGCGCGCAGGTCTTGTTATCGATGGATGGGGAGGAGGGGCGTCAGGCCGCCGCGAACGCCGCCTTCAGGTCGGCCACCCGACGCCGTTCGCGCGCGATCATCATCTGGTTCACGACGATCACGCCGATCGTCACCGCAGTGATGAACAGCGTCGCGAGCGCGTTCATCTCGGGATTCAGACCGAGCCGCACGCGCGAGAACACCACCAGCGGCAGCGTCGTCGAGCCCGGCCCCGACAGGAACGCCGACAGCACCAGATCGTCGATCGACAGCGTGAACGACAGCAGCCAGCCCGACAGCAGCGCCTGCGAGATCAGCGGCAGCGTCACCACGAAGAACACCTTCAGCGGCGTCGCGCCCAGATCCAGCGCCGCTTCTTCGAGCGACTTGTTCATCTCCTTCACGCGCGACTGCACGATGATCGCCACGTACGACACGCACAGCATCACGTGACCGATCCAGATCGTCACCATCCCGCGCCCCTTCGGCCAGCCGAACATCTGCTCCAGCGCAACGAACAGCAACAGCAGCGAGATCCCCTGGATTACTTCCGGAATCACCAGCGGCGCGTTGATCATCCCCGTGTACAGCGTGAAGCCCTTGAAACGGCCGAAGCGCGCGAGCACGAAGCCCGCCCACGTGCCGATCACGACCGACGCGGTGGCCGTCAAGAGGCCGATCTTCAGCGACAGCCACGCGGCGGTGAGCAGCTCGTCGTCTTCCAGAAGCGCTGCGTACCACTTCAGCGAGAAGCCCGACCACACCGTCACCAGCTTCGATTCGTTGAACGAGTACACGACCAGGCTGATGATCGGGATGTACAGAAACAGGAAGCCGAAGGCGAGAACGCCCGTCGACAGCGGTTTGTTCGGCTTGATCATTTCGCGTCCTCCAGTTCCTTGACCTGGTAGTACTGGAACAGCGCCATCGGCACCAGCAACAGCAGCACCATCGCGACCGTCACCGCGGACGCCATCGGCCAGTCCATGTTGTTGAAGAACTCATCCCACATCACGCGGCCGATCATCAGCGTGTCGGCCCCGCCGAGCAGTTCCGGAATCACGTACTCGCCTACCGCCGGAATGAACACCAGCAGGCTGCCGGCGATGATCCCGTTCTTCGACAGCGGCAGCGTGATGCGCGTGAATGCGACCCACGGCTTCGCACCGAGGTCGTACGCGGCCTCGAGCAGCGTGAGGTCCATCTTCACGAGGTGCGCATAGAGCGGCATGATCATGAACGGCAGATACGAATAGACCATCCCGATGTAGACACCGGCATCGCTGTGATAAAGGCGCAGCGGCGAGTGGATGATGCCCAGCGCGATCAGCGTGTGATTCAGCAGGCCGTCGTCCTTCAGGATTCCGATCCATGCGTAAACGCGGATCAGGAACGACGTCCAGAACGGCAGCATCACGGCCATCATCAGCACGTTGCGCCGGCTCGGTTCGGCACGGGCAATGTAGTACGCCATCGGGTAACCGATCAGCAGGCACAGCACCGTCGACACGGCGGCCATCTTCAGCGAGCTGAGGTAGGTCGCGATGTACAGGTCGTCCTGCAGCAGGAACGCGTAGTGCGACAGCTGCAGCGCGAAGTGCACGACGCCGTCCTTGAACGCGACGAGGGACGTGTACGGCGGGATCCCCATCACCTGGTCGGCGAAGCTGATCTTGAACACCAGCACGAACGGCAGTGCGAAGAAGATCGTGAGCCACAGGAACGGCACGCCGATCGCGACGTTGCGGCCCGACGGCAGGAAGCGCGACAGCGCGGCGAAGCGGCCGGGGCGCGCGCGGCCGGCGCCGGCGCTGCTGCTTGCCGAAGCGGTCGAAACCGGCGCGGACGGAGTGGAAGCGGAAGTTCTCATCATGTCGTCCTCACTGCGTCAGCACGACGCCGCTGGCCGGCGACCACGACACGAACACGTCGTCGTTCCACGACGGCGCACCGTCATGCAGCAGGTGCGAGCTCGACAGGTTCGACACGACCGTCTTGCCGCTCGGCAGCCGCACGTGATACAGCGAGTAGCTACCCATGTACGCGATGTCGGTCACGACGCCGCGTGCCCAGTTGTGATGCGAGCCGGGCTTGTCGCGCGACACGTGCACGCGCTCGGGCCGCACCGAGATGCCGACCGGCATTCCCAGCGGGCCGGTCACGCCGTGGCTCACATACATGCGCGCTTCAAGGTCGTCGCTTTCGACAAAGATGTGATCGGGCTCGTCCTCGACCACGCGCCCTTCGAACAGGTTCGTCGAGCCGATGAATTCGGCCGAGAAGCGGCTGTTCGGGTATTCGTACACTTCGCCGGGCGTGCCGATCTGCACGATCTTGCCTTCGCTCATCACCGCGAGGCGGCTTGCCATCGTCATCGCCTCTTCCTGGTCGTGCGTGACCATCACGCAGGTCACGTCGACCTTCTCGATGATGTTCACGAGTTCGAGCTGGGTCTTCTGGCGGATCTTCTTGTCGAGCGCGGACATCGGTTCGTCGAGCAGCAGCAGCTTCGGGCGCTTGACCAGCGAGCGGGCCAGCGCGACGCGCTGCTGCTGGCCGCCGGACAGCTGGTGCGGCTTGCGCTTCGCGTACTTGCTCATCTGCACGAGCGCGAGCGCATCGGCCACGCGTTCCTTGATCTCGTTCTTCGGCGTGCCTTCCTGCTTCAGCCCGAACGCGACGTTCGACTCGACCGACATGTGCGGGAACAGCGCGTACGACTGGAACATCATGTTCACCGGGCGGCGATACGGCGGCAGCGACGCGAGGTCTTCACCGTCGACGAGGATCTTGCCGGAGGTGGCCGTCTCCAGCCCGGCGAGCATGCGCAACAGCGTCGACTTGCCGCAGCCCGAGCTGCCGAGCAGCGCGAACAGCTCGTTCTTCGCGATCGTCAGGCTCACGTTGTCGACGGCGGTGCTGTCGCCGAACTTCTTCACGACGTTTTCGATGCGCACGAACGCGTCGTTCTTCGAGCGGGCCGCGGCGGCCGGTTGGGTGTGGCGTACGGCAGCGGAAGAGGGTATCGATTGCATGGGAGTCACCATTCGTTCTTCACGGATTGCTGGCGCGAGCGTCCCCGCGCGAGGCGCGCAATGCGACTCGCGGACAACGGCTCGTGCCGGATGGAACAGGGCGCGCGGTGCGCGCGGGCAGACGGAGAGTCCGCGGATCCCGGGCGGGCAGGCGTTCAGCCGATGCCTGCGCCGCCGTGACGGGACGCGGTCAGTGGCCCGTCTTCAACTGCGCCCAGAGACGGTTCTCGAGGCGCAGGATGTCGGACGGCATCGGCTTCATCAGCACCATCTTCTTGAGCACGTCTTCCGGCGGATAGACGGTCGGGTCCTGCGCGACGGCCGGCGTGACGAACGGGTGCGCGGCCTTGTTCGCGGTCGGGTAGAACACCGTGTTGGTGATCGCCGCGTTGACCTTCGGGTCGGACACGTAGTTGATCCACTTCATCGCGGCCTCGGGGTGCGGTGCATCCTTCGGGATCACCATCACGTCGAACCACAGCAGGCCGCCTTCCTTCGGGTTCGCGAACTTGATGTCGTACGAGCGCTTCGCCTCCGCCGAGCGGCGGTGCGCGATGCCGATGTCGCCCGACCAGCCGAGCGCGACGCACACGTCGTTGTTCGCGAGGTCGTTGATGTAGCCGGACGAGTTGAACTGCGTGATGTACGGGCGGACTTTCTTCAGGACTTCGAAGGCCGCCTGGTAGTCGCCGGGGTTGGTGCTGTTCGGGTTCTTGCCCATGTATTGCAGCGTGGCCGCGAACACGTCGACGGCCTGGTCGAGGAACGACACGCCGCAGCTCTTGAGCTTCTCCATGTTGGCCGGGTCGAACACCAGCGCCCAGCTGTCGACCGGCGCCTTGTCGCCGAGCGCCTTCTTCACCGCCTGTGCGTTGTAGCCGATGCCGTCCGTGCCGTACGCCCAGGGCACGCCGTACTGGTTGCCCGGGTCGGCATCGGCGATCATCTTCATCAGCAGCGGGTCGAGGTTCGCGAGGTTCGGCAGCTTCGACTTGTCGAGCTTCTGGTACACGCCGGCCTGAATTTGCTTGGCCATGTAGTTCGACGTCGGCACGACGATGTCGTAGCCCGAGCTGCCCGCCAGCAGCTTCGCCTGCAGCGTGTCGTCGCTGTCGTAGTTGTCGTACTTCACGTGGATGCCCGTCTGTTTCTGGAAGTTCGGGACCGTGTCGGGGGCGATGTAGTCGGACCAGTTGTAGATGTTCAGCTCATCGGCATGCGCCGACGGGCTGGCGACCGACGTGAACGCGGCCGCGGCGGCAAGGGCGGCAACGGAACAGGCTTGGCGAAGAAAGCTGGAACGCATGGTGGAATTCCCCTGGATGATGGTGGCGTGCGGCGCCCGCCGCACGCCCGTAGGCAAGGTCGTTACGAAAGGCCCAGTTGCTGGGCGGTCGCATCGACGGCCTTCTTCGCCTTCGATACGAGTTCATCGATTTCCTGACGCGAGATCACGAGCGGCGGCGACAGCAGCATCCGGTCGCCGGTCGCGCGCATGATCAGGTTGCCGTTGAAGCAGAAGTCACGGCAGATCGTGCCGACGTCGCCGCCGTTCGCGAAGCGCCGACGTTCGGCCGGCGCTTCGGCGAGCTGCAGGCTCGCGACGAGGCCGTGGCCGTGCACCTCGCCGACGATCGGGTGACGCGCGAAGGTCTCGCGCATCAGCGCCTGGAAGTACGGGCCCGTGTCGTTCTTCACGCGCTCGACGATCCCTTCGTCGCGCAGTAGCTTCAGGTTCGCGACCGCGACGGCCGCCGCCACCGGGTGACCCGAGTAGGTGAGGCCGTGATTGAATTCGCCGTTGTCGATGATCGGGCGCGCGATGCGCTCGTGAATGCCCACCGCACCCATCGGCACGTAACCCGACGTCAGGCCCTTGGCCATCGTGATCAGGTCCGGCTCGAAGCCGAAGTGCTGGTGCGCGAACCATTCGCCGGTACGGCCGAAGCCGCCGATCACTTCATCGGCGACGAGCAGGATGTCGTACTTGCGGCAGATCCGCTGGATTTCCGGCCAGTACGTCGACGGCGGGAAGATCACGCCGCCCGCGCCCTGGAACGGCTCGCCGATGAACGCCGCGACGTTCTCCGCGCCGAGTTCGAGGATCTTCGCCTCCAACTGCTGCGCGCGTGCGAGGCCGAACGCTTCGGGCGTCTCGCCGGCTTGCGCTTCGCCGAAGAAATACGGCTGGTCGATGTGCACGATGTGCTCGACCTTCGACGGCATCTGCTCGTGCATGTAGCCCATCCCGCCGAGCGTGCCGCCCGCGATCGTCGAGCCGTGGTAACCGTTCCTGCGCGAGATCACGAACTTCTTCTGCGGCTGGCCCTGCACGCGCCAGTACTGGTGCACGACGCGCAGCACGGTGTCGTTGCCTTCCGAGCCGCTGTTGCAATAGAAGAAGTGGTTGAAGCCCACGGGCGTGACTTCGGCGAGCAGCGCCGACAGTTCGATGATCGGCGGGTGCGTGGTCTTGAAGAACGTGTTGTAGAACGGCAGCTCCTGCAGCTGGCGATACGCGGCGTCGGCGAGCTCCTTGCGGCCGTAGCCGACGTTCACGCACCAGAGGCCGGCCATCCCGTCGATCACCTTGTTGCCGTCGGAGTCCCACAGATAGACGCCGTCGGCCTTCACGATCACGCGGCTGCCCGCGCGATTGAGCGCGCCCATGTCCGAGAACGGGTGAATGTGGTGTGCGGCGTCGAGCGCGCGGTATTCGGCGGTCGAGCGGGCCTGCGTCGTGCGCGGTGCTGCGGCGGGTGCGGCCGGTGCGGCCGGCTGGATCCACGCTGATTCGTTGCGGTACGTCATGTTTCCTCCGTATTCGTTGGTACGTTCGTGCGCGCGCTTACACGTGCAGCAGCAGATGACGGCGTTCCCACGAGCTGATCACGCGGAAGAACGCTTCATATTCGGTTTCCTTCAGCGCGAAATAGGCCTTCAGGAACTTGTGGCCGAGAATCTCGCCGAGCGGCTCGCACGCGGCCATCAGCGTGAGCCCTTCCTCGAGATTGCGCGGCAGCTGGTACGGCAGGTCGTAACCGTCGCTGACGAGCGGCTCGGTCGGCTCGAGCCGCTGCGTCATGCCGAGATAGCCGGCCGCGAGCGTCGCCGCGAGCGCGAGGTACGGGTTGCAGTCGACGCCCGGGATCCGGTTCTCGATGCGGCGCGCGGCCGGGCCCGAGTGCGGGATGCGGAAGCCGACCGTGCGGTTGTCGTAGCCCCACTGCACGTTGATCGGTGCGGCCATGAAGCGCGACAGCCGGCGATACGAGTTGATGTACGGCGCGAAGATCGGCATCAGCGCCGGCGTGTACTTCTGCAGCCCGGCGAGATAGTTGTAGAACAGCGACGTCGCACCGCCCGTCTCCGGCGACGTGAACAGGTTGCGGCCCGTTTCCTCGTCGACGATGCTCTGGTGCACGTGCATCGCGGAGCCCGGCTCGCCTTCCATCGGCTTGGCCATGAACGTCGCGTACATGTTGTGGCGCAACGCCGCCTCGCGCACCGTGCGCTTGAACAGGAACACCTGGTCGGCCAGCGACAGCGCGTCGCCGTGCATGAAGTTGATCTCCATCTGCGCGGCGCCGACTTCGTGGATCAGCGTGTCGATGTCGAGACCCTGCGTTTCGCAGTACTCGTAGATATCCTCGAACAGCGGATCGAACTCGTTGACGGCCTCGATCGAATACGACTGGCGGCCCGTTTCGGGGCGGCCCGTGCGGCCGACCGGCGGGCGCAGCGGCAGGTCGGGATCCTTGTTCATGTCGACCAGGTAGAACTCGAGTTCGGGCGCGACCACCGGCTTCCAGCCCTTCGCCTTGTACAGCGCGAGCACGCGGCGCAGCACGTAGCGCGGCGAGATCTCGACCGGCGAGCCGTCGAAGTGCACGCAATCGTGGATCACCTGCGCGGTCGGATCGACGGCCCACGGGATCAGGCGGATCGTCGACGTGTCGGGCACGCACACCATGTCGGGGTCGGTCACGCCGGTCAGCGAGCCGTCTTCCGGATACTCGCCGGTGACGGTCTGCACCATCACGGCCTGCGGCAGGCGCATCGATTCGCCGGACGTGAACTTGTTGCGCGGCGTGATCTTGCCGCGTGCGATGCCGGCCATGTCGGGGATGATCGCCTCGACTTCGGTGATCCGGTGCTGTCTCAGAAAGTCTTCCATGTCTTGCATGTCCGTTCTCGTTGTGTGGGTCGGCGCGCTCAGGCGAGCGCGGCAGCGGCCGTGGTATGCGTGCGTGCGGCGCGGCGGGCGCGGCAGGCGTCGCCGAACGCGCGAAAGATCGCGCTCGACAGCGGGTCCTGCGCATGCCGCCATTCCGGATGCCATTGCACGGCGAGTGCGAAAGCCGGTGCGTCGACGACGCTCACGGCCTCGATCAGGCCGTCCGGTGCGACGGCTTCGACGGCGAGGCCGGAACCGAGCTGCGCGATGCCCTGCTTGTGCAGCGAGTTCACGTGCACTTCGTCGCGTCCGCCGGCGAGCGCATGCAGCTTGCCGCCGGGCGTCAGGTGCACGACGTGCGCGGGCCCGTATTGCGATTCCATCGGCGCGGTGTCGTCCTCGCGGTGATCCGCGAGGCCCGGCACGTCATGCACGTGCTGATGCAGCGTGCCGCCACAGACGACGTTCAGCTCCTGGAAGCCGCGGCATACGGCGAGCACCGGCACGCCCGCCGTGATCGCCGCGCGCAGCAGCGGCAGCGTCGTCGCATCGCGAGCAGGGTCGTGCTTCGTGCCCGGGGTGCTCGGCTCGCCGCCGTACCGATGCGGCTCGACGTTCGAATAGCTGCCCGTAAACAGCAGGCCGTCGACCGTGTCGAGCACGTCGTCGATCGACTGCCGATCGCCTAGCGCGGGCAGCACCATCGCGAACGCATGCGCGCCGTCGACGATCGCCGCGACGTACTTGTCGCCGACCGTGTGCGACGCGTGTGCGCCGAGCTGCGTGAAGTCGGCGGTGATGCCGACGAGGGGTTTCCTTTCCATGACGTCAATCAGTTGTCCATAAGGCTTGCACGTGCGTTGCGCCGAAGATGGCAAAACGCGGGCGCGACAAAGCCCCGCAGCCTGGCGCAGAGCGCGAAGGCCGCTGATGAATGGGCACGACGGGGTCGCGTGGCGGCCCGCGCTGTGCGCGACGGTCAGGCCGTCGTTCGTTTCGTTGCGAGGCGTGACGCGGCAATCGATGCGCGAACGCGTTCCGTCACCGCGCGACAGAGGCGGCAGACGAACAGGCAGCTGAAACGAACGACGAGAAAAGGGGGAGAGGCGCTATGGCAGCAGCGACGCGACTTCGTCGGTATCGACGGCCACGAATGCACGTGCGGATACGGCGTTGTGACGCCGAACGGAACGACGGGACAGGATGGTGTAGATCGACAGGTGCAGCAGGCGAGGACTATGCCAGCCGCAACTGCCATCGGAAGCGGGAGCAGCGCTGCGCAAACTTCGCACATCGCCTCGATCCCACCTCACCAGAGGGCCACGGACTCTCACGATTACACTCGACTGGTTTGTTGAAAGTATTGAACACCTGATCGTTTCGGCGCGCGGGGCGTTTAAAATAATCGAGGTGTCGGGCCTGCGTCATTTGCATCGGTCGGCATCGTTTTTTACGTTGCGATAACGTGTTTCGGTGCCGATGAATGGTCAATGACGCTGACCTGAGAGCCAGCATATACGAGTCAAAAACGGCGTCAAATGTTTTTTGACGGTCCCGTGTCAGGGCTTTCCCGAGGCACTCCGAACAAAATATTCGTAAATGGAATGCGGTGTCGGGTGTTCATTATTTCGAACGCCTTTCAGGGTTTTCCCCGCTGATGCGCGGCATAAAGTGATTAGAATATTCAACGGCTGACCCACGCGTCGCTTCACCTTTTCACCGCACTACTATCGTGTCCGAAACCGAATCGATGTCTACCGAAGTCGCCGAGCGCCTGCGTTTCGTGCGCAACAAGCATGGCCTGTCGCAGCGCGAACTCGCGAAGCGGGCCGGCGTGACCAACGGCACGATCTCGCTGATCGAACAGGGCCGCGTGAGCCCGTCGGTCGGTTCGCTGAAGAAGCTGCTCGAATGCATCCCGATGAGTCTCGCGGAGTTCTTCACGTTCGAGCTGGTCGAGTCGCGCTCGGTCGTGTCGCGCCGTGACGAGATGCCGAACCTCGGCAACGAAACGCTTGCGTTTCACCTCGTCGGCGCCGGCGTGAAGGATCGCAACATGTGCATCATGCGCGAGATCTACCAGCCGCTTGCCGATACGGGGCCCGAGATGCTCGTGCATGCGGGCCACGAGGGCGGCGTGGTCGTGTCGGGCCGGCTGGAGCTCACCGTCGACAGCGCCACCTGGTTGCTCGACCCCGGGGACGGCTACTACTTCGAAAGCCGTTTGCCGCACCGTTTTCGCAATCCCAGCGCGGAACAGCTCTGCGAGGTCGTGTCGGCCAATTCGCCGGCCACCTTCTGACCGCGTATCACCGCATTCGCCGCCGGCAGTGTTGCCATTGCGCGGCGCGCTGCTGCGCGAATGCCACGACAATTGAGGCATCCTGATGAACAAGTTGACTTTGGCTGACTGGCAGGACAAGGCGGCGTCGCTCGAGATCGAAGGGCGCGCATTCATCGACGGCGCGTCGCGCGACGCGCACGGCGGCAAGACGTTCGACTGCGTGAGCCCGATCGACGGCCGCGTGCTCGCGAAGGTGGCCGACTGCGGCGAAGCCGACGTGAACGCCGCGGTGGCGGCCGCGCGCCGCGCGTTCGACGCCGGCGTGTGGGCCGGGCTGAACCCGCGCGCGCGCAAGGCCGTGCTGCTGCGCTGGGCCGCGCTGATGCGCGAGCATCTCGACGAACTGTCGCTGCTCGAGACGCTCGACGCGGGCAAGCCGATCGGCGATACGACGACGGTCGACGTGCCGGGCGCCGCGTATTGCGTCGAGTGGTTCGCCGAAGCGATCGACAAGGTCGGCGGCGAAGTCGCGCCGGCCGACCATCATCTCGTCGGTCTCGTCACGCGCGAGCCGGTCGGCGTGGTGGCCGCCGTCGTGCCGTGGAACTTCCCGATCCTGATGGCCGCATGGAAGTTCGGCCCGGCGCTCGCGGCCGGCAACAGCGTCGTGCTGAAACCGTCGGAGAAGTCGCCGCTCACCGCGATCCGCGTCGCGCAGCTCGCGTTCGAAGCCGGCATCCCGGCCGGCGTGTTCAACGTCGTGCCGGGCGCGGGCGAACCGGGCAAGCTGCTCGCGCTGCATCGCGACGTCGACTGCATCGCGTTCACCGGCTCCACCGCGGTCGGCAAGCTGATCATGCAGTACGCCGCGCAGTCGAACCTCAAGCGTGCATGGCTCGAACTCGGCGGCAAGTCGCCGAACATCGTGCTGCCGGATTGTCCGGATCTCGACCGCGCCGCGCAGGCCGCGGCCGGCGCGATCTTCTACAACATGGGCGAGATGTGCACGGCCGGCTCGCGCCTGCTCGTGCATCGCGACATCAAGGATGCGTTCATCGAGAAGCTGGTCGCGGCCGCGCGTGCGTACGTGCCGGGCAACCCACTCGATCCGGCGGTATCGATGGGCGCGATCGTCGACGGCGTCCAGCTCGAGCGCGTGCTCGGCTACATCGACGCAGGGCGCAAGGAAGGCACGCTCGTCACGGGCGGCGCACGCGTGAACGAGGCATCGGGCGGCTTCTACGTGGAGCCGACGGTGTTCGAGGTGAGGCCCGATGCGAGGATCGCGCGTGAGGAGATCTTCGGTCCCGTGCTGTCGGTGATCGTGTTCGACGATGTCGACGAGGCGGTCAGGATCGCTAACGATACCGAGTACGGGCTCGCGGCGGCCGTGTGGACGTCGGACCTGACGACCGCGCACGACGTATCGCGCCGTCTGCGCGCGGGCACGGTGTGGGTGAACTGCTACGACGAGGGCGGCGACATGAACTTCCCGTTCGGCGGCTACAAGCAGTCGGGCAATGGCCGCGACAAGTCGCTGCACGCGCTCGAGAAGTACACCGAACTGAAGTCGACGTTGATCCGGCTGCGCTGACGTGGCCGGTGTGCGGGCGCGGTGCCGATCGGCACTGCGCCCGCGTGCGATGCACCCGCGTCAGGCCGAGCGCAGTGCCGGGTGGAAGCCCGCGGCCTCGATGATCGACTGCACGCGCGCGGCGCCCTGCGCCGATTCGACCTTCACGAGCTTCGCGGCCACGTCGATGTCGAGCTTCGCGGCAGGGTCCGCCGCCGTCACGGCGCGCGTGATCGCATTGGCGCAGCCGCCGCAGGTCATGTCCTGGACTTCGAATTCCATCGTGTTCTCCTGAGTTGACGATTGACGAATACATTCAGCATGAAGCTTGCCATGGTGGGAAGGTCAAGCGCGTTCATGACGTGCGGTCACGCAACAGCTATTTGTAAACATGAAGTCTGACGAATGGGCGGCTTGGCTGGGCGCGTCATCCCGAACTTCTCCCGATTGACGACAGCGCATTGTGGGCGAAATCCGGCGAAGCCTTGCGCGGCAAGGCGCATGCGAAATCGACACCGCACGATCTCCATGATTCGAGTAAGGGTACTCCGAGTTGAAAATGCGAATCGATCTTAGTATCGATTCCCCTCGATATTTCTTTTCATTACCACCATGACTCGTTTCGCCATCGGCTTCGCACTGGCCCTCCTGGGCGCATCGGCAACGTCCGCCTTCGCGGCCGACGATGTCGTCAACCTGACGCTCAAGGACCACAAGTTCTCGCCCGACGGCGTGACGATCCCGGCCGGCAAGAAGGTGAAGTTCATCGTCAAGAACCTCGACGCGACGCCCGCGGAATTCGAAAGCGACGATTTCAAGGCCGAGAAGGTCGTGCCGGCCGGCAAGTCGGTCGAGATCCTCGTCGGGCCGCTGAAGGCCGGCACCTACGAGTTCCACGACGAGTATCACGAAGCGCAGTCGAAGACGCACCTGACCGTCAAGTAAAGCGGATACCACCATGCTGTCGACCGCCCTGATCGTCTTTCGTGAAGTGCTCGAGGCCGCGCTGGTGGTCTCGATCGTGATGGCCGCCACGAAGGGCGTGCCGCAGCGCGGCTGGTGGGTCGGCGGCGGGCTCGTCGGCGGCGTGATCGGCGCGGGCCTGATCGCCGCGTTCGCCGACGTGATCTCGCAATGGGCGTCCGGCATGGGGCAGGAAGTCTTCAACGCGGGCGTGATGTTCGTCGCGACGCTGATGCTGGCGTGGCACTGCATCTGGATGAGCAGCCACGGCCGCGAGATGGCGCTGCACATGGGCGAAGTCGGGCGGGCCGTCGCGGCCGGCAGCCGGCCGCTGACGGGGCTGGCGATCGTGGTCGGCGTCGCGGTGTTGCGCGAAGGCTCCGAGGCCGTGCTGTTCCTGTACGGCATCGCGGCGGGCGATCCGGGACAGACGCCGCAGATGATCGTCGGCGGGCTGCTCGGCGTGCTCGGCGGAGCCGGGCTCGGCTACGCGATGTATGCGGGGCTGCTGCAGATTCCGCTGAAGCGCCTGTTCTCCGTCACCAACGCGCTGATCGTGCTGCTCGCGGCCGGGATGGCGAGCCAGTGCGCGGGCTTCCTGCTCGCGGCGGGCCTCGTGCCGTCGTGGGGCGATACGGTGTGGGACACGTCGTGGCTGCTCAAGGAATCGAGCATCGTCGGCAAGGCGCTGCATACGCTGGTCGGTTATACCGCGCGTCCGGCGGGGATCCAGATCGTCGCGTACGTCGTCACGCTGGTCGCGATCGTCGTGCTCACGCGGCTCGTCGGCCGCCCGCGTACGGCCATGAGGCCGCCGCGTCCGGTCGCCTGAGCCGGCGGCAGGTCTGAATGCAACAAGGGGCGTCGTGGACGCCCCTTGTTCTTTGCGTTGACGGTTCGCGCGCAGTTCGCGCGTGGCCCGTTCAGCGATGCCCGTCGATCCACGCGCGGGCCCATTCGAGCCCCGCTTCGCGCGCTTCGTCCTCGGTATCGAACACGCCGAGCACACCCGACGCTTCGACGAGCCGATTGTTCTGCGTGATCGTGCCGCTCGCCGCGAAGCGTTCGGGCTGCAGGATCTCGTCCTGCTGCAGGATGGCGTGGCCCCAGATCTGGTAGCCGTGATAGCTCTGCGCTTCCATTATCGCGTCACCTTCGCGGAACGGGCGTTCGTGCCGACGCGCAGCACGTTGCCGTCCGGCGTGTATTGCCGCGGGATGTGGGAGAAATTGAGCGCGTGCGGCGTGTCGGGCGCTGCCGGCTGCATCACCGTGAGCCGGCCCGGCGCGGGCTGCGCGACCGGGCGCGGTGCGACCGGCGCTTCGACCGTCGCGGCGGGCGGACGATGCGGGGCGGCCTTCACGGCTTGCGCGACGCGGCGATTGTGCGGCTTGACCGCGGCCTTCGGCTGCACGCTCGCATGTTTTTCGACGGCCTTGCCGCCGGCGTGGGCGGTCGGCGTACGGGCATCCGGCGTGCGTGCTGCCGGATGCCGCGCCTCCGGCGGGTTCCAGACTTCGACGTAGTGCTCGGCCGCCCAGCCCGTCGACGCGAAAGTCAGCGCCAGCAATCCGCATCCAAACAGTCTTACCATGGTCTCTCCGTCATCTTGCTTGCGGCTCGCGTCGCGGTATCCGGTGCGGGATCGGCCGCCCGTGCGCATTCGGGGAAGGCGGTTCAGGAGAACACCTCGAGCCCGTGCTTCTCGACGATCTGCAGCATACGCGCGGCGATGCCGCTCGGACGCTTGTCGCCCTGTTCCCACTGGCGGATCGTCGATGTGGTCGTGTTCAGATAGAGCGCGAACACGCTCTGGCTGACGTTGACCGACTTGCGGATACGGGCGATCGCCTCCGGATCGAACTGCGGTGCAGCTTCGATGCAGAGCGCGTCGTATTCGCGCATCGTCTTCTTGTCGATCAATTGCGCGCGATAAAGGCCCGACGCGGCGCTGTGGACCGCCTCCGTCGCGTCGCTCTTGAATCGACTCTTAGCCATTGCAAATCTCCACCCACTCGTTCAGTGCGACCAGCGTCGCGATGTCGACGTCGGTGTGTCGACCGACATCCGCGGCGAGCTTCCGGAAGGCGCGCAGCTCGCGTGCATCGATGTTGTCGCGATCACGTTTCGCGAACAGGAACACGAACACCCACGTATGCCCGACCTTGCCCAGCACGATGCCTCGCTGGCGATTGTCGTCCAGGCGCTTCTTCCAGACGTTGCCGCCGAGGTCGATGCCCTGGCCCCGCGCCAGTTCCCGAACCGCCCGGCACAGTTCGCGATCGCCGATTCCCGCTTTTCCTGCTGCCTTGTGAAACCACTTCGTCTTGAACACGCGTCGTACGGAAGCAGACATGTCGAGCCAGTCGAGTTAGCACAGGATTATATACCACTACGTGGTACATATTTCGACCTGGCCGAACGGCCTGCTTCGTATCCGCTTCCTGCCGATACGCGTCCGGACGGCCGACGACGGCCCGTCCGGGGGACCTGCATTACTCCACCGTCACCGACTTCGCGAGGTTGCGCGGCTTGTCCACATCGGTGCCGCGCGCGCACGCGGTGTGATACGCGAGCAGCTGCAGCGGCACGACGTGCAGGATCGGCGACAGCTGCCCGTAGTGTTCCGGCATCCGGATCACGTGCAGGCCGTCGTCGTTGACGATCTGCGTGTCGGCATCCGCGAACACGTACAGCTCGCCGCCGCGCGCGCGCACTTCCTGCATGTTCGACTTCAGCTTCTCGAGCAGCGTGTCGTTCGGCGCGACCGTGACGACCGGCATCGCTTCCGTGACGAGCGCGAGCGGCCCGTGCTTCAGCTCGCCGGCCGGATAGGCCTCCGCGTGGATGTACGAGATTTCCTTCAGCTTCAGCGCGCCTTCGAGCGCGATCGGGTAGTGCAGCCCGCGGCCGAGGAACAGCGCGTTTTCCTTGCGTGCGAATTCCTCCGACCACGCGATGATCTGCGGCTCGAGCGCGAGCACGCTGTTCAGCGCGGCCGGCAGGTGGCGCAGCTGCTTCAGGAATTCCGCTTCCTGCGCGGCGTCGACGTGCCCGCGCAGCTTGCCGAGCGTCGCGGCCAGCACGAACAGCGCGACGAGCTGGGTCGTGAACGCCTTCGTCGACGCGACGCCGATCTCGGTGCCCGCGTGCGTCAGGAACTGCATCTCGGTGAGGCGCACCATCGCGCTTGTCGCGACGTTGCACACCGCGAGCGTATGCGTGTGGCCGAGCGACTGCGCGTGCTTGAGCGCGGCGAGCGTGTCGGCCGTCTCGCCCGATTGCGAGATCACCAGCACGAGCTGGCGCGGGTTCGGCACCGACTCGCGGTAGCGGTATTCGCTCGCGATCTCGACCTGGGTCGGGATCTTCGCGATCGATTCGAGCCAGTACTTCGCGGTGAGGCCCGAGTAGTAGCTCGTGCCGCATGCGAGGATCAGCAGGCTGTCAACGTTAGCGAACGCGGCGGGGGCCGCGTCGCCGAACAGCGTCGCGTCGAACGCGTCGGTTTGCGGCACCGTGTCGCCGATCGCGCGCGGCTGCTCGAAGATTTCCTTCTGCATGAAGTGGCGATACGGGCCCAGCTCGACCGCGCCGCCGTACGCGCTCACGACGCGGATCTCGCGCTGCGCGAGCGCGCCGTGGCGGTCGACGATCTTCACGCCGTCGAGCGACAATTCGCACACGTCGCCTTCCTCGAGGAACGTGAAGCGGTCGGTGCTGCCGGCCAGCGCCAGCGCGTCGGACGCGAGGAAGTTCTCGCCGTCGCCGTGGCCGACGACGAGCGGCGAACCCTGGCGCGCACCGACGACCGTGTGCGGCTCGTCCTTGTGGGTCACGGCGATCGCATACGCGCCGTGCAGTTGCTGCACGGCTTCGCGCACGGCGTCGAACAGATTGCCGCGATACAGGCTGTGCACGAGGTGCGCGATCACTTCGGTGTCGGTCTGCGACACGAATTCGTAGCCCTTCGCGCGCAGCGCGTCGCGCAGCGTCTCGAAGTTCTCGATGATGCCGTTGTGCACCAGCGCGAGCGCGTTCGACGAGAAGATCGGGTGCGCGTTGTGCGTGACGGGCGCGCCGTGCGTGGCCCAGCGCGTGTGCGCGACGCCGGTCGTGCCTTCGAGGTGCGATTCGTGGACCTGCGCGTCGAGATCGGCGACGCGCGCGACGCTGCGCGCGCGCTTCGGTGCGCCCGGCTCGAGCACGGCGACACCGCACGAATCGTAGCCACGGTATTCGAGGCGCCGCAATCCTTCGATCAGCACCGGAACGATATTACGCTGCGCAACTGCGCCGACAATGCCGCACATGAAACTTACCCTCTATGTGGAAACGGGCGCCGTGGAGCGCCCGCGTGATGTCAACTTTTCTTCTTGACCGGGCGGACGTAGCCGCTCTTCGCGGTCTGCGTCTTCTCGTTCAATGCGAGGACGCCCTCGGCGACGTCCTTCCAGATCGTCGTGCCGGCCGCGATCGTCACGCCGCGGCCGACGCGCACCGGCGCGACCAGTTGCGTGTCCGAGCCGACGAACACGTCGTCCTCGATCACGGTGCGGAACTTGTTCGCGCCGTCGTAGTTGCAGGTGATCGTGCCCGCGCCGATGTTCACGCGTGCGCCGATGTCGGCGTCGCCGATGTACGTCAGGTGGTTCGCCTTCGAGCCGTGGCCGATCACCGCGTTCTTCACCTCGACGAAGTTGCCGACGTGCGCTTCGTCCGCGAGCTGCGCGCCCGGGCGCAGCCGCGCGTACGGGCCGATCACGGTGTTCGCGCCGAGCTCGGCGCCGTCGATATGCGTGAAAGCGTCGATGCGCGTGCCGGCGCCGACCGACGCGTTGCGGATCACGCAGTTCGGGCCGATCGTCACGTTGTCGGCGAGCGTCACGTTGCCTTCGAACACGCAGTTCACGTCGATCGACACGTCGCGGCCGCAGCGCAGCGTGCCGCGCACGTCGAGCCGCGCCGGATCGGCGAGCGTGACGCCGTCGACGAGCAGCGCATCGGCGACGTTGCGCTGATGGATGCGCTCGAGTTCCGCGAGCTGCGCCTTGCTGTTCACGCCGAGCGTTTCCCATTCGTCGTCGGGCTGCGACGTGACCACGTCGAAGCCGGCCTCGATCGCGAGTTCGACGACGTCGGTCAGGTAGTACTCGCCCTGCGCGTTCTCGTTCTTCAGCGCGCCGAGCCACATCGCCAGCTGGCCCGTGGGCGTGATGATGATGCCGGTATTGATCTCGGCGATCTTCAGCTGTTCGGGCGACGCGTCCTTCTGCTCGACGATGCGCGTGACGAAGCCGGCCGCGTCGCGCACGATGCGGCCGTAGCCGGTGGGATCGTCGAGCGTGACGGTCAGAATCCCGTAGCTGCCGTCGCGCGCGGCGTCGACCAGCCGCCGCAGCGTCGACGCGCGGGTGAGCGGCACGTCGCCGTACAGCACCAGCGTCGGTTGCGCGGGATCGAGCAGCGGCAGCGCCTGGCGCACCGCATGGCCGGTGCCGAGCTGCTCGGCCTGCACCGCGAACTGGACGTCGGGCGCGGCGACGGCGGCCTGGACCTGCTCGGCGCCATGCCCGACGACGACGACGAGCCGCGACGGCTGCAGCGTGCGCGCGGTGGCGATGACGTGGGAGAGGAGCGGCCTGCCGGCCAGGGGATGAAGCACTTTCGGCAGCGCGGAACGCATGCGCTTGCCGGTGCCTGCCGCCAAAATCACGATATTCATGGCGCCAGCTGTCAGAGGAGTTCGAAGCCGACCATTTTAGCATGCGGCCCCTGGCGTTCCGGGCCTGTCGCGGCGGGGCGACAGCGCCGGAACAGGGCCGTGGGCCGCGGTTCCGGCGGGTGTTCGGGCCCTGCTTACAGGTCGTCGAACTGGACGATCGAGATCGGTCGGGCGCCGTCGCGCGTGGCGGCGGTGTCGTCACCCGACGCGCACGGCTCCTCGTCGAACGCGATGTCGCCCTGCGGGTCGGCCTGGCCGGTCGCGCGCAGCGACGCGAACGGGAACTGGGTCGTATCCATCAGGTGCGACGGCACGACGTTCGCGAGCGCGCTGAACATGTTGTCGACGCGGCCCGGGAAGCGCTTGTCCCAGTCGCGGATCAGCGCCTTCATCTCCGCGCGCTTCAGGTTCGGCTGGCTGCCGCACAGGTTGCACGGGATGATCGGGAATTCGCGCAGCTCCGCGAATTTCTCGAGATCGGTCTCCTTCACGTACGCGAGCGGGCGGATCACGACGTTCTTGCCGTCGTCCGACTGCAGCTTCGGCGGCATCCCCTTCAGCTTGCCGCCGTAGAACATGTTGAGCAGCAGGGTTTGCAGGATGTCGTCGCGGTGGTGGCCGAGCGCGATCTTGGTCGCGCCGAGCTCGCCGGCCACGCGGTACAGGATCCCGCGGCGCAGCCGCGAGCACAGCGAGCAGGTCGTCTTGCCCTCGGGCACGAGCCGCTTGACGATGCTGTAGGTGTCCTGGTTCTCGATGTGGAACGGCACGCCGATCTGCGTCAGGTATTCGGGCAGCACGTGCTCGGGGAAGCCCGGCTGCTTCTGGTCCAGGTTGACCGCGACGATGTCGAAGTCGATCGGCGCGCGCTCGCGCAGGCGCAGCAGCACGTCGAGCATCGCGTAGCTGTCCTTGCCGCCCGACAGGCACACCATCACCTTGTCGCCCTGCTCGATCATGTTGTAGTCGCCGATCGCCTGGCCGACCTGGCGCACGATCCGCTTGAACAGCTTGTTGTTCTCGTACGCTTCCTTTTGCTCGCGGCGCGTCAGCGCGCGGCGGCCGGTGTCGGCGATGTCGGCGACGGTGGCTTCGATGGCGGCGCCATCGGCCGCCGTGTCATGCGTGTGGGGGGCGTTCATGCGCGCTCCTCGTCCTTGATGCGAAAGACTTCGACGCCGACGGCGTCGCAGTCCGGATAGGCGTCCGGTTTCTCGGTACGGACACGTACCGCGCGCACGATGTCGTGCGCCAGCAGGTTCGCGGCGATCGCGTCGCACAGCGTTTCCTGCAGGTGGATGTGGCCGCGCGCGAGACACTGCGCGACGCTCTGTTTCATCAGATCGTAGTCGACGACTTCATGCAGCCGGTCGTCGACGGGGGTGGACAGCGCGAGCGGCACGAACAGGTCGATGTTGATGACGACGCGCTGCTCGCCGCGCTTCTCGTGTTCGAAGGCCCCGATCTTCATGTGCACCTCGTAGTCGCGCAGGTAGAGCCTGCGGCAGTCCGCGAGGCGGGGGTGCAGGAGAGCGGAAAACATGGTCGTCCCAGTCAAATTGGCGTGCGCGCACGCAAAGCGGCGCGGACGGCGGCCATCAGGCCGCGGTCCGCGCAATTCATTCATTCGGGCCGGCGGCGGGCGGCACCAGGTGCTCGCCGCCGTCGACGGTCAGCGTCGCGCCCGTGACGCCGGGCGCGGTCGCGAGATAGCAGGCCGCCGCCGCGATGTCGTCCGCGTGCGGCGCGTGGCCGCGCACGAGCGCCGCGACGCGCACCTTCGGCGCGAGGGCCAGCGCCAGCGCGGCGGTCGCGCGATTCAGCGCGGCCTGCATCAGCGCGTGCGACAGCCGGGCCGGCGCCGGGTGAAACAGGGCCTGGTCCAGCACGTGGATCACGCACGCGCGCAGCGTTTCATCGTCGCGCGCGGCGTCGGGCGTCGCATCGGCGAGCGCGCGGGCCAGCGCGAGCGGCGCTGTGACGTTGCGGGCAAGCGCGCCGGCGAGCGATGCGGCGTCTACCGTCTGCGCGTCGTCGGTGCCGGCGCACGCGCTCACGAACACCGCACACGTGGGCCGGCCGAGCGCCGCGCCGCAGGCGGCGACGAGCGCGCCCGCGTCGGCTTCCAGGGCCAGATCGGCGTCGAGCACGGCCGCGCGGCGGCCTCGGGCGGCGACTTCGGCGACGAGCGCGTCGCCGGCCGCGCGCGGCGCGCCGGCGCTGCGTTGCAGCGCGACGTCCCAGCCGCGCTGCGCGAAGGCGGTCGCGAGCGCACGACCGAGCGACGCGGCGTCGGCCGCGCTGTCCAGCGCGCCTGCGACGAGCGCGATGCGCGGGGTCGACGTATCGGCTGAAACGGTCATTTACAATGCCGGGATGAACCCGAAAGCTCACGAATCCGCTAGTTTACCTGCTCCCGGCCCTGACGCGCTCGCGCAGTCCGAAACGCTCGCCGCGCAACTGCGCGACGAGATCGCGGCGGCCGGCGGCTGGCTGCCGTTCGACCGCTTCATGGAGCGCGCGCTGTACGCGCCCGGCCTCGGCTATTACAGCGGCGGCGCGCGCAAGTTCGGACGCCGCGCCGACGACGGCAGCGACTTCGTGACGGCCCCCGAGCTGTCGCCGCTGTTCGCGCAGACGCTCGCGAATCCCGTCGCGGACGCGCTCGCGGCGAGCGGCACGCGTCGCGTGATGGAGTTCGGCGCGGGCACGGGCAAGCTCGCGGCCGGGCTGCTCGCGGCACTCGATGCGCTCGACGTCGAGCTCGACGAATACCTGATCGTCGATCTGTCGGGCGAGCTGCGCGAACGGCAGCGCGACACGATCGCGGCCGCCGCGCCGGCGCTTGCCGGCAAGGTGCGCTGGCTCGACGCGCTGCCCGAGCGTTTCGACGGCGTCGTGGTCGGCAACGAGGTGCTCGATGCGATGCCGGTGCGGCTGTTCGCGAAGTCGGGCGGCGCATGGCTCGAGCGCGGCGTCGCGCTGGATGCGCGGCACGCGTTCATGTTCGACGACCGGCCCGTCGGCGCTGCCGGCCTGCCCGCGGTGCTGGCGACGCTCGACGTCGACGACGGCTATGTGACCGAGACGCACGAAGCCGCGCTCGCGTTCACGCGCACCGTGTGCACGATGCTCGCGCGCGGCGCGGTGCTGCTGGTCGACTACGGCTTTCCGGCGCACGAGTACTACCATCCGCAGCGCGACCGCGGCACGCTCATGTGCCACTACCGCCACCACGCGCACGACGACGCCTTCCTTTACCCGGGGCTGCAGGACATCACCGCGCACGTCGAATTCACCGGCATCTACGACGCCGGCGTTGCCACCGGCGCCGACCTGCTCGGCTACACGTCGCAGGCGCGCTTCCTGTTGAACGCGGGCATCACCGACGCACTGGCCGCGATCGATCCGTCCGACATCCACCAGTTCCTGCCGGCCGCGAACGCGGTGCAGAAGCTGATTTCGGAAGCCGAGATGGGCGAGCTGTTCAAGGTGATCGCCTTCTCGCGCGGGATCGACGGCACGCTCGACGCATTCGCGCGCGGCGACCGCTCGCACGCGCTCTGACAGGAGCCCGGGATGCTGCGCTGGCTGATGGCGTCGTTCTTCGCGGTGATGATCCTGACGCGCTGCTGGCCGTGGCTCGGCAAGCTCGGCATCGGGCGGATGCCGGGCGACGTCACGCTGACGCTCGGCGGGCGGCGCTACCCGTTCCCGTTCATGTCGACGCTGGTGGTGACGATGCTGGTGTCGATGGTCGCGCGGCTGCTCTGAGCCGCGCCGCATGCGGCGGCGCGTCGCGGTCCGGCCGCGGCGCGCGCGTGATGGTCCTGCGCATTACAGTTCGCGCATCACAGTTCAATCTCGCCGAGAATCCGGTGCGCGAGCGCCTTCGCTTCGTCGAACGCCTCTTCCTCGCTCGGGCTCGTCGTGTGGACGTCGTAGCGCATGTTCTCCGTCTCGTCGCCGTCGTCCCGCGCGAGGATCACGTAGCCCTGGTATTGCCCGTTGGCGGTGTGCTGCGTATGCGCCTTGGCCGTGTAGATGCCTTTGGTGAACGTGTTCGTGTCCATCGTGCCTCTCCCGCAATAGGACACTTCATCGTAGCACTGCGGCGCAGCATGTACAGCGCCGCTAATCGGCGACCGATCAGCGCGCCGTCCCGTGCCACCCCATGCCGTCACCGTTCGAGCAGCGCGACGACCTCGTCGAGCGTCGGCGCGTGCGCGCCAGTATGCCGGCACGCGGCCGCGCCCGCCGCGAGCGCGAACGCGAGATGCTCACGCCACGGCCGCTGCGGCGCGGCCATCAGGCTGAACAGCAGGCCGCCGATCGACGCGTCGCCCGCGCCGACGGTGTCGACCACCTCGACGCGCGGCGGGCTGGCCTCCAGCACGTCGCCATCCGCGTAAAGGGTCGCCGCCTGCGCGCCGCGCGTGACGAGCACGGCCGCGCGCGGGTTCAGCGCGCGCACCGCGTCGACCGCGTCGGGGCCGTCGCCGCCGAACAGGTGGCGCAGGTCCTCGTCGGACACCTTGATCAGGTCGGCCAGGCCGGCCATCTTCTCCAGCGTCGGCCGGTACGCGGCCGTCATCAGGTTCCGGTAGTTCGGATCGAAGCTGATCTTCACGCCGCGCGCGTGCAGGTCGGCCGCGAGCGCGACGAGCGTGCTGGCGAGCGGTTCGCGCACCAGGCTGATGCAGCCGAAATGCGCCCATTGCACGTGTTCGGTCCAGCCGGCCGGCAGCCGCGCCGGGTCGAACGCGAGATCCGCGCTGGCATCGCCGATGAAGAAGTACGCGGGCGGCCGGGTCTCGTGAACGATCGCCAGCAGCGGCGCGCGCGGCACGCGCTGCAGGAAGCGCAGGTCGAGCCCGGCCGCGTCGCTGGTGCGCCACAGCACGTCGGAGAAGCAGTCCTCGCCGATCGCGCCCGCGAGCGCGCTCGGCACGCCGAGCCGCGCGACCGCGCGTGCGACGTTCCAGCCGGCGCCGCCCGGCACCGAGGTCCACTGCGCGTCGCCCGCGCGCACCATGTCGGTCAGGATGTCGCCCGCCGACACGAATGCCGGAAACGTGCCGCCGCTCATTGCGTCGGCTCGCTGCGCGCCGCGCGCGCGAGGATCGCGAGCACGTCGTAGCACGCGCCCATCGTGTGATAGTCGGTCTTGCCGGCCGGGCTCTTCTCGTCGCTGTACTTGCGGTTGTCGCAGGTGAGGATCCGGTACCACGCGCCGTAGCGGTGATCGACGAAATGCGCCCAGCTGTAGCGCCAGATTTCGTCGTACCAGTCCCAGAAGCGCTCGCTGCCGGTGCGCGCGCCGAGCATCGCGGCCGCCGCGAAGGTTTCCGCCTGCACCCAGAAATACTTGTTGTGGTCGCAGATCGTGAAGTCGGGGCCGAAGCCGTAGCAGAGGCCGCCGTGATCGGCATCCCATGCGTGCGTGAGCGCCGCGTCGAACAGCTCGGCCGCGCGCGGCACGAGCCAGTCGAGCGGGCGGTGCCGCTCCAGGATCAGCAGCAGCTTCGCCCATTCGGTCTGGTGCCCGGGCTGGAAGCCCCACGGACGGAAGATGTTCGAGCTGTCTTCCTTGTTGTAGTCCCAGTCGACTGACCAGTCCGCATGGTAGTGCTCCCACACGAGGCCGCCCGACAGCGCGGCCTGGCGCTGGGTGATATGGGTCGCGAGCTTCTCCGCGCGGTCGAGGTAGGTGACGTGGCCGGTCGCCTCGTAGGCCGCGAGCAGCGCCTCCGTCATGTGCATGTTCGCGTTCTGGCCGCGGTACGTCGACACGTTCCAGTTCGGCGTCGCGTCGTCCGCATAGAGGCCCGCGGCGGCATCCCAGAAGCGGTGCTCGGCGAGCTCGAAGGTCGACGCGATCAGCGCGCGCGCTTCGTCGATGCCGGCCATCGTCGCGTGCGCGGCGGCCAGCAGCACGAACGCGAGCCCGTAGCAGTGGCGCGTGGCGTCGAGCGTCTCGCGCTTCGCGCCGTCGCGCCAGTCGAGTTCCCAGTCGTAGCCTTGCAGTTCGTCGTCCCAGTGCGCGTCGCGCAGGAAGCGCAGCCCGTGGCGCGCGTACTCGAGATGGCGCGGATCGCCGAAATGCCGGTACGCCATCGCGTAGTTGAAGACGAACCGGCAACTGCTGACCAGATGCCGCGACGTGCGGTTGTAGACGCTGCCGTCGTCGCGGAAGTAGTGGTAGAAGCCGCCTGTCGGGTCGAATGCGTTCGCCGCGTAGAAACGCAGCGTGTCCTCGATGTGCGACAGCAGGAACGACGGATCGCGGAAGCTCGCGACGAACGGCGCCGCTTGCGCGTGGTTGGCCGGCGTGGCCGTACGGGATTGGACCGGGGGCATGTTCATGATTCGGTGACCGTGGCGGTATCGAGTGCCGGTGAGCCGGCGGGCTGGCTGCTGGCCCGCACGATCAGCTCGACGGGCAGGGAGATCTCGGTGCGCTCGGGCGCTTCGGCGAGCAGCAGTTCGACGCCGCGGCGGCCGAGCGCTTCCTTGTCGACGGCGAGCGTCGTGAGCGGCGGGTTCGCGTGCGCGGCGGCGGGGATGTCGTCGAAGCCGACGATCGCGATGTCTTCCGGAATCCGCACGCCGCGCGCGATGCACACGCGCTGCGCGGCCAGCGCGGCGGCGTCGTTGTATGCGAACACGGCGTCGGGGCGCGGGCCCGGCGCGTCGAGCAGCTGCTGCATCGCGCGCGTGGCGCCGGTGTCGGGGTCGAGCCCGGCGTCGATCGTCACTTCGTACGCGGGATCGAACAGCCGCCCGGCCTCGAAGAACGCGCGGCGATAGCCGATCGCGCGCTGCGCGATGCTGTAGTGCGCGGCGGAGCCGCCGATGAACGCGATCCGCGAGCGGCCGGTGGCGAGCAGGTGGCGCATCGCGAGCGCCGCGCCCGTCGAGTTGTCGATGTTCACCGAGCGCAGGCCGGGCGCCCACAGGTCGATCAGCACGAGCGGGCGGCCGGTCGCGGCGAGCGCCTCGATCGTCTCGGGCTCGATGAAGCCGGCCACCGCGATCGCGTCCGGCGCGTGCGGGCGCATCTGGCGCAGCACGTCGTCGTTCGGGCCGACCGTGAGCAGCGTCGGCACGATGCCGCGCTCGCGGCATGCGTCCTCGACGCCGTGCAGCACGTGCGAGAAGAACGGACTGGCGGGAAAGCGGTTGTGCTGGCGGTGCAGCAGGAAGGTGAGCCGGCGGATGCGCGGGCGCAACTGGGCCGGGTCGTAACCGAGCCGCTGCGCGATCTCGACGATGCGCGCGCGCGTGGCTTCGGACAGGCCCGGCTGGTTTTTCAGCGCGCGGGAGACGGTGCCGATCGAGACCTCTGCCGCCCGCGCTACGTCGCGAATGGTGGTGCCCATCGTTCGGGATCCGGTTTGTTTAGGGTGACGGCGATTGTATAGTAAAACTCGGCGCCAAATTCGGGCCGGATAACCGGGGAATACCCGGAAATAGCGGGTTTTTACCTGCTAATCTGCGAAAACGCCGTTACTAAAAATACTAAACAAAACGCGGAAAAGGCAAGGCGCGCCTCCCATTCAACCCGCCGCCGCGAGCGGCGGCTCGCCGCGCTCCCGCAGCGCCGCGCGCCCCGCATCGAGATCGACGACCGCGAGCCCGCCCGGCTGCTGTTTCGCCCGCCGCTTCGCGAGCGCCGCGACCGACGCGATCTCGTCGCTGCCGTAGCGCATCGCACCGTGCGCGCCTGCCGGCACGCCGACCGCGCCGATCGCCATCGTCACGAAGCCGAAGAACGCGGGGTTGCCATGGCGGTCCTCGCCGCGCAGCCCGCCCGCCAGCCGGTCGGCTTGCGTGTAGAAGCGCTGCGCGCCGTCGTTGAAGCGCGTGATCGCGTCGGTCGCCCGCGCGCGCCAGTCGTCGCGCTGGAACAGCACGAGGAAATCGTCGCCGCCGACGTGCCCGAGAAAATCCCGCTGCGGATCGCATACGCCGGCGAGCACCGTCGCCGCGAACTTCAGCACTTCGTCGCCTTGCCAGTAGCCGTACTGATCGTTGAACGGCTTGAACTGGTTCAGGTCGACGTAGCACGCATGGAAGCCGGCGTCGCGCTCCAGCAGGCGGTCGATATGCGCGCTGATCGGGATGTTGCCGGGCAGGAAAGTCAGCGGATTCGCGTAGCGCGCGGCCTCGATGCGCATCTCGGTCACCGCGCGCACGAGGCTCTCGCCAGTGCCGAGCCCGAGGTAGCGGCCGTGCTCGGTGATCACGAAGCCATCCGCGAGATAGCGCTGGTCGTGGCTCGCGAGCAGCATCGCGAGCTGCTCGACCGACGTCGCGTTGTCGATCATCAACGGCGCGTCGTTCGCGAACTGCAGGCACGGCTTCTTCCCGAACACCTCGCGGTGGTACGGCAGCGTGAAGCGGTCGATGAAGCCGCGCCGGTTCACGAGCGCGACCGGCCGCCCGCGTTCGACGAGCGCGACCGCGTGCAGGCCGGGCATCCGGTTGAACAGGTCGAGCACGTCGTTGCTGGTCGCATCGCGCGGCAGCGCTGGCGCGGGCACGAGCATCTTCGCCGCGATCGTGCCGGCCGGCCGCGCGGTGCGCGTCGCGCCGGGGAACACCGCGATGTGCGGGGTGCGGATCGCGTCGCGCGCGGCCGGCGCGACGACCGGCGACGGCCGCGCGTTCGGCCGGCCGAGCAGGAAGCCCTGCACGCAGCAGATGCCCATGTCGCGCACGACGATCAGGTCGCTCGCGTTCTCGATGCCTTCCGCGATCAGCTGCGCGCCGCTCGCGTGCGCGAAGTGCTGCATCGCCCTGACCGCCTCGAACTTGAGCGGGTCGCGCGCGATGTCGTGGATGAAGAAGCGATCGATCTTCACGACATCCGGGTGCAGGCGCAACCACAGGTTCATGCTCGCGTTCGCGGTGCCGTAGTCGTCGAGCGCGAACTGGATGCCGGCGTCGCGCAGCGACGCGACCGCCGGCTCGATGCGCGCGACGTCCGGCATCGCGGTCTGCTCGGTCAGCTCGATCACGATGCGCTCGGCGCCGACGCCCGCCCGGCCGAGCAGTTGCCGCACGCGTTCTCGTTCGCGCACGAGTTGCACGATCGTGCCCGCGCTGAAGTTGAGGAACAGCTTGCCGTCGCAGCCGAGCGCCGCGAACGCGTCGAGGCAGGCGAGCGCGGCCGCCTGCTCGAGCGCGATGGTCGTGCCGTCGCGGGCGGCCTGCGCGAACAGCGCGGCCGGCGGCTCGAGGTCGGTGCCGCTCGGGCCGCGGATCAGGCCTTCGTAGCCGACGACCGTGCCCGAGCCGAGATCGACGATCGGCTGGAACACGGCGGCGAGCGCACGCTCCGCGATCAGGCGCGTGGTGGGAGCAACGGACGAGTCAGGATGGGGCGCGGGCATGGAGGAGGGCGGCCGAGGCGACGGGACGCCCGACTTTAACGGCAGCGCGCGCGAAGAATTGAATGAAGATTTCGTGACGCGATGCACGTCGATGGTGC
This sequence comes from Burkholderia sp. 567, assembly GCF_040545115.1. NCBI lineage: Bacteria > Pseudomonadati > Pseudomonadota > Betaproteobacteria > Burkholderiales > Burkholderiaceae > Burkholderia > Burkholderia sp. 567. Next base: position 138,384 of record NZ_JBEPLG010000013.1, read on the forward strand.
AGACGTCGCGTGGGGCTGAAAGGGAACGACGCGGGAGGCCGAGGCGGGAGCGCAAAGGCGCCTACCCCGGCGCGGCCGCGTAAGCGCTTGCCCGCGTGCAGCGTACCTGCGCGCGCGCCGTGCCCGCCGCAGCATCCTAGACCCGCCATGCCGGCCGCGCGGCCTCCGCGTCAGCGCGTGCCCGCGTTCAGCGTGCCCTGCGTGCGCGCCGCGCCCGCCGCAGCATCCTGGGCCTGCTAGGCCGGCCGCGCCGCCTCCGCGTCAGCGCTTGCCCGCGTTCAGCGTGCCCTGCGTGCGCGCCGTGCCCGCCTCGGCATCCTCGCCGTCGCGCTCGCCGCTCAGGTCGCGCGCGCCCCAGCGCTGCGCGAGTGCCGCGCACGCCATTAGCTGGATCTGGTGGAACAGCATCAGCGGCAGCACGATCGCGCCGACCGCCTGCGCGGAGAAGATCACCTTCGCCATCGGCACGCCGGCCGCGAGGCTCTTCTTCGATCCGCAGAAGATGATCGTGATCTGGTCGGCGCGATTGAAGCCGAGCCGCTTGCTGACGATCGTCGTCAGCACCAGCGCGATCACGAGCAGCACGACGTTGACGACCAGCAGGCCGCCGAGCGCGCGCGCCGGAATCTGGTGCCACAGCCCCTGGTTCACGGCCTCGCTGAACGCGACGTACACCACGAGCAGGATCGAGCCCTGGTCGACGAAGCGCAGCACGCCGCGATTGCGCTCGATCCAGCCGCCGATGACGGGCCGCAGCAACTGGCCGGCGACGAACGGCACGAGCAGCTGCATCACGATGCTGCCGACCGTACTCCACGGCGACGCGGCCGCGGCCGACTGCGACGTGATCATCAGCCCGACGAGCGCCGGCGTCACGAAGATCCCGAGCAGGCTCGACGCGGACGCCGCGCACACGGCGGCCGGCACGTTGCCTTTCGCGATCGACGTGAACGCGATCGACGACTGGACCGTCGACGGCAGCGTGCACAGAAACAGCACGCCGGCATAGAGCGTCGGCGTGACGAGCGGTTGCAGCACGGGCTTCAGCGCGAGGCCGAGCAGCGGGAACAGCGCGAACGTGCTGAGCAGCACGACCGCATGCAGCCGCCAGTGGGTCGCCCCCGCGACGACGGCTTCGCGCGACAGCTTCGCACCATGCAGGAAGAACAGCAGGCCGACCGCGATGTTGGTCGCCCAGTTGAACGCGTGGGCGGCCGGGCCGCGGCACGGCAACAGGCTCGCGAGCACGACGGTGCCGACGAGCGCGAGCGTGAAGTTGTCGGGAAGGAAACGGGGACGGGCCATCGGGAGCTCGATTCGAAAACGGCGGCGCGCATCGCGCGCGCGAAGCCGACATTGTCCCGGCTGCTCATTCAAGAGACAAATTCATTGTGAGAATCGATTGATGAATCCATTGAATGCGGCAGGGCCACCGGACGGCGCGCGAATGAGCAGAAGAATGTTCTTCCACAATTGGCCGCGGAAGTGAAAAAACCTAGCAGTAACATGGTGTTACACCGATGCCGGCGACCTAACACTTTTTGGCTCGACACCGTTTCAGGCCGCTCATAAATTACTGCTGAAAGGCTTGCGTCAGCCGAAAAACACCGGCGGTGAGCGGTAACAGGCAACGAATGATGACGGAACGGGTGAAACTGAAGGTCGGACGATGGGTGGCAGGCGTGCTCGGCACGCTGCTGATGCCGTTCGCGCTCGCGCAACCGCCGCATGGCGGTCATGCGTTCGGCGGCCACGGTTTCGGCGGTGGCGACATGCGCGCGTACGGCCAGTCGGCCGCCAGCGCGCAGGTCTGGCGCCGGGCGCTGCCGCCGGGCGGCGCGCGTGTCGGCGGCGTGAGCGGCTCCGGCTCCCGCTGGGGCCTGCGGCCGACGCCGTCTTACGGCCATTACGCCGCGCAGAGCCCGTATCGCCCGATCAGCGCCGACTCCCGCCAGATGCCGCGCCCGCCGGGCGGCGGCAACGTGCCGATGCGCGCCGGCTCGATCCGCGCCGACGTCGCGCGCTACAACGAGGAGCGCGGCGGCCGTCCGATGCCGCCCCTGCGCGCGCAGGAAGAGCCTGCCGCCCACTCGCCGTATTTCTCCCCGTTCTACCGAAACTGAGCACCCCGCGCGTTCGCTGAGCGCCGTCGCGCGCTCGTCCCTCGCCGGCTGTGATGCGAATTCGCCACAGTCGCGCGCAGATTTCCGCTGATTTTCCCTCCGCATTGCGCTATCTTTCGCGCCCGGCACGGGCGCCGTCCCGCGGCCGTCCCGTCGCATGCCCGCCCCGCGCGGGCCCGCCGCGACGCGTGCGGCCATGTGTCGATGCCGCGAAGTTAATGCCGCCGCTATACCCGCAATAAGTGCGCGCAATTTTGACCGGACAAATGATCCGTAAAGATGGCTGCGCCCCATACGACGCAAGCAATCGGCTCCAAAAAACAACGCTCGCGCCACTTATCGACTTCGACAAAACCTGGAGATCCCATGAAAGCATTCGCTCGCCGTGCGTCGCGCACGTCCGTCAAGCTGATCGCCGCGGCCACCTGCGTGGCGGCCGCCGCACCCGTCCACGCGCAGTCGAGCGTTTCGCTCTACGGTCAGGTGGACGAATGGATCGGCGCAACCAAGTTCCCGGGCGGCGATCGCGCGTGGAACGTGTCGGGCGGCGGGATGTCGACCTCGTACTGGGGCCTGCACGGGGCGGAGGATCTCGGCAACGGCTACAAGGCGATCTTCACGCTGGAGAGCTTCTTCCGCGCGCAGAACGGCCAGTTCGGGCGCTTCCAGGGCGATACGTTCTTCGCGCGCAACGCGTACGTCGGCGTCAGCTCGCCGTACGGCACGGTGACGGCAGGCCGCCTGACCACGCACCTGTTCCTGTCGACGATCCTGTTCAACCCGTTCTACGACTCGTACACCTTCTCGCCGATGGTGTACCACGTGTTTCTCGGCCTCGGCACGTTCCCGACCTATCCGAGCGACCAGGGCGCGGTGGGGGATTCGGGCTGGAACAATGCGCTGTCGTACACGTCGCCTTCGTTCGGCGGCCTGAATTTCGGGGCGATGTACGCGCTCGGCAACACGGCCGGCGACAACCGCTCGAAGAAGTGGAGCGCGCAGTTCAACTACGCGAACGGCCCGTTCGCAGCGACGGCCGTCTACCAGTACGTGAACTTCAACAACGGCCCGCAGGACCTCAGCTCGCTCGTGACCGGCATGAAGAGCCAGGGGATCGGGCTGGTCGGCGCGACCTACGACCTGAAGTACGTGAAGCTGTTCGGCCAGTATATGTATACGAAGAACGACCAGGTCGCCGGCAGCTGGCACGTGAATACCGCGCAGGGCGGCGTGTCGGTGCCGCTCGGCGTCGGCAACGCGATGGCGTCGTATGCGTACTCGCGCGACGGCGGCGGCCTCGACCAGACGCGCCAGACCTGGGCCGTCGGCTACGACTATCCGCTGTCCAAGCGCACCGACGTCTATGCCGCGTACATGAACGACCACATCAGCGGCCTGTCGAACGGCAACACGTTCGGCGCAGGCATCCGCGCAAAGTTCTGACGAGACGATGGCGGGCGCGAATCGACACCGCGCGTGCCGCCCGCCCGTTTCCCGTCCCGCAACGGCGCCGCTTACTGTTGCGCCGTTTTGCCATTGTTGACCTTTTGGTTTCCTTGCCTTTGTTACCCTATCTCGTAATTGCATGATTCCCAGGAATTGCGAGCTAGTTCGATGGATACCCTCGTCAGCATGAATGTGTTTCGCTACGTCGTCGAAGTGGGCAGCTTCGTCGGCGCGGCGGAGCGCATGCAGATGTCGGCCGCGATGGCGAGCAAGCACGTGATGCATCTCGAGCAGCAGCTCGGCGCGCGGCTGCTGCATCGCACGACACGACGCGTCGCGCCGACCGAGGCGGGACGCGAATACTATGAGCGCCTCGTGCAGGCGCTGTCGGAACTCGACGAAGCCGGACAGGCGGTCGGCGCCGCGAGCGTCGTGCCGCAGGGCCGCCTGCGCGTGACGTCGCTGTCCGCGTTCGGATTGCGGCACGTGATGCAGGCCGTCACCGATTATGCGGGCCGGTTCCCGGACGTGGTCGTCGACATGACGCTGTCCGATCGCGTGGTCGACCTGATCGAGGAAGGCTATGACGTCGCGGTGCGCGCGGCGCCGAACGGACTGAAATCCTCGTCGCTGGTCGCGCGGCAGATCGCGACCGCGCACATCCTGCTGGTCGCGTCGCCCGAGTATCTCGAGAAGCACGGCACGCCGCAGACGATCGCCGATCTCGCGCACCACAACTACCTGCGGCGCGATTCGAATTCGACGATGCTCGATTCGCTGGTGATCGACGCGGCCGCCGCGTCGCGCGTGAACCTGAACGGCAACCTGATCGTGAACCATCTCGAAGGGCTGCGCGCGGCCGTGCTCGCGGGCGCGGGCATCGCGCTGCTCGGCACCGAGGTGGTCGGCGACGACATCGAATCCGGCCGGCTCGTGCCGGTGCTGCTCGACTCGGTGCCGCCGCACGAGGCGCCGATCTATGCGGTGTATGCGAGCCGCCGCCATGTGTCCGCGAAGGTGCGCTCGTTCGTCGACTTCCTCGCCGCGCGTTTCGAAGGGCAGTCGCTGTGCCCGTCGATCGAATCGCACCTGCGCGTGCTGCCGATCACGCGGATCAAGCGCGCGGGCTGAGCGGCGCTGCCCGCCCGCGGGCGGATATAAAAAAAGCGCGAGCCGTTGCGGTTCGCGCTTTTTCGTTTCCGGTCCGACGTGATGCGTGGATGCGCGGCGGTGGCGCCGCCCGCCGCATGCGTCAGCGTGCGATGCCGAGCCGTGCCTTCGCGTCGTCGTACTCGCGCTTCATCCGCTCGACGAGCTCGCCGACGCTCGGCAGGTCGTCCATCAGGCCGACGCCCTGGCCGGCACCCCAGATGTCCTTCCACGCCTTCGTCTTGTCGCCGCCGAAATTCATCTTCGTCTTGTCCGATTCCGGCAGCGCGTCCGGATCGAGGCCGGCCTTCTCGATGCTCTCGCGGATGTAGTTGCCGTGCACGCCGGTGAAGAGGTTCGTATAGATGATGTCGGACGATTTCGCGTTGAGGATCGCGTGCTTGTAGTCCTCGACCGCGTGCGCTTCCTGCGTCGCGATGAAGCGCGTGCCCATGTACGCGAAGTCGGCGCCCATCGCCTGCGCGGCGAGGATCGAGCCGCCGTTCGCGATCGAACCGGACAGCACGATCGGGCCGTCAAACATCCGGCGCACTTCGCCGACGAGCGCGAACGGAGAGGTCGTTCCCGCGTGGCCGCCGGCGCCGGCCGCGACCAGGATCAGCCCGTCGACACCGGCTTCGAGCGCCTTCTGCGCGTGACGCAGGTTGATCACGTCGTGCAGCACGATGCCGCCGTAGCTGTGCACCGCGTCGACGATCTCGCGCGCCGGCGCGCGCAGGCTCGTGATGAAGATCGGCACCTTGTGCTCGACGCACACGCGCACGTCATGCTCGAGGCGCACATTCGACTGGTGGACGATCTGGTTGACCGCGATCGGGCCGATCACCGCGTCCGGGTGCTTCGCCTTGTGGTCGGCGAGCTCGGACTGGATCTGCGTGAGCCATTCGTCGAGCAGTTCGGCCGGACGGGCGTTGAGCGCGGGGAAGGATCCGACGATACCCGCCTTGCATTGCGCGAGCACGAGTTCGGGGTAGCTGACGATGAACATCGGCGACGCGATGACGGGCAGCGTCAGGTTCTGCAGGACAGCGGGCAATGCCATGTGATGTCTCCAGTCTCGAGGGGCGGCCGGCCCCGGCGCGATCGCGCCGGCTTCGGCATGCATGCTTGGCGGTCGAACGATGCTTCGAGTGTAGCGGCGTAGCGCTGCGCCCATATTAATACGAACGGTCGTGCGATTCTACGCGAGCTTAGCAAACGGCGCGGCGGGGCGACAATCGAGTGAGTGTTCTCTTTCTACGCATTCGGGCCGCTGCCGCGCGCAGCAGCCGGCCGCGCGCTCCTACAATACCCGCCATAACAAACCGACGAGAAACAAACCATGTCGTTTGACGCGTTTGCATCGTTTCGCGTGACGTTGCAGGACACCGACATCTTCGGTGTCAAAGGAGGCGCGGGGCCGCCGCTTCTGCTGCTGCACGGCCATCCGCAGACCCACATGATCTGGCATCGCGTCGCCGCGACGCTGGCGAATCACTTCACGGTGATCGCGACCGACCTGCGCGGCTACGGCGCGTCGGGCAGGCCGCCGAGCGACGCGCGGCACGCGCCGTATTCGAAACGCGCGATGGCGGCCGACCAGGTCGCCGTGATGCGGCATTTCGGCTTCGAGCAATTCCACGTGTGCGCGCACGATCGCGGCGCGCGCGTCGCGCACCGGCTCGCGCTCGATCATCCGGCGGCCGTCGAACGGATGATGCTGCTCGACATCGCGCCGACGCTCGCGATGTACGAGAAAACCGATCGTGCGTTCGCGACCGCGTATTTCCACTGGTTCTTCCTGATCCAGCCGGCGCCGCTGCCCGAAACGCTGATCGAAGGCCGCACCGATGCGTATATCGAGCGCGTGATGGGCAACCGTTCGGCCGGGCTCGCGCCGTTCGCGCCGGAGGCGCTCGCCGCGTATCGCGCCGCGCTCGCGCAGCCGGGCGCCGTGCATGCGATGTGCGAGGACTACCGCGCGTCGGCGACGATCGATCTGGAACACGACCGCGCGGATCTCGAGCGCGGCAACAAGGTCGCGTGCCCGCTGCGCGTGCTGTGGGGCGAGCACGGGATCGTCGGCCGCTGCTTCGATCCGCTCGACGAATGGCGGCGCGTCGCGCGCGACGTCAGCGGCCGCGCGCTCGATTGCGGGCACTACATTCCGGAAGAGGCGCCCGTCGCGTTGATCGACGAGCTGCTCGCGTTCTTCGACGCGCGCGACGCGGCCGCGTGAGCGGCGCCGGCCGCGGCGGCAAGCGCCGACGGTCAGCGGCGCGCGGCGTCGTCTTCGACGAGCGGCGGCAGGCGGCGCGGCACGGGCGTCGATTTCACGATCGCCGTGCTCGTTTCCGCGCGCTCCGTCACCTTCGACAGGATGTCGTCGAGGTGCCCGATCGTGCGCAGGTAGAGCCGGCAGATGAAGCAGTCCTCGCCGGTCACCTTGTCGCATTCGACGAATTCGGGAATCCGCCGCAACACCTCCTCGACCAGATGCAACTGCCCCGGCAGCGGCTTCACGCGGACGATCGCCTGCAGCGTGTAGCCGAGCGCGCGCGGGTCGAGCTCGACGGTGAAGCCCGCGATCACGCCCTGCGCTTCGAGCCGCCGCACGCGGTCGGCGGTCGCGGGCGCCGACAGCCCGATCTGCCGCGCCAGTTCGCTGGTGGCGATGCGCGCATCCTCGGCAAGCGCCGCGAGGATCGCGCGGTCGGTCGCGTCCAGTGACGCGACGGCGGGCGGGGAAAGGCGTTTCGACATGATCGCTTTGCTTTCGAAGGTGAATCGGCGGTTTCGCTTCAGTTTAGTCGTGGATGCGCGGAAAGCAAGTTCCTAGAATCGAAGTCATCTTCTCTCGTCGAATGGAGTCCCTGATGGCCTCGAACGAAACCCGCCGCGGCGCCGCCGAGATGGTCGTCGCGATGATGATGTCCGGCACGATCGGCTGGCTCGTGATGTCGTCGCAGCAACCGCTCACCAACGTCGTGTTCTTCCGCTGCCTGTTCGGCGCGGCGACGCTCGCGATCGTCTGCGCGGCGCTCGGCTTCCTGCGCCGCGCGCTGTTCTCGCCGCGCATGCTCGCGCTCGCGACGCTCGGCAGCGTCGCGATCGTCGCGAACTGGCTGCTGCTGTTCGCCGCGTATTCGCGCGCGTCGATCTCGATGGCGACCGCCGTCTACAACACGCAGCCGTTCATGCTCGTCGCGCTCGGCGCGATCGTGTTCCGCGAGCGGATCAGCGCATCGACGATCACGTGGCTCGCGCTCGCCTTCGTCGGGCTCGTGTGCGTGGTGCGGGTCGAGCCGGCGGTGCTCGCGGTACCCGGCGAATATCTCGAAGGCGTCGCGCTGTCGCTCGGCGCGGCGTTCCTGTACGCGGTGTCGTCGATCGTCACGAAGCACCTGAAGGGCACGCCGCCGCATCTGCTCGCGCTGCTGCAGGCCGGCCTCGGCATCGTGCTGCTCGCGCCGTTCGCCCACTTCGGCACGTTGCCGGCGACGCCCGCGCAGTGGCTCGATCTCGTCGTGCTCGGCGTCGTGAACACCGGCGTGATGTATGTGCTGCTGTACGGCGCGATCCAGAAGCTGCCGGTCGCGATGACGGGCGCGCTGTCGTTCGTCTATCCGGTCGTCGCGATCATCGTCGATCGCGTCGCGTTCGGACAGACGCTCGCGTGGACGCAGGTGCTCGGCGCGCTGCTGATCCTGCTCGCGGCGGCCGGCGTGAACCTCGGCTGGCGCATCGTGCCCGCGCGTCGCGCGCCGCTCGGCAACTGAAATATTCGTGCGCTTCGGCGAGCTGTTTCGGCTCGCCGCCGCGGCCGTCTGCCGCGCCTGTGTGCGCCACGTCCGGGAACGCCGATTGCCCGCGAACAAGGCCGCAGGAAGTTGTAGGGAAACACCCGATGCGACGCCGCAGCGTCGCTCGTATGATGCGGCTGTGACGTTGATCACGTTCACAGGATTCCGATCTCATGCCGTTCGCCAGACAGGCCGAACGGCATTTTTTTATGCGCCGCTCCGTGCGAGCAGGCGCCGCCGCGCATCGAGCCGCGCGAGCAGCGCACGCCTCGCGTCGTCGTCCGACGCGCGCCATCCCTTGATCTCGGCGCGCGTGCGCAGGCACCCCGCGCACCAGTCGGTACGCGGGTCGATCCTGCAGACGTCGGTGCACGGCGACGCGACCGTGCCGACCACCACCGGCACGTCGCTCATGCGTCGTTCCTCAACGCGACGTCGGCGACCGGTGCGCCGGTCAACGAGACGAGCTCCTGCGGCGACAGGTTGAACACCGCGTGCGGATGGCCGGCGGCCGCCCACAGGCTGTCGAGCGCGAGCAGGTCGGCGTCGATCAGCGTGACCGGCTCGACGAGATGGCCGATCGGGCACACGCCGCCGATCGCATAGCCGGTGTGGTCGCGCACGAACTTCGCATCGGCACGGCCGACCGGGCCGACCTGGGCGGCGACCTTCTTCTCGTCGACGCGGTTCACGCCGCTCGCGACGACGAGCACCGGCAGCCCGTCCGATTCGCGCCGAAACAGGATCGACTTCGCGATCTGCGCGACCGAGCAGCCGAGCCCGGCCGCGGCCTCGGCGGAGGTCTTGCCGGTTTCGGCGAGCATCACGATGCCTTTCGAATGCCCGCGCTCGCGCAGCAGCAACGCGACGCGTCGCGCGGAATCGGGGAGGGAGTCGAATGAAGTGGGTGTCGTCATGGAGAGTCCGTGAGTGGCGGGGTCAGACGCAGCTCGGCGCGTCGGTCGCGCTCTGCGCCTTCGCGAGCAGCGCGCGGCCGGCGCGCGACACGTTCGCGCGGCCGATCGCGTTCGAGATGAAGTCGCCGGCGGCGACCACCTGCGCGAGGTCGATGCCGGTGTCGATGCCGAGGCCCTGCATCAGGTACAGCACGTCCTCGGTCGCGACGTTGCCGGTCGCGCCCTTCGCGTACGGACAGCCGCCGAGGCCGGCGACCGACGCGTGGAAGATCTCGATCCCTTCGAACAGCGCCGCGTAGATGTTCGCGAGCGCCTGGCCGTAGGTGTCGTGGAAGTGGCCCGACAGCCGTTCGCGCGGAAACACGCGCGTGACGGCCGACAGCACTTCGCGCGTGCGCTTCGGCGTGCCGACGCCGATCGTGTCGGCGATGTCGATCTCGTCGCAGCCGAGCGCCGCGAAGCGTTCGACGACGTCGACGACCGACGCGACCGGCACCTCGCCCTGGTACGGGCAGCCGAGCGTGCACGACACGCTGCCGCGCAGCCGCACGCCGGCATCCTTCGCGGCCTTCGCGACCGGCTCGAAGCGCGCGATGCTTTCCGCGATGCTGCAGTTGATGTTCCGCTGCGAGAACGCCTCGCTCGCCGCGCCGAAGATCACCACTTCGTCCGCGCGTGCGGCGAGCGCGTTCTCGAAGCCCTTCAGGTTCGGCGTGAGCACCGAATACACGGTGCCCGCGCGACGTTCGATGCCGGCCATCACGTCGGCGCCGTCGGCCATCTGCGGCACCCATTTCGGCGACACGAACGACGCGGCCTCGATGTTGCGGAAACCGGCGCGCGACAGCCGGTCGACGAGCGCGATCTTCACGTCGGTCGGCACGAAGGTCTTTTCGTTCTGCAGCCCGTCGCGCGGGCCGACTTCGACGATCTTGACGGCGGTGGGGAACGTCATGGTTGTCTCCAGTTTGTGTAGGGCGGAATTCAGTAGCCGCGCGCGTAGTCGACGATGCCGCTCACGCGCTCGCCGCGCTCGAGCGCGCGGATCTTGCCCGCGATCTGCTCGACCGCTTCGTCGCGCAGCGTCTCGGCCGAACAGTGCGGCGTGATCGTGATGCGCGGCGCGTGCCAGAACGGATGATCGGCCGGCAGCGGCTCGTGCTGGAACACGTCGAGCGTCGCCGCGGCGAGCTGGCCGCTCGCGAGCGCGTCGAGCAGATCGGCTTCGACGAGATGCGCGCCGCGTGCGACGTTCACCAGATACGCACCCGGCGCGAGCCGGGCGAAGGTGCGTGCCGACAGAATCCCGTCGGTATCGCGCGTGCTCGGCAGCAGGTTCACGAGCACCTTCGCACCGTCGAGGCATGCGTCGAACGCGTCGTCGCCCGCGAAGGTGTCGATACCGTCGAGCTGCTTCGGGCTGCGGCTGTAGCCGCGCACCGGCAGGCCGAGCGCGGCGAGCGCCTGCGCGACCTGCGCACCGAGCACGCCGAGGCCGAGCACCGCGACGGTGAAGCGCGCGCGCGGATGCGGTTCGAGCACCTGCCAGCGGCGCTCGCGCTGCAGCGCTTCGTATTCGTCGAAGCGGCGCAGGTAGCGCAGCACCGCGTGCGTCACGTATTCGATCATCTGCTGCGCCATGCCCGAATCCTCGAGGCGCACCAGCGGCACGTCGGGGGGCAGCGTGCCGGGATGCGCGCGCTCGAGCGCGAGCAGCGCGTCGACGCCCGCGCCGAGATTGAAGATCGCGCGCAGGCCGTCGCGCGGCGCGAACAGCTCGCGCGGCGCGCGCCACACGAGCGCGTAGTCGGCGGCGGCCGTGTCGCCCGGCTGCCACGCGCGCAGCTCGGCGTCGGGTAGCGCCTGCGCGATCGCGTCGCGCCATGCGTCGGCTTCCTGATGCGGCGAGTAGAACAGGATCTTCATGCGCTTACTTCGCGAACAGCTGGCCGATGTCGGCGAACGCCTTGAATTCGAGCGCGTTGCCGCACGGATCGAGGAAGAACATCGTCGCCTGCTCGCCAACCTCGCCCTTGAAGCGGATGTGCGGCTCGATCACGAAGCGCGTGTGCGCGGCCTTGAGTTTGTCGGCGAGCGCGTGCCATTCGTCCATCGACAGCACGACGCCGAAATGGCGCACGGGCACGTTGTCGCCATCGACCGGATTCACCGCGCTCGCGCCGGTTTCGTCCGGCGCGAGATGCGCGACGAGCTGGTGGCCGAAAAAGTCGAAGTCGACCCAGTGATCCGAGCTGCGGCCCTCGGGGCAGCCGAGCAGGCCGCCGTAGAACGCGCGGGCGTCGGCGAGGCTCGATACGGGAAAGGCGAGATGGAACGGGCGCAGCGCGCCGGCGGGCGTAGCGGACATCGGGCGTCTCCTGTCGATCGGGACCGGCGCGGCGGCGCGCGGGTCGATCCGATGCATGGCAAGCGGGAAGCCCACATTCTACGGTTTCGCGGCAGGTTGCGTCGCCCAGGGGGCGCCGGTGCGCGTGGCGCGGCTCGCGCGGGTGGCCGATGGCGGCCGTCGTTGGGTGCCCGTCGCCGGTAGCTGTCCGCGGTGGCCGTCGGCGGGTGCCTATCGCCGGCGGCCTTCGCCGGGTGCCCGTCGCCGGAGGCCGTCCCCGGGTGCCCATCGCCGGCGGCCGTCCCCCGGGCGCCCGTCGCCGTTGGCCGTCCCCGGGTGCCCGTCGCCGGTGCCCGTCGCACACAAAAGCAAAGCACAAAATATTGGTTCGGCCGCCGCGCGCGGCGCGCCACAATCGAACCTCGTCTCCAAGCAAAGCAAGCGAGGGCAATCATGCGCGCATGCAGCAAATCGGCGTGGCCGCCGCGGCTCGTGACCGTTCCGGGCCTGCACGGCAGCGAAGGCGCCCACTGGCAGACCTGGCTGGAGCGGCAGTTCCCGCGTTCGCTGCGGGTCGAACAGGCCGACTGGGACGCCCCCGATCTCGCGCGCTGGGCGCAGTCGGTGCGCGCGCTGCTCGAACGCGAGCGCGGCCCGTTCGTGCTGGCCGCGCACAGCTTCGGCTGCCTCGCGGCCGCGCATGCGCTCGCGCAATGGCCGCAGACGGCCGACGTCGCGGGCGTGCTGCTCGTCGCACCGGCCAGTCCTAAGAAGTTCACGTTCGCCGGGCCGTTCGACGCGCGCCGGCTCGCGGTGCCGTCGATCGTGATCGGCAGCGAGACCGATCCGTGGATGCCGCTCGCCGATGCGCGCACGCTCGCGCAGCGGCTCGGCAGCGCATTCGTGAACCTCGGCGACGCGGGGCACATCAACACCGCGGCCGGCTTCGGGCCGTGGCCGCGCGCGAAATATTTCGTCGACACGCTGGTGCATTGCGCGGCGCCGCTGCGCTTTCGCGACGCGGACGACGGCTTCGACGCCGCGCTCGTCGACCGCGCGCTCGCGCACGCGGTCTGACACTCATCGACACGACGCTGCGCAGCCGGGGCCGCGCAGCGTCGTCGCGCCGCTACGACGCCGAGACGGGCGCCACCGCGGCCGGATCCGAGTAGCTCGACCGGCCGTTCTCGACGTGACCCGCGAAGCGGCGCGAGAACGTGCCGTTCGCGCCGTCGCTCACCGTAACGTCATACCAGTGGTGGCTCGATGCGAGCGCCCACTGCTCGACGCGTTCGTCGCCGCCGTGCAGCGTCACCTGGCGCGCGGGCGCGCCGTATGCGTTGTCGGCCAGCGTCAGCGTGACGTGGCCTGCGCCATGGTTGCGCAGCTTCAGGTACAGGTTGCCGTTCGCGATGTCGTAGCCGGCCTTCACCTCCGGCTGCGCGTGGTTGCGGCGGCGCGCGGTTGCCGCCGACACGTTGCCCGCGAACATCCGGACGAAGCCGTTCGGCCCGTACACCGAGAACGCATACACGCCGTTCGTCTCCGTCAGGTCGAAATCCGCGTGCAGCACGCGGCGCCCGCCGACCGTGTAGCGCCACGGGCCGTCGGTGCGGTTCGCAGCGTACACCTGGAAGTGCGCGCCCTGGTTGCCGCGGTTCGCGAACTCGATGCGCAGCGTGTTGCCGCCGTAGATGCTCGCGTTCACATGCAGTTCGTAAGGCAGCGCGCGGGCGGGCCGCACGCCGGGCTCCTGCGGGACGATCGGCGACGGCGTCGCGGGCACGGTGGGCGCGGGTTGCGACGTGCATTGCTGGTCGGCGATCGAGCGGTACTGGCTCGTATCGGGCAGCGACGGAAACGATGCATCCGACGAGCGGAAGTCGAACGCGGCGGTGAGGTCGCCGCAGACGGTGCGGCGCCACGGCGTGATGTTCGGCTCGTCGATGCCGAAGCGCTCGCCGATGAAGCGGATCACCGACGTGTGGTCGAACACCTGGGAGCACACGAAGCCGCCTTTCGACCACGGCGACACGACCGTCATCGGCACGCGCGGCCCGAGGCCGTACGGCAGCCCGTCGGCGGTGTAGCTGCCGCCGCGGCCCGGGTTCACGACGGTATGCAGCTCGCCGTCGGTCGTCACGGTCGACGCGCCCTGCGCGGCGGAGGTGGGCGGCTGCGGCGGCACGACGTGGTCGAAGAAGCCGTCGTTCTCGTCGTACATGATGAACAGCACGGTCTTCGCCCACACGTCGGGATTCGCCGTCAGCGCGTCGAGGATCTGCGACGTGTAGTTCGCGCCGTACGCGGGCGTGTATTTCGGATGCTCGGAGAATGCGGCGGGCGGCAGCAGCCACGACACCTGCGGCAGCCGGTCGTTGATCACGTCGTCCTTCAGGTTGTCGAGCGTTCGCACCGTCTGCGCGCGCTGGTATAGCGACGAACCCGGCTTCGCGTTGATGAAGTTCGTGAAGTTCTGCAGGATGTTCGTGCCGTAGTTGCCGTTGTACGGGTCGGCCCAGGTGAGCCCCTGCTGGTAGATCTGCCACGACACGCCGTGCGCCTCCAGCCGTTCGGGGAAGGTCGTCCACGACAGCAGCTGGTACGCGGGCGGCAGGTCGCCGTCGACGTAGTCGGCGTTGTCGAGCAGCGGGCCGCCGAACTTGCCGGTCGGATCGACCGTCCCCGTCATCAGGTATGAGCGGTTCGGGTGCGTCGGCCCCGGCAGCGAGCAGAAGTAGTGGTCGCACACGGTGAACGCATCGGCGAGCGCATAGTGGAACGGGATGTCCTCGCGCACGTGATAGCCCATCGTCATGTCGGTCTTGTTCGCCGGCCACTGGTCGTAGCGGCCCCCGTCGATTGCCGCGTGGGTCTTCGCCCACGAATGGTCGAGCGCGCCGAGGCACTGCGCGCTGGTCGTCTTCGTGTCGAGCCGAAACGGCAGCACCGGTTTCGTCGGGTCTTCCTTCGACGGCTGGTACCACACCGGCTTGCCGTTCGGCAGCGGGATCGGGAAGCGGTCGTTGTAGCCGCGCACGCCGCGCAGGTGTCCGAAGTAATGGTCGAACGAGCGGTTCTCCTGCATGAACACGACGATGTGCTGCACATCGCGGATCGTGCCGGTGCCGCGCGCGGCCGGAATCGCGAGCGCGCGGCGGATCGATTCAGGGAACGCGTTGAGCGCGACGGCGGCGCCCGCTGACTGTGCGACGGTATGCAGGAAACGGCGGCGGCTGGATGACGTCATGTTGTTTCACCTCGGTTCTGCGATCGGGGGACGGGACAGGAACGGCGGGATCAGTGCGATGAGGACGCGGCGACGCCGGACGCGCCCGCGTTCGTCGCGGGCTTGGCGTCGTCGTCATCGTCGGGCGGGTAGTGGACGACGGGCGGCGCGAGCGGTGCGGCATCGGATGCGGCGGTGCTCGCGCCTGCACCGCTGTTGAATGCGCTCGCGGAACCGGACGATGCGCCGGCCGGTGGCGAGCCGTCGGCCGTGTGCGCGTCGTGCGGCGCGTCGTCGCTGCAGGCGGCGACGAAGGTGGCGGCACACAGAACGACGACGAGGGCAACGCGACGCATGACTTCTCTCCTGGCAGGCGGATCGGGACACGATTTCCAGTATGCCCATGCGATGCGACGATTCGGTGAATCGTTTGCAACCGGGGCGTGATCGCGAAAGGCTTTCGCGAAGCTGACCGGATGCTTTCGCGAAGCATCGCAGGCTCGCATGGCGGAATTTTCCAGCGGACGCGGAGGCCGCGCGTATTTACACGCGTGTGCAATGCGACGACGGACTCATTGCAATGCCTGCGGCGTGCGCGCCGCGCCGAATGCGATCGGCAATGGGCGGGCGATGCGCCGCGAATCACGCCGAAAAGCGGGCGTTTTTGCCGCTTTGCCAGCGCACGGCCAGCCACGCGCCAGCGTCGTGCCATGCATGCGTCAAGAAAGGCGGCGCGGCCAGTTTGCCGCGCGTTCGCGCCGCGTGTCGATGCAGGCGTCGCGCGAGGGTGCTACCGGCGCTTGCCTGCGGCACCGGAATTGCTAACTGCGCCGATGCGCGTGCCGTCGCGCGCGGCCCTCCGCGCACGGGCGGCACATCTGCATCCATTCACCCCATGGAGCGAGCAGAAGTCATGTCCAGCGATCGATCCGATTCCCCGTCCGCCGAATCCGCGCGCGATGCCGGCCCGCCGACACCCGCGCCCGGCGATTCAGCGGCGCTGCCGTTGCCGCACGATACGCCGTCGAGTGCCGCACGGCGCCGCTTTTTGCAATCCGCGGCCGCGGCCGCGACGGTCAGCGCCGCATCGCACGTTCATCCGCAGCCCGCGCACGCCGCGTCCGCATCGGCTGCCCCGCACCGCAATCCGGTCCCGGCACAACCGGTTCATCTCGACATCAACGGGCGCGCCTACACGCTGCAGCTCGAACCGCGCGTCACGCTGCTCGACGCGCTGCGCGAATATGCGGGGCTCACGGGCACGAAGAAGGGCTGCGACCGCGGGCAGTGCGGCGCGTGCACGGTACTCGTCGACGGGCGGCGCATCAATGCGTGCCTGACGCTCGCGGTGATGCACGAAGGCCAGCGGATCACGACCGTCGAGGGCCTCGCGCGCGGCGGCGTGCTGAGCCCCGTGCAGCGTGCGTTCGTCGAACACGATGCGTTCCAGTGCGGCTACTGCACGTCCGGCCAGCTCTGCTCCGCGACCGCGCTGCTCGACGAGTTCTCGTCCGGGGCCGCGAGCGCCGTCACCGACGATGTGCGGCGGCGCCCGGCGCAACTGTCGGACGACGAGATCCGCGAACGCATGAGCGGCAACCTGTGCCGCTGCGGTGCGTATCAGAACATCGTCGCCGCCGTGCGCGCCGCGCACGCGGCGCGCGGTTAGCCGACGGAGGGCACCGCAATGGAAGCGATCTCCTACGAACGCGCCACCGACGTCGCCGCTGCCGTGCGCGCGGCGCAGCGGCCGGGCGCGGCGTTCATCGGCGGCGGCACGAACCTGCTCGACCTGATGAAGGGCGGCGTCGCACGGCCCGTCGCGCTCATCGACATCACGCGCATCGCCGGCCTCGACACGGTCGATGCGCTGCCCGGCGGCGGGCTGCGCATCGGTGCGCTCGTGCGCAACAGCGACGCGGCCGACCATCCGCGCATTCGCACCGACTATCCGCTGCTGTCGCAGGCGCTGCTCGCCGGCGCGTCCGCGCAATTGCGCAACATGGCGACGGTGGGCGGCAACCTGATGCAGCGCACGCGCTGCCCGTATTTCTACGATCCGGCGTTCGCGCAATGCAACAAGCGCGCGCCGGGCAGCGGCTGCGCGGCGATCGGCGGCCACAACCGGATGCACGCGATACTCGGCGCGAGCCCGCAGTGCGTGGCGGTGAACCCGTCGGACATGAGCGTCGCGCTCGCGGCGCTCGACGCCGTCGTGCAGGTGAGCGGCCCGCACGGCGCGCGGCAGATTCCGTTCGCGTCGTTTCACCGGCTGCCCGGCGATCGGCCCGATCTCGACACGACGCTCGAGCCCGGCGAACTGATCACCGCGGTCGACCTGCCGCCGCCGCGCTTCGCCGACCATGCGCACTATCTGAAGGTGCGCGACCGCGCGAGCTACGCGTTCGCGCTGGTGGCCGTGGCCGCCGCGTTGCGAATGGACGGCCCGCGCATTGCGGAGGCGCGGATCGCGCTCGGCGGCGTCGCGCACAAGCCGCTGCGCGCGACGGCCGCGGAACGGCATCTCGCGGGGCGCGAGCCGACCGATGCCGCGCTGCGCGAGGCGGCCGCGCTCGAGCTGCGCGATGCGCAGCCACTCCAGGGTAACGGATTCAAGGTCGCGCTCGCGCAGCGCGCGATCGTGCGCGCGGTGACCCTCGCCGCCGGCGCGACGGGAGGTGCCGCATGAACACGTTGACGGGACAGCCGCTCGACCGCGTCGACGGCGAACTCAAGGTGACGGGCGGCGCGCGTTATGCGGCCGAGTTTGCCGATGCGCGGCTCGCGCATGCGGTGCTCGTGACCAGCACGATTCCATCGGGACGCATCGAGTCGATCGACACGGCGCGCGCCCGCGCGATGCCGGGCGTGCTGCTCGTGATGACGCACGAGAATGCGATGCGGCTGCCGAACGGCGGCCGTCCGCCGCTGTCGCCGCCCGCCGGGCGCCGGCTCACGCTGCTGCAGGACGACGCGGTGCGCTACAGCAACGAGCCCGTCGCGGTCGTCGTCGCCGACACGCTCGAGCACGCGACCGACGCCGCGAATGCGGTGCGCGTACGCTATCGCGCGAGCGATGCCGCGCTCGATTTCGCGCGCGAGAAGGGCGCTGCGCGCGTGCCGCCGAAGCAGCAGGGCCGCGCGATGGACACGCAGCGCGGCGATGTCGACGCGGGCCTGCGCGAAGGCGCGGTGCGCATCGACGCGACCTACACGACGCCGATGCAGCATCACAACCCGATCGAGCCGCACGCGACGATGGCGCACTGGGACGGGCCGACGCTCACGCTGCACGATGCGACGCAGGGCGTGTCGGGCGCGAGCACCGCGGTGGCCGCGGTCTTCGGCATTGCGCCGGAACAGGTCCGCGTGATTTCACCGTTCCTCGGCGGCGGCTTCGGCTGCAAGGGATCGTCGTGGTCGCACGTGTCGCTGTGCGCAATGGCCGCGAAGCAGGTCGGTCGTCCGGTCCGGCTCGCGCTGACGCGGCCGCAGATGTTCGGGCCGGTCGGCGGGCGGCCGTTCACCGAACAGCGCATCGTGCTGGCCGCCCGCCACGACGGCACGCTGACCGCGATGCGCCATGACTCGATCGTCACCACGTCGACCTTCGAGGACTGGACGGAGATGTGCGGGATGCCGTCGCGCATCATGTATGCGGTACCGAACCAGGCGACCACGCACCGGATCGTGGCGCTGAACGTCGGCACGCCGACGTTCATGCGCGCGCCCGGCGAGACGCCCGGCTCGTTCGCGCTCGAATCGGCGATGGACGAACTCGCGTGGCGGCTCGGGATGGATCCGGTCGCGCTGCGGCTCGCGAATTATGCCGAGGTCGATCCGCAGGACGGCAAGCCGTGGTCGAGCAACAAGCTGCGCGAGTGCTACCGCGTCGGCGCGCAGCGCTTCGGCTGGTCGCGCCGCACCGGCGCGCCGCGCACGATGCGCGACGGGGACACGCTGATCGGCCTCGGGATGGCGGCCGCCACGTATCCGGCGAACCGCAGCGAGGCGGCCGCGCGTGCGCGCATCCTGCCGGACGGCACGGCCGAAGTGGCGTCGGGCACGCAGGACATCGGTACGGGCACCTACACGGTGATGACGCAGGTCGCGGCCGACGCGCTCGGCTTCGCGCCGCAACACGTGCGTTTCGTGCTCGGCGATTCGAGCCTGCCGCGCGCGCCGGTATCGGGCGGCTCGCAATCGGCGGCGAGCGTCGCGCCGGCCGTGCGCGAGGCCGCGCTGCAGGCGCGCGCGAAGCTGATCGCGCTGGCGATCGCCGATCCGGGCTCGCCGCTGCACGGCGCGGCGGCCGACGACGTGACCGTCGACGACGGCTGGCTCGTGCAACGCGGCGACCCGTCGCGGCGCGATCCGGCCGCCGCGGTGATCGCGCGCGCGGGCGGCCGTCCGATCGACGCGCAGGCGACGGCGAAGCCGGGCGACGAGAAGTCGCGCTATGCGTCGCACTCGTTCGGCGCGGTGTTCGCGGAAGTGCACGTCGACGCCGAACTCGGCACGATCCGCGTGCCGCGCATCGTCGGCGTGTACAGCGTCGGCCGCGTGCTCAATGCGAAGACCGCGCGCAGCCAGCTGCTCGGCGGGATGGTGTGGGGGCTCGGCACGGCGCTCGAGGAAGGTTCGCATCTCGACGTGCGGCACGGCCGCTTCACGAATGCGAACCTCGCCGAATATCACGTGCCGGTGAATGCGGATATCGGCGAGTTCGACGTGACCTTCGTCGACGAGAGCGACACGCACTTCAATCCGCTCGGCATCCGTGGCATCGGCGAGATCGGGATCACCGGCGTGCCGGCCGCGATTGCCAACGCCGTCTATCACGCGACGGGCGTGCGCGTGCGCGATCTGCCGATCACGCTCGACAAGGTGACGATGCCGGCGCGGGCCTGAGCGCGTCAGCGTCGCGGCGTCCTGCGCCGCACTTCGCTGCGCAGCCAGTCGAGCCACGTGCGGATCGCCGCTTCGTGCGGATGGCCGGGGCGCCACACCACGTAGTGCGCATACACGTCGGTCACGCGCACCGTCGACACGCGCACGAGCGTGCCGGCCGCGAGTTCGGGTTCGATCAGCGAGCGGCGCGCGAGCGCGACGCCGCGTCCTTTCAGCGCCGCGTCGATCAACGCGTTCGCATCGGTGAAGCGCGGCGCGCGCGCGGATTCGACGAGGTCGAGGCGCGCGGCCTGGAACCACGGTTCCCACGGCTGCGCGGGATGGCGCAGCAGGGTCGCGCGTACGAGGTCGGCCGGCGTGCGCGGCGCGATGCCGTCGCGATTGCGGTATGCGGGGCTCGCGACCGGAAACACCGTCTCGTTCATCAGCTTCTCGGCGACGACGCCCGGCCAGGTGCCGGGCCCGTAGCGCAGCGCGACGTCGATGCGGTCGCGCTTGCGCAGCGGCGCGAGCGCCGCGTCCGGATGCAGCGCGATCGCGATGTGCGGATGCGCGGCCGCGGAGCGCGGCAGGCGCGGCGCGAGCCAGCGCTCGGCGACGCTCGGCAGCACGCTCACGTTCAGCGTGACGTCGCAGGTGCGCGGGCGGTCACGCACGGCGAGCGCCGGCTCGAACGCGCGTTCGAGCACGCTCAGGCCCTGGCGCACCTGTAGCACGAGCGCATGCGCGGCATGCGTCGGCGTGGCGCCGTTGCGCTCGCGCGTGAACAGCGGATGGCCGAGCTGCGCTTCGAGCGCGCGGATGTGCTGGCTGACCGCGCCCTGCGTGAGCGCGAGTTCGTCGGCCGCGCGCGTGAAGCTCTGCAGCCGCACGGCGGCTTCGAACGCACGTAGCGTCTGCAGCGGGGGAAGGTGGATGCGTCGCATCACGCATTAGTAGCACTAATGCCCGAGCACGACAATTCATCGTTTGTGGCGGCCGGCCGCGCGCTCCTACACTCGGTTCCGTCTTTCAACGAGTCCACCGGGCAACGCCATCCATGAACGCATATCGTCTCTACCTTTCGCCGGGCGCGTGTTCGCTCGCCGCCCACATCGCGCTCGAGGAAACCGGCGCGCCGTTCGACGTCGAGATCGTGTCCGTGCGCGAGCGGCAGAACCTCGATGCGCGCTATCTCGCGATCAACCCGAAGGCGCGCGTGCCCGTGCTCGCGATTCCGGGCGAGCCGCGCGTGCTGACCGAAACGCCCGCGATCCTCACGTATCTCGCGCGCCGTCATCCGGACGCGCGGCTGCTGCCGCTCGACGATCCGCTGCGCGAGGCGCGCTGCCACGAATGGCTCGCGTGGCTGGTCGGCTGGGTGCACGGCGTCGGTTACGGCACGCTGTGGCGGCCGGGGCGCTTCATCGGCGATCCTGCGCTGCACGGCGCGATCAGCGCGCACGGGCGCGGGCTGATCGACGACGCGAACGAATCGATCGAAGCCGCGCTCGCCGACGGCCGCACGTGGGCCGAGCCGGGCGGTCATTCGATCGTCGATCCGTTCCTGCTGGTGCTGTATCGCTGGGGTGTCGCGATCGGGCTCGACATGACGCGGCATCCCGCGTGGACCGCGCATGCGCAGCGCGAGGCGGAGCGGCCGGCCGCGCGGCGCGCGCTGGCGCGCGAGCAGGTCTGACACGCGGCCGCGGCTGGCCGGCTGGCGGCATGGCTGCTTCGTTCAAAGAGGCGTTCGACGGGTCATCCGACGAGTCGTTCGGATAACGAAGTTCGGACGTGTCCAATTGCCCTGTCGCGCCCATTCCATTGTAATGAGAATCATTCGCAACAATGGAGTGGAGTGAACATGAGCCGTTGTATTCAGTCACGCGCGACGCCGCCGCGCCGCGCGAGCGCGTCCGTCGCATTCGCGATGATGACCTGTGCGGCCGCGCCGGCCTGCGCGGACGAGGGCGAGCCGCGGCACGCGCCGCACCTGAACCCGATCTTCGTTCACGGCGAGCGCGACGCGGGTTCGCGCGTCGACCGCTCGGGCTCCGCCAAATATGCGACGCCGCTGCTCGACGTGCCGCAGACGATCACCGTCGTGCCGCGCGTGGTGCTCGACGAACAGCAGGCGCTGAGCCTGCGCGAGGCGCTGTCGAATGTCGCGGGCATCACGTTCAACGCGGGAGAGGGCGGCGGCGGTTCGGGCGACATGTTCAATATTCGCGGCTTCAGCGCGAATGCGAATATGCAGATCGACGGCCTGCGCGACAGCGCGCAGAACAATCGCAGCGACCTGTTCAATATCGAGGCGGTCGAAGTGATCAAGGGGCCGAACTCGGTATTCGGCGGCGCGGGCACGACGGGCGGCACGGTGAACCTGGTCAGCAAGACGCCGAAGGCCGGCGCGTCCACGGAAGCCGGCACGATGCTCGGCACGTCCGGTTACCGCCGCGTGACGCTAGACGCGAACCGGCCGCTGCCCGGCACCGACGATCGGGCGGCGTTCCGCCTGAACGCGATGGCGCACGTCAACGAAGTGCCGGGCCGCGACGACATCCGCAAGCGGCGCTGGGGCGTCGCGCCGTCGCTCGCGTTCGGTCTCGGCACGCCGACGCGCGTCACGCTCGGCTATTTTCACCAGTACGACAACAACCTGCCCGACTACGGGCTGCCGGCGCACAACGGCCAGGTGCTGGCCGGCGTATCGCGCGACAGCTATTTCGGCTGGCGCAATCTCGATCGCGAGCGCATCACGTCGGACGCGTTCACCGTGAAGGCCGAACACGACGTGTCGTCCAGCCTGAAGATGCAGAACCTGAGCCGCTATGCGCACCTGAATCGCGACACCGTGATTTCCGCGTCGCACGTGAACCTGCAGGGGCTGCCGCCCGGGCGCTACAAGCCGGCCGGGCCGCAGGGCTACGGCCGCGATGCGTCGACCGCGATGTGGGCGAACCAGACGAACATCACGAGCGAGTTCGCGACGCTCGGGATCGGGCACACGCTCGTCACCGGCTTCGAGATCTCGCGG
The DNA here is from genome assembly GCF_040545115.1 of Burkholderia sp. 567. Lineage (NCBI taxonomy): Bacteria > Pseudomonadati > Pseudomonadota > Betaproteobacteria > Burkholderiales > Burkholderiaceae > Burkholderia > Burkholderia sp. 567. The sequence continues at coordinate 161,328 of NZ_JBEPLG010000013.1, forward strand.
GAAACGTACGGCCGCACGACCTATTCGTACGGGCTCAACCGCTTCTATCCGGCCGACGGTTTCGCGCTCGCCGCGCCGCCGGGCGTCTGGCAAGGGCCCGCGCGGCGGCAGGACAGCGCGCGCAACGACACGGCGCTCGTCGTGAAGGCGCTGTACGCGTTCGACACGATCTCGCTCGGCCGTAATTGGGACGTCGACGTCGGGCTGCGGCACGACTGGATCGACGGCTGGGCGGAAAGTACGCCGGCCGGCAAACCGACCGAGCGCGCGGACAGCGACGACCGTCATCTGAGCACGCGCGCGGCCCTCGTGTTCAAGCCGACCGATAACGGTCGCGCGTATTTCGCCTATGGCACGTCGTTCAACCCGTCCGCCGAATTTCTCGTGACCACCGGGTCCGGCGTGAGCGCGGCGACCGGCGCGCTCGCCCCCGAGAAAAACGAGAGCTTCGAGCTCGGCGCGAAATGGGAAGGGCTCGCGGGCATCGCGCTGAACGGCGCGCTGTTCCAGACCGAAAAGAAGAATGCGCGCGAACGAATGGCCGACGGCGGCTACGCGCTCGTGGGCCGCCAGCGCGTGCGCGGCGTCGAACTCGGTGCCGCCGGCAAGGTGACGCCGCGCTGGGACTTGTTCGCGAACTACACGTATCTGGCGAGCGTCACGCTCAGTTCGCCGGCCACGCCGCGCCGCGAGGGCCAGGCGCTCGGCAACACGCCGCGGCACGCGTTCAACGTGTGGACGACCTATCGATTGCCGGCGGGCTGGACGATGGGCTACGGTTCGCACTTCGTCGGCCGGCGCAACGTGACGTCGCAAGGCGACGGCCAGCTTGGCGCGTACTGGGTGCACAGCCTGATGGCCGGCTACGAGGTGAGCCGCCGGCTGCGCTTCCAGCTGAACGTCGACAACCTGTTCGATCGTGCGTATGTCGAACGCGTGCGGCAGGTGTCGGGGAGCGAATCGCGATCGTCCGCGGTCGAGCTCGGCGACGGCCGCTCGGCGATGCTGTCGGCCGTGTACACGTTCTGAAGGCCCGTGCGGGTCCGGCAAGCCGGCGGCGCGCCGGCCCCCGCTAGCGGGAAAACAGCGGGTACGTCGCGCCCGCGATCAGCGCGGCGGCGAGCCAGACCACGCTCCACGAACTGACGGCGAGCAGCGGCGGAATCGCGAGCGGCGTGGCGAACAGCCCGAGATAGACGATCGTGTTCGCCATCCCGAGCGCGGTGCCCGCATGGTTCGCGCCCGCGAGCGTCGCGAGTTCGGTGTACGCGACGCCGTGCCACGCCGACACGCAGATGCCGGCGAACACGAGAATCGCGACGATCGCGGCGAGCGGCACATGCGGGCTGCCGGCGGTCGCGGCTGCGAGCAGCGCGAACGATCCGGCCGCGACGCACACCGACCCGCGCAGATACGCACGCCGGTTGCCGTGCCGGTCGGTATGACGCCCGCTCCAGACGCGCATCACCATCGCGCCGACCTGCAGCGCGACCATCGCCGCGCTGATGCCGGCGAGGCCGAGCCGGCCGAAATCGTGCAGGAACACGGTCGCGAACGTGAGCACCGCGAACTGCGGCGCACACAGCGCGCCGATGCCGAGCACGATGCGCCACACGCGACCGCTCGCGAGCGGGCTGCGCGCGGCCGCGGCCGGCGGTTGCTGCGCGGCGGGGCGGTGTGCCGCGGGTCCGTGCGCGGCGCCCGGCGCGTGGGGCGGTTCGTGCAGCCAGCGCCACGTCAGCGCGGCCGATCCGGCACACAGCAGCATCAGCGCGCCGTACACCGCGGCGAAGCCGGCATGCGACGCGAGCGACGGCAGCAGCGCCGCGCCGACGCCGCCGCCGAGCGGCACGGCCGTCTGGCGGATGCTCATCGCGAGCCCGCGTTCGCGCTCGCCGAACCAGCGCATCACCGCGCGTCCGCTCGAGCCGTTCACGCTGCCGCCGAGCAGGCCGACGCAGCACATCGCCGCGACGACGCGCATCAGCGGCGGCACCGTGTGCGCGCTCGGGACGATCGTGATCACCATCAGCGCCAGCATCGCGGCCGTCGCGACGAGGCCGGTGAGCAGTACGCGACGGTCGCCGAAACGGTCGGCGGCGATTCCCCACGGCAGCTCCGACAGCGCGACGCCGAAGCCGAGCGCGCCGAGCACGAGGCCGAGCGCGCCGTTGTCGAGGTGATAGGCCGAGCGCATCCACACGGCGGTGGTCGGAATGCCGGCCGCGGCGGTGGAAAAGCTCATGTTCGCGGCGACGCCGGCCGCGAGCACGCGCCAGCGATGGGCCGGGCCGCGCGCGTCGTGCGCGGGCGAGGACGGGGAAGCGAGGCAGGAGGTATCCATGGCGACAGAAGCCCGTTCGGAAATTGACATCACCAGTGTGGCGACCTACATTCATCCTGAAAATCGGAAAGTTTTTGATGAATCGTTCGATAAAACGGGATGATTGAGATGTCCGGACAACACAATGCCGATGGCGCGGCGCCGGTCGCGGCACCCGACGCCGCGCTGGCCCGGCCGAACTTCGACGTCGCGGCGCTGCGCAGCCTGGTCGCGGGCGTGGATCTCGGCAGCTTCGCGAAGGCTGCCGATCGCGTCGCGCGTTCGTCGTCGGCGGTGAGCGCGCAGATCCGCAAGCTCGAGGAGCAGGCCGGCACGCCGCTGTTCGTGAAGGCCGGGCGCGGGCTCGCGCTGACCGACGCCGGCGACGCGATGCTGCGCTATGCGCGGCGGATGATCGAACTGAACGACGAAGCGGCTGCAGCGGTGCGCGGCGTGAATCTCGACGGCTGGGTGCGGGTCGGCCTGCAGGAGGATTTCGGCGAGGCGATCCTGCCGGACGTGCTCGGGCGTTTTGCGCGTGCGCATCCGAAGGTGAGGATCGAGGCGCGCGTCGCGCGCAATGCCGAATTGCTCGAGCGGCTCGACGCGAACCAGCTCGATCTCGCGCTGGTGTGGGGCGACCCGGCGTCGGCGACGCTCGTGTCGCGCGCGGGCATCGACAGCGACGCGATCGCGCAGGTGCCGATGCAGTGGATCGCGGCGGTCGGGGCCGCAGGTTTCGGCGTGCCGGACGGTGGCGGCCCGGCGGATGCGGCTGACGACGGCGATGCGAGCCTGCGTGTGATGCGCGCGTCGGGCGAGCCGCTGCCGCTCGTTGTGTTCGACCGGCCGTGCCGGTTCTTCGGCGCGGCGACCGACGCGCTCGACCGCGCGGGCGTGCCGTGGCGCGTCGCGTTCACGACGCCGAGCCTGGCCGGGCTGTGGGCCGCGGCGTCAGCCGGCCTCGGGCTGACGGTGCGCTCGCATTATGGGCTGCCCGCGTCGGTGCGCGTGCTCGACGCGGCGTCGTTCGGGCTGCCCGAACTGCCGAGCCTGCCGCTGATGCTGCTGCGGCGCACGTCGTCGGCGACCCCGACCGTCGAGCGGCTCGCGCGGATCGTCACGCAGGCGGTGCGGGACGCGACGCAGGCTGAGGTGGCGATGCTTGCGGTGTAACGGAACGTACCGGAGCCGCGGCTCGGTATGCGTCGGCACGCCTCTGCCGATCGGCCGAATGGAGCGATCAGGCGAACGGGACTACAGTGATGGACACCTGAAACGGAGGTCATCATGCAAGACGCGAACCTGCCTAACGGCATTGCGATCGGTCCATCGCAGCAAGGCGACGTATCGAGCCCGGCTGACGATACTCACGTCGATTCAGTCGGGTCGGCAAAGTTGCCCATTCGCTTCGGCGTTCTACAAGGTCAGGCGTGGATCGCGGATGATTTCGACGCACCGTTGCCGGCGTATCTGCTGGATGCGTTCGAGGGACGCTGATGCGCCTGTTGCTCGATACGCACATCTTCTTGTGGATCGTGACCAACGACCCAAAGCTTAGCGCGCGGGCGCGCAAGCTGATCGCGGGTGCGGATGAGCGCTTCGTCAGCAGCGCGAGTATCTGGGAGGCCGCCATCAAGGCTGGCCTCGGGAAACTCGACATCGACGTGGGCAGATTGATCGACTCAATCAGTACGAGCGGAGTGCGCGAACTGCCGGTTCGCGCCGTGCATGGGGCGGCGGTGCGTGATTTACCGCACCACCATCGCGACCCATTCGATCGCTTGCTCGTCGCGCAGGCTCGGCATGAACCGCTGCAACTCGTCACGGCCGACGCCCAGCTTGCGCGGTACGGCCTGTCTGTCGTTCTGACGGTTTGAAACAATCTGGCGAAAATTCGCCCATCGTCCGCCCCGCGCGTCGCGCCGCGGCCTATGCGACGGCGCTGTCCGGCGCGATTGCCCCGAGCGTGGCGAGAATTTCGGCCAGCCTGTCCCGCATCCCGTCGCTCGCCGGCACGAACGGCAGCCGCAACCCGTCCTCGCACCACCCCTGCGCGGCCAGCACCGCCTTCACGGGGGCCGGATTCGGCTCCGCGAACAGCGCCGCGACCAGCGGCTGCAGCGCGACCGACAGCTCGCGCGCGTCGGCGAGCCGGCCGTCGCGCAGTAGCGCATGGATGCGCACGTGCCACTCGGGCAGTACATGCGCGCTGCTCGCGATCGCGCCATGCGCGCCGGCGCACAGCGCGGCGAAGTTCTGGTTGTCGTCGCCGGAAAGGATCGCGAGCGGCGTGTCGTGCACGAGCCGGCTCATCCGGTCGAGCGTGCCGCCGCACTCCTTGATGCCCGCGACGCGTGGGTCGCGCGCGAGCGCCTGCAGCGTCTCGAGTTCGACGTTTACGCCGGTGCGGTACGGGATGTTGTAGACGAGGACGGGCAGGTCGGCCGCGTCGACGATCGCTTCCACGTGGCGGCGGATGCCGTCCTGCGTCGGCCGAACGTAGACGGGCGGCGTGACGAGCAGCCCGTCGGGCCGCAGCGCGGCGAGCTCGCGTGCGCGGGCGGCCGCGAAGTGCGTCGCGCTCGCGGTGAGCCCGACGACGACCGGCAGATCGGGCACCGCGTCGCGCAGCGTCGCGAACACGGCGTCCTGTTCGCGCGCGTCGAGCAGCACGCCTTCACCGGTCGTCGCGCCCGCGACGAAACCCGCGATACCGGCCGCCGCATAGTGGCGCGCGAGTCGCGCGAGCGCGCCGTGGTCGACCTCGCCGTCATGGAACGGCGTGATGATGGGCAGCCAGATACCTTCGAAACGTGTGTGCATGCAAAGCCTCATGGTGGAAACGGAGTGGGAAGGAACCGTTCCGCCGGCGAGGTGCCGGAGCGAGGCGTGCGAGCAAGGAAAAAGAAACGACCTGCGGGCATCCCGTCCGGCATTCGCCTGACGGGACGCGACGTCCCCGTCAGTCGAGGAGTCGTTTTTTCAGTTTCAGCCCGGCCGCGCGCGCACCTGCCGCGATGGCGGCAAGGATCGACGACGAGCGCAGGGCAGCGGACATGGATGAACCGTGAAAAGGGCTGAGCGGCGATCTTAACATCGGAGCCGGCGCGCACGCGAGCGTGCATGCGCCGGTTAGCAGAATTCGAGATTTGCTTTCCACGACAGATTGGAAGGCGCGCGACGCCTGGCCGCTAGAATGCCCGCTTACGTTTCGATGACAGCGCGCACGCGTGCCGTCACGCACCTTCAACACCACTGGAACGGGGCATATCACGATGGCAAGCATCAAGGGGATCGGTCGCTGGCTGCACACGGGCACCGCGGCGGCGCTGGTCGTGGCGGCAACGGCCGCGCATGCGGACACGTCGATCCTGAACGTGTCGTACGACGTGACGCGCGAACTGTACAAGGACATCAACTCGGGCTTCGCCGCCGCGTACAAGCAGCAGACCGGCGAAACCGTGACGATCAAGCAGTCGCACGGCGCGTCGAGCGCGCAGGCGCTGTCGGTACTGCAGGGGCTGCAGGCCGATGTCGTGACGATGAACCAGCCGAACGACATCGACCTGCTCGCCGAGCGCGGCCAGTTGCTGCCGAAGGACTGGCGTGCGCGCTTCCCCGACAGCAGCTCGCCGTACTCGACGACGATGGTGTTCCTCGTGCGCAAGGGCAACCCGAAGGCGATCAGGGACTGGAGCGATCTCGCGAAGCCGGGCGTACAGGTGGTCATCGCGAACCCGAAGACGTCCGGCAACGGCCGCTACGCGTATCTCGCCGCGTGGGGCTACCAGAAGCAGAAGGGCGCGACCGACCAGCAGGCGCTCGACTTCGAGAAGGCGATCTTCCGCAACGTGCCGGTGCTCGACTCGGGCGGCCGCGGCGCGACGACGACCTTCACGCAGCGCGGCATCGGCGACGTGCTCGTCACGTTCGAGAACGAAGTCGCGCTGATGGACACGGGCGCGTCGGGGGCGGAATTCGACGCCGTGTACCCGTCGGCGAGCATCCTCGCGGAGCCGCCCGTCGCCGTCGTCGACAAGGTCGCCGACAAGAAGGGCACGCGCAAGATCGCGCAGGCGTATCTCGACTATCTGTACACGCCGCAGGCGCAGGAGATCATCGCGCAGCACCATCTGCGCCCGCGCGACGCGAACGTGCTGAAGAAGCATGCGGTCGAGTTCAAGCCGCTGAAGACGTTCAGCGTCGAGCAGGTTTTCGGCAGCTGGGCGAATGCGCAGAAAACCCACTTCGCCGACGGCGGCACGTTCGATCGCGTGATTGTCGACCGCAAGTAGGCGGCACGCCGGACGCCGCGCGCGTGCCGGCAGGATGACCGCGCAGCCGGCCGCCGATGCGGCCGGCTTTTTTTCGCGCCGGCACGCGCAAGGCCGCTGCGCATCGCTCGCGCCGCACGCGCAAGGCCGCTACGCATCGCTCGCGCCGCACGCGCAACGCCGCCCCGCATCGCTGCGCGCATTCCCCGCCGCCGCCCCGCGTGCTACGCTCATCGCCTTCTTGCTTCCGGCCTCGCGCGATGAACGTCGATTCGTCCTCCCCAGCTTCCCGCGGCCGTGGCCGCAAGCTCTGGTCGGGTACCCGCCCCGTTGTCGCATACGGGATGCCGCCGCTTGGCTGGCGCGACCTCTATCACCGTGCGCTGACGGTGAGCTGGCCCGTATTCTTCCTGTCGCTCGCGATACTGTTCCTGCTGCTCAACGGCGGCTTCGCGGCGCTCTACCTGCTTGGCCACGACGCGATCGCGAACCAGTCGCCGGCCGGCTTCGTCGGCGCGTTCTTCTTCAGCGTCGAGACGCTCGCGACGGTCGGCTACGGCGACATGCATCCGCAGACCGTCTACGCGCACGTGGTCTCGACCTTCGAGATCTTCATCGGGATGTCGGGCATCGCGCTGGCGACCGGGCTCGTGTTCGCGCGGTTTTCGCGGCCGCAGGCGAAGATCCTGTTCGCGCGGCTGGCGATCGTGCGCCCGCTGAACGGGCGGATGACGCTGATGGTGCGTGCCGCGAATGCGCGCCAGAACGTGATCGCCGAAGCGCAGGCCAAGCTGCGGCTGATGCGCGTCGAGGGGACGCACGAGGGTTATACGCTGCGCAAGATCCACGACCTGCCGCTCGTGCGCAGCGAGCATCCGATCTTCCTGCTCGGCTGGAACCTGATGCACGTGATCGACGAAACGAGCCCGCTGTTCGGCGAGACGGCCGAATCGCTCGCCGCGCGCGACGCGACGCTGCTGATCACGATCGAGGGCTCGGACGAGACGACCGCGCAGGTCATGCAGGCGCGCTACTCATGGACGCATGCGGACATCCGCTGGCGTCACCGCTATGTCGACCTGATGCATGACGAAGACGGCATCACGCATATCGACTACACGCATTTTCACGAGGTCGTGCCGGTCGACGCCGAGAGCGACGAACGCGGTTCGCCGGGTGTGATCGAGAGCGGCCCGGCGGCGCAGGCGTCCGGGCCCGCTGCATGACGTTGGCGACCGGCGCTAACGGGCGCCGGTGCGCGGATGCGGCCGCCGCAACCGCCGCCACCGACCGCGCGCCGCGCACGCGTCACGGATGCAGCAGACGTGACGCTTCGCGTTGTTCGACCGCCATCGCGCGGCGATGGCCGTCGCGGTCCTCGGCGCGCGTGACGTAGTCGCCGAGCACGCCTTCGTGCGGCAGCAGGTGCGCGTCGAACGCGATCTTCAGCGTGCTGGCGAGCAGCAGGTCGGCCGCGGTGAAGCGGTCGCCGACGAGCCAGCGGCTGTGGGCGAGCGTTTGCGCGAGCGCGCGTTGCACCCGCGTGATGTTGCCCCAGCCGAACGCGACCGGATTGCCCGACGCGCCGGTGAATTTCTCGGCCATCGCCGGTTCGAGGCAGGTGGGTGTGAAGAACATCCACTGCAGGAAGCGGCCGCGCAGCGGATCGTCGGGCGCGATGCCGAGCCCGGCGCCCGGGCAGCGATCGGCGAGATAGAGCAGCACCGCGCCCGATTCGGCGAACGGCTCGCTGCCGTCGTCGAGCGCGGGCAGCTTGGCCATCGGATTGACCTGGACGAACGCGTCGCTGCCCTGCTCGTGCGAACGCAGGTCGATCGGCACGAGCTCGTAGACGGCGCCGATTTCCTCCAGCATCCACAGCGCCCGGAATGCCCGGGTTTTGGGCCAGTAGTAGAGCTTCATCGCGCCTCCGCTTTTGGATGTGCGTGTCGGTTCGGGGGATGCTCAAGCGTACCCGAGCGGGAGAGGTTCGGACAGGGGCGAGCGGTGCGCGCGGCGGATGATGGCTCGGTGGCGGACGGCGTGGCGCGCGGGTTCGATGGGTTGGGAATGGGGCGGAGAAATTCCCGCAGAGCCCCATGCGGCGGTAGTTCATAATTTAACTAGTCATAAATTAACTAGTTATGAATTGACGAAAGATTGCTTGGCTGGAAACGAGCGCGACTACAGGGTTATGGCGACCTTTGGGCCGCGTCTGCGCACCGGCGCATGAGACCCGGACGATGGTCGTCGACGGACAATGAAACGCGGAAACCGGGTCATCTGGCGCGGATCGCCCGAATCCTGGAATTCACGACCACGGAATCGCCTGCACCGCATGCCGATTCGATCGCACACGGAGAACAGCAACGAATGGCGAACCACGATCGCACCACGATCATTCCCCGGCGCACGCCGGAATCGGCCGCGATGCGTGCCGAGCTTGCGCGAACGATGGCAATCGTCGCCCGGCTCAACCGTCTGACGTTCGATGACGCGCCCGAAGTCCGCACCTTGTTCGGAGAACTGATCGGCAAGCCGCTGGACGACGGCTTCATGCTGATCCCGCCGTTCTACGCGACAGGCGGTGGCGACACACGAATCGGCCGCAACGTGTTCGTCAACCAGAACTGCACGTTCTATGACCTCGGCGGCCTCGACATCGGCGACGACGTGATGGTCGGGCCGAACGTCAGCCTCATCACGTCGGGCCATCCGGTCGAGCCGTCCCGCCGGCGCGACTTCGTCGTCGCGCGGCCGATCGTGATCGGAAACAACGTGTGGATTGGCGCAGGCGCGACGATCATCGGCGGTGTGACGGTCGGCGAGAATTCGGTCGTCGGCGCGGGTTCCGTCGTGACGCGCGACGTTCCGCCGAATACGCTGGTCGGCGGAAACCCGGCGCGGATCATTCGCTCGATTGCCGAGTGACGGCGCCTGCGGGACTGTCCCGCGGCGGCGCGCATGTGGACAACCGGCCCTTCCGGCCACTCGAAACGCTGTGGATACGAAAGGTGAGTGTGTAGCCAGAGGCAGAATCGGCGGGGCTTCCCGGCACTCGACACCGACTGCGGGCAGGTGCATGAGCCGACGTTGCCGATGCGCGGGCCGCACATCCCTGCGCGGCGTCGGTTGTGGATATCCCGCCTTCAAATCACTCGGCACGCTGTGATTTGCATCGGTGAGCGTGACGCAGGGTGTGGACAACCGCGGCCCCGAACGACGAAAAATGCTGTGCTTTCGAAGGGTGAGCATCGGCGACCGATTGCGGGTGAGGCTTGCCTGGTGCGGGCTTCCGGGAGTCGAGCGGGTGTCGCGCGAGAATTCGATGCGCCGCGCATTCTAACGGCACGCGCGGATCGGCGATAGATCCGGACGCGTATCGCGGTGTGGATATCTCGCACCCAAATTCACTCGAAGCACTGTGTATTTCAATGGTGAGCGTCGGCGGCCGATGAGCGTGAGGCTTGCCTGGTGCGGATTTCGAGGCATCGCGCGGGTGTCGCGCGAGAATTCGGGGCGCCGCGCATTCTAACGGCACGGGCGGATTGGCGATAGATCCGGACCCGTATCACGGTGTGGATATCTCGCAGCCGAATTCACTCGAAGCGCTGTGTATTTCGATGGTGGGCGTCGGTGACCGATCGCGCGCGAGGCTTGCCCGGTGAGGACCTCCGCGAGTCGCGTGGGTGTCGCGCGAGATTCGGGGGCGCCGCGCATTCTAACGGCACGCGCGGATTGGTGATAGATCCGGACCCGTATCACGGTGCGGATATCTCGCAGCCGAATTCACTCGAAGCGCTGTGTATTTCAATGGTGAGCGTCGGCGGCAGATCGAGCCGCGTGCCCGTTTCCGATCGTCGACACGGTTTCGAGGGTCGCGCATTCTAACCGCACTCGGGATCGCGCGTGCCGTTCGCGTCTATGCGCCGCGATGTGGATAGCTGGCCGCGGAAGCCCGTCGACGTCCTGTGTATTTAAGCGGTGAGGGCGCGTGCATGCGGCTCTGCCGTGTCTGCGCGAATCCGGATCCACGGTGCGCAGAGTGGTTGCGAGCGCGGCTATTCGCGCCGAAGCGGCGCCTTCGCGCGACAGAATGGCCACGCTCACCGTTGAATTTCACAGCGTCTCGACTGGTCCCGGGTTGGGCTGTCCACACCCGAATCGGCGCCCTCGTTCGATCGTCGCGCCGCCGCTCACCAATGGAATTCACAGTGTTGCGAGTCGTCGCGGAACGAGCTGTCCGCACCCGAATCGACACCCTCGTTCGAGCGCGTGCCGTCCCTCACCATCGAAATTCACAGTGTTTCGAGTCGTCGCGAAGCGGGCTGTCCACACCCGAATCGGCACCGTTGTTCGAGCGCTGCCGAGGCTCACCGTCGAAATTCACAGCGTTTGGAGTCGTTGCGGAGCGAGCTGTCCACACTCGAATCGGCACCGTTGTTCGAGCTCTGCCGATGCTCACTGTCGAAATTCACAGGGTTCGGAGTGTCCGCGGGCGGCGATATCCACACCCGGATTGGCGCGCCGTTCGACCGCGCAACCGCACGCACCAAGGCCGGACGGAGATGTGGATATCCTGCCGCCGAATCGACTCACGACCCTGTGCATCCGAAAGGTGAGGACGAACGTCGCAGCGGCGAAGCAGGGATGCGGCGGTGTGGATATCTCCTGCCGGCATCGACTCGTCGCGCTGTGGATTTCGACGGTGAGCATTGGCATCCACATGAGCGGCGGACCGATCGAGGTGTGGACATCCGGCACCTGACGCGACTCGAAACCCTGTGCGACCGAACGGTGAGCGCGATCACCAACTCGGCCGGCAACCCCCCGGCGTTGTGGACATCCAGCGCCCGCAACCAATCCGAACGCTGTGCATTCCATCGGTGAGCGCGCGGCCGTTTCGCGCCCAAACCCTTGTCGCACGGGCCGCGAGCGCTCGCCGTCGCGCCCGCGCCCCGCGTCCCGCTCGTCCCCCACCATTTCGACGCAAGCGCCCACCCACCCCGACCGCCCCCACCCGCCCCCCACCACCCCGCGCGAAAACTCTCTCAATTCCCGCCCAAAACCTGCGCAGTTTTTCTCACTTCTGCACCTGCCGAGCAAGATGAGAAAAAACTTTCTCGCGTCCCCGCGAAAAAATAGAGCCATCCAGCCGCCTCCGGCCGGCGTCGCCCGACGCCCCGGTGCGCGGCCCAGAACAGCACAATCAGGAGACATCCCCCATGACCGCCCGCCTGCCTGTCGACGGTACGCCCGCTCTATCCGACTATCGTCTGACCGACAACCTGACCGCCACGCGCGGCCGGATCTTCCTCACCGGCACGCAGGCGCTGGTCCGCCTGTTGCTGATGCAGCGCGCGTCCGACGTCGCGCAGGGACTCAACACGGCCGGCTTCGTCAGCGGCTACCGTGGCTCGCCGCTCGGGATGGTCGACCAGCAGCTGTGGAAGGCGCAGAAACTGCTCGACGGCAGCGGCGTGCGCTTTCTGCCCGCGATCAACGAGGAACTCGGCGGCACCGCGGTGCTCGGCACGCAGCGCGTCGAGGCCGACCCGGAGCGCACCGTCGATGGCGTGTACGCGATGTGGTACGGCAAGGGCCCCGGCGTCGACCGCGCCGGCGACGCGCTCAAGCACGGCAACGCGTACGGTTCGTCGCCGCACGGCGGCGTGCTGGTGGTGGCGGGCGACGACCATGGCTGCGTGTCGTCGTCGATGCCGCACCAGAGCGACTTCGCGATGATCGCGTGGCACATGCCGGTCGTGAACCCGTCGAACATCGCCGACATGCTCGAGTTCGGCCTGTACGGCTGGGCGCTGTCGCGCTATTCGGGCGCATGGGTCGGTTTCAAGGCGATCTCGGAGACGGTCGAGTCCGGCTCGACCGTCGATCTCGACGCGCTGCAGACGCAATGGCCGGCGCCGGCAGGCTTCACTCCGCCGGCGGGCGGCCTGCACAACCGCTGGCCCGACCTGCCGAGCCTCACGATCGAGGCGCGCCTCGCCGCGAAGCTCGACGCGGTGCGCCACTTCGCGCGTACCAACAGCATCGACAAGTGGATCGCCCCGAGCGCGCAGGCGAACGTCGGCATCGTCACCTGCGGCAAGGCGCACCTCGACCTGATGGAGGCGCTGCGCCGTCTCGACCTGACGGTGGCCGACCTCGACGCGGCCGGCGTGCGGATCTACAAGGTCGGCCTGTCGTATCCGCTCGAGATGACGCGCATCGAGACCTTCGTCGACGGGCTCGCCGAAGTGCTGGTGATCGAGGAGAAGGGCCCCGTCATCGAGCAGCAGATCAAGGACTACCTGTACAACCGCGCGGACGGCGCCCGCCCGCGCGTGCTCGGCAAGCACGATGCGCAGGGTGCCTGCCTGTTGTCCGAACTCGGCGAGCTGCGGCCGTCGCGGATCCTGCCGGTGTTCGCCGAATGGCTCGCGCGCCACAAGCCGGCGCTCGATCGCCGCGAACGCGTCGTCGATCTCGTCGCGCCGCGGATCCTGTCCAACGAAGCGGACGCGGTGAAGCGCACGCCGTACTTCTGCTCGGGCTGCCCGCACAACACGTCGACGAAGGTGCCGGAAGGCTCGATCGCGCAGGCCGGCATCGGCTGCCATTTCATGGCGTCGTGGATGGAGCGCGACACGACGGGCCTGATCCAGATGGGCGGCGAGGGCGTCGACTGGGCCGCGCACGCGATGTTCACCAACACGAAGCACGTGTTCCAGAACCTCGGCGACGGCACCTACTTCCACTCGGGCATCCTCGCGATCCGCCAGGCGGTCGCCGCGAAGGCGAACATCACCTACAAGATCCTCTACAACGACGCGGTCGCGATGACGGGCGGCCAGCCGGTCGACGGCAGCATCTCGGTGCCGCAGATCGCGCGGCAGGTCGAGGCGGAGGGCGTGTCGCGCTTCGTCGTGGTGTCCGACGAACCGGAGAAGTACGACGGCCATCACGGGCAGTTCCCGGCCGGCACGACGTTCCATCACCGCAGCGAGCTCGACACCGTGCAGCGCGAGCTGCGCGAGACGCCGGGCGTCACCGTGCTGATCTACGACCAGACCTGTGCGGCCGAGAAGCGTCGCCGTCGCAAGAAGGGCGAGTTCCCCGACCCGGACAAGCGCCTGTTCATCAACGACGCGGTGTGCGAAGGCTGCGGCGACTGCGGCGTGCAGTCGAACTGCCTGTCGGTCGAGCCGCTCGAGACGCCGCTCGGCCGCAAGCGCCGCATCGACCAGTCGTCGTGCAACAAGGACTACTCGTGCGTGAACGGCTTCTGCCCGAGCTTCGTGACGGTCGAAGGCGCGGCGCTGAAGAAGGCCGCGGGCGCGGCGTTCGACGAAGCGGCGCTCGCCGCGCGCGTCGACGCGCTGCCGGTGCCGGCGACGCATCTCGACGCGGCGCCGTTCGACATGCTCGTGACGGGCGTGGGCGGCACGGGCGTCGTGACGGTCGGCGCGCTGATCAGCATGGCCGCGCATCTCGAGGGCAAGAGCGCATCGGTGCTCGACTTCATGGGCTTCGCGCAGAAGGGCGGCTCGGTGCTGTCGTTCGTGCGGATCGCGTCGAGCGACCAGTGGCTGAACCAGGTGCGCATCGACACGCAGCAGGCCGACGTGCTGCTCGCGTGCGACATGGTCGTCGGCGCGAGTGCCGAGGCGCTGCAGACGGTGCGCCACGAGCGTTCGCGGATCGTCGTCAACACGCACCGGATTCCGAACGCGTCGTTCGTGCAGGATCCCGACGCGAACCTGCACGCGGATGCGCTGCTCGAGAAGATGCATCACGCGGCCGGCGACGGCTACCTGTCGAGCTGCGACGCGCAGGCGCTCGCCGCGAAATTCCTGGGCGACTCGATCGGCGCGAACATCCTGATGCTCGGCTACGCGTGGCAGCTCGGCCTCGTGCCGGTGTCGCTCGCCGCGATGATGCGCGCGATCGAACTGAACAACGTCGCGGTGCCGATGAACAAGCTCGCGTTCTCGATCGGCCGGATGGCGGCCGGCGATGCGGCGGGCCTCGATGCACTGTGGAACGCGCGTCACACGGTGGCCACGCAGGCCGCGCCGGAGACGCTCGCCGAACTGATCGCCGATCGCGAAGCGCGCCTCGACGCATACGGCGGCGCGCATTACGTCGAGCGCTACCGTGCGCTGGTGAATGCGGCGCGCGCGAAGGGCGACGATGCGGTGACGCGTGCGGTCGCGACGACGTTCTATCGGCTGCTCGCGGTGAAGGACGAATACGAGGTCGCGCGGCTGTATGCGGACGGCGCATTCCGCACGGCGCTCGAAGCGCAGTTCGAAGGCGTGCCGGGGCAGGACTATCGCGTGAAGTTCAACCTGGCGCCGCCGACGGTCGCGAAGGCGGGACGCGACGGCAGCGCGCCGAAGAAGCGCGTGTTCGGCCAGTGGATGTGGCCGGTGTTCGGCATGCTGGCCCGCGTGCGCAGCCTGCGCGGCACGTGGCTCGATCCGTTCGGCCGCACGGCCGAGCGCAGGATGGAGCGCGCGCTCGCGGACGACTACGAGACGACGCTCACGCGCGCGCTCGCCGCGCTGACCGCCGGCAATGCCGCGCAGGTCGCGCAGCTGGCCGACCTGCACGCCCGCGTGCGCGGCTTCGGTCACGTGAAGGTGCGCAATCTGGCCGGCGTGAAGCGTGCGGAGCGCGAGCTCGCGCTGCAGCTCGGCATCGACGCGGCGACGAGCGCGGCCGTGCAGCACGCGCTCGACGAGATGAAGGGCGCGGGGATGCTGAAGGGCATTCCGGTCGTCGTCGCGAAGTAACGCGAACGCGCGGCGCGGGGAATCGCTGCGGGGGAACGGGGAACGACGCGCCCGCGCGACGGCTGGCGGGGCGCCGCGGGGAGGCGGGCGCGTAGGTTCGCCCGCCTGCCGGCCTGCGCCGGCGCCAGCGCCGCCTTACGCGACGCGATTACCTGCGATGCAGCGCGAGTAATAAGCGAGGCTGCGTTTCGGCACGCGTTGCTGCGTTGCCGGATCGACGTGGATCAGCCCGAATTTCTTCGCGAAGCCGCTGGACCACTCCCAGCTATCCATTCCGGCCCAGTAGAACACCCCGCCGAGGCGCACGCCCTGCCGATACGCGTCGTGCGCGGCGTTCAGGTAGCTCGCGAGGTAGTCGATACGCGGGCCGTCGTCGACGATGCCGCCGCTCGGCGCGGGCTCGGCGATCGCGAAGCCGGTCTCGGTGACGACGATGCGCGGCGCGCCGTAGTCGCGGTGCACGCGCAGCAGCATCTCGGACATCCCGTACGGCTCGACCGGATATCCCAGCGTCTGGGTTTCGTTCGCCGGGCTCGCGGCCAGCGCGAAGCCCGCGCCGTTGGCGCCGGCCTTCACGTAGAAGCAGTTGTAATACTGCACGCCGAGAAAATCCGGGTTCGCCGCGATCGTCGTCATGTCGCCCGGCTGCACGAGCGGCGCCAGCGCCGCCTGCAGCTCGGCCGGATAGCCCTTGCCGTACAGCGGGTCGAGAAACGCGCGATGCCAGATCGCGTCGAACTGCGCGGCGGCAGCCTGATCGGCGGCCGTGTTCGTTGCCGCATGCACCGGCCGCCCGCTGATCGTGGTGCCGATCTGTGCCGCGCCGCGCACGTTCGAACGCACGGCCTGGAACATCAGCCCCTGCGCGAGGTTCTGGTGATGGATCGCGGCGAACATCGCCCCCATGGACTGCGCGCGCGGCGGCGACGCGCCGTACGCGTAGCCGGACAGCGCGACGCCGTTGGGCTCGTTCAGCATCATCCAGTGCTTGACCCGGTCGCCGAGCCGGCGCGACACCTGCTGCGCGTAGTCGGCCAGCCGGTACGCGATGTCGCGATCGCGAAAATCGCCGGCCCACACCGGAATGTCCCAGTGAAACAGCGTCAGGTAGGGCGTGAGGTGCCGCTCCAGCATCGCATCGACCATGCGATCGTAGGTGGCGAGGCCCGCTTCGCTCGCCGCGCCGGGGCCGTCCGGCTGCACGCGCGGCCACGCGGTCGAGAACCGGAATGCCTGCACGCCCGCGTTCGCGAGCAGCGAGAGATCGCCCGGGTAGCGTTTCTCGAATTCGATGCAGCGCGCATTCGTCGAGCCGTCGGCGATCGTGCCGGGCTGGTCGGCGAACACGTCCCAGTTGCTGCGCCCGCGGCCGTCGCGGCTTTCGATTTGCGGCGCGGCGGTGGCGACGCCCCACACGAAGTCGTTGGCGAAGCGGGCCGAGGCGTCGGAGTCGATCGAATCGCCGCCGCAGGCGGACAGCATGCCGCTGCCGAGCATGGCGGTGCCTTGCGCCAGAAATCGTCGGCGGCTCTGAAGCGAGATGGGTTTGATCATGGGCTTACTCGTTTTGCGGAGAATGGCATCCGCGTTTTTGATTAGGATTGCGATTAAAGAGGCATGGGGCGCGGCCAAATACGCGCGCGCCGGATCAATGCGTCCGGCCCTCGACGTTCGCGGAAGACACATGGGATGAGCGGGCCGGATGGAATTGCGAGGCCCGGCACGCATGCGGGCGCCGGTATCGTGACGGCCCGCAACACAGGATACGGATGTCTCGTTTAAGTTTTTTGAATATGTCGCCGGTTAAATGCCGGCTTCTAGAGGGAGACGTCTAGTCCCGCGTTGCATGCGACGGGCGTCGCAGCAGGCCGCTGCGCGGCCCCAGCGTCAGACGATGCCTTTCTTGCGCGTCGACAGCGCCGTTTCCGACAGGTCGATCTCGCGAATCAGCTTCGTCAGCGTCTCGTCGGAAATCTTGCTTTCGCCGCGCAGCCGGTACAGCACCGAGCGTTCCGCGCGCACTGCCGCGATCCGCATCTGCAGTTCCATCGTCTCGGTCTGCTTCGCTTCCGCGCGCGGTGTCGGGCCGTCCTCGGCGAGTGCGGCCAAGCGCCGGCGGTACTGGTCCATCACCCGCGCGGAAATGTCCGCGCAGCGCGCGGCGCCCGATTCGTCGAGATCGGCCGAGATCGCGTCGTGCGACGAGTCGATCGCGCGGATCGCGGCCTGCGCGGCGGCCGCGCGCGCGGTGCGCTCCTCGTCGGCGAGCGGGTTGCGCGTCGAGCGCACGCCGCGCAGCAGCAACGGCAGCCCGATCACCGCGACGATCAGCGAACCGAGTATCACCGCCGACGCGACGAAGATCGCGGTGTCCCGCCCCGGCAGCGGTGCGCCGTCGGACAGCGCGACGGGGATCGACAGCACGCCCGCGAGCGTGACCGCGCCGCGCACGCCGCCGACCGTCATCACCGCGATCGTGCGGATGCCGGCCATCGTGCCCGCGAGGCCGTGGCGCGCGGCGCGGCGGCTCGCGATCCAGCGTAGCAGCCAGACCCACAGGAAGCGGATCGCATACAGCGCGAGCATCATCGCGCACACGTTGAAGATCATCCGGCCGACGAGCGCGTCGCTCGTGTGGTGCGCGTCGACGAGCGCGCGGCCGATGATGTGCGGCAGCTGCAGCCCGAGCATGATGAACACCATGCCGTTGAACACGAACTCGATCATCGCCCACGTGCTTTCGGCACGCACGCGCGACGCGACGGTGCTTTTTCGGGAGAAGCTCGTGTAGTTCATCATCATCCCGGCCGACACGGCCGCGAGCACGCCCGACAGGTCGAGGTGCTCGGCGAACAGATAGGCGGCGAACGGCACGAGCAGCGTCATCACGATGCCGGGCGCCGGGTCGCCTTCCTGCTCGGCGTTCAGGAAGCGCGTCGACAGCGCGCTGAACAGCCACGCGACGATCGCGCCCGTCGCCAGGCCGCCGGCGGCGACGATCACGAACGTGATCGACGCGTCGCGCAGCGAGAACACGCCCGTGAGCGCGGCCGCGACCGCGAACTTCAGCGCGACGAGGCCCGACGCGTCGTTCATCAGCGCCTCGCCTTCGAGGATGTGCATCAGTTGCGGCGGAATCCGGCCACGGCCGGCGATGCCCGACAGCGCGACCGCGTCGGTGGGCGACAGCACGGCCGCGAGCGCGAACGCGATCGGCAGCGGCAACTCGGGTATCAGCCAGTGCGCGAAGTAGCCGACTGCGAGTACGGTCATGAACACGAGCCCGAACGCGAGCATCAGGATCGCGCGGCGCTGCAGGTACAGCTCGCGTTTCGGAATCCGCCAGCCATCCGCGAACAGCAGCGGCGGAATGAACAGCAGCATGAAGATTTCGGGATCGAACGTGACGTGCAGGTTGAGCTTCGGCCACGCGAGCATCGCGCCGAACGCGATCTGCATCAGCGGCAGCGGAAGCCGCAACGGCAGCACGCGTGTGGCCGCGCCGGACAGCGCGACGGTGAGCAGCAGAATCAGGACTGTGAAGACGATTTCCATCGATACGGCAATTGTGGAGAATGAAACGACCGGACGGAGTTTAGCGTGACGACGTGACGGGCGCGTTCGAGTGCGCCGGTGCGCGTGCACGCAAACGGTGCATCCGGCCCGCGCCACACTGGTGCGGCGGCGCCGCACGCAGGCGTGGCGCGCGTGTTCAGCCCTTGCACGAAGCTTGCTTGATGCTTGCGTACCGTCCGGCACCGGCCGGACAACCGAGGATTCGACCATGACATTGCGCGCGCCATCTCGAACCACCGCCGCGTTCGGCTGCACCGCCAGGAGGAAGCCATGACGATCGTGCAGCAGGAGCGGCCGGCCACCGCGTCGCCGTATCGTTTCGAGCGGGAGATGAGCTCAGGCCTCGAACGTCTGGCGACGCGTCACCGCGACCTGTCGCTCACGACCGTGTTCCAGCCGATCTTCAGCTTGTCGCATCAGCGTGCGGTGGGCTACGAGGCGCTGTTGCGCGCGCATGACGCGCTCGATCGCGCGGTGTCGCCGCTCGACGTGTTCGGCGAGGCCGCGCGCCAGGGCGAGCTGCTGCAGCTCGACCGGCTCGCGCAGGCGCTGCACCTCGAGAACTTCGCGCTGCTCGGCGCCGAGCGTGAGTGGCTGTTCCTCAACGTGCATCCGGGCGTGCTCACCGATCCGTTCCAGGCCGCCGCGCTGCTCGCGAACCTGAAGCGGATCGGCATGCCGCCGCGCCGCGTCGTGCTCGAAGTGCTCGAACAGCGCGCGGAAGACGTCGAGCGGCTCGCCGACGCCGTGCGCGAATTCCGCGCGCAGGGCTTCCTGATCGCGCTCGACGATTTCGGCGCCGGCCACTCGAACCTCGAGCGGATCTGGCAACTGAACCCCGACATCGTGAAGCTCGACCGGATCATGCTGTCCCACGCGGCGCACCGCACGGGGCTCACCGCGATCCTGCACGGGCTCGTCACGCTGCTGCACGAGGCCGGCAAGCTCGTGCTCGTCGAAGGGATCGAGACCGAGCACGACGCGCAGATCGCGCTGTCGTGCGAGGCCGATTTCGTGCAGGGCTATTACTTTGGCCGCCCGGCGCCCGGGCTGCCCGACAGCGCGGCGGCCACCGGCTGCATCGGCGAGCTGACCGAGCGCTTTCGTGCGCAGACCGAAGCGCGCGAGCGGCGCGACGCGCAGCGGCTCGCGCCGTACCTGCGTGCGTTCGAGCGCGCGGCCGAGCGGGTGGCGGCCGGCGAGCCGCTCGACGAGGTGTGCTGGAATTTCCTCGCGCTCGACGCCGCCGCGCGCTGCTTCCTGCTCGACGCGCGGGGCCGCCAGGCGGGCCGCAACGTCGTGCTGCGCGCGGACCGCGCGCTCGCCGAGGCGCGCTTCTCGCCGCTGTCGGATGCGCAGGGCGCGAACTGGCTGCGCCGGCCGTACTTCCGCACGGCGATCGCCGAGCCGGGGCGCGTGCAGGTGACGCGCCCGTACCTGTCGATCAACGAGGCGCAGCCGTGCGTGACGCTGTCGGTGGCCGTGCGCATCGGCGACGCGCAGCACGTGCTGTGCGGCGATATCGACTGGGTCGACGAGGAGGTCGGCGGCGCGTAGCGCGGGCGTCCGGCGGGCGTTGAGGCGAGGAGCGAGCCGGCGCGGGGCGGCCGTTGCGTTCGCCGCGTGCTTCCCCGACAATGGCCCGACCGCGGCCATCGTGACCGCGCGCGCCGTCCCGGGGGCCACCATGGCGGCGAATAAAAAGGAAAACATAATGAAAAGACCGATTTCGCTGACCATTCTCGCGTGGATCATCATCGTGACGAACGCGATCACGTGCATCTATACGCCCTTCACGATCGGCATGCCGACCACCCAGGCGCTGCTGTCGCACTACCTGCTGCCCGTCTGGGCGACGCTCGGCATCGGCGTGATCCTCGAAGTCGTGAACATCGTGATCGGCATCGCGATCCTCAAGGGCCGCGAATGGTCGCGCAAGGCCTACATCGCGACGGCCGTGGTCGGCTTCGCGTTCTCGTTCATCAACATGCCGGCGTCGATGTTCGTGGTGCTGATTCCGGGCTTCCTGCTGTTCGCGCTGTTCGTCTACCTGCTGTTCCGGCGCCCCGCGACCGCGTATTTCCAGGCGAGCGCATGAATGTCATGCGCAACGCGGTCGCGATCGTGCTGTTCACGATCGCGGGCATGTGCGTGATCTCCGCGCAGATGATGGCGTTCATGAAGCTCGGCCATACGGGGGCGATGATCGTATCCGTCGCCGTGCTGTTCGGGTTGTCGGCCGTGCTCCTGGCCGTGGGCGCATTCGCCGGCGCGTTCCGGCCGCGTGCGCGCGGCGCGGGCATCGCACTGCTCATCGCAACCGCGACCACCGCGTTCGGGATGATCGGCTGGGTGACGCTCCTGCTGGCGCCGGGAATCGTCGAGGTGATGCAGCAGCAGGGCGTGGACGTGAGCGCGCGGATGTTCCGGTTCGCGCCCGGCGCCGTGGTGATCGGCCTGTCCGCACTCGTCGGCGTGTGGCTTGCGCGGCGCGACTGACGGTGTAACCGACCGCGCGACTCACGGCGCGACGGCCGGGAGGCTGGCGTCCATCACGCCGCTCGGCTAGGATGCGCGAATTGTCCTGACGATTCGCGAGCCGCCGATGAACCGTACCGCCCGTTCCTCCGTTCTCCTCGAAGTGATCGCCACGACCGTCGGCGATGCGAAGGCCGCCGCCCGCGCGGGGGCCGACCGCCTCGAACTCGTGACCGCGATCACCGAAGGCGGCCTGACGCCGAGCGTCGGGCTGATCGAGGCCGTCGTGGCCGCGGTGCCGATTCCGGTCAACGTGATCGTGCGACCGCACAGCCGGTCGTTCGTCTACGACGCCGACGACCTGCGCGTGATCGAACGCGACGTGCGCGCGGCCGTCGCGGCCGGCGCGAACGGCGTCGTATTCGGTGCGCTCGATGCGCGCGGCGACGTCGATCTCGACGCGCTCGCCCGCATCGCGGCCGCCGCTGACGGGCGCGACCTGACGTTCCATCGCGCGTTCGACGTGTCGCGCGACCTGAACGCCGCCTTCGACGCGCTGCTGCGCGTGCCGGCCGTCACGTCGGTGCTGACGTCGGGCGGCCATCCGTCGGTGCTCGACGCCGTCGCGACGATCACGCGGATGGTGCGGCAGTCGGCCGGCTCGACCTGCACGGTGCTGGCCGGCTCGGGGCTGACGGTCGATGCGGTCGGCGATTTCGTCCGCGCGACCGGCGTGCGCGCGGTGCATTTCGGCTCGGGCGTGCGGGTGCGCGGCGAGGTACTGGCGCCCGTCGACGCCCAGCAGGTCGAGCGCGTGCGCGCGGCGCTCGACGGCGCGGCGGCGCACGTGTGACGCGCACGCTTCGCGATGCGCAGGGCGACCGGCGCGGACGATCAGGTGAAAAAAAGCCGGGGCATGCCCCGGCTTTTTCGTTGGTACGCGGTGCTGCCGTTTACGCGTTCGCCTGCATCGCGTCCGCGTCGCTCGCGCGGATGCCGAGGCGCTCGAACAGCGCGCGATCCTTCTGCGACTGCGGGTTGCTCGTCGTCAGCAGCTGGTCGCCGTAGAACATCGAGTTCGCGCCGGCGAGGAAGCACATCGCCTGCAGCCCGTCGTCGAGCTGCTCGCGGCCGGCCGACAGGCGCACGACGGCCTTCGGCATCGTGATCCGCGCAACCGCGATCGTGCGCACGAACTCGAACGGGTCGAGCGGTGCGGTGCCTTCGAGCGGCGTGCCTTCGATCGCGACGAGGTTGTTGATCGGGACCGAATCCGGATACGGGTTCAGGTTCGCGAGCTGCGAGATCAGGCCCGCGCGTTCACGGCGCGATTCGCCCATCCCGATGATGCCGCCGCAGCACACGTTGATGCCTGCATCGCGCACGCGGTCGAGCGTGTCGAGCCGATCCTGGTAGGTGCGCGTCGAGATCACCTGGCCGTAGAACTCCGGCGACGTGTCGAGGTTGTGGTTGTAGTAGTCGAGGCCCGCGTTCGCGAGTTCCTGTGCCTGCTCGTCTTCCAGCATGCCGAGCGTCATGCAGGTTTCGAGGCCGAGCTCCTTCACGCCACGCACCATCTCGGTCAGCGCCGGCATGTGGCGCTCCTTCGGGTTGCGCCATGCGGCGCCCATGCAGAAGCGGCTCGCGCCGTTCGCCTTCGCCGCGCGCGCGGCGTCGAGCACCGCGTCGACGTCCATCAGCTTCTCGGCCTTCAGGCCCGTGTCGTGGTGCGACGATTGCGAGCAGTAGCCGCAATCTTCCTCGCAGCCGCCCGTCTTGATCGACAGCAGCGTCGACAGCTGCACCGCGTTCGCGTCGAAGTGTTCGCGATGCACCTGCTGCGCGCGGAAGATCAGGTCGTTGAACGGCAGCTCGAACAGCGCGACGACGTCGGCGACGCGCCAGCGCTGCGAGGCCGGAGCGGCCACGGGAATCGCGTCGGGTTGCACGGTGGCGGTCTGGGCTTGGGTCATATCGTTTTCCTGTCCTGGACGGGGATGAGGGATCGGGGGATCTGTTTCTGTTGGGTCAATGCTGCGCGGCGCGCAGCGTCTCGACGAGCGCGGCGATGTCGAGCATCGCCGCGGCGGATTCGGGGGCGGCCGGGCTCATGTGCGGAATGCGGCCGAGCAGCGGCGCGCCGTGCTCGCGGGCGAGCCAGTCGCGCATCGTCGCGACGTTCTCGTCGGGGAACGACATCGCCGGGTCGACGTGGTTCGCGACCCAGCCGGCGAGCGTGAGGCCGCGCTGGCGAATCGCGTCGGCGGTGAGCAGCGCATGGCTGATGCAGCCGAGCCGCACGCCGACGACGAGCACCACCGGCAGGCCTAGCGCGACCGCGAGATCGGCCGTGTCCTGCGTGTCGGTGAGCGGCACGCGGAAGCCGCCGACGCCCTCGACGACGACGACGTCCGCGCGCGTCAGCGCTTCGCGGTGGCTCGCGACGATCGTGTCGATGTCGAGCGTCACACCTTCCTGCGCGGCGACGATGTGCGGCGCGGCGGGCGCCTTCAGCAGGAACGGCGTGCGCAGCTCGGGCGGCAGCACGACGTTGGCGGCCGCGTCGAGCTGGTCGGCGTCCTCGTTGCGCCAGACACCGTCGCGTTCATACGCGCCCGCCGCGACGGGCTTCAGCGCGGCCGCGCGCAGGCCATGCCGCGCGAAGCCGTGCAGCATCGCAGCCGAGACGAAGGTCTTGCCGATTTCGGTGTCGGTGCCGGTGACGAACAGCGAGAGCGGGGCGGTCATGCCGCAGTCTCCCGCCGGGCCGCCCCAAGGGAGGCTGCAGCCCCCTCGGGGGGCAGCGAACGTAGTGAGCGTGGGGGCTGTTCTGCATCCCGCCGGGCCGTCCCAAGGGAGGCTGCAGCCCCCTCGGGGGGCAGCGAACGCAGTGAGCGTGGGGGCTG
>NZ_JBEPLG010000014.1:0-178059 GCF_040545115.1 Burkholderia sp. 567
TGTGAGACTCTTGATACTTTCGCTATCTGATCCGAAGATCAGCTCGCTGCCATCAAGCGCCCACACTTATCGGCTGTTAATTTTTAAAGAGCATTCTGCGAGAAACCTTCTGTTTCTCAGCAGCGCTGCGTTTTCAGCAGCAGAGAAGCGAAATTATGAACCGTCTTTCTTCGCTCGTCAACAACTTTCTGAACTGCTTCGTTGCGACGGCGAGGGGTTCAACTTCGTGTGCGCCGGGGTTCCTACAGCAACCTTCGTCAGCACCGCTTCCCTTTCCTCCCGCGCCGTGTTTCCGTTAGCGCGAAAGAGGCGTGATTCTAAGCACCCGCCCCTGTCCACGCAACCCCTTTGTGAAAATATTTTGAAAAACCCCCGTGCGCTGCCGCGCACGGGGGTTTGAGGTTCGTTGCACCAAGGAGATCCTGCCGGCGACCGACACCCGTCGCCACCGGATCAGCGGTTCTTGAATACCGGCTTCCGCTTCTCGACGAATGCCGCCATCCCTTCCTTCTGATCTTCGGTCGCAAACAGTGAATGGAACAGTCGACGCTCGAAATGAACGCCCTCGGCCAGCGTCGTCTCATACGCACGGTTCACCGACTCCTTGACCATCATGACCGCCGGCAGCGAAAACTCGGCGATCGTCGTCGCCGCGGTAATCGCTTCGTCGAGCAACTTGTCGGCCGGCAGCACGCGCGAAACGAGCCCGGCCCGCTCAGCCTCGGCCGCATCCATGAAGCGCGCGGTCAGGCACATGTCCATCGCCTTCGCCTTCGACACCGCGCGCGGCAGGCGCTGCGTGCCGCCCGCACCCGGCATCACGCCCAGCTTGATTTCGGGCTGGCCGAACTTGGCTGTATCCGCCGCGAAGATGATGTCGCACATCATCGCGAGCTCGCAGCCGCCGCCGAGCGCGAACCCCGCCACGGCAGCAATGATCGGCTTGCGGATCTCGCGGACCGTCTCCCAGTTACGCGTGATGTAGTCGCCGCGGTACACATCCATATAGGAATAGGTGGCCATCATGCCGATGTCGGCCCCGGCCGCGAATGCCTTCCCGCTCCCCGTCACGACGATCGCGCCGATCTCGTCGTCCGCGTCGAACGCTTTCAGCGCAGCGCCCAACTCATCCATCAACGCATCGTTCAGCGCATTGAGCGCCTTCGGGCGGTTGAGCGTGACCAGCCCGACACGCCCCCGGGTCTCCACCAGGATGTTCTCGTAAGACATCTATTTCTCCTCGATCAATGAAATGAGAAACGCCTCGCACACGCGAATAGTTTGATGCTACCATTCTCCGACCAACCGGTCGGTTAATTAATCGATCCAATCCCTCTCAACGTCCATCAGGCTGCCGTCATGACCCATGCACTGTTCACGAAGCACGAAGACACGCTGAAACACGCCCTCGCCGCCATCGAGAGCCGCGGGTACTGGAGCCCGTTCGCGGAGATGCCGAGTCCCAAAGTGTACGGGGAAAGCGCCAACGCGGAAGGTGAAGCGGCGTTCAAAGCACACCTCGGCAACACGTTCGTGCTCGACCAGCCGGCGTCCGGCGGAACCGTCGGCGCGCAGCAGTCGCCGTACGGGATCGCACTCGGCATCCGCTATCCGAAATCGACGCCCGACGAGCTGATTGCAGCCGCGGCCGCTGCCCAGCGGGCATGGCGCGAAGCCGGCCCGAGCGCGTGGATCGGCGTCAGCCTCGAAATCCTTGCGCGGCTGAACCGTGCAAGCTTCGAGATTGCCTACAGCGTGATGCACACCACGGGCCAGGCGTTCATGATGGCGTTCCAGGCCGGCGGCCCGCATGCGCAGGATCGCGCACTCGAAGCGGTCGCCTATGCGTGGGACGAACTGCGTCGCATCCCTGCCGATGCGCACTGGGAAAAGCCGCAAGGCAAGAACCCGCCGCTCGCGATGCACAAGCGCTATACGATCGTCCCGCGCGGCACCGGCCTCGTGCTCGGCTGCTGCACGTTCCCGACCTGGAACGGCTACCCCGGCCTGTTCGCCGACCTGGCGACCGGCAACACGGTGATCGTCAAACCCCACCCGGGTGCGATCCTGCCGCTCGCGATCACGGTTCGCATCGCCCGCGACGTGCTGCGCGAGGCCGGGTTCGATCCGAACGTCGTCACGCTTCTCGCAACCGAACCGAACGACGGCGCCCTCGTCCAGGACCTCGCGCTGCGTCCTGAAATCAAGCTGATCGACTTCACGGGCAGCACGCAAAACGGCACGTGGCTCGAACGCCATGCCCATCAGGCCCAGGTGTATACGGAGAAGGCCGGCGTCAACCAGATCGTGATCGACTCGACCGACGACCTGAAGGCCGCGGCCAAGAACATCGCGTTCTCGTTGGCGCTGTACTCCGGCCAAATGTGCACCGCACCGCAGAACATCTACGTGCCGCGCGACGGCATCCGGACGGCGGACGGCCACGCGAGCTTCGACGAAGTCGCGCAGGCGATCGCCGTGTCCGTGCAGAAGCTGACCGGCGACCCGGCTCGCTCGGTCGAACTGATCGGCGCGATCCAGAACGACGGCGTGACCGCGCGCATCGACGACGCCCGCAAGCTCGGCCGCGTGCTCGCCGACAGCCAGACGCTCCAGCACCCGGCGTTCGCCGACGCGCGCGTGCGCACGCCGCTGGTGCTGCAGCTCGACGTGGCCGACCGCGCGAAATTCACGCAGGAGTGGTTCGGCCCGATCTCGTTCGTGATCGCGACCGACTCGACCGCCCAGTCGCTCGATCTCGCCGGCGAAATCGCCGCGGAGCATGGCGCGCTGACGCTCTCCGTCTACAGCACCGACGAGAAGACCCTCGACGCCGCGCACGATGCGGCGGTGCGTGGCGGCGTCGCGCTGTCGATCAACCTGACGGGTGGTGTGTTCGTCAACCAGTCGGCCGCGTTCTCCGACTTCCACGGCACCGGTGCGAATCCGGCCGCCAACGCGGCGCTGGCCGACCCGGCGTTCGTCGCCAACCGGTTCCGCGTGGTGCAAAGCCGTGTCCATGTTGCGCCGAAGGCAGTGCCCGCGGAAGTCGGCCCGACTGCATAACCCGAATGGCCGACGTGCAAACGCCGCCACATTCCCTACCATGAACGAATCCGCCACCCGGCGGGTTCGTTGCACATCGACACACCCATGACCGACGCCTACATCTGCGACGCGATTCGCACCCCCATCGGCCGCTACGGCGGCGCCCTGAAAGACGTTCGTGCCGACGATCTCGGCGCGGTACCGCTCAAGGCGCTGATCGAACGCAACCAGAACGTCGACTGGTCGGCGATCGATGACGTGATCTATGGCTGCGCGAATCAGGCCGGCGAAGACAACCGCAACGTCGCGCGCATGTCCGCGCTGCTCGCGGGCCTGCCGACCGCCGTGCCGGGCACGACGCTGAACCGGTTGTGCGGCTCGGGCATGGACGCCGTCGGCACGGCCGCGCGCGCGATCAAGGCTGGCGAGGCACGCTTGATGATCGCGGGCGGTGTGGAAAGCATGACGCGTGCGCCGTTCGTGATGGGCAAGGCCACCAGCGCATTCGCGCGCCAGGCCGCCATGTTCGACACGACGATCGGCTGGCGTTTCATCAATCCGCTGATGAAACAGCAATATGGCGTCGATTCGATGCCCGAGACGGCCGAGAACGTCGCGGTCGACTACAACATCAGCCGCGCCGACCAGGATCTGTTCGCGCTGCGCAGCCAGCAGAAGGCCGCGCGTGCGCAGCAGGACGGCACGCTCGCCGCTGAAATCGTCCCGGTCACGATTGCGCAGAAAAAAGGCGACGCGCTCGTCGTATCGCTCGACGAGCATCCGCGCGAAACATCGCTCGAAGCGCTCGCGAAGCTGAAGGGTGTCGTGCGTCCCGACGGCTCGGTAACGGCCGGCAACGCGTCGGGCGTCAACGACGGCGCATGCGCACTGCTGCTCGCCAACGCGGAAGCCGCCGATCAATATGGGCTGCGCCGCCGCGCGCGTGTCGTCGGCATGGCGAGCGCCGGCGTCGAGCCGCGCGTGATGGGTATCGGCCCGGCGCCGGCCACGCAGAAACTGTTGCGCCAGCTCGGCATGACGATCGACCAGTTCGACGTGATCGAGCTGAACGAAGCGTTCGCGTCGCAGGGTCTCGCGGTGCTGCGCATGCTCGGTGTCGCCGACGACGATCCTCGCGTGAACCCGAACGGCGGTGCGATCGCGCTCGGCCATCCGCTCGGCGCCTCGGGTGCGCGGCTCGTGACCACGGCGCTTCACCAACTCGAGCGTACGGGCGGCCGCTTTGCGCTCTGTACGATGTGCATCGGCGTCGGCCAGGGCATCGCGATCGCGATCGAACGCGTGTAACCGACGCGCCGCGCGCCTATAACGAAGTCATGAAGGAGACTCTGCATGTCATATCAGGCGATCCAGCTGGATATCGATCAGGCGGCCCGCGTGGCCACGATCACCCTCAACCGTCCGGACAAGCTGAACAGCTTCACGCGGGCGATGCACCGCGAACTGCAGTCGGCACTCGATGAAGTCGACGCGAGCGGCGCGCGTGCGCTGATCCTGACGGGTGCGGGGCGCGGCTTCTGCGCGGGCCAGGATCTGGCCGACCTCGACTTCACGCCAGGCGCGTCCACCGACCTCGGCACGCTGATCGACGAGCATTTCAATCCGCTGATCCGCCGCCTGCAACGCATGCCGATTCCGGTGATCGCCGCCGTGAACGGCACGGCGGCCGGCGCCGGCGCGAATCTCGCGCTCGCATGCGACATCGTATTTGCCGCGCGCTCGAGCAGTTTCATCCAGGCCTTCGTCAAGATCGGGCTCGTACCCGATTCGGGCGGCACCTGGTTCCTGCCGCAACGCGTCGGCATGGCCCGCGCGCTCGGGCTCGCCCTGACCGGCGACAAGCTCGGCGCCGAACAGGCCGAACAATGGGGCTTGATCTGGCGCGCGGTCGACGACGATGCGCTCGCCGCGTCGGCCCGTCAGGTCGCCAACCAGCTCGCGCAGCAGCCGACGCTCGCGATCGCATCGATCAAGCAGGCGATGCGCGACAGCATGACGAATACGCTCGACCAGCAGCTCGACCTCGAGCGCGACCTGCAGCGCAAGCTCGGCCAGTCGGCCGACTACGCGGAAGGCGTACAGGCGTTCATCGAGAAGCGCGCGCCGCGCTTCGAGGGGCGTTGACATGACCACGTCCACCGACACGCTCGCCCCCGATGCGCTCGCCCGTGCGACGGCGCAGGCGATGTACGATGCGGACGCGTGCAGCCGCGCGTTCGGCATGGAAATCGCCGAAGTGCGCGCCGGCTACGCTCGCCTGCAGATGCGCGTACGGCCGGAATTCCTGAACGGACACCAGACCTGCCACGGCGGCATCATCTTCACCCTCGCCGATTCGACGTTCGCGTTCGCGTGCAACTCGTACAACCTGAATACCGTCGCGGCGGGCTGCTCGATCGAATACCTGCGTCCCGTATACGGCAATGATCTGCTGACAGCCGAGGCGATCGAACAGACGCGCAACGGCCGGTACGGCATCTACGACATCCGCGTCACGAATCAGGCAGGCGAAACGGTCGCCATGTTTCGCGGCAAATCGGCCCAAATCAAGGGCACGGTCCTCCCGGAAGACCGCTGACGCGCACGGCTCGCTCATAACAATCACTGGAGACACGCATGACCACCCCGCTACCGCTCGAGCCGATCGAGACCGCCTCACGCGACGAGTTGACCGCGCTGCAACTCGAACGCCTGAAATGGTCGCTCCGGCATGCGTATGAGCATTCGCCCGTCTATCGCCGCAAATTCGACGAAGCGGGCGTGCATCCCGACGACCTGAAAACGCTCGCGGATCTGTCGCGCTTCCCGTTCACGACCAAAAGCGACCTGCGCGACAGCTATCCGTTCGGGATGTTCGCGGTGCCGCAGGACCAGATCTCGCGCATTCACGCGTCGTCGGGCACGACCGGCAAGCCGACCGTCGTCGGCTACACGGCGCGCGACATCGACACGTGGGCGAATCTCGTCGCGCGCTCGATCCGCGCGGCCGGCGCGCGCCGCGGCGACAAGGTTCACGTCAGCTACGGCTACGGGCTGTTCACGGGCGGGCTCGGCGCGCACTACGGCGCCGAACGCGCGGGGCTGACGGTGATCCCGTTCGGCGGCGGCCAGACCGAGAAGCAGGTGCAGCTGATCCAGGATTTCCGCCCCGACATCATCATGGTGACGCCGAGCTACATGCTGTCGATCGCCGACGAGATCGAGCGCCAGGGCCTCGATCCCGCGCAAAGTTCGCTGCGCATCGGCATCTTCGGCGCGGAACCGTGGACCAACGACATGCGCGTGGCCATCGAGCAGCGCATGGGCATCGATGCGGTCGACATCTACGGGCTGTCCGAAGTGATGGGTCCGGGCGTCGCGTCGGAATGCGTCGAGACCAAGGACGGCCCGACCATCTGGGAAGACTACTTCTATCCGGAAATCATCGATCCCGACACCGGCGAAGTATTGCCGGACGGCCAACTCGGCGAGCTGGTGTTCACGTCGCTGACGAAGGAAGCGCTGCCGATCGTCCGCTACCGGACACGCGACCTCACGCGTCTGCTGCCCGGCACCGCGCGCACGATGCGCAGGATGGAAAAAATCACCGGGCGTTCGGACGACATGATGATCGTGCGGGGCGTCAACGTCTTTCCGACGCAAATCGAGGAACAGCTGCTGAAGCAGCGCGCGCTCGCGCCGCATTATCAGATCGTGCTGACGAAGGAAGGGCCGCTCGACGTGCTGACGCTCAACGTCGAGCCGTGTCCCGAAACGGCCCCCGACACGGCGGCGATCCATGCGGCCAGGCAGGCGCTCGCGCACGACATCAAGTCGCTGATCGGCGTGACGGCCGTGATCAACGTGCTGCCCGTGAACGGGATCGAGCGCTCGGTCGGTAAGGCACGCCGCGTGATCGACAAGCGCAAGGGCTGACATTCGCCGCGGCCCACTCGCCCCGCGAAGCAGCAATCGCGTGCACAAAAAAACAGCCCGAACCGGCCAATAAACCGATCGGGCTGTTTCGTCTCGATGCCCGGCTACACGTGCACGCCGGCACCGCCGCGCATCACGAACATCACGAATTCGGAAACAGCAGCCACATCCGGCCGGTCTGCTTCATCCGCCCGGCCTGATCGCCGGCGTCGTCGCCGAGCCCCCAGAAATAGTCGGCCCGCACGCCGCCCCGGATCGCCGAGCCCGTATCCTGCGCGAACACGAGCCGGTTCATCGGCGTATTCGTCAACGGACGCGTGGTCTGCAGGAACACGGGCGTGCCGAGCGGGATCGACGACGGATCGACCGCGATCGAACGCTCGGGCGTGAGCGGCACGCCGAGCGCGCCGATCGGGCCGTCCGCGCCGCCGTGCGGCGCATCTTCCTTGGTCGGCATGTCACGGAAGAACACGAAGCGCGGATTCGTGTCGAGCAACGCGTCGACGCGAGTCGGGTTCGCCTTCGCCCACGCCTTGATGCCCTGCATCGTCGCCTGTGCAGGCGTCAACTCGCCGCGATCGAGCAGCCACTTGCCGATCGAGCGGTACGGCTGGTTGTTGGTGCCGCCGAAACCGACCCGCATCACCGAACCGTCGTCGAGCAGCACGCGCCCCGAACCCTGCACCTGCAGGAAGAACGCCTCGATCGGATCGTCGACCCACACGAGTTCGTTGCCGTTCAGGATGCCGGCGCGCTCGAGCTGCGCGCGAGCGGGCAGCGCGGCGCCGGCGCGATAGCCTGCCGGCCAGCGGTACAGCGCGTACTGGTAAGGACCGCGACGCACGCGCGAGCCGTGCAGCAGCGGCTCGTAATAGCCGGTCACGAGCCCGTCGAGCGTGCCGTCGGTGTTCGCCAGCTGGAACGGCGTGAAATACGTTTCGAAGAATGCCCGCGCGCCGCTGACGTCGAGTTCGTCGAGGCGATCGGCCGCCGCGCACGCGCGCTGCCACGCCGGCTGGCGCGCGAGCCGCACGCAGTTCTGCCGCAGCGCGGCCGCCGCGCCGATCAGCGAATCGTCCTGCCAGCCGGGCACCTGCTGCCAGGCGACCGGCGTCAGCCGCTTCGCGGCGATCTGCCCCGGCACGATCGCCGTGCCGGTCGGCGGCTTGAGCGTCGACGTCCGCGTCGGCGCGCCGCCGCACGCGGCAAGCAGTGCGGCCGTCGCGGCCGCCGCAATCCAGCCGGCCAGCCGGGACCCAAACCACATACAATGTCCGTTCTTGATGGAAACCGCCATGTCAGATTTTCTCGACCAATATCCGATGCTCATCTTCGCGCTCGAAGCTTTCGTAGCGCTCGCCCTGCTGATCTTCATCGTCGTGTGGACGTCGTCGGGCAGGAAGAAGCATGCCCGCGGCAACGATCGCCAGCCGCGCTGACCGCCCCGCCCGCACGCTCAATGCAGCGTGCGCGGCATGTGCAGCGCAAATTCCTCGACCGGCGCCTCGAACCGCTCGCCGTCCTCCGCCACGCAGAAGTACGCGCCGCGCATCGTGCCGACCGGCGTCGCGATCACGGCCCAGCTCGTGTATTCGAAGTGTTCGCCCGGCTGCAGCAGCGGCTGGTGCCCGACGACGCCGAGCCCCTTCACTTCCTGCACGTGGTTTTCGCTGTCCGTGATGATCCAGTGACGCGCGATCAGCTGCGCCGCGACCTGCCCGGTATTGCGGATGGTCAGCGTGTACGCGAATGCGTATTGACGTCGATCGGGGTCGGATTGTTCCGGCAGGTAGCTGGTTTTCACCGAAACGGTGAACTGATACTGACTCATGATGTTTCCGCTGTAGGTAAGCGCCCGCGCCGATTCGAGCGGCCGGGCCGCGGGCGCGCCGCATTGGTTCGGCATTCTATGCGGAATCGGGCGGCAACCGCACGGCCCGTCGCCGCGCAGCGGGTCGCCGGACGGTAGAATGACGGTTTTGCGCCGCAGCGTCCCCGCTCCCCTGTCATGACTCAATTCCGCATCGCTCCCAGCATCCTGTCGGCCGACTTTGCCCGGCTCGGCGAAGAAGTCCGCAACGTGGTCGCCGCCGGCGCCGACTGGATTCACTTCGACGTGATGGACAACCATTATGTGCCGAACCTGACGATCGGCCCGCTCGTGTGCGAGGCGATCCGCCCGCACGTGCAGGTGCCGATCGACGTCCACCTGATGGTGCGCCCGGTCGACCGGATCGTGCCCGATTTCGCGAAAGCCGGCGCGAACCTGATCAGCTTTCACCCGGAAGGCTCCGACCACATCGATCGTACGCTGTCGCTGATCCGCGATCACGGCTGCAAGGCCGGCCTCGTGTTCAATCCGGCCACGCCGCTGAACTACCTCGACCACGTGATGGACCGCCTCGACTTCGTGCTGCTGATGTCGGTGAACCCCGGCTTCGGCGGCCAGTCGTTCATTCCGGAAACGCTGAACAAGCTGCGGGAAGCGCGTGCCCGCATCGACGCGTACACCGAGCGCACCGGCCGCGAGATCCTGCTCGAGGTGGACGGCGGCGTGAAGGCCGACAACATCGCGGAAATCGCGGCAGCCGGCGCGGACACCTTCGTCGCGGGTTCGGCGATCTTCGGCAAGCCCGACTACCGCGCGGTGATCGACGAGATGCGCGCCGCGCTCGCCACCGTCGAGCGGAGCTGACGCCGTGGCCGATTCCTCGCTGGCGGCTCGGGCACCGGCCGAAGCCGACGGCCCGATCCGTTTCGCGGCGCCGCGCATCGATGCAGCGCTGATCGACCTCGACGGCACGATGGTCGATACGGCCGACGATTTCACGGCCGGGCTGAACGGCATGCTCGCGCAGCTCGGTGCGCCGGCCACGTCGCGCGACGAGGTGATCGGCTACGTCGGCAAGGGCTCCGAGCATCTGATCCAGAGCGTGCTGAAGCCGCGCTTCACGCCCGACGAAGCGCACGCGCGCTTCGACGACGCACTCGCGATCTACCAGACCGAGTACGCAAAGATCAACGGCCGTCACACGCGCCTCTATCCCGAGGTCGCGGCCGGTCTCGACGCGTTGCGCGCGGCCGGCATCCGGCTCGCGTGCGTGACGAACAAGCCGCACCGCTTCGCGGTCGAGCTGCTCGAGCAATACGGGCTGGTCGATCGCTTCGGCATCGTGCTCGGCGGCGACAGCGTCGCGCGCAAGAAGCCCGATCCGCTGCCGATGCTGACGGCCTGCGACGCGCTCGGCGTCGCGCCGGACGCGGCGGTCGCGATCGGCGACTCGGAAAACGACGCGCTGGCGGGCCGTGCGGCCGGCATGGCGACGCTGACGGTGCCGTACGGGTACAACCACGGCAAGGCTATACAAACGATAAATTCGGATGGTATAGTCGATTCGTTGCTGGTCGCAGCACGCGCGATCGCCGCGCACAACGCCGGCCGGCCAACCATCTGATTATTTCTTCCATCCGCATGTTTCTGAATAAAAAACGGAGTCTGAGCAGCATCGACCGGGGAGCCTGGCCCTGGCGTCGCTGGTCGCGCTAACCTCTTCGATGAGGTACGCTGAGGCACGTCTTCAGCGCCGTTTTTTATCTCGCTGCGCATCCGCGCGCCGATCGTCGCACCACCTCGAGTTCCACCGCGCCCGAATGCTTGCGTTCAGGATCGGCCGCAGGCTCGCGACGCTCACGCCCGGAATGCCGGCCGGCAACAGGCACTTCTCGATCGACCGCCCTTTCGCCGACGGCAGCCCGCGCAGCGTCAAGTGATCCCTGGCGCACACCGCCGCTCGTCCCGAACAGGACCGGAACATGACCGAACTCGAATTCCAATCGCTCGCGAACGAAGGCTACAACCGTATCCCGCTGATCGCGGAAGCGCTCGCCGACCTCGAAACACCGCTGTCCCTCTACCTGAAGCTGGCCCAGCC
The DNA here is from genome assembly GCF_040545115.1 of Burkholderia sp. 567. Lineage (NCBI taxonomy): Bacteria > Pseudomonadati > Pseudomonadota > Betaproteobacteria > Burkholderiales > Burkholderiaceae > Burkholderia > Burkholderia sp. 567. Next base: position 10,917 of record NZ_JBEPLG010000014.1, read on the forward strand.
TGAACGTGCGGGCGCCAACTCGTTCCTGCTCGAGTCGGTGGTCGGCGGCGAACGCTTCGGCCGCTATTCGTTCATCGGCCTGCCCGCACGCACGCTGGTGCGCACCCGCAACGGCGTGTCCGAAGTGGTGCGCGACGGCGAGGTCGTCGAGACGCACGACGGCGACCCGTTCGAATTCATCGAGTCGTTCCAGGCGCGCTTCAAGGTCGCGCAGCGCCCGGGCCTGCCGCGCTTCTGCGGCGGCCTCGCCGGCTATTTCGGCTACGACGCGGTGCGCTACATCGAGAAGAAGCTCGCGAACACCGCGCCGCGCGACGATCTCGGCCTGCCCGACATCCAGCTGCTGCTCACCGAAGAAGTCGCGGTGATCGACAACCTCGCCGGCAAGCTCTACCTGATCATCTATGCGGATCCGGCCCAGCCCGAGGCCTATACGAAGGCGAAGCAGCGCCTGCGCGAGCTGAAGCAGCGCCTGCGCACGACCGTGCAGCCGCCCGTCACGTCGGCGAGCGTGCGCACCGAGACGTTCCGCGAATTCAAGAAGGACGACTATCTGGCCGCCGTGCGCCAGGCGAAGGAATACATCGCGGCCGGCGAACTGATGCAGATCCAGGTCGGCCAGCGGCTGACGAAGCCGTACCGCGACAATCCGCTGTCGCTGTATCGCGCGCTGCGCTCGCTGAATCCGTCGCCGTACATGTATTACTACAACTTCGGCGATTTCCACGTGGTCGGCGCGTCGCCGGAAATCCTCGTGCGCCAGGAAAAGCGCGGCGAAGACCAGATCGTCACGATCCGTCCGCTCGCCGGCACGCGCCCGCGCGGCAATACGCCCGAACGCGACGCGGAACTCGCGACCGAACTGCTGAACGATCCGAAGGAAATCGCCGAGCACGTGATGCTGATCGACCTCGCGCGCAACGACGTCGGCCGCATCGCGCAGATCGGCTCGGTGCAGGTCACCGACAAGATGGTGATCGAGAAGTACTCGCACGTGCAGCACATCGTCAGCTCGGTCGAAGGCAAGCTGAAGCCCGGCATGACGAACTACGACGTGCTGCGCGCGACGTTCCCGGCCGGCACGCTGTCCGGCGCGCCGAAGGTGCGCGCGATGGAACTGATCGACGAGCTCGAGCCGGTCAAGCGCGGGCTGTACGGCGGTGCCGTCGGCTACCTGTCGTTCTCGGGCGAAATGGATCTCGCGATCGCGATCCGCACGGGCCTGATCCACAACGGCAACCTGTATGTGCAGGCGGCGGCCGGCGTCGTCGCCGATTCGGTGCCCGAATCCGAATGGCAAGAGACCGAAAACAAGGCGCGCGCGGTGCTGCGTGCGGCCGAACAGGTCCAGGACGGCCTCGATAGCGACTTCTGACCGGAGACTGACCATGCTGCTCATGATCGACAACTACGACTCGTTCACCTACAACCTGGTCCAGTACTTCGGCGAACTGGGCGAGGACGTGCATACGTACCGCAACGACGAAATCACGCTCGACGACATCGCGCGCCTGAACCCCGACGCCATCTGCCTGTCGCCCGGCCCGAGCAACCCGCAACACGCGGGCATCACGCTCGACGTGCTGCGCGAATTCGCGGGCAAGAAGCCCATTCTCGGCGTCTGCCTCGGCCACCAGGCGATCGGCGAAGCGTTCGGCGGCCGCGTGGTGCGCGCGAAGACCATCATGCACGGCAAGGTGAGCCGGATCGAAACCGACTGCCGCGGCGTGTTCGCCGACCTGCCGAAGCATTTCGACGTCACGCGCTACCACTCGCTCGCGATCGAACGCGAGTCGCTGCCCGACTGCCTCGAGGTGTCCGCGTGGACCGACGACGGCGAGATCATGGGCGTGCGCCACAAGACGCTGCCGATCGAAGGCGTGCAGTTCCACCCGGAATCGATCCTCTCCGAGCACGGCCATGCGCTGCTCGAGAATTTCCTGAAGCAGAATCGCGCAGCGGCCCACGCGGCCGCGCCGGCCGCCTGACGGGAGACGCACGATGACGATTACCCCGCAGGAAGCGCTGCAGCGCACGATCGAGCACCGCGAAATCTTCCACGACGAGATGCTGCACCTGATGCGGCTCATCATGCGCGGCGACATGTCGCCCGTGATGGCGGCCGCGATCATCACCGGGCTGCGCGTGAAGAAGGAGACGATCGGCGAGATCGCCGCCGCCGCGACCGTGATGCGCGAATTCGCGAATCACGTCGAGGTGCAGGACAACTCGAACTTCGTCGACATCGTCGGCACGGGCGGTGACGGCTCGCACACGTTCAACATCTCGACCGCGTCGATGTTCATCGCGGCAGCGGCCGGCGCGAAGGTCGCGAAGCACGGCAACCGCGGCGTGTCGAGCAAGTCCGGCAGCGCCGACGTGCTCGACGCGCTCGGCGTGAACATCGACCTGCAGCCCGACCAGGTTGCCGCGTCGATCGCCGAAACCGGCATGGGCTTCATGTTCGCGCCGAACCACCACCCGGCGATGAAGAACATCGCGGCCGTGCGCCGCGAGCTGGGCGTGCGGACGATCTTCAACATTCTCGGCCCGCTGACCAATCCGGCCGGCGCGCCGAACCAGCTGATGGGCGTGTTCCACCCCGACCTCGTCGGCATCCAGGTGCGCGTGATGCAGCGTCTCGGCGCGCAGCACGTGCTGGTGGTGTACGGCAAGGACGGGATGGATGAAGTGTCGCTCGGCGCCGCGACGCTCGTCGGCGAATTGCGCGACGGCCAGGTGCACGAATACGAGATCCATCCGGAGGATTTCGGCCTGCAGATGGTGTCGAACCGCACGCTGAAGGTGGAAAATGCCGAGGAATCGCGCACGATGCTGCTCGGCGCGCTGGACAACCAGCCGGGCGTCGCACGCGAAATCGTTACACTGAACGCGGGCACCGCGCTCTACGCGGCCAATATCGCCGAATCGATCGCGGACGGCATCCAGCTCGCCCGCGAAGCGATCGCGAGCGGCAAGGCGCGCGCGAAGGTCGACGAACTCGTGCGCTTCACGCAGCAGTTCAAGCGCTGACTCCCCTTACGAATCAAGCAGGAACCCACATGAGCGACATTCTCGACCGAATCATCGCCGTCAAGCGCGAAGAAATCGCGGCGGCCATGCGCAGCGCGCCGCTCGAGGCACTGAAACTGGACGCATCGGCGCGCGACCTGCGCGACTTCGTCGGCGCACTGCGCGCGAAGCAGGCGGCCGGCCACGCGGCGGTGATCGCCGAAGTGAAGAAGGCGAGCCCGTCGAAGGGCGTGCTGCGCGAGCATTTCGTGCCGGCCGACATCGCGCGCTCGTATGCGGCCCACGGCGCCGCGTGCCTGTCGGTGCTGACCGACGAGCAGTTCTTCCAGGGCAGCGTCCGCTACCTCGAGGAAGCGCGTGCGGCCTGCACGCTGCCGGTGCTGCGCAAGGACTTCATCGTCGACGCGTACCAGATCCTCGAAGCGCGCGCGATGGGCGCCGATGCGATCCTGCTGATCGCGGCCGCGCTCGACACGCCGCTGATGCAGGACCTCGAGGCGTATGCGCACTCGCTCGGCCTCGCGGTGCTGGTCGAAGTCCACGACCGCGACGAGATGGAACAGGCGCTGACGCTGAAGACACCGCTGCTCGGCATCAACAACCGCAACCTGCGCACGTTCGAGACGACGATCCAGACCACGCTCGACATGCTCGACATGATTCCGCCGGAACGCATCGTCGTGACCGAGTCTGGGATCCTGTCGCGCACCGACGTCGACACGATGCGCGCGGCGAACGTGAACGCGTTCCTCGTCGGCGAAGCGTTCATGCGCGCCGAGCAGCCGGGCGAGGAACTCGCGCGGATGTTCTTCTGATGGCGATCGAAACGGAAATCAAGCTCGCGCTGCCGGCCGGTCAGGCCGATGCCGCGCGGCGCTTTTTCGAGACACTGACCGGCGAAGTCGGCAACGTCATCACGCTCGCGAACGTCTACTACGACACACCCGATCTCGCGCTGGCCCGTTCGAAGAGCGCGGTGCGCGTGCGCCGCACGCCGCATGGCTGGCTGCAGACATTCAAGACGGTCGGCAGCGCGCAAGACGGCCTGCATAGTCGCCATGAATGGGAGTTGCCCGTTGCCGGCGATGCGCTCGAAATCGACGCGCTCGTCGCCGCGTGCGACGTGCCGGACGCTGCCGCCGCCCTGCGCGACGCGGCGCCGGCGCTGCACGCGCTGTTCCGGACGGATTTTTCGCGTACGCTGTGGCGCATCGCAATCGGCGGCGCAACCGTCGAGGCCGCGGTCGACGTCGGCGAGATCGTCGTCCAGACGGAAAACGATACGCGCCGCGAACCGATCAGCGAAATCGAACTCGAACTGATCGACGGCCCGGAAGCGGCGCTCGCGACGCTCGCCGCCGAACTGCAGCAGGCGCTGCCGGGCCTCGTCCCCGAAAACATCAGCAAGGCGCAGCGCGGCTACCGGCTGCGCGCGCAATAAACACGCATCACGCATGGCAACCCGCAAGACTCTCCGCACGCCGCAGCAGGCGTCGCTGTTCGACGATCCCGTGCCGGAAACGGCGCAGGACGATGTTTCCGCCATGGCGCCCGCGCCGGCCGCTGCCGGGCGCAAGCCCGCAAGGAAGGCCGCGGCAGGCGCCCCGGTTTCCGCCGCGCCGCAGCCCGCGCGCCCCGTTGTCGCGAACATTCCTCACCTCGCCGCGCAGTTCGACGCGCTGCCGGCCGCCTGGCGCGACGTGTTGAAACCGTTCACCGACAGCGACGCGTATGCGCCGCTGTGCCGCTTCGTCGACGACGAGCGCGCGGCCGGCAAGACGGTCTACCCGACCGACGTGTTTCGCGCGCTGCGCCTGACGAGCCCGGACGACGTGAAGATCGTGATCCTCGGCCAGGATCCTTACCACGGCGACGATCGCGGCACACCGCAGGCGCACGGCCTGGCGTTCTCGGTGCCGCCGGCCGTCCGCACGCCGCCGTCGCTGCGCAACATCTTCAAGGAAATCGCCGCGAATTTCGGCCACGACACGCCGCGCCACGGCTGTCTCGACACGTGGGCGCGCCAGGGCGTGCTGCTGCTCAACACCGTGTTGACGGTCGAGCGCGGCGCCGCCGCGAGCCATGCGAAGCGCGGCTGGGAGCAATGCACGGACACGCTGATCCACGAACTGGCCAATCGCCATCGCGGACTCGTATTCATGCTGTGGGGCGCGCACGCGCAGGCCAAGCGCGCGCTGTTCGATGCGAGCGCCCACTGCGTTCTCGAGGCGCCGCATCCGTCACCGCTGTCCGCACACCGCGGCTTCCTCGGTTGCCGCCACTTCGCGCTCGCGAACGACTATCTCGTCGAAGCGGGCCGCGAGCCGGTCGACTGGCGCTTGCCGGAAGTGGCCGAAACGCTCGCGTAATCGCGTTCCGCTTTTACCCGCACCACGCAAAACGCCGCGCCCTTTCGGGACGCGGCGTTCTTTCATTCGGCGACGCAACGCGGGCGCGATGCACCCGCGCCGGCGTTACGCGGCAGCGATCGCTTCGCGTGCGCTGGCGAGTGCCGCGCTCTGCGAATCCGGCCCGAGGTTCAGGCCTTCCGCGTGGATGAAGCTCACGTCGGTCAAGCCGATGAAGCCGAGGAACGTGCGCAGGTACGGCGTATGGCTGTCGTTCGGGGTACCGAGGTACTTGCCGCCGCGCGCCGTCACCACGTAAACCTTCTTGCCCTTGATCAGCCCTTCCGGACCGTTCTCGGTGTAGCGGAACGTGACGCCTGCGCGGGCGATCCAGTCGAAATACGCCTTCAGTTGCGACGACACGCCAAAGTTGTACATCGGCGCACCGATCACGATGATGTCGGCGGCTTGCAGTTCGGCGATCAGCGCATCGCTCTTCGCGACGATCGCATTCTGTTCCGCGCTGCGCTGGTCGGCCGGCGTGAAGAATGCGCCGAGTACCGATTCGTCGAGGTGCGGCAGCCCATCGGCCAGCAGGTCGCGAACCACGACGTTGGCGCCAGCGTTCGATTGTTGCAGCTTTGCCGTCAGTTCGTTGGCCAGCAGCGTGGATTGCGCACCTTGCGAGCGCGCCGCGGAATTGATTTGCAGAATGGTCGTCATGTCAGGCTCCAGTTGGGCTGCGCTTCGGTAGCGCGAGTGACGCCATTGTGCGTGGCCGCATCGTCGCGAAAAAGCGGCTCAGGGGCGACGGATTGTTGCACCAGCAGAACAATCGATGGTCGCGCCCCTAAAGCCGCTCGTGCAGGATCAGGCCTTCAGCCACGCTTCCCGGGACTTGCGTGCGGCGGCCGGTTTCGCGTCCGCTGTAAGCCGGTAGCGCATGATCTCAGGCCCGTCCAGCTTCAGCTTCGCGGTCCGCAGCTCGTCGCGGCGGAATGCGTGCACTTCGACCTTGTCGCCCGGCCGGTAGCGCGCGAGCAGCGCGTCGAGATTCGTGCCGGTGACGCGCAGCCCGTCGAGCGCGATCAGCGTGTCGCCGGCCGACAGCCCCGCGCGATGCGCGCCGCCGCCCTCGTACACCGCCGCCAGCGTGCAGTCCGCACCGCCGCGCAGACGCGCGCCGATCGTCGGTTTCGCGGCCGCGCCAGCCGCGACTTCGGGCGCGAGCGTCACGCCGAACGGCGCGAGCAGTTCGGCGAGCGGCAGATCGCGCGTGCCGTGCACGGCGTCGGCGAACAGTCGGCCGAGGGCCACGCCCGTCGCTTCCTCGATCAGCGCCTCGACCTCGTTTTCCTCGACGCCCGCCTGCTTGCCACGATAGAACTCACGGCCGTAGCGCTGCCACAGCAGACGCATCACGTCGTCCAGCGACTTGCGGTCGCGCGTCTGCGCGCGGATCGCGAGATCGAAGGCGAGCGCGACGAGCGAACCCTTCGTGTAATAGCTGACGATCGCGTTGGTCGCGTTCTCGTCCTGGCGGTAATACTTGATCCACGCGTCGAACGAGCTGTCCGCGACGCTTTGCTTCAGGCGCCCCGTGCCGCGCAGCACGCCGCCGACGGTACGGCCGAGCGCCGCGAAATAGTCGTCCTGCGACATCAACCCGCTGCGCACGAGCATCAGGTCGTCGTAATACGACGTGAAGCCCTCGAACAGCCACAGCAGCGATGTGTAGTTCTCCCGCGCGAGGTCGTACGGCACGAACGCGGCCGGCTTGATGCGCTTCACGTTCCACGTGTGGAAATACTCGTGGCTGCACAGGCCGAGATACGTGCGATAGCCTTCCGTCGTTTCCGGCCGGCCCTTCACCGGCAGGTCGGTGCGGTTGCAGATCAGCGCGGTCGACGCACGGTGCTCGAGGCCGCCGTAGCCGTCGCTGACCGCGAGCGTCATGAACACGTAGCGGTCCGTCGGCGCCTTCTTCGATTTCGGCTCGAACAGCGCGATCTGCGCTTCGCACACGCGCTTCAGGTCGGCGCGCAGCCGCTCCATGTCGAGCTGCGTCACGCGCCCGGCGATCACGATGTCGTGCGGCACGCCGTGCGCGTCGAACGTCGCGAGTGCGAATTCGCCGATCGTCACCGGGTGATCGGTGAGTTCGTCATAGTTCGCGGCTCGATATGCGCCGAACCCGTAGCGCCTGGTACCGCGCGCCTCGGGCAACGACGTGCCGACGCGCCACGTGCGGAACGCCGCGCCCGCCGGTTTCGCGATGTCGACTTCGCACGGTGCATCCTCGCGGCCGGCGACGCTCAGGAACACGGCCGTGGCGTTGAAGAAGCCGCCCGATTCGTCGAGATACGCGGAGCGGACCGACAGATCCCACGCGTACACGTCGTAGCGCAGCGTCAGCGTGCCGTTCACTGGCGCCGCCTGCCACGTGTTCTTGTCGGTTTTTGCGATCCGCACCTTGCGGCCCGCGTCGTTGAACGCGGCGAGCGTCACGATGTTGCGCGCGAACTCGCGCACGAGGTAGCTGCCGGGAATCCATACCGGCAGCGAGAAGCGCTGACCTTCGGGATCGGGATCGGTGACCGTCACCGACACTTCGAACAGGTGCGCGGCAAGATCTTTCGGGGCAATCGAATAACGGATCGGCTGGGTCATCGTGGCAATCGGTCGGAAATCGGACGGAATATGGCGGCGGAAACGAAGAGAGGCGCCGGCAGATACCACGGGCGCCCCTCGCTGGCCGGGCCATGCGGCCCGGCGTGCCGGTCGGTTACTTGCTCGACGCGAGCGCCTGGTTCAGCTGATCGGCCGACACCGCGCCCGGCAGGCGACGGCCGTCGGGCAGGAAGATCGTCGGCGTGCCCGTCACGTTCATCCCGCGGCCGAGCGCGAGGTTCTTGTCGAGCGCGCTCGTATCGCAGTTGCCGGCGCCGGACGGTGCGCGATGCTCGAGCATCCAGCCCTCCCAGCTTTTCGCGCGGTCGGTCGCGCACCAGATCGCCTTCGACTTCGTGGTCGAATCGGGCGACAGCACCGGGTACAGGAACGTGTAGACGGTCACGTTGTCGACCGACTGAAGCGTCGTCTCGAGCCGCTTGCAGTACGGGCAGTTCGGGTCGGAGAACACCGCGATCTTGCGTGCGCCGTTGCCCTTGACGACCTTGATCGCGTTCGCGAGCGGCAGGCTCGCGAAGTCGATCTTGTTCAGGTCGGACAGGCGCGCGTCGGTCAGGTTCTTGTGCGTCTTGGTATCGACGAGGTCGCCGAGCAGCACGTAGTCGCCGGCTGCATCGCTATAGATGATCTGCGTGCCGAGGTTGACTTCGTACAGGCCCGCGACCGGCGATTTCGACACGCTCTTGATCGGCGCGTCGCTGCCCAGACGCGCTTGCAGCGTGGCTTTCAACTTGTCGGTGGTCTGGTCGGCCTGCGCGGTGCAGCCAAGCGTCGCCATCGTGACGGCCAGCGCCAGCGACGCGATGCGGATCGTTTTTTTCATCCTGTTGTTCCTTCAGCTCAATCGGAGTGCACGTCACAGTGTACGCCGTAACGGAGCCCTGTCCGACAGGCCGGGCGCGCGAAGGTTCGATCAGCCGAGCGCGGCCGACACGAGCCAGCGCTTCACGAGCGGCTGCGCGCCGACGAACGCCATGCCCGCGTTGCGCACCGCCTTCGCGAACGAGCCGGGCACCGCGAACAGCCGCTGCAGCCCGTCGGTCGCGACCATCAGCGCGCGGATGTCCTCGCGGCGCGAACGCTCGTAGCGGCGCAGCAGCACCGTATCGCCGAGGTTGCGGAAGGATTCCTTGTTCGCGATCGCATCGGCGAGCGCCGCGACGTCGCGCAAGCCGAGATTCATCCCCTGCCCCGCGAGCGGGTGGATCAGGTGTGCGGCATCGCCGACGAGCGCGACGCGCGGGGCGATCAGCTTGTCGACGGTCTGCAGCGCGAGCGGGAAACCGGCGGCCGGCGTCACGCATTCGAGCGTGCCGAGCTGCCCGTGCGATACGCGCTCGACTTCGGCCGCGAGTTGCGCGGGATCGAGCGCGAGCAGTTCGTCCGCGTGCGCGGTGTGCGCGGACCACACGAGCGACACGTGACCATCCGGCAGCGGCAGCAGCGCGATGATTTCGCCGTCGCGGAACCATTGGGTGGCGGTCTCGCGGTGCGGAAGCGATGCCTTGAAGTTCGCGACGACGCCCGTCTGCCGGTAATCGCGCCGCTCGATCCTCGCCCCCATTTGGGAACGCACCCACGAATGCGCGCCGTCCGCGCCGACCACGAGATCCGCTTCGAGCACTTGCCCCGACGACAGCGTGAGCACGGCCGCGTCGTCGCGCACGTCGAAACCTTGTGCGCGCGCATCGAACCACGTGAGGTTCGGCTGGAACCGCAGCGCGGCGTCGAGCGACGTCTCGATCAGCGACGATTCGGCGATCCACGCAAGCTGCGGTACGGACGCCTGGTACGCGGAGAAATGCAGTTCCGCATGGGCGTCGCCGTACACCCGCATGTCGTAGACCGGCGCGAGCCGGCCATGGTCGAGCGCCTGCCAGACCCGCAGCCGCTCCAGCAATGCCTGCGAACTGGACGACAGTGCGTAGATGCGCGTGTCGAACGCGAGATCGGCGGGGCGCGGCGCCGCCGGCTGGGCGAGCAAGGCGGTCTTGTAGCCGGACTGGGTCAGCGCGAGCGCGGCCGTCTTGCCGACGAGCCCGCCGCCGACCACGGCGACGTCGAAGGTGTGGTGGGCAGTCATGGCGGGCATTATAGCCGCGGGGCCAATCCCTTACGCGGCCGGACTTTGCGGGAAATCAGCAGAATCGCGGGCCGGCCCGGCGGCGCGGCGGCCCGTCGCATCGGGTGTTCGGGGGAAGGCCGGAAACCGGGGCGTCGGCACGGTACAATAGCGGCTTCGAACATCGGCCCGCCGCATCGCAGGCGCCGGCCGTCCCTATTTTTCCCGCGCCGCCGCGCTTTGTCCGGCCGCGCCGCCTCACCGGTCCGAAGGATTCCATGAGCCTCAAATGCGGCATCGTCGGCTTGCCCAACGTCGGCAAGTCCACCCTGTTCAATGCGCTGACCAAGGCCGGCATCGCCGCCGAGAACTACCCGTTCTGCACGATCGAGCCGAACGTCGGCATCGTCGAAGTGCCCGACACGCGCCTGAAGGCGCTGTCGGAAATCGTGAAGCCCGAGCGCGTCGTGCCGGCCGTCGTCGAATTCGTCGACATCGCCGGCCTCGTCGCGGGCGCGAGCAAGGGTGAAGGCCTCGGCAACCAGTTCCTCGCGAACATCCGCGAAACCGATGCGATCACGCACGTCGTGCGCTGCTTCGAGGACGACAACGTCATCCACGTCGCCGGCAAGGTCAGCCCGATCGACGACATCGAAGTGATCAACACCGAGCTCGCGCTCGCCGACCTCGCCACCGTCGAGAAGGCGCTCACGCGCTACTCGAAGGCCGCGAAGTCGGGCAACGACAAGGAAGCGGTGAAGCTCGCCGCGGTGCTCGAGAAGGTGCGCGCGCACCTCGATCAGGGCAAGGCCGTGCGCGGCCTCGATCTGTCGGACGAAGAGCAGGCGCTGCTCAAGCCGTTCTGCCTGATCACCGCCAAGCCGGCGATGTACGTCGCGAACGTGAAGGACGACGGCTTCGAGAACAACCCGCACCTCGACGCGGTGCGCAAGTACGCGGAAAGCGAGAATTCGCCGGTGGTCGCGGTGTGTGCGGCGATCGAGGCGGAAATCGCCGATCTCGACGATGCGGACAAGGAAGCGTTCCTCGCCGACATGGGCATGGAAGAGCCTGGCCTCGACCGCGTGATTCGCGCGGGCTTCAAGCTGCTCGGCCTGCAGACCTACTTCACCGCGGGCGTGAAGGAAGTGCGCGCGTGGACGATCCACATCGGCGACACGGCGCCGCAAGCGGCCGGCGTGATCCACACCGACTTCGAGCGCGGCTTCATTCGCGCGCAGACGATCGCGTTCGACGACTTTGTTTCCTACAAGGGCGAACAGGGTGCGAAGGAAGCCGGCAAGATGCGCGCGGAAGGGAAGGAATATGTCGTGCACGACGGGGATGTGATGAACTTCCTGTTCAACGTCTGATACGCGAATCGCGATGCCGTGCGATATGCTCGGCATCGCATGATGTGCATCCGGCACGAAAAGCAAATGGGCCGATTGGCAAACGCCAATCGGCCCATTTTTCATCAAGGTGCCCGCTCCGCGAGCCGAAGGCGAGGACCCTGCCCGCCTTCGGCTCGTCGGTTCATCAGGTCGCCGACACCTGCCGCCCCGCTCCTGCCCGCGCATCACGCCCCCGCTTGTTCACCCATGCGGCAAACAGCACGATCAGCGCCAGCACGGCCGTCGCCCCCACTTCCATCCGGTGTTCCTCGCTGACGAACATCACGGTCAGCGTGCCGCAAATGAACAGGATCACCGCCCACGTGAGCCACGGGAACAGCCACATCCGCAGCGGCAGGTCGGCGCCGCCCGATTCGAGCGTCTTGCGCATCCGCAGCTGCGAGATCGCGATCACGAGATACACGAGCAGCGCGATCGCACCCGACGTCGCCAGCAGGAAGCCGAACACCTGTTCCGGCATCAGGTAGTTGGCGATCACGGTCAGGAAACCGAACGCCGTCGATGCGAGCACGGCCGCACGCGGCGTGCCGGTCGAATCGGTGCGGTGCAGGAACGCGGGCGCGTCCTTGCGCCGGGACAGCGAGAACAGCATCCGCGACGCGGTGTACAGCGCGGAATTCAGGCAGCTCGCGACCGACACGAGCACGATCACGTCGATGATCGCCTTCGCGTTCGGCACGCCGATCAGCTCCATCGCACGCTGATACGAGCCGTGCGTCGGCAGCAGCGGATCGTTCCACGGCACGATGGCCGCGACGACGAGGATCGAGCCGAGATAGAACAGCGTGATCCGCCAGATCACCGAGTTCGTCGCACGCACGATCTGGCGTTGCGGGTTATCCGATTCGGCGGCCGCGATCGTCACGATCTCGGTGCCGAGGAACGAGAACATCGTCGTCAGCATCGCCGCGAGCACCGCGCCGGCGCCGTGCGGCATGAAGCCGTCATGCGCAAACAGGTTCGACACGCCCGACACGGCCGGCGCAGGAACGATGCCGACGATCGCCGCACCGCCGATGCACAGGAACACGACGATCGCGACGACCTTGATCAGCGCGAACCAGAATTCGAATTCGCCGTAGTTCTTGACCGAGAAGAGATTGGTGATCGTCAGCAGCAGCGTGATGCCGAGCGCGAAGATCCAGGTCGCGACGCCGGGGAACCACGCGTTGAGAATGGTCGCGGCGGCCGTCGCCTCGATCGGGATCACGAGCACCCAGAACCACCAGTACAGCCAGCCGATGGTGAAGCCTGCCCAGTGGCCGATCGCGCGATCGGCATAGGTCGAGAACGAACCGCTGTCCGGATGCGCGACGGCCATCTCGCCGAGCATGCGCATCACCAGCACGACCAGCACGCCCGCGATCGCATACGCGAGGATCGAAGCCGGGCCGGCCTCGGCGATCGCGTGGCCGGAGCCGACGAACAAGCCCGCGCCGATGACGCCGGCAATCGACATCATCGTCACGTGACGCTGCTTCAGGCCCGTGCCGAGGCCTGTGTTGCTTCCACTCATATGTCTCTCTCCAAAAAACGGTTCCGGTACGACCGGGGGTCTCGTGAAGGCGGCGCGGGGAGTTGTCGTTGTTGAACCCGGCAGCCCGCCGCGCTTGCGCGGCATGCGGGCAGGAAGCCGGATCGAGCCTGTTTCGGTCGGTGCGCAACGCAGTCTGCGAAGCTGCGGGTGCGATGCGGCACGCGGGGATGCCGGCGCATCGCGTGCGCCCTTTCCGTCGGCTGTCGGTCAGCCGCCTTCGAAGCGAACGAGTGTAAGCATCAAACGGTTCTTCACTAAGAACCAATTGAAGAATTTCGATGGAACCACTTGTTGCATCGATGTGAATCGATGCAACGGTTGGTCCGGTTGGTATCCGCTTGGCGCGCCCGCCGGGATCGGGCAATCGAAGGCGAGGCTGCTCCCCGGTATCGCGGCGGCCCCGTTCCGTCGAAAAGGTTCGTTCGCCGCGCGCAGGCGCCGCCCCGGACGCTCAATTCGCCGCGCCTGGCCCTTCGTCCCGCCATTTGGCCGGCACGATCGCCTGCCATTCTCGCAGAAGGAGATTTTTCACGGCGTCGGGATGCGCGGCCGACAGGCGCACCAGCACGATGGGCCAGCCCGCGTAGTGGTCCGTCACGTAATAGACGTCGGGCTCCGATTCGATCAGCCACGCGCGCTCGTCGGGGCCGACGCCCTTCACGACGAGCGTGTCGCCGTCCTCGCGCAGGCGCGCGAGCATCTTGCCCTTCACCTTGAGTGCGGGCGTGCCGTACGACGTGCCCTCCTCGACACCGCGCCATGCCAGCGCGATCCGTCGAACTTCGTCGAATGTCACGATGCGCCTCCGTCCGTCGATGATCGACGCCCCGCACACCGTAGCGGAAATCGTGGATGACGCCTAGCTGCGAGGTGTCAGGCCGCGCGACCGGTGACGCGTGCCTAGCGGCCGGCCGCGCGCGCCGTCAGCGGCGCGCGTCCGGTAGTGGCGACGATCGCGAACGCAATCGCATTGGCGGCCGCGCTGGCCAGGATCGGCACGAGATAACCGCCGCCCGCGTCGTAGATGAAACCGGCCGCGGCGGGCCCGATCAGCGTGCCGAACGCAACGCTCGTGTACAGCACGCCTATGATCGCGCTCACGTTGCGGCCGCCGAAGTAGTCCATCACGACGGCGGGCAGCACGGCGACCCAGCCGCCGTAGAACACGCCGAACACGAGTGCGAACGCGGCGAGCGTCGCGACGCTCCCGGCGCCGGCCCACGCAACGAGCGCGACGGCCATGCCCGCGAACATCGCGAGCAGCGACGCGCGGCGGCCGAAGCGATCGGCGAGGCCGCCGAGGAAGAACCGTCCTGCCGTGCTGCCGACGCCGATCGCGCCGAGCAGCAGCACGGCCGTCGACGGCGCGACGCCATGATCGAGCGCGTACGGCACGAGGTGCACGAACGGCACGAAGACGCCGAACGAGCACACGAGACACGCCGCGTAGAGGCTCGCGAACGGCCGCGATGCGACGGCCTCGCGCACGGTCGCACCGGCCGGAACCGATGACGCGGCACCCGGCAGCGCATCGCCCCCTTGCTTACGCGCCACATCGCCGTCGGGCAGCAAGCCGCGCCCGCGCGGGTCGTTCTCGATCAGCAGCGACATGCCCGCGCCCACCACCACCGCGATCGCCGCCAACGTGACATACGCGCCTCGCCAGCCGACGTGCGCGATCAGCGCGGACGCGAGCGGCGGCATCACCAGCGTGCCGACGCCGATCCCTGCGACCGCGAGCCCCGACGCGAAGCCGCGCCGCCGCACGAACCAGCGTTGCACGGCCCCGACGGCCGGCACATACGCGCAGCCGACGCCGAAGCCGACACCGAGCCCGTACGCGACATAGACCTGCAGCAGCGTATGCGCGGCACCGGCCGCAGCGAGACCGGCGGCCGTCAGCAACATGCCGGCGACGGCGAGCCGTCGCGAGCCGAAGCGATCGGCAAGCGGGCCGCTGACGATGCCGAAGCCGAAATACAGGAAGCCGGCCAGCGAGAACACGAGCGATATCTGCCCGCGCGACGCGGCGAAATCCCGCTGCAGCGATTCGACGAACGCGCTGAACGTGTACGCACTGCCGAAGCCGACGAACGTGACGGCGAACGCGGCCGCCACCACATACCAGCCGTAGAAGACGCGCGATGCGCGCGGGCCGCTCATGACGATGCTCCTCCCGGGTTCCGCCGGACGCCGCGCGGCGCCCGGATTGCCTGATGGATATAGTTGAACTATGTTGATCGCATCGATCGCCGCAAGTCAGTCGCGGCGAATGCGATCCGATGCGACAACGGTACTCGCGCGTACTCATTGCCTCAAACGATATTTCGTCGGCCTTTCGCTTTAGAAAAACTGAATGAACCGTTCCCGCCTGCCGCCCCTCAACGCGCTGCGTGCGTTCGAGGCGGCGGCCCGCCACCTGTCGGTGAAATCCGCGGCGCAAGAGCTGTCGGTCACGCCCGGCGCGGTGAGCCAGATGATCCGCACGCTCGAGCGCCACCTCGGCGTGCAGCTGTTCGAGCGCGTGAACCGCGGCATCCTGCTGACCGCCGCGGGCCGCGACTACCTGCCGCCCGTGCGCAACGCGTTCCGGCAGATCGCCGACGCGTCGCAGCGCGTGTCGGGGGCCGCCGACAGCGGCGTACTGACGGTGAGCGTCACGCCGTTTTTCGCGTCCGCGTGGCTCGTGCCGCGCCTCGCGCAGTTCCACGACGCGTGCCCGGACATCGACCTGCAGATCGCCACGAGCCATGCGCTCGCCGATTTCTCGCGCGACGGCGTCGACGTCGCGATCCGCCACGGTCTCGGCCGTTACATCGGCTTGTGCAGCGAACGGCTGCTGACGGTGGAGATCGTCGCGCTTGCCGCACCGGCCCTCGTCGCGCGGCTGGGCATGCCGGCCACGCCCGCCGACCTGGCCGGATGGCCGCATCTGCACGACGCGGAGCGCAAGGGCTGGCACATCTGGTTCGACGCGCAGCGAATCGACGATTTCGGTCCGCCGCGCGGCCCCGCGTTCGACGATTCCGGCCTGTTGCTGCAGGCGATTCTCGCCGGCCAGGGCGCGGGCCTGCTGCCCGCGGCGATGGTGCGCGACGAGCTCGCGAGCGGCCGGCTCGTGCAGCTTGCCGACATCGCGTGGCTCGACGACTTCGCGTACTACCTCGTCTATCCGCCGCATCATGCGGAACGCACGAAAGTCGCCGCGTTCCGCCGCTGGATTCTCGAGGCCGCGCAAGCCGACGGCGCGGCATCGATGACCGGCGCCGCGTAGCGTCGCCGCACCTCGGCGCAGCGGCACCGATCTTCGGCCGATCGGCTAACATGCGGCCCGGGATCGACAGCAGATAACAACATCCGGAGAGAGACCATGCCTGCCCAGCTCCGCCGCGCGATGCGCATCGCGACCCTGTCCGCCGCGCTGTTCGCCGCGTGCGTTGCCGCGCCGCCTGCGGCGCACGCGTATCGCGCGTCGCCCGGCCACGGCTACAGCAACGAAGCCGACCTCGACCGGCACGACACGTACCGCAATCGCGACGGCGACACCGTCCATGCGCCGGCCCATTCGAAATCGGGCCGCGTGCCCGAGGGCGCGAGCGCGCGCTGCCGCGACGGCACGTACAGCTTCAGCCGCCATCGGCGCGGCACCTGTTCGGGGCACGGCGGCGTCGCCGCGTGGCTGTGAACGCGGGTCGGCCGAATGGCCGGCGCGGTGCCAGCGGCAGCCGGCGGCGAAGTACAATACGCGCTCGCGCCGCCAACCCGCGGCGACACCGCCACGCCCCGCGCGGCACGCTCCGTACCGAATCACCCGACGCCACGCAGGCCCATGCGCCGCGAGGCAGTCTCAACCCATTCTGACTTTCACACCCAAATGGCCCAATACGTTTTCACGATGAACCGGGTCGGCAAGATCGTGCCGCCCAAGCGCCAGATCCTGAAGGACATCTCGCTGTCGTTCTTTCCCGGCGCGAAGATCGGCGTGCTCGGCCTGAACGGCTCGGGCAAATCGACGCTGATCCGCATCATGGCGGGCGTCGACAAGGACATCGAAGGCGAAGCGACGCCGATGCCGAACCTGAACATCGGCTACCTGCCGCAGGAACCGCAGCTCGACCCGACGAAGACGGTGCGCGAAGCCGTCGAGGAAGGCCTCGGCGACCTGTTCCAGGCGAACAAGAAGCTCGAGGAAATCTACGCCGCGTACGCGGAGCCGGACGCCGACTTCGACGCGCTCGCGGCCGAGCAGGCGAAATACGAAGCGATCCTCGCGTCGAGCGACGGCGGCAGCCCTGAGCAGCAGCTCGAAGTGGCCGCCGACGCGCTGCGCCTGCCCGCGTGGGACGCGAAGATCGAGCACCTGTCGGGCGGCGAAAAGCGCCGCGTCGCGCTGTGCAAGCTGCTGCTCGAGAAGCCGGACATGCTGCTGCTCGACGAGCCGACCAACCACCTCGACGCCGAATCGGTCGACTGGCTCGAGCAGTTCCTGGTGCGCTTCCCGGGCACCGTCGTCGCCGTCACGCACGATCGCTACTTCCTCGACAACGCAGCCGAGTGGATTCTCGAACTCGACCGCGGCCACGGCATTCCGTGGAAGGGCAACTACAGCAGCTGGCTCGACCAGAAGGAAGAGCGCCTGAAGCAGGAAGAAGCATCGGAATCGGCGCGCCAGAAGGCGATCAAGAAGGAACTGGAGTGGGTGCGCCAGAACCCGAAGGGCCGCCAGGCGAAGTCGAAGGCGCGTATCGCGCGCTTCGAGGAGCTGAACAGCCAGGAATACCAGAAGCGCAACGAAACGCAGGAAATCTTCATCCCGGTCGGCGACCGCCTCGGCAATGAAGTGATCGAGTTCAAGAACGTCAGCAAGGCGTTCGGCGATCGCCTGCTGATCGACAACCTGAACCTGAAGATCCCCGCCGGCGCGATCGTCGGCATCATCGGCCCGAACGGCGCCGGCAAGTCGACGCTGTTCCGGATGCTGACCGGCAAGGAACAGCCGGATTCGGGTGAAGTCGTGATGGGCCCGACCGTGAAGCTCGCGTACGTCGACCAGAGCCGCGACGCGCTCGATGGCTCGAAGACGGTGTTCGAGGAAATCTCGGGCGGCGCCGACGTGCTGACGGTCGGCAAGTACGAAACGCCGTCGCGTGCGTACATCGGCCGCTTCAACTTCAAGGGCGGCGACCAGCAGAAGATCGTCGGCAACCTGTCCGGCGGCGAACGCGGCCGCCTGCACCTCGCGAAGACCCTGATCTCCGGCGGCAACGTGCTGCTGCTCGACGAACCGTCGAACGACCTCGACGTCGAAACGCTGCGCGCGCTGGAAGACGCGCTGCTCGAGTTCGCCGGCTCGGTGATGGTGATCTCGCACGATCGCTGGTTCCTCGACCGGATCGCGACGCACATCCTCGCGTTCGAAGGCGATTCGCAGGTCACGTTCTTCGACGGCAACTACCAGGAGTACGAAGCCGACAAGCGTGCACGCCTCGGCGAGGAAGCCGCGAAGCCGAAGCGCCTGCGCTACAAGCCGATCAGCCGCTGAACGGCGCGGCCCGGGCATCCGGCACTGCGGCAACGTGGGCCGGATGCCGAAAGCGGCCGCCACCGGATCGGCAAAACGAAAAAGCGGGCCGCTGGCACGCTTTTTTTATCCGGCTGTCGTTCGGCCGCCTACGCGAGCGCGCCCAGTTCACGCAGGCGCGCCTCGGTCGCGGCCGCGCTCGTGTGATGAATCCCATGCCAGCCGAGCGCCGTCGCGGCCGCCGCGTTCTTCGCGTTATCGTCGATGAACACGAGCTCGTGCGGCGCGATGCCCGGCAGATGCGGATCGATCCGCGCATGCATTTCGCGATAGATCGCCGGATCGGGTTTCACGAGCTTCACGCGGCCCGACACGACGATGTCCTTGAAGCGCCGCAGCACCGAGAAGTTGTCCCATGCATACGGAAAGGTCTGCGCGGACCAGTTGGTCAACCCGAAGAGCGGCATCCCCTGCGCGTCGAGGCGGTCGACGAGCGCGGCGCCTTCGTCGAGCACACCACCGATCATCTCGTGCCAGCGTGCGTAGAACGCGCGGATCAGCGCCTCGTGCTCCGGAAACTTCGCGACGAGCTCGCTCGTTCCCTCGTCGATCGTCTGGCCGCCGTCCTGGCGGATCACCCAGTCCATCGCGCACACGTGCGTGAGGAACCAGCGGCGCTCGGTTTCGTCCGGAATCAGTTGCCGGTACAGATATTCGGGGCTCCAGTCGATCAGCACGCCGCCGAAATCGAACACCACGGCCTTGATCGTCATGCGAACTCCGTTGCAAGCACGTCCGCGAGCGGACGCGGCCGCACCGCGTTGCCCGACAGCGTATTGTTTTCCCAGACGAAGTGATGATGCGCGACGATCTGCGCGGCCGACAGGTGCGTGCGCTCGTTCGTCGTGTGCAGATCGGAGACGACGGTCGTCCGGTAGCCGAGCAGTGCCGCGCGGCGCGCGGCCGAATCGACGCAGAACTCGGTCGCATAGCCGCAGATCAGCACCGAACGGACACCGTGGCCGTCGAGCTGCGCGGCGAGCGGCGTGTCGTGGAACGAATCGCTCACCTGCTTGCGGATGCGCCAGTCGGCGCCTCCGACGATCAGCGCCTCATGCAGTTCCCAGCCGGGCGTGCCGGGCACGATGTCGTCGTCCGCATCGCCGTCGTGCTGCACGAAGCACACGGGCGCGTTGGCCGCGCGCGCCGCTGCCGTCAGCCGGTTGATGCCCGATACGACGTCGTCGAGCCGGTACGCGGGCCTCGCCCGCTGCACCAGCCCGCGCTGCATGTCGATCACGATCACTGCGGTGTCTGCCATCGGTTGCCCTCTCGGTCATGGTCCGGCCGTCGTGCGGCCGGTATCGCGTATTGCGTCAGATCGGCTGCGCGCGCGCGTCGAGCCACGCCTTCGCGTCGCCGCTCACGTGCCGGCCGACACGCTCGCGCACGGTCGCGTGATACGCGTTCAGCCACGCGCGCTCTTCTTCATGCAGCATCTCGACGAGCACGCAGCGCGTGTCGATCGGGCACAACGTGAGCGTCTCGAACGCGAGGAAGTCGCCGAACTCGGTCTGCCCGCCCGCGCGGTTCACGACCAGGTTCTCGATCCGGATGCCCCACTTGCCGGGCCGGTACACGCCCGGCTCGATCGACGTGATCATCCCTTCTTCCATCGCTGTGTGCGGCTCGGCGGGCGCGTAGTGCGAGATGACCTGCGGGCCCTCGTGCACGTTCAGGAAGTAGCCGACGCCGTGGCCGGTGCCGTGGCCGTAGTCGAGCCCGGCCGCCCACATCGGCGCGCGCGCGATCGCATCGAGCATCGGCGAGCGGATGCCGCGCGGGAAGCGTGCGCGCGACAGCGCCATCATCGACCTGAGCACGATCGTGAAATCGCGGCGCTGCAGGTCGCTGAGCGTGCCGACCGGCACGACGCGCGTGATGTCGGTGGTGCCGGTCGTGTACTGGCCGCCCGAATCGACGAGCAGCAGCCCGTCGCCGGCGATCGTCGCGTGCGACGCGGGCGTTGCGCGATAGTGCGGCATCGCGCCGTTCGCGTTGAAGCCGGCGATGGTGGCGAAGCTCGGCGACACGTAGCCGGGGCGCCGTGCGCGCGCGGCCGTGAGTTGCTCGTCGATCGTCAGCTCGGTGATGGTCTCGCGGTTCACCGCCTGCTCGAACCACGCGAAGAATTCGGCAAGCGCGGCGCCGTCGTGCTCCATCGTCACGCGCACGTGCTCGATCTCGGCGGACGTCTTGCGCGACTTCGCGAACGTCGACGGGTTCACCGCCTCGATCAGCTTCACGCCGGCCGGCACGGCCTCGAGCGTGCCGAACGTCACGCGGCGCGGATCGATCAGCAGCGACGCGCCGTCGGGCAGCGCCGCGAGCGACGCGGGCACGGCGTCGTACGCACGGACCTCGACGCCGTCCCGCGCGAGCGACGCGGCCAGCGCCGGCGACACCTTGCCGTCGGCGACGAACAGCGTCGCGCGATCGGCGCCGATCAGCGCGTGCGCGACGAACACGGGATTGAAGTTGACGTCGGCGCCGCGCAGGTTGAACAACCACGCGAGATCGTCGAGCGTCGACACGAAATGCCATTGCGCGCCCTGCGCGTGCATCGCGCGGCGCACTTCGGCGAGCTTGCTCGCGCGCGTCGTGTCGGCCTGCGGCGCCAGGTGCTCGAACACCGCGTCGCCCGGCAGCCCCGGGCGCTCCGGCCAGATCGCGTCGAGCAGGTCGAGATCGGTGCGCAGCGCGATGCCGCGCGCGCTCAGCGCGGCCGTCAGCGCGCGGGCCGCCGTAACGCCGAGCACGGCGCCGTCGACGCCGACCGTCGCACCGGCCGGCACGTTCTGCGCGAGCCAGTCGACGTGGGGCGCGCTCTGCTGCCCGCCCGTCATCTTCATCAGCTGGACGCCCGTGCCGGCGAGTTCGGCCTCGGCCTGCACCCAGTAACGGCTGTCGACCCACAAGCCCGCGAAATCCGCGGTCACGACCAGCGTGCCGACCGAGCCCGTGAAACCGGACAGCCAGCGGCGCGCCTGCCAGCGCTCGGGCAGGTACTCGGACAGGTGCGGATCGGCGGACGGCACGAGATAAGCGGCCAGATCCTCGCGGACCATCGCGCCGCGCAGCAGCGCGAGGCGGGCCGGCACCGGCGAGACTTCGGGGAGACGGGCATTCATGATTTCACCTGAGCGCTTTCGCGACGGGCCGACAGGGCGACCGTCACGGCTACGGCGAGGAACGCGACGCCGGTGCAGACCGGCCATTCGAGCGTTTCGCCATCGTAAAACAGTCCCGAGAGGTTGCCGGCCATGCGCGCGGCGGCGGCCCCCGCGATGCCGACCAGCACCACGATCCACCATGCCGGCCGGCCCGTGCGCCGCATCGGATGCAGCCACCGGCCGAACAGCCCGACGGCCGCTCCCAGGACAAGGATTCCAAACCAGTTCATTCGACGCCTTCTATAAATTCAGATTCGTCCCATAGGCGTGAACGTTGCCAGCGGCTAGCATCGATTCATCCATCGAACCCGAGATCAGCCGGGCGCCGCGAACATTCGAGTGTAGGGGCCGACCCGACGTTATGGCAAGCGCGCACCGGCAGCCGTATTGAAGAAATCCTCATGCGAATCGCCCTGATCGAGCCGGAGGCACGTCATGCTGCGCTCCTGAACCGCCTGCTCTTCGCCGGCGGTCACGTGTGCCACGCGTTCCCGTCCAGCGCGGCGTTCTTCGAGTGGCTCGCCACCGATACCTGCGACATGCTGATCACCGGCAACTGGGCCGGCGATCAGCCCGCGGAGGAAGTCATTCCGCGCGCGCAGGCGATCCTGCCCGGGCTGCCGGCCATCGCCGTGATGCAGTTGCCGCGCGAAAGCGAGGTCGTGTCGTGCCTGCACGCGGGCGCCGACGACTGCCTCGTGCGCCCGGTGAGCGGGCCCGAGCTGCTTGCAAGGGTCAATGCGCTGAGTCGGCGCGCCGGCGTCCGGCGGCCGCCGAATCGCTCCCGAGAAATGTTCGGAGAATACGCATTCGACGCGACCCACAGCCTCGTGCGCTTCGGCGACGCGGTCGTCGCACTCACGCCGAAGGAGTTCCGCTTCGCGCAGCTGCTGTTCGCGAATCTGTCCCGGCCCGTGTCGCGCGCCCATATCCTCGAAACCGTCTGGGCCCGCCGGCGCGACATGAAGTCGCGCACGCTCGACACCCATGCGTCACGGCTGCGCAGCAAGCTACAGCTGCTTCCGGAGCACGGCTACCGGCTTCTGCCGCTCTACGGCTACGGCTATCAGCTCGACCGCGTGCCGATCGAGCCCCCAAATTCGAGGCCACGCCACGCTGATGCCCGGTATGCCGCGAGTGAGGAAATCGCCGAAACGCTATAATATGGGGCTAAACGATAGCCCGCGATATGCAACTCCTCACGATCGGAATCAACCACCACACTGCGCCTGTCGCTCTGCGCGAACGCGTGGCGTTTCCGCTCGAGCAAATCAAGCCGGCTCTCGTCACGTTCAAGAACGTGTTCCTCGGCCCGCACGCGCCCAATGCGCCGGAAGCGGCGATCCTCTCCACCTGCAACCGCACCGAACTCTATTGCGCGACCGACGATCGGGCCGCGCGCGAGGGAGCGATTCGCTGGTTGTCGGAGTACCACCGGATTCCGGTCGACGAACTCGCACCGCACGTCTACGCGTTGCCGCAGTCGGAAGCCGTCCGGCACGCATTCCGCGTCGCGTCGGGCCTCGATTCGATGGTGCTGGGCGAAACGCAGATTCTGGGCCAGATGAAGGACGCAGTACGCACCGCGACGGAAGCCGGCGCACTCGGTACCTATCTGAACCAGTTGTTCCAACGCACGTTCGCCGTCGCGAAGGAAGTGCGCGGCACGACCGAGATCGGCGCGCAATCGGTGTCGATGGCCGCCGCCGCGGTGCGTCTCGCGCAGCGCATCTTCGAAACGGTGTCGGATCAGCGCGTGCTGTTCATCGGCGCCGGCGAGATGATCGAGCTTTGCGCGACGCACTTCGCCGCGCAAAGCCCGCGCGAGCTCGTGATCGCGAACCGCACGGCCGAACGCGGCCAGCGGCTCGCCGAACGCTTCAACGGCCGCGCGATGCCGCTGTCGGACCTGCCCACGCGGATGCACGAGTTCGACATCATCGTGTCGTGCACCGCGTCGACGCTGCCGATCATCGGCCTCGGCGCGGTCGAGCGTGCGGTGAAGGCGCGCCGCCACCGGCCGATCTTCATGGTCGACCTCGCGGTGCCGCGCGACATCGAGCCCGAAGTCGGCAAGCTGAAGGACGTATTCCTCTACACCGTCGACGATCTCGGCGCGATCGTGCGCGAAGGCAACGCATCGCGTCAGGCCGCGGTCGCGCAGGCCGAGACGATCATCGAGACGCGGGTACAGAATTTCATGCAATGGCTCGACACGCGCAGCGTCGTGCCGGTGATTCGTCACATGCATACGCAGGCCGACGCGCTGCGCCGCGCGGAAGTCGAGAAGGCGCAGAAGCTGCTCGCACGCGGCGACGATCCGGCCGCCGTCCTCGAAGCGCTGTCGCAGGCGCTCACCAACAAGCTGATCCACGGCCCGACGAGCGCGCTCAACCGCGTGAACGGCGCCGACCGCGATTCGCTGATCGACCTGATGCGCGGCTTCTACCAGCACGCGCCGCGCTCGAACGACCAGTCCGGCCACTAGCGCCGCCCGGTTGCCCTGCCGCCGGCCGCGCGCCGGCCTATCCTTTCCGAATACCCCTTTTGCCCGGGAGCGCCGCTCCACACCATGAAGACGAGCATGCAACGCAAGCTCGACCAGCTGTCTACCCGGCTGGCCGAACTGAACGACCTGTTGAGCCGTGAAAACGTCACGGCCGACCTCGACCAGTACCGCAGGCTCACGCGCGAACACGCGGAACTCGGCCCGGTCGTCGAGCAGTATGCGCTGTGGCGCCAGTCGCGCAACGACGAGACGGCCGCACAGGAACTGCTCGCCGATGCATCGATGCGCGACTTCGCCGAAGACGAGATTCGCAGCGCACGTGAGCGCATGGTCCGTCTCGAAGCCGAATTGCAGAAGATGCTGCTGCCGAAGGACCCGAACGACGATCGCAACATCTTCCTCGAAATCCGCGCGGGCGCCGGCGGCGACGAATCGGCGCTGTTCGCGGGCGATCTGCTGCGCATGTACCTGCGCTTCGCGGAGCGCCAGCGCTGGCAGGTCGAGATGATGTCGGAAAGCGCGTCGGATCTCGGCGGCTACAAGGAAGCGATCGTGCGGATCGCCGGCCAGGGCGCGTACTCGCGCCTGAAGTTCGAGTCGGGCGGCCATCGCGTGCAACGCGTGCCGGCCACCGAAACGCAGGGGCGCATTCACACGTCCGCCTGCACGGTCGCGGTGATGCCGGAAGCCGACGAGATCGGCGAGGTCGAGATCAATCCGGCCGACCTGCGGATCGACACGTTCCGCGCGTCGGGCGCGGGCGGCCAGCACATCAACAAGACCGATTCGGCGGTGCGCGTCACGCACATCCCGACCGGGATCGTCGTCGAGTGCCAGGACGACCGTTCGCAGCACAAGAACAAGGACCGCGCGCTGAAAGTGCTCGCCGCGCGCATCAAGGACAAGCAGTATCACGAGCAGCACGCGAAGGAAGCGGCGACGCGCAAGAGCCTGATCGGCTCGGGCGACCGCTCGGAACGGATCCGCACGTACAACTTCCCGCAGGGCCGGATGACCGACCACCGGATCAACCTGACGCTGTACCGGCTCGAGGCGCTGATGGACGGCGATCTCGACGAACTGATCGGCGCGCTCGTCACAGAGCACCAGGCCGAACTGCTCGCGTCGCTCGGCGACACCGACTGAGGCCGCGATGCCCGACACCACCGCCGACGATCTGCTGCGCGCGTCGCCGCTCGATGCGGTCGATGCGCGCGTGCTGCTCGCGCACGCGCTCGGCTGGACCCGCACGCAGCTGATCACGCGCGGCGACACCCCGCTCGAGCCCGCGTCGATCGAGCGCTACCGCGCGCTCGAAGCGCGCCGCGTGGCCGGCGAGCCGGTCGCGCAGCTCGTCGGGATGCGCGAATTCTTCGGCCGGCCGTTCGATGTGACGCCCGACGTGCTGATTCCGCGCCCGGAAACCGAACTGCTCGTCGAAGCCGCGCTCGACGCGATCGACGGACGGCCGCATCCGGCCGTGCTCGATCTCGGCACCGGCAGCGGCGCGATCGCCGTGTCGATCGCGGCGGAACGGCCCGACGCACGCGTATGGGCGCTCGACCGGTCGCCGGCGGCGCTCGACGTCGCCCGGCGCAACGCGGACAAGCTGCTCGACGCGCGCCGCCCCGGCGGCCCGCTGCACTGGCTGCAGAGCAACTGGTATGCGGCGCTCGATCCGGCGCTCGCGTTCGACACGATCGTCAGCAACCCGCCGTACATCGCGCAGCAAGATCCGCACCTCGCGCAGGGCGACCTGCGTTTCGAGCCGCGCGGCGCGCTCACCGACGACGCCGACGGCCTGAGCGCGATCCGCACGATCGTCGCAGGCGCCGGCGCTTTCCTGAAACCGGGCGGCACGCTCTGGATCGAGCATGGCTACGACCAGGCCGAAGCCGTGCGCGCGCTACTCGTGTCGCGCGGCTTCGTCGCAGTCGAATCGCTCGCCGATCTGGCCGCGATCGAACGCACGACCGGCGGCCGCCGGCCCGGCTGACGGCCGGCTCGCCCGGTTGAAATCCGCTATCATTTCGATCTAACGCCCCGCAAACGCAAGGTCAGTCATGGACACCCAACAACGTATCAAGCAAATCGTCGACGAAAACCAGGTCGTGCTCTTCATGAAGGGCAACGCGCAATTCCCGATGTGCGGCTTCTCGGGCCGCGCCGTGCAGGTGCTGAAAGCCTGCGGCGTCGACCAGTTCAAGACGGTCAACGTGCTGGAAGACGACGAAATCCGCCAGGGCATCAAGGAATTCTCGAACTGGCCGACCATCCCGCAGCTGTACGTGAAGGGTGAATTCGTCGGCGGCTCGGACATCATGATGGAGATGTACCAGTCGGGCGAACTGCAGCAACTGTTCGCCGCCGCGTAACGCCCCCTTCCCGATGGCATCTCCCAGCGCGCCGCCACGCCGGCTGATCGTCGCGATCACCGGCGCCACCGGCGCGGTGTACGGCGTGCGGCTGCTCGAATTGCTGCGCGCCGCCGGCGGCGTCGAAACGCATCTGCTGGTTTCGAACGCCGGCTGGCTCAATATCCAGCATGAACTGCAGCTGACAAAGGCCGAGGTCGAAAGCCGTGCGGATGTCGTGCATTCGGTGCGCGATGTCGGCGCGACGATCGCGTCGGGCTCGTTCGCGACCGACGGAATGGTGATCGCACCCTGCTCGATGAAGACGCTTGCAAGCGTCGCGCACGGGCTGTCGGACAACCTGATCACGCGCGCGGCCGACGTCACGCTGAAGGAACGCCGCCGTCTCGTGCTGATGGTGCGTGAAACGCCGTTCAACCTCGCGCATCTGCGCAACATGACCGCCGTGACCGAAATGGGCGGCATCGTGTTCCCGCCGCTGCCCGCGTTCTACGCGATGCCGAAGACGATCGAGGAACTCGTCGACCAGACGGTCACGCGCGTACTCGACCTGTTCGCGCTCAGTGCGCCGATGACGACGCCGTGGGCCGGCATCCGGCCCGCATAGTAAGCTGCTCGACTTGGCGCTTTTGCGCCGTTTCTCACGCATCTTCGCCGATTCAGCCGGCTTCCGGCTCGATCCAGCCGCTCCAAGCTCCCGCCTCCCCTCACGCACGCGGAAGCAGCCGCATTAACAACCATAACGATTCAATTAAATTCCGCCCGGCCGATTTATCAATGCGTGGTGCGCGCCTATAGTCACAGGCAAACCCTTTTGCAGGCTCCCCACCATGAATCGCTTGCCTTCGCTTTACCTGTCCCACGGCGCGCCGACGCTGCCGATCGACCCGACGCTGCCATCCGGCGCGTTCACGCACCTCGGTGCCGAATTGCCGCGCCCGCGTGCGGTGCTGATGCTGTCCGCACACTGGGGCACGCAGCAGCCGGTCGCGAGCGTGGCCGCGCATCCGGAAACGATCCACGACTTCCATGGCTTTCCGCGTGCGCTGTACGAGATCCGCTATCCGGCCCCGGGCGCGCCTGAGGTCGCCGAGCGGGCGGCCGCGCTGCTGAACGCGGCCGGCATCGCGACCGCGACGACCGAGCACGGCCTCGACCACGGCGCGTGGGTGCCGATGCTGCTGATGTTCCCGGAGGCCGACGTGCCGGTCGCACAACTGTCGATCCAGCCGCGCGCGGACGCCGCCCATCACTTCGCACTCGGCCGGGCGCTGCGGCCGCTGCGCGACGAAGGCGTGATGGTGATCGGCTCGGGCCAGATCACGCACAACCTGCGCGCCGCGGATTTCGGCGCGGCGCCGGAGGATGCGGACCCGCGCGTCGCGGAGTTCACCGACTGGTTCGAGGCGAAGCTCGCCGCGCGCGATGTCGACGCGCTGCTCGACTATCGCCGCCAGGCACCGCACGCGGTGCTGATGCATCCGACCGACGAACACCTGCTGCCGGTGTTCACCGCGCTGGGTGCGGCCGACGACGACTACCGGCTCGGCATCCAGTCGCTCGGCACGTATCAACGCGTGCTCGCGATGACGAACTACGTGTTCTCGAGCGCGGCCGCCTGAGTCCAGCGGAACCGGCACAACCGGCGCCCCAAACAAAAAGCCCGCCCGAGCATCGCTCGGACGGGCTTTTATGCGCTTTCCGCCACCGCCGATTCCGGTGGCAGGTCAGGCGTCAGACACCGACCCCTTCGAGGATCTCGTCATGCGCTTCGCGCTCGTCGAGATATTGGGTCCGGTAGCCCGTGTTCACGCCCCAGAAGTAGAACACCAGCGAGATCGCCGCGACGATCACCATGTCCCAGCCGTACGGCATCAGACCATGGCCGCCGAACTCCTTGCTGCCGATCAGCGACAGCACGGCCATCGTCGGCAGATACGCGACCAGCCACCATGCGGCCTTCAGGTCGGCGCCCCAGCCGCTCCAGCCGGACTTGGCCTGGAAGAAGAAGTACACCGGCAGCGCGACGATCATCAGCAGGATGATTTCGCCGGTCAGCGGCCACTTCGCCCAGTACAGGATCAGCGACGCGCAGACGAACGCGAACGGCGCGATCAGCTTCATCAGCGGAATCGACAGCGGACGCTCGATGTCGGTCGCCGCGCGGCGCAGCGCCATCAGGCTGATCGGGCCGGTCAGGTACGAAATCACCGTCGCCACCGAGATCACCGCCGCGAGCGAGCTCCAGCCGCGGAAGAAGAACAGGAAGACGAACGACACGAGCAGGTTGAACCACATCGCCTGGCGCGGCACGCCGTAGATCGGATGCACGTTGCCGAACATCTTCGGCATCGTGTTGTTGCGCTCCATCGCGTAGATCATCCGGGTGGTCGTCGCCATGTACGTCGTGCCGGTACCGCTCGGGCTGACGAACGCGTCGACATACAGCAGGATCGCGAGCCAGTTCAGGTTCAGCGCGATCGCGAGTTCCGCGAACGGCGACGAGAAGTTGAAGTGCTCCCAGCCCTTCGCGACGTCGACCGGATTCACCGAGCCGATGTACGCCATCTGCAGCAGCACATAGATCACGAGTGCCAGCAGGATCGACGTGATCACCGCGAACGGCACGCTGCGCGACGGATCGCGCGCTTCGCCGGCCAGGTTCACCGGGCTCTGGAAGCCGTTGAACGCGAACACGATGCCGCTCGTCGAGACTGCGGTCAGCACGGCCGACCAGCCGTACGGCGCGAAGCTCGCGTTCGATGCGGTGCCGAGGTTCTCCGAGTGGAAGCTCGCGAGCATCAGGCCGAGGATCGTGAGGCCGGGGATCAGGAACTTGAAGATCGTGATCGCGGTGTTCGCCCGCGCGAAGGCCTTGACGCCCCAGTAGTTCAGCATGAAATAGATCACGACCAGCACGGCCGACAGCAGCAGGCCTGGTGTCGTCAACTCGCCGTTCACGAACAACGCGTGCGCCCATGGATACGGCCACGTGCTCATGTACTGGATCGACGCTTCCGCCTCGATCGGGATCACCGAGACGATCGCGATCCAGTTCGCCCATGCGCTGATGAAGCCCACCAGCGAACCGTGCGAGTAGCGCGCATAGCGCACCATGCCGCCGGACTCGGGGAACATCGCGCCCAGTTCGGCGTACGTCAGGGCAATCGCGAGAATCACGACCGCGCCGATGATCCATGCGCAGATCGCCGCCGGACCGGCGATCTTCGCGGCCTTCCAGGCACCGAACAGCCAGCCCGAGCCGATAATCGAACCCAGTCCCGTCAGCATCAGTGCAAACGGGCCGATGTTCCGTTGAATAGAACTCTTCACATCCTCTCCTGTGTCTCAAAAAGCGTGGTCGGCCAGCTGTCCGGGATCGGCTCGGACAGCACCGCGCGCGTCATTTTGGGGGAAGGGATTACCCGATCAGGGCAACCCCTCCAGCGGCGCGTAGTTTAACGGTTGCACCTCCAAGATGGCGCCAAAATCGTTCGTCCCCTACAAAAAATTCGCGTCGCTTGCAAGGTTTGTAAACCTGAACTCCGCAATAACCCTGAGTGTATGGAAATCCGGTTGACCGCGTGAGCGATTAGCCGTATAAACAACGTTGCAGGATTTCAAGCGGCGAGTGAATTGGTTCTTTCGTAGTTCGCCCATCAACGGTACTCCGGTTGGTCCTATTACCCCCTTCCTTGATTTTCCGCACCCCATGGGCCTCGGCCCCGTTTTATCTTTTTAGGAATAAGTAACATGGCAACCGGTACCGTCAAGTGGTTCAATGACGCAAAGGGCTTCGGCTTCATTACCCCGGAAGGCGGCGGCGACGATCTGTTCGCGCACTTCTCGGAAATCCGCGTCGAAGGCTTCAAGACGCTGCAAGAAAACCAGAAGGTTGAATTCGAAGTGAAGACGGGCCCGAAGGGTCTGCAAGCTGCGAACATCCGTCCGGTCTAAGTTCGGCGCGATTAATTCGTGTAAAAAAGCCCCGCTTCGGCGGGGCTTTTTGTTTTATGGCGCGGCAGTGATGCTGCCGCTGCCCGTCCGGCTTATCTTCGTTCAGCCGAACAGCCGCTGCGCGTGAATGCCGAGCCCCGTCGCGACGCTCGCGAGGCGATCGCCGAACACCGGCTGCGCGTCCGGGAATGCGCCGGCGAGCGCACCCGACAGAAACGCGAGCCCGGTCGAGCCGCCGGTGAAATACAGCGCGCCGAGGTCGCGCGGCGCAACGCCCGCCAGCCGCACCGTTTCGCGGGCGGCGTCGACGATGCGCGCGGTGTCGTCGACGCTCGCATGGACGAGGCGTTCGGCGTCGAACGCGATCTGCAGATCCTCTTCCACGTCGTTCAGGTCGATCATCGTCTCCCCGCCCGCCGCCACGCCGATCTTCGCCTCTTCCGCGCGTGCCATCAGCGCATGCCCGAGCCGCTGTTCGACCACACGCGTGAGCCGGTCGTACTGCCGCCCGTCCTGGTACAGATGCTTCATCAGCTTCAGCTCGCCCAGCCGCTTCGGCGTGTAGACCGTGTTGATCAGATGCCAGGTCGCCAGGTCGAAGTAGATCCGGTTCGGCAGCTCGCGCCCCTCGGGATCGAGCGCGCGATAGCCGAACGCCGGCAGGATCGCCGCCAGTTCGACGCGGCGGTCGTAATCGGTGCCGGCGACGTGCACGCCGTGGTGCGCGAGCACGTCGTCCTTGCGCTCGAGGCGCGCCATCCGCTCCGGCCCGACCCGCACGAGCGAGAAGTCCGACGTACCGCCGCCGATGTCGGCAACCAGCACGAGCCGTTCGGCCTGCTGGCGCGACTCGTAGTCGAACGCGGCCGCGATCGGTTCGTACTGGAAATGCACGTCGGTGAAACCGACCGAGCGCGCGGCCGCTTCGAGCTGGTCCTGCGCGAGGCGGTCGGCACGCGGATCCTCGTCGACGAAGAACACCGGCCGGCCGAGCACCGCGCGGCCGATCGGCGCGCCCGCGCGTGCCTCGGCCTTGCGCTTCAGGTGCGTCAGGAAGCGCGCGATGATCTCCGTGTACGCCATCGCGCTGCCGTCGCCGAGATCGGTCGTGGTTTCCGCGAGCGGCGAGCCGAGGATGCTCTTCATCGAGCGCATCAGCCGGCCGTCGAAACCGTCGATATACGACGCGAGCGCCGCGCGGCCGTATTCGACCGTCTGCTCGTCGTTGTTGAAGAAGATCGCGGTGGGCAGCGTCAGGTGGTCGCCCTCGACGGGCGCGAGGCGCATTCCATCGCCGTCGGGCAGCGCCACGGCGGAATTGGACGTGCCGAAATCGATCGCGCAGTAAGTCATCGGAAGGTGCCGCAGCATGGCCGGCGCGGAAAACGGAAAGGACGGGCTTTTTAACATGAAGCCCGCCGGATCACAACCGGGGCCGGCCAGCGGTACGGTGCAACCGGCCCGCGGGCGCAGATGGGTGCGCCGGCAGGCGCGTCAGCGGCGACAGGTGCGGTCGGGGGCCAAACGCATCCGCCGCCTGCCCGGGGAATCAGGCTGCCGCTTCGAAACCCTTCTTCCATGCACCCGCATAGACGACCTCGCCGAGCGCATGGCGCGTGCGGGGCGCCTTTTCGCGGTCGCGCAGCACCGGATCGAGCTTGTCGACGTTGCCGTAGTGGCCGAGCGAGATGAGCGCCGGAATGGCGACGTCGGCCGGAATCTCGAACGCGTCGCGGAACGCCTTCGCGTCGAAGCCGCTCATCTGGTGCGCGGCAAGGCCCAGCGCGTGCGCCTGCAGCACCAGCGACATCGCGGCCGCGCCTGCGTCGTACAGCGCGGTCGACGCCGGCTCGCCCTTCGGCGTGAGCGTGTGCGAAGTCACGGCGATCAGCACCGGCGCCGGCGCATTCCACGCCTGGTTGAACGGCACCAGCGTCGCGAATGCGCGCTTGAACGCCGCTTCGTCCCGCGTGCGGTCGAATACGATGAAGCGCCACGGCTGCGCGTTGTACGCGGACGGCGCCCAGCGCGCGGCTTCGAGCACCGCGTGCAGATCGGCGGCGCTGATCGGCTCGTCCGAATACGCGCGCGGGCTCCAGCGGCCCGCGATCAGTTCGTGAATCGAAACAGTGGTGGGAGCAGGTTTGACAGACATGCGGTTCCTCGCTGACATCGATGAAGGGGCGCGAACGCGCGCCGAACCGCAAGCATAACCGCTTGAGCCATCACGCGCCCGATCGTCCCGCGCAATGCAAATCACCGATCCTGCATTGACCGGCCGCCCAACTTCCGTTCGGCCAGGGGAAGCTCCGTCTGCCGTCCCGCCTCG
This sequence comes from Burkholderia sp. 567, assembly GCF_040545115.1. NCBI lineage: Bacteria > Pseudomonadati > Pseudomonadota > Betaproteobacteria > Burkholderiales > Burkholderiaceae > Burkholderia > Burkholderia sp. 567. The sequence continues at coordinate 43,927 of NZ_JBEPLG010000014.1, forward strand.
GAACGACGGCTCGGCTTCCTCGACGCGGCCGCACCGGCCGCGCAGCCGCGCACGGGCCGGCCGAAGCGCCGCTCAGGCGGCCTGCGCGGCGGCGCGGGACGGGCCGCGATTGATTCGCAGCACGATCAGCGCGCCGACGATGCAGAGCCCGCCCGAGATCATCGACGCGATCGTATAGGTGCCGAGGCTCGCACGCAGCAACCCTGCGCCGAGCGCCGCGAATGCCGCGCCGAGCTGGTGGCCGGCGACGATCCAGCCGAATACGACCGGCGCCGCGGCCTTGCCGAACACATCGGTGGCGAGCCGCACGGTCGGCGGCACGGTCGCGATCCAGTCGAGCCCGTAGAACATCGCGAACAGCGGCAGCCCGAAGAAATCGATGCCGAACGCATGCGGCAGGTAGATCAGCGACAGCCCGCGCAGCCCGTAGTACCAGAACAGCAGCACGCGGTTGTCGTAGCGGTCGGACAGCCAGCCCGACAGCGTCGTGCCGAACAGGTCGAACACGCCCATCGCGGCGAGCAGCGACGCGCCCTGCACTTCGGTCATCCCGTAGTCGCTGCACATCGCGATCAGGTGCGTGCCGACATAGCCGTTGGTGCTCGCGCCGCAGATGAAGAAGCTGAAGAACAGCAGCCAGAAATCGCGCGAGCGGCTCGCCATCAGCAGCGTGCGGAACGCGACCGCGAGCGGGTTCTCCTTCGTCGCGTCGGGCGCGGCCGGCGCATCGGCCGGCTCGCCGTACGGGCGCAACTGCACGTCCGCCGGCCGCTCGGGCAGGAGGAAGGCAACCAGCGGAATCACGATCGCGGCCGCGACCGCGACGACGAGCACGACCGGCCGCCAGCCGTGGCGCTGCGCGATCGCTGCGAGCATCGGGAGGAACACGAGCTGGCCGGTGGCCGTGCTCGCGGTCAGGATGCCCATCACGAGGCCGCGCCGCGCATGGAACCAGCGCGTGACGAAGGTCGCGGACAGCGTCAACGCGACGACGCCGGTCGAGCAGCCGACCATCAGCCCCCAGATCACGACCATCTGCCAGCTCTGCGTCATCATCGACGACAGCGCGACGCCCGCGCCCATCGTCACCAGCGCGGTCAGGATCGTCGGCCGCAGCCCGAAACGCTGCATCGCCGCGGCCGCGAACGGGCCCGTCAGGCCGTACAGCGCGATGTTCACCGATATCGCCAGCGAAATCGTCGCGCGGCTCCAGCCGAGTTCGCGCTCGAGCGGCACCATGAGCACGCTCGGTGTCGCGCGCGTGCCGGCCGCCGCCAGCAGGATCAGGAAAACCACCGCCGCCGCGAGCCATCCGTAGTGGAAGCGCCCGCCGATTCGTGTCACCGCCCAATTCATGTTGTCGCTCTCCAGTTGCCGGCCCGGCGCCCGCGCGCCCGCCCCGCCTCACCACCAGGCCACCTCCGCCGCACGCTGCATCGGCTGACCCGGGCCGACACTGGCATTTGTCTGTTGATCCGCCCGGCATTGTTACCGCTCGGTCACAAGTGTGTTGCGATCGTAGTTACCAGTCGGTAACATGTCAAGCAATTCCATCACGCAGTCGAGGGTCATCATGTCGGGCATCGAGGCCGTCAACAAGCCGCCGGCACGCCGCACGCGCCGGCCGATCGCCGCGGCCGCGGCGCACGAACATCTGCTGCGCGCCGCCGAGGAGCTGTTTTACAAGGAAGGGGTGCGCGCGGTCGGTGTCGAGGCGGTCGTGGAACTCGCGGGCGTCAACAAGATGAGCCTGTACCGCCAGTTCTCGTCGAAGGACGAGCTGATCCTCGCGTATCTGGAACGGATGGATGCGTGCTTCTTCGCGCGTTTCGATTCGAGCATCGCGAAGCATCCGGGCCAGCCGAAGGCGCAGTTGATCCAGTATTTCGTCGATCTCGCGGAGCGCGCGACGCAGAAGGACTATCGCGGCTGCCCGTTCGTCAACGTCGCGGCCGAATTCCCCGATGCGTCGCACCCGGCGCGCGAGCGGGTCGCGCAGAACAAGGAACAGCTGATGAAGCGGCTCGTCGCATTGTGCGAAAGCGCCGGCGCACGGCAGCCGCAAGCGCTCGCCGATGCGCTCGCGCTGGTGGTCGAAGGCATCTACGCGGCCAGCCAGACGTACCGGCACGGCGAAACGCCGATCGGCACCGCGCCTGCGCTGGTCACGCAGCTGATCGAAGCCGGCTGCGCGTGACGGGCGGCGCACGCCCGAACCCCGCCGATCCGCTCCCGCTACAATGCGGCCCTCGCTGCCGCTTCGCCCGATTGCCTTCGCCATGACCGACACCCGCCCCGACTCGCACGACGACATCCTCGCCGCCACGCGGCACTGGCTCGCGCGCGCGGTGATCGGACTCAATCTGTGCCCGTTCGCGAAGAGCGTCTATGTGAAGGAACAGGTGCGCTATGCGATCAGCGAAGCGACGACGCTCGAAGACGCACTCGCCGACCTCGAAACCGAGCTGCGCGCGCTCGAGGCGGCGGATCCGCAGCAGGTCGACACGACGCTCGTGATCTATCCGCGCGCGTTCGCGGATTTCGTCGACTACAACGATGCGCTGTTCTTCGCCGAGCGGCTCGTGCAGCAGTTGCGGCTCGACGGCGTGCTGCAGATCGCGAGCTTCCATCCCGAATACCGGTTCGAAGGCAGCGAAGCCGACGACATCGAGAACTACACGAACCGCGCGCCGTATCCGATCCTGCACCTGCTGCGCGAGGACAGCATTGCGCGCGCGGTCGACGCGTTTCCGGACGCGTCCGCGATCTACGAGAAAAACCAGGAAACGCTGCGCCGCCTCGGTCACGACGGCTGGCGTGAATGGATGCGCCGGCCGGGCGACGACGTCTGACGCGTCGCACTAAGGGCCGCTACCGCGCGGCCGACGGGCCGCGCGCGTCAGTCGACCGCAGTCGGCCTCAGTCGGCGGCCGGCTCGACGGCCTCGCCTTCCGCCGCCGCGGGCGCCGGCACGAAGAAGCGCTCGTTCAGTTCGGCGAGCCCGAACATGCCGAGGATCTCGTTCAGCCGCTCGCCGGGCTTGCGGCGCGGCAGGTTCTTGTACTGCGCGATGATCAGCTCGTTCTTCATCGAATGCTCCCAGCCGACCAGCTCGGTCACGCTGACCTGGTAGCCGTGCGCCTCGAGTTGCAGACAGCGCAGCACGTTGGTGATCTGGCTGCCGAATTCGCGCGTATGCAGCGGATGCCGCCACACTTCCGTCAGCGCATTCGCGAGCGACTTGCCCTTGTTCCTGCGCAGCACGCCCGCGACCTCCGCCTGGCAGCACGGCACCAGCACGATGTGCCGCGCGCGCTTGGCGAGCGCGAAACGGATCGCGTCGTCGGTCGCCGTGTCGCACGCATGCAGCGCCGTCACGACATCGACCGTTTCGGGCAGCTTCGGCGACGTGATCGAGTCGGCGACCGACAGGTTCAGGAACGACATCCCGCCGAATCCGAGTCGCGCGGCGAGTTCGGCGGAGCGCGTGACGAGCTCTTCGCGCGTCTCGATGCCGTACACGTGCGACGCGAACGCCGGCGTGCCGTGCCCCGGCTGCTGCTTGAAGAACAGGTCGTACAGGATGAAGCCGAGATAGGACTTGCCGGCGCCGTGATCGACGAGCGTGACGGCGCCCTTGTCGGCCTGCACGCTCGCGAGCAGCGGCTCAATGAACTGGAACAGGTGATAGACCTGCTTCAGCTTGCGGCGGCTGTCCTGGTTCAGCTTGCCGTCGCGGGTCAGGATGTGCAGTTCCTTCAACAGCTCGACGGACTGCTCCGGACGGATTTCGTGGGTCTTGTTCGACATCGTGAAGCGGCGCCGGGCCATGGTCGGGTGACCACGGCCCGGCGGCGTGAATTCGTGAGGAATGGCGACAGTTTACCGAAAATGCGCGATCAGGCCCGCGCGCCGAGCCGCCAGAGCGACGTGAGCTCGGCGCGGCGTGCCGCGTGCAGCGGATCGTCCGCGTCGGTCGACTTCGGATGCGCGGGGCGGATGTCTTCGCGGCCGAGCACGACGAGACCGGCTTCATCGATCCATTTCAGCAACGTTTCACGCGGCCGCAGGCCGAGATGCTCGGCGAAATCGGACAGGATCAACCAGCCTTCGCCGCCCGGTTGGAGATGCTCGGCGAGCCCGGCGAGGAAACCGCGCAGCATGCGGCTGTCGGGATCGTAGACCGCGTATTCGATCGGCGCGCTCGGGCGAGCCGGCACCCACGGCGGGTTGCACACGACGAGCGGCGCGCGGCCGGCCGGAAACAGGTCGGCTTCGACGACCTCGACGCGATCGGCATGGCCGAGCCGCGCGATGTTCTCGCGTGCACACGCGAGCGCGCGCGGATCCTGGTCGGTCGCGACGATACGTTCGACGCCGCGCGATGCGAGCACGGCCGCGAGCACGCCGGTGCCGGTGCCGATGTCGAACGCGAGCGACGTCGCCGGCAGCGGCGCACGCGCGACGAGTTCGACGTATTCACCGCGCACCGGCGAGAACACGCCGTAATGCGGATGGATCGGCGCACCGCCGAGCGCCGGAATCGGCACCCCCTTCTTGCGCCATTCGTGCGCGCCGACGAGACCGAGCAGTTCGCGCAGCGACACGACCGACGGCGCGCCGCCCGGCCCGTACGCTTCCTCGCACGCGGCGCGCACGTCGGGCGCGCGGCGCAGCGGGATCGTGTAGTCGGCATCGAGCGGGATCAGCAGCATCCCGAGCGTGCGGGCGCGCTGCGATTGCGCGAGCCGGTGCAGGTTGAATGCGTCGGCGCCGGCCGCGGCCTTCGCCTTCTTCGGCTTGCGTTCGACGCGGCGGGCCATCGCCTGCACGAGCTGGCGCGCATTCTGGAAGTCGCCCTGCCAGACGAGCGCGGTGCCCTCGCATGCGAGGCGGTACGCGGCATCGGCGGTGAGGCGGTCGTCGGCCGGCACGGCGCGCTTCGGCGGCTGCACGCCGGCTTCGGAGCGCCAGCGCACGGCATGTTCGGCGCCGTCGGCGTCGGTCCAGTGGAAAACGGGGAAATCGGTCACGCGAGCTCGGCTACGGTTGGCTTCAGACAGGCGGCGCTACAGGTGCGCGCCGCGCGGACCACACCATACCGCGCTTTGCCCGCGCGGCAAAGCGCGGGCTCCGGCACCGTTCGGCGGCCGCGCCGGCGCATCGCCTACCCGCCCCATCCCGGCGTCGCCGGCATGCGCAACGTGCCCGCGTCGCGGAAATGCACGCTGCCGAGCACACCGCCCGCGAGCCGCCCGCGCAGCGCATACGGCAGCTCGCCGCTGGCCGCCGCGCCAGGCAGGTTCCACGCCTGCCGCGCGGCGGCCAACGCCGAGACCGAAACGGGCACGTCGATCACCGCCTCGCCGAAACGCGGCACGACGCCCGAGCGATCGCTGACGCCGCTCGCGAACGGCGTGCCGTTCAGGTCGAGCGCGACCGAAATGCCGTCGTATTCGATCGGCGCGTCATTCGGGTTCTGCACGCGCAGCTTCAGGCTGAAGCGCATCTCGAGGCCCTGCCCGACCAGCGGGTCGAGCCCGGCGACGGACACGCTCACGGGCTCGCGCGTGAAGCCCGCACAACCGCCGAGCGCGAAGGCGGCGGCGAACAGCAGCAGCGCGGCACGCAGCGGCGCGATAAGGAACAGGGCTCGTGGCATCGGCTAGCCTCCTTGCGGCAATCGATCGACAGGTTGTCGATGCATTGTACCGAGCGTGCCTCCGCCACCCCGGAGTTCGTAGTTTTCGCGCAGCGCCGCGATCGTTAATAGATTAAAACTACGGAAAGCGGCGACTAAACGGAAAGTGAATTAATGCCCGCCTACATTCAATGGCACACGGAAAATTCAATTGAGTCACTTTCTAATTTTTTCGTTTCCTTAACCCAAAACCATCAAGTATATTTACGCATCCTTCGAGCAGGCCGACAAACCTTGATGCCGCATGACGGCGATTTTACGGAACGGCGACACGCCGTCCTTCCGTCCGGCGGCCTGGTACGGCCAGCCCCGTGGGTCGTCGGTTCAAAGGGAATGCCCGCCCGTGCAGGGCGGGCGGCCGCGTGTCGTGCGCGCGAAATCAATTCAGTACAACACGCGCACGGCCATTTTGAACCGGCAAGTTAACCGACATCCGGAAACACAGAGGGGGCAGTAAACGATGATTACCTTCACGTAGTCGACTGACCGTCTTTTCGAATAATCCGTCATTGGCATTTCTCATCGCCGCTGATTAACGGCGAGGGATTGTCTTTGCCGGCGTTTTCGCAGCACTGAACGATTCTTTCAACAATCGAGGTTTCAGTCATGTCGATCAACATTCACAAGATGCGTTATCTACCGCTGGTCGCCGCACTCGTACTCGCCGGTTGCGGCGGCGACGACGGCGGCGTGGGCTCGGCTTCCGCACTCAGCTCGGCCGGCGCGCCGCACTCGGGCTCGGCGCCCGCCGCCAACACGCCGCCGAGTGCCTCCAACGTCGACAAGAGCGTGTCGCCTGTCGAGCTGCCGGACACCGTGGTACCGGTCAACTACCGGCTGTGGTTCCGCCCGAACGACGCGCTGGACGCGTTCGACGGGCGCGCCGACGTCGAAATCAAGGTGCTGAAGCCGGTCAACAACATCGTGATCGCCGGCCACCGGATCAAGTTCACGAACGGCCGCATCACGCTGCAGCCGGGCAACATCCAGCTGATCGCGACGCCGCAGGACAAGGGCGACTTCTACCAGCTGCGCCCCGCCGCCGGCACGATCGCGCCGGGCAACTATTCGCTGCACATGGAGTGGTCGGGCATCATCAACTTCAAGTCGTACGACGATCCGGCCACGCAGACGGGCGGCAGTTGCGGCGACGATCCGTATCCGGGCTGCTCGGCTGCGGAAGGCGTATTCCGCGTCGACCTGAAGGGCACCGACGGCAAGACGAGCGGCGCGATCCTCACGCAGGGCGAAACCAACCTGTCGCGCCAATGGTTCCCGGGCTGGGACGAGCCGGCGTTCCGTCCGACCTATGAAGTGACGGCCGAAGTGCCGCAAAGCTGGCGCGTCGTGTCGAACGCGGCCGAGAAGCCGGCGACCAACGTCGGCGGCGGCTACAAGCTCGTGCAGTTCGAGAAGACCCCGCCGATGCCGTCGTACCTGCTGTTCTTCGGCGGCGGCATGTTCGACACCTACGAGGACGATTTCTCGAGCCCGCTGCCGGGCGGCAAGGGCGGCCTGCACCTGCGCGTGTTCACGCCGCCGGGCATGAGCGACTGGGCGAAGCCCGCGATGGACCGCACCAAGCAGGCGCTCGATTACTACTACCGCTACACGGGCATCCCGCTGCCGCTGACGAAGTTCGATACGGTCGCCGCGAACGACGCGTTCAAGGAGCAGAAGGACCTGAACTTCGGCGGGATGGAGAACTGGGGGTCGATCCTCGAGTTCGCCGACGACATCCTGCCGCAGCCGGGCCAGCCGATGTCGCGTTACGGTAACGAGGTGCTCACGCACGAAGTCGCGCACCAGTGGTTCGGCGACCTTGTCACGACCGACTGGTGGGACAACGTCTGGCTCAACGAGTCGTTCGCGACGTTCTTCGAGACGAAGACGACGATCCAGTTCTTCCCCGACGAGTTCAGCTGGCTCGACCAGGTGAAGAACAAGTACCGCGTGATCAATCGCGACATCGGCCCGAACGCGTTCCCGGTCGCGCCGAACTTCAACGACTGGGCGTCGAACGACTTCGTGCTGAGCGCGAGCGCGTTCACGTACGACAAGGGCGGCCACGTGCTGAAGACGCTCGAGAACTATCTGGGCGAGCAGACGTTGCGCCAGGGCCTGCAGCAGTATCTGGTCGACTACTCGTTCGGCAACGGCACGCCGAAGCGCCTGTGGGATGCGCTGTCGAAGGCGAGCGGCCAGTCGGTCGGCCCGATCGGCGACAGCTACGTGCGCCAGACGGGCGTGCCGCTGATCTCGCTCGACACGCAGTGCGACATGACGAAGAACCAGACGATCGTCACGCTGAAACAGCAGCCGTTCCCGAACAAGAACGCGTATCCGGGCCTGCAATGGACGGTGCCGATCACGCTCGCGTACGGCCAGGGTCTCGCGAAACACACGACGCTCGCGCTGAAGGATACGCAGGCGCAGACGCGGATCGACGGCTGCACGGGCGTGGTCGCGGATCCGAGCGGTCTCGACTACTACGTCGTGAACTACAGCGACGCCGCGTGGAGCGGCCTGCTCACGCAGGTCAACGGCTCGACCGATCCGGTGCTGCTCGCGAACCTGAAGAGCGAGGCCGCGCTGCTCGTCGCGAACAACCTCGCGCCGGCTTCGCGTTCGACGTCGATCGGCTCGGTCGCTTCGCCGGCCGCGATGAAGCTGCGCCAGACGCCGAGCTTCGGCGGCATCGCGCCGACGGCGAAGGAACGTCCGTCGCTGCGCTATCAGGGCATGTTCAAGCCGCGCAAGACGCTGGTTCAGTAACGTTGTCCGGCCGGCCGGTGCCGCGCGGTTCGCGGCGCCGGCCGGCGTTCAAGTCCTCACGTCCTTCGGCAGGCCCCGCATGCGGGGCCTGTTTTTTTGTCGGTATCGTTCGCGCCGCACCGGCAAGGACTAGCTAGCGATCGTCGCGCCGACGAAACGCCCACCATGCGGCGAGCGCGGTAAAGCCCGCGACGAGCAGCACCATCAGCCAGAAGCCGTGCTTGTTCTCGGAGAACGGCACGCCGCCGACGTTCATCCCGAAGAAGCCCGCGACGATGTTGATCGGCAGCGCGATCACGGTGACGAGCGTCAGCGTGAACAGCGTTCGGTTGTTCTGCTCGTCGAGCCGTGAGCCGATCTCTTCCTGCAGCAGCTTGATCCGCTCGTTGAGCCCGGACAGATCGGCGAGTACGAGCGAGAACTCCTCGGTCGACTCGCGCAGCTCCTGCACGTCTTCGGGATGCAGCCACGCGGGCGGTTTCGCGAGCAGCCGGAAGATCGAGCCGGGCTCGGGCGCCAGCATGCGCTGCAGGCGCGTCAACGTGCGGCGCATCGCGCCGAGTTCGACGCGATTCGACGTGAGCCGTTGCGACAGGAAGCGATCCTCGATGCGATCGACGTCGACGCTCGTGCGCCGCATGATCTGGATCAGCAGGTCGGCTTGGTCGTGCAGCAGGTGCACGAGCAGTTCGACCGGCGACCGAAACCGTTCGCCGTCGCGCACGCCCGCGCGCAGCGTGTCGACCGAGCGCAGCGGCTTGAGCCGCGCGGTGACCATGATGCGCCGTTCGACGTGGACGAACAGCGTCGCGATTTCCGACGGCGTCAGTTCGAGGTTGAACATCACGTCGTTGACGATCGCACGCAGTGCGCCGTCCTCCTGCTCGATGCGCGTCGAGCGCGACCCTTCGTGCAGGAATTCGAAGAAGCTGTCGGGCAATCCGAGGTGCGTGCGCATCCAGCGCTCGCTCGCGCCGTGCGCGAGATTGAAGTGCAGCCAGACGAAATCGTCCGAGGCGCTCGCATCGCGCGCGCGGCACGTGCGCAGCCATGCCGCGGCCGCTTCGGCGTCGAGCATCACGCCCGCTCCGCCCGGGACGAAGCGGAATCCGCATACCATGCCGGACGTATCGGCACCGTAAGTCTGTACGATCAGGTCCATCGTGTCGAAGGTCGTGCGGCGCGCGCCGCGCCGCGCATCGCGCATCGCGGCGCCACGCCGGGAAAAGAAACGAAACGTATGCCCGACGGATGTGACGTTCTCGTGACACTGTCACATACGCCCCGTCCCGGCCTCGTCAGCCTATCCCAAAAAGCAATGCGCCGCCCCTTGGGCGGCGCATGTGCGATAAGCGAGCCGGCGCGAAGCCGAAGATTACTGCCGCGGCTCCGACTGCGCGGCGGTCGGGCAGGCCGGATCCTTGCCCCAATGGCCGTCGCAGACGCGCCAGCGGCACAGCTGATCCTCGAAGAAACCGCGCTCCGAGCAATCCTTCACGCGCGATGCGAGCGAACCGCCCGTCGTGGCGGCGGCCTTGGTCGGCACGGCCTGCCCCTTCTGTGCAGCGGCCTTCTTGTCGGCTGGCTTCGTGCGTGCGACGAGCGCGGCGAGCAGATCCGCATCCGGATCGTCCTTGCCGGACGCCTTCGCGCTCGCGGTGCGGGTCGTCGCATCGCGACGCTTCTTCGCCTGCGCGAGCTCGGCCTGCTGTTCCTTGTGATGCTTGCGGGCGTCTGCCTTCGTTTCGGCCTTCGCGTCGGCCTTGCCGCGTGCGGCGATCTTGTCGCCCTTCGCGGTGTCGGCCTTCGCCGTTTTCGTCGCCGCTGCGGCGGCGGCCGTGGCAGCGCCTGCTGTGGCAGCGCCTGCTGTGGCGGCGCCTGCCGTGGCTGCGCCCGATGCATCGTCGGCACCGCTCGCGAGCGCGCGCGACAAGCGGCTGCTGTCCGCGCCCGACGCAGAGGATGCGGACGCAACGGTCTGGGACGCGGCATCGTCATTGACGATCGTCGCGGGTTGCGCGGCGGGCGCGGCCGACCCTGCATTCTGCGCGACCTGCGGGGCGGCACCGCTGGCCGTCTCGACCTTCGCCGGTGCGGGCACGGGCGCGGCGGCCACGACGGCCTGCTCGCCCGATTGCTGCTGCCAGCGCCACGCGCCCCAGCCGCCGACGGCGACCACGAGCGCGACGACGGCCGCGATCGGCCCCTTCAGCGAACGGCGCGGGGCCTCGGCTGGCGGCGTGACACGTCCTTCCAGATTCGCGAGAATGCGCGATTGCTGCGGCCCGCTCCCGCCTGCCGGTTTGGTATCGGACAGCAGGCTGGGCGGGGTTTTCGAATTTGAATTTTCCGGCGCACTCATTCAGCGTCTCATTGAATCCTGGTTTAATTCACCGCGATAATATAGCCCGGCCTCTCAAGGCAGCCTGATTCTAAGAGCAAGCATTGCAAAACACAATCAATTCCAATTTCCGGGGATTTCCTTGATTGCCGTCGCACTCGTCGCCTATTTCGCCCTTGCCGTCGCGGTCGCGGCCCTGTTGCTTTTACCGGGTATCCGTGCGACCGTTTTCGAATCCGTGGCCCAGTTTCACGGCCGCATGACGCGCCGCGCGAACGATCGCGCCGCACGCACGCGCAGTCAAATTGTTAAATCGGCAACCGCGACGCGCGGCGCATTAAGTGGCGTGCAAAATTTACTGGTTCGGCGGCGCTTGATGATTATGGTGTCGGCAGGTATTCTTGCGACGCCGCCATTGGTGGCCATTGCGTTACGCGGTCGGCAATTATTTCAGTACGACGACACGGCGCGCGTGCCCGACGAGAAGATCGCCGCGCTGTTGCAGGGCGAACAACTCGTGCCGCCGCCGCCGTTGCCGCCGGAAGTCTTTGCCACGAAGGAAGTCGAACAGGTGCGGCCGGCGCTGAAGGATGCGAGCCGCGACTGGAACCTGCTGGATCCCGATTTCCGTACGCGTTTGCTGCTGGTCTACAAGATCATGCACGAACAATATGGTTACGAGATGGCGCTGCTGGAAGGTTATCGGAGTCCGGAACGGCAGAACCGGCTCGCGCAGATGGGCACCAACGTGACCAATGCGGCGGCCTTCCAGAGTTATCACCAGTTCGGGCTCGCGACGGACAACGCGTTCCTGCGCGACGGCAAGCTGGTCATTTCCGAGAAAGATCCGTGGGCGATGCGCGGCTACCAGTTGTACGGCCAGGTTGCCGAGCAGGTCGGACTGACCTGGGGCGGCCGATGGAAGATGATGGATCTCGGGCACGTGGAATACCATAAACCCGGTTTTAAACTGGGACGCGGCAGCTAGTCACGGCTGCCGAACAAGAAATAATGAGGGCGGCATGGGGCTTTTTAATCACCCGGCAGGAAACGATTTGGGCGGCGCAATCGATCGGGCATTCCGTTGCACGATTTTTTCAGGCCGCCGCATCCGTTTTAATTCTCACAGCGTCCTTTCGTTATTGCGCGCGCCTTCTCCGATGCCGCGGGCGCATTGATGCCAGCCCCCTTCATCCCGTTTGACAGCATGGCGACACATCGCAGCGCCACCCTTGCCGCTCGGCGCGCCTGCGTCGCCTCACTGAATCGCACCGGAACCTGAACGTCCTATGCAACGCATCCTCAACGTGCTGACTCATCCGCGTACGCTCTCGATTGTCGGGATCGTCGCGCTAGCGGCGATTCTCTTCATCGTCGCCGACATGCTGCAGCTGCCGCTCCTGTGGGCGGCGCTCGCCTTCGCGGCGATCCTCGTGCTGTGGCTCGGCGTCGCGTTGTGGCGCCGCTGGCGCGTGAAGCGCGCGAACCAGCAACTCGGCCAGGTGCTGGAAGAGCAGGCGGAAACCGGCAAGATCGCCGCACCGGCCGCCGCCGCGCTCGCGCCCGACTCGAAGACCGCCGACCTCGACGTGCTGCGCACGCGCCTGTCCGACGCGGTGAAGACGATCAAGACGTCGAAGATCGGCCAGGTATCCGGCGGCTCCGCGCTGTACGAACTGCCGTGGTACATCGTGATCGGCAACCCGGCCGCGGGCAAGAGCAGCGCCGTGCTGAACTCCGGCCTCCAGTTTCCGTTCGCGGACAAGAACAGCGCCGTGATCCACGGCATCGGCGGCACGCGCAACTGCGACTGGTTCTTCACGACCGAGGGGATCCTGCTCGACACGGCCGGCCGCTACTCGGTGCACGAGGAAGACCGCAGCGAATGGCTCGGCTTCCTCGGCCTGCTCAAGCGCTACCGTCCGAAGGCGCCGATCAACGGCATCATCGTCACCGCGAGCATCGCCGAACTCACCGGCAACCGCCCCGAATTTGCGATCAACCTCGCGAAAAACCTCCGTCAGCGCGTTCAGGAGCTGACCGAAAAGCTCGAGGTGTTCGCGCCGGTCTACGTGATGTTCACGAAGGCCGACCTGATCACCGGCTTCACCGAATTCTTCAGCAGCAGCGACAAGCATGAGTACGACCGCGTGTGGGGCGCCACCCTGCCCTACGAGCCGGACGAGAAGCGCGACGTCGTCGCGCTGTTCGACGAGCGCTTCGAGGAGCTGTACGAAGGGCTGAAGGAGATCAGCGTCGCGCAGCTGTCGCTGTCGCGCGGCAACCAGCTGTCGCCGGGTCAGCTGAGCTTCCCGCTCGAATTCTCGACGATCAAGCCGTCGCTGCGCGCGTTCCTCGCGACGCTGTTCGAGAACAACCCGTTCCAGTACAAGCCGATCTTCCGCGGCTTCTACTTCACCAGCGCGCTGCAGGAAGGCGAAACCAACAGCGCCGCCGCGCAGCGCATCGCGCACCGCTTCGGCCTCGACGCAAACGCGCTGCCGAAGCCGCACAGCGCGTTCTCGAAGAACGGCTTCTTCCTGCGCGACCTGTTCTCGAAGGTGATCTTCGCGGACCGCCAGACCGTGCGCCAGTTCGCGAGCCCGACCAAGACCCGGCTGCGCTACGCGACCTTCTTCGGCTTCGTCGCGGCCCTCGCGCTCGCACTCGGCGGCTGGACCTGGTCGACGATCGGCAACCAGCAGCTCGTCGCGAACGTGCAGGCCGACCTCGACAACGTCACGCGCCTTCAGCAGGGCCGCAACGACCTGCAGTCGCGTCTGCAGGCGATGGACATCCTCGAAGACCGGATCGAACAGCTCGAACAGTTCCGCCGCGACAAGCCGGTGTCGGTGTCGCTCGGCCTGTACCAGGGCGACCGTCTCGAGCAGCATCTGCTGACCGAGTACTACAACGGCGTGCGCCAGATCCTGCTCGCGCCGGTCTCGCAGAACCTGGCGTCGTTCATGAAGGACGTGAACGCGCACCCCGAGCAGCTCGTGCCGATGACGCGCCCGCCCGAATCGGGTGCCGTGCAGGGCGGCGCGGTGCCGGTCTCGACGAACCCGCCGGGCGCCGCACCGCCGGCCGGCGCCGCGCAAGGCGCATCCGCCGCAACGGCCGCCGCGCCGCAACAGCCGGCTGCGCCGCAGGGCGGGCTGTACAGCGACGCGTCGCCGACCAACGTGCAGGACGCGTACAACGCGCTGAAGACCTACCTGATGCTGTCCGACAAGCGTCATGTCGAACAGGCGCACCTGACCGACCAGCTCGCCCGCTTCTGGCGCGGCTGGCTCGAGACGAATCGCGGCAACATGCCGCGCGACGAGATGATCAAGAGCGCCGAGCGCATGATCTCGTTCTATCTGTCGCGCGTGACCGACGACGACTGGCCGATGATCGACGCGAACCTCGCGCTCGTCGACCAGACCCGCGAGAACCTGCGCCGCGTCGTGCGCGGCATGCCGGCCCGCCAGCGCGTTTACGAGGAAATCAAGGCCCGCGCGTCGACCCGCTTCGCGCCGATGACCATCGCGCGCATCGTCGGCGACGGCAACCAGGGGCTCGTCGCCGGCAGCTACGCGATTCCGGGCACGTTCACGCGTGAGGCATGGTTCGACTACGTGCAGCCGGCGATCCGCGACGCGGCGACCAAGGAGCTGCAGGCGAAGGACTGGGTGCTGAACACGTCGACGCAGGACGACCTGACGCTGGAAGGCAGCCCCGAGCAGATCCAGAAGACCCTCGTCGGGATGTACAAGACCGAATACGCGCAGCACTGGCAGAAGTTCATGCAGGGCATCGCGGTGCAGGGCTTCAGCAGCTTCGGCCAGGCCGTCGACGGGATGAACCGCCTCGGCGACCCGCAGGATTCGCCGATCCGCAAGATCCTCGAGACCGCGTACGACCAGACGTCGTGGGACAACCCGTCGCTCGCGAACGTGACGATCAAGAAGGCGCAGACGGGTGTCGTGAACTGGGTCAAGCAACTGTTCACGCGCTCGCAGGCCGGCCAGATGGCGGCCGCGAACATCGACATCAACGGCAATCCGGCCGAGGTGCCGATGGGTCCGATCGGCCAGGAGTTCATCGGGCTCGCGCGGATCGTCGCGACGCACGACGGCACGTCGATGCTCAAGGGCTACATGGACTCGCTGTCGAAGGTGCGCACGCGCTTCAACGTGATCAAGAACCAGGGCGACCCCGGCCCCGGCGCGCGCCAGCTGATGCAGCAGACGCTCGACGGCAACGGCTCGGAACTCGCCGATTCGCTGAAGTTCGTCGACGAGCAGATGCTGACCGGCCTCACCGATTCGCAACGCAAGTCGCTGCGTCCGCTGCTGGTGCGCCCGCTGATGCAGGCGTTCTCGGTCGTGATCCAGCCGGCCAGCGCCGAAGTCAACAAGGTGTGGAACGCGCAGGTCTACCAGCCGTTCCAGAGCTCGCTCGCGACGAAGTACCCGTTCGCCGCGAATGCGAAGGTCGAGGCCGGCGCAGGCGAAATCGCGCAGGTGTTCGGCCCGGACGGTGCGATCGCGAAGTTCGTAGGCACGACGCTGGGCCCGCTCGCGGTGCGACGCGGCGACACGCTCGCGGCCCGCACGTGGGGCGACATGGGCATCGGCCTCACGCCTGACTTCACGAACGGCTTCGCGCGCTGGGTCGCCCCGCTCGCCGGCGGCGCCGCAGGCGGCGCGGCCGCGGCGGCCGAACCGCAGACCGTGTTCCAGATCCTGCCGCAGCCGAGCACGGGCACGACGGAATACACGATCGCGATCGACGGCCAGCAACTGCGCTACCGCAACACGCCGCCGCAGTGGACCAATTTCGTGTGGCCGAACCCGCAGGGGTCGCCGGGCGCGACGCTGTCCGCGACGACCTTCGACGGCCGCACGGTGCAGCTCGTCAACGAGCCGGGCCGCTACGGTCTCGAGAAGCTGATCAACTCCGCGCAGCGCAAGCGCCGTCCGGACGGCACCTTCGATCTCACGTGGATCCAGGGCAGCGTGAACGTGTCGGTGACGATGCGTATCATCAGCACGTCGCAGCCGACGGGCGGCGGCGGCGACCAGCCGCAGCAGCAGAGCCTGCGCGGCCTGCAACTGCCGTCGTCGGTCGCCGACGCGAGCGCGGGCG
Organism: Burkholderia sp. 567; assembly: GCF_040545115.1. NCBI lineage: Bacteria > Pseudomonadati > Pseudomonadota > Betaproteobacteria > Burkholderiales > Burkholderiaceae > Burkholderia > Burkholderia sp. 567. Next base: position 59,880 of record NZ_JBEPLG010000014.1, read on the forward strand.
CGGCACAGAACGCGACGCAGGCCGGCAACGGCGCGCCGGCCGCGGCACCGGCCGTCACGGCCGCCACCGCAACGAATGCACAGGGGGCGCAATGACGCAAACCGTTCAGGCGCAGATCGCCTACTTCGGCAAGATTCCGTCGCGCGGCGACTTCGTGAAGAGCCCGCACAATCCGCAGTTGCTGCAGACGCTCGATCGCTGGATCGCGCAGGCGCTCGAACTGCTCGCGGAAGATCCGCGCTGGAAGATCGTCTACGAGGATGCGAAGCCGATGCATTTCGCGTTCCTCGGCTCGCGCAGCAAGCTCGCGATCGCCGGCCACATGGTCGCGAGCCACGACGTGTCGATGCGCCGCTTCCCGTTCCTCGGCGCGACCGCGCTGGAAGTCGACCGGCCGCTCGCGTTCCTCGCGCGCAGCCCGCTCGCGTTCGCGCGGCTGTGGTCGCGCGTCGCCGCGCAGATCCCGCCGCTGCTGGCCAAGGAGGAACCGCCCGGCGCGTTGCAGGCGCTCGGCGACACGCAGGTGCCGATCGACGTCGGCGGCCCCGGCACGTCGCATGACGGCACCTTCAACGACTTCATCGAACACCAGTCGCTGTACGGCCTGCAGCAGATGCTGCTCGAAAGCGGCCATCCGGTCCGGCTGCGCGGGGCGATGCTCGCGCTCGGCTCGCTGTTGCGGCCCGTGATGCAGAGCGGTTCGTCGCACATCGAGCGCGGCCTCACGCTGCCGCTGCCGGTCGATCCGTTCTATCGCAGCCTCGTCGCCGCGTTCTGGCTCGAACTGATCGCTCCGTTCGTCGCGCAGGCCGACTTCGAGCTCGCGATCTTCATCGGCTCGATCGCCGAGCGCGAGCGGTTGATCATCGGCTTCAACGGTGCGTCTTCGAAGACGCTGCTGAGCGTCGTCGACCCGCAGACCTACGCCGCCCACAACATCGACATCGACGATCCCGAGTGGATCGACGCCCATGCGCAAAACGATCATCAGATCAGCAAGCTCGTCAGCTACCTCGACCAACCGCAACTCTCGCTGCGCGTCGCCATCGACGCATTCCGCGAAGCGTTCATCGGAGGCTGACCGGATGCAACGCACGATTCACATCCGCCGCGCGCGCTTGTCGCACTTCTCGCCCTTCGTGGCCGCCCTCGTCGCCGCCGGGCTCATCGGCAGCGGCGCGGCCTATGCGCAGAACACGGGCGGCGCGACCGTCACGCCGGTCGGCAACGGCACGGTCGCGACCGCCGCCCTGCCCGCGAATACCAACCCCGCCGCCGCGCCGGCCGCGGGGTCCGGCACGGTGGTGCACGGCACGGCCGGCACGATCGCGCCGCCCCCCGCGAACGCGACGCCCGGCCAGGTGGTGGCCGGCGGCAAGGTGCCCGACGAGGCGACCAAGGCCGCCGTGTTGCAGAAGCTGCGCGACACCTACGGCGCGGCGAACGTGGTCGACCAGATCGAGGTCGGCGACGTCGCGACGCCGCCGAACTGGAGCGCGAACGTGCAGAAACTGCTCGGCGCGCAGCTCAAGCAGATCAGCAAGGGCCAGTTGAAGATCAACGGCACGCAGATCGAGGTGAAGGGCGAGGTGCACAACGAAGCGCAGCGCCAGCAGCTCGCGAGCGACATGGCGAACACGCTGAACCCGACGTATACGATCAAGAACGGGTTGCGCGTGTCGGCGTCCGAGCAGGGGCTGCTCGACCAGACGCTCGCGAACCGCACGATCGAGTTCGAGACGGGCAGCGCGACGCTCACGCCGCAAGGCAGGCAGATTCTCGATCAGATGGCGGCCGCGTTGTCGAAGTTGCAGAACCGCACGGTCGACATCATCGGCCACACCGACAACTCGGGGAACCGGACGTCGAACATCGCGCTGAGCCAGGCGCGCGCGGATGCGGTGAAGGGGTATCTGATCACGAAGAGCATCCCGCCGCAGCAGATGACGACGACAGGGGTCGGGCCGGATCAGCCTATTGCGCCGAATGATACGGCGGACGGACGGGCGAGGAATCGACGGATCGAGTTTCGGGTGGGGCAGTAGGCGGCGATTCCGCGACATGGCGAACCGGGGCGGGATAGCGGCAGACTCGTTTCGCGGATTGCGCGGGCCCCATCTGCTCCGCTGTATCAACGCGCCGGTCGCCGGGCCGACCGACTACTGAATTCCGCCATATTCCAGTGAAATACGCACTGCGCTGCTTGCGGTCGGCCATTCTTCTGTTCGTCGGTGGGTCCGTCGTGCTGATGGGTGCAGCTGCCGCGATCAATTCGGCCATCCTCGTTCGCGCTCGTGCGTGGCCTCACGTCCCCGCCATTGTCGAGCGATGTGAGGTGTCGCTGCGATATGGCAAATCCGATGTGACATGGGAGGCGCGCGCACTCTTCCGCTACGGCGCGGGCCAGACGCAGCAATACGATACGACGTGGCAGCCTGCCGGGTCGCCGGTGTATTCGCGTTCGGCCGCCTCGAACATCAGCCACGAACAGTTTGTTGCGTTCACGAAGACGTATTGCAACGCGGCCGCGAACGACGGCCTGCGCGTTTCGTCGATGTTTCCGGGTATTGCCCGGCGAAACGACGCGGTGGTGGGCGGGGCGTGGGTACGGGAAATCGGATTCGGTCTGTTCGCTGTGGTCGGCGGGTTGATGTTGTGTGCGGTGGGTATTTCGCTGCTGCCGTGGATTGAGGAGCGCAAAAAGCCGTCGATGAATCGGAAAGCGCGGCGTGCACGGAATCGCGTCAGTGGTTCGTGATCGGGGGACGTGCTGACTGGTTTCGGATCACGCTTCGTCGCCTCGAACGCGTTGCATCGAGAACCTTCTTGCCGATCATTTTCCCCGCTACGAGGGAGGCATTGAGCCGGACGTACGACTTGGTATCCGCGTCGAGATTCGTCCCGGGGCGCGAATAGTAGAGCTGGAACCAGAACTGATTCACGTGACGGTCGATGTCCATGTTGGTGCGGTGCGCATCGAAACGACGCGAGATGTTCGAGTACAGCCTGCTCTCCGGATCGAGTCGAATGGCGTTTCGATCGTTAGCTCCGGCCATGGCTATTGTCCTCACGTGGTGACGGCACCAGCCCCGCAGGAATCGACGGCACCGCTACCGCCTGGAATCGGTTCTGCCCAAGCTCTTTCACAACCGTCGGCGACAGGACGGCGGCTGCCTTCGCGAATGCGCCCGGCTTCCCCTTGCTTGACTGGATGAGTCTCTGCACCTCCGGGTGCGCGTCGAACCGAGGATTTACTAGCAGCGCGTAATACGCGTATTGCTCGAGATCGCCGCGATCGGTGAAGCGGTACTTGATCCACGCTTCCGCAACGGTTCTCGAAATCCGGCGGTGCGACTGGGGGTCATTGTCCTCGTACTTCTTGTCGAGCCGCTTGCCGTATCGCTTCGCCAGATCACGCGACACGTCCACGATCGGCAACCGTGTACTGCCCAGCATCTCGCCAGGAAATGCCAGTTCGACATGACGGTCGGGGTAGAAGTGAACCTCGAGAATGCGCGAACCGATCGAATCCGGCTCCTTGGTCGGCGGCAACGACACGTCCGTCTCCGCCCGCTGTTTCTTCACCTGCTCGCCCGGTCGCCAGTCGTCCGCATCGTAATAGGTCCACTGAACCTTGAAATCAGTGCCCTTCAGCAAGTAACAGCAGGCGATGCTGCCTTCACCTGCCCCAGGTTCAAGATCACCGCCACCGCGTGCCTTGTTGCCAAACTGATCGGTGATCGTGAACCGAACAAGGTTGTACGGCAGGTAGTTCAGCGCCTCGGTTGAAATGCTGGTGTAGATCGGATCGGACTTGCTGCACGCCGCCATCGACACGAACAGCAAGCCTGCCGCTACAACTCGCAACGCGGCAGAGAATGGTCCGCGAGCGGCGCGTGCATCGCGACAGCCCTCCTTCATCGCGAACCCGCCCGCGCTCTCAGGTTTCAAAGCCGTCGCCCACGACTACCTCACGACTGCTCATCAGGCCTCACACCCAGCAGCTCGCGGATATGCGACAGCGACCCGTCGTCCTTCACGACGCTCTCGAGCCACTTGTGCAGCGGCATGTCGGCCCATTCGGCGGCCTTGTCCGCGAGATACGCGACCGGGCTGTGCGGCTCGGTCTGCCGGAAGTAACGCGCGACGGCGCGCAGCTGGTCGACGGCCTGCGCGCGGTTCTGGATACCGGCAATCATTTGCGTCATCGGAGGACGCGGAGCGGTCTGCGACTGCACATGGGTCTCCTGGATGGGGAACGCGTCGCCGAAGCTCGGCTCGAGGCGCTCGGGCTGCGCCTGTGGTGCCGACGGCGCATGCGGCGCGCTGCCCGTATAGCCCTGCTCGCGCGCAAAGCGCTCGGCGAGCCGGTACACGGTCTCGAACGCGTCGCGCGCCTGCCGGAAGCTCGGCGCCGAATCGCCCGCACGTTCGACGAGCCGCTCCTCGAACGCATCGAGCGAGAACTCGAACGCCTTCAGATTCGCGAGCAGCGTCGTGTAGAACGCAATCGGCGTCACGCGCCGCGACGCATCGACCTGCTCGACCGACGGTTTGCCGCGCGCGATGTCGTCCGCGTGTTCGGGGTCGCGCTTCACGGCCTGCGCCACATGCTGCGCGACTTCCCAGTCGAGCGTGGTGAACGCGTTCGACGCGCCTTCCGTCACGGGGATGCCGCGCAGCAGCTCGGCCGTGCGGCCGGACAGCCACGCGACGTTGCCGAGCCGGTATTCGACGTCGTCGCCTTCGGGCAGCGGATGCACCGTGTCCCAATAGTCGCGGCACAGGCCTTCCAGCAGCGCATAGCCTTCGGTGAGGCCGGTGATGCCGTCCTCCAGCGCGAGCGCCTCGGTCAGCCACACGGCGAGCCGCAGGTCCTTGGTGCGCGTGCGCAGCAGCTCGCCCGCGTGATCGACGACGAAGCCCCAGTCGGCCTCCTTGATCTCGGTCACCCACTCGCCCTGGTCGAGCGTCGGATCGTCGTAGCGCCGCGCGTCCTGGATCGCGTCGAATTCGTTCGAGAACAGCAGGTCGTCGCCGCTGGGCGACGCATCGCTGATCGGCGTCAGCAGCTCGGGAAGATTGATCGGCATGGTTCGGTCAGTTCATCAATGCGTGTTGCGCGGCCGTGCTCATTCGACGGTGTAAGCGAATTCGCCAGCCTCGTCCGCGCGCACCGCGATGCGCGCGATGGCCGCACCGTCGGCGATCCGGCCGAGCACGTGGCCCGCGATCTCCGGCAGCAGCGTGCCGTTCAGGATGTGGTCGACGTTGCGGGCGCCCGAGTCGACCTCGGTGCAGCGCGCGAGCACCGCATCGACGAGCGATTCGTCCCACTCGAACGCGGCCTTGTGGTTCGCGTCGATGCGGCGGCGGATCCGTTCGAGCTTCAGCTCGATGATCTCGGCCAGCACGTCGTCGGAAATCGGGTAGTACGGCACGACCTTCATCCGGCCGAGGAACGCGGGCTTGAACGTCTTGTACAGCTGCGGGCGCAGCGCCTCGGCGAGCGCGTCCGGATCGGGCAGCTCCTCGGCCGGCTTGTTCAGGCACGCCTGCATCACCGCGGCCGACCCGACGTTCGACGTCAGGATGATCAGCGTGTTGCGGAAGTCGATCTCGCGCCCTTCGGCGTCATCCATCGTGCCCTTGTCGAACACCTGGAAGAACATCTCGAGCACGTCCGGGTGCGCCTTCTCCACCTCGTCGAGCAGCACGACGGAATACGGGTTGCGGCGCACGGCCTCGGTCAGCACGCCGCCCTCACCGTAGCCGACGTAGCCCGGCGGCGAACCCTTCAGGCCCGACACGCTGTGCGCTTCCTGGTACTCGCTCATGTTGATCGTGACCATCTTGCGCTCGCCGCCGTACAGGATGTCGGCCAGCGCGAGCGCCGTCTCGGTCTTGCCGACGCCCGACGGCCCGACGAACATGAACACGCCGCGCGGCTTGTTCGGATCCTCGAGGTTCGCGGTCGCCGTGCGCACGCGCTGCGCGATCGCATCCAGCGCATGGTCCTGGCCGATCACGCGCGCGCTCAGCAGCGGCTGCAGGTTCAGCACGGTGTCGATCTCGTCCTTCACCATCCGGCCGAGCGGAATGCCGGTCCACGCGGCGACGATCTCGGCGACGACGTGGCCGTCGACCTGCAACGGCACCATCGGCTCGCCGCCCTGCAGCGCGTGCAGCGCCGCGACGCGCTCCGTCAGCTTCTCGCGGGTGGCCGACACGTCGACCGGCTCGCCGTCTTCCGACGGGCCGCGCGCCTTGTCGAGCGTGTCGCGCAGCTCGGTGATCTCGGCGACGATCACGCGCTCGGCTTCATAGCGCGCCTCGTCCTCGGCCAATTGCGCGAGCGCCGTGTCGCGCGCGCCGCGCAGCTCGCCGAGCCGCTCGTCGTGCGACGCGCCGCCCGCCGATTCGCGCTCCAGCGACGCGATTTCCGCGTCGATGCGCTCGATGCGCTTCTTCGTGTCGTCGATCGCCGCCGGCGTCGCGCTGTGCGCGAGCGCGACCTTCGCGCATGCGGTGTCGAGCACGCTGATCGCCTTGTCCGGCAGCTGGCGGCCGCTGATGTAGCGATGCGACAGGCGCACGGCCTCGGTGATCGCGTCGTCCAGGATCCGCACGTTGAAGTGCTTCTCCATCAGCCCGGACATCCCGCGCAGCATCGCGGCCGCGAGCGGCTCGCTCGGCTCCTCGACCTTCACGACCTGGAAACGCCGCGCCAGCGCCGCATCCTTCTCGAAGTACTTCTTGTATTCGCTCCACGTCGTCGCGGCGATCGTGCGCAGCTCGCCGCGCGCGAGCGCGGGCTTCAGCAGGTTCGCCGCGTCGTTCTGGCCGGCCTGGCCGCCCGCGCCGATGATCGTGTGCGCCTCGTCGATGAACAGGATGATCGGGTGCGCGCTCTTCTTCACCTCGTCGATCACGCTCTTCAGACGGTTCTCGAACTCGCCCTTCACGCTCGCGCCGGCCTGCAAGAGGCCCATGTCGAGCACGTGCAGCGCGACGCCGCGCAGCGGCGGCGGCACGTCGTCGGCCGCGATCCGCAACGCGAGACCCTCGACGACCGCCGTTTTGCCGACGCCGGCCTCGCCGGTCATGATCGGGTTGTTCTGGCGGCGGCGCATCAGGATGTCGATCGCCTGGCGGATCTCCGCTTCGCGGCCGATCACCGGGTCGATCTTGCCGTCGCGCGCACGCTGCGTGAGGTTGGTCGTGTACGTGTCGAGCGCGGGCGTCTTCGACGGGGCCGCCGCGGGCGCGGCGCCGTTGGCGGCCGGCGCGACGTCGCCATCTTCCGCATCCGGCTGGCGCGGCTCGGCCTCGCTCGAGCCGCCCATGATCTCGTCGAACTTGTGCTTCAGGTCCGTCACGTTCATTTCCGCGAACTGCGGCGACATGCGCTGCGCGAACTGCGCGAGATCGGGCGCGGTCAGCAGCGCGAGCAGCAGGTGTCCCGAGCGGATGCGGCCGAGCTGCGAATCGAGCGACGCGATCAGCCACGCCTGCTCGAACAGCGCGATCAGATGCACGGAAAACACCGGCGTGCGCGTGTTGCCCGTCTTCAGTCGCGTGAGTTCGCGCTCGAGATCGGCACGCAGCGCATGCGGATCGACGCGGCTCGCGCGCAGTGCGAGCGGCAGGTCGCCCGTCGCTTCATCGAGCAGCGCGAGGAACAGGTGCTCCAGATCGACCTCGTAATGGCCGCGCGCCAGGCACGCGCTCGCCGCACGCTCGGTCGCGTGCCGGCACAGCGGATTCAGTTTCGTGATCAGGGTCTTCAGAGGCGTGCTCATGGCGTCGATCTCAGGTTCGATTGCGTGTTTGTTGTCGTTTGGAATCAGTGAATCACATGCAGTTCGTAGCGGGCGTCCGAGCGGTCGTGGAGCGCGTCGCGCGTGCAGAGGAACGCGTCCCAGCCGAGCCGCGAGCCCGCGCCGAGCACGCTCGCGCCCACCTCGGTGCGCTTCAGCACGAGCTTCACCTCGTATTCGAGCGTGACGCCGGCGAGCAGCGTCAGCATCCGTTCGAGCGCGATGGCGTGCGCGCCGCCGGGCAGGAACGCCTCGTAGTCGCGCTTGGACAGCGGGCCGACGACGATCCGCGCGCGCATGTCGCGCTGCCACACACGTTCGCCGACGAGCGCCGTCGCGCCGAGCACCGCGTTGACCTCGCCAAGCACGCTCAACTGGTCGGGCGGCACGTCGTACCATTTGCCGACGAACTGGTCGATCTTCACCGGCACGCGGAAGTAGTCGGACAGCGCGCGCTGCAGGTACGCGGCCGACATCGGCCGGTGCCGCGCGGCGAGCGCGTAGCCGGCGACGGCCTCGTCGAGCACGCCGCCCGCGCCGGCCGCGAGGTTGTCGCGGATCTCGTCGCTCGGCACGCCGGCGATCGCGAGCAAGAGCGGCAGGTAGCGCTCGTCGCGATCGAGTTCGTAATGGAACGGCAGCCGGTATTTCTTCCACGCCGCGTAGAACAGCGCGGTCGCGCGGTTCGAGAACACGTCGAAGAACGCGCGTGCCGCGTGGTCGCGCTTCAAATGCTCGCGCGCGACGATCTGCTCGGTGTAGTGCAGCGGCAGCGCGCCCTGAGCGCCGAGCAGCCCGAAAAACGCGGGCGTCAGCTCGACGTGACCGAGCTCGCCGGCCGCGAGCGCCGCGCCGCGCTCCTCATCCGAATCGAGCAGCGCGCCGCCGTCGTGGAACGAGCGCGCGCCTTCGATCTCGCTCGGCGGAAAGCCGAGCGACAGCGTGTTGCGGAATTCGATGTGCTGCGCGACGACGTCGCCCTGCCGCCATGCGCCGGGCGCATCGGACGCCTGCCGCGCGAACAGCCCTTCGAGCACGCGCACCGCCTGGAAGAATTCGAAGCGGTGCGGCTCGTCGAGCAGCGCGTCGACTACGCCAGGATCGATTCGCCGGTTCGGGGCTTGCATCGGATGATCTCCTCGCCGGTGCGCTTCGACACCACGACTAGTTGAACGAAACTGTTGAGGTGGACATACAGCCCGAAGAAGCTGTCGAGCACGCGCACGAACGACGCGAGGCTCGCGCCGACGAAGTGCTCCTCGTCGATCGTCAGCCGGATCTCGATGCCGCGCACGAAGGTCGCGAACGGCTTGCCGGGCAGCCACTGCACGGCGCCGCGCTGCTCGACGCCGGCGAGGCCGTCGATCTGGCGCATCGACACGGCGGTGCGCCGCAGGTCGTACAGCGTCAGCATTTCCTTGAGCGGCGCGAGCCCGTGCGCGACCAGCGACACGTGGTTCAGCGCGAGGTGCGACACGAGCCGCCAGTGCGCGGCGCGGCCGCGCTCGAAACGCACGCTCTGGGTCGGGCGCCGCAGCAGCGAGATGCCGCTCGTCTGCGCACCGCCTTCCTGGAACAGGTCGCCGCCTTCGAGGCCGAACGCGAGCATCGACGGCAGGTCGCGGTTCGTGCAGGTGAGGTCGAGGCTCAGCGTGTCGGTCTGCGGCGACGTCGGCTCGAAGTCGATGTCGACGATCGAGATCTCCGTTTCGTATCCGGGGCTTTTCTGCGCGACCCAGTCGTTGCGGCGCGCGAACCAGTAATGGCCGATCCGCGCCGATTCGCCGTGATGCAGCGAATAGAACGGCCGGAACTCGATCACCGATTCCTCATGCGCCTGCTGCCGAACGAGCTTCACCGAATCGATCGAGTACACCTCGTACGCGAACGCCCGGCGCGCTTCGGCGATCACTGGATACGACACCGCGCGGTGCGTGATGCGGATCGGCTCGCCGTGCTGGCGGAACAGGTTGACGATCGGCGTGCAGAACAGCCGGAAATGGCTGGCCGTCAGCAGCTCGAGCAGCCGCGCGACGTGCGAATCGCTGCGCACGTCCTGCAGCACCAGATGCAGCGTCGCGCGCTGGCAGCGGCCGGCCGCGCGCGCGATCGCCGCGACGTCGAAATCGACGAAATCGAACTTGTCGGGGAACGCAAAGTATTCGGTGAGCAGGCGATAGGCGGGGTGCGACTTCGCCGGGTAGTCGATCAGCGCGTCGTCCTCGTCGAAGCCGGCGTGCGCGATCGGCAGCTTGCGCAGCGCGGTCCAGCGGCCGTTGCGTTCGGGCTCGACATACGCGCCGAGCACGTTGACGAACAGGCAGTCGGTCAGCGCGGCGACGAACGACTGTTCGCCGTGCAGGTGCGCGCGCAGCGTCGGCAGCTTCAGCGCGCCGAGATCGAGCTGCGCGGCGAGCGATTCGAACGTGATCGAGATCACGCCCGTCGCGTTGGACGGCAGCACCGTCGCGCTCGGCGCGAGCGCGACCGGCATGTAGCGCGCCTCCGAAATGCGGATCGGCGCGAGCGTCACGTCGTACGCGGTGCGGAACCGGCACTGCACGCCGCGGATCGGACGGCTCTTCAGCTCGGTGCCGCGGTCGATCACGACCGGTTCCGTCTGCTGGCCGGGCGAAGCCGGCGTGAATTGCGCGATCGAGCACGACGGGAACGGCCGCAGGTAGTGCGGATACAGCACTTCCAGCAGCGCTTCGGTGAATTCCGGGTAGTCGTCGTCGAGCTTCTTGTTGATGCGCGCGCCCAGCAGCGCGAACGACTCGATCATCCGCTCGACGTGCGGATCCTCGCAGTGCTCGCCGGACAACGCGAGCCGCGCGGCGATCTTCGGATAGCGTTCGGCGAAATCTCGCGAATAGCGCCGCAAAAACGATAATTCGCGCTCGTAATACGGCAGCAATTCTTCCATCGACGACCCCGAACCTCAATATTTCCTGCCGGACCCTGTTCCTCCACCGGGCGGTCCGGCCCGCTCGGCGGCTTGACTCACAGCATTCTTGCCGCGCGTGTGCGCGTGACCGAATACTGCAGCGTCGACGGCTGCAGCATCGCGTCGAAACTCACCGGCTCCTCGGCCGGATGCACGACGAGCAGCGCCTGGATCGCGAAGTAAAGCGCGTTGGTCGACTGCTCGTTCAGCTCGAACGTCACCTGCACCTGCTGCAATCGCGGCTCGTGGCGCGCAATGGCCTGCTGGATCGACTTGCAGATGAACGCGCGGTCGTAATGACTCGCGAGGCTCAGCCCCGCGAAATCGTTCAGCCCGTAGGTCAGCACCGACTTCTGGCATTCCGGCAGCTCCGCCAGCTCGAGTTCGGTGTGCGCGATACGGGTGTTGAGGATCGCCTCGACGTCGCGGGCGACCGTGTTCTTGAGCTCGTCCAGCGACAATTGCCGCATCGCTGCCGAGGCCGGCAGGTGCGGTTCGTCGTCGAACAGCTTGTCGAGAAAACTGGGTTCGAATCGTTTCATCAGCCGGCTCGCACAGCGAAAACGGCAACGGGACGCAGCGCGCCCCGTTGCCGCAACCGACCTTAGACCGCGTAGGTCTTGTCGTTCTTCGTCAGACTCCAGGCGCCTTGCGTGTTGCCGCCCTGGTTGCCGCCGATCTTCTGCTGGGTTTGCTTCCACTGCACAGCTGCGTACTTCAGCGAGAACGTCTCGAGCGGCAGACCTTCCTCGCGAACGCTCGGGGCGATGCTCGAGATGATCACGTACTTGAGCTTGACTTCCAGATACTGCACGCGCTTGCCTTCACCGTCAGCGCGCGAGAAATGGACCGTCACCTCGTCGAACGTGGTGCCGCCCGAAGCGTGTTGGTACAGCAGCGGGCTCGACGAATCGATTTCCTTCGTGAAAATCATGTCGCCGTGCTCGCAACGCGTCATCGTGTGACCGCCAGCGGTCGATGCGGTTGCCGAACGCGGTTGAACGATCGAGTGATCCCACGATTTCAGCTCGATCCAGCCCTGGTGGTCCTTGTCCGCGGACTCGCCCTTCACCGCGGGACTACCAAACTGCAAGTGCATATGTAACATGGCCCTTCGACTCCCCAAAGAGGTGGTTTTAACGTCCTACCCAGGCGGCCCGCCCGGGCGATTTGCTCGCTTATGAATTTGCCGGTTTGGGCAGATCAGCGACAAGTCGCAGAGAAATCGAGAGTTCGTCGAGCTGAAAGTGCGGGCGCAGGAACGCGACCGAACGATACGAGCCCGGCTTCCCCGGAATCTCTGACACTTGTATGGATGCCTCGCGCAGCGGGAATTGCGCCTTCTGTTCCTGCGATGCGTTGTCGTCGAGCAGGACGTACTGCGAAATCCACCGGTTGAGGAAAGTCTCCACGTTCTGCGCCGATGCGAAGCTGCCGATCTTGTCCCGCATCATCGCCTTCAGGTAGTGCGCGACGCGCGATACCGAGAAGATGTACTGAAGCTGGGCGGACAGGACGGCATTCGCATTCGCGCTGTCGGTGCTGTATTTTTTCGGTTTCTGCACCGATTGCGCGGCGAAGAACGCAGCGTAATCCGAGTTCTTGCAATGAACGAGCGGGATGAAGCCGAGGTCGCTCAGCTCCTTCTCGCGGCGATCGGTGATCGCGATTTCGGTCGGGCACTTCAGCGCGACTTCACCGTCGTCGGTCTTGAACGTGTGGGTCGGCAGATCCTCGACGAGGCCACCGCCTTCGACGCCGCGGATCGCCGCGCACCAGCCGAAGTCGTCGAACGCGGCGGTCAGGCGTGCCGCGAATGCCCATGCCGCATTGCACCACAGGTACTTGTCGTGCTCGGTGCCGTCCACGTCCTCGACGAAGTTGAAGTTCTCCGCGGTCTGGCCGTCCTTCGGATTGAACGGCAGGCGGCCGAGGAAGCGCGGCAGCGTGAGGCCGACGTAGCGCGAATCCTCGGAGTCGCGGAACGACTTCCACTTCGCGTATTCGACCGTGTCGAACACCTTGCCGAGATCGCGCGGCTTGCCGAGGTCGGAGAACGACTCGAGGCCGAGCAGCTCCGGCGACGCCGACGCGATGAACGGCGCGTGCGCGGCGGCCGCGACGTGCGACATCTGCTCGATGAAATACATGTCTTCCGGCTGGCGCGAGATCTCGTAGTCGCCGATCAGCGCACCGAACGGCGAGCCGCCGAACGTGCCGAACTCTTCTTCGTAGACCTTCTTGAACAGCGCGCTCTGGTCGAACTCGCTCGCGCCCTTGAAGTCGCGCACGAGGTCGCGCTTCGGGGCGTGCAGCGCCTTGATCTTGATCGTCTGGCCCGTGTTGCTTTCCTTGACCAGGTAGTCCATCCCGCGCCACGTGCTTTCCAGGCGCTGGAATTCCGGCGCATGCATCACCGCGGACAGCTGCGTGGAGATCAGGCGGTCGAGCTCCGCGACGCGCGCGTCGATCGTCGCCGACAGGTTGTCCGACACGATCACCGTGCCGTCGAGCACCTGGTGCACGAGTTCGCCGATCAGGTCCTTCGCACGCGCATGCTCGGAATCGGATTTCGCGACCTTGCTCTTCTCGACGATGTCGTCGAGCAACGAAGTCCCGGCGGCGTATTCCGCGCCGCTCGCTTGGGCCGCAGCCGTTTGCTGGTTCATCTCAATACTCCGTCGTCATTCGCCGTCTTTGTCGCCGCCCGTGCCCTTCGCGAGCTCCTGCAGCTGCTGCGTGTTCTTCAGCACTTCCGACAGCAGATCCTCGAGCTTGTCGTTGCCGGCGAGCTTGTTGCGCAGGTCGGCGAGCTTCGAACGCGCGTCGAGCAGGCGGCGCAGCGGCTCGACCTGTTCGACGACTTCGTCCGGGCTGAAATCCGACAGCGAACGGAACTTCAGGTCGACCGCGAACTTGCCGCCTTCCGGGCTCAGGCGGTTTTCCACCTGAAACGCGGCGCGCGGCTCGATTGCCTTCATCACGTCGTCGAAGTTGTCGCGGTCGATATTGACGAACTTGCGGTCGCGCAGCTTCGGCTGCTCGATTTCCGACTGGCCCGCCAGATCGCCGACGACCCCGACGACGAACGGCAGTTCCTTCACCTCGATCGCGTCGCCCTTCTCGACCTCGTAGGTCAATTGGACGCGCGGCGGCCGAATTTTCTGCAAGCTTTTCTGAATGCTTTCTTTCTTGGCCATCTCGACGGCTCCCAGGTTAGTTGTGGTTATCGCGTCAGTTGCGGTCAGTTGCGCAGCGCGCTGAATGGATCGGCTCCGCCCTTCTGCCCCGCGGCGGCCTGCGGTGCCGCAGGCGGCGTCGGCGCGGTCGTTGCCGCTTCAGCGGCCGGTGCCGCACCGGCCTTCGGACGATGAACGATACGGCGCGGCGTACGCGCCTTCGTGACGCGTTGCTCCGGCGGGAACAGCGCCGATTCGCCGAGCGTGTCGCGCAGCTGCTTCGCGAGCGCCTGCGCGTCCGACTTCGCGTCGCCCGCGAGCGACGCGTCCTGGCGCAACTCGCCGAGCGACTGCGTCGCGATCCGCAGGCCCGCGACGGCCAGCACGCTCTTCGCCTGGCGGTCGGTCGCGTCACGCTGCAGCGCTTCCTGCGCGGCGACGATCGCCTGGCCATAGTGGTTCTGGGCAAACTGGATCTGCGCGATGCGCGACCACGGCTCCTCGCGCGTCGGATCCGCCTTCGCGAGCTGCTGGTACAAGCCGAGCGCCTTGTCCTGGTCACCCGACTTCGCAACGGCGTCCGCATCGGCCAGCGACTTGTTGAACACCTCGGCAGTCGGCGCCGGCGGCTGGCTCGCGCAACCGGCGATCACGCCGCAAGCCAGCACTACCCCAGAAAGTTTTGCGAAGAGACGGTCTTTCATCTTATATCCACCGGCGCGTGAGTATTAAAATCGTTGAGAATCTGGTTCTTTTGCTTTGCATGAAGCGCGCGGGTATAGTACCGATCAATTTTTCATAATTCAATCGCTGCGTGCAGAGTAATTCCTTTTAAAACCGAGCGCTACCCCTCGAAACGCCTCCGGCAAAGGCCCGGCGGCGGCTTTCCCATCGACCGGAATGCGCAAGTTTTACTTGGCCAGCCAGGCGCCGCCGGGGCGACGGAAAAATTTTCCGGGGGCGCGCTGCGCCGCACGTTTGCTTAATAGTTGAACACCAGATAAGCCGGACAGGCGCGGAGCGCGCGGAAGGCCCGGTAGTTTTGACAGGGGAGTTAAAGGCGGCACGCCGGAAATACGATGAGATCAATGATTCGCTATGCGCTGCCGCTGATTGCCTGCGCGCTCCTGGCCGGATGCGCGGCCGCCCCGTTGCTCGGCTCCGCCGCGAGCGCCGTGCTGCAGGCTGCCGGCGTCGGCAAGCCCGATTTGCCGGATGCCCAGAAGCCCCCGCGCAACATCGGGCTCACGCTCGCCGCCGCGCCCAACCTGAATGCCGCGAACGATCGCAAGCCGCTCGCATTAGTGGTAAGACTCTACGCGCTGAAGGATCCGACGTCGTTCCAGCAAGCGCCGTTCGACGCGTTCACCGATCCGACCAAGGAAAAGGCCGCGCTGGGCGCCGATCTGCTGAACGTGCGTGAAATCACGCTGATTCCGGGCCAGCGCTATATCGCGACCGAAAAGGTATCGCGCGAAGCGCAGGCATTCGGCATCGTCGCGCTGTTCCGCGATCCCGCCATCCAGCGATGGAAACTGACGTTCGACCCGGCGAAGTCGGAGAAATCCGGCATAATCATCGGCCTGCATAATTGCGCGATGACGGTCACCGATGGCTCCGTGATCGCCCCGCAACAAGGGGCGCCTTCGCAACCGCTGAATTTGCTTTCGTCGGTCAGCTGCGGTTAAAGACATGACGCGCGAATGTCAATTAACAAGAGTTAACAATTGGCGAGTTAATTCGGGCATGACCAAATCGATTACATCGCAACGCCACATTAACCGGATTTGACATGAGTTATTCGGCCAAGGTGCTGTGGGGGGAAGGGCTGTTCCTCCGGCCTCAACACTTTCAGCGGCAGGACGCCTACCACGAGGCGCGCCTGTTCGAATCCATCCAGGCGATCCAGCCGTACAACTGGGGCGTGCGCTCGGTGCGCATCGATCGCGATGCGCTCGGCAGCAACGTGCTGCGCGTGGCCGAGCTCGCGCTCGTGTTCCCGGACGGCGCGCTGTATGCCGCGCCGCAGGCCGACGACCTGCCGCCGCCGATCGCGCTCGACACGCTGCCCGACGGCATCAACGAATTCGTGTTCTACCTCGCGCTGCATCCGCTGCGCGAGAACGGCACCAACTACAGTGACGATCCGGCTGCGGGCTTCATGACGCGCTTCGTCAGCGAGCAGACGAGCGTCGCCGACAACTTCACCGACGCCGCCGAAGCCGACATCACGTTCCTGAAGACGCAGGTCAAGCTGATCGCGCACAGCGAGCCGCGCGACCAGCTGCTGTCGGTGCCGCTCGTGCGCGTGCGCCGCACCGCGACGTCCGGCTTCGAGATCGACGACAGCTTCGTGCCGCCGTGCCTCGCGATCGAGGCTTCGCCGATCCTGCACCAGCGGTTGCGCCAGCTGGTCGACGCGCTGCAGGCCAAGGTCAACGCGCTGTACGGCTTTCACCGCGAACCGTCGAAGAACATCATCGAGTTCCGCTCGGGCGACATCGCGTCGTTCTGGCTGCTGCATACCGCGAACGCCGCGTTCGCGACGCTCGCGCACTTGCACCAGCATGCGGCGCTACATCCGGAACGACTGTTCCAGGAACTGCTGCGCCTCGCGGGGCAACTGATGACGTTCTCGAAGGGCTATACGCTCGCCGATCTGCCCGTGTATCGCCATGACGATCCCGGCCCGAGCTTCGCGCGTCTCGACCTGATGCTGCGCGAGCTGCTCGACACCGTGATTTCGACGCGCTACTTCGCGATCACGCTCGACGAGGTGCGTCCGTCGTTCCACCTCGGGCGCCTCGATTCCGGCAAGATCGACGACAAGACCGAGTTCTACCTGGCCGTGTCCGCCGACATGCCGAACGTCGAGCTCATCGATGCCGTGCCGGCCCGCTTCAAGGTCGGTGCGCCTGACGACGTCGACAAGCTCGTGCTGTCGGCGATGCCCGGCGTGCGGCTGTCGTACACGCCGCAGGTGCCGCCCGCGATCCCCGTGCGGCCGGGCGCGTGCTATTTCTCGCTCGATTCGCGCGGCGCGCTGTACGAGCGCATGCTGCAGGCCCAGTCCGCGATGATCTACGCGCCGACTGGCATCAATGACCTGAAATTCGAACTGATCGCGGTCACCTCATGAGCTACGCGCCCTCCCTGTTCGGCGACAACACGCCGGCACCGCTGCAGACTCCGGCGTCGACCGACGCCGCGTTCCAGGCCCGTTCGCTGGTCGACCTGCTGTACGACGGGTTCTTCATGCTGTTCCTGCTCAAGAACGGCCGCGAGCCGGACAGCGCGAGCGAGTTCAGCACGAAGATCCAGGAATTCCTGTCGGATTTCGAGCGCGGCGCGAAGAAGCTGAATATCGCCGCGGAAGACGTGTACGCCGCGAAGTTCGCGTATTGCGCGGCGGTCGATGAAATGGTGCTGTCGTCGCAGTTCAAGATCCGGACCGACTGGGAGCGCCGGCCGCTGCAGCTCGTGCTGTTCGGCGAGCAGCTCGCGGGGGAGAAGTTCTTTCAGTATCTCGAGGAATGCCGCGCGCAGGGCGCGGCGCGGTTGCAGTCGCTCGAGGTGTTTCATATGTGCCTGCTGCTCGGCTTCCAGGGCAAGTATCTGCTCGAGGGGCCGGAGAAGCTGGCTTATCTCACCGCGCGGCTGGGCGACGAGATCGCGCATATGAAAGGCAAGCGCGCGCCGTTCGCGCCGCATTGGCCGCTGCCCGATCAGATCGCGCATCGGTTGAAGCGCGAGGTGCCGGTTTGGGCGATCGGGGCGGTGTTCGCGCTCGTCGCGCTGCTGGGGTTTCTCGGGCTCAATACGTATCTGAAGGACAAGACGCTGCAGGCGTTGGCGCCTTACTCGCAAGTCGTCAAGGTCGGACCGGAGTCTGCGAATTTGACGATTTCGTTGCCTTGAGGGGCTGGTTTCGTTCTGCGCTGATGCTTCATCGAAAAAGGACCGCTCGGCGGTCCTTTTTTACTGTGGCGCATGGCACGTTGCGCGCGTCGTCAGAGCAGGATGAACTCGTCGTTGTCGACGTAGAACACGAATGCATCGAACAATTGCGCGACCGTTGGTTCGTCGACCTGGTCATGGGCGTTGATCACGATGTCCTCTATCGTCGCGCTGTTCAGGGTCACGTGCCAGTCGGGTTGTGTTGCGATCGCGGACGGCGTGGCGGCATCGGAGAACGCGCCCTCTGTCTCAAGCGTCCATGGCATCGGCGGCAGGCAGAGCCATCCGGAGAAATCGCCGGGGTGTTCGAGGATATGCTTCAGCGACGCGGTGGTCGCGGTGATGGTCGACATGGGTAGTGCGTTTGTAACGAGGATGAGTTTTGCTGGGCGCCGCAGTGTCACGTTGGCAGGCCGTCATTATGCCGATTCCGCGACGGGGGAATTGGTCGGGCTTGATCATCCTGCGGCGTGCGAGTGCTGAGGGAAGCGGCTCGCCGACAACACCCTTGGAAGCCCGCCATCTTCTAGCACGTCAAAATCCGAGCAATGTCCTCAAGCTCATCAACAGAAAAATCACTCACCGCCTCAAGAGAAACTCCGTAATCAAGATCAAATTTCACATTGAACGGCTTTCCCATATACTCGCAGCACAAAATATCAGCCTCCGGCAGACGGACCACTTTTTGGAGGGAAATTCCACCCTTTCCCCCGAGCAATGCACTGCGAACGCTCTCGAAATCCAGAGCATCCAAACCTTTCGAATTAAATTTCCGCATCGTTAAGTACCTTATCGCAGTCAAGATCCCCGATCGTCATCTTGTCAACACCGGGCCTCGATCGCGGCAGCCCGATCGGGTCTTTGCTGATGAACTGTCCGTTGCTTGAATCACGCGCCGGTTATAGATCATCTCCCGTTATGCCGCCGTCTCGAATGCTAGTCAATCCGTCGACAAGGTCGCGAGCCAAAGGCTTGATTTCATCTTCTGTGAGCGCGCCAAGCGGCACAACAACGAAGCGTTCGCCTCCTCTGAGATCGAGGGCAAAGCAGTAATCCCCGCCATCCGTACCAATACCCACGAACCCGTGCCCCACGCGCTTCGTGATTGAATACAAGGCATTAAGTTCGACGATCTGCTCGACGGTCCACAGGGCCAGATAGAGGTCACCAACCTCTCCCTCGCCCCCGTCCGACCACAGGAGGAGATCCTTATAGTTCGGTGGAAGCGAAGCGCACAGACTCGTTTCCAGGCTCGCGATGGCCGCCGGTGTGGACGGGGCGTTTCTGTGAAAGCCAGCGCCCAGCAATGTGGTGAAGTCCGTCATTTGATGGCTCCGCGTCGATCGAAGTATTTATCCGCGTTCTTCAAGGCACGCTTGCGGCAAGCATCCGAGATTCCGGCGGGGGCGTGCGGTCCTGATCTCACCTCTCCCCAAGCGTCAAGCCTTTGAGATTCACCAACAGATCGGTAAGGCGTAGCACTCCACATACTGCGGCTCTTTACCTTTACTCCTTACTCCATCTTTTTATATCTATCAATCGAACCCCGTCCATCTCGAAGAAATCGAAATCAACAGCCAAAGACATGTCGGCCGATATAAAAACAAGATCATCCAATATCTCAGTCCAAAATTCGAGCGCTACGTTTAGCAACCCTATCACCCCAACCTTCAGCAAGCCGCAATACTTCCAGTCCTCGTCAATCAGAACATAAAATTCGCGTCCAAAATTTTTAATGAGCGAAAATTCAGAACGAACTTCCTCCACAGGAATGCGCATTATTTCCAGACTAAGTCCAGCACGAATCAGCCTGAACCGCTCTAAAATCGAATCTGTTTCCTCAAGGGAAAGCAATTCTGGACGATCAAGCGATGGAAATAACGCCGCCACCTTGGAAAGGTAAGTGCCGCAAATCTTCTTTCCGTTGGCCCTCCTGAAAAGAAGCTCCTTCCGGTACTCACTTACATGGTTTTCACTCACTGACACCTCCTAATTGGCATTTTTTGGCAGCGGATCGTTCTCCGGTACATAGCGGTCGTACTCTTCCACTCCGGCGCGGTGCCCCCTCAACCGGTTCTGCCACATCTACGCCAGCGGCACAAATGTCCCCGCTCGTAGATTTCGTGTGTCCCCCGCTCACCGTCGCTTTCGTACACCAACGTGTCACCATCCCACCCGAACATCGGCCGCTCGCCGTACGCCTTCGCAATACGGCGACCGAACGTCGACTCCTTCGCGATAGACCGTCTCAAGTGCGGACGTTCTACCGATGTGGTTCGGTGCAACTTCGCCTCATAAGGATGTGTTCCTTCGCGGAGTTACTCGTATTGCTCGCGTTCCCGTCTGATCAATTTTTTGAGGTCCACCGGCGACATGAGTGTCCCGCGATCGCCCGGTGCCGCGAAGACAGCACAAATTCGCTGATCATTCGCCATCCCTGGCAGCCATCGCTCTAGAAAATCCTCTAGGGCAATCGCCTTTGGGCGAAATCCTTGCCATTGATCAGTCGCGCACAACGTTGCGAACGCCTCCTCAGGCCAGAAAGGCACCACCGTCGTCGCGCCGGCGCTGGCCGTGGCCCATCCCTGATCAAAGAGGCTCCAGACAACTTCAGAGTCGGCGACCTTGCGGAGGAAATATTCGCATCGGGATTGCGCATCGAGTCGTAGCACGTTCTCTATCTTCTTTGGATGTGCTGACATTAGTAACTTCCGATTTGATGCTGAGTCTTATGTAGGTGGGCGTAGCGTGGGCTAAGGCTCGCTTTATTTAGCATTGAATTCCTCACATTTACACGTCGCCCCAAACCCACCGCCACTATCGAATGATTTGACTCAGAAAATCACCCTCCACCAATTTCTTACCCCACTTGAAGGTAAAATCTTCCAAAATTACCTCCATCATGGCCACCGCCATCCGATAAAAACAAATACCCAATCCCATCAGACAAAATACCAGTCGTTAATGGAAGCGCCAAATCGAGATCACCGCCGTATATCGAAAGCCGACGCCGAAACCCTTCGATATTGATCGGCGACTGGAGCCAAGCATCGACACCATCAACCTTGGACGCTAAATTTTCATCATCGTCGATTTCTTTACTCATCGCCCTCTCCATTCTTCCACGTTCCAGCACAACACCCTGGCTTTCGCTTCGCTCAGAATCACCTTCACCATAAGCAATCACGACCGCATCAGATCGCCCGTCTCGCGCGCGAAGTTTTCTGTAATGAGTTACAGTGCGCATCTCATAAGGAATAAACACGGATATCCATCGCGCACCGCTCACTTGATCGGAGAACCATGTTGCCGGCACGCTAAAGAGGTGGACCAAAGGCTCCCCGTCAGCGCCAGTTGGCCATTGAATTCCTGAAGGGAGCTTGACGCCGCCGCCGACATATCCATCTCCTGGCGTAGGTCCCTTGTTGCTAAAGATCACTTCGGTATACACAATCGCCACCCCCATATCATTCGCCAAATCAACACTTGAGCCACTTCAAATATGCGACCGAAATCGATTGATTTATCAATTAATGGCTCCCGACATATCCCCAGGTAACGCCCTCAATACGAATCCAATCGCATGAGAATTTCAACGCAACTTGGTTCTTGCAAGAAAACCGAACGGACACCCGATCGTCCATATCCTTTAAATCAATCTCTTCCACGATATTTTTTTGCCCCCATTGGAAAAACGAAAAATTGCACACCCCAACAAACGAAATTCCGATATAAACCTCATCGTAATTCTGCGGCCACCGCGTAGGGTGCTTTGTTGGTTTTTGTCCCGTTGCGAGCCTAATTGATATCCTTGGCTCGTCTCGAGCGACACGAACCTCGGTTAGCTCTGTTCCGACAAGGGAAGGAAATTCTCCATAAATTGAAGTGATCGCCTTGGGATTCATCACTTTCGTTGTCGTATTCATTTCCTGTTTTGATAGTTGCAGCAGTAGTGATCATTCATATGTTCGCGCACCAGATTGCCGACCGCATCGAAGAAAAACTGCACGCGGCTGTATCGATTCACCGCGTCGATCAGCCTGCCGCTCCGATCGTAGGCCAACCGTTTCTCCCTTGTTCTCGCGTTCTGCCAGCTCGAGGGCCGGCCATCACCTCGCCGGCCCTCGAGCCGCTGCCTGACGCGCTACAGTTTGTCTTTTCTTCTTCATCGGCATATCCATGACCTTTACCTCTCATGATATGCCCCGCCCACAAAATGACGGATAGGTCCGCCCCTCCCCTGACCTATTCTTCTGAGTTGAGTTCGGCGACCCATGTTGCAGACATGCTCTAATCGACCGCACGAACTGATCGCTATCCTGCAAATGGAACGATCTTTGAGGTGCCCGCTCCACAAACTCACACCCGACTAGCTTTCCGTCCAGTACAAAGCAAGAACCCGTATATGCCCCGTTCTTAATCCCATAATTCTGCAATGGTGTATCGGGCGGCAACGCCTCCAACTCCGTTATCAAACTAGCTAGTCCAAACGTTTTCAGTTTGAGACTCGCAGTATTGGACTGGCGCGACTTCGCTTGAGCAAGGACAAAAGACGCTCGCTCAACGCGAGGATAGCCAGGAATCTCAACCACATCCGCCGAGATCAGAATGGAATCTAGAGCGTCCTTCCATTCGTTGGCGAACATGTTCGCCAACATCATCGTGATGCGTTCGATTCCGCTCGTCATCGACATCCCTCCCGCGAAACATGCACACCTGTACGGGTACCTGTTTGCAACATTTCTGCCTCAACCATTGATATGCGTCCAGCCCCATGTCCAAGAATCGCCATGCGCAAGCGCTCCCCGCGCCCGGAAAGGACAAAGGCCGATCATGCGACTCCCAACTAAAAGTAGGTCTGAATCTCTGGATACTCGTCCAAGAAAGCTGCACTATGTATGAACTTGTTCAGGTCACCCTGCGTGCTTTTGGCGGCATCTACTATCGCCCGCATTTTCTCTGCGTCGTTCGAATTCACAATCCTGCCGACCAACAGTAGCGGCCACTCCTGTGCGCTCGCGTTTCGGAGAAAGTCTGGAAATTTGATTGCAAGTCGCTCTGCATACAGCTTTGCATCGGCTTTATCAAGGACGACCAAAATTGATTCCTGTATCCCGTAGTCGTCGTCATCGCCAAAAGTATCCAGCAACGTATCTGTAACACGTCCGTCGAGCTGGTCCTGAACATCTCTTGCCAGCTTCACGAACGTCCTCGCGTCTGTCGGATTCTCATAGCGCGTCAACGAAAGCAGGTTATTTCGCCATTGCTCGAATTCGGTTTCGGTCATGGGAAATCCTCTACTTGGTTAAGAATCTACTGATGCCACACATAGCGGCACCGTTGGCCGAGCAGATCGTACGTATGATGTTCGCGCACCAGATTGCCGTCCCAACCACCACTAACAACAAGGGCCGCTCGCGCGGCCCGTTTTTCTTATACCTGTGATTCAAAATACCAAATCAAGAAGTCATTAAATGTGGCCCAGCGAGCTTGGACCCTCCCTTTTATGAAATCATTTAGAACCAGAATATCGAGATCATAGACAGCACCATCGTTCTTGCTGTATAGGTACATCCCTTCACCTTCATCCGAAGTCAAGGCTAGATACTGCTCCGGAATACCATATCGATCCCTTACATACTCTGTTTGGTCCGGAATTGTGGGAATAGACGACCCCTCGATATCAAGCAACTCTGCAACAGGTCGAGGACTTATAAAGCTGCCCCGATATTTAAGATAAAACTAGCCAAAATCAGTACCTGGCGCAACGCCCAGATCCTGAAGCGCCCTAATGACTGTCTTCGGATCACCTCTAGCAATATCTCCCGTAGATCCGGCCAGATACTGGTCGACTGTTGCTGGAATCACAGATTGCATCCTCCATTTTTCGAGGTGTTCGCCTTTGCCGCGTGATCCTGCCAGTATTGCTTTCGATCAATGTCAATCCGCTTGGCTTGAGTCGCTTCAAAAAAGAGAGCTGGGTACCGTATAAAAAAGTATAGGCCTCACACACTGCTTTTCCAGCAGGACATTGATTTGGATATGGAGCATCGAAGGAATACTAATTTGCAACGAGCAATGGAAGGCCGCGCACCATTTATGATGAAAGATTGTGCACCCCAGCAATCAATTGCATCTCCATCAATAAATCGACTCACTGCTCCGCCGCCCTACTTAATTCGATCCCTACAAACCAATCAAGTACTTCGAGACTGCGGGATACTCGTCCATGAATTCGCTAGATTTCAGAAATGAGATAAATCCCGCCCTCTCTTCATCGCTCGACTGCAACACATTTCCCATCAAAAACTCAAAATCCCCGTATTCCGACTCGATCCCTACAAGCGTAACTGCCCATTGTTTTTGCGGAGCTCGTTCAATTATTCCTCTAAGCTCACGAATCAATGCAGGATAAAATATGTGGCGATCGGCTGCCTCCACGACATTTCGAGTTCGCTCTTGAATTCCAAAATCGTCTGCATCCGAGAACGTTCTAAGAAGTTCCACTACGACTTCGTAGCTCATGTTCTCCTCAGCTGCTTTCAATAGCTCTAAGAATTCATCGCATTTTTCTTCGCTTGCGAAATCCGCACAAGCATGTAAGCGGTCACGCCATGGATCAAAAGAAAAATAGGTTTTCTGTCTTTTTAGCATTTCAGATGTGCTTGCACGTCACAGCACTTCCGCCAAGCACTTCGCACAAACTGCAGTAAATAGCCCTATCGCCTTCTCCATCGCATGCTCATCGGTAAACCTGCACATTTCTACCGACTCCCAAATCCCGCCCATACCTCGAAGAACAGACAGGTCCTCCGCCATTCCGTAGCCGGGATATTCCAACTCCTCATAAACCAACGTTATGGGAAAAACGCGCCCCGCGGCGGGCTTCACGCCCGACCGGATCATATCGAGAACGTTTCTGGTTACCAACTCGGCAGGTTGAGAGCCGTGTGTTTCACATATCGCGTGAGCCATATTACCTAACCTTCATTTTAAATCCACGTTGCGTAAGATACCTCGACTGACCCAGCGGTCCCGAGGGAACGGCCTCGCCACCAGCCCGCAACACGTTAGCAACGTGGTCAACGCAGCTATTCGATCTCTCATCATATTGACCCAATTCGCGTCCGATTTGGGACTGCTGATAAGCGATCGCCGCATTGGCGTTGGGAAGTGGCACTTCCGTAGTGTGCAAGACAGGATCGTTAACCATCAGCCTTTCACGTGTCTCGTTTACCACCGTCGTAGTCGTATCGCCCGTGATGACATGATGCGTATGAACGGACGCAGTCGGGCCCTGGACTTCAACCGTATAGTGCCTCGTCGACTACCAGTGTCGTAGCGTCGGATCACTGCTTTACCGGCGCATGGTGTGAGCCCGAGAGGATCGACCCATTCACGATAGGCCTGCAAGCGCCATTTACCGGGTCGCTGAATCCCCAGCGCCCGGAAAGGACAAAGGCCGATCGTGCGACTCCCGACTAAAAGTAGGTCTGAATCTCTGGATACTCGTCCAAGAAGGCTGGGCTATGTATGAACTCGTTCAGGTCACCTTGCGTGCTATTGGCGACATCTACTATCGCCCTCATTTTCTCTGCGTCGTTCGAATTCACAATCCTGCCGACCAACAGTAGCGGCCACTCCTGTGCGCTCGCGTTTCGGATAAGGTCTGGAAACTTGATTGCAAGTCGCTCTGCATACAGCTTTGCATCGGCTTTATCAAGGACGACCAAAATTGATTCCTGTATACCGTAGTCGTCGTCATCGCAAAACGTATCCAACAACGTATCTATAACGCGTCCGTCGAGCTGATCTTGAACATCTCTTGCCAGCTTCACGAACATCCTCGCGTCTGTCGGATTCTCATAGCGCGTCAACGAAAGCAGGTTATTTCGCCATTGCTCGAATTCAGTTTCAGTCATGCGAAGTCCTCTACTTGGTTAAGAATCCACGGCACTTTGAATATGCAAGCATCTCCTGCATAGCTTCGTTGTACTTCTTCGGGTCACCGACCTGCGCAGCGACACGCCGAACATCCCGGATCTCCATCGCCATTGCTCCACGCCAGTTCCCCCCTTCCAGTTGACTCTTGATCAGGGCACGATATTCCTTGCCAGCATTCCCCTGATAGCCATGACTCATCGTCATTTCATGATCTTCAGGAGCCATCTGAATTGCTGGACCTTGGCTACGCGCAAGCGGGCTAACACTGGCGGCGGGCATATGGTGAGATTCAATTCCTGATGCAGTCGTTCCGCCATACGATCCTCCACGGTACGGCCCCGTCCCCTCAGGATTCCCCTTCTTCAAGCAATCACACGGGCAGCGAGCCAGCCCGAGCGGATCAATCCACCCGGTTGGATTGGGCGCGTATTGATAAACGTTGGTCCCCCCTTGGAGCCCTATCGGATCGTTACTGACAAACCGGCCGGTACTCGGATCATAGTACCGGTGCCGGTTATACGAGAGCCCCGTCTCATCATCAACCTGCTGCCCCTGAAACCGCAACGGATTCTTCACCACAATCCCCGCCGCCTTCGACGCCCGCGCAATAACCTCCCGCGCTTCCCCCCAAGCCTTATACGACGCCTCCCACACCACGTCACCATCGCCGTCAGTCAGCAGCTGCGGCGTGCCAATCTGGTCACAGTGATAATAGAACAGCGCCGCGCCGCCTCGCCGCTCCGGCACCTTCTGCAGCGGATCCTCCTCCGGCACATACCGATCGGTACTCTTCCACTCCGGCGTCGCGATCCCCTCGACCGGCTCCGCCACATACTGCGCCAGCGGTACAAACGTCCCCGGCTCGTAGATATAGTGCGTGCCCCGCTCGCCATCGCTCTCGTACGCGAGCGTGTCCCCATCCCACCCGAACACCGTCCGCTCGCCGTTCACTTCCTTCGCAATGCGCCGACCAAACGCGTCATAGAAATACCGCGCCTGACTCTGCCGCGACGTCTCCGCAACCCGCGCGGACAGCAAGCGATTGAACTCATCCCACTCGTATTCCTGCTCGCCCGCCGGCGTACGCTTGCGCATCAGATTCCCGCGCGCGTCGTACTCGAAGTGCATCCCCGCATACGCCTTCAGCAGGTTGCCCAGCACCTTCGGCACCTCGACCGGCAACGTGCTTTCCGGCCGCACCGGGCTCGGACGAGAGGCCGGCGTCTCCGTGGTCCGCACCGGATCGATGATGTTGCTCGCCGGATCGAACGCGAACCGTTCCTTCGCGACCGGACTGATCGCCTCGATCAACCGTCCGACCGGATCGTATCGATAGTCGATCCCGCCCTTGCGGCTATCCTCGATGCGCGACAACTGCCCCGCCGCGTCATAGCGATACCGCCGCTCGGCAAGCGGCGCGGGCGACGTCGACCGTTGAATCGTCTGCTGCAGCACGCGCCCCGCCGGATCGTAATGCGTGCGCTGACCGATCTTGCTCGACAGCACGCGCACCGTCTCGCGATGAAGATCATCGCGCTCGAACTGCACGCGCTCCTCGCCATCGAGCAGCATCCCGTGCACATGGCCGGAACCGTACATCAGCCAGTCGACGGCATGCCCATCCGGCCGCACGGTCCGTCGCCGGTTGCCGAGTTCGTCGTATTCGTGATGCCACACGTAGCTGCGTCGTTCGCCGAACAGATCGTACGCGTGATGCTCGCGCACCAGATTGCCGACCGGATCGAAGAAGAACTGCACGCGGCTGTATCGATTCGCGGCGTCGATCAGCCGGCCGCTCGGGTCGTAGGCAAACCGCTCCTCGCTCTCCCCCGCGACCCGCTTCAGCAGACGGCCGTTTGCGTCGACGTCGATCGCCGTCACGCAACCCGCTTCGTCGACCGAAACAAGGCGGCCGCTGTCTGGATCGTATTGATAGCGCGTCGACTTGCCGTCGAACGCAACTTCCTCGATCAGCCGCCCGGCCGGATCATAGTGGAACTGGTACGTCGCGAAGTTGGCATCGGTCAGCGCACTCAACCGGCCGAGACGGTCGTAGCGATACGCAATCGTCTGGCCGAGCGCATCCGCGCGGCTCGCAATGCGGCCAACCGCATCGTAGCCATATCGCGTCGATCGATTGAGTTGATCCGTATGCCCGAGCATTCGCCCTTCGGCGTCGTACTGCACGTGTTCGACACCGGCCGGCGAGCGAATCTCCGTCAATTGGCCATTCGCACCATAACCGTACGCAACCACGCCACCGGATGCGTCCTTGGTCTCCGTCACGCGGCCAATATCGTCGTACCGCCACTCCGTCTTCTTTCCGGAGCAGTCGGTATAGCTGGTGACCTGGCCCGCCTCGTTGTACTCGAGCGCCTTCGAGCCGCCCTTCGCGTCGGTGATCTGCGTCGGCAATCCCTTGTCGTTGTATTCGTACTTCGTCGAGTGCTCGAGCGGATCGATCTCCTCGACGAGGTTGCCCGCATCGTCGTACTTGCGCTGCCACACGTGTCCGTTCGGATCGACGAGCCGGATCATCTGATCCTTGTCGTCGTATGCCATCTGGACGACGCTGCCGTCCGCAAGCTCATGCTCGACCAGATTGCCGCGCGCGTCGTATTCCCGCCGCTCGATGCTGCCATCCTGGCGGATATGCAGCACCAGATTGTGATGCGCATCGCGCCGGAACCACTCCTGGTTGCCGTCCGGATACACGATCCGGTACACGTAACCATGGATATTGAAGTAGTAGCGCGTCATCTGACCGAGCGCGTCGGTCACATAGGTCAGGCGGATATTCGGGTTCCACGCGAGCCGGAGATCGAGGCTGCCGTCATCGGCATATTCACGGATGCATTTCGCGTCGGCGTTGTCTTCGGCATCCGCGCCATCCCATTCGAGCGTCATCCCGCGGCCGGTGCGGTCGGTGTAGCGCGTCACGAGGTGACGTCGATATTGATACGTCCGCGCATTGCCGTGCCGATCGACCGCGCGCACGAGGTCGCCTGCCGCGTCGTATTCGTAGCTCGCCAGCGTACGGCGTGCACCGTCCTTGAGCACGTGCTCGATCTGCAGGATCCGGCCATGCTTGTCGTGCTCGAACGCGAGCACATTGCCGCTTGCGTCGATGAGGCGCGCCAGGCGATCAAGCGCATCGTAGTCGAGCGTGATCGTATTTCCCGCGCGGTCCTTCTGCATCGCGAGCCGGAACGCGTCGCCGCGGCGCTCGTACACATGCAGCACGGCGTGGCCGTATGCGATCGTCACCCACGTATCGTCGAGCCGCGACAGCGTCAGGTTCTCCGACAGATCGTCGTGCACCGCGCCGGCCGCAAGCGCCGGATACTCGATGCTGCGCCCTTCCGCATCGCGATAGATCCACTGACCGTTCTTGATGTCGATTCGCGTCGTATAGGGGGTAATCCACCGCGCACCCAGTTCGCCGTCGTCATACGCGGAAAGCCGGGAACGGTACGTACGCTCCCAGATGAGCGGCAGCGCGCCCGGCAGGTCGAAATCGACATGCGAGAACGTTTCGTCACCAAACGCGAAATCGATGGATGCGGGCGATGCTCCGACACCGCAAGACTTGCACGCGCTCTTCCCCGGCCCTTCAGACGGTGCTTGCCCGTTGGTTTTCTCCAGCCCCTCCTGTCCGCGCGTCTTCTTCGCCTGGCTCGTCCCCGCCGCCTTGACATCCGCACTCTGCTCATGGAGCTTCGCGCGTGCCTTGACGCGTGCGACAGCCTCCATCAACTGCACGACCAGCCACATCATCTTGCCTTCTTCGCTGCCCGCAAGCGAACGGATCGACGTCGCGATCTTCGGCGCCTCGGTCCGCAGGAATGTCACCGTGCCGCGAAACGGCTCGAGCCATGCATCGGGCGCGAGCGTCGCCATGGTGCCCGCAGTCTTGTTCACGGCCTTCTTCCCGAGCGCCTTGGTGCCTTCGTACGCGAACTGGATGCCGTCGCCGACACGGCTCGGGCTGTACCACGGCCGGGCGTCCGCCAGCTTTTTGGCGAGCTGCTGCTGGCGCCTCAGATTGGCGTTGGCGTCGAAGAGCTGCCCGTGCAGCGCTTTGTCCATGCCCGTCGCCAGCGCGAGCATGATCTCCTCGGCTTTCGATGCGCATCCGTCGAGCAGCTCGACGAGGCCGGCCTTCAGCTTGTTGAGAAAATCCTCGATCTCGGTCGCGCAAGTCGCGTTGATATGCGTGACCAGCACCGAGATGATCGCCGCGCCGAGATTGCTGCGCGTCGCCAGCAATTCGTGACGAACGAGCGCGAGCAGCGGGCGCGCCGACATCCGGAACGGCGCGAGCGTCGGCGGAATCGGAATGATGCCGAGCAGGTTGATCGCGAGGCTCATGTAGTCGAGCACCTGACCGCCGCGCTTCTCGACGATCTCGGCAATATCGCCGAGCGCGTCGACCATCGCCATGATGTTGCCGACGATCGGCACCGCGCCGGCAAAGGTCTTTACATCCTCGAACGTGATGTGGTTGCCGCTGATCCGTCGCAACCACGCATCGAAGCGGTTGCCGCCCGCGGCGACATCCTTGGGGGAAACATCGCTGAGCCAGGTAACGGCCTGTTCCTTCTCGGCGCCCGGTGGAAGTTGTTGTGCCATGTCGTTTTTCGTTCAATTCGTTTTTTTTAGACGGCTGACAAGCCGCCCTCTCAGGATTTCAGCGGTCCGCCAAACCCGGGGGTCGGCAGCTTCATGCCGCCCGCGGCTGACGCCACCGTCGTGGCGCCCTTGCCCGCGATTCCAGTGACGCCGGGCAACGCACCCTGCAGCGCCCCGGACGCGGCATTCGCGGCCGGCGCGGCCAGCGCCGCAAGCCCACCCTGACGCGCGGCCTGCACCATCCCGGCCACCTGCTTCGCTGCACCGCTCAGGCTGGACGCCGTCTGCAACGCGGACACGACGCCCGCCCCACCGAGTGCACTCGCGGCAGCCGGCAATGCGGAACTCGCGAGCCCGCCGAGCGCAGCGCCCGCGCCGCCGCCGCTCGCGAGCCCCATCGCCGCGGTGGTCGCCGCGGGCGCCATTCCCTGCAACTGGCTCGCAAGCTGCCCGCTCGCCGCTGCCTGCGCGGCTTCCGGCGACGGCTCGACCGGCTCTGCCGGCCACTTCGCCTGCTTGAAGTAATTCGCCGGCTGATCCGACTCGCGCGGGTCCTTCCCGAACTCGACGCGCACCGCGCCCGGCGGCAAGCCACTCACGACCGTATAGCCACTGTTGTCGAGCGCGCCCTTCTTCAGCACGGCACCGTTCACGTCTTTTACCGTGAACAACCCGCCCTTCACCGCTTCGCCGTTTACATACTTGTGAATCAGTTCGAGCTGCCCCGGCTGATCCGGCCGCGGGCTCGGCAGCGGATAGCCCATGCTTGCCGGCCCCGCGAACGTATGCGACGCGCCCTTCACGTCCACCGCGCCCGGCGTATGAATCTCGATGTTGCCGCCCTGGATGCGGATATACCCGCCGCCGCTGGTCAACAGAATCCCTTGATCGGCCGCGATCTCGATCCGATCGGTTGCGGACACA
Source organism: Burkholderia sp. 567 (assembly GCF_040545115.1). Classification (NCBI taxonomy): domain Bacteria; kingdom Pseudomonadati; phylum Pseudomonadota; class Betaproteobacteria; order Burkholderiales; family Burkholderiaceae; genus Burkholderia; species Burkholderia sp. 567. Next base: position 91,283 of record NZ_JBEPLG010000014.1, read on the forward strand.
ACCTTCACCGCCTTCTGCGCGGTCACCTCGACGTTGTCCGACTGCGCCTGGATCTCGACCTTGCCCTTGCCCGCGAACAGCTTCATCCCCGCGTTCTGCACGAACAGGCTCAGCTTCTGCCCGATACTGCCGATCAGCGACTTGCCGGCCGCGACATGCACGCTCTGTCCGCTCGCGACGTTCACGTGATCGTTCGCTGCCATGTGCAGCGACTGCTGCGTCGACATCCCGATCCCGGACGGGCTGCCGAACAGCATCACCGGCTCCTTGAATGCGTTCGCGCTGCCCGTGCCGCCGCCTGCCGTTCGCCCACCCGACGTGCTGCCCGATACGTTGTTCTGCGTTGCGTCGGTGAACGCGCGCATCGTGTCTTGCGCGTCCTTCAGGCTCTCCGCCTGATGCTGCTCGCTCACACCCGACATCGCCTCGACCAGGCTCTCGCCCGTCACGAGCTGCTGCTGCGCTTCCTTCACGTCGAGCGGCTGGCTGTTCGGCGCCTTCGGATGGGTGGTGACGTACAGGCCCTGGCTCGCCCGCACCGCGCCATACGCATCCGAGCGCAGGTCGAACCCGCTGCCCAGATACGAGCCGCGCGAATTGCCGTTCTGATCGATGATGTAGCCCAGATGCAGCAGGCTGTTCGCGCTGCTACTCATCAGCTGCACGCGGTTCTGCCCGGTCGCGTCGTCCATCACGAGCTGGTTGTAGCCGCCGCCCGAATACTCTTTCGACCGGTATCCGGACAGAATCCCGTCGCTGTGCCACTGCGGCTGGTTCGCGCCGTTGTACACGCGCCCGACCGCCAACGGCCGGTCGCAATCGCCGCCGACATAGTCGATCAGCACTTCCTCGCCGATGCGCGGCACATGCACGCCGCCGTAGCCGCCACCGGTATCCGACTGCACCACGCGCACCCAGCACGACGCGTTCTCGTTGCCCGGGTTCAGACGGTCCCACACGAACTGCACGCGGATCCGGTTCAACTCGTCGGTATAGACTTCCTCGCCCTGCGGCCCGACGACGATCGCCGTCTCGAGATGCATCTTCGGCTTCTCGTGTTCGAACGGGCTGCGATACGGCACGCTCACGCGCTGCGCTTCGACTTCGACGAGGTAGAAGCCGACCGAGCCGTCATCATGCGGCACGCGAAACGCGGGATCGGCACCGTAGCCCTCCTGCGCTTGCGTCAATGCTTCGCGCAGGCTGTACGGAAAGTCCGCGCTACTGCTCGCGACAGGCAGGTTGTTCTCGATCCACCACTCGACACCGATCGCCGCGAACTCGCGCTGGTCTGCCGGATCGCGATCGTGCTCGGGATGATCCGACAGCACGAAGCGCCGGCCGGCATCGATCGCGCGCACGCCGCCCGCGCCATGGAAGCGCTTCGCCTGCGACTCCCATTCCTCCATCCTGATCTTCGTCAGATGGTCGCCGCGCGTCTGGTCCAGATACGTGTACGCCCCGGTGTACTCGTAGACTTCGAGCTGATCGGGCAATTCGCCCTGGCCGCCCATCGTCGGCAGCGTCGTGCCCTTCGGGTTCGATGGTTGCGACGGATTCTTGTAGTCGAACGTGCGCGTCGTCCGCGTCACGCTCTGCAGCGTGCGCGTGCCCGACCATTGCGTGAACGCGTCGGCTTCGCTCGCCGCGCCGCCGCGATAGAAGCGCACGGTTTCCGGCGACAGCGACGCGAACGCCTGCAGATTGTCGGTGATCACGAGCGTATGCGACTTGCCGTCGTCGGCCTGCTGCCACGTGCTGTAGAGGCCTTCGCTCTCCATCAGCCTGTGCACGAAATGCCAGTCGGTGTCGTGCTGACGCGTGTATGAACGGCTCGGCAGCGGCTTCGACAGCGCGAACCGAAAATGCCCCTGCGCCTGCGGATGCTGATTCAGCACATCGCTGATGATCTGATCGACGGTCGTGTCGTTCCAGAGGCGCTGGTCGCGACGAAACTTCAGGAAATGGGTGAAATCGGCGAACGTGAGCTGATAAGTCGTGAGCCCGCCGTCGGCGCCTAGGCGGCGCGCGGTATGGACGTAGCCGTTGACCGGCCGGTAGCTGCGATCGCCTTGCTGGATCCACAACGTAACGGGCTGCGCGATCAGTTTTTTGAGTTCCAGATCGCCATCGACCGACAGCACGTCGAGCGTGAATTCGTATGCGCGCCCGATGTGCGAACGGCCGACCGCCCGCTGCACGGTCAGCACGTTGGCCCCCAATGGCGTATCGAGCTTCAGCAGCCGGTCCTGCTGAAGCAACCCGCCGCGCAATGCGGCAATCGTGTTCTGCATGTTCATGGCAACGGCCTTTTCTTCTTGTGACGCGCCCTCGGATGGCGCGCAATGCGATTTCGCTCGCGCGATTTTACAGACAAATTACGGCATGAAAGGAAAAATGGCCCTGATTTAAAAGCGCATTTCTAAACGCATCCCATGCCGCGTCGTCACGCTGCACCGCACCGCCGCCCGCTGAAATCGATTGCAATCAGGGCCAATTCGACTTCCGGCGCGCGCTGGTTGCGAGTAGTGTCTACGTGCCCGTATTCCGGCCCAGCCCGGGCACGCTCGATGCCCGGCGCACCATTACCACATTGAACACTGGAGATCTGCGATGAAACGTTCGAAGTTTCTGCTGTCGGGGCTGCTGCTCGCGTCGGCCCTCGGTTTCACGGCCGTCGCCGCGCACGCGGAAGACCTGCTCGACTCGGTGAAGAAAGCCGGCGTGCTGCGCGTCGGGCTCGAAGGCACGTATCCGCCGTTCAACTCGCGCGGCACCTCGGGTCAGCTCGAGGGCTTCGACGTCGACGTCGCGAATGCGGTCGCCGGCAAGCTCGGCGTGAAGACGCAGTTCATCCCCACCGAATGGAGCGGGATCATCGCGGGGCTGCAGGCCGGCAAGTTCGACGTGATCGTCAACCAGGTCACGATCACGCCGCAGCGCAAGGAAGTGCTCGACTTCAGCCAGCCGTACACGTACTCGGCCGCGCAGCTGATCCAGCGCAAGGACGACACGCGCAACTTCAAGTCGCTCGAGGATTTCAGGGGCAAGAAGCTCGGCGTGACGCTCGGCACCAACTACGACCAGATGGCGCGCAGCGTGCCGGGCATCGAGGTGCAGACGTATCCGGGCGCGCCGGAAAAGCTGCGCGACCTCGCCGCGGGCCGGATCGAGGCGACGCTCGACGACCGCCTGATGCTGCCGTACATGATCAAGACGTCGAACCTGCCGCTGCGCTCGGGCGCGGTGCTCAACGGCGGCAAGCAGGAAATGGCGATCCCGTTCCGCAAGGGCAATCCGAAGTTCGAGAAGGCGATCAACGATGCGCTGGATTCGCTGCGCAAGGACGGCACGTTGAAGAAGATCTCGATGCACTGGTTCGGCAGCGACGTGACGGTGCCGCTCGCGCAGTAAGCGGTTCGCCGCGCTTTCATCCGTCACGTCCTTCGCTGCGGCGAAGGCGTGACGCTCTTCCGCGGGTCTGTTCGTTTTCCCTCAGGCAGCTTCATCGAAGCGCGCGAGCAGCAGCTGTCCAATCGGCGTCAGCGCCGGGCGTGCAGCCACCGCATTCACGCGTACCTGCGTATCGTCGACGAGCCGCTTTTCGACGAGCACGGCGAAAGCCGGGTTCGACGGGTCGACGCTGTCCGGCGCGCGAGCAATGCGCAGCAGCATCGAAAATTCATGTGGACTCAGCATGGTCCGTGTCTCCTGATCGTCCGCGATTCAACTCAATCGGCGTCGATCGTGTTTTCGAATGGAATGGCGCGGTAAATGGTCGGTGCGCTGTCGGGAGCGAGATCCCGGTTGGCCGCTTGCGCGACGCGGGCACGGCGTCGCGTGCGGAGTGCACACGCCCGGATCGCGACGATGGTGCCGCGACGGGAATGTGCAACGTTAGGGGTGCAGCGTGACGCGGGCGTGACAGGGGAAGGGGGCGGAGCGGGGCGTGCTGGTTGGCGGAAATGCCCATAGTGGGAGGCGTACCCTTCAGCGCGACGTGGCAGATGGAGGTGGATTGCGCCGAAAAGAAAAAAGGGGTTACGGAAAAATTCCGTAACCCCTTTTCGGATTTGGTGCCGGCTGCAGGACTCGAACCCGCCACCCGATGATTACAAATCAACTGCTCTACCAGATGAGCTAAGCCGGCGTAAGCGCGAGATTCTACCTCATTTCACGATCTTGAGGCGAGGTCTGCTACCGCCTTTCGAGCCGTCGCCGTCGGTTTTCGGCGGTTCGTCGGCGCCTTCGGACGGCTCCTCGTTCGCGCCGATATCGACGACAGGCGTCAATACGGCAGGCGACTCTTCACGCGACGCCTCGTCGGCCGGCGCGGCATCGTCTTCGAACGCACCCGAATCCGCGCCCTCACCCGCCACCGCATCGACCTGGAACGCCATCCCTTGCCCGTTCTCCCGCGCGTAGATCGCGAGCACGTTGGCCACCGGAATCTCGATCTTGTGCGCCTTCCCGGAGAACCGGGCGGTGAACTCGATCCACTCGTTACCCATCTGCAGCTGGCTCGTCGCCTCGAAGCTGATGTTGAGCACGATCTCGCCGTCACGCACGAACTGACGCGGCACGCGCGTCGAGTTGTCGACCCTCACCGCGATATGCGGCGTGTAACCGTTATCGGTGCACCACTCGTACAGCGCGCGCAGCAGATATGGCTTCGTTGAAATCTCTTGCATCACAATCCTCGAACCCGGAGCGGGCACGCGGCACGCCGCGCCGCCCGCTCCGTCATGCCTTCATTGCATCATCAACGACGCATGACCTTTTCGGACGGCGTCAGTGCTTCGATATAGGCCGGGCGGCTGAAGATCCGCTCGGCATACTTCATCAGCGGCGCGGCGTTCTTCGACAGCTCGATGCCGTAGTGATCCAGACGCCACAGCAGCGGCGCGATCGCGACGTCGAGCATCGAGAACTCCTCGCCGAGCATGTACTTGTTCTTCACGAAGATCGGCGCGAGCTGCGTCAGGCGATCGCGGATCGCGAGGCGCGCCTTCTCGTGATTCTTCTCCGCCGCCTTGCCCTTCTCGTTCTCGAGCGTGCTGACGTGAACGAACAGCTCCTTCTCGAAGTTCAGCAGGAACAGGCGTGCACGTGCGCGCTGCACCGGGTCGGCCGGCATCAGTTGCGGGTGCGGGAAGCGCTCGTCGATGTATTCGTTGATGATGTTCGATTCGTACAGAATCAGGTCGCGCTCGACCAGAATCGGCACCTGACCGTACGGGTTCATCACCGAGATGTCTTCCGGCTTGTTGAACAGGTCGACGTCACGGATCTCGAAATCCATGCCCTTCTCGAACAGCACCAGCCGGCAACGCTGGGAGAACGGGCAAGTTGTGCCGGAATACAGAACCATCATATTTGCGTTTCCTCAAAAAAGCCGAGGGCCGGCACGCGGCGCAACCCCTTTCACGGGTTCCGCCTTGCGCCGGCCCCACGCCGGTCAGGCGTGTTTACTTGATATCTTTCCAGTACGCGGCATTGAGCCGCCAGGCCAGGAAAGTCAGGACACCGAGAAAGATCAGCACCCACACGCCGAGGCGTTTGCGGGTCTGCTGGGCCGGCTCGGACATCCATGTCATATAGGCCACCAGGTCGGCCACCGCAGCGTCATAGTCCGGCGGCGACAACGTCCCCGGCGTGACCTGCTGGAAGCCGACGAGCGTGTGGACCTTCTCGCCCGTCTCCTCGTCCGTCTTGTCTTCGAATTTGGCAGTGCGCTGCCCCTGCAGTTGCCACAATACATGGGGCATGCCGACGTTCTCGAACACCGCGTTGTTCCAGCCGGTCGGCCGCGTATCGTCGCGGTAGAAACTCCGCAGATACGTGTACAGCCAGTCGCGGCCGCGCGCCCGTTCCTCGACCGACAGGTCGGGCGGCAGGGTGCCGAGCCAGTTCTTCGCGTCTTCGGGCCGCATCGCGACGGACATCGTGTTCCCGACCTTGTCGGTCGTGAACAGGAGATTCGTTTCGATCTCCTTCTGGGATATGCCCAGATCCGTCAGACGGTTGTAGCGCATCAGGTTCGCGCTGTGGCAGTTCAGGCAATAGTTTACAAACAATTGCGCGCCGTGCTGAAGCGAAACGAGATTTTCCGTGTTATCGGGCGCCCGGTCGAGCGGAAAATTACCTTCCGCGCGCACGGCCGGCGCCGCCAGCAGCGCCACGGCCGTCGCCCCGATCAGTGCGAGCGTCGAAAGCAGTTTCTTCATGTCGTTCTCTCCTCGCTCACATTAATGGGGCTTGAAGCGCACCCGCTCCGGCGGCTGCTTGAACGTGCCAAGCGGCGTCCAGACGGGCATGCCGAGGAAGAACGCGAAGTAGATCAGCGCGCAGCCCTGCGCAATCAGCGTCGCGACCGGCGATGGCGGCCGTGTGCCGAGGAACGCGAGGGTCAGGAACGCCACGACGAAGATCCCGAGAAACACCTTGTGGAAGAACGGCCGGTACCGGATCGACTTCACCGGGCTGCGGTCGAGCCACGGCAGGAAGAACAGCGTGATCACCGCCGCGCCCATTACGACTACGCCCCAGAACTTCGACTCCGTCAGGAACATGAACACGACGATCGCCGCGGCCAGCACCGGCAGGCCGATCTTCCACTTGCCGCGCGCGCGGACCAGCGCGAGCACGCCGAGCAGCGCGATCACGATCATCAGCACGATCTTGAACGGGTCGGTGGTCGCGCGCAGCATCGCGTAGAACGCGGTGAAGTACCAGACCGGCGCGATCTCCGGCGGCGTCTGCAGCGGGTTCGCCGGCACGAAGTTGTTCGACTCGAGGAAGTAGCCGCCCATCTCCGGCGAGAAGAACACGATCAGCGCGAACACCATCAGGAACACGCAGACCCCGAAGAAGTCGTGCACCGAGTAGTACGGATGGAACGGAATGCCGTCGAGCGGAATACCGTTCGCGTCCTTCTTCGCCTTGATCTCGATGCCGTCCGGGTTGTTCGATCCCACTTCGTGCAGCGCGACGAGGTGCGCGATCACGAGGCCGACCAGCACGAGTGGAATCGCGATCACGTGGAACGCGAAGAAACGGTTCAGCGTGACGTCGGACACCACATAGTCGCCGCGGATCCACAGCGACAGGTCCGGGCCGACGAACGGGATCGCCGAGAACAGGTTGACGATCACCTGCGCACCCCAGAACGACATCTGGCCCCACGGCAGCAGGTAGCCGAAGAATGCCTCGGCCATCAGGCACAGGAAGATCGCGCAGCCGAAGATCCACACGAGCTCGCGCGGCTTGCGATACGACCCGTACATCAGCCCGCGGAACATGTGCAGGTACACGACGACGAAGAACATCGATGCGCCGGTCGAGTGCATGTAGCGGATCAGCCAGCCCCACGGCACCTCGCGCATGATGTATTCGACCGACGCGAACGCGAGCGTCGAGTCGGGCTTGTAGTTCATCGTCAGGAAGATGCCCGTGACGATCTGGTTGACGAGCACCAGCAGCGCGAGGGAGCCGAAGAAGTACCAGAAGTTGAAGTTCTTCGGCGCGTAGTACTCGGAAACGTGCTTCTTCCAGGTGGACGTGAGCGGGAAGCGCTGGTCGATCCAGCCGGTGAGACCTGTGGTGGAGACTTCCTTGTTGTCGACGGCCATCACGCTTCTCCTTTCTCGTCCTTGCCGATCACGAGGGTCGTCGCCGACGTGAACATGTAGGGCGGGATGTCGAGATTCTGAGGCGCCGGCTTGTTCTTGAACACGCGACCGGCGAGGTCGTAGGTCGAACCGTGGCACGGGCACAGGAAACCGCCCGGCCAGTCGTCCGGCAGGTTCGGCTGCGGACCCGGCGTGAAGCGTTGGCTAGGCGTGCAGCCGAGGTGCGTACAGACGGCCATCACGACGAGAATGTTCTTGCGATCGGTCCGCGCGCGATATTCGTTCGCGCAATACGCGGGCAACGGCATCGAATACGGGGATTTCGTGGTCGGATCGGCCACTTCCTTGTCGGCCTTGACCACATCGGCCAGCATCGAATCGGTGCGATTCAGGATCCAGACGGGCTTGCCGCGCCACGGCACCGTCACCATCTCGCCGGGCTTCAGGCTGCTGATGTCGACCTCGACCGGCGCACCGGCCGCTTTCGCTCTCGCGGACGGCGCAAGCGACGCCGCGAAAGGTACAACGGTGGCAACACCTCCCACGCCACCTGCTACGGATGTCGCAATCAGCCAGGTACGGCGGCCGCTGTCGACGCGTTTCTCTTCCTTGTCTCGCATCACACGCCCCACTTCTGAGTTGGATTTTCCGTCACGACTTTCCATTCCGCCGCTAGTTTGCTCGAATGGAGTCGTCATTTACAAGGCCCGGAGATGAAAATCCCTTCGAAGTGATTGATAGTTAAGGGTTTTCCCGCACTATCTGAGCAATTAAATCATCTCACTTTTAAGCACTTGCTACATTGTGAAATTTCGATGCGCTGCCGCAAATCCGTCGTTCAGACCGGATTATGAATATCGATAAAAAGGTGTTCGATATCGAATTCTTCGGACAAGTGGCGCCCCAGCGCCTGGATTCCGTAGCGTTCGGTGGCATGGTGCCCTGCCGCAACGAACGCAACGCCGCTCTCCGCGGCCGCGTGCGTGACGGATTCCGACACCTCGCCGGTTAGGAACACGTCGGCGCCGGCATCGATCGCGGCATCGAAATAGCTTTGCGCGGCGCCGGTGCACCACGCGATGCGGCGCAGTTGCATGTCCGCATCGCCGAGCACGAGCGGCGTGCGGCCGAGCGTGCGCTCGACCTTCGCGACGAAGTGCTCGAGCGTGACGGGCATCGGCAGCGTCGCCATCCAGCCGAGGTCGCCGTCGCCGAAACGCTGATCGCCGATCAGCCCGAGCTTCTGGCCGAGCTGCGCGTTGTTGCCGAGCTCGGGATGCGCGTCGAGCGGCAGGTGGAACGCGAACAGGTTCAGGTCGTTCGCGAGCAGCAGCTTCAGGCGCTGGTACTTGCGGCCCGTGATCTGCGGCGCCTCGTTGCGCCAGAAATAGCCGTGATGGACGAGCACCGCATCCGCCCCCCATTCGAGCGCGGCTTCGAGGAACGCGACCGACGCCGTCACGCCGGTGGCGATCTTCTCGATCTTGCGGCGCCCCTCGACCTGGAGGCCGTTCGGGCAATAGTCCTTGAAGCGCGCGGTTTCAAGGGTATTGTTCAAGTACAATTCAAGTTCGATCCGATCCATATAAACCTCTAATCCATTCAGATGCTTAGACGCTTCTGGCTGTTCTTCGCGCAGGCGGTGACCGTACTGCTCGCGCTGATGTTCATCGTCGTGACGCTCAAGCCGCAATGGCTGCAACGGCAAGGACAGCTCGGCAAGCAGCTCGCCACGCCGATCGTTGCGCTGCGGGAAGTGGCGCCGGGCATTGGCGGCGCGCCGGCGACCACGTCGTACGCGGAGGCCGCGCAAAAGGCGATGCCCGCCGTCGTCAACGTATTCTCCAGCAAGGACGGCTCGCTGCCGCCCGATCCGCGGGCGAAGGATCCGCTGTTCCGCTACTTCTTCGGCGACCGCAACGCGCGCAAGCAGCAGGACGAACCGGCCGCCAACCTCGGCTCCGGCGTCATCGTGAGCCCTGAAGGTTACATTCTAACGAACCAGCACGTCGTGGACGGCGCCGACCAGATCGAAGTCGCGCTCGCCGACGGCCGCACGGCCACCGCGAAGGTGATCGGCAGCGACCCCGAGACCGATCTCGCCGTACTGAAGATCAACATGACGAACCTGCCGACGATCACGCTCGGCCGTTCCGACCAGTCGCGGGTCGGCGACGTCGTCCTCGCGATCGGCAACCCGTTCGGCGTCGGCCAGACGGTCACGATGGGGATCATCAGCGCGCTCGGCCGCAATCACCTCGGCATCAACACGTTCGAGAACTTCATCCAGACCGACGCGCCGATCAACCCCGGCAACTCGGGCGGCGCGCTGGTCGACGTGAACGGCAACCTGCTCGGCATCAACACGGCGATCTATTCGCGCTCGGGCGGCTCGCTCGGCATCGGCTTCGCGATCCCGGTATCGACCGCGCGCACCGTGCTCGAAAGCATCATCACGACCGGCTCGGTCACGCGCGGCTGGATCGGCGTCGAGCCGCAGGACGTCACGCCGGAAATCGCCGAGTCGTTCGGGCTCCAGCAGAAGACGGGCGCGATCGTCGCGGGCGTGCTGCAGGGCGGTCCGGCCGACAAGGCCGGCATCAAGCCGGGCGACATCCTCGTGAGCGTGAATGGCGACGAAATCACCGACACCACCAAACTGCTGAACACCGTCGCGCAGATCAAGCCGGGCACGTCGACCAAGGTGCACGTCGTGCGCAAGGGCAAGGAATTCGACGTGAACGTCGTGATCGGCAAGCGCCCGCCGCCGCCGAAGCAGGCGCTCGACGAACAGGACAGCGACAGCGAGTGACATCCGGCAGGCGGCGCGTCCGCGCCGCTTGCACGCAGCAGCCGGAAACGAAAAACCCCCAAGTGCTGGAATGATGTCCAACGCTTGGGGGTCGACTTAATTCGCGGGCCTTCCGCTTTGCAATGAAGCGCTTTCGTCGCGGTGAAGCCGTGTTCTCGCCGTCACCACCGGCCCTTCCGCCCCCTCGCGCGGCCGCGATGTTGCTTGCCGAAAGGCCGAATCGACGGCAGCCAGCATGCCGGCCACCGCGCACCGTTTCCTGCTCAACTGGCGGCGCCGTTCTCCGGCTCGGGTTCTTCCGTCGTCGGCTTCGGCACGAAGAACCGCGCGGCCAGCAGCCCGACCTCGAACAGCACGATGAGCGGCAGCGCGAGCATCAGCTGCGAGAACACGTCCGGCGGCGTGACGACCGCCGCGACGACGAACGCGCCGACGATCACGTACGGCCGCATTTCCTTCAGCTTCTTCAGCGTCAGCACGCCCATCCGCACGAGCAGCACGACGATGATCGGCACCTCGAACGTGACCCCGAATGCGATGAACATCCCGAGCACGAAGCTCAGGTAGTTGTCGATGTCGGTCGACATCTCGGCGCCGAGCGGCGCGTTGTAGTGCGCCATCACGCGGAAGATCGTCGGGAACACGAGGAAGTACGCGAACGCCATCCCGCACAGGAACAGGAAGTAGCTGCTGCCGACGAGCGGCATGACGAGCTTCTTCTCGTGCTGGTACAGGCCCGGCGCGACGAACGCCCAGATCTGGTACAGCACGATCGGCAACGCGATCACGAGCGCGACGAGCATCGTGACCTTCATCGGCACGAAGAACGAGCCGGTGACGTCGGTCACGATCATCCTGCCGCCCTTCGGCAGGTTTTCCATCAGCGGCCGCGCGAGCAGCCGGAAGATGTCGGGCGCCCAGTACACGAGACCGAGGAACACGACGATCACGGCCAGCCCCGCGCGAATGATGCGGTCGCGAAGCTCGACGAGATGGGAAATGAAGGTTTCTTCCGGGGCGTCGCCCGGGTTCTGCTGGGGGTCGCTCACACCGGCCCTCGGTAGGATTGACGAGCGAGCATGCGCTCGGCTCAGAGAAAGCGCGTCGGCCGGCGCAGGCTGGCCGGCTGGTGGCGCGCGACACGCGCGGCGCCCGACTGCACGTGCGTGCGGCGGGTCGTCGCGCGCTTGTACCAGACAGGCATCGCCGCCTGCTTCACGCGCCAGTTGCGGCGCTTGCGCGCGAGCGCGGCCGTACTGCCGCGCCACGACGGCGCCGCGGGGGTGTCGGAGCCGTACGTGCCGGCATCGACCGAGCCTTCGTTAAGACCGCCGACCGCGGAATGCCACGTGTCGTTCAGTTCCTTCTCGTGCTCGCGCAGGTTGTCGTGAATCGTTGTCTCGACGTTGCGCGCGGCCGACTCGAAATCGGTCTTCATCGTCCGCAGCGCGTCGAGTTCGATTTCGCGCGAGACCTCGGACTTCACGTCGTTGATGTACCGCTGCGCGCGGCCAAACAATGCGCCGGCCGTACGCGCGACGCGCGGCAGGCGCTCGGGGCCGAGCACCACGAGCGCGACGACGCCGATCAGCGCCATCTTCGAAAGACCGAGATCCAGCATCGCGTATGCCTGTCAGCTTGCCGGCGTTACGCCTTGTTCGAGTCGGAACGCGTCGTTTCCTTCGCGTTGACGTCGACCGTGCCCGTGCGCGGCAGTTGCTGCGCGTCCGCCGGTGTCTCGCCTTCCTTCATGCCGTCCTTGAAGCCCTTCACGGCGCTGCCGAGGTCGTTGCCGATGTTGCGCAGCTTCTTCGTACCGAAAACCAGCGCGACGATCAGCAGCACGATCAGCCAGTGCCAAATGCTCAATCCACCCATGATGAAACCTCTCCTCAACCATGCCGCGTGGCGGCGCAAATCGCCGGCGGCACGCCGGCTTCGACTATCGATGCGGGGAAACGCCCCGCTACGTCAACCCATCCGCAGCCACGGGCGCGGACCGGCCAGGATATGCGCGTGCAGGTGGTAGACCTCCTGCCCGCCGCCGGGGCCCGTGTTGATCACCGTGCGAAAACCGGTTTCGCCGCCCGTGTAGGCCACCCCGAGCTGGTCGGCCAGACGCGCGACGAGCAGCATCAGCCGGCCGAGCATCGGCGCATCGGCCTCGCTCGCCGCCGACAGCGTCGGCAGGTGCCGGCGCGGAATCACCAGCACGTGCGTCTCGGCCGCCGGCCGGATGTCGCGAAACGCGACGAATTCGTCGTCCTCGTGCACCTTCTCGCTCGGGATCTCGCCCGCCGCGATCTTGCAGAACAGGCAATTCGGATCGTGACTCATGTTGCTCCTGCGAAACGCCCCGCGCGCCGGTCAGAACCAGGCCTGCGGATCGAGCGTCTTGTTGTCGTTCAGGTACAGCCAACCCTTGATGATACGGTACAGCGTCCAGATCCACGTGACAAACATGATCACGAATCCCACCACCACGAACATCAGCGCGAAGCCGATCACGTAGGCGATCAGCGCGCGCCAGAACGTGCGGATCTGCCACTCGAAATGGTCGGCGTACTGCGTGCCGGCCACGTCGTCGCGCTTCACGTAGTTGATGATGATCGCGATGATGCCGGTCACGCCGCCCGTCAGCCAATGAATCGCGTAGAGGCCGTACAGCACGTGCGTCAGCGTGCGCAAGCCCTTCAACCGCTCGGCGTCCGCTGCGCCCGGCAGCGACGGCGTCGGAAACTCGCTCGGCGTATCGGTCATGATGCTACCCCCGTTAGATGACAATTCTTACAGCTTACCGCACTGTTGCCGGCGCGGCAGGCCGTGAGCCGTCACCCGCCGTTTTCCTCGCGCTCGCGGCGCTTGCGCAGCGCCTTTTCCTCGATGCCCGACAGCCCTTCGCGGCGCTCGAGCTCGCCGATCACGTCGGCCGGGCTCAGGTCGAAATGCGACAGCATCACGAGGCAGTGGAACCACAGATCGGCCACTTCGCCGACCAGCGCCGTCGGCGCGCCGCCCTGGCGCACGTCCTTCGCGGCCAGCACGACTTCGGTCGCTTCTTCGCCGATCTTCTTCAGCACCGCGTCGTCGCCCTTGTGAAACAGGCGCGATACGTACGATTGATCGGGGTCGCCACCCTTGCGGCTATCGATCACGGCCGCGAGGCGCAGCAGCGTGTCTTCGGTCGATTGCGTCATTTGTAGATGTGTTCGGGGTCTTTCAGCACCGGATCGACCGCGACCCAGTCGCCGCCGTCCACCGTGCCTTCGAATTTCTGGAAGAAGCACGAATGCCGGCCGGTGTGGCATGCGATGCCCGACACCTGCTCGACCTTCAGCAGCACGACGTCCTCGTCGCAATCGAGCCGCACCTCGTGCACGTGCTGCACGTGGCCGGACTCTTCGCCCTTGAACCACAGGCGCTTGCGCGAACGCGAATAATAAACCGCGCGCTGCGTTTCGATCGTCTTCGCGAGCGCCTCGCGATTCATCCACGCGAACATCAGCACGTCGTTCGTCGACGCTTCCTGCGCGATCACCGGCACGAGGCCGTTGTCGTCCCAGCGGACCTTGTCGAGCCACGCGGGCAGCGCTTTCGTTTCCGTATTCATCACAGCCTCACCGGAATGCCCTGATCGGACATGAAGCGCTTCGCCTCGCCGACCGTGTGCTCGCCGTAGTGGAAGATGCTCGCGGCCAGCACCGCGTCGGCGCGGCCGTCCTTGATGCCGTCGGCCAGATGCTGCAGCGAGCCGACGCCGCCCGACGCGATCACCGGCACCGGCACCGCGTCCGACACGCCGCGCGTGAGCGCGAGGTCGAAGCCCGACTTCGTGCCGTCGCGGTCCATGCTCGTGAGCAGGATCTCGCCCGCGCCGAGCTCGGCCATCCTGCGCGCCCATTCGATCGCGTCGAGGCCCGTGTTCTTGCGGCCGCCGTGCGTGAACACTTCCCAGCGCGGCGTCTCGCCGTCGGCCGACACGCGCTTCGCGTCGATCGCGACGACGATGCACTGCGAGCCGTATTTATCGGCCGCGTCGCGCACGAGCTGCGGGTTCGCGACCGCCGACGAATTCATGCTGACCTTGTCCGCGCCCGCGTTCAGCAGGCGCCGCACGTCCTCGACGGCGCGCACGCCGCCGCCGACGGTCAGCGGAATGAACACCTGCGACGCGACGGCTTCGATGATCGGCAGGATCAGGTCGCGCTGGTCGGAGGTCGCGGTGATGTCGAGGAACGTGAGTTCGTCGGCGCCCTGGTCGTCATAGCGGCGGGCGATTTCGACGGGGTCGCCGGCATCGCGCAGCTCGACGAAATTGACGCCCTTGACGACGCGCCCGGCGGTCACGTCCAGGCAGGGGATGATGCGTTTAGCTAGAGCCATGATGTTGCGCCAAAGGCCGCGATGGGACGGCCGGTTACGGAAGCCTCGCGCGAGGCTTCCGGTCGGGGCCGCCCGCAGGCAGCCCCGGCGAACGGGACAACCGCGCTTACGCGTTGTCGAGTTCGCCGTTCAGTTCGTCCGCGCGCTTTTGCGCGGCCGCGAAATCGAGATCGCCGGAGTAGATCGCACGGCCGCAGATCACGCCTTCGACGCCGTGCTCTTCCACTTCGCACAGGCTGTCGATGTCCGCGAGGTTCGACAGGCCGCCGCTGGCGATCACCGGAATGCCGACCGCCTGAGCGAGCTTCACGGTCGCCTCGATATTGATGCCCTGCAGCATCCCGTCGCGGCCGATGTCGGTGTAGACGATCGATTCGACGCCGTAGTCCTCGAACTTCAGCGCGAGATCGATCACTTCATGGCCCGTCAGCTTGCTCCAGCCGTCGGTCGCGACCTTGCCGTCCTTCGCATCGAGGCCGACGATGATGTTGCCCGCGAACGCGGTGCACGCATCCCGCAGGAAGCCCGGGTCCTTCACGGCCGCAGTGCCGATGATCACGTAGGACAGGCCGGCGTCGAGATACTTCTCGACCGTCTCGAGGCTGCGGATGCCGCCGCCGAGCTGTACGGGGATTTCGTCGCCGACTTCGTCGAGGATCGCTTCGATCGCGTCGAGGTTCTTCGGCTTGCCGGCGAATGCGCCGTTCAGGTCGACCAGATGCAGCCGCCGGGCGCCGAGATCGACCCACTTGCGGGCCATCGCCGCCGGGTCCTCGGAGAAAATCGTGGCCTGGTCCATATCGCCCTGTTTAAGGCGCACACACTGACCGTCTTTGAGATCGATGGCCGGAATCAGCAGCATAGCAATCGGGTGTCGTCGTGGAAGAAGAAAAGAATCCGGCGCGCACCGGTCGATCCGGTACCGCGCCGCCTCGCTAGTTTAGTACAACTCTTTCGGCGCTTTCGTGTGCGCGCATCGTGCGACAGGCCGTTCCGGCCCGCCGACTGTGGCACGCACGCGACGCTCACGGCTTCCAGTGTACGAAGTTGCGATACAGACGCAACCCGACTTCCGCGCTTTTCTCGGGGTGGAATTGGGTCGCGAAGAGATTGTCCCGCGCGACCGCGGACGTAAACGGCGCGCCATATGCCGTTTCGCCGACCGTGTGTGCCGGGTTGTCCGGCCTCACGTAATAGCTGTGTACGAAGTAAAAATATGCGTCGTCGGGCACGCCGTCCCACAGCGGGTGCGGCTGCGACTGGCGCACGCGGTTCCAGCCCATCTGCGGCACCTTGAAGCGCGAGCCGTCGTCCTGCAGCCGGCCGTCGAGCTCGAAGCGCACGACCTTGCCGGGCAACAGGCCGAGGCCCTTCGTGTCGCCTTCCGCGCTCCAGTCGAACAGCATCTGCTCGCCGACGCACACGCCGAGCAGCGGCTTCGTGCGCGAGGCCTCGATCACCGCGTCCTGCAGCCCCGATTCGCCGAGGCAGCGCATGCAGTCCGGCATCGCGCCCTGGCCGGGCAGCACGACGCGGTCGGCCGCGCGAATCGCGGCCGGCGTGTCGACGATCGCCACGTCGGCGGCCGGTTCGGCCTTCTTGAGCGCCTGCGCGACCGAGCGCAGGTTGCCCATCCCATAATCCACAATCGCAATCGAAGTTTTCATCTCAGTGCAGGCAGTAGCGCCCTCAGTCCGTTGACGATGAATTCCACCGCCAGCGCCGACAGCATCAGACCCATCAGCCGCGTGGCGATGTTGATGCCGGTGCGGCCGATCCAGTTCGCGATCGGCTCGGCGAGCCGCATCGCGACGAAACACAGAAAAGCCAGGGCCGCGCCGATCGCGACCAGCCCGGCCCGCTCATACCAGTGATGCGAGTTCGCCGCATAGATGATCACCGTGCTGATCGAGCCGGGGCCCGTGAGCAGCGGAATCGCCAGCGGCACGACCGCGATGTTGTCCTTCGACTCGGCCTCGTAGCGCTCCTCCGGCGTCGATCGCGTATTGCCGATCTGCGCGTTCAGCATGTTGATCGCCATCAGCAGCATGATGATCCCGCCGCCCACTTCGAGCGAGCCGACCGAAATGCCGAAGAAGTCGATGATCTGCTGCCCGAGCAGCGTCGTCACCGTCATCACGCAGAACACCGACACCGACGCGATCCGGATCGTGCGGCGCCGCTCGCCGTCCGTTTGCTGCGCGGTCAGGCTCAGGAAAAACGGCACCGCGCCGACCGGGTTGATCAGCGCCAGCAGCGAAATGAACGATTTGAGCAGATCCATCGCAAGCCGGCGCGTCGCGCCGAAGCCGTGAGGTTGTCCCGGGCTTGCGCCCGTCCGGAAGGTTAGAGGCTGCCCTTCGTCGACGGAATCTGCCCCGCCGCGCGCTCGTCGAGCTCCACCGCCGCACGCAGCGCCCGGCCGAAGGCCTTGAACACCGTTTCGAGCTGATGGTGCGCGTTGATTCCGCGCAGGTTGTCGATATGCAGCGTGACGCCCGCGTGGTTCACGAACCCGCGGAAGAATTCGATCGACAGGTCGACGTCGAACGTACCGATGCGCGCACGCGTGAACGGCACGTGGAATTCGAGACCCGGCCGGCCCGAGAAGTCGATCACGACGCGCGACAGCGCCTCGTCGAGCGGCACGTACGAATGGCCGTAGCGGCGAATGCCCTTCTTGTCGCCGATCGCCTTCGCGACGGCCTGGCCGAGCGTGATACCGACGTCCTCGACCGTGTGGTGGTCGTCGATATGCGTATCGCCATGCGCTTCGACCTCGAGATCGATCAGACCATGGCGCGCGATCTGATCGAGCATATGGTCGAGAAACGGCACGCCGGTGGCCAGCTTCTGCCGGCCCGTACCGTCGAGATCGAGCTTCACACGGATCTGCGTTTCGCTGGTATTGCGAACGACTTCCGCCACACGCATGGCAATTCCTTGATTGAGTCTGATGTAAATGGGGATTGATCGTCGCGCGCCGCCGCGCCCTGGGCTCAACCGGGCAGCGCGAGTTTCAAGGCAGCCAGCAGGCGCGCGTTTTCGTCGGGAGAACCGACGGTCAGCCGCACGCATTCGGCCAGCAACGGATGCATTTTACTCACGTTTTTGATCAGCACCCGCTCGGTGAGCAGCGCATCGAACACCGCCGCCGCGTCCGGCACGCGCACCAGCAGGAAATTGCCGGCGCTCGGGAACACCGTCGTGCCCGGCAGCGCGGCCACGGCCTGCGCGAGGCGCGCGCGTTCCGCACGCAGTTCGGCCGCCTGCGCATCGAGCACGTCGAGGTGGTCGAGCAGGAAATCGGCGCTCGCCTGGGTCAGCACGTTGATGTTGTACGGCGGGCGCACCTTGTCGAACTCGGTCAGCCAGGTGGGCAGCCCGGCAAGATAGCCGAGGCGGATGCCGGCCAGGCCGAGCTTCGACACCGTGCGCATCACGACGACGTTGTCGAACTCGGCGGCGCGCGGCAGCCATGAGCGCTCCGCGAACGGCTGATACGCCTCGTCGATCACGATCAGGCTGTGTTGCGCGGCCGCGATGATCCGCTCGACGTCGGCTTCGTCGTACAGCGTGCCGGTCGGGTTGTTCGGGTACGCGAGATAGACGAGCGCGGGCCGGTGCTCGGCGATCGCCGCGACCATCGCGTCGGCATCGAGCGTCAGGTCTTCCTTGAGCGGCACGCCGACGAATTCGAGCTGCGCGAACTTCGCGGACAGCTCATACATCACGAAGCCCGGCACCGGCGCGAGCACCTTCGCGCCCGGCTTCGCGCATGCCACCGACATCATGCTGATGATTTCGTCCGAGCCGTTGCCGAGCAGCACGTCGCACGCGGCCGGCACGCCCATCGCGCGGCGCAGCTTGTCGAGCAGCGCGCCCGGGCGCGGCGCCGGGTAGCGGTTCAGCGCGACCTGCGCGAGGCGCTCGCCGAGCGCGGCCGCCAGCGGCGCGGGCAGCGAATACGGATTCTCCATCGCGTCGAGCTTCACGAAGCCGCTCGCGTCGGGCACCGGGTAGCTCGTCATCGCGAGCACGTCGCGGCGGATGATGTCTTGGGGCGTCGTCATGGTCTCAAGCCGGCGTGCTTCGCGCCGGCGTCAAATGGTCTCGGCACGGCGGCGGCTGCCGCCGTGCGCAGGGTCTCCTCGTCGACCGCGGGCCGGTGCGTCGGCACCGGCCGCGGCGCGTGTCACCCCTTCATCCGCAGCTCGGCGCTGCGCGCGTGCGCCTGCAGCCCTTCGCCGTACGCGAGCTCGGATGCGATTTCACCCAGCGTCTGCGCCCCTTCGGCGCTGACCTCGATCAGGCTCGAGCGCTTGATGAAGTCGTACACGCCGAGCGGCGACGAGAAGCGCGCGGTGCGCGACGTCGGCAGCACGTGGTTCGGGCCCGCGCAGTAGTCGCCGAGGCTTTCGCTCGTGTAGCGGCCGAGGAAGATCGCGCCGGCGTGGCGGATCTGCTGGCCCCATTGCTGCGGCTCCAGCGCGGAAATCTCGAGGTGCTCGGGCGCGATGTCGTTCGCGATCCGGCACGCTTCGGCCATGTCGCGCACCTTGATCAGCGCGCCGCGGCCTTCGAGCGACGCACGGATCACCTCGCGGCGCGGCATCGTCGGCAGCAGCTCGTCGATCGCCTTCTCGACGCGCTCGAGGAACGCGGCGTCCGGGCACAGCAGGATCGACTGCGCGAGCTCGTCGTGTTCGGCCTGCGAGAACAGGTCCATCGCGACCCAGCTCGGATCGGTCGTGCCGTCGCACAGCACGAGGATTTCCGACGGGCCGGCGATCATGTCGATGCCGACCGTGCCGAACACGCGGCGCTTCGCCGATGCGACGTACGCATTGCCCGGCCCGCAGATCTTGTCGACCGCCGGCACCGTGGCCGTGCCGTAAGCGAGCGCACCGACCGCCTGCGCGCCGCCGATCGTGAACACGCGATCGACGCCGCCGAGCAGCGCCGCGGCGAGCACGAGCTCGTTCTTCACGCCGTCCGGGGTCGGCACGACCATCACGATCTCGCCGACACCCGCGACCCGCGCGGGAATCGCGTTCATCAGCACCGAAGACGGATAGGCGGCCTTGCCACCCGGCACGTACAGGCCGACGCGGTCGAGCGGCGTGACCTTCTGGCCGAGCACCGTGCCGTCGCTTTCCGTGTACTGCCAGCTATGCGTGCCGCACTCGATCTTCTGCTTCTCGTGGTACGCACGCACGCGTGCGGCGGCCGCTTCCAGCGCCGCGCGCGCCTTCGGCGCGAGGCCGTCGAGCGCCGTCTGCAGCGCGTCCTGCGGCAGTTCGAGCGCGGCGACGCTGCTCGCGTCCAGCCGGTCGAAGCGGTTCGTGTACTCGAGCACCGCGGCGTCGCCGCGCGACTTCACGTCGGCGAGGATCTGCGCGACCGATTGCTCGATCGCTTCGTCCTCGCTCGCCTCGAACGCGAGCAGCGCGCGCAGCGCGGCGCCGAAGCCGTCGCTCGTCGAATCGAGTTTGCGGATGGTGATGGCCATGGGAGTTCCGTTACGGTGATGCGCTCAATTGCCATTCTGCGACGCGCGTTCGAACGCGTCGAGAATCGGCTTGAGCGCCGCGCGCTTCAACTTCAGCGCAGCCTGGTTCACGACGAGGCGCGACGAGATCGCCATGATCTCCTCGACCTCGACCAGATTGTTCGCCTTCAGCGTGCCGCCCGAGCTGACGAGGTCGACGATCGCGTCGGCCAGCCCGACCAGCGGCGCCAGCTCCATCGAGCCGTACAGCTTGATCAGGTCGACGTGCACACCCTTCGCGGCGAAGTGTTCGCGTGCCGTTTCGACGTACTTGGTCGCGACCCGCAGGCGCGCGCCCTGGCGCACCGCGTTCGCGTAGTCGAAGCCGGCCGGCACCGCCACCGACATCCGGCAGCGTGCAATGTTCAGATCGATCGGCTGGTACAGGCCCGAGCCACCGTGCTCGACCAGCACGTCCTTGCCGGCCACGCCGAAATCGGCCGCGCCGTATTCGACATAGGTCGGCACGTCGCTCGCGCGCACGATGATCACGCGCAGGTTCGGATCGGTGGTCGGCAGGATCAGCTTGCGCGACGTTTCCGGATCCTCGGCCACCTGCACGCCGGCGGCGGCCAGCAGCGGCAGGGTTTCCTCGAAAATCCGGCCCTTCGACAGGGCGAGGGTCAGCGGCGCGGTCATGCTTGGCTCCCGGAGAGGCGGCGCACGTTCGCGCCGACGGCGGTCAGTTTGGTTTCCATGCGGTCGTAGCCGCGGTCCAGGTGATAGATGCGGTCGACGAGCGTTTCGCCTTCGGCGCGCAGCCCGGCGATCACGAGGCTCGCCGATGCGCGCAGGTCGGTCGCCATCACGTTCGCGCCGGACAGCTTGTCGACGCCCGTCACGAGCGCCGTGTTGCCGTCGATCGTGATGTTCGCGCCGAGCCGGTTCAGCTCCTGCACGTGCATGAAGCGGTTCTCGAAGATGGTCTCGACGATCTGCGCGGTGCCCGTCGCGACCGAATTGAGGGCCATGAACTGCGCCTGCATGTCGGTCGGGAACGCCGGGTATTCCGACGTGCGGATCGTCACCGCCGACGGGCGGCGGTCCATCCGCACGCGCAGCCAGCTGTCGCCCTCCTCGATCGACACGCCGGCCTCGCGCAGCCTGTCGATCACCGCGTCGAGGATGTGCGGGCGCACGCCCGTCAGCAGCACGTCGCCGCCGGCCGCCGCGACCGCGCACAGGAACGTGCCGGCCTCGATGCGGTCGGGAATCACCGAATGGCGCGCGCCGTGCAGCCGCTCGACGCCCTGGATCACCAGGCGGTCGGTGCCGATGCCGGTGATTTTCGCGCCCATCGCGACCAGCAGGTGTGCGAGATCGCTCACTTCCGGCTCGCGCGCCGCGTTCTCGATCACCGTCTCGCCGTCGGCCAGCGTCGCGGCCATCAGCAGGTTTTCCGTCCCCGTCACCGTGATCATGTCGGTCACGATGCGCGCGCCCTTCAGGCGCTTCGCGCGCGCTTCGATGAAGCCGTGCTCGATGCTGATCTCGGCGCCCATCGCCTGCAGACCCTTGATGTGCTGGTCGACCGGACGCGCGCCGATCGCGCAGCCGCCCGGCAGCGACACCTTCGCCTCGCCGAAGCGCGCGAGCAGCGGCCCGAGCACGAGAATCGACGCGCGCATCGTCTTGACGAGCTCGTACGGCGCGACGAGATTGTCGACGCGCGACGCGTCGAGCTGCACGCGGCAGCCGTCCGTTTCGCTCTTCACGCCCATCTGGTTCAGTACCTTCAGCGTGGTGCGCACGTCCTTCAGGTTCGGCACGTTGTCGAGCTCGACCGGCTCGGCGCTGAGCAGCCCCGCGCACAGGATCGGCAGCGCCGCATTCTTCGCGCCCGACACGACGATCTCGCCCGAAAGCCGGCGACCGCCCTCGACCACCAGCTTGTCCATCCCGTGTCCCTGCGATTCCCCGTTGGCGGCCGGGTGTGCCGTGGCGACGCTCTGGACGGCGTCGCGCTCGTTGACGGTGACTTGCACTCAGTGGTTCCGGTTATGCGTTCTGCCATTCGGCGGGCGTCAGCGTCTTCATGCTGAGCGCGTGGATTTCCTGTTTCATGCGATCGCCGAGCGCCGCATAGACGAGCTGGTGCCGCTGGATCGGCCGCTTGCCTTCGAAGGCCGCCGACACGATCGTCGCGAAGAAATGCTGGCCGTCGCCTTCGACTTCCAGATGAGTGCAGGCGAGACCGCCGGCGATGTATTGCTTGACCTGTTCGGGAGTCGGCAACATGAGGGGGCTCCTGTCGGCGCGCGCCGCCCGGGGGCGGCCGCTGCCTGTCGATATCAATGACGCAGTTTGTAGCCGGTCGCGAGCAGCCGCATCGCGAAGATCGCGAGCAGCACGAAGAAACCGGTGACGATCGCGAGGCTCGCGAGCGGGTTGATGTCGGACGCGCCGAAGAACCCGTAACGGAAGCCGTCGATCATGTAGAAAAACGGGTTGAGACGCGAGATCTCGCGCCACACGGGCGGCAGCGAGTGCGTCGAATAGAACACGCCGGACAGGAACGTCAGCGGCATGATCAGGAAGTTCTGGAACGCGGCGAGCTGATCGAACTTCTCGGCCCAGATCCCGGCGATCAGCCCCAGCGTGCCGAGGATCGCCGAGCCGAGCAGCGCGAATGCGATGATGAACAACGGCGCCGCGAAATGCATCGGGACAAACCAGATCGTCACGACGAACACGCCCGCGCCGACCGCGAGGCCACGCACGACGGACGCGAGCACGTACGCGCCGAAGATGTCGCGGTACGACAGCGGCGGCAGCAGCATGAACACGAGGTTGCCGGTGATCTTCGACTGGATCAGCGATGACGAGCTGTTCGCGAACGCGTTCTGCAGCACGCTCATCATCACGAGGCCGGGCACGAGGAAGCTCACGTACTCGACGCCCGGATACACCTCGACGCGGCCCGAGAGCGCGTGGCCGAAGATCGTCAGATACAGCAGCGCCGTCACGATCGGCGCGCACACCGTCTGGAACGACACCTTCCAGAACCGCAGCAGTTCCTTGTAGAACAGCGTGCGAAACCCGCTTCCCGCCACGACGGCGGGCTCGGGCGTTTGCAGGGAACGGGGCGGTCGCGCCTCGCCGGGCGAATGCAGTTCGCGTGTGGGTTGTTGATTCATGCCAGCCCCTCGATCACCTCGGCCCCGTTCATCACCTGGACGAACACGTCTTCGAGGTCGGCCTTGCGGACCTCGATCTCGTCGAACGTGCAGCCCGCCGCGCGACACTGCGCGAGGATGCGCTCGACATCGTCGTAGTTCGTCAGACGCAGCAGGTGCTCGCCCGGCGCGCGCGCGGCCGGATCGGTCTCCAGCCCTCGCAGCTCGGCGGGCAGCGCGCCCGTCGCGAGCCGCAGGTACAGCTGCAGCCCCGCGAAGCGGCGCAGCAGCGCGTCGGTGCGGTCGAGCGCGACGACTTCACCGCGACGCAGCATCGCGATGCGGTCGCACAGCGACTCGGCTTCCTCGAGGTAATGGGTGGTCAGGACGATCGTGTGACCCTCGCGGTTCAGCCGCGAGATGAATTTCCATAGCGTCTGGCGCAGTTCGACGTCGACGCCGGCGGTCGGCTCGTCGAGCACGATCACGGGCGGGCGATGTACGAGCGCCTGCGCGACCAGCACGCGGCGCTTCATCCCGCCCGACAGCGCGCGCATGTTCGCGTCGGCCTTCTCGGTGAGGTCGAGATTGGCCATCACTTCGTCGATCCAGTCGTCGTTGCGGCGCAGCCCGAAATAGCCGGACTGGATCCGCAGCGTCTCGCGAACGGTGAAGAACGGGTCGAACACGAGCTCCTGCGGCACGACGCCGAGCGCGCGGCGCGCACCGCGGAAGTCCTTGACGACGTCGTGGCCGAGCACGGAGATACTGCCTTCATCGGCCCGGGCGAGCCCGGCGAGGATACTGATGAGCGTGGTCTTGCCTGCGCCGTTCGGGCCGAGCAGACCAAAAAACTCGCCTTCCTCGACCGACAGGCTGACGCCCTTGAGCGCCTGAAGCGATTTGTAGCGCTTCTTGACGTGACGGATTTCTATGGCTGACATGACTGTGCGCGACGCCAAGGCCGCGACGCCTATTCTGTGCTTGCTGCGGATGAAAATGGGGGCCGGACGCCGATTGGCTGCCCCGCAAAACGCTTGATTATAGGGCAAACCGGCTGGAGAGGCCGGCGCTGAAGGCGCGCGGCCTGAAGCGTGCGCGCGCCGGCTGGCGCGGCAGGCTTCGATCGGACAGGGTCAATGTCGCCCGGTGCCTTCGATGAGCGCGTCGACGCCGTAGGCGTTCGCGAGGCTGGCGAGCTTCGGGGGGAGATTGAGGATGTCGAGGATCGCGCCGCGGGCTTTCGCGGCGCGTTGCCATGCGAGCAGCACGGCGAGCGCGGACGAGTCGAACTGCGTCAGCGCCGCGCAATCGACGGCGGTGGCGCCCGCGTCGATACGCGCGAGACCGTCCGCGAGCGCGGACTTCGCGCTCGCGACGGTCAGCGAGGAGCCGGCCGCGAAGCCGCTCACGAAGCTTGCTTGCCCGCGGCAAGTTCCTGGTTGCGCTGCGTCAGGAACTTGATCAGGCCGTCCACGCCGCTTTGCTGGATCTTCTCGTTGAACTGCTGCTGGTACGTCTGGATCAGCCACGCGCCGAGCACGTTCAGGTCATACACCTTCCAGCCGTTGGACGTCTTGTACAGGCGGTAGTCGATCTGGACCGGCTGGCCGTTGTTCAGCGCGACCGTCTTCACGACGACGTCGGTGTCGGCCGGATCGGCGCGGAACGGCGGGTACTGGATTTGTTGATCCGGCTTCAGCTGCGCGAGCGCGCCCGAATACGTGCGGATCAGCAACAGCTTGAACTGCTCCTGAATCTGCTGCTGCTGCTCGGCCGACGCCGCGCGCCAGTTACGGCCCATCGCGAGCTGCGTGGTGCGACGGAAATCCGTGTACGGCAGGATGTCCTTGTTGACGATCGTGATGATGCGGTTGGTGTCGCCCTGCTTGATCGTCTGCTGCTTGACCTCGTCGAGCACCTGCTGGGTCGCCGTCTTGATCAGCGCCTGCGGGTTCGACTGGTCGACTTGCGCGTGAGCTGCGCTGCCGAACGAGAACAGCGCCGCGAAAACGGGAATCAGGAACAGTTTTTTCATCATAGTGACCTGCATGAAGAGTCGATGCGGAGGTTGGAGCCGGTAGCTTACGCGCAAGTTCGCGAACGCTACCGACTGAATCGTTTCCGGCTGTAACGAATGTAAATGGGTCAGTGCAGCCGGATGCTCGGGAAGCGGAACCCGCCCGGCGACGGCGGCGCCACCTGCATCGCCGGCACGTTCGTTTCGCTGGCCGGGTTCGGCGCTTCGGGCGTGCCCGACGCCGGTGCGGGCGCCGCCGCGCCCGATGCGCCCGCCGGCGCCGTCGCGCCACCCACCGCCGCCGCGCCCGCCGTACCGGCCGCGCCGGCTGCCGCCGGTGCCGCGCCGTCGTCCGGCAGCTCGTACTTCGGCAGCGCGTCGTTGCTCGACGTCGCGGCGGCCTCGCCGCGCGCGTTGCTGATCAGCATCTGGCGGCGTTGCAGGTACGCGTTGCGTACGAACGAGTACTTGTCGAGCGCCGCGGCATCCAGCACGTCGCCCGCGCCGAGCAGGTTCGCGCGCGTGTTGACGAGGTTCACGCCGAACAGGCCCCAGCTCAGGCCGTCCGGCTTCACGTAGGTGAGCGGGTTGCCGACGTAGTCGACGCCGAGGCCGGCCGTGTCGCGCAGCGTGCTCGGGCCGAGCAGCGGCAGCACGAGGTACGGGCCCGACGGCATGCCGTAGCGGCCCATCGTGATCCCGAAGTCGGCCGTGTGCTTCGGCAGTTTCGCGATCGTCGCGACGTCGAACAGGCCGCCGACGCCGAACACCGTGTTGATCACGACGCGCATGATGTCGCCGACGCCGTCCGCGATCCGCAGCTGCACGATGTTGTTCGCCGCGATGTAGACGTCGCCGATGTTCGAGAAGAAGTTCGTCACGCTGTCGCGCACCGGCTGCGGCACCACGTACTGGTAGCCCTTCGCGACCGGCTTCAGCGCATACGTGTCGACCGTGTCGTTGAACTTGTACATCGACCGGTTGAAACCTTCGAGCGGATCGCCCTTGGTCGGCGTCTGTACGGTCGCGCAACCGCTCAACGCGGCGACTGCCGCCACTGCGAGCGCGGCGTGCCTGATGCGGATCGTCTGCATGGTCATTCCCTCTTGTCTTTCTCTCGTGTGGTTATTGGGCGGCCGAGCCGGCCACCGCGGACGCCGGCACCGCGACCGGTGCGGGCGCGGCCGGTGCTGCCGGTGCAGCCGATGCGCCGGATGCCGGCTTCGCGCCGCCCGCGTCGGCCGCCTTGCTGTACAGGAACTGGCCGATCAGATTCTCGAGCACGATCGCCGACTGCGTCATCGTGATCGTATCGCCCGACTTCAGCATTTCGGTGTCACCGCCCGGATCGAGGCCGATGTACTGCTCGCCGAGCAGGCCGGACGTCAGGATCTTCGCCGACGAATCCTTCGGGAACTGGTATTGGCCGTCGACGTCGATCGTCACGAGCGCCTGATACGTATTGCTGTCGAAGCCGATCGCCTTCACACGGCCGACCACGACGCCCGCGCTCTTCACGGCCGCGCGCGGCTTCAGGCCGCCGATGTTGTCGAATTTCATCCGCACCGAGTAGGTCGGCTGAAAGGACAGCGAGCTCATGTTGCCGACCTTGAGCGCCAGGAACAGCACCGCAAGGAAGCCCACCACCACGAACAGGCCGACCCAGAAGTCGAGAGCAGTCTTTTTCATCGTCATCCCAAAATTTGGCTTGGCTGAGGCTTAGCTGAACATCAGCGCGGTCAGCAGGAAATCGAGGCCGAGTACGGCGAGCGACGCGAATACGACCGTCTTGGTCGTCGCGCGCGACACGCCCTCGGGCGTGGGCTTCGCTTCATACCCTTGAAACAGTGCAATGAAGGTCACGGCGAACCCGAACACGATGCTCTTGATCACGCCGTTGCCGACGTCGGCCCACACCTGGACCCCGCCCTGCATCTGCGACCAGAACGCGCCCGGATCGACGCCGATCAGCACGACGCCGACGAAATACCCGCCGAGCACGCCGACCGCGTTGAAGATCGCGGCGAGCAGCGGCATCGCGATGATGCCGGCCCACAGGCGCGGCGCGATCACCGTCTTGATCGGGTCGACGGCCATCATCTCGAGCGCGGTGAGCTGCTCGCCGGCCTTCATCAGGCCGATCTCGGCCGTGAGCGACGTGCCCGCGCGGCCCGCGAACAGCAGCGCGGTCACGACCGGGCCGAGCTCGCGCACGAGCGACAGCGCGACCAGCAGGCCGAGCGCCTGCTCGGACCCGTAGCGGTTCAGCGTGTAGTAGCCCTGCAGGCCGAGCACGAAGCCGACGAACAGGCCCGACACGGCAATGATCACGAACGAATAGTTGCCCAGGAAGTGGATCTGCTTCGTGACGAGCCGCGGCCGGCGCAGCAGCGGAAAGAATTCCAGCACGAGGCGCACGAACAGCCGCGTGCCGTAGCCCGCGCGCTCGAGGCCGCCGATGACGTAACGTCCGATCGCGCTGATCATGCGCGCCCTCCGCCGAGCCCGAAATCCGCTGCCAGCGGCGGGCTCGTGTAATGAAATTTGAACGGGCCGTCCGGCGCGCCGTCGATGAACTGCCGCACGCTCGGCTCGGTGGACGCGCGCAGCTCGGCGGGCGTCCCCTGCGCGAGCACGCCGCCGTTGGCCAGAAAATACACGTAATCGGCGATCGCGAAGGATTCCGGCACATCGTGCGTGACGAGGATCGACGTTGCGCCGAGCGCCTGGTTCAGCGTGCGGATCAGGTTCGCGGTGATGCCGAGCGAGATCGGATCGAGGCCCGCGAACGGCTCGTCGTACATGATGAGCTGCGGATCGAGCGCGATCGCGCGCGCGAGCGCGATACGGCGCGCCATCCCGCCCGACACCTCGGAGGGCATCAGGTCGCGCGCGCCGCGCAGCCCGACCGCATTGAGCTTCATCAGCACGAGGTCGCGGACCAGGTCTTCGGGCAGGTCGGTGTGTTCGCGCAGCGCGAACGCGACATTCTCGAACACCGACATGTCGGTGAACAGCGCGCCGAATTGAAACAGCATGCCCATCTTGCGGCGCAGCGCGTACAGGCCGTCGCGCGTCTGCGCGCCGACGTCGGCGCCGTCGAACAGCACCTGGCCGCGGCTTGCACGCACGAGGCCGCCGATCAGGCGCAGCACGGTCGTCTTGCCGCAGCCCGACCCGCCCATGACAGCGACGACCTGGCCGCGCCCGAAGCGCAGGTTCAGGTTCGACAGGACGAGGCGCTCGCCATAGCCAAAGTCGACGTCGCGAAGTTCCAGCAGAGTCTCGGTAGGAGTGGGGCTCACGGAGCGGACAGTCCTTTAACGCAGAACGCCGAATTATAGGGCCTGCATTGGAATGATGTCGTGACGCCGTTCCGGGCCCTGCGGTCAATGATTGTCAAATTGTCGGGCAAAACATTGCTGCAACGCAACAACCGCCGCCCGATAATCGCTAGCGCCCGTGATCGCACTGACGACCGCGACGCTGCCGACGCCCGTCGCGAGCACGTCGGGCAACGCGTCGAGGCCCACGCCGCCGATCGCGACGAGCGGCGCCCGCGCCTCCGCGAAGCGCGCATAGCGGGCGATCCGCGCGAGTCCCTGCGGCGGCGCCGCAACCGCCTTGGTCGCGGTCGCGTACACGGGGCCGAGCGCGAGATAGCTCGGGCGCCCGTGCAACGCCCGCAACATTTCGTAATAGCCGTGGCTCGACAGGCCGAGCCGCAGGCCGGCGTGCGCGATCGCGGCCAGATCGGCCGTCTCCAGGTCTTCCTGGCCCAGATGTACGCCGTACGCCCCCTCTTCTACCGCGATCTGCCAGTGATCGTTGATGAACACGCGCGCATCGGGATAGCGGCGCCCGGCCGCGACCGCACGCGCGATTTCGCCGCGCAACGCGGCAGGGTCCGCGCCTTTCACGCGCAGCTGCACGGTCCGCGCGCCGCAATCGAGCACGCGCTCGACCCATTCGGCGTCGGGGACGACCGGATACAGGCCGAGTTGCGCGGGGCACGGCGGGAATGCGGGCTCCGGCGCGGCGGCCAGGCCGGCGACGCGCGGAAATCGCGCGGCGTCGACCGGCCACGCATCCGCGCCGCGCGTTTCGTCGCCGTCACGCCACGCGAGTGCCAGCACCAGCGCATCGATCGGCGCGAAACCGCAATCGAGGAATGCGGCGAGTGCCGCGATCCAGTCGTCGCCGAGCGGATGCGCGGCTTCCAGCGCATGGCGCACGCCCGCGGCATGCAACGTCGCGCCGTGCTCGTCGAACTCGATCGCGACCGCATCCGGCGCCGCGGGGCGCGATGCGGCCGACACGCGCGCCTGCGCGGCACGATCGCCGGCCGACACGATCAGCACGTCGCCGTCGACCGGCACGTCGGGCGCCGCGACGCACAGCCGCCACGGCGTCGTGCCGGCCAGCCAGTCGCCCAGGCGGGCGCGAATCCGCTCGGCCGCTTCGGCCAGCTCGTCGGCCGGTGGCCAGAACGCATCGGCGAAACGCGCGCTCATGCGCCGCCT
Organism: Burkholderia sp. 567; assembly: GCF_040545115.1. Classification (NCBI taxonomy): domain Bacteria; kingdom Pseudomonadati; phylum Pseudomonadota; class Betaproteobacteria; order Burkholderiales; family Burkholderiaceae; genus Burkholderia; species Burkholderia sp. 567. The sequence goes on from NZ_JBEPLG010000014.1 coordinate 121,319, forward strand.
CCGTCCTGGTGCCAGAACGGCATCCCGACGACCGGCGTGCTCGCGTGCGCGGTCTCGCGCGCATCCATCGGCCCGGCGAGGTAGGCCGCACGGCCGGCCTCGACACCCTGCGCGAATGCACGCGCCATGATCTCCGGATGCGTGGCCTGCGATACGGCGGTGTTCAGCAGCACGCCGTCGAAGCCCCATTCCATCACCTGGCACGCATGCGACGGCACGCCGAGCCCGGCGTCGACGATCAGCGGCACGTCCGGCAGCCGCTCGCGCAGCACGCGCAGCCCGTACGGGTTCACGACGCCCTTGCCGGTGCCGATCGGCGCGCCCCACGGCATCAGCGCCTCGCAGCCTACGTCGAGCAGGCGCCGGCCGATCACGAGATCCTCGGTGCAGTACGGCAGCACCTTGAAGCCGTCCTTGACCAGTTGCGCGGCCGCCTCGATCAGCCCGACCGGGTCGGGCTGCAGCGTGTAGTCGTCGCCGATCAGCTCGAGCTTGATCCAGTCGGTCTCGAAGACCTCGCGCGCCATGTGCGCCGTCGTCACCGCCTCGGCGACGGTCTGGCAACCGGCCGTGTTCGGCAGCAGCGGCACCGCGTGACGCTTGAGCAGGTCGAAGAAGCCGGCTTCGGCGGTGCCGCCCGTCATCTGGCGGCGCAGCGCGACCGTCACCATTCCCGGACGCGACGCGGCGATCGAATCGGACAGCGACTGCAGCGACGGATAGCGCGACGTGCCGAGCAGCACGCGGCTTGCGAAGGTTTCGCCGTACAGCGTCAGCGCGTCGGCGGAAGTGAGGGACGTCATGTCGTTTTCCTGGAAGAGCGGGGGCGAACCGGCGGCGCTCAGCCGCCCGCGACGGGGTGCACCACGTCGAGCTTGTCGCCCGTCGCGAGCGCGCGCGCCGCATGCTGCGTGCGCGCGACGAAATTGCCGTTCAGCGCGACCGCGTACGGCGGACGCGCGCCGAACGCGACGAGCGCGTCGGCCACCGTCGCGCCGTCGGGCAGCGTCAGGGTCTGTTGGTTGATCTGGATATCCATGAGGCTTGATCGAATTCGGTCGGCGGCGCGCATCAGGCCGGCTGGCGCGCGTCGTCGCGGTGATGAAGGAGCGCCGGCCAGCGCGCGGCATCGCGCCACGCGGTGAACGCATCGGCATCGGCGAACGCGCCGCCGAGCGCGGCCTGCGCGAACGCGACCGCCGCATGCGCGACTTCCGGCGCGATCATGAAGCCGTGCCGGTACAGGCCGTTGACGGCGAGCGTCGTCGCGCCGTCCCAGATCACCGCCGGGCGGTGGTCGGGCAGCGTCGGGCGGCACTGCGCATTGAGTTCGAGGATGCGCGCCTCGCCGAACGCCGGGTGCACGGAGAACGCCGCGCTCAGCAGTTCGAGCGCGGAGCGCACGCTGACGGGCGACATGTCCTCGCCCTCCACCTCGGTCGCGCCGATCACGTACAGGTCGTCCTGCTTCGGCGCGATGTACAGCGGATAGCGCGGATGCAACAGCCGCACGGGCCGCGTGAGCCCGATGCCCGGCGCGCGCACCCGCGCGACTTCGCCGCGGATGCCGCGCAGCGCGGGCAGCGCGGCTTTCGCGCCGAGGCCGCGGCAATCGATCGTGAAATGTGCGTCGGGCCGGTTCGCGTCGTCGATCGTCGCGTGCCAGTGCAGCTCGACGCCGCGCTGCGCGAGGCCCGCCGCCAGCGCGCGCAGCGCCTGCCGGTTGTCGAGCTGCCCTTCGCGCGGCAGCAGCAGGCCGCGCGCGAAGCGCCCCGCGAGCGCGGGCTCGGCCGCGTCGACCTGCGCGCCGGCCAGCGTGACGAAACCGCCGTCGAACAGCTCGGCCGGCGCGTTCGCGCGCACGCGCCGCTCGAACAGCGGCGCCTCCGCCCGATCCGCGTGATGCCAGACGACGAGCGTGCCGTGATGCTGGAAGAACACCGGTTCGGGCAGCTCCGCGAGCCATTGCGGCCAGCGCGCGAGCGACGCGGCGCCGAGCTCGGTGATCAGCAGCTCGGCGCTCGCCGCCTCGGCGAGCGGCGCGAGCATCGCGGCCGCGATCCACGCGGCCGACTGCTCGCCGTCCGGGCCGCCGCGCTCGTACAGCGCGACGCGATGCCCGTCGCCCGCGAGCCGCCAGGCGATCAGCCGGCCGACGAGGCCGCCGCCGAGCACCGCGAAATCCGGCCGGGAAGCGTGGACGTTCATCGCGCACCCTCCCCGCGAACCGCGCGGGCTCGTGCGACGGACGTCGACGCGCGCGCGCCGTCCCGTGCCAACGCACGCGACAGCGGATCGGGAACAGCGCAAAAGACTGAAGATTGAGCGGTCATCATTCCTTCCGTAACGCGCAAAGCGCGTACCCAAAAGGACGAAACCGGCAGCAAAGGCCGGCCGGGCGGGACTCGGGCGCTGACCATGTGGGATGGCGGCCAGCGCGGCCCGGCGGGATCAGAAACTTCCCTCGCCGGTATTACCCGGATCGGGTGCGAAGGGTCTTTCTCAGCCTCGCCGCGTCGCCCGGAATTAACCGTCGGCCGCGCTCGAAGCACCCCTGTTTCGTCGTCGGCCATTAGACCATAAAAGCGGAAAGCGCCGCAAACTGTCCCCCTTGCGGCAAATTCGCCGTCGCGCCGCGCCGCTCTGGCACAATGCCCGCAGGCCGGCCGCGCGAGCGGCCGGTTGCCGCGTCACCGCCGGCCCTTAAGCGCCGTTTAAGACGCGCGGGCGACCATCCGTGCGCCCGCCGTCAGTCGGCGCCGCGCCCCGGCATGCCTTATCGCGGCGCGCGCCCGGCTTCGCCCGGCCCGCGCGCCGGCTACTCATCAGGAAGCACATGACCCAATCGATCGATCCCGTCCGCTCCGCCTCAGACGCGCCGCAGGACGAGCGCCCGGTATCCGCATGGAGCCTCATCAAGCCCTACTGGGTGTCGTCCGAATGGAAAACCGCGTGGGGGCTGCTCGTCACGATCATCGTGATCAATCTCTGCGTCGTCTGGATCAACGTCAAGCTGAACAAGTGGAACGCGCAGTTCTACAACGCACTGCAGTCGAAGGACGTCCACGACTTCCCGAACCTGCTGATGCAGTTCTCGGCACTCGCGTTCGGCTTCATCATCCTCGCGGTGTACGGCCGCTACCTGCGGCAGATGCTCGGGTTCCGCTGGCGCCAGTGGCTCACTGACCGCTTTCTCGGCCAGTGGCTCGGCGATCGCGCGTTCTACCGGATCGAACGCGACCGCCTCGCCGACAACCCCGACCAGCGGATCACCGACGACCTCCAGTCGTTCGCGACGACGACGCTCGCGCTGTCGCTCGATCTCCTGTCGACGGTCGTCACGCTCGTGTCGTTCATTACGATCCTGTGGTCGCTCGCCGGCGCGCTGACGCTCTCGCTCGGCGCGACGCCGATCACGATCCCCGGCTACATGGTGTGGGCGGCCGCGTTGTACGCGGTGGTCGGCTCGCTGATCATCCAGAAGGTCGGCCACCCGCTCGTGTCGATCAACTACCAGCAGCAGCGCGTCGAGGCCGATTTCCGCTTCGGGCTCATTCGTGTGCGCGAGAACGCCGAGCAGATCGCGTTCTACGACGGCGAGAAAACCGAGACCCGCAACGCGCAGGGCCTGTTCATGCGCATTCGCGACAACTGGTGGCGCGTGATGAAGTACACGAAGCGCCTCACGTTCGTGCTGAGCTTCTACGGGCAGATCGCGATCATCTTCCCGCTCGTCGTCGCCGCGCCGCGCTATTTCGCGGGTGCGTTCTCGTTCGGCGTGCTGATGCAGATCTCGTCCGCGTTCGGCACCGTCAGCGATTCGTTCTCGTGGTTCATCAACAGTTACTCGACCCTCGTCGAATGGCGCGCAACCGTCAACCGTCTGCGCGAATTCAAGCGCGTGATGGGGACGTCGCACCTGAAGGAAAGCCTGTCGCCGGCAACCGAGCACGGCGGCATCAACCTGCACTACGTCGATGCCGCGAAGCTGTCCACATCGTCGCTGACGCTCGCGCTGCCGAACGGCACCGCGCTCGCGAACATCGGCAACCTGACGATCGAACCCGGCTCCCGCTGGCTCGTGATCGGCAAGTCGGGTTCCGGCAAGAGCACGTTCATGCGCGCGCTTGCGGGCCTGTGGCCGTTCGGCGACGGCGCGATCGACGCGCCGGTCGGCGCGCGGATGATGTTCGTGCCGCAGACGAGCTACTTGCCGATCGGCACGCTGAAGGCCGCGCTCACCTATCCGGCCGCGCCCGACGCGTTCACCGACGACGCGTGCCGCGACGCGCTGCGCGCGTGCCGCCTCGAAGACTACGTCGGGCGCCTCGACGAGACCGGCCACTGGACGCGCGTGCTGTCGCCCGGCGAACAGCAGCGTCTCGCCGGCGCGCGCGTGCTGTTGCACAAGCCGGACTTCCTGTTCCTCGACGAAGCGACGAGCGCGCTCGACGCGGACAACGAAGCACGGCTCTATCACCTGTTCGCCGAACGGCTGCCGAAGGCCGCGATCGTCAGCATCGCCCACCGCGAGTCGCTGGCCGCGTTCCACGTCGGCATGATCAACGTCGAGCGCGTGACCGATACCGACAAGGTCGCCGCGTAAGCGCAAAAACAAAAGGCCGGCGCACACCGCGCCGGCCTTCTCTCGTTCGTCCTCCCCTCTTCCCGCTACGCCCGCCCGATCGGCACCGACACGATCGGCACATGCGACACACCGTCGTGCGACAGCCGGCTTTCGAACAGCGTCAGCGCGACGAAGCGCACCGCGACCGGCCGACCGGTCGCGCCGCCGTGCGCGGGCTGTCCGTCGGCATCGCGCGGCAGCCGCGCGAGCGTCACATGCGGCCGGAACGGCCGGCGGTCGGCCGGCACGCCCAGCTCGCGCAACAGCACGGATAAATCGGCATTCAGCGCCGTACAGGCGGGATCGGCGGCGAGTTCCGCGACGATCAGCCGCGCGCGCGGCAGGCTCGGCCACCACGCGATCCGCTCGACCCGCTGCAACGGCAGCGCATGCGCGCTCGCGAGCGCCGGCAACCGCTCGGCCAGCGCGTCGCACCGCGCACGTTCGATCGCGCCGATGAACGCAAGCGTTACGTGCAGTTGCGCGGGCAGCGTGCGCCGTGCGCCGCGCGTGACCGGCAGCGCGTGCAGCGCGTCGCGCGATGCCGAATCGGGCATCAGCGCGACGAACGCACGGAGCCGGTCGCCGTTCATGACTCGCGCACCGCGACGCGGGCTTCGGCCACCACGTCGTTCACCGCATCGCCTGAAGCCGGACGCAGCGGCAGCGGGCCGTGCTCGCCCCACACGTCGGCCGGCAGCACGCGTGCGAGCTCGGGAATCGTGTTGCGCGTGAACACCGGTTCGGCAATGCCCTGCGCGCGCTGGTGGCGATAGTCGCGCCACGAGGCATGCGCATACTTGCCGAGCGCGAGAATCGCGACCAGGTTGATGATCGCCATCAGCCCCATGCTCGTATCGGCCATCGCCCACACCAGCGGCAGTTGCCCGACGCTGCCGAACATCACCATCCCCAGCACCGCGATGCGGAACAGCGGCAGCACGCCGCGCCGCTTCGTGATGAACTCGACGTTGCCTTCCGCATACGCGTAGTTGCCGATCACCGACGAGTACGCGAAAAAGAAGATCGCGACGGCCATGTAGATGCTGCCCCAACCGCCGACGTGGCTCGCGATCGCGCGCTGCGTGAGCGCCGCGCCTTCCATGCCGGTGCCGAGTTCGTACTGGCCCGACAGCAGGATCACGAACGCGGTCGCGCTGCAGATCACGATCGTGTCGACGAACACGCCGAGCATCTGGATCAACCCCTGCACGACCGGATGCCGCACGCTCGCGGTCGCGGCCGCGTTCGGCGCGCTACCCATGCCGGCTTCGTTCGAGAACAGCCCGCGTTTCACGCCCATCGCGACTGCCTGGCTGACCGCATAGCCGGTCAGGCCGCCCGCCGCCTGCTCGAGCCCGAATGCGCTCTTCACGATCAGCGCGAGCACGCCCGGCACCAGCGCCGCGTGGGTCGCGACCGCGTAGACGGCCAGCGCGAGGTAGCCGATCGCCATCACCGGCACGATCACCTGCGCGACCGACGCGATGCGACGAATGCCGCCGAAGATGAGCGGCGCGGTGAGCAACACGAGGCCGAGGCCGACCGTCTCGCGGCCCCAGCCGAACGACGTGTGAAATGCATCGGCGATCGCATTGGCCTGCACCGCGTTGAACACGAAGCCGAACGCGAGGATCAGCGACAGCGAGAACAGCACGCCGAAGCCGCGCGAGCGCAGGCCTGTCTGGATGTAGTAAGCGGGGCCGCCGCGATAGCTGCCGTCCGGATGCGACACCTTGAAGATCTGCGCGAGCGTCGCCTCGACGAACGCGGACGACATGCCGACGAGCGCCGTCATCCACATCCAGAAGATCGCGCCCGGCCCGCCGACCGTCAGCGCGACCGCGACACCCGCGATGTTGCCGGTGCCCACGCGGCTCGCGAGGCCGGTCGCGAACGCCTGGAACGACGAGATGCTGCCCGGCTCGCCCTTGCTGCCGACCAGCTTCATGCTGAGGAACAGCGCCTTCAGCTGGATCATCCGGAACCGCAGCGTGAACCACGCGCCCACGCCGAGCAGCAGCGCGATCAGCACGTAGTTCCACAGCACACCGTTGACGGCATCGATCAGCCCTTGCACGAATGCTTCCATCCAGAATCCTTGTAAACGGGTAAGTCATATTCGGCGGTCGCGCGAACGCTGCCGGTGGGGCGACATGATATGACAGTTTCCAAGGATTATTACAAAACGAAAGGAAGCGGAATCGGGGAAAATCAACGTCATTGATGTGATCAGGTTAGGCGACGCTTCGGGGAGATGATGAGGAGTCGGAGCCGCCGCAAACCCGCACGGCCGGGGGGCATCGACGGCCGACGCCTGCGACACCTCCAGGCGCCGGCCATAAAAAAACCGGGCGCCCTTTCGGACGCCCGGCTGGTACGGCAGTGGCCCACGAACCGCGCTTATCGCGGCAGGTTCGAATGCCCCATCAGATACGCGTCGACCGAGCGCGCGCACTGGCGGCCTTCGCGGATCGCCCAGACGACGAGCGACTGGCCGCGGCGCATGTCGCCGGCCGCGAACACCTTGTCGACCGACGTGTAGTACGAGCGATCGCCTTCGGTTGCCGCACGCGCGTTGCCGCGCGCATCCTTCGCGACGCCGAACGCCTCGAGCACGGTGGCTGCCGGCTGCGTGAAGCCCATCGCGAGCAGCACCAGGTCGGCCTTCATTTCGAACTCGGAGCCCGGCACTTCCTGCATCTTGCCGTCCTTCCATTCGACGCGCACCGCGATCAGCTTCTCGACCTTGCCGTTCTTGCCTTCGAGACGCTTCGTCGCGACCGCCCAGTCACGCTCGCAACCTTCTTCGTGCGACGACGACGTGCGCAGCTTGATCGGCCAGTACGGCCACACGAGCGGCTTGTTTTCCTCTTCCGGCGGCTGCGGCAGCAGCTCGAACTGCGTGACCTGCTTCGCGCCGTGACGGTTCGACGTGCCGACGCAGTCCGAACCCGTATCGCCGCCGCCGATCACGATCACGTGCTTGCCCTTCGCGAGCAGCTGGTCGACGAGCTTGTCGCCCGCGTTCACGCGGTTCTGCTGCGGCAGGAAGTCCATCGCGAAATGGACGCCGGCGAGCTCGCGGCCCGGCACCGGCAGGTCGCGCGGCGTTTCCGAACCGCCCGCGATCACGACCGCGTCGAATTCTTCCTTCAGCTGCTCCGGCGAAATGGTTTCCTTCGCGAGGCTGCCGATCGACTCGGGCAGCGGATCCTTGCCGATGAACACGCTGGTGCGGAACGTCACGCCTTCCGCTTCCATCTGGCGCATGCGGCGATCGATCAGCCACTTCTCGAGCTTGAAGTCGGGGATCCCGTAACGCAGCAGGCCGCCGATGCGATCGTTCTTCTCGAACACCGTCACGTCGTGGCCCGCACGCGCGAGCTGCTGCGCGACGGCGAGGCCCGCGGGGCCCGAACCGACGACCGCGACCGTCTTGCCGGTCTTGTGCTCGGGCGGCAGCGGCTTCACCCAGCCTTCCGCCCAGGCCTTGTCGATGATCGCGTGCTCGATCGACTTGATGCCGACCGGATCGTCGTTGATGCCGAGCGTGCACGCCGCCTCGCACGGCGCCGGGCAGATGCGGCCCGTGAACTCGGGGAAGTTGTTGGTCGAATGCAGAACTTCGATCGCATGCTGCCAGTCCTGGCGATAAACGAGATCGTTGAAGTCCGGGATGATGTTGTTGACCGGGCAGCCGTTGTTGCAGAACGGGATGCCGCAATCCATGCAGCGCGCGCCCTGGACCTTCGCGTCCGCGTCGGTCAGCGCCGCGACGAATTCCTTGTAATGCTTCACGCGCGTGAGCGGTGCTTCGTACGCCTCGTGGCGGCGTTCGAACTCCAGAAAACCGGTTGCCTTGCCCATAAGGTGCTCTTCTGTTCGGTGTATCGGGTGGGGGAGCCGCGCGCGGCAGTCATGCGCGCGCGGCATTCGCTATGTCGTTCGTCGCTCAGGCGGCCAGCACTTCCTTCGCCGCCTTCTTCGCACCGATCTCGCCCAGCGCGCGCTTGTATTCGTGCGGGAACACCTTCACGAACTGGCGGCGCGCCGCGTCCCAGTTTTCCAGCAGCGACTTCGCGCGCGGCGAACCCGTGAACTGGAAATGACGCTCGACGAGCCCCTTCAGCAGCGCTTCGTCCGTCATGCCTGCATGCCAGAGCGCGCGGTCGACCGTACGCTCCTGCTCGGCCTGCTGCAGCACCGGATCGAGTGCGACCATCGACTTGTTGCACTTCGCCGCGAACGTGCCTTCCGGATCGTAGATGTACGCGAGACCGCCCGACATGCCGGCCGCGAAGTTGCGCCCGGTTTCGCCGAGCACGACGACCGTGCCGCCCGTCATGTATTCGCAACCGTGGTCGCCCGTGCCTTCGACGACCGCCGTCGCACCCGAGTTGCGCACGCAGAAACGCTCGCCCGCGACGCCGCGGAAGAACGCCTCACCTTCGATCGCGCCGTACATCACCGTGTTGCCGCAGATGATGTTTTCCTCGGACTTGCCGCGGAAGTCGTTGGTCGGACGGATGATGATCCGGCCGCCCGACAGGCCCTTGCCGACATAGTCGTTGCCGTCGCCGACGAGGTCGAGCGTCACGCCCTTCGCGAGGAACGCGCCGAAGCTCTGGCCGGCCGTGCCCTTCAGCTGGATGTGCACCGCGTCGTCGGCCAGGCCGTCGTGGCCGTGCTTCTTCGCGATCACGCCCGACAGCATCGCGCCGACGGTACGGTTCACGTTGCGCACCGGCTGGATGAACGACACATGCTCGCCGCTCTCGATCGCGGCCTTCGCCTTCTCGATCAGCACGTGGTCGAGCGCGCGCTCGAGGCCGTGATCCTGCACGTCGACGTGACGCCGCGCGACTTCCTCGCACTCCTCCGGCTGGTAGAACACGCGCGAGAAGTCGAGGCCCTTCGCCTTCCAGTGCTCGACGCCCTTGCGCGTATCGAGCAGGTCGGCGCGGCCGATCAGGTCGTCGAACTTCGCGATGCCGAGCTGCGCCATGATCTCGCGCACTTCTTCAGCGACGAAGAAGAAGTAGTTCACGACGTGCTCGGGCTGGCCCTTGAACTTCGCGCGCAGCACCGGATCCTGCGTCGCGACGCCGACCGGGCACGTGTTCAGGTGGCACTTGCGCATCATGATGCAGCCTTCGACGACGAGCGGTGCCGTCGCGAAGCCGAATTCGTCTGCGCCGAGCAGCGCGCCGATCACGACGTCGCGGCCCGTCTTCATCTGACCGTCGGCCTGCACGCGAATCCGGCCACGCAGGCGGTTCAGCACCAGCGTCTGCTGCGTTTCGGCCAGGCCGAGTTCCCACGGCGTGCCCGCATGCTTGACCGACGACAGCGGCGATGCGCCCGTGCCGCCGTCGTGGCCCGCGATCACGACGTGATCGGCCTTCGCCTTCGCGACACCGGCCGCGACCGTGCCGACGCCGACTTCCGACACGAGCTTCACCGAGATGCTCGAGCTCGGGTTCACGTTCTTCAGGTCGTGGATCAGCTGCGCCAGATCCTCGATCGAGTAGATGTCGTGGTGCGGCGGCGGCGAGATCAGGCCGACGCCCGGCACCGAGTAGCGCAGCTTGCCGATGTATTCCGACACCTTGTGGCCCGGCAGCTGGCCGCCTTCGCCCGGCTTCGCACCCTGCGCCATCTTGATCTGGATCTGATCGGCCGATGCGAGGTACTCGGCGGTGACGCCGAAGCGGCCCGACGCGACCTGCTTGATCTTCGAGCGCAGCGAATCGCCGTCCTTCAGCGCAATGTCGCTGACGATCTCGTCGCCGATCACCGACTTCAGCGTCTCGCCCGACTTGATCGGAATGCCGCGCAGCTCGTTGCGATAACGCTTCTCGTCCTCGCCGCCTTCGCCGGTGTTCGACTTGCCGCCGATCCGGTTCATCGCGATCGCGAGCGTCGCGTGGGCTTCGGTGCTGATCGAACCGAGCGACATCGCGCCCGTCGCGAAGCGCTTGACGATGTCCTTCGCCGACTCGACGTCGTCGATCGGGATCGCCTTGGTCGGCTCGACCTTGAACTCGAACAGGCCGCGGAACGTCATGTGACGCTTGGTCTGATCGTTGATCAGGTGCGCGTATTCCTTGTACGTCTGGTACGAGTTGCTGCGCGTCGCGTGCTGGAGCTTCGCGATCGAGTCCGGCGTCCACATGTGGTCTTCGCCGCGCACGCGGTACGCGTACTCGCCGCCCGCGTCGAGCATGTCGCGCAGGACCGGGTTGTCGCCGAACGCATCGCGGTGCAGGCGGATCGCTTCTTCCGCGACTTCGAACAGGCCGATGCCGCCGACCTTCGACGCCGTGCCCTTGAAGTACTTCTCGACGAGGTCGCTCGACAGGCCGAGCGCTTCGAAGATCTGCGCGCCGGTGTACGACATGTACGTCGAGATGCCCATCTTCGACATCACCTTCTGCAGACCCTTGCCGACCGCCTTCGTGAAGTTGTAGACGGCCTTCTCCGGCGACAGGTCGCCCGGCAGGCCTTCGGCCATCTGCGCGAGCGTTTCCATCGCGAGGTACGGGTGCACGGCTTCCGCGCCGTAGCCCGCGAGCAGCGCGAAATGGTGCGTCTCACGTGCCGAGCCCGTCTCGACGACGAGGCCCGTGCTCGTGCGCAGCCCTTGCTGGACGAGGTGCGTGTGGATCGCCGACGTGGCGAGCAGCGCCGGAATCGCGACGTGCTCGGCGTCCGTCTTGCGGTCCGACACGATCAGCATGTTGTAGCCCGACTTGACCGCGTCGACGGCTTCCGCGCACAGCGACGCGAGGCGTGCCTCGATGCCTTCCTTGCCCCATGCGACCGGGTAGCAGATGTTCAGCTCGTATGCGCTGAACTTGCCGCCCGTGTACTGGTCGATCGCGCGGATCTTCGCGATGTCCTTGAAGTCGAGCACCGGCTGCGACACTTCGAGACGCATCGGCGGGTTGATGTTGTTCGTGTCGAGCAGGTTCGGCTTCGGGCCGATGAACGACACGAGCGACATGACCATGTTTTCGCGGATCGGGTCGATCGGCGGGTTCGTGACCTGCGCGAACAGCTGCTTGAAGTAGTGATAGAGCGTCTTGTTCTTGTTCGACATCACCGCGAGCGGCGAGTCGTTGCCCATCGAACCGACGGCCTCCTCGCCCTGCTGCGCCATCGGCGCCATCAGGAACTTCAGGTCTTCCTGCGTATAGCCGAACGCCTGCTGGCGGTCGAGCAGCGCGGCGCCCTGCGTGCGGCCGGCCGCGACGTCCTCGGCCTTCGGCTCGATCTCGTCGAGCTTGATGCGCACGGCGTCGATCCAGCTCTTGTACGGCTTCGCGTTCGCGAGGTTGTCCTTGAGCTCCTTGTCGTCGATGATGCGGCCGTGTTCCATGTCGATCAGGAACATCTTGCCCGGCTGCAGGCGCCACTTCTTGACGATCTTCGATTCGGGGATCGGCAGCGTGCCGGCTTCCGACGCCATGATGACGAGGTCGTCGTCCGTGACGATGTAGCGCGCCGGGCGCAGGCCGTTACGGTCGAGCGTCGCGCCGATCTGGCGGCCGTCGGTGAACGCGATCGCGGCGGGGCCGTCCCACGGCTCCATCATCGCGGCGTGGTATTCGTAGAACGCGCGGCGGTTGTCGTCCATCAGCGTGTGCTGTTCCCACGCTTCCGGAATCATCATCATCACCGCGTGCACGAGCGGGTAGCCGGCCATCACCAGCAGTTCGAGACAGTTGTCGAACGACGCGGTGTCCGACTGGCCCGGGTAGATCAGCGGCCAGAGCTTCGGGAGGTCGTCGCCGAGCACGTGCGATGCGATCGCGCCGGTACGCGCGTTCAGCCAGTTCACGTTGCCCTTCACGGTGTTGATCTCGCCGTTGTGCGCGATCATCCGGTACGGGTGAGCGAGTTCCCAAGCCGGGAACGTGTTGGTCGAGAAGCGCTGGTGCACGAGCGCGAGCGCCGACACGACGCGCGCGTCCTGCAGGTCGCGGTAATACACGCCGACCTGGCCTGCCAGCAGCAGCCCCTTGTAGACGACCGTGCGCGCCGACATCGACGGCACGAAGTATTCCTTGCCGTGCTTGAGCTTCAGCGCCTGGATGCGGTGGCTCGCGGTCTTGCGGATCACGTACAGCTTCCGCTCGAGCGCGTCCGTCACCATGATGTCCTTGCCGCGGCCGATGAAGATCTGGCGGATCAGCGGCTCGCTCGCCTTTACCGTCGGCGAGATCGGCATCGCATGGTCGACCGGCACGTCGCGCCAGCCGAGCACGACCTGCCCCTCGGCCCGCACCGTCCGCTCGAGCTCCTGCTCGCACGCGAGACGCGATGCGTTTTCCTTCGGCAGGAAGATCATCCCGACCCCGTATTCGCCGGCCGGCGGCAGCGTCACGTCCTGCTTCGACATTTCCTCGCGATAGAACGCGTCCGGAATCTGGATCAGGATGCCGGCGCCGTCGCCCATCAGCGGATCGGCACCGACGGCGCCGCGGTGATCGAGGTTCTCGAGGATCTTCAGACCCTGCTGAATGATCTCGTGGCTCTTCTTGCCCTTGATGTGAGCGACGAAGCCGACGCCGCAGGCGTCGTGTTCGTTTTGCGGGTCGTACAGACCTTGTGCGGCGGGCACCGCGGCGAGCGGCTTCTGGTGGTCGTTCATGGGGACACCGTCGTAAAGGGGGCCTAGAGGGCCGTTGAACCATTTTTTGTTGCCGTCGATCCCGCTCCCGACGGGAGACGGCACGGCCGACAGTGGTTGGGCGAGCTTCACCCGGGCCACCGGAATTCGGAATATACGCGACGAATCAAAGGAATAGCAACAAAAACCGCTTGATCGAACCCCAATTAAAGCCGCGCGCTGATCTGGTGCTGTTTTATTGGGGCCGTATCGTTTTGGTGCAAAAAGAAGCGGCGCCCGCGGCGCCGCCTCGTTATCCGCCTGTCCCGCGCTATTGCTGGATGGGCGGCGTGTTTTCACGCACCTTTCTGGGGCGTCCGCGCGGCAGCGGCGACACGCGACGGTTCGCGGTGCGGGCCGCCCACTCGCGGTAATTCTCGCCGCCGAGCACCCAGCCCTTCAGCGTCGCTTGTTGAAGCTGATCGGCCTGCCGCTCGTCGAGCGGCTGTTCGCACAGCTCCTTGTACGCACGCTGCCGGTCGAACGGCGTGTTGCCGAGCGCCCAGTAGAGCGGATGGTCGGTGATCAGGCTGTCGACGGTGAGCCCGACGTGGTGCCGGTAGCTCGACCAGCGATAGGCGTCGGGCGTCGCAACCAGCTGCGCGCGCACCGGGCTCATCTCGACCACGCGGCTCGCGAGCAGGAAATAGCGCTCGCCTTCGATCACGGTCGCCCGATAGCGGCCTTCCCACAGGGTGCCGCGACGCGAATAACGCCGGTTGAAATGCGCGACGTAGCGGCGGCCGACCGCCTGCATCGCCTTCGGCAGGCTCGCCTCGTCGCTCGGCGTCACGAGGAGCTGCACCTGACGCGGGAGCAGCACATAGGCATGCACCGAAAGATGGTGATCGCGTGCCGCGGCCTTCAGGCAATCGATGAAGAGTTCGTAGTCCTGGTCGTCGACGAACGCGGGTTGCTGATCCAGGCCGCGCAGTATCACGTGCTGCGGCTGGTCGGGAACGTAGAGTCGTGCTAACCGTGCCATGCTGAATGTCCGTTTGAACGCGTTAGGAAATACCCGAAGGTCCGAAAGTGCGCACCTGCGTAGAATGCCTGTCCCTACGGGGCGCGGAAGCGTACGGTCGTGCGAATCCTAGGGAGAAAGCTCTAACTTGCGAGCTTGTTTGGTTTTAAACGCAGTCGTCATAATGAGCACGCCTTTGATCGGAGGAGACACAATGAAACGAAAACTGGCCATTACGGGGGCCGCAGCGCTCGCATTCGCATTTGCGGGCGGCCCGGCACACGCACAATCCGCAGGTGACTTCTACGTCAGCACCGGCTGGCTGCACCTGTCACCGCAGGACAGCAGCGACCCGCTGTTCGTCTACCGCGTCGGCGGCACGCCCATCAACCAATCGATTCCCAACACGGGCGCCGGCATCAACGACGCCGATACGCTCGGCCTCGCCGCGGGCTACTTCGTTACCGACCACATCTCCACCGAGCTCGTCATGGGGATACCGCCGAAGTTCGACATCACCGGCAAGGGTCGGTTCGAAAACTTCGGCGTACTCGGCCGTGCGTACCAGTGGAGCCCCGCCCTGTTGCTTCGCTACCACTTCAACGACGCCAACGCGAAGTTCCGTCCGTATCTCGGCGTCGGCGCGACGTATGTCTGGTTCACCGGCGCAAAGATCACGAACAGCAGCTTCGAGAACGGCGTGCTCGGCGGCCCGACCAGCGCCACGACCAGCAACCAGTGGGCGCCCGTGCTCAACGCCGGCTTCACGTACAACTTCACGAAACACTGGTTCGGGGGCCTGTCGATCTCGTACATCCCGGTCAGCGTGACCGCCACCTTCACGACGGCCCGCAGAACGCCGGTCGGCACCCTGACCGAAACGTCGAAAGCGAAGATCTCGCTGAACCCGATCGTCACGTACCTGAACGTCGGCTACCGCTTCTAAGCGTAGTCGAATATTTGGGGAATGGTTAATCCTGCTGCAATTTGTAGCGGATTTTTCCCGACGTAACGTCTCCACGATGCAAAACGCCCCGGCGGGAATCCCGCCGGGGCGTCGTTTTTTCGCGTCACGCAGGTTCCCGGACAGAATTTTGCCCGGGGTAAGCGGCGCTATACGAGGTCGTCGAGTGCTGTCGGGCCGATCAGGTCGATCCGGTCCGTGCAGACCGCGTCGACGCCCCAGCGCACGAGTTCGCGCGCCCGGGCGAGGTCGTTGACCGTGTAGACCAGGATGCGCAGCCCGGCCGCCTTGATCGCCCGCACGAGCGGTTCGTCGAGCCGTTTGTGGTCTGCATGCAACGAAACGCAGCCGAGCGCCCCGACGACCTGCGCGTGCCAGTCGTCCGGCACGGCTTCGTAGAGCATCCCGCGCGGCAGCGCCGGCACGGTCGCGCGCGCCTGTTGCAGCGCATCGAACGAAAACGACGACAGCAGCGGCGGCACCGCGGCATCGCGCCAGTACGCCGCCGTGTCGGCCGCCACGCGCTGCCCGGTTTCGCGCTCGCGGCCCGGGCACGGCTTGATCTCGACGTTCGCCGCCAGCCCGTGCGCGATGCAGCGCGCCGCCGCCGCCTCGAGCGTCGGCATCCGCTCGCCCGCGAAGCGCGCGTCGAACCACGCGCCCGCGTCGAGCGCGGCCAGCGCCGCATAACGCATGCCCGCCGCCGGCCCGCTACCGTTCGACGTGCGGTCGACCGTGTCGTCGTGCAGCAGGAACGTCACGTCGTCGGCGGACAGCTTCGCGTCGAACTCGACCATCCGGTGCCCGCGCCGCGCGCCCTCGTCGAGCGCGGCGAGCGTGTTCTCCGGCGCGAGCGTGCCGCCGCCGCGATGGGCGACCACGCGCGGATAGGGCCAGTCGGTACGGGAAGTCATCGTGCGCCTCGCAGCGGGTTCGTCAGGGTCAGCCGGCGCGCTTGCCGGTCTCGGGATCGAAGAAATGCAGCCGGTGCGCGGGCAGCGCGGCGCCCAGCGCCGTGCCGCGCGCGGGACGATCCGCGTGCGGCAGGCGTACCACGACGTCGTGGTTGCCCCAGCGGCCGTGCGCGAGGTTGTCCGCGCCGAGCAGCTCGCACGAATCGACTGGCAACGATGCCTGCGCGACGCCCGGCTGCGGCGTCATGTGCTCCGGGCGCACGCCGAGCACCCAGTCGCGCCCGGTGGCGATCGTGGTGCCGATGCCGGGCGCGCCGGCGACCGGCAGCGCCGGGCCACCGCCCGCGACCGCAAAGGTCGCGCCATCCTCGGACAGCCGGCCATGCATCAGGTTCATCGCCGGCGAGCCGATGAAGCCCGCAACGAACACCGTCTCCGGCTTCTCGTACACGTCGACCGGCGCGCCGATCTGCTCCGCATAGCCGCGGTTCATCACGATCACGCGCTGCGCGAGCGTCATCGCCTCGATCTGGTCGTGCGTCACGTACACGCTCGTCGTCGCGAGCCGCGCATGCAGCCGCTGGATCTCGAGCCGCATCTGCACGCGCAGCTTCGCATCGAGGTTCGACAGCGGCTCGTCGAACAGGAACACCGACGGCTCGCGCACGATCGCACGCCCCATCGCGACGCGCTGCCGCTGGCCGCCCGACAGTTCGCGCGGGCGCCGCGCGAGCAGCGGCTCGAGTTCGAGGATCTTCGCGGCCGCGGCCACCCGCGAGTCGATCGTCGCGCGCTCGATGCCGCGAATCTTCAGCCCGTAGCCCATGTTCTGCGCGACCGTCATGTGCGGATAGAGCGCGTAGTTCTGGAACACCATCGCGATGTCGCGATCCTTCGGCTCCAGCGCGTTGACCACGCGGTCGCCGATCGCGATCTCGCCGTCCGTCACCGTCTCGAGCCCCGCGATCATCCGCAGCAGCGTCGACTTGCCGCAGCCCGACGGGCCCACCAGCACGACGAATTCGCCGTCGGCGATTTCCACGTCGATGCCGTGCAGCACGTGCTGCTTGCCGTCGTAGGATTTCCTGACGCCCTTCAAGCTCAGCGCAGCCATACTTGGTCTTTCTCCCGGTTGCCGTCCGTGGTTCACTTCTCGGAATCGACGAGGCCGCGCACGAACCAGCGCTGCATCGCCAGCACGACGACGAGCGGCGGAATCATCGCCAGCAGCGTCGCCGCCATCACGTATTGCCATTCGGTCGCGGCGTCGCCGCTCGCGATCATCGTCTTGATGCCCACCACCGCCGTCGACAGCGACGCCTCCGTCGTGATCAGGATCGGCCACAGATACTGGTTCCAGCCGTAGATGAAGGTGATCACGAACAGCGCCGCGATGGTCGTCTTCGACAGCGGCAGCACGACGTCCCAGAAGAAGCGCATCGGCCCCGCGCCGTCGATGCGCGCGGCGTCCATCAGCTCGTCGGGCAGCGTCATGAAGAACTGGCGGAACAGGAATGTCGCCGTCGCCGACGCGATCAGCGGCAGCGTGAGCCCCGCGTAGGCGTTCGTCAGGTGCAGCGTCGACACCACCTGCACGGTCGGGAAGATCCGCACCTCGACCGGCAGCATCAGCGTGATGAAGATCAGCCAGAACGCCGTGTTGCGGAACGGGAAGCGGAAATAGACGATCGCGTACGCGGACAGGATCGACACCGCGATCTTGCCGACCGCGATCCCGAGCGCCATCACGAAGCTGTTGACGAGCAGCCGGCCGAACGGCGCGGTCGTGCCGCCGCTGCCGTGCCCCCAGATGTACGCGATGTTCTCCAGCAGGTGCGTGCTCGGCACCAGCGACAGCGGGATCGTGAACACTTCCTGCGCGTTCATCGTCGCCGCGCAGAATGCGACGTAGACGGGGAACACGATCGCCACGACGCCCGCGATCAGCACCGCGTGGCAGAACAGGTCGAAACCCTTGCGATTTTCGATCATGCGTATTGCACCCTGCGTTCGACGAAGCGGAACTGGATCACCGTGAGCCCGACGACGATGATCATCAGCACGACCGACTGCGCGCCCGAACTGCCGATGTCGAGCCCCTGGAAGCCTTCCGTGAAGATCTTGTAGATCAGCGTCTTGGTGCTTTGCGCGGGGCCGCCCGCGGTGGCCGCGTCGATCACCGGGAACGTGTCGAAGAACGCGTAGACGAGGTTCACGACGAGCAGGAAGAAACTCGTCGGCGACAGCAGCGGCAGCACGATGTTGAAGAAACGCCGCACCGGCCCGGCACCGTCGATCGCCGCCGCCTCGATCAGCGAGCGCGGAATCGCCTGCAGCCCCGCATAGAAGAACAGGAAGTTGTAGCTCACCTGCTTCCACACCGACGCGAGCACGACGAGGAACATCGCCTGGCTGCCGTTCAACGCGTGATTCCAGACAATGCCGCCCTTTGCGAGCGCATAGGTGACGAGGCCGATGCTCGGGTTGAACAGGAACGCCCACAGCACGGCGGCGATCGTCGGCGCGACCGCATACGGCCAGATCAGCAGCGTGCGGTACACGCGCGCGCCGCGGATCACGCGGTCGGCGCACGCGGCGAGCAGCAGCGACACGACGAGCCCGCTGACCGTGACGAGCGCGCTGAACACCAGTGTCGTGCGGAACGAGTCGAGGTACAGCGGATCGGCGAACAGGTGCGCGAAATTCGCGAAGCCGACGAATTCGCTCGACGTGCCGAACGCATCCTGCATCTGCGTCGACTGCCACAGCGCGACGCCGGCCGGCCACAGGAAGAACACGGCGGTAATCGCGAGCTGCGGCGCGATCAGCAGGTACGGCAGCAGGCTCGCGCCGAAACGGGAACGGGATTGCATCGCGGGCATCCGGTCAGGCGAAACGGAAAGGGAACCGCGCCGCCGGCCCGCGCGCATGCGCGAGGCGGCGGCCGGCGGCACGGACGCGATGCGGGATCAGCCGCCCGACTTCTCGAAGCGGCGCAGCAGCTCGTCGCCGCGCGAGGCGGCCGAGTCGAGCGCGTCCTTCGGCGACTTCTTCTGCGCCCAGACCTGCTCCAGCTCTTCGTCGACGACCGTGCGGATCTGCGGCATGTTGCCCAGACGCAGCCCCTTCGTGTAGGGCAGCGGCGGCTTGTTCAACATCTGCTTGATCGCGGTTTCCGCGCTCGGGTTCTTCGCATAGAAGCCCTGCTGGCGCGTGAGGTCGTACGCGGCCGTCGTGACCGGCAGGTAGCCCGTTTCCTGGTGCCACTTCGCGGCGACCGGCGGCGAGGCGAGGAACGCGAGGAATTTCGCGACGCCCTTGTAGGTCGCCGGATCCTTGCCGGCCAGCACCCACAGGCTCGCGCCGCCGATGATCGCGTTCTGCGGTGCGCCCTTCACGTTCGCGTCGTACGGCATCATGCCCGTGCCGTAGCTGAACTTCGCGAATTTCTGCACGTTCGCGAGCGCACCCGACGACGTCGTCAGGATCCCGCAGTCGCCGCTGTAGAACTTCGCCGACGCTTCGTCCTTGCGGCCCGCGTACGTGAACGTGCCGTCCTTCTGCATCTGCTGCAGGAACGCGATGTGGGCGATCTGCTGCGGCTTGTTGAATTCGAGCACCGCGTCGGCGCCGTCGAAGCCGTTGTTGCGGCTCGCGAACGGCAGCGCGTGCCACACGCTGTAGTTCTCGAGCTGGATCCAGCCCTGCCAGCCGGTCGTGAAGCCGCAGGTCATCCCGGACTTGCGCAGCTTCTCCGCAGCGGCCTGCACGTCCGCCCACGTCTTCGGCGGCTGGTTCGGATCGAGCCCGGCCTTCTTGAACGCGTCCTTGTTGTAGTACAGCACCGGCGTCGAGCTGTTGAACGGCATCGACACGAGATGGCCCGTCTTCGCATCGCTGTAGTAGCTCGCGATGGTCGGCACGAACGCCTTTTCGTCGAGCGGCACGCCGGCCTGCTTGAACACGTCGTAGACGGGCACGACGGCCTTCTTCGCCTGCATCATCGTCGCGGTGCCGACTTCATAGACCTGGAGGATCGCCGGCGCGTTACCGCTGCGATAGGCGGCAATGCCCGCCGCGAGCGCCTGGTCGTAAGTGCCCTTGAAGACCGGCACGATCTTGTAGTCGCTCTGCGATGCGTTGAACTGCGTGGCGAGCTCGTTTACGCGCTCGCCGAGCGCCGACTCCATCGCATGCCAGAACTGGATCTCCGTCGCGGCGAACGCCGCATGCTGCACACCGAACATCAGCGCGCCGCCAAGCGCGATCGAGCGAATCGTGGTCCCCGCAGGCTTCTTCTTCATCGACCTCTCCTATGAAAACGTTACCAACAGCGTGTGCAACATTCCCGTCGCCATTGAACCGGCGAAGTCTAGTGATCGTTTGTGACAGTCAGTTGTCGTTGACGACGAACAGGCGCTGGTATTCCTTCAGCGCGAAGCGGTCGGTCATGCCGGCGATGTAGTGCCCGACGAGGCGCGGCTGCTGCGCTTCGTCGTCCGACTGGTACGGCGGCGGCAGCAGGCGCGGATCGTCGATGAACGCGTCGAACAGCCCGGTGACGACGCGCTGCGCCTTGTTCGCCATGCGCATCACCTTGTAGTGGCGGTACAGGTTCTTGAACAGGAAACGCTTGAGGGCGGCGGCCTGCGCGGCGACCGCTTCGCTGTGCGCGACGAGCGGCGGCGCCGCACGCACGTCGTCGAGCGACGCGGGCGCGACGCGCATGAGATTGCGCGTGGTCTCGTCGATCAGGTCGACGATCAGCGTGTTGATGATGCGGCGCACCGTCTCGTGCACGAGGCGGCGGCCTTCGAGATGCGGGAATTCCGCCAGCGCGGCCTCGTAGTGGCGCTGCCAGAGCTCGACTTCGGCGAGCTGCCCGATCGTGATCAGGCCCGAGCGCAGGCCGTCGTCGACGTCATGGTTGTTGTAGGCGATTTCGTCCGCGATGTTCGCGAGTTGCGCCTCCAGCGACGGCTGGCGCCCTTGCAGGAACCGTTCGCCGAGCGCGCCGAGCTTGCGCGCATTCTCGCGCGAGCAGTGCTTGAGGATGCCTTCGCGCGTCTCGAAACACAGGTTCAGGCCGTTGAACGCGCCGTAATGCTCCTCGAGCTCGTCGACGACGGCCAGGCTCTGCAGGTTGTGCTCGAAGCCGCCGTGCTCGCGCATGCATGCATTCAGCGCGTCCTGCCCGGCATGGCCGAACGGCGTATGGCCGAGATCGTGCGCGAGCGAGATCGCTTCGACGAGATCCTCGTTCAGGCGCAGGTTGCGCGCGACCGAGCGCGCGATCTGCGCGACTTCGAGGCTGTGCGTGAGGCGGGTGCGGAACAGGTCGCCTTCGTGATTGACGAAGACCTGCGTCTTGTATTCGAGCCGGCGAAACGCGGTCGAATGAACGATGCGGTCGCGGTCGCGCTGGAATTCGGTGCGCGCCGCCGGCGGCGTTTCCGGATGGCGGCGGCCGCGCGACTGCGACGCGTGGGCGGCATACGGAGCGAGATGGGCTTCCAGCGCCGCCAGCGTCGGCGGCTCGACCAGCGTCGCGACGGATGCGCGGCCGGCCTCGGGCAGTTTGCTGCTGGATGTCTCGCTCACGTCTGCTCCATGTCAGTGGCGCCGGGGCATCCGGGGCGCCGTTACCGGGTCGTCTGCGCCAGTGTAGCGAACACCGCTTCGTCGGGCGCCTGGGTGATCAGCGTATCGCCGAATCGCTTCAGCAGGATGAACTTGATCGCGCCGGCTTCGGCCTTCTTGTCGACACGCATCAGGTCCATGTAGCGCGCATCGCCGAGTGCCGGCCCGCGCACCGGCAAGTGCGCGGCGGCAATCACGGCATCGAGCCGCTGCCGCGATGCTTCGTCGAGGAGGCCGAGCCGCACCGACAGGTCGGCCGCCATCACCATCCCGCAGCCGACCGCTTCGCCGTGCAGCCATTCGCCGTAGCCGAGCCCGGCCTCGATCGCATGGCCGAACGTATGGCCGAAGTTCAGGATCGCGCGCAGGCCGCCTTCGCGCTCGTCGGCCGCGACCACGCTCGCCTTGATCTCGCACGAGCGCTTCACCGCATGCGCGAGCGCGGCCGGCTCGCGGCGGTTCAGCGCGTCGACGTTCACTTCGATCCAGTCGAAGAATGCCGCATCGGCGATCGCGCCCGTCTTGATGACCTCGGCCACGCCGGCCGCCAGCTCGCGATCGGGCAGCGTGGTCAGCGCGCCGATATCGGCGATCACCGCCTGCGGCTGATAGAACGCGCCGATCATGTTCTTGCCGAGCGGATGGTTGATGCCGGTCTTGCCGCCGACCGACGAATCGACCTGCGACAGCAGCGTCGTCGGCACCTGGATGAACGGCACGCCGCGCATGTAGCATGCGGCGGCGAAGCCGGTCATGTCGCCGATTACGCCGCCGCCGAGTGCGACGAGCGTCGTCTTGCGGTCGGCGCGCTCGGTCAGCAGGCCGTCGAAGATCAGGTTCAGCGTTTCCCAGTTCTTGTAGGCCTCGCCGTCCGGCAGCACGACCGTCGATACGCGCTTGCCGAGCGGCGCGAGCGCCGCGCGCAGCGCGTCGCCGTAGAGCGGATCGACCGTCGTGTTCGTGACGATCGTGACCGACGAACCGGTGATATGAGGGGCGAACAGTTCGGTGCGGCCGATCAGGCCGGCACCAATGTGAATCGGGTAGGCGCGCTCGCCCAGGTCGACGTTGACGGTAATCATGCTTGTAGCGGCTTGGCGATGACGCCTGCGAGTTCGAGTTGCATCAGCACCATGTTGACGAGGCCGTTGACCGACGGACGGCCGGTCTCGATGATGAAGTCCGCGCATTCGCGGTACAGCGGGTCGCGCACTTCGTAGAGCGCTTCGAGACGCGCCTTCGGGTCGCCGGTCTGCAACAGCGGGCGGTTCTTGTCCTTGCGCGTGCGCAGCCACAGATCGTGCGGATTGGCGCGCAGATAGATGACGATGCCGTGGCCTTTCAGGCAATCGCGATTTTCGGCGCGCAGCACCGCGCCGCCGCCCGTCGCGAGCACGATGTTCTCGCGCTGCGTGAGATCGGCGATCACCTGCGATTCGCGGTCGCGAAAGCCGGCCTCGCCCTCCATCTCGAAGATCACCGGAATGCGCGCACCCGTGCGAGCCTCGATTTCGTGGTCGGAGTCGAAGAACGTCCTGTCGAGCCGGCGCGCGACCGCACGGCCCACGGTGGTCTTACCCGCTCCCATAAGGCCGACGAAAAATACGTTTGCGTGTGGGTCCCGCGCTTGCAACGGCTTCCTCTGCTTGAATCTGCTGGTGTGTGGCGCAGCTTACTGGCAAAGCGGCTGCCTTGTCGAGCCTGCGCCACCGGCTTCCGGCCCCCTTTTTCCCGCGTCCGCATCGCCCGCGCCGGACGTCTCGCACTGCGTGCCGACGACCGTCGGCGTGATGAAGACGACCAGTTCGCTGCGCTGGTCGCGCCGCGCGCGGTGCCGGAAAAGCGCGCCCAGTACCGGTATTTTGCCCAAGAGCGGCACCCGCGTCACATCATCCCGGTTCAACTGCTCGTAAATCCCGCCGATCGCGACCGTCCCGCCGTTTTCGACCTCCACGCGCGTCTGGACGTGCTTCGTATGAATCGCCGGGCCGGCCGCGGTCGGCTCGCCGATGCTGTCCTTCGTCACGTCGAGGTCGAGCACGACGCGCCCGTCGGGTGTGATCTGCGGCTCGACCTCGAGCTTCAGCGTCGCGCGGCGGAACTGCACGCCGCTCACGCCGTTGCCGACCTTGGCCTGATACGGCAGCTCCGAGCCCTGTTCGACGATCGCCTTCACGCGGTCGGCCGTGACCACGCGCGGGCTCGAGACGATCTGGCCCCGCCCCTGTGCCTCGAGCGCGCTCAGCTCGACGTCGAGCACGCGGCTGAGCGGCGCGGCGAACAGTGTGAAGCCGGCCGTCGCCGCCTCGAAGCCGCCGAGCGGCCGCGCGGCGAGGTCGAGCGCGTTGCGCGTGTCGGTCGCGGATGCCGCGCCGTCGGCCGTGGGCGCCCGTCCCTGCGCGCGCAACGCGATGCGAGCGCCGAGGTTACGCGAGAAGCCCTGTTCGCCTTCGACGATGCGCGCCTCGATCCGCACCTGTCGCGACGGCCGGTCGATCGCGTCGATCAGCCCCGCGATCTGCGCGAGGCGCGGCGCAAGATCGGTGACGAACAGCAGGTTCGTGCGCGGATCGGCCGCCGCGGCGCCGCGTTTCGACAGCAGGCGCTGGCCGGTCGCACCGGCCAGCAGCCGCTGCACGTCCAGCGCACGCGGGTAATGCAGCGCGAAGGTCCGGCTCGCGAGCGGCTCCAGCTCGGCCGCACGGGCGTGCGTTTCGAAGCGCTCGCGCTCGCGCGCGGCGAGTTCGGCCGCCGGCGTGACCCAGATCACGTTGCCGCGCCTCGACATGGCCAGCCCGTGTGTGTCGAGCAACGTATCGAACGCATCGCGCCAGCGGACATTGTTCAGACGTAACGTCACGGTGCCGCGCACCTGTTCGCCGACGATGATGTTGAGCCCGGTGAATCGTGCAAGCGCATCGAATGCGGCCGCGAGCCCGGCGCCTTGCAGATTCAGCGAGATCCGCCGCCCGTCGTCCGCATCGCCGGGGTGCCGCGCCGCGGCGTCGCTCATGCGCGTCGGCGGTGGCAACGGGATCGGCGGCCCTTCCAGCAACGGTACCGGCGCGGTCGTGCCTGCCCGAACGGCTGCACGCGCGGCCTGATCGAACGGCTGTGGGCCGTCCTGTGTGGATGCGGCACCATTCATGCCGTCCGCGCCATCGAGCGCGCCCTGCGGCAGCGGTGTGTCCTCGACAGACGCTGGCATCGATGCGATCGACCAGCCGGCCGGCGGCAAAGGGGGCAACGGCGGCAAAGGCGGTAGCGCCGCGTGTGCCGTGGCCACGCATGATGCGACCTGGAATGCGATCGCCCACCATCCGTATTTCGTCATGGACGACCTCCGTCGTCCATGACGAACCGGCGCGCGCCATCGGCCGTCGCAAGCGTCACGGCGTCGGCATCGACGCGCATTAGCCGCGCGGCCCCAAGCGCTTCACCCCGCGCAACGGTCGCGAATCCGCCGTCACCGGCGTCGAACAACGCGAGCCCGGCGCGCGCGTCGCGAATGGTGCCGGCCAGACGCGGCACCGCATCGTCATCTACCGTGAGCGACCCCGCGCCGCCGAATGGATCGTCGCCTGACGCACCGGCGAGCATGGGCGCCGCGCCACCCGGCAAACGGGCTCCCGGGAGCGCCGGAAATACGTCGATCGTCATGTCGACCCGCGCCGTGGGCGGTTTTCGCTCGATATGCAGGACCGACGGCACCACCAACGCGGGCAAACCAGCCAGCCCACCCATCAGTCGCAGCAGCGCCGGAAAGCCGCCGTCCGCGACGATCCGCACCGTGCGCCGGCCATCCGGTGCCGCGTCGTCCGCGCGCTGCGGTTCGATCGACACGATCCGCAGTCCGCTCGCTCCGGCCAGGTCGGCCAGCTCCAGCATCAGCGCGGGCCACGCCGGCGCACGCGTCGCGCTGACATTGCGCCCGGCAGCCGAGCCCGGGGCCGGGTCGTGCCTTTGCGTGGCGGCGAGTGCCCGCTGGGTGTCGGCGGCACGCGCCTGTGCCGTTGCCAGCAACGCGCGACTGCGCGCGAGCCCGCTCCAGTCGCCTGCATCCATCAGATGAATGCCGCCCAGCAGCACGGACACGAATGCCACCACGCAGCCGACGGCGTGCGCGGTGGCCGGCGATACCCGCGTCACGCGGCCGAGCGCCCCGGCAACGCCTGGCACGGACCTATGCACGATCGCCGTCATGCGCCGCCTCCCGCTGCGCCTTGCGGCGACGCGTCGTGCCAGCGCACCTGTACGGAAAACCGGAACGGCGCGGCTGAAGCCGTGACCGGCGTGGCCGAAGCCTGTGTCAGCTCTCCGATATCGAATCGCCAGTCGCGCTGCTCGGCCGCGATCCGCGCGAGCCAGCGCGCGGCCGCCCGGTAACTCGTCGCGCGCGCGTCGAGCACGGCGCCGGACGAAGTCGTGCGCAATGCGTCGAGCCGCACGGTGTCGTCGCGCACCTGCGCCAGCGTCGCGAGCAGCCCGGTGGCACGCCGGTAAGGCGCGGCAAGCACGACCGACCGCGCATCGCGTTGCGCGAGGTCGGCGGCCGCGCCGGCGGCACGCCGGACGGCCGCGACCTTGGGCTCCAATTGCCGCAGTTGCGCCTCCACACGCGCACGCTCGGCATCCACGCCCCATCTCCACACAGTCTGCGCGCCCGTCCACACGCAGGCCCCGAATACGCCGAGCAGGATCGCTGCTCCGCACTGCGTGGCACGGCGGCGCCGCAACGCGTGCGCCAGCCGCTCACGGTACGGCAGCAGATTGAAGCCGCCGAGCGCGGCGTGGCCGACGATGGTCCGCCCGAACCCCGTATCGGCCATCATTCCCACACCCCGCGTAGCGCCAGCCCGACCGCGAGGGCAAATGCCGCAGCGTCCGGCACACCGCCGGGCTCGCCCGGCAGCCCGTTCCATCCCGTGCAGTCGAACGGCACCGCCGCCACCCCGAGTGCATCTCCGATGTCGGCGACCGACGTACCGCAGCGGGCGATGCAGCGCGCGTCGCCGGCCACGAGCACGCAGCGCACCGGCCCGAATACGCACTGCCGCAATGCGTCGGGGAGCGCCGCCTGCACGTCGCCGGATACCGCGAGCACAGGTGCGGCGACCGGGCCGTCGACCCGCCAGCCGCGCACACCCGTGTCGCTGAACCAGATTGCGGCGTACGGGCCGTGCGCGTCGAGCTCGAACTGCGCGGCATGGCGCAATGCGCGCAGCGCGGCGGCCGACTCGCCGTCAACGGCCGTCAGGTCGATGCCGGCCTGCGCGGCCACGTCGATCCGCCGCTCGAGCAAGGCCTGCGGCGCCACGGCGACCGCGATCTCGCCCGAATGCGCGCCGTCTTCCTGCCGCCAGTCAAACGCGAAACTGTCCGGCGCCAGCCCCGAGATGCGTTCGGCCGCCTGCCGGGCGGCGTGGGCGACGTCCTCGCGCCCGGCAAGGTCGAGCGTTGCCGTGCGCATCTCGTCGTCGCGCAGCGCCATCACGCCATGCGCGCCGCAGCGTACGCCTGCCGCCGACAGCCGCGACACGGCTGCCGCCAATGCCCGTGCGACCGCGGCCCAGCGCGCGTCCTCCGGCCCGTCCGCGACTCCCACCGGCTCCCGCTCGAGCCCTTCGACCCGCACATCCGCGCCCCGGCCACGCCGGCTCAGCACGGCTACTCTCACCTCGTCCGCCCCGACGTCGATGCCCGTCGAACGGTGCCTGCCCGGCGCGAACCGCGCCGCCCATCGTGCTGTCATCCCAGCCTCCCGCGCTCGTTGCGGCCCACGCCGCGTTTCCGATGCCTGATTCTGCAAAGCGGCGCGTGCCCGCGACAGTCGGCCGGACGGCCAGGCATGGCGCGCGGCGGCCGCGCGGACGTTATGCTGGCGGCACCGCGATGCGCCGCTTTTCGCCGGCCACCCGTCGCGTCAGGGCCGGTCTTACCGGGCAGCTATAATCGCGGGACTGTTTTCCGGTATGCCTATGCAATCCACGTCTCCTACGTCCCCGCCTCCCCCGCCGGAGCCGAAGAAACGGCCCTGGTGGCAGAAAGCCCTGATCGGCGTCGCCGCGATGTGCGTGGCCCTCGTCGTGGCCGGCGGCCTCGTGCTTGGCTACGCGCTCGTCGTCGCGTGGCCGAACATGCCGTCGCTCGACGCGCTGACCGACTATCGTCCGAAGGTACCGCTGCGCATCTACACGTCCGATCACGTGCTGATCGGCGAATTCGGCGAGGAACGCCGCGACATCGTCCATTTCAAGGAGGTGCCCGACTCGCTCAAGAAGGCGATCCTCGCGATCGAGGACGCGCGCTTCTACGATCACGGCGGCGTCGACCTCACCGGCATCGCCCGCGCGGGTTTCGTCGCGCTGACGAACGGCCATGCGTCGCAGGGCGCGAGCACGATCACGATGCAGGTCGCGCGCAACTTCTTCCTGTCGAGCGAGAAGACCTACACGCGCAAGATCTACGAGATGCTGCTCGCGTACCGCATCGAGCGCGCGCTGACGAAGGATCAGATTCTCGAGGTCTACATGAATCAGATCTATCTCGGCCAGCGTGCGTACGGCTTCGCGAGCGCCGCGCGCGTGTATTTCGGCAAGGACCTGAAGGACATCACGCTCGCCGAAGCGGCGATGCTCGCGGGGCTGCCGAAGGCGCCGTCCGCGTATAACCCGGTCGTCAACCCGAAGCGCGCGAAGGTCCGCCAGGAATACATCCTGCAGCGGATGCTCGAGCTGAACTTCATCACGCGCGAGCAGTACGACGAGGCTGCCGCGCAGCCGCTCGTCGTCAAGGGCGCGGGCCGCGAGTTCAGCGTGCACGCCGAGTACGTCGCGGAAATGGTCCGGCAGATGATGTATGCGCAGTACCGCGAGGAAACCTACACGCGCGGCTTCAACGTCGTCACGACGATCGATTCCGCCGACCAGCAGGTCGCGTACACCGCGCTGCGCAAGGGCATCATGGATTACGAGCGCCGCCACGGCTATCGCGGGCCGGAAGGCTTCATCGAGCTGCCGGCCGGCGCCGACGATCGCGAACAGGCGATCGACGACGCGCTGCTCGAGCATCCCGACAACGGCGAACTGATCGCGGCGGTCGTCACCGCAGCCACCCCGCGCCAGATCACGGTGGCCTTCATCGACGGCAGCACCGCGACGATCGAAGGCGACAACCTGCGCTTCGCGTCGAGCGCGCTGTCGGCCAACGCGCAGCCGAACCGCCGCATCCGCCCGGGCGCGATCGTCCGTGTCGTGAAGAACGACGCCGGCAAGTGGTCGATCACGCAGTTGCCGCAGGTCGAGGGCGCGTTCATCTCGATCGTCCCGCAAGACGGCGCGATCCGCTCGCTCGTCGGCGGCTTCGACTACAACAAGAACAAGTTCAACCACGTCACGCAGGCGTGGCGGCAACCGGGTTCGTCGTTCAAGCCGTTCATCTACTCGGCGTCGCTCGACAAGGGCCTCGGGCCGGCCACGGTGATCAACGACGGCCCGCTGTATTTCAGCGCCGCGGAAACCGGCGGCCAGCCGTGGGAACCGAAGAACTACGGCGGCGGCTTCGAAGGTCCGATGTCGATGCGCACCGCGCTGCAGCGCTCGCGCAACCTCGTGTCGATCCGGATCCTGAACCAGATCGGCACGAAGTACGCGCAGCAGTACATCACGCGCTTCGGCTTCGACGCCGACCGCCATCCGGCCTACCTGCCGATGGCGCTCGGGGCGGGCCAGGTCACGCCGCTGCAGATGGCCGGCGCGTACTCGGTGTTCGCGAACGGCGGCTTCCGCGTGAACCCGTATCTGATTGCCGAAGTGACCGATCCGAACGGCGCGATCGTCGCACGCGCGCAGCCGCTCATCGCCGAGCAGAACGCGCCGCGCGCGATCGACGCACGCAACGCGTACGTGACGAACAGCCTGCTGCAGAGCGTCGCGCAGCGCGGCACCGGCGCACGCACCAACGTGCTGAAGCGCACCGACCTCGCGGGCAAGACCGGTACGACGAACGACTCGCACGACGCGTGGTTCGCCGGCTACCAGCACACGCTCGCGGCGATCGCGTGGATCGGCTACGACAACCCGCGCAGCCTCGGCGATCGCGAAACCGGCGGCGGCCTGTCGCTGCCGGTGTGGATCGAATACATGGGTGCGGCGTTGAAGGGCGTGCCGGAGTTCAAGCCGACGATGCCGGACGACGTCCAGTCGATCGGCGGCGAGCTGTACTTCACCGAGTTCACGCCGGGGCACGGCTTCGTGTCGACGGTCGGCGTGCCGCAGGCGCCGGCGGTGCAGGACACCGAGGAACCGGTGCCGCACGTCGACGAGCAGGAAAAGCAGGACATCATGAACCTGTTCCGCGGCCACTGACGAACGGCCCGGCCATGAAAAAAGCGCCCCGCTGGGGCGCTTTTTCTTTGTGCAGTGATCCGACGTATCGGCGCCCGACGGGCGAGCGTCGTTACGCGCGGAACGTGATCGGCAGGCCGGCCTGCTGCGTCGCGTAGTCGGTGAGCGCCGAGAAGAACTCGGTGCCGGTGCGCGTATCGCGCCATTCGCCGTCGACGAAACGGTAATGGAATCCGCCCGCCTTCGCGGCGATCCACAGCTCCTTCATCGGCGGCTGCAGGTTGATGATGATCTTCGAGCCGTTCTCGAACGTGAGCGTCAGCACGCTGCCGTTGCGCTCCAGATCGATGTCGTGATCGCCGTCGTTCGCGGCGTCCACGGTACGTTCGACGGACGCCAGCACAGCCTCGGCACGGGCCAGGTATTCAGTATCGGACATGCTAAACTCTATCGGTTAAATAATTGCTCAGGGACGATCATGCGAGTCGTTTTCCGGATGAGCGCGATTGTAGCGGCTTTGGCGATTCTTGCCGGCTGCGGGCAACGCGGTCCGCTCTATCTGCCTACCGTGCCCCCGTTGCCGGCGAAGCCCATCCAGCAGCAGGACACGCCGCCGTCGGACGTCAAGCCGACCGATGAAAACGCGTCCGACAGTATTCCCGATTCTTCTGGCACGCCGCTCACGCTGTCGCCCGAGCTGTCGAGCAGTGCGCCGAAGCCCGCCACGCCGGCATCAAGCCCGGCCGCCGCGCAGTAGTCGCGCGCCGCCGCCGCGGTTTCTCTCGCGCCCCAAGGCGATGACTTCCGGTCATCGCCTTTTGTTTTTTTCAGGCCCGCACGTCAGGTACGGACGCGCCGCCAGCCCCATGCAAGCAACCGCCAGCCCAGCAGCACCGCGACGATCGTCGCGTAGAGCTTCGGCTGCGCGAGATCGTGCTTGCCGGCCCGCATCCACCAGAAATGCAGCACGCCGAACAGCGCGATCGCATAGATCGCGCGATGCAGCGTAGCCCAGCGACGGCCGAGCCGGCGCACCATCGCACGCGGCGATGTCACGGCCAGCGGAATCAGCAGCACGAATGCAGCGAAGCCGACCGTGATGAACGGACGCTTGCCGACATCCTTCAGGATCGCGAACACGTCGAACCACTTGTCGAACCACAGGTACGTCGTGAAATGCAGCGTCGCATAAAAGAACGCAAACAGGCCGATCATCCGGCGAAAACGCAACAACGCGGGAACGCTCGTCACGTGCCGAAGCGGCGTGATGGCGAGCGTGATGCAGAGCATGACCAGCGTCCAGAGGCCCGTCGAACGCGTGATGAATTCGATCGGGTTCGCACCGAGCCGGTCGGTCAGCCCGAACAGCACGAGTCGCGCGAGCGGATAGAGGCCGGCTGCAAAAACCAGGACCTTGGCGGGCACCAGCCAGCGCGGCGGCGTCGTGCGCACGGCGCCGGCCCGGGAGCTGCCCGCGGCTGCCGTGCGCGTGCCCGACGCGCGCACCGGCTCCAGTGTCGAAGGAGGCATGTCGTTTCTCACCGTCGCGCTCAGAAATTCTTTTTCAGATCCATGCCCTGATACATCGACGCGACGAGATCGCCGTAGCCGTTGAACATCAGCGTCTTGCGCTTCGGCGTGAAGAAGCCGTCCTCGCCGATCCGGCGCTCGGTCGCCTGGCTCCAGCGCGGGTGGTCGACGTTCGGATTCACGTTCGAATAGAAACCGTATTCGTTCGACGCATACGTGTTCCAGCTCGTCTTCGGCTGCTTGTCGACGAAGCGGATCTTCACGAGCGACTTCGCGCTCTTGAAGCCGTACTTCCACGGCACGACGATGCGCACCGGCGCGCCGTTCTGGTTCGGCAGCACCTGACCGTAGACGCCCATCGTCAGCAGCGTCAGCGGATTCATCGCCTCGTCCATCCGCAGCCCTTCCGAGTACGGCCAGTCGAGCACCGGCGTCGACAACCCCGGCATCTGCGACGGATCGGCCAGCGTGATGAACTGCACGTATTTCGCGTTGCCGGTCGGCTGCACGCGCTTGATCAGCTCGGACAGCGGCACGCCGATCCACGGAATCACCATCGACCAACCCTCGACGCAGCGCAGCCGGTACACGCGCTCCTCGAGCGGCGCGAGCTTCAGCAGTTCGTCGAGATCGAACACTTTCGGATGCAGCACCTCGCCCTCGACGCTCACGCGCCACGGGCGCGGCCGCAACGTGCCCGCGTTCTGCGCCGGGTCGCCCTTGTCCGTGCCGAATTCGTAGTAGTTGTTGTAGGACGTGATGTCCTTGAACGGCGTCACCTTGTCGGCCGCGACGAACTTCGGGTTGGTTTTCGCCGCGAGCTTCGCGGCCCGCGCGTCGGGCGACGCATACGCGGCGAACGCCGCGCCGCTGCCGCCCAGCAATCCGCCCGCCGCCGCCAGGCCGGCGGCTTGCAATACGCGCCGCCGGTTCTCGAACACCGCGCGCGGCGTAATCTGGCTCTGCGCGATATCACCGCCGGTCAGTACGGTGTGCAAAGGGGTTTTGATCCACATCGTGCTGCTCCTCCTGCATGCGCGGCGCGCACGCTTCATCAGCGTTCGACCCGGCCGACCATGCGCCGTTCGATGGCCGGGCCAGCCGCCCGTTACAAAACAAAACCGCCGGGCACGCAGTGCGCCGGCGGTCTTTTGTCGGACCAGCGTCGGAAATCTTACAGCTTGCCGTAGCTGTGCAGCCCGGACAGGAACATGTTGACGCCGAGGAACGCGAACGTCGTCACGAGCAGGCCCGTCAGCGCCCACCAGGCGGCGACCGCGCCGCGCAGGCCCTTCATCAGGCGCATGTGCAGCCAGGCCGCGTAGTTGAGCCACACGATCAGCGCCCAGGTTTCCTTCGGGTCCCAGCTCCAGTAGCCGCCCCATGCTTCGGCGGCCCAGAGCGCGCCGAGGATCGTCGCGATCGTGAAGAACGCGAAGCCGACCGCGATTGACTTGTACATCACGTCGTCGAGCACCTCGAGCGTCGGCAGGCGATCGGCGAGCACGCCGCGCTCCTTCATCAGGTACGCGACCGACACCATCGCCGACAGCGCGAAGCTGCCGTAGCCGATGAAGTTCGCCGGCACGTGGATCTTCATCCACCAGCTCTGCAGCGCCGGCACGAGCGGCTGGATCTGCTGCGCATCGCGCGCGACCGAGTACCACATCAGGAAACCGACGGCCGCGCTGATGACCAGCAGCACGAACGCGCCGAGTGCACGCGTGCCGTAGTGGCCTTCGTAATAGAGATAAAGCAGCGCGGTGATCAGGCTGAACAGCACGAACACTTCATAGAGGTTCGATACGGGGATATGCCCGACGTCGGCCCCGATCAGGTAGGACTCGTACCAGCGCACCATCAGGCCGGTGAAGCCCATCAGCACGGCGACCCATGTGAGCTTCTGGCCGATCGCGGAGCCCGACTCCGAGCGTGCGAGCAAGCCGATCCAGTAGAAGATCGTCGCGAGCACGAACAGCGCGCTCATCCACAGGATCGCGGACTGGCTCGACAGGAAGTACTTGAGGAAGAACGCCGAATCGGCGCGCGCGAGATCGCCCTGGTAGATCTGGATCGACAGCAGCGACAGCACCGCGATCGACGCCATCATCAGCCGGGCGGGCTTCCAGCGCCAGCCGAGCACGACAAGCGCCGGCACCGTGCCGATCATCACCGCCTTGTCGTAGTAATTCATGTGTTCGTTGTAGTGCACGAACGCATAGCCCGCGCCGACCACCAGCGCCAGCGCGAACAACCAGTCGATGATCGACAGGCGGGCGAGGAACGGACGGTCGTCGAACAACGGCGCCGGATTCGAGGCCTGGACCGGCCCCGAGCGGGAAGAGGAAACTTGAGTGAGATCCATGATGTTACCGGGTGGAGTTCTCGGAATCGGAATCGGAACCGCCGCCGGCGGGCGGACGGGTAGTCGCTGCCGCGCCTGTGGGCGCGGCGTCGCGCGGTGCGGCGCGCAAGGCGGCGCCGGCCGCGTCGCGCGTCTGCACGAATTCTTTCTCGAAATCGAAGGTCTTGCGGGCCGTGGACATCGCCATCACCACATCGACGCCCGAACCGGCATCCTTGAGCCAGAACCAGAGGCGCCGCTCGCGCACGTAGAACATCGAGAAGATGCCGGCGACCAACAGCAGGCTGCCAAGATACACCAGATTCTTGCCAGGTGCGCGCGTCAACTGAAATACCGAAGCTTGCACCTGCTTGAAGGAGTCAAGCTGCAAATAGACCGGCGATCCATACAAAAAGCTGTCCGATAGCGCATTGATCGCGTTCTGCACGAAGCGGATCGTGTCGGTGCCCTGCTGGGCGGCCGGCTCGCCGGCGCGCTCGCGCGCGATCTGCCAGACCTCCCACATCGAGCCCTCGAGCATGCGCAGCAGCAGGCTCGCCGCCTTTTCCTGCTCGGCCTTCGGCACCGACCGGTCGATGAACGTCGCCACCGCCTGGAAGCCGCCGATCGGCTGGCCGTCGGCACCGCGCCCCACGCTGTCGTCGCTCGCCGCGAAGAGGGTCAGCACCTTGAAGGCGCTGTCCTGCAGACGGCCGCGCAGCGACGCTTCGGTCGTCGGCAGCGAACGCTGCGCGAAACGCGCGGCGGCGTCGGCGCGCACGGCCGGATCCTCGAGCGCGGCGCGCAGGCGCATCCATTCGCCGATCGAATCCTGGCTGTCGGCCGGAATCCGCATGTAGCGGAACGGATCGTTCGGGCTCCCGCGCACGCCGGCGAGGAACACGCGCGTGCCGCCCATGTCGACGGGCAGCATGTAGTTGTTGAACTCGCGCGCCTGGCCGTCCTTGCCGCGAATCTTGTACTGCACCGACGGGCCGATGTTGTGGAGCTGCATCGGCTTCGACGTCTTCGCGCCCGAGCCGAGCCGCTCGTCGAACACCTCCTTCAGCGACTCCGTCTTCGCGACGCCGCGCACGTCCGGCTTGCCGTTCGCGTCGGCCATGTTTTCGACGTTGATCGCACGGAAGTCGGAGAACTCGATCGTGTCGCCGTCGCTGCCCGGCATCTGCAGCGGCGCCGTACTGCCGATCGTGCCCTTTACCGCGAAGGACTTCGCGTTGTCGCCCGTCATCGGGTAGGCCGTCATCTGCATCTGCGAGCCGCCGTCCTGGAAGCTCGACTGGTAGATCGACACGCCCTTGTACGTGAATGGCTTGTTGACCTCGACGCGCGCCGGGATCTTCTGGCCCGTCTCGCGATCGATCACGACGATGTCGCTCGCGAACAGCTTCGGCATCCCCGTCGTGTAGTAGTCGACGATGAACTTGTTGAGCTGGATGGAGAACGGCAGGTCCTGGATCAGCGAGCCGCTCGGCTGGTTCAGGATCGCGGTCGACACGAACTGGCCTTCCGGCACCCACGCGTAGCCGCGGAACGTCGGGTTCGACGTGGACAGCCGGTGGTCGGGCGAGATCTCGCTGATCGTCGCGCTCGTGTTGACGGGACTCTTGCCGAACATCCGCATCTGGAATTTGATCGGCAGGTTGCTGTCGAGCAGGCCGCCGATACAGATCACGACGATCGCGAGGTGCGCGGAGATGTAGCCCCACTTCGTCAGCGCGCCGCGCTTCGCGGAGATCAGCGTCGCGCCGTCGGTTTCGCGCACGACATGCTTGTAGCCGGCCTTCGCGACGAACGTGGCAAGCGTGGCCGCGACGGTCGCACGCGTGCCGGACGCCGTGTATTCGGCCTTGTGATGGAACGCGCGCAGGCTGCCTTCGCGGACCTTGTCCTTCCAGCTCTTCGCATCGGCGAGCATCTTCGGCGCGTTGCGGATCACGCACAGCGAGATCGACGTGACGAGGAAGATCAGGATCAGCATGAACCACCACGCGCTGTACACGTTGTACAGGCCCAGCGAGCGGAAGATGTCCGCCCAGAACGGGCCGAACTGGTTCACGTAATTCGGATACGGGTCATCCTGGGTCAGGACCGTGCCGATGATGCTCGCGATCGACAACACCACCAGCAGCGCGATCGCGAAGCGCATCGAGCTCACCAGCTCGATCGCGCGCCTGGACGCACTTTGACCCGACTTCGACTGCAACCCCGACGTGGTAACGCTCATTCAAACTCCGACTTTGGGGGAAACAGCCCCCACGCTCACTTTGTTCGCTGCCCCGGAAGGGGCGTCAGCACTCCCGGGGCGGCCCGGCGAATGCCGACAAAAAAGGGCGAGGCCACCGCGATCGCGCGGCGCCCCACCCTTTTCTTGTTCTGACTCCGGCCGCCCTTCGGGCGCCGGTCATTCCATTCGCGACGGCCCGTTCAACGCAGGCCCGCGATGTAATCCGCGACGGCCTTGATCTCGTTGTCCGACAGACGCGATGCGATCTGATGCATCGCCTCGTTGTTGTTGCGCGCGCCGGCGCCCTGCTGGAACGCGGTCAACTGGGCAACCGTGTAATCGGCCCACTGCCCCGACAGACGCGGGTACTGGACCGGCAGCCCCTGCCCCGTCGGCCCGTGACAGCTCGCGCAGGCGGGGACACCCTTTTCCGCGATGCCGCCGCGATAGATCTTCTGGCCGATCGGCACGGTCGCCGCATCGCGCGCGGTGCCGAGCTTCGTTGCCTGCGAGCCGTAATAGGCGGCGACGTTGCGCATGTCGTCCGCACTCAACGCGCTCGCGAACCCAACCATCACCGGATTGGTCCGCGCCGGCCCCTTCGCGCCCGACTGGGTCTTGAAGTCGTTCAACTGCTTGACCAGATATTCGGGATGCTGGCCGGCGAGCTTCGGGAAACTGCCCGACGCGCTGTTGCCGTCGGCGCCGTGACACGACGCACACACCTGCCCGGCAATCGCCTTGCCGCGGTCCAGATCCGGCTTTGCCGCATCCGCCGCGTTTGCCTCCGCTACGAAACCTACGAACCCTGCTGCAACCTGAAGCACCATCAGAGACTTGCACAGTCGATTCATTCGCACACCCTGTTTCGTCTTGTGGGAATTTGAGGTTCTGCAAAAAACGACGTCGACCAGTCTACCGCAGAAGCTACATAAAAGCGCGAGGCAGGCGCCCGCAACTCTTCGGCAAAACCGGCGTATTGTACAATATCGCGCTGAAAGCTCCCGCGCCTATCGGGGCTACCCCGCCTCCACCCCAGCGGCTCGCGCCGCCCCGTCCCACCGGTTCCCCATGGCCTTTTTGCTCCATCAAGCCCGCTTCTATACGACCGTCAATCATCTGCGCGACCTGCCGCCGACGGTCCAGCCGGAAATCGCGTTCGCGGGCCGCTCGAATGCCGGCAAATCGACGGCGATCAACGTGCTGTGCAACCAGAAGCGGCTCGCCTTCGCGTCGAAGACGCCCGGCCGCACGCAGCACATCAACTACTTCTCCGTCGGCCCGGCCGCCGAGCCCGTCGCGAACCTCGTCGACCTGCCCGGCTATGGCTATGCGGAAGTGCCGGGAGCCGCGAAGGCCCACTGGGAAATGCTGCTGTCGTCGTACCTCGCGACCCGTTCGCAGCTGTGCGGCCTGATCCTGATGATGGATTCGCGCCGTCCGCTGACCGATCTCGACCGCCGGATGATCGAGTGGTTCGTGCCGACCGGCAAGCCGATCCACACGCTGCTGACGAAGTGCGACAAATTGACGCGACAGGAAAGCATCAATGCGCTGCGTAACACGCAAAAGGGGCTCGACGCGTACCGCGACCAGGGCGTGAAGGGCAAGCTGACCGTCCAGCTGTTCTCGGCGCTGAAGCGCACCGGGCTGGATGAGGCGCACGAACTGATCGAGAGCTGGCTGCGACCGTCCGTCGCCGACGAAAAAAGCGAGCCTGTAGCACAATGAGCGGGCAACGCGCGGCCAGGATTGGCTGTGCGCACCTGACGGCACCTGCGGATTCGGCCGGCTCATAAAAAAACCCGCCGTCGAACGGCGGGTCAAACAGCCTAATCGAATAACGACAGGCACCCGCTCAGGGAGGAGAAGCGGGGAGCAACACGCGACGCGTGCCGCTCGATCGCTATCATATACCAACGGTCTCGAAAATGACCTAAGGGTTCCGTAAGGTTCTTCTTGCCCTGATTTCTGCCAAATCGCCATGAGCTTCCATCCGCTTCATCGTCCGCGCCGGATGCGCCGCGACGACTTCTCCCGCCGCCTGATGCGCGAAAACCGCCTGACCACCGACGACCTGATCTATCCGGTGTTCGTCGTCGAAGGCACCAACGAACGCCAGCCCATACCGTCGATGCCCGGCGTCGAACGCGTGTCGGTCGATCTGCTGATGCAGGTTGCCGAGCAGTGCGTCGAACTCGGCGTGCCCGTGCTGTCGCTGTTCCCGGCCATCGAGCCGTCGCTGAAAACGCCCGACGGCCGCGAAGCGGCCAATCCGGAAGGCCTGATCCCGCGCGCGGTGCGCGAGCTGAAGAAGCGCTTCCCCGAGCTCGGCGTGCTGACCGACGTCGCGCTCGATCCGTACACGAGCCACGGCCAGGACGGCGTGCTCGACGAAAACGGCTACGTGATCAACGACGACACGATCGAGATCCTCGTCGATCAGGCGCGCGCGCAGGCGGAAGCCGGGGTCGACATCGTCGCGCCGTCGGACATGATGGACGGCCGTATCGGCGCGGTCCGCGAAATGCTGGAAAGCGACGGCCACATCCATACGCGCATCATGGCCTACTCGGCCAAGTTCGCGTCGGCGTTCTACGGCCCGTTCCGCGATGCGGTCGGCTCGGCGTCCAATCTGGGCAAGGGCAACAAGATGACCTACCAGATGGATCCGGCGAACAGCGACGAAGCGCTGCGCGAAGTCCGCCTCGACATCGACGAAGGCGCCGACATGGTGATGGTCAAGCCCGGCATGCCGTATCTCGACATCGTGCGCCGCGTGAAGGACGAGTTCCGCTTCCCCACCTACGTGTACCAGGTGAGCGGTGAATACGCGATGCTGAAGGCCGCCGCGATGAACGGCTGGCTCGACCACGACAAGGTCGTGCTCGAATCGCTGCTCGCGTTCAAGCGCGCGGGCGCCGATGGCGTGCTCACGTACTTCGCGCTCGATGCCGCGCGTCTGCTGAAAGCGCAGCGCTGAGCCGCGCGCCGGCAGGCACAATGAAAAACGGCGGGACACTTCGGTGTCCCGCCGTTTTTCATTGGTAGTCCGGTCGACGCAAAGGCCGCCGGTGCACGCGGACGAGCGCGTTACACCGTCGGTACCGCTGCGCGATCGAGGCTGCGCAGGAATGTGTCGGCCGCCTGATAGCCGACCACGCGGCCGATTTCGTGGCCGTTGCGATCGAAGAAGATGATGCCCGGCGGCCCGAACAGGTTGAAGCGCTTGAGCAGCGCCTGGTCGTCCGGATTGTTCGCGGTGACGTCCGCACGCACCAGATGAAGCTGCGCGAGCCGCGCCTGCACGCGCGAATCCGTGAACGTCAGATGCTCCATCTCCTTGCAGCTCACGCACCAGTCGGCGTAGAAATCGAGCATCACGGGCCGGCCCGAGGTCTTCAGCAACGTATCGAGCTCGCCACTGGAGCGCACCGATGCGAACGCAGGCCCCTGCTGTGCGGCCGCCGCTGCATCGCCCGACGCAGCCGTGCGCGCCGCGAGGACGGCCAGCGGCTTCACGGGGTCGTTGGAACCAGCCGCGAGACCGACGAGCAGCGTCGCGGCCCAGATCGCGAGCGCCGCACCGAGACCGCGGCCGAGACGGCGCCAGATCGACGCGGCGCCGGCATGCGGCGTGAACAGGCCGAGCGCCGCGGCAGCAACCAGCAGCCACAACGCGGCGAGAACCATCTTCAGGCCGCCCGCGAGCACCGGCCACACGATCCACAGCGCGGCGGCGAGCAGCACGATGCCGAAGAACACCTTGACGCTGTCCATCCATGCGCCCGCGCGCGGCAACACCGTACCCGCGCCGATGCCGACCACGAGCAGCGGCACGCCGAGCCCCAGCCCCATCGCGAACAGCGCGGCGCCGCCGAGCAACGCATTGCCGGTATGCGCGATGAACGCGAGCACCGCAAACAGCGGCGCCGTCATGCATGCGCCGACGACCAGCGCCGACAACGCGCCCATCGCGGCGACGGCGATGAAGTGGCCGCCCTGGCGGGCGCTCGATGCTTCGGCCGCGCCGTTCTGCCAGCGCTCGGGCAGCGCGATGTCCTTGCCGGAAATCAGCGATACCGCGAATGCGGTGAGGAGCACGCCGAACGCGCCGAGCACCCACGGGTTCTGCAGCCACGCACCGAGGCTCTGGCCGACCAGCGCGGCAGCGATGCCGAGCACCGTATAAACGAGCGCCATGCCGACCACGTAGGTAAGCGACAGCGCAAAGCCGCGCGCATGCGTCGCGCGCGTGCCCTGACCGATGATGATCGCGGATACGATCGGAATCATCGGATACGAGCAGGGCAGCAGACTCAGCACGACGCCCGCGACGAAATACAGCGCGACGATCGTGAAGAAGCCGTGCCCCTCGAGCAGCGACTGCGCGAAATCCGCGCTCGTGACCTTGTCGAACCAGTTGCCCGAAGCCGTCGCGCCACCGGCCGGCGCGCTCGCGCCCAGCGCCGCGCCGTCGACCTTCACGACATGCTCGGCAGGCGGATAGCAGATCCCTTCGTCGGCACACCCTTGCGACGTCACCGCGAGCTCGAACGGCCCCGCCGCCTGCTTGACCGGCACGTGAATCACGACCTCGTCGCGATAGGTCTCGACTTCCTTCTGGAACGTCTGGTCGAACTTCACGTGTCCGGGCGGGAATGTCGGGGCGCCGAGCGTCGCCTGCCCGCTCTTCACCGCGAACGCGAACCGCTCGCGGTACAGGTAGTAGCCGTTGGCGACCTTGAAGCGGACGTCCACCTGCCCCGGCGATTCACTCGCGCTGAACTTGAACGCCACCGACGGATCGAGAAAATCGTCGGCCGCACGCGCGACCGACAGGCAGCCCAGCGCGAAAAAGAACGACAACAGGATCGCGAGGAATCGCGGTGCGCGCATGCGCACGGAAAGCGCCATACCGTTAAACATGAAATAGACGTTGAGTTTCGCTGGTCACCCACTGGCCGTACCCGGCCGAGGCCGTCGCCTGCCATGAGACGATTTCCGGCGTCTCGTACGGATGATGCGCGAGAATAAATCGCTCCAGTTCGAGCGAGCGCACGGGGCTCGTCTTGAACAGCAACTGGATCTCGTCGGCCGTTTCGACCTTTCCCTGCCAGTGATAGCGCGACTTGATCGCACCGAGCTCCGACACGCATGCGGCCAGCCGCGCGTCGAGCGCACCGTCGGCGAGCGCTGCGGCCGTCGCCGCATCCGGCACCGTCGTCAGCATCAACACCACCACCATACGCCCTCCTGGCTGGTTTACCGGCTTTCGCCGCCCGCGATCGCGCGAGTACCCGCGCCGACCGTCCCGTATCGTAGCGCAGCGCGCGCGACGCTGCCGGCACGGGGCTGCGACAATCGATCGCAGCCAGTCGGCCGCCAAAAACAAAAAGGGCCAAGCAATTGCTCGGCCCCTTTCAGATACTGCTGCGTACGGGAAGCTTACTCAGCTTCTTGCACGGTTTCCGTTTCGTCGACTTCCGGACGATCGAGCAGCTCGACCAGTGCCATCGGTGCGTTGTCGCCAACGCGGAAGCCGAACTTCAGCACGCGCAGGTAGCCGCCCGGACGGTTCGCGAAACGCGGACCGAGCACGTCGAACAGCTTCGCCACCGAGTCACGATCGCGCAGGCGGTTGAACGCCAGGCGACGGTTTGCCAGCGACGGCTTCTTGCCGAGCGTGATCAGCGGCTCGACGACTTTACGGAGTTCCTTCGCCTTCGGCAGCGTCGTCTTGATGACTTCGTGCTCGATCAGCGAGTTGGACATGTTACGGAGCATAGCCAGACGGTGGCTGCTCGTGCGGTTCAGTTTCCGCAGACCATGACGATGGCGCATTTCAGTTTCCTTGATTCAAAGTTTTGATCCAGCTCTTCTATCGCACCGCTGGGGTGCACGGGCCGGTAACGAAAAAAGCAAGATGCGGATCTTAAAGGAAAATCCGCATCTTTGCCAACTACAGCAACAACCGGGCTTACTTGTCGAGACCAGCCGGCGGCCAGTTTTCGAGCTTCATGCCCAGCGTGAGACCGCGCGAAGCGAGCACTTCCTTGATCTCGTTGAGCGACTTGCGACCGAGGTTCGGCGTCTTCAGCAGCTCGTTTTCCGTGCGCTGGATCAGGTCGCCGATGTAGTAGATGTTCTCGGCCTTCAGACAGTTCGCCGAACGAACCGTCAACTCGAGATCATCCACCGGACGCAGCAGGATCGGATCGATCTGCGGCGCGCGCGACGGTGCTTCGGCAGCCGTTTCCGTGCCTTCCAGTGCCGCGAACACGGACAGCTGGTCGACCAGGATGCGGGCCGATTGACGGATCGCCTCTTCCGGGGTGATCACGCCGCTCGTCTCGATGTTCATCACGAGCTTGTCGAGGTCGGTACGCTGCTCGACACGTGCGCTTTCAACGGCATAGCTCACGCGGCGAACCGGCGAGAACGATGCGTCGAGGACGATGCGACCGATGATCTTGGCCGTGTCTTCGCCGTAGCGACGGACGTTGCCGGGCACGTAGCCGCGACCCTTTTCGATCTTGATCTGAACGTCGAGCTTGCCGCCCTTCGACAGGTGTGCGATCACGTGATTCGGGTTGATGACTTCGCAATCGTGCGCCAGCTCGATATCGCCGGCCGTCACGACGCCTTCGCCTTCCTTGCGCAGGGTAACCGTCACTTCGTCACGGTTGTGCAGCTTGAACACCACACCCTTCAGGTTCAGCAGCAGGTTGACGACGTCCTCTTGCACGCCATCAAGCGTCGAGTACTCGTGCACCACGCCCGCGATCGTGACTTCGGTCGGCG
Source organism: Burkholderia sp. 567 (assembly GCF_040545115.1). Classification (NCBI taxonomy): domain Bacteria; kingdom Pseudomonadati; phylum Pseudomonadota; class Betaproteobacteria; order Burkholderiales; family Burkholderiaceae; genus Burkholderia; species Burkholderia sp. 567. Next base: position 164,376 of record NZ_JBEPLG010000014.1, read on the forward strand.
CGTAGCCAACCATCGACGACAGCAGCACGCGGCGAAGCGCATTGCCCAAGGTGTGGCCGTAACCGCGTTCGAACGGTTCCATGACCACCCTCGCGTGGTTCTCGCCAAGCGATTCCACGGCGATGATCTTGGGTTTCAGCAAACTGGTTTGCATGGGCTTTCCTTTTCAATACCCTCGGCTCGTTACACCGATAAGGCTGACCGGTAACAACCAGAAAATAAACAGCCGAGGCCCCCCCTTGCGAAACGCAATCGGGGTACCTCGGCCGTCAATCGGATTAACGCGAATACAATTCGACGATCAGGCTTTCGTTGATGTCGCCTGCGATGTCAGCGCGTTCCGGCATTTGCTTGAACGTGCCTTCGAACTTCTTCGCATCGACTGCAACCCAGCTCGGCATGCCGCCTTGCTCGGCCAGCGACAGCGCTTCGACGATACGCGCCTGCTTCTTCGCCTTTTCGCGGATCGCGACGATGTCACCCGCCTTCACTTGCTGCGACGGCACGTTCGCGACGACGCCGTTCACGGTGATCGACTTGTGGCTCACGAGCTGACGCGCTTCAGCGCGGGTCGAGCCGAAGCCCATGCGATACACGACGTTGTCGAGACGCGACTCGAGCAGTTGCAGCAGGTTTTCACCCGTGTTGCCCTTGCGGCGGTCGGCTTCAGCGAAGTAGCGGCGGAACTGACGCTCCAGCACGCCGTAAATACGCTTGACCTTCTGCTTTTCGCGCAGCTGCGTACCATAGTCGGACGTGCGTGCGCCCGAGGTACGGCCGTGCTGACCCGGCTTGCTGTCGAGCTTGCACTTGTCGGCGAGCGAGCGGCGCGCGCTCTTCAGGAACAGGTCGGTGCCTTCACGGCGGGACAGCTTGGCCTTGGGGCCGATATAACGTGCCACGTTGCATTCCTTTATCAATCAGTCACGCGGATCGCAATCCGCGCTAGTTCGCGCCCTTTGGGGCGAACGGTGGGCTTAGTCAATCAAAAAAGCAACGCCCGTCGACGCTACGCGGCGACAGGCAAATGCGCCAGCACGAACGTGCCAGCAGCATTCTTAGATGCGACGGCGCTTCGGCGGACGGCAGCCGTTGTGCGGAATCGGGGTGACATCCGAAATCGCGGTGATCTTGATGCCGAGGCCATGCAGTGCGCGCACTGCCGACTCACGACCCGGGCCAGGGCCCTTGATCCGCACTTCCAGATTCTTCACGCCGTATTCCATCGCCACGCGACCGGCCGACTCAGCAGCAACCTGAGCAGCGAACGGCGTCGACTTCCGCGAGCCCTTGAAGCCCTGGCCGCCCGACGTCGCCCATGCCAGTGCATTGCCCTGGCGATCGGTGATCGTGATGATCGTGTTGTTGAACGACGCGTGAACGTGCACCACGCCTTCAGCGACGTTCTTCTTAACCTTCTTGCGAACGCGTTGCGCCGCGGTATTCGAAGCCTTAGCCATTACGTTTTCCTGTAACTGTCAGTTCCGCTTACTTCTTCAGCGCTTGCGCTGCACGACGCGGGCCCTTACGGGTACGTGCGTTCGTACGCGTACGCTGACCGCGCATCGGCAGGCCCTTGCGATGACGGACACCACGGTAGCAACCGAGGTCCATCAGGCGCTTGATGTTCATCGTCACTTCACGGCGCAGATCGCCTTCGACGATGAACTTGCCCACTTCTTCACGCAGCTTTTCGAGGTCTGCGTCGGTCAGGTCCTTGACCTTCTTCGAGAATTCCACGCCAGCTGCCGAGCAGATGCTGCGCGAGCGCGTGCGGCCGATACCGAAGATTGCCGTCAGGCCGATCTCGGTATGCTGGTGATTCGGGATGTTAACCCCTGCGATACGAGCCATTGTTTTTCCTCAAACAAAAAGCGCAAACAAACGCGCGGTCAGCCTTGGCGCTGCTTGTGGCGCGGATCCGAGCTGCAGATCACGCGAACGACGCCTTTGCGCTTGATGATCTTGCAATTGCGGCAAATGCGCTTAACCGATGCCATCACTTTCATGATAATACCCTTTTTTCAAATCACTTCGCCCGGAACACGATCCGCGCACGAGACAGATCGTAAGGCGTCAATTCAACCGTGACCTTGTCGCCCGGCAGGATGCGGATGTAGTGCATCCGCATCTTCCCGGAGATATGCCCCAACACGACATGGCCGTTTTCCAGCTTCACGCGGAAGGTAGCATTCGGAAGGTTTTCAATCACCTCACCCTGCATCTGGATTACATCGTCTTTGGCCATAGTCCTGAATTAACGCATTGGGATGTTGCCGCCCTTGAAGTTTGCCTTCTTGAGCAGCGACTCATACTGTTGCGACATAACGTACGACTGCACCTGCGCCATGAAGTCCATCGTGACGACGACAATGATCAGCAGCGACGTTCCACCAAAATAAAACGGCACGTTCCAGCGCAGCACCAGGAATTCCGGCAGCAGACACACGAAGACGATGTAGATCGCACCAGCCAGCGTCAGACGCGTGAGGATGCGGTCGATGTATCGTGCGGTCTGATCGCCCGGACGAATACCCGGAACAAACGCCCCGCTCTTCTTCAGGTTGTCCGCGGTTTCCCTGCTGTTGAACACCAGTGCGGTGTAGAAGAAGCAGAAAAACACGATTGCCAGCGTGTACAGCAGCACATAGACCGGCTGACCCGGCTTCAGCGCCTCCGCGACGTTATGCAACGTGTTGGAGATCCAGCTCCCCGTCGGCTGACCCGTGCTGAACCAGCCGAGAATCGTGGCCGGAAACAGGATGATCGACGATGCGAAGATCGGCGGAATCACGCCCGACATGTTCAGCTTCAGCGGCAAGTGCGACGACTGTCCACCGTAGATCTTGTTGCCGACCTGGCGCTTCGCGTAGTTCACGAGGATCTTGCGCTGACCGCGTTCGATGAACACGACCAGGTAAGTCACCGCGGCAATCAGAACGACGATGATGATCGCCGAAATGATGCTCATCGAACCCGTACGCACCAGCTCGAACAGCCCACCGACGGCATTCGGGAACCCTGCTGCGATCCCGCCGAAGATGATGATCGAGATGCCGTTGCCCAGACCACGCTCGGTGATCTGCTCACCCAGCCACATCAGGAACATCGTGCCGGTAACCAACGTCACAACCGTCGTCAGTCGGAACAGCATGCCGGGGTCGATCACGAGGCCAGGCTGGTTTTCCAGCGCAGCCGCGATACCGAACGCCTGGAAGGTCGCGAGCACCACGGTGAAATACCGCGTGTACTGCGTGATCTTCCGTTGCCCTGCCTGCCCTTCCTTCTTCAGCGCCTCGAGCTGCGGCGAGACGATCGCCAGCAACTGCATGATGATCGACGCCGAGATGTACGGCATGATCCCCAGCGCAAAGATCGTGAAGCGGGAAAGCGCACCACCCGAGAACATGTTGAACATGCCCAGGATGCCGCCCGCCTGGCTCTGGAACAGCTTCGCCAGTTGATCCGGATCGATGCCCGGCACGGGGATGTGCGCGCCGATGCGATAGACGATCAGCGCCAGGAGCAGGAACATCGCTCGCCGACGCAGATCGCCGAATTTCGCCGTGCTTCGACCGGGTTTTGCAAGACTCGGGCTGTTAGCCAAGTACCTTCTCCGATGAATGCAAGTAACGACGCGCTACGCGTGTCACTCGGCGAACGAACCGCCAGCCGCTTCGATCGCAGCGCGCGCACCCTTGGTGGCACCGAGACCCTTCACGACGATCTTGCGCTTCAGTTCGCCCGTCGCGATGATCTTTGCGCTCTTCGTCAGCTCGCCGACCAGGCCGGCTTGCTTCAGTGCGAGCAGATCGATCTCATCGACCGGCAGCTTCTCGAGGTCGCCCAGGCGCACTTCACCGACGAATTCCTTCGTCAGCGACGTGAAGCCGCGCTTCGGCAGACGACGTTGCAGCGGCATCTGACCGCCTTCGAAACCGACTTTGTGGAAGCCGCCCGAACGCGATTTCTGACCCTTGTGACCACGGCCAGCCGTCTTGCCGAGGCCCGAACCGATGCCACGGCCGACGCGACGCTTGGCGTGCTTGGCGCCAGCGGCCGGCTTCAGGTTATTCAATTCCATATCAACTCCTTGATCCGTAGGGCCGCTTACGCGATGACCTTAACGAGGTACGAGACCTTGTTGATCATGCCGCGGACCGCCGGCGTGTCCTGCAGCTCGCTAACCGAGTTGAGTCGGCGCAGGCCCAGGCCACGCACGGTCGCGCGGTGCGATTCGCGGGTCCCGATCAGGCTCTTAACGAGCTGAACCTTGACAGTTTTTTCAGACATGGTGACCACCCGGGCTTAGCCCAAAATATCTTCGACGGACTTGCCGCGCTTCGCCGCGATGTCTGCCGGGGTCGACTGCTTGCGCAGACCGTCCAGCGTGGCGCGAACGAGGTTGTACGGGTTCGTCGAACCGTGGCTCTTCGCCACGACGTTCTGAACGCCCATCACGTCGAACACTGCGCGCATCGGGCCGCCGGCGATCACGCCCGTACCTGCCTTCGCCGGAGCGAGGAGGACAGCGGATGCGCCATGCTTGCCGTGCACTTCGTGCTGCAGCGTGCCGTTCTTGAGGGGCACCTTGAACATGTTGCGGCGAGCTTGTTCCATTGCCTTCTGGACAGCGACCGGCACTTCCTTCGCCTTGCCCTTGCCCATACCGATGCGGCCATCGCCGTCGCCAACCACGGTCAGTGCGGCGAAGCCGAGAATACGGCCACCCTTCACGACCTTGGTCACGCGGTTGACCGAAATCATCTTTTCGCGAAGGCCGTCGTCGCGCTCGTCAGCCTGAACTTTCGCTTGCATCTTTGCCATGACGAATTCCTTCCTTAGAACTTGAGCCCAGCTTCGCGAGCTGCCTCAGCCAGCGCCTTGACGCGGCCATGGTAGCGGAAGCCCGAGCGGTCGAAGGCGACGGATTCGATGCCGGCGGCCTTTGCCTTCTCGGCAATACGCTTGCCGATCAGCGTCGCAGCATTAACGTTGCCACCCTTGCCCGACTTGTCGGCCAGTTCGGCGCGCACTTCTGCTTCGAGCGTCGACGCGCTGGCGAGCACCTTGGTGCCGCACGGCGAGAACACTTGAGCGTAGATGTGCGTGTTCGTGCGATGCACGGCGAGACGCGCGACCTGCAGCTCAGCGATCTTGATACGCGTCTGGCGAGCGCGGCGCAGGCGAGATTGAGTCTTATCCATGATTGCGCACCCTTACTTCTTCTTCGTTTCTTTGAGGATCACAACCTCGTCGGAATAGCGCACGCCCTTGCCCTTGTAGGGCTCCGGCGGACGGTAACCGCGAACTTCCGCAGCTACTTGACCGACTTGTTGCTTGTTGATCCCCTTGATCACGATTTCGGTTTGCGTCGGGGTTTCAGCCTTGACGCCTTCCGGCATCTGGTGCACCACCGGGTGCGAGAAACCCAGCGACAGGTTCAGCTTGTCGCCTTGCGCCTGCGCACGATAACCGACGCCAACCAGCGTCAGCTTGCGCTCGAAACCCTTGGTCACGCCTTGCACGGCATTCGCGATGATCGCGCGCATCGTGCCCGACAGTGCATTTGCTTCGCGGCTTTCGTCGACCGGCGACAGATTCAGCGTGCCGTCGTTGTTCGCCACGTTCACGAGCGGATTGATCGCTTGCGTGATGGTGCCCAGCGGGCCCTTGACGGTGATTGCACCGTCGGCCAGCTTGACTTCCGCGCCTTGCAGCGCGATCGGGCTTTTACCTACTCGAGACATGTTTCTCTCTCCTCGGCTTTAAGCGACGTAGCAGATGACTTCGCCGCCGACGCCGGTAGCGCGCGCCTTGCGATCAGTCATCACGCCCTTCGGCGTCGACACGATTGCCACGCCCAGGCCGTTCATGACCTGGGGAATGTCGTTGCGGCCGCGGTACACGCGCAGACCAGGCTTCGACACGCGCTCGAGGCGTTCGATGACCGGGCGACCTGCGTAGTACTTCAGCGCGATATTCAGTTCGGACTTCGCACCTTCCGCCTTGACGGCGAAATCGTCGATATAACCTTCGTCCTTCAGGACTTGCGCGATTGCAACCTTGACCTTCGACGAGGGCATCGCGACCGATACCTTCTCGACCATCTGCGCGTTGCGGATGCGAGTCAGCATATCGGCGATAGGATCACTCATGCTCATTTACGTTTCTCCTATTACCAGCTCGCCTTGGTCAGGCCAGGAATCTCGCCACGGAATGCGATTTCACGAATCTTGTTACGCGCGAGGCCGAATTTACGGAACGTGCCACGCGGACGGCCCGTGATCGCGCAGCGGTTACGCTGGCGAGTCGGGTTTGCGTTGCGGGGCAGTTGCTGCAGCTCCAGGCGTGCTTCGTAGCGCTCTTCTTCCGACTTGCTTTGGTCTTCGACGATCGCCTTCAGCGCTTCGCGCTTTGCTGCGAACTTCGCGACCAGGCGGGCGCGCTTCTTTTCACGTTCGATCAGTGCCAGTTTAGCCACGGTAACCTCAGTTTCTGAACGGGAACTTGAAGCTGGCGAGCAGTGCCTTTGCTTCGTCGTCGGTCTTCGCAGTGGTCGTGATGCTGATGTTCAGCCCACGCAGTGCGTCGATCTTGTCGTAGTCGATTTCGGGGAAAATGATCTGCTCTTTCACACCGATGTTGTAGTTGCCACGGCCATCGAAAGCACGACCCGACACGCCGCGGAAGTCACGCACGCGGGGCAGGGCGACGGTCACGAAACGGTCGAGGAATTCGTACATCGCACGGCCGCGCAGCGTCACCATCGCGCCAATCGGATAACCTTGGCGGATCTTGAAGCCTGCGATTGCCTTGCGTGCCTTCGTGACGACCGGCTTCTGGCCGGCGATCTTCGTGAGGTCGCCAACGGCGTTCTCGATGATCTTCTTGTCAGCGATCGCTTCGCCAAGACCCATGTTCAGCGTGATCTTGGTGATGCGCGGCACTTCCATGACCGACTTGTAACCGAACTTCTCGATCAGGCCGGGCACAACCTTTTCTTTGTAAAACTCTTGAAAACGAGCCATTTTTTACTCCGCTGCGTCAGGCGCTCAGTACGGCACCGGTCGTCTTCAGGAAGCGAACTTTCTTGCCTTCCTCGACCTTGATGCCAACACGCGACGCCTTGCCATTCGCGTCGACCAGTGCGACGTTCGAAATATGCAGGGGCATCGTCTTCGCTTCCACGCCGCCCGTCGTACCCTTCATCGGGTTCGGCTTCACATGCTTCTTGACGAGGTTGATACCTTCAACCGTCACATGTTCAGCACCGACAGCCAGCACGACGCCGCGCTTGCCCTTGTCCTTACCAGTGACGACGATAACTTCGTCACCTTTGCGAATCTTGTTCATCGCGACTCCTTACAGCACTTCCGGCGCCAGCGAAACGATCTTCATGAATCGTTCGCTACGCAGCTCACGCGTCACCGGCCCGAAAATGCGGGTGCCGATCGGCTCAAGCTTGTTATTCAAAAGCACAGCGGCGTTGCCGTCGAACTTGATCAGCGAGCCGTCTTGACGGCGAACACCCTTGGCGGTGCGGACCACCACGGCGTTGTAGATTTCGCCTTTCTTCACGCGCCCGCGCGGCGTTGCTTCTTTGACGGTCACCTTGATGATGTCGCCAATGCCGGCATAACGACGCTTCGAGCCGCCGAGCACCTTGATGCACATGACTTCACGCGCACCCGTGTTGTCGGCTACTTCGAGCCGAGATTCGGTCTGGATCATGGTTTGTCTTTCCCAACTTAATCCGGATGCACCACCATGATGCATTCGGTCAGTCTTGGTCCCGTCAGCCAATCGGCTGCTTGGGTTGGAACAGCAGCGACGGCAAACGAAACCCGCCATCGCAATTCGGTGAATCTTTCGGACAGGCTGGCGCCAGTCCGCTTCCCCCACCAACTTCGCCCGCGACGGGGCTCCCATAAAGAGGGAAGACCAGGATTATAACAAATAATCCTGGTCACGCAAGCAAAAACTTTGCGATTTCAAGCACTTCGTGGAGAAGTGCCTGTTACTGCCTACTGCACGGACCCGCTTAGATCACGCGAGCCGCTTCGACGAGGCGCGACACCGTCCAGGCCTTCGTCTTCGAAACAGGACGGGTTTCCTGGATTTCGACGAGATCGCCTTCGTTGCAGGTGTTCGCTTCATCATGCGCGTGGTACTTCTTCGAGCGCACGACATACTTGCCGTAGATCGGGTGCTTGACGCGGTGCTCGATCAGCACGGTGACGGTCTTGTCCATCTTGTTGCTGACGACCCGACCGACCAGCGTCCGCTTCAGCGAGGTTTTCACGCTATCGTTCATTTCTGGTTCGCCTTCTGAGTCATGACGGTCCGCACACGTGCGATGTCGCGACGAACCTTCTTCAGCTGGCTCGTGTTCGTGAGCTGCTGGGTCGCGAGTTGCATGCGCAGGCCGAATTGCGCCTTCAGCAGGTCCGCCAGCTCCTTGTTGAGCGCGGCCTGGTCTTTCTGGAGAAGTTCGGAAGCCTTCATGTTTTCTCCTTAGGCGCCGAGCTGGCGCACGATGAATGCCGTCTTCAGCGGCAGCTTGGCTGCAGCCAGACGGAACGCTTCGCGTGCCAGTTCTTCGGTTACGCCGTCCATTTCATAGAGCATCTTGCCCGGCTGGATCTCTGCGACGTAGTACTCCGGGTTACCCTTACCGTTACCCATACGCACTTCGGCCGGCTTCTGCGAAATCGGCTTGTCCGGGAAGATCCGGATCCAGATACGACCGCCACGCTTGATGTGACGCGTCATTGCACGACGCGCCGCTTCAATTTGACGTGCGGTCAAACGACCGCGACCGATCGCCTTCAGGCCGAAATCACCGAACGACACTGCGTTGCCGCGCGTCGCCTTGCCGGTGTTACGACCCTTCTGCTCTTTACGATACTTTCTGCGTTTCGGTTGCAGCATCGTTATTCTCCAGTCTTGCCGTCTTCGGGCTTGCCGGCGCCACGGCGCGGTGCGCCACGGCGAGCACCCGGAGCGCCGCCTTCGCCGTCACGGCGCGGACGACGGTCGCCCGGACGCGCATTGCGACGCGGACGCTTGTCTTCGGCTACTTCTTCGACCACCGGCGCATCGTTGCGGCCGAGCGTGTCGCCCTTGTATACCCAAACCTTGACACCGATGATGCCGTAGGTCGTCTTCGCTTCCGAAGTCGCGTAGTCGATATCGGCACGCAGCGTGTGAAGCGGCACGCGACCTTCGCGATACCACTCCGTACGAGCGATTTCGATACCGTTCAGACGGCCTGCGCTCATGATCTTGATGCCTTGGGCACCCAGACGCATCGCGTTCTGCATCGCACGCTTCATCGCGCGACGGAACATGATCCGGCGCTCGAGCTGTTGCGTGATCGAGTCAGCGATCAGTTGCGCATCGGTTTCCGGCTTGCGGATCTCTTCGATGTTGACGTGAACCGGCACGCCCATGCGGCGTTGCAGTTCCGTCTTCAGCTGTTCGATATCCTCGCCCTTCTTGCCGATGACGACGCCCGGACGCGAGCTGTAAATCGTGATGCGCGCGTTCTTTGCCGGACGCTCGATGACGACCCGACCGACCGAAGCGTTCTTCAGCTTCTTCTTCAGGTACTCACGAACACCGATGTCTTCCTGCAGCATCGCCGCGAAATTGTTGTTGTTCGCGTACCAACGCGAAGCCCAATTGCGGCTGACAGCCAGGCGGAAGCCAGTCGGATGAATTTTCTGTCCCATCGTATGGCTCCTTAATTCCCGACCGTCACAGTGATGTGACAGGATTGCTTCTCGATGCGGTTACCGCGGCCCTTGGCGCGCGCGGTGAAACGCTTGAGCGATGCAGCCTTGTCGACGTAGATGCTCTTGATCTTGAGCTCGTCGATATCAGCGCCTTCGTTGTGCTCCGCATTCGCGATTGCCGACAGCACAACCTTCTTCACGATGCCAGCCGCCTTCTTCGGCGAGAACGTCAGGACGTTCAGCGCCTTGTCGACCGGCAAACCGCGGATCTGGTCAGCCACAAGGCGCGTTTTTTGCGCCGAGATGCGGGCACCGCGATGAATTGCTTTCACTTCCATCTTGATTGCCCCTTATTTCTTGGCCTTCTTGTCGGCCGCGTGACCCTTGAACGTACGGGTCAGTGCGAACTCGCCAAGCTTGTGGCCGACCATGTTTTCCGAGATGTACACCGGAACGTGTTGACGGCCGTTGTGAACAGCGATCGTCAGGCCGATGAAATCCGGCAGAATCGTCGAGCGACGCGACCAGGTCTTGATCGGCTTTTTGTCGCGCGAAGCTGCAGCCGCCTCAACTTTCTTCAGCAAATGGGCGTCGCAGAACGGACCTTTTTTTACAGAACGTGCCATTGCCTACTCCTTAACGCTTGTGACGGCGCTGAACGATCATCGTCGTCGTGCGCTTGTTGCTGCGGGTGCGATAACCCTTAGCCGGCGTACCCCACGGGCTCACCGGGTCGCGACCTGCAGCCGTCTTGCCCTCACCACCACCGTGCGGGTGATCAACCGGGTTCATCGCAACGCCGCGCACCGTCGGGCGGATACCGCGCCAGCGGTTCGCGCCAGCCTTGCCGATCTGGCGCAGGCTATGCTCTTCGTTGCCGACTTCACCGATCGTTGCACGGCACTCGATGTGCACGCGGCGGATTTCGCCCGAACGCAGACGAACCTGCGCGTAGACGCCTTCGCGTGCCAGCAGCATGGCCGACGTGCCAGCCGAACGCGCCATTTGCGCGCCCTTGCCCGGCAGCATCTCGATGCAGTGGATCGTCGTACCGACCGGAATGTTGCGGATCGGCAGCGTGTTGCCTGCACGGATCGGCGCTTCCGAACCCGACATCAGCTGTTGGCCGACGGTCAGGCCCTTCGGGGCGATGATGTAGCGACGCTCGCCGTCTGCGTAGAGCACCAGCGCGATGTTCGCGCTACGGTTCGGGTCGTACTCGAGACGCTCGACCTTTGCCGGGATGCCATCCTTCGTGCGACGGAAATCGACGATACGATAGTGCTGCTTGTGACCACCACCCTTGTGACGCGTGGTGATACGGCCGTTGTTGTTACGGCCGGCGGTCGAGCTCTGCGAGTCGAGCAGTGCCGCGAACGGCTTGCCCTGGTGCAGATTCTTGTTGACCACCTTGACCATCGCGCGGCGACCCGGCGAAGTCGGTTTAACTTTCACGATTGCCATGATTACTTGGCCTCCGCTTCAAAGTTGATTTCCTGGCCGGGCTTCAGGCAAACGTACGCCTTCTTCACGTCCTTGCGGCGACCCATCGAACGGCCGAAACGCTTTTGCTTGCCCTTCTGGACCAGCACGTTGACCGAATCAACTTCAACCTTGAACAGCAGCTCGACAGCCGCCTTCACTTCCTGCTTCGTGGCATCCGGTGCGACTTCGAACACGACTTGCTCGTTCTTGTCGGCAACCAGCGTCGCCTTTTCCGAGATCACCGGTGCGAGCAGGACCTGCATCAAACGATGATCGTTTTTGCGAATCTCGCTCATGACAGCAACTCCTCGATCTGGGCGACCGCAGCCTTCGTGACCAGCACTTTCTTGAAGTAGATCAGCGACAGCGGGTCAGCGTAGCGCGGCTCGACAATCGCCACGTGCGGCAGGTTGCGCGAAGCCAGGTACAGGTTCTCGTCGACCGTATCCGTAATGATCAGCACGGAGTCGAGACCCATGGTCTTGAATTTGTCAGCCAGCAGCTTGGTCTTCGGCGCTTCGAGGATGATGTCCTCGACGACCGACAGACGGCCTTCACGGGCCAGCTGCGAGAAGATCGAGCAGAGACCTGCGCGATGCATCTTCTTGTTGACCTTGTGCGAGAAGTTTTCTTCCGGCGAGTTCGGGAAGATGCGACCACCGCCACGCCACAGCGGGCTCGACGACATACCGGCACGAGCGCGACCCGTACCCTTCTGACGCCACGGCTTCTTGGTGGTGTGCTTGACTTGCTCACGGTCCTTCTGTGCGCGGTTACCCTGGCGAGCATTCGCCTGGTACGCGACGACGACCTGGTGGATCAGCGCTTCGTTGTAGTCACGACCGAACACGACGTCCGACGCGTTGACCACTGCACCTTCCTGACCATTTTCGTTCAGGAGCTTGAGTTCCATTATTTCGCCCCCTTGGTCTTGACGGCCGGCGTCACGAAAACCTTGCCGCCCTTCGCGCCCGGAATCGCGCCCTTGACGAGCAGCAGCTTGCGCTCTGCGTCGATACGAGCGATTTCGAGGTTCTGCACCGTCACCGTAACGTCACCGAGGTGACCCGTCATGCGCTTACCCGGGAAAACACGACCCGGATCCTGCGCCATACCGATCGAGCCCGGCACGTTGTGCGAGCGCGAGTTACCGTGCGTGGCACGGCCGGAGGAGAAGTTGTAACGCTTGATCGTACCGGCGTAGCCCTTACCGATCGACACGCCTTGCACGTCGACCTTCTGGCCTACTTCGAAAAGATCGGCACCGACAACGGCGCCATTCGACAGCTCGGCTGCCTTGGCCGCGTCAATGCGGAATTCCTTGAGGATTTCACCGGCTTCGACACCGGCTTTGGCGAGATGACCTGCCAGCGGCTTCGTCACGCGCGATGCGCGGCGGGAGCCGAATGCAACCTGCACGGCCGTGTAGCCGTCGGTTTCAACAGTCTTGATCTGCGTCACGCGGTTGTCCGACACGTCCAGCACGGTGACGGGAATCGAATCCCCTTCAGCCGTGAAGATACGGGTCATGCCAACCTTGCGACCTACGAGTCCAAGGCTCATCATTTTCTCCATTCCCGACTGCGATTGGTCGGGGCTGATTTACAAAATGCCGGGCACGCAAGGCCCAACTTTTTTATGCGAATACGCGAAAAGCCAAGCATTATAGCCCGACTTCACGATTTCCGCAAGCAATCAAAGACTTAGCGCCACCCGACAAGCCGGTTGGCGCTGAAAGCCTTACTGCAGCTTGATTTCCACGTCGACGCCAGCCGGCAGATCGAGCTTCATCAGCGCGTCAACCGTCTTGTCGGTCGGATCGACGATGTCCATCAGGCGCTGGTGGGTACGGATTTCGAGCTGATCGCGCGACGTCTTGTTGACGTGCGGCGAACGCAGGATGTCAAAACGCTGGATGCGCGTCGGCAGCGGCACCGGGCCACGGACGATTGCACCAGTCCGCTTCGCGGTATCGACGATCTCGGCAGCCGATTGATCGATCAAACGGTAGTCGAAAGCCTTCAGGCGAATGCGGATTTTCTGTTGCTGCATGACGATTCCTTGAAAAGAGCGAGGCGATGTTGCATCGCCGGACACTAAAAGAACGCGAAACCTGTTGCCTGCGGGGAGCGAGGCGACACGTCCCGAACGGTACTTCCACTGCTAAGCCCGCGATTCTACACGAAAATTCGCAGCGGTGGTGGGCGTTTGTCAATACCGCGACGCGCGCCACAAAGACAAAACCGGGTGCCAGATCAGACTGGACACCCGGTTTCGACGGTACAACTGCGTACCGTGGAATCGCGGACCCCGGAGGGATCCGCGGATCGTCGATCTTACTCGATGATCTTGGCGACGACGCCGGCGCCGACGGTACGGCCACCTTCGCGGATTGCGAAGCGCAGACCTTCTTCCATCGCGATCGGAGCGATCAGCTTCACCGTGATCGACACGTTGTC
>NZ_JBEPLG010000015.1:0-159899 GCF_040545115.1 Burkholderia sp. 567
GCGCCGGGGCTTCTACAACCTTCCCCGTCAGCACCGCTTCCCTTCCTCCCGCGCCGCGTTTCCGTTAGCGCGAAAGAGGCGTGATTGTAGGCACCCGCCCCTGCCGACGCAACCCCTTTGTGAAAATATTTTGAAAAAGCCCCCGTGCGCTGCCGCGCACGGGGCCGGGGGTTCGACGGACTACGCACCACCCGCGATCCTGAGGCAGCTGGCGGCTGGTCGCACTCCCTTTCTCTATATATATGTACTGGGCGATTTCACTTGCCGCCAACCGCGGCGTGCAGTTGCTCAATCGGCACCGCCTCAGCCATCGCCGTGTAGCCGGCGTCGCTCGGGTGAATGCCGTCACCGCTGTCGTATCGGCGCAGCAGCACACTCGGGCGCGCCGGATCACGCAGCACCGCGTCGAAGTCGACCACACCGTCGAACCCGCCGCCGCTCCGAATCCACCGGTTCACCTCGAGCCGGATCGCCTCGCGCCCGGCCGGCAATGCAGCAGCCGTAAGCGTTGCACCGAACACCTTCACGCCCTGGCGGTGCGCGGCCTCGATCAACCGGCGGTAGCCGTCGATCAACGATGCGGCCGTGACCTGCGTATGCGGGCTGTCACAATCGAGCCCCGCCCGGGGCGGCATCGTCGCGAAGTTGATGTCGTTGATGCCGATCAGCACGATCGCCGCCTTCACCCCCGCGCGCGAAAGCGCATCGCGCTCGAACCGCGACGCGAGCGACGTGCCGTAGCACGCCGAATCGCTGAGCAGCCGGTTGCCGCTGATCCCGAGATTCACCACGCCGAGCGTATTCGAACCTGCCGCGGTCAGCCGGAGAGCCAGCGCGTCCGGCCAGCGACGGTTGCGGTTCAGGCTGGAGCGCAGGCCGTCGGTGATCGAGTCCCCGATCGCCGCGACACTCGCCCGCGCGGCGCCGGCCTCGACGGCCAATTCGGTCACCCATGCATACTGGGTAAAGCGCGTGCGGAATGCGCCGGCACCCGGGTCGTTCACGTGATCGCCCGGCGCCGATACGTAATTGAACTGGTTCGACACCCGGTGCCACACGGTCATCCGCTGGTTCGCCCCCATCCGCAGGCTGATCGCATACGGCCGCCCGGCTGTCACGTCGATCGTCACCGGGTCGCTTTCGAGTTCCTGGCCCGGCCCGAGCGTCACCGACGCCTTGCCGCCGAAGCGCACGGCCGTGCCCGACCCATCGGCCAGCGCCGCGCCGTCGCCCGCGCGCGCAAGGCCCGCGGCGTCGATCACCAGCGGTGCGCGACCATATGCATTGCTCACCCGAATTCGCGCGGCATGTCCCGATACGGTCGGATAGACGATCTGCCGAACGGTCCGGCCGGCGACGTCGGGCGCACGATAGAGCGGCGGCGGCGCAGCGAGGTCGGGAATCGGCTGCAACGCCGTCGCCCACGCGGCGACCCAACCGGCCTGGGCCGAGGCCGAGGCCGCGAGCGGCGACAGGAACATGGACGCGCCCAGCACGGTCGCGACGAAACTGCTTCGAAATGACATCGGCGAAATCCTCATCGGAAAGCGGGCATTGTGCCGCAGAAGCCGCCGATCTCACGCGCCGAACCGCCTTCGCGTGCAGCGATCGAGCCCCGACGCCTCTCGTTTACCCCAGTCTTGCCGCAAATGCACAAGAAATTTATTAACCGACCGGTCGGTTGGTTTATACTTCGCACACATTCAACCGGACGGGAATCTCCGCCATGTACACGCAATCCCTCGACATCCCCGGCAACGTCGCGCCGCTCGACGCCGCAGCCGAGTCGCCCGAGCAGGCGCGGTTCGACGCGGTCATGGCCGCGGACGGCAAGATCGAACCGCAGGACTGGATGCCCGACGCCTATCGCAAGACGCTGGTCCGCCAGATCTCGCAGCATGCGCACTCGGAAGTGGTCGGCATGCTGCCGGAAGGCAACTGGATCTCGCGCGCGCCGAGCCTGAAGCGCAAGGCGATCCTGCTCGCGAAAGTCCAGGACGAAGCCGGCCACGGCCTCTATCTATATAGCGCAGCCGAAACGCTCGGCGTCTCGCGCGATGCGCTGATCGACGCGCTGCACGCCGGCAAGGCGAAATACTCGAGCATCTTCAACTACCCGACGCCGACCTGGGCCGACGTCGGCGTGATCGGCTGGCTCGTCGACGGCGCCGCGATCATGAACCAGATTCCGCTGTGCCGCTGCACATACGGCCCGTACGCGCGCGCGATGATCCGCGTGTGCAAGGAAGAGTCGTTCCACCAGCGCCAGGGTTTCGATGCGCTGCTGTCGATGATGAAGGGCACCGACGCGCAGCGCGCGATGGTCCAGCAGGCCGTGAACCGCTGGTGGTGGCCGGTGCTGATGATGTTCGGCCCGAGCGATGCCGATTCGGTCCACAGCAGCCAGTCCGCGAAATGGGGCATCAAGCGGATCTCGAACGACGACCTGCGGCAGAAGTTCGTCGACGCGACGGTCGACCAGGCGAAGGTCCTCGGCGTGACGCTGCCCGACCCGGACCTGAAATGGAACGACGCGCGCGGCCACCACGACTACGGCGCGATCGACTGGGATGAATTCTGGCGCGTCGTCAACGGCGACGGCCCTTGCAACAAGGAACGCCTCGCGACCCGCGTGAAGGCGCACGACGACGGCGCGTGGGTACGCGAAGCCGCGCTCGCGCACGAAGCGAAGCGCCGCGCCCGCGCCGAACAGCACGCCGCCTGAGCGGCAACCATCGAATACAGATTCAGGAGAGAGTGATGAACAAGGAATGGCCGATCTGGGAAGTGTTCGTGCGCAGCAAGCAGGGCCTCGACCACAAGCATTGCGGCAGCCTGCACGCGGCCGACGCGTCGATGGCGCTGCGCATGGCGCGCGACGTCTACACGCGCCGCCAGGAAGGCGTGAGCATCTGGGTGGTGCCGTCGTCGGCGATCACCGCGTCGGATCCGGCCGAGAAGGCCGAGCTGTTCGAACCGGCGGGCGACAAGATCTACCGTCACCCGACGTTCTACACGCTGCCCGACGAAGTCAACCACATGTAACGCCCGCGCCATGACGATCACGCCCGAACACCTCTCCTACGTGCTGCGCCTTGCGGACAATGCGCTGATCCTCGGTCAGCGCAACGCCGAATGGTGCGGCCACGGCCCGATCCTCGAGGAAGACATCGCGCTCACCAACATGAGCCTCGACCTCATCGGCCAGGCCCGCATGCTGTATACGCACGCAGCCGAACTCGAGCGCCAGCTCAACGGCGCGGCGAAGACGGAAGACGATTACGCGTACTTCCGCACCGAGCGCGAATTCGCGAACTTCACGCTCTCCGAGCTGCCGCACTACGGCCCGATCGCCGGCACCGCGCACGCCGACAAGGACTACGCGGTGACGATCGTGCGCAACTTCCTCTACGCGACGCTGATGCTGCACGTGTGGACGGCGCTCGAAACGTCGACGGACGCGCACCTCGCCGCGATCGCCGCGAAATCGGTGAAGGAGACCCGCTATCACGTGCAGCACGCGCGCGAATGGCTGGTGCGCCTCGGCGACGGCACCGACGAATCGCATCGCCGCGCGCAGGCCGCGCTCGATTACCTGATTCCGTACACGCGCGAATTCTTCGCGGCCGACGCGATCGACGACGCCGTCGCCGCACTGGGCATCGCACCGGCACCGGCCGCGCTCGAAGCCGCGTGGCGCGCGGACGTGGACGATGCGCTCGCGGAGGCGACGCTCACCCTGCCGGCACCCGTCCAGCATGTGACGACCGGCAAGCAGGGCGAGCACTCCGAGCACATGGGCTATCTGCTCGCGGAAATGCAGAGCCTCGCGCGCCAGCACCCCGGCGCGAGCTGGTAACCGGCCGACCCAACGGAGCCCGACGATGTCCGTCCAGACCGCCACACCCGCCGACGCCACGCCCGCCGCGCATCGCCACGATCCGTTGCTCGCGCGTGCGTGGGATGTGCTCGAAGCGGTGCCCGATCCCGAAATCCCGGTTGTGTCGATCCGCGAGCTCGGCATCCTGCGCGACGTCCGTCGCGCGGACGACGGCCTGCTCGAAGTCGTGATCACGCCGACCTACTCCGGCTGTCCGGCCATGTCGCAGATCGCCGAGGACATCGCCGCCGCGCTGCAGGCCGCCGAGCTGCCGCCGCACCGGATCGAGACGGTGCTCGCGCCCGCGTGGACGACCGACTGGATCACGCAGGAAGCGCGCGAGAAGCTGCGCGCCTACGGCATCGCGCCGCCCGTCGGTCAGTGCGGCAGCGCCGCGCCACGGGAAACCGTCGTGCGTTTCGTGCCGCGGCCAGTCGCGGCGCCGGTTTGCCCGCGCTGCGGCTCCGCCCGCACCGAGCGTCTCGCGCAATTCGCGTCCACGGCCTGCAAGGCGCTGTATCGCTGCGTCGACTGCCGCGAACCCTTCGACTACTTCAAACCCTATTGATCATGGCGACTCCGCAATTTCACCCGCTGCGTATCCGCGACGTGCGCCCCGAGACCGCCGACGCCGTTACCGTCTCCTTCGACGTGCCGCCGGAGCTGCGCGACGCGTTCCGCTTCACGCAGGGCCAGTTCGTCACGCTGAAGACCCATATCGACGGCGAGGAAACGCGCCGCTCGTACTCGATCTGTGTCGGCACGACCGACTACGACCGGGACGGCGAACTGCGCATCGGCATCAAGCGCGTGCGCGGCGGCCGTTTCTCGAATTTCGCGTTCGACACGCTGAAGCCGGGCCACACGATCGACGTGATGACGCCGGACGGCCGCTTCTTCACGCACCTGAACGCCGATCACGGCAAGCAGTACGTCGCGTTCTCCGGCGGCTCGGGCATCACGCCGGTGCTCGCGATCGTGAAGACGACGCTCGAACTCGAACCGCGCAGCACGTTCACGCTGATCTACGGCAACCGCAGCGTCGACGCGATCATGTTCGCGGAGGAGCTCGAGGACCTGAAGAACCGCTACATGAACCGCTTCGTCCTGTATCACGTGCTGTCGGATGACCAGCAGGACGTCGAGCTGTTCAATGGCGTCCTCGACCAGGCGAAATGCGCGGAATTCCTCGCCACGCTGATGCCCGCCGACGCGATCGACGAAGCGTTCATCTGCGGCCCCGCGCCGATGATGGACGCAGCCGAAGCCGCGCTGAAAGCAGCCGGCGTGCCGCAGGCGAAGGTCCATGTCGAACGCTTCGGCACGCCGCTGCCGCAGGCCGGCGCCCCCGTCGTCGAGATCACCGACACGACGCCGGCCGCGGACCTCGAAATCGTGCTCGACGGCAAGAAGCGCAAGCTGCGTCTGCCGTACGAAGGCGTGAGCCTGCTCGACGTCGGCCTGCGCGCGGGCCTCGCGTTGCCCTACGCGTGCAAGGGCGGCGTGTGCTGCACGTGCCGAGCGAAGGTGGTCGAAGGCGAAGTGCGGATGGAAAAGAACTACACGCTCGAGGAACACGAAGTGAAGGACGGCTTCGTGCTCACGTGCCAGTGCCACCCGATCAGCGACAAGGTCGTCGTAAGCTTCGACGAGCGTTGAGCGGCGTCGTACCGGCGCGGCGTGCCGGTTTCTCGTCGTCACACATCTCGCTTACACTAGGGGCCGCCGGCCGGCTGGACGTCATCGCGTCCGCCCGTCCGGCGGTTTTCTTTTGTTCGATGACAGGCCGATGAGTACCATTCACGTGATTCAGGGCGGCACCGCCGCCGCGTCGCTACGCGAGGCGCTCGCGCAAGCCGGACGCGACGAGCGCGTCGTCGGATTGCTCGACGATCTCGCGGTCGGGCCACTGAAGGGCGCCGACGAGACGCCCGACACGCGCGCCGCCTTCTGGCAGCGCGTGCTCGGCGATCAGATTCCCGACTGGAATGCGGAAATCCAGGGCGAGTTCGCCCGCCTCGACCAGCTCGCGATGGACACCGGCCAGGTGGTCGTGTGGCACGCGCCGAGCGTCGGCGACAAACTGCTGCTGCGCCGCGTCGCCTATCACCTGCGCAACGTGCCGCAGCGCCTGAACGAGGTGCGGCTGTCGGCCGCCGACCTGGACGCACCGCAGCGCGCGGCGCTGACCCGCACCGACCAGGCCTGTTCGACGGGGATGTTCTCGCCGGCGGCGCTCGCACGCAAACGGCCGATGGCCGCGCCGGTCTCGGTGCTGCGCATCGGCCGCCTCGCGCTCGAATGGCAGGAGGCCAAGCACCTGAATGCCGAGTTGCGCTACTGGGTGAGCAACACGATCAAGAGCGGCCAGTACGCCGACCTCGACGCGCTGATCGCCGCGCACGCGGAACCCGGCTGGCAGCCCGCACAACGCATCGTCGGCGGCATCATGGCCGGCGCCGACCGCGGCGGGCTGTTCGTCAGCGACTCGATCGCGTGGTGGCGCTGCCGCGAGCTCGCGGCAGCCGGCCGGCTCGAGTTGCAGGACGACGCGCCGGCCGCCCTCTCTTTCACGCAGGTACGCGCGCCCGCCGCGCCCCGCTAACGCTACTCTTTCGCATTCCACCATGGCCCGTACCCGAGCGCCCGACCACGAATCCCAGCGCGAGCAGATCCTCGATCTCGCCGCCGAGAAATTCGCGCAAACGAGCTATCCGAGCACGTCGATGTCCGATCTCGCGACCGCGAGCGGCACGTCGAAGGCGCGTCTCTATCACTATTACGAGAGCAAGGAAGCAATCCTGTTCGACCTGCTCGACCGCTACACGAAACGGTTGATGCTGATCATCGCCGAGGTCGAAGGCGCCAGCCAGCGGCGCGGCCTCAGCGAGCGCGACGCGTTCGCCGAACTGGTGCGGGCGTTCCTCGCCGAGTACGAGACGTCGCACAGCCGCCACGTCGCGCTGCTCAACGACGTGAAGTATCTGGAGGATGCGCAGCGCGAAATCGTGCTGGACCGCCAGCGCGACATCGTCGCGGCCTTCGCGCGCCAGCTCGCGCGCGCGTATCCGGACCGGATCTCCAAGGAAAACCAGACGTCGGTCACGATGATGGTGTTCGGGATGATCAACTGGACGTTCACGTGGCTCAAGCCGGGCGGCCGTCTCGGCTACCGCGACTTCGCCGAACAGGTGATCGACCTGATGGAGCGGGGGCTGTCGGCGGGCGCGTGATTGCCGCAGAGCAGCATGCGTTGCGTGGCGGGCACACTGCGGCAGCGCGCCGCGCATTTCATATGATGAATTTTAAATCCGTTAAAAATCAAATAGATAACGAATTAACTAAGCGGATTTAGAATTTCCCCTCAGCACAAATAACGTCAAATACGGGTTTTCCCCAACCCCGCTCGGGTAAAATGCGCTGCGTCGCACAACACATTTGTGCAGCACCACACTGAGGAACCCACGATGAACACGCAATCCAACCGCCGTGCCGATGCCGTCGGCCACGCCGGTACTGCGCCGGTTCTCGTCAGGGAACTGGCTTCCAAAGACCGTGAGCGCATGCTCACCCACTTTCTCTCGCTCGACGAAGAGGACCGCCTGCTGCGCTTCGGCCAGATGGTGCCCGACCACGTGATCGAGAACTATGTCCGGACGCTCGACTTCGGGCGCGACACCGTGTTCGGCGTGTTCGACCATGCGCTCGAACTGATCGGCGTCGGCCACCTGGCTTACCTGCCGGTCGAAGGCGACAAGCGCACGGCCGAATTCGGCGTGTCGGTGCTCGAAAGCGCCCGCGGCCGCGGCGTCGGCTCGAAGCTGTTCGAGCGCGCGGCGATCCGCAGCCGCAACACCCGCGTGACGATGCTGTACATGCATTGCCTGTCGCGCAACGCGACGATGATGCACATCGCGAAGAAGTCCGGGATGCGCATCGAATACGCGTACGGCGAAGCCGATGCGTACCTGTCGCTGCCGCCGGCCGACCACTCGACGATCCTCGCCGAGATGCTGCAGGAACAGGCCGCGGTGTTCGACTATGCGCTGAAGCGCCAGGCGCACCGCACGTCGAAGTTCATCGAATCGCTGATGCCCGCCACGCTGACGGCGTGACATCGGCCGACCGGGCTGCCCCGCGGGGCGCCCGGCCCTTCTTCCTTGCCCTCTTCCCCGCCGCGCGCTAGCGTACCGACCGGATCGGCAACGCCGTCGTCTCCTTGAAGCACTCGAGCGAGAAGCTCGTCTTCACGTCGATCACCGACGGGTGGTGCAGCAAATGCTCCTGCACGAAGCGGGAGAAGTGCGCCATGTCCTCGACCTGCACGCGCAGCAGGTAATCCATGTCGCCCGTCATCGCATGGCACGCGACCACTTCCGGCCAGGTCTGCACGGCCGCGCGGAACAGTTCTGCGTGGGTCGCGCCCGCGCGCGCCGACGTCTCGTCGGCCCGGACCGGCGCCAGGCCGCCCCGCTTCTCGAGTCGCACACTCACATAGGCGAGCAGGTCGAGCCCGAGCTTCTGCGGATCGAGCAGCGCGACGTAGCCGGTGATCACGCCGATTTCCTCGAGCCGGCGGATTCGCCGCAGGCACGGGCTCGGCGACAGGTTCACGCGCTCGGCGATCTCCTGGTTCGACAGGCGGCCGTTCTCCTGGAGAATCGCGAGAATCCGCCGGTCGATGGCATCCAATTCGGCTTGCGCCATTTTCTGCCCTCCGATGATTATTTCGAGACTGTAAATTGCGCCATCGTAGGCACGGACAATTAAGTTCGCAAGTTTACGCTCTCCTCTGCCCGCTACACTTTGTCGCATGGAGCGATGCGTTGCGCGCGCCGCGGCACGCATCTCCTTCGACTTGAAACCGGCCGGGTTCCCCACCTCGCCCCGGCCGCTCGCACCGCACACAGGAGACACGGCATGCAGATCCCCAACTGGGAGAATCCCGTCGGCACCGACGGCTTCGAATTCATCGAATACACCGCACCGGATCCGAAAGCGCTCGGACAGCTGTTCGAGCGGATGGGTTTCACCGCGATCGCACGCCATCGCCACAAGGACGTGACGGTCTACCGCCAGGGCGACATCAACTTCATCATCAACGCCGAACCCGATTCGTTCGCACAACGCTTCGCGCGCCTGCACGGCCCGTCGATCTGCGCGATCGCGTTTCGCGTGCAGGACGCCGCGAAGGCGTACAAGCACGCGCTCGACCTCGGCGCGTGGGGCTTCGACAACAAGACGGGCCCGATGGAGCTGAACATCCCGGCGATCAAGGGCATCGGGGATTCGCTGATCTATTTCGTCGACCGCTGGCGCGGCAAGAACGGCGCGCAGCCCGGTGCGATCGGCGACATCAGCATCTATGACGTCGACTTCGAGCCGATCGCCGGCGCGAACCCGAACCCGGCCGGCCACGGCCTCACCTACATCGACCACCTGACGCACAACGTGCATCGCGGCCGCATGCAGGAATGGGCCGAGTTCTACGAGCGCCTGTTCAACTTCCGCGAAGTGCGCTACTTCGACATCGAAGGCAAGGTGACGGGCGTGAAGTCGAAGGCGATGACGTCGCCGTGCGGCAAGATCCGGATCCCGATCAACGAGGAAGGCTCGGACACGGCCGGCCAGATCCAGGAATACCTCGACGCGTATCACGGCGAAGGCATCCAGCACATCGCGCTCGGCACGAACGACATCTACGGCGCGGTCGACGGCCTGCGCGGCAAGGAAGTGAAGCTGCTCGACACGATCGACACCTATTACGAGCTGGTCGACCGCCGCGTGCCGAACCACGGCGAATCGCTCGACGAGCTGAAGAAGCGCAAGATCCTGATCGACGGCGCCCGCGACGACCTGCTGCTGCAGATCTTCACCGAGAACCAGATCGGCCCGATCTTCTTCGAGATCATCCAGCGCAAGGGCAACCAGGGCTTCGGCGAAGGCAACTTCAAGGCGCTGTTCGAATCGATCGAGCTCGATCAGATCCGCCGCGGCGTGGTCCAGGACAAGGCCTGACGCAGACGGCCGCGCGCATATCGGCGGCACAAGAAAAAAGGGCGGGAATCTTGCGATTCCCGCCCTTTTGTCGTTCTGCGCGTGTCGGCGCGGCCCGGCGGCCGCGCGAACGGATCAACGCACGTTCGCCTTCGCTGCGATGGCGCGCTCGGCCGGCTGCGCGGCTGCGTCCTGCGCCGGCGCGATCTGACGCATCTGCGCGCCGGCTGCCGCCAGTGCGCTCGCGCCGCGCGCGTGCACCGGGCCGGTCATCGCGAAAAACGCCGTGGACACGATCAGGAAACTCTGGATATGACGTGTGTTCATTGCACCTCCTTAAAAACTGCCGGCGCCTCCCCGGTTGCGTCGGAACGGGCCGACGCGGCCGGGCACCTCCGGCAGGCCGACAAGATTAACGGCATTTGTACGAAGATGGGGCCGGCTTTACATGCTTTTACATGATGTAACGCATGGCGGCACGCCGTTTCGTCGACGCGCGGTGGCCAACCGGCCGGTGGGCGACGGGTTTATCCCAGTGCTACCATCGCTTAAAACCGGCCAATATGCCGGCCACTGCCGAGACGTTCACAAGACGTCGACGCACTTGAAGCTTTGGTGATCCCAAACTGGGTGGAGGAGACTGTTCAATGAATGCCCCGCTAGACGCAGACCAACGCGCTTCGCTCGAAGCCGCGCTGAAGTCCGTCACGCTCGACGACAAATACACGCTCGAACGCGGCCGCGCGTACATGAGCGGCATCCAGGCGCTCGTGCGCCTGCCGATGCTCCAGCAGGAACGCGACCGCGCCGCCGGCCTCAACACGGCCGGCTTCATCTCCGGTTACCGCGGTTCGCCGCTCGGCGGCCTCGACCTCTCGCTGTGGAAGGCCAAGCAGCACCTCGCCTCCCACCAGATCGTCTTCCAGCCCGGTCTCAACGAAGATCTCGCCGCCACCGCCGTGTGGGGCTCGCAGCAGGTGAACCTGTACCCCGGCGCGAAGTACGACGGCGTGTTCGGCATGTGGTACGGCAAGGGGCCGGGCGTCGACCGCACCGGCGACGTGTTCAAGCACGCGAACTCGGCCGGCTCGTCGCCGCACGGCGGCGTGCTGGTGCTCGCCGGCGACGACCACGCGGCGAAATCGTCGACGCTCGCGCACCAGTCCGAACACATCTTCAAGGCCTGCGGGCTGCCGGTGCTGTTCCCGTCCAACGTGCAGGAATATCTCGACTTCGGCCTGCACGGCTGGGCGATGAGCCGCTACTCGGGCCTGTGGGTCGCGCTCAAGTGCGTGACCGACGTGGTCGAATCGTCGGCGTCGGTCGACATCGACCCGCATCGCACCGAGATCGTGCTGCCGACCGACTTCATCCTGCCGGAAGGCGGCCTGAACATCCGCTGGCCCGACCCGCCGCTCGTGCAGGAAGCGCGGCTGCTGGACTACAAGTGGTACGCGGCGCTCGCCTATGTGCGCGCGAACAAGCTCGACCGGATCGAGATCGACTCGCCAACCGCGCGCTTCGGGATCATGACGGGCGGCAAGGCGTACCTCGACGTGCGCCAGGCGCTGAGCGACCTCGGCCTCGACGACGAAACCTGCGCGCGGATCGGCATCCGCCTCTACAAGGTCGGCTGCGTGTGGCCGCTCGAGGCGCAAGGCGCGCAGGCCTTCGCGCGCGGCCTCGACGAAATCCTCGTCGTCGAGGAAAAGCGCCAGATCCTCGAATACGCGATCAAGGAAGAGCTGTACAACTGGCCCGATGCGCAGCGCCCGCGCGTATTCGGCAAGTTCGACGAGAAGGACGGCGCCGGCGGCGAATGGTCGGTGCCGATGGGCAACTGGCTGCTGCCCGCGCACTACGAACTGTCGCCCGCGATCATCGCGAAGGCGATCGCGACGCGCCTCGAGAAGTTCGAGCTGCCGTCCGACGTGCGCGCGCGCATCGCCGCGCGGCTCGCGGTGATCAACGCGAAGGAAATGGCGCTCGCGAAGCCGCACGTGCAGACCGAGCGCAAGCCGTGGTTCTGCTCGGGCTGCCCGCACAACACGTCGACCAACGTGCCGGAAGGCTCGCGCGCGATCGCCGGGATCGGCTGCCACTACATGACGGTGTGGATGGACCGCAGCACGAGCACCTTCAGCCAGATGGGCGGCGAAGGCGTGCCGTGGATCGGCCAGGCGCCGTTCACCGACGAAAAGCACGTGTTCGCGAACCTCGGCGACGGCACCTATTTCCACTCGGGCCTGCTGGCGGTGCGCGCGGCGATCTCGTCGAAGGCGAACATCACCTACAAGATCCTCTACAACGACGCCGTCGCAATGACGGGCGGCCAGCCGGTCGACGGCGTGCTGACGGTGCCGCAGATCACGCACCAGCTCGCGTCCGAAGGCGCGAAGAAGATCGTGATCGTCACCGACGAGCCGGAAAAGTACGACGGCCAGAAGGCGCTGCTCGCGCCGGGCGTGACGATCCATCACCGCGACCAGCTCGACGACGTGCAACGCGAGCTGCGCGAGATCGCCGGCACGACGATCCTGATCTACGACCAGACCTGCGCGACGGAGAAGCGCCGCCGCCGCAAGCGCGGCACGTATCCGGATCCGGCGAAGCGCGTCGTGATCAACGACGCGGTGTGCGAAGGCTGCGGCGACTGCTCGGTGCAGTCGAACTGCCTGTCCGTCGAGCCGCTCGAAACCGAATTCGGCACGAAGCGCCAGATCAACCAGTCGAGCTGCAACAAGGACTTCTCGTGCCTGAAGGGCTTCTGCCCGAGCTTCGTCACGGTCGAGGGCGGCCAGTTGAAGAAGCCGAAGGCCGTATCGGTCGACGGCGGCGCGCTGCCGCCGATTCCCGAGCCGGCGCTGCCGGCGATCGATCGCGCCTACGGCGTGCTCGTCACGGGCGTCGGCGGCACGGGCGTCGTCACGATCGGCGCGCTGCTCGGCATGGCCGCGCACCTGGAGAACAAGGGCGTGACCGTGCTCGACGTCACGGGCCTCGCGCAGAAGGGCGGCGCCGTGATGAGCCACGTGCAGATCTCGCACGCGCCGACCGACATCCACGCGACGCGAATCGCGATGGGCGAAGCCGACCTCGTGATCGGCTGCGACGCGATCGTCACGGCCGGCGACGAATGCACGTCGCGGATGCGGCATGACACGACGCGCGTGGTCGTCAACAGCGCGCAGACGCCGACCGCCGAGTTCATCAAGAACCCGAACTGGGCGTTCCCGGGCGTGTCCGCCGAGAACGACATCCGCGCGGCGGCCGGCTCGGCCGTCGACTTCATCGACGCGAACCGCTTCGCGGTCGCGCTGCTCGGCGACGCGATCTACACGAACCCGTTCGTGCTCGGTTACGCGTGGCAGAAAGGCTGGCTACCGCTCACGCTCGCGTCGCTCGAACGCGCGATCGAGCTGAACGCGGTGTCGGTCGAGAAGAACCGGGCGGCGTTCGACTGGGGTCGCCGCGCCGCGCACGACCTCGCGAGCGTAAAGCAGGCCGCGGCCGGCGACGCGCGCCCCGTGCAGGGCGCGACGGTGATCGCGCTGCACACGAAGAAGGCGGTCGATGCCTTGATCGCGAAGCGCGTGGAGTTCCTCACCGCGTACCAGAACGCCGCGTACGCAGCGCGCTATGCCGCCTTCGTCGACCGGGTGCGAGCGGCCGAACGCGCGCTGGCGGACGGCGACGCCGTGCAGGAGCCGCTGACCGAGGCGGTCGCACGCAATCTGTTCAAGCTGATGGCGTACAAGGACGAATACGAGGTCGCGCGGCTGCAGTCCGATCCCGCGTTCCTCGCCCGCCTGTCGTCGCAGTTCGAAGGCGATTGGAAGCTGAAATTCCACCTCGCGCCGCCGCTGTTCGCGAAGACGGATGCACACGGCCATCTCGTGAAGAAGGCGTACGGCCCGTGGATGATGTCCACGTTCCGGCTGCTCGCGAAGGCGAAGTTTCTGCGCGGCACGGGGCTCGACCCGTTCGGCCGCACCGAGGAGCGCCGCACCGAGCGCGCACTGATCGGCGAGTACGAAGCGCTGATTGGCGAAGTGCTCGGCAAGTTGAACGCGGCCAACCGCCCGCTCGCGCTCGAGCTCGCGGCGCTGCCGGACGGCATTCGCGGCTATGGCCACGTGAAGGAGAACAACCTGCGCGCGGTGCGCCAGAAGTGGAACACGCTGCTCGCGCAGTGGCGTTCGCCGACGGCCGGGCAGACGAGCCAGCAGGTCGCGTAACGGTACGGGGCGGGCGTTCGCGGTCAGGACGCCCGCCCCGTGCGGCAAGCAGGGCACAAAAAAACGCCACGGAACGCGGGTTCCGTGGCGTTTTTCATGGCGCCGCGCGTGATGCGCGGCCCACGCGGGCGCGAACTTACTTCGTGTTCGCGTTCGCGGCGGCAACGGCCGTCATGTTGATGATCCGGCGCACGGTCGCGGCCGGCGTCAGGATGTGAACCGGCTTCGCCGCGCCGAGCAGGAACGGGCCGACCGTCACGCCTTCGCCGCCGACCATCTTCAGCAGGTTGTACGCGATGTTCGCCGCTTCGACGTTCGGCATGATCAGCAGGTTCGCTTCGCCCGACAGCGTCGTGCCCGGGAACGCGGCCTTGCGGACCGCTTCGGACAGCGCCGCGTCGCCGTGCATTTCGCCGTCGACTTCGAGGTTCGGTGCGCGCTCGCTGATCAGCTTGCGGGCTTCCGCCATCCGGCGCGACGACGACGACGGCGCGCTGCCGAAGTTCGAGTTCGACAGCAGCGCGGCCTTCGGCGTGATGCCGAAGCGCTCGATCTCGGCGGCAGCCTGGATCGTCATGTCGGCGAGCTGTTCCGCGCTCGGCACTTCGTTCACGTACGTGTCGCACATGAACAGGTTGCGGCCCGGCAGCATCAGCAGGTTCATCGCCGCGTAGTGCTCGGCGCCGTTCGCACGACCCAGCACCTGCTCGATGAACTTCAGGTGCGTGTGGTACGTGTCGATCATCCCGCAAATCATCCCGTCCGCATCGCCCAGGTGCACGAGCATCGCGCCGATCAGCGTGTTGAACTTGCGCAGCGCGGCCTTCGCGACTTCCGGCGTGACGCCGTCGCGCGCGCCGATCTCGTGGTACGCCTGCCAGTAGCGGTGGTAGCGCGTGTCGTCTTCCGGATTCACGATCTCGAAATCGACGCCGGCCTTCAGCTTCGAGCCGATCTTCTGCAGGCGCATCTCGACGACCGACGGACGGCCGATGATGATCGGCTTCGCGATCTTTTCCAGCAGCACGAACTGCGCGGCGCGCAGCACGCGCTCGTCCTCGCCCTCGGCGAACACGATGCGCGCCTGCTTCTGCTTCGCGGTCGCGAACACCGGACGCATCACCATGCCGGTGCGGTAGACGGTCGCGCCGAGCTGCTCACGGTACGCGTCCATGTCCTGGATCGGGCGCGTGGCGACGCCCGAATCCATCGCGGCTTGCGCGACGGCCGGCGCGATCTTGATGATCAGGCGCGGATCGAATGGCTTCGGAATCAGGTACTCCGGCCCGAATTCGAGCGAGTGGCCTTCATACGCCTTCGCGACTTCCTCGCTCTGCTCGGTTTCCTGGGCCAGTTCGGCGATCGCGCGCACGCACGCGAGCTTCATTTCTTCCGTGATCGTCGTCGCGCCGACGTCGAGCGCGCCGCGGAAGATGAACGGGAAGCACAGCACGTTGTTGACCTGGTTCGGGTAGTCCGAACGGCCGGTCGCGACGATGGCGTCCGGGCGCACCGCCTTCGCGTCTTCCGGGCGGATTTCCGGTTCCGGGTTCGCGAGCGCCAGGATCAGCGGGCGGTCGCCCATCGTCTTGACCATGTCCTGCTTCAGCACGCCCGCGCTCGAGCAGCCGAGGAACACGTCCGCGCCGACGATCGCGTCGGCGAGCGTGCGCGCGTCGGTGGTCGCCGCATAGCGCTGCTTCGACGGGTCGAGGTTGCCGCGCCCTTCGTAGATCACGCCCTTCGAATCGGCGACGAGGATGTTCGACTTCGTCAGGCCGAGGTTCACGAGCAGGTCCAGACACGCGATCGCTGCCGCGCCCGCGCCGGAGCACACGAGCTTCACGTCGGCGAGGTTCTTGCCGACGACCTTCAGGCCGTTCAGGATCGCGGCCGACGCGATGATCGCGGTGCCGTGCTGGTCATCGTGGAAGACCGGGATCTTCATGCGCTCGCGCAGCTTCTGCTCGATGTAGAAGCATTCCGGCGCCTTGATGTCCTCGAGGTTGATGCCGCCCAGCGTCGGCTCGAGCATCGCGATCGCCTCGACGAGCTTGTCGGGGTCGGACTCCGACAGTTCGATGTCGAACACGTCGATGCCCGCGAATTTCTTGAACAGGCAGCCCTTGCCTTCCATCACCGGCTTCGCGGCCAGCGGGCCGATGTTGCCGAGGCCGAGCACGGCCGTGCCGTTCGTGATGACGCCGACGAGGTTGCCGCGCGACGTGTACTTCTGCGCGTCGAGCGGATCGGCGTGGATCGCTTCGCACGCAGCGGCGACGCCCGGCGAATAGGCAAGCGACAGATCGAGCTGGTTCGACAGCGGCTTGGTCGGTGTGACCGAAATCTTGCCGGGTTTCGGGTTCAGGTGATAAGCGAGTGCGGCCTGCTTCAGTTGTTCGTCCATGATTGACCTGCGAGAGACATGCGAAATTTTGACGGTTCAGTACACAGCACCTTGAGCCGCGTCTGCCGGGATCGAGGGGATGGTCGACTGCGAGACGGCTCGCGACGCACCGGGTCGGCACGCCACCGAACCTTGGCGGGTGGGCAAGAGGAAGTACAAAGTACTGAACGATTTCTAAGGGTCGCCTAGTGTACACCCCCTAAATGACCTCTGTTGGTGCACCGCGGCATCCCTGGCATCGGCGTCCGCGTGATCGTGCCCCGTTTGTTTCGCCGGTGGTGAGCTGCGCGTCGAACCTGCGCGAGTTCCGCCGAAAACCGGCCCGAATCGGGTAAAATAGCGGGCTACGCGCGCAGCGATGCGATTGGCCCGCCGATCGCACCCCCGCCCCTCCGGCAGGTTCCCCTTGCTGCGCCGCCGGGCCCGCGCCCGCTCTTCGCTCATCACCCAAGGAATGCCCATGACAGGCTACGATCGTCAGTCGATCTCGGATACGACCGCCAAAATCCTGCTCGAAGTGCAGGCGGTGCACTTCAACGCCGAAAAACCGTTCATCTTCACGTCCGGCTGGGCAAGCCCCGTCTACATCGACTGCCGCAAGCTGATCTCGTATCCGCGCGTGCGTCGTGCGCTGATGGAAATGGCGGAAACGACGATCATGCGCGACGTCGGCTTCGAGCAGATCGACTCGGTGGCGGGCGGCGAGACGGCCGGCATCCCGTTCGCGGCATGGCTCGCGGATCGCATGATGGTGCCGATGCAGTACGTGCGCAAAAAGCCGAAGGGTTTCGGCCGCAACGCGCAGATCGAGGGTCATCTGGAAGAAGGCTCGCGCGTGCTGCTGGTGGAAGACCTGACGACCGACAGCCGCAGCAAGATCAACTTCGTCAACGCGCTGCGCACCGCGGGCGCGACGGTGAACCACTGCTTCGTGCTGTTCCACTACAACATCTTCAAGGAAAGCGTGTCGGTCCTGAAGGACATCGACGTCGACCTGCACGCGCTGGCGACCTGGTGGGACGTGCTGCGCGTCGCGAAGGCATCGGGCTACTTCGAGACCAAGACGCTCGACGAAGTCGAGAAGTTCCTGCACGCGCCGGCCGAGTGGTCGGCCGCGCACGGCGGTGCCACGGCCCCGAAGGAATGACGCCGCGCCGGCCCGCAGGCCGGCACCCTGGCTGAAAGAGCCGCTCGCCTGATCGCGAGCGGCTTTTTTTCGTCCGTCGATCCGCATCACGCCGCGCCCGATTGCGGGCAATGGCATGCGTCGCTCATCGAACCCTAATGCTAGACTTGATCCATCGCCTCCATTAGCTGCGCAGGCAACGCACAACGCCAACAATGCCGGGAGCATCGATCCGGTTCACGTGACGGGAGAAGCGCCATATGCGTGTGGATCGCCGGATCACTTCGCCTGCGTGCCCGGGTCGTCCGTCTCCGTTCATCGTCGCCGTTCTCTGCGCTGCCGCTTGCATTGCGTTCGCCGCTCCGCGCGCGCGGGCCGAAGGCCCGTTCACCGTGTCGAGCGACGCGCTGACGCCCGGCGGGCGCGTGCCCGCCGCGAACGTGTTCGACCGCGGCGACTGCAAGGGCGAGAACCGCTCGCCGCAGCTCAGCTGGCACAATCCGCCGCCCGGCACGCGCAGCTATGCGATCACGATCTTCGATCCCGATGCGCCGGGGCACGGCTGGTGGCACTGGGCCGTCACCGGCATCCCGGCGAGCGTCACGAGCGTGCCGGCCGATGCGAGCGCGTCGGGCTTCCTGCGGCGCATCGGCGCGAGCGAAGCGCGCAACGACTTCGGGATCGACGGCTACGGCGGCCCGTGCCCGCCGCCCGGCAAGCCGCACCGCTACGTGATCACCGTCCATGCGCTGAAGGGCACGGACCTGCGCGTCGCGCAAGGCCGCCCCGCCCCGATGTTCGAGCACGAGATCGGGACGCTGACGATCGGCACCGCCCGGCTCACGGTCAATTACGGGCAGTAAGCGGTCGCGCACGTCCGGCGTCGCGATGGCCCGCGCCAGTGAAATCCCGTGCGTGCGACGCACGCTTTTCTCCCGTCATTTCGGCTTGCTAGACTCCGCTGCACCGCTCGCGGCATCCCGCCGTGCATCGGTCGCGCCGCCCGAGTGCGGCGCGTGTCGCGGCAGGCCACGACGCCTGCCCTTTCGTCCCCTTCCGGAGAACGCTTCATGTCGAACATCGTCATCGTCTATCACAGCGGCTACGGTCACACGCAGAAACTGGCCGAGGCCGTCCATGCGGGCGCGCAGGATGCCGGCGCCACCGCGCGCCTGATCGCCGTCGGCGAACTCGACGACGCAGGCTGGGCCGCGCTCGACGCGGCGGACGCGATCGTCTTCGGCGCGCCGACCTACATGGGCGGCCCGTCCGCGCAGTTCAAGCAATTCGCCGATGCCACGTCGAAACCGTGGTTCACGCAGAAATGGAAGGACAAGATCGCCGCGGGCTTCACGAACTCCGCGACGATGAACGGCGACAAGTTCTCGACGATTCAGTATTTCGTCACGCTGGCGATGCAACATGGAATGGTATGGGTCGGCACGGGCATGATGCCGGCCAACTCGAAGGCGGCCACGCGCAACGACATCAACTACGTCGGCGGCTTCACGGGCCTGCTCGCGCAGTCGCCGGCGGACGCGACGCCCGACGAGGGCCCGCTGCCCGGCGACCTCGAGACCGCGAAGGCGTTCGGCGCGCGCGTCGCCGACGCGACGACGCGCTGGCTGGCCGGCGGCCGCTGAACGCGCCCACTCGCTCGCGCCGCGGTTCGCGGGTCGCGGGTTCGCGGTTCGGGGGGCAGCGCAGCGCACGCGCGTGAAAGGGACGCAAGACGGCCCGCGGGCCGTCTTTTTTCGCCCCGTGCGGTGCAGGTCCGCCGGATGACGTCTTAAAATGGCGGTTTCAGGGCGCCGCGGCTCCCGTTTCATTCAGCGAGAACGAAATGAGCACCAAAGTTTTTGTCGACGGCCAGGAAGGTACGACGGGCCTCAAGATCTTCGAATACCTGTCGGCGCGCAACGACATCGAGATCCTGCGCATCGAAGAAGCGAAGCGCAAGGACGTCGACGAGCGCCGCCGCCTGATCAACGCGTCGGACGTCACGTTCCTGTGCCTGCCGGACGTCGCGTCGCGCGAATCGGCATCGCTGGTCGAGAACCCGGACACGACGCTGATCGACGCGAGCACCGCGTTCCGCACGAGCGCCGACTGGGCATACGGCCTGCCGGAGCTGACCCGCGCGCAGCGCGAGAAGATTCGCACGTCGAAGCGCATCGCCGTGCCGGGCTGCCACGCATCTGCCTTCGTGCTCGCGATGCGTCCGCTCGTCGACGCGGGCATCGTCGCGCCGACCTTCGCCGCGCACAGCTACTCGATCACCGGCTACAGCGGCGGCGGCAAGTCGATGATCGCCGAATACGAAAGCGCGGCGCCGGGCGGCAAGCTCGCGAGCCCGCGTCCGTATGCGCTCGCGCTGGCGCACAAGCACCTGCCGGAAATGGCCGCGCACACGGGCCTCGCACACGCGCCGATCTTCACGCCGATCGTCGGGCCGTTCCTGAAGGGCCTTGCCGTGACGACCTACTTCACGCCCGAACAGCTCGCGAAACGCGCGACGCCGCAGGACGTGCAGCGCGTGTTCGCCGAGTACTACGCGGACGAACCGTTCGTGCGCGTCGCGCCGTTCAACGCGGACGCGAATCTCGACAGCGGCTTCTTCGACGTGCAGGCGAACAACGACACGAACCGCGTCGACCTGTTCGTGTTCGGCAACGAAGAGCGCTTCGTCACGGTCGCGCGCCTCGACAACCTTGGCAAGGGCGCATCGGGCGCCGCGATCCAGTGCATGAACCTGAACATCGGCGCCGCCGAGGATGCGGGCCTCAACCGCTGATCCCGCTTGCACGCGATGCAAAGCCGGCCGCTGGCCGGCTTTTTATTTATGCGTCGCAGGCAATATATAAAATCCGGCTCGTGCATTTACAAATATTTACAAGCTTTCCATTGCGCGATTACCGGTGAATTAATTTCGCTCTCCTTTTCTCCTGTCAATCCCGAATAGGGATAAACCGGATACCCTCGCTTTAAACGCTTCCGTTATACGCGGGAAGGCTCCGCGAGCCGCCCGTGCGTGGCAATCGCCCAACTTCAGCGGCACTCTAGCGCCCTCCGCGCGTTTTAATTCTTACTGAAATCGCCAGCCTGCAAGGATTCCTAACGCCCGCTTTGTTTCAATCGCCTTTTTTAGACGAGTTCATCAATTGACAGCAAAAATCCGCGCAGCGACATTAGCTCGCACAATTAAACGATTGGAGACAGCGGCATGTCGCACGCCTTATCGAAGGGGGTGGCAACGGCCTTTGCCATCGCACCTTTCCTGATTGCCTGTGGTGGAGGGGACGGCGGCTCGCCCGCGCCGATCAACACCCCCCAATGTTCCGGATCGGACTGCGGCACGCAAGGGCCGCCGCCGTCGCAGCCCGTCAACGGCTCGCTGTGCCCGGCCGATGCCGACATCGTGAAGAGCACGTACCTCGGCGGCGCCGGTAGCGGCGAGGTCGTCAGCGTCAACATCGACGCGGTCGCGATGACCTACACGCTGAAGTGGCTCGAATCGCCGATTCCGCTCGCGACCGGCACGGTCACGCCGACCCGCACCGGCACCACGATCACCGGCAAGGTCATCCACCCGCCGGCCGGCACGCTGCCGACCGCGGAGCAGACGCGCTGCGCGTTCGTCCTCACGCCCGGTTCGGGTAAAGCACCGAACGGCTCGACCTATTCGACGGCCGCCGACTTCAACCATGCGAACCCGCCGATGCTGCTGGTCGGCATGGGTGTCGCGGGCGGCGGCATCCCCGGCGCGACGGTCCAGTACGACGGGCTGACGATCAGCGTGGTCGGCCTCCCGGTCTTCAAGAACGTCGGCCAGGTGCCGAACCGCCACTTCGACTTCTATCCGTTCCTCGGCTTCGCGAACACGACGACCGACCTCACGAAGCTGCCCGGCACGTACAACGCGCTGCTCTACCACCTCGTGCCGTCGGGCAACTATGCGACGAAGGGCACGAATTCGAGCGAGACGTTCGATGCAAACGGCGCGTGTACGTCGACGAGTGCGGGCGGCTGCCAGACGACCGGCGATCCGTGGACCGTCAACACCGCGAACGGCGGCTATCTCGACAGCGCGAAGGCACCGCAGATCCTGCCGCAGACGCAACTGCCGCTGATCGGCGCGACCGGCAAGTCGGCGACCGCGCACATGGTCATCGGCCAGCTCAACGGCGCGACCGTGCCGGTGGTGGTCCGCACGGGTTCCGTCTATCTGGGCACCGACCTCGCGCTGCATACCGATGCGAAGGTCGACGACGAATCGGGCATCGCGGTGCTCGGCGCGGCGAGTGCGATCCAGTCGGGCGCGATCGATGGCGGCTACGCGGGCGCGGACTCGAACTTCAAGTACACGGCCGCGCTGATCCGCGGCAGCAACGCGTCGTTCATCAACCCGACCACGCAGGCTGAAGAAGACGGCTTCACGCTCGACTACGGCCAGACGACGGCCGGCCTGCTGAACGCGACGACGAAGCCGCCGAGCGGGGCGACCTACCCGTCGGCAACAGGCGTGGTGATCGCGACGGGCGGACTGTACGCGGCGCTGATCCAGGGCACGGTGAACGGCGGCGTCACGCCGACGTCGGCGAACTCGAGCACGTCGTCGACACCGTACTTCGGCGTGGGTGCGCAGATCAGCAAGTAACGATGGGGACGCGGCGGCGGCCGGTTCGCCGCCGCGGGATGCAGGGAAGGCACGAAGCGACGGCGCCCGGCACGGCGCGGGCAGCACGAGCACAAGCAATAGAAGCGGTCGACAGGGAGCTGGCCGCCGGACAAGACAAATCTGGAGGAGCAACATGAAGCGCAACCTCATTCTGGCGGCGGCCTTTGCCGCCCCTCTTCTTTCCGCCTGCGGCGGCGGCAGCGACAATCCGCCCCCGCTCGTCGAAGACCGGCTCTGCCCCGCGTCGCTCGACTACAACACCGTCTACACGGGCGGCGCCGGCAGCGGCGAACTGGCCAAGGTGCAGCTCGACACGACCAAGATGACCTGGCAGGTCACCTATGTCGAATCGCCGGTGCCGCGAACCACCGGCACCGTCACGCCGACCCGCGCGGGCACCGTCGACAGCGGCACGCTCACGCAGGAAACGATGCTGCCGACCAACAAGCTCAACCAGTGCGCATTCCGCCTGAACGGCGCGAGCCTCGATGCGTCGCGTCCGGCGCGCATCTTCGTCGGCTTCGGCGTCGCGGGTGGCACGATCCCCGGCAAGGAAATCCAGTTCGCCGGCGTGCTCGGCCAGGCGGCCGTGCCCGACACGAAATTCCCGTACTACCCGTTCATCGGCTTCTCGTCGATCGAGACCGACATCACGAAGGTTGCGGGCACATACAGCCACGTCGGCTTCGGCGAAGTGCCGTCGCAGAACTTCGCGCCGGCGTCGATCGACGCGAAGGTGACGATCAACGCGGACGGCACGTGGACCAAGTGCGATACGACCGGCCAGTTCGCCGGCGGCGCGTGCACGCAGCAGGGCACGAACTTCGTGCAGTCGGCCGACGGCAGCGGCGCGTTCCAGACGAACAACTACGCGAGCCAACTGAAGCCGACGCTGTCGGCGACGCCGCAAGGCAAGGGCTTCATGATCGTCGGCAAGCTGCGCAACCAGCTGGTGCCGATCCTCGTGCGCACCGGTGTCGCGAACCCGAACCCGACGCCCGACAGCAACGGCGTGCCGGGCCTGACCGCCGACGACGAATCGAGCATCTCGATCCTCGCGCCGCAGACCGCGGTCGCGGCCGGCTCGCAGAACGGCGAATACATCGGCGTCGACAGCCGGTTCGACTACCGGACCACCGCGCTGATCAACAACCAGGCCACGCTGCTGGATCCGTTCCAGCCGTCGCAGGCCTCGCTCGCGACCCCGCTCGACCTGGACTACACGCAGAAGGTGCCGGGCACGGTCACGACGATCCATACGGGTTCGGGCAGCACGTCGCCGACCGGCAAGTTCATCTTCACGGGTGGCGTGTTCGGTTTCCTCGACAACGCGGGTTCGACGCCGTATTTCACGATCGGCGCGTTCGTCCAGTAAGCGGAGGCAAGCCGTGATGAAGAAGACCCTTCTCTGCGCGGCGGCCGGCGCCGCCGCCCTGGCGCCGCTCGCGGCGCACGCGCAGAGCGCCGGCAGCAACGTCGTCACGCTGGGCTGGTTCCACGTGATGCCGCAGCAGAGCAGCACGCCGATGACAACCAACGTCGCGCCGACGCCGATCAACACGCCGCTGCGGCTGCCGCCGTCGTTCACGTCGCCGGGCACCGGGCTGCGCACGAGCGGCGCGGATACCGTCGGCCTGACGGTCAGTCATTTCCTGACCGATCACATCGCGGTCACGTCGGTGGCCGGCGTACCGCCGGTGTTCAAGGTATCGGGCCAGGGGACGATCCGGCCGCCGGGCCCTGCCGGCGCGCTCGGCACGCAGAACATCGGGCTCGGCTCGGTGAACCCGATCGTGAAGAGCGTGCGGCAGTGGAGCCCGGCGCTGATCCTGCAGTACTACTTCGCGCAGGCGAACGCGAAGTTCCGGCCGTTCCTCGGCCTCGGCGTGTCGTACAACTGGTTCAGCGACCTGCAGCTCAACACGAACTTCATCAAGCAGACGCAGGACAACCTCGGCGCGATTCTCGCGGCGGGTGCGGGCAAGCCGGGTACGACCTCGGTGGAGGCGAAGGCGTCGTCGTCGTGGCAGCCGGTGTTCAACGCGGGCCTGCAGTACAACATCACCGAGCATTTCGGGCTGGTCGCGTCGGTCACCTACATCCCGCTGAAGACGACGTCGACGGTGACGATCAAGGCGGCCGACGGCACGGTGCTCTCCGAGTCGAAATCGGACCTGAAGGCCGATCCGATCATCAGCTATGTCGGGATGACCTACAAGTTCTGACGCCGGCGACGGAAGGGACGCAGGAACGGGAAGGGACGAATGGATGGCCCGCGGCAAAATCGCGGGCAAAAAAAAGCCCGCCTAAGAGGCGGGCTGAATCCATATCAGAGGAGACATGGAGGAGACAGGTGTAACTATAGCGAATCGATTTCCGCATTGCAACATTTCCGTGGAGAAAATCAGGATTTTCCCTCGAATGCGCACTCTAGATCGCTAGTTCGACTCCGACCCCTTCCTGATTTCCCTGTCGAGCACGCCTGCCAGCGCGTCGCGCAGCAGCGTGACCGGCCGCGTCAGGCGGCCCGGCAGCGCGCCGTGCACGACCCACACGTTGATCCGCGTCTCCAGCCCCGCCGTTTCCACTACCCTCAGCGCGTCGCGATGCGCGCTGCGCGCCAGCGCGTTCGGCGGCGCGATGCCGATGCCGGCGCCGCGCGCGACGAGCGACAGCTGCAGTTCCGAGCCGAACGCCTCGACCGCGACGTCGAACGGCAGCCCGGCCGCCCCGAGCGCGCGGCTCAGCGCCGAACGCATCCCGCAGCCGTCCTGGCTCAGCACCCACGGAAAACGCGACAGCACGTCGAGCGACAGCGGGCCGTCCGGTAGCGGGAAATCGCGCGCGGCGACGAGCACCGTCGGCTGCGTGCCGAGCAGCGTGGCCGTCAGCGCGTCGGGCAGCGCCGCGCCGGCTGGCGCCATCACCGTCGCGACATCGAGCGTGCCGCGCTCGATGCCCTGCACGAGCGCGGGCGACCAGCCGGCCGTCACGCGCAGCGTGAGCCGCGGAAACGCGTCGCGCAGCCGGTCGATCGGCTGCTCGAGCGC
This sequence comes from Burkholderia sp. 567, assembly GCF_040545115.1. Taxonomy (NCBI): domain Bacteria; kingdom Pseudomonadati; phylum Pseudomonadota; class Betaproteobacteria; order Burkholderiales; family Burkholderiaceae; genus Burkholderia; species Burkholderia sp. 567. The sequence goes on from NZ_JBEPLG010000015.1 coordinate 25,377, forward strand.
CAGCTCGGACAGGAACGGCGGCACGCCGATGCGCAGTTCGCCGGACGGCTCGCTGTCCGGTGCGCCGGCCGCCATCAATTCGTCGACCGCGCCCAGCACGTTGCGCGCGAGCACATAGACGTCGCGCCCGGCGGCGGTCGGCTTCAGCGGCTTGCTCTGACGCTCGAGCAGCGGGATGCCCAGCAGCGTCTCGAGATTCTGCACGCGCCGCGTGAGGCCCGGCTGCGTCAGATGAAGTTTCGCGGCGGCGGCGACCATCGACCCGCTATCGACGACCGCGACGAACGCCTGGAGATCACGCGTATTCAAAGCGAACTCGCATAATCATGTTAGACATATTTCAATTGTCGCATAAACATCGACCACCTACGATGGGGATTCCTTCGCTCTACTCCCCAGGCTTCCGATGAACTGTCCTGCCGACTCCCGCCCTGTCGCCGGTCCCCCCGCGCTCGGCGCACCGCCCGCACTGAGCGCGGGCATGACGCTCTTCTTCGCCGCGACGGTCGGCGTGATCGTGATGGACCTGTTCGCCGCGCAGCCGCTGACCGGCCCGATCAGCGTCGACCTGCGGCTGCCGCCCGGCTTGGCTGGCCTCGTCGCGATGCTGCCGCAGCTCGGCTACGCGGCCGGGCTCGTGCTGCTGGTGCCGCTCGTCGACCTGCTCGAGAACCGCCGCCTGATCGTCGTGACGCTCGTCGCGTGCGCAGCCGCGCTCGCGCTGCCGGCCTTCACGCGGTCCGGCACCGTGTTCCTGCTCGCGACGCTGGCCGCCGGCGCCGCGTCGAGCGTGATCCAGATGCTGGTGCCGATGGCCGCGTCGATGGCGCCCGAAGCGCAGCGCGGGCGCGCGGTCGGCAACGTGATGAGCGGGCTGATGCTCGGCATCCTGCTGTCGCGGCCGCTCGCGAGCCTGATCGCGGGCACGGCCGGCTGGCGCGCGTTCTACGCGCTGGCCGCACTCGCGAACGCGGCGATCGCGGCGGTGCTCGCGCTGCGCTTGCCGCCGCGCGTGCCGTCGGCGACGGCCGGCTATCGCGCGCTGCTCGCCTCGATGGGCCGCCTGCTGGCCGACGAACCGGTGCTGCGCCGGCATGCGCTGTCGGCCGCGCTCGCGATGGCCGCGTTCAGCGCGTTCTGGACCGCCGTCGGGCTGCGGCTCGCGCAGCCGCCGTTCGGCCTCGACCTGCACGGAATCGCGCTGTTCGCGTTCGCCGGCGCGAGCGGCGCGATCGTCACGCCGCTGGCCGGGCGCGCCGGCGATCGCGGCCATGGCCCGGCCGCGCAGCGCCTCGCTCACGTGACGATGCTCGCGGCGCTCGGCGTGCTCGGCATCGCCGGCGCCGGCTGGTTCGGCTTCGATGCGCACACGCATCGCGACGTCGCGCTGGCGTTGCTGGCCGGCGGCGCGGCGCTGCTCGATGCAGGCGTAATCGTCGACCAGACGATCGGCCGCCGGGAAATCAATCTGCTGAACCCGGCCGCGCGCGGGCGTCTGAACGGGCTGTTCGTCGGGCTGTTCTTCGTCGGCGGCGCGCTGGGCGCCGCGCTCGCGGGCAGCGCGTGGGCGTGGGGTGGGTGGAGCGCGGTGTGCGGTGTCGGCTTCGCGTTCGCGGGCGCCGCCGCCGCGTTCGGGGTGTCGGCCGGGCGCCGCAGCGGCGTCACCGTGCGGCCGCGCGCGTGACGCGTTCCCGATGTAAAAACGCCCCGCCCTCTGAGGAGATGCGGGGCGTGCGGCGGGCCGCGCGGCCGAAATCAGTGGCGAACCAGCGCCATCATCGCGCCGAAGCCGACGAAGATGCCGCCCGTCAGCCGGTTGAACACCTTCGCGACGCTCTGACTCTTCAGCGTCGCGCCAATGCGCGTGCCGAACGACGCGTAGACGAGATACCAGCTCACCTCGATCACCGCGAACGTGACGACGAGGATGCCGAATTGCGGCAGCGTCGGCTCGGCGGCGTTGATGAACTGCGGCAGCAGCGCGGCCGCGAACAGGATCGCCTTCGGGTTGCTGCCCGCGACCAGGAAACCATTGCGGAACAGCGTCCAGCGCGATGCCGATGCGCCCTGCGAAACGGCGTCGACATCGCCGGCCGGCGCGTCGTCGATGCGGGCGCGCCACGCCTTCACGCCGAGATAAATCAGATAGGCCGCGCCCGCGAGGCGCAATCCATCGAACATCGCCGGCCATGCCTCGAGGACCGCCCCGAGCCCCGCCGCGGACACCGCCAGCATCAGCACCAGCGCGCTCAGGCAGCCGGCCATCGTCGCCGACGAGCGGCGCAGCCCGTGCCGCGCGCCGTGCGTCATCACGAGCAGCATGTTCGGACCCGGAATCGCCGACACGACGAACACCGTCGCCACGAAAAGCCACCACGTATGCAGGTTCATGACCGCCCCGACCGAAAGAAAAATGAAATGTCGATTATGCCGCGTGCACGGCGTTGCTGTCGCGCGTCGGCTCAGCGGCCCGCGCGGCGCAGCGCGACTTCGCCGAGCACCGCGAAGTCCTGTTCGCCGCCGCCGTGCGCGAGCGCATCGAGCAGGCTGTCGCGCACGACGCTCGCCACCGGCAGCGGCACCGACACCGCGTCGCCGGCCTGCAGCGCGAGGCGCACGTCCTTCAGCCCGAGGCGCGCCTTGAACCGCGCGGGTTCGTAGCTGCGCTCGGCGATCATCCCGCCGTAGCCTTCGTAGACGGGCCCCGGAAACACGCTGTTCGTGATCACGTCGAGGAAATCGCGCATCGCGACGCCGTGCGCACCGAGCAGCGCGGACGCCTCGCCGAGCGTCTCGATCGCCGACGCGAGCGTGAAGTTCGCCGCGATCTTCGCGACGTTCGCATGCTGCGGCAGCGAGCCGAACCGCCAGGTCTTCTGGCCGATCGCGTCGAACAGCGGCTGCACGCGGTCGATCGCCTCGGCCGGCCCGCCGGCCATGATCGTCAGGCGCGCGGCGGCCGCGACGTCCGGGCGCCCCATCACGGGCGCGGCGACGTACTGGAGGCCGCGCGACGCGTGGGCGTGCGCGAGCGATTCGGCGAGCGCGACCGACACCGTCGCCATGTTCACGTGGATCAGGCCGCGCGGCGCGTCGGCGAGCAGCGCGTCGTCGAATACTTCGCGCGCGGCCGCATCGTCGGCGAGCATCGAGAACACCGCATCGCCGCGAAACGCATCGGCCGGCGTATCGACGATCCGCGCGCCCAACGCGGCGAGCGGCTCGGCGCGCTCGCGCGACCGGTTCCAGACCCGCACGGCGTGCCCGGCCTTCAGCAGGTTCGTCGCGATCGCCTGCCCCATTTCGCCCAGTCCGATAAATCCAAGATCCATTTCCCGCTCCTTCGACCCGTGAAGCGGGGAGTTAAACACAGATGGCGGCGGCCTGCAGCCCCCCGCCACCGGCCGCGCGCGGTGCGATACTGCGCGCATGGCGACCGCGACCTTCCGCTTCCACGGCGAACTGAACGCGTTTCTCGCACGCGCGCAGCGCGAGTGCGCGTTCGCGCACGTGTTTGCGCGCGATGCGACGGTCAAGCACGCGGTCGAGGCGCTCGGCGTCCCGCATACGGAAATCGGCCGGCTCTGCGTGAACGGCGCGCCGGCCGCGCTCGACCGGCCGCTGGCCGACGGCGACCGGGTCGACATCCATCCGGAACGCGCGCGGCCGGCCATCGAATCGCCGGTGCAGCAGCAGCCGGAGCACTGGCGCTTCGTCGCCGACGCGCATCTCGGCGGCCTCGCGCAGTTGCTGCGCCTCGCCGGCTTCGACACCTGCTACGACAACCACTACCGCGACGACGAACTCGTCGCGCTCGCCGCGCGCGAAAGCCGGATCGTGCTGACCCGCGACCGCGAGCTGCTGAAGCGCCGCGCGGTCGTACGCGGCTGCTACCTGCACGCGCAGCAGCCGGACGCGCAGTTGCACGAGCTGTTCGCGCGGCTCGACCTCGCGCCGCACATGCGCCCGTTCCGGCTGTGCCTGCGCTGCAACGCGCCGCTGCACGCGCTCGATGCGGCGGACGCCGCGCCGCGCGTGCCAGCGGGCGTGCGCCAGCGGCACCGGCGCTTCGCCGCGTGCGACGTGTGCCGGCGCGTGTTCTGGGAAGGGTCGCACTGGCGGCACATGCGCGCGGTGGTCGATGCGATGCGCGCGCTGCCGCCCGGCACGGCGGACGCGGCGAGCACGGCAGATGCGCCGGACGCGGCAGACGCGTAAAAAAACCCCGCAGGCCGAAGCGTGCGGGGTTTCTCGGCGGGCGGCCGGCGATGCCGGCTCCGACGAAGCGTGCTTAGTTTGCTGCGCCTGCGTCGTTCGTACCGGCTGCCGAAGCGGCTGCGGCCTTCGCCTTGCCCTTGGCCGAACCGTGCTGCTTCAGTGCGTGCTTCGGCTTGCTGTGATCCTTCTTCATCGGTGCCGGTGCGGAAGCCGACATGTCGCCTACCGGCGCGGACGCCTGTGCGAATGCCGAAACCGATGCGAGAGCGAGTGCTGCGGTCATGATCGAAGCGAGCGTCTTCTTCATTGTTCTTCCTTTAGCGGAGAAAAAGTCAAACGTACCGGTAAGAGATGCGAGGCATCCGCATCGGGACATCAGTGGCGCCGGGTTGACGGTCGCCGCCGGGCGGGTCGGCTTTCGCCTCTTCGCCGCGGCAAATACTGACGCACTCGGTCCATAACGCACCGCCCGCACCGCGAGTTGACACGCTGCACCCAACCCTCGGGTTTCCCCCGACGCACGGGCTTGCGGGCCGCCCCACGCGCCGCCGCGACCGGCGTCAATCGTCCGACAAACCGGCTCTCGCGCCCGCCGCGGCGACGCTATACTGGCGTCCTTCCGTCCCAACCGGAGCGCGGCCGGTCACGCTACCGCCGCCGTCGCGAGGCGCCCAAATTGCCCGACCACAATCTGGACAAACTGAAAATCGACCGGCGTCCGATCGCGCCCGCGCCCCGCCGGCGCCGGTGGGTCCGCTATGCGGTCGCCGCCGTGCTCGTGATCCTCGCGATCATCGCCGCGCTCGCGCTCACCGGCCGCCCGACGGTCGACACGACCTCCGTCACGTCCGCGTACCCGTACCAGAACGACACCCAGCTCAATGCGACCGGCTACGTCGTGCCGCAGCGCAAGGCCGCGGTCGCGTCGAAGGGCCAGGGCCGCGTCGAATGGCTCGGCGTGCTCGAAGGCACGCGCGTGAAGAAGGGCGAGATCATCGCGCGGCTCGAAAGCCGCGATGTGGAAGCCTCGCTGGCGCAGGCGCGCGCGCAGGTGCTGGTGTCCCGCGCGAATCTCGGCGTCGCGCAGGCGGAACTGAAGGACGCGCAGATCGCGCTGCGCCGCAGCGCCGTGCTCGCCCCGAAGGGCGCGGTGCCGGCCGCCCAGCTCGACACCGACACGGCCCGCGCGAACAAGGCGCGCGCGACGCTCGGCAGCGACCAGGCCGCGATCGCGTCCGCCGAAGCGAACGCGCAGGCCGCGCAGGTCGCGGTCGACCAGACGGTGATCCGCGCACCGTTCGACGGCATCGTGCTCGCGAAGCACGCGAACGTCGGCGACAACATCACGCCGTTCTCGTCGGCGTCGGACAGCAAGGGCGCCGTCGTGACGATCGCCGACATGGACACGCTCGAGGTCGAGGCCGACGTCGCGGAATCGAACATCGCGAAGATCCGCGCCGAGCAGCCGTGCGAGATCCAGCTCGACGCGCTGCCCGACATGCGCTTCGCGGGCCGCGTGTCGCGCATCGTGCCGACGGTCGACCGCTCGAAGGCGACGGTGCTCGTGAAGGTGCGCTTCGTCGACCGCGACGAGCGGGTGCTGCCCGACATGAGCGCGAAGATCGCGTTCCTGTCGAAGCCGGCGTCGGCGCAGGACCGGCAGCCGGTGACGGCCGTGCAAGCGAGCGCCGTGGTGGAGCGCGACGGCCGGCCGGTCGTATTCGTCGTGAAGGACGACACCGTGCACGCAACCGCGGTGACGACCGGCACGCGGATCGGCGAACTCGTCGCGATCCGCGGCGTGAAGCCCGGCGACACGGTCGTGCTCGCGCCGGGCGCGAAGCTGAAGGACGGCGCGAAAGTGACCGTCGCGAAGAAGTAGCGTGGCGCGCGTGAACGACGCCTCGCCTCCCCTCGTCGAGATCAGCCACGTCGCGAAGTCGTACCGGCGCGGGAACCAGGTCGTGCCGGTGCTGACCGACATCACGCTCGACATCGGCGAAGGCGACTTCGTCGCGCTGATGGGGCCGTCGGGTTCCGGCAAGAGCACGCTGCTCAATCTCGTCGCCGGCATCGACCGGCCCGACAGCGGCGAGCTGCGCGTGGGCGGCCTCGACATCTCGCGGCTCGAGGAGGCGCAGCTGGCCGAATGGCGCGCGGCGAACGTCGGCTTCATCTTCCAGTTCTACAACCTGATGCCCGTGCTCACCGCGTTCGAGAACGTCGAGCTGCCGCTGATGCTCACGCACCTGTCGCGCCGCGAACGGCGCGAGCGCGTCGAGCTGGTGCTCGACATGGTGAACCTCGGCGACCGGACCAATCATTACCCGTCCGAGCTGTCGGGCGGCCAGCAGCAGCGCGTCGCGATCGCGCGCGCGCTGATCACCGATCCGGTGCTGATCGTCGCCGACGAGCCGACCGGCGACCTCGACCGCGCGTCGGCCAGCGACGTGCTCACGATGCTGCAGCGGATGAACGCGGAGCTCGGCAAGACGATCATCATGGTGACCCACGATGCGCACGCGGCCGGCGCCGCGCAGTCGCTCGTGCATCTGGAAAAAGGGGAGCTGATCGATGGGCACGCCGTCTGACCGGCGGGAGCGCGCGCGATGTACGTGCTGAAGCTGATTGCGCGCAATGCGCTGCGGCACCGGCTGCGCACGCTGTTGACCGTGCTCGGGCTGACCATCGCGGTGCTGGCGTTCGGGCTGCTGCACACGGTGGTCGACGCGTGGTACGCGGGCGCGGCCGCCGCGTCGAGCGGCCGGCTCGTCACGCGCAACGCGATCTCGCTCGTGTTCCCGCTGCCGGTCAGCTACGAGAACCGGATCCGCGGCGTCGACGGCGTGACGGCCGTGGTCCGCTCGAACTGGTTCGGCGGCGTGTACCGCGACCCGAAGAACTTCTTCGCGAGCTTCGCGGTATCGGAAAACTATCTCGACCTGTATCCGGAATTCCTCCTGCCCGCGCAGCAGCGCGCCGACTACGACCGCGACCGCCGCGGCTGCCTGGTCGGGCGCCAGCTCGCGACGCAGTTCGGCTTCAAGGTCGGCGACGTGATCCCGCTGAAGGGCACGATCTATCCGGGCACGTGGGACTTCGTCGTGCGCGGCATTCTCGACGGCCGCGACGACTCGACGATCACGCGCCAGCTGGTGTTCCACTGGGACTACCTGAACGAGACGGTGCGCAAGCGCACGCCGAAGCAGGCCGATCAGGTCGGCGTGTTCGTGCTCGGCGTCGCGAATCCGGACGACGGCGCCGCGATCGCGCGCAACGTCGACGCGGTATTCAAGAACTCGCTCGCCGAAACCCTGACCGAGACCGAGCAGGCGTTCCAGCTCGGCTTCGTCGCGATGTCCAACCAGATCATCGCGGCGATCCGCGTCGTGTCGTACGTGGTGATCCTGATCATCATGGCCGTGATGGCAAACGCGATGGCGATGAGCGCGCGCGAACGGACCGCCGAATACGCGACGCTGAAGGCGCTCGGCTTCGGCCCGGGCTTTCTCGCGCTGATCGTGTTCGGCGAATCGATGGTGATCGCGGTGGCCGGCGGCGGGCTCGGGATACTCGCGACGCCGCCGGCCGCGAGCCTCTTCAAGCAGGCCGCGGGCGGCATCTTCCCGGTGTTCAAGGTATCGACCGAGACGATGGCGCTGCAGGCCGCGTGCTCGGTCGCGGTCGGCATCGCGGCCGCGCTCGTGCCGGCGTGGCAGGCCGCGCGCGTGCGCGTGGTCGAAGGCCTGCGGGCGATCGGCTAGGCGCACGCATGGCGATTCCGTTGACCTACATCGCGCGCAACCTGTGGACCCGGCGGCTCACCACCGCGCTCACCGCGGGCGGGATGGCGCTCGTGATCTTCGTGTTCGCGACGGTGCAGATGCTCGATGCGGGGCTCACGAAGACACTCGTGTCGACCGGCGAACCCGACAACGCCGTGGTGATCCGCAAGGGCGCCGAAACCGAGATCCAGAGTTCGATCGACCACCAGCAGGCCAACGCGCTCGAGATGCATCCGGCCGTCGCGCTCGGCCCCGACGGCCGGCCGCGGGTGTCGAAGGAAGCCGTCGTGCTGATCTCGCTCGTGAAGACGTCGACCGGCAAGCCGTCGAACGTCGTGATCCGCGGCGTGTCGCCGGCCGGCCTCGCGCTGCGGCCGCACCTGAAGCTCGTGGCCGGCCGCACGTTCGCGCCGGGTTCGTCGGAGATCGTCGTCGGCAGCGCGATCGCGAAAGGCTTCAGCGGCACGCAGCTCGGCGACAGCCTGCATTTCGCGCAGCGCGACTGGACCGTGGTCGGCGTGTTCGACGCCGGCGGCAGCGGCTTCGATTCGGAGATCTGGGGCGACGTCGACCAGCTGATGCAGTCGTTCCGGCGCACGAGCTACTCGTCGATGGTGCTGCGCATCCCGAGCGCCGACGGCTTCGCGCGCTTCAAGGCCGACATCGACGTCGACCCGCGGCTGACCGACGAGGCAAAGCGCGAACAGACTTTCTACGGCGACCAGTCGAAGGCGCTGTCGCGGTTCATCAACATCCTCGGCATCACGCTGTCGACGATCTTCTCGATCGCCGCGATGATCGGCGCGATGATCACGATGTACGCATCGGTCGCGAACCGCACCGCCGAGATCGGCACGCTGCGCGCGCTCGGCTTCAAGCGCATGAACGTGCTCGCCGCGTTCCTGCTGGAAGCGCTGCTGCTCGGCTTCGTCGGCGGTGTCGCGGGGCTCGCGTGCGCGTCGCTGATGGAGTTCGCGTCGTTCTCGACGACCAACTTCCAGACCTTCGCCGACCTGTCGTTCCGTTTCGTGCTGACGCCCGCGATCGTCGTGAAGACGCTGCTGTTCTCGCTGGTGATGGGCCTCGTCGGCGGGTTCCTGCCGGCGATGCGCGCCGCGCGGCTGAACATCGTCGACGCGCTGCGCGCGCGGTGACGCGCGCGGCCGCTTACGCCCGGCGCTCGCGCGGCACCCACGCGCCGTGGAAGCCGGCGGGCACGCGACGCGGCAGGTGCACCGTCGCGACCGGCGCCGCATCGATCGCGCGGGCATCGAGGATCACGACGTCGCTCGTATCCGTCGCCGCACGGTAGACCACCACCAGCAGCCAGCCGTCGTCTTCGTCGGTACCGCCCGGGCGCGGCACGAACACCGGCTCGCCGTTCTGGTCGCCGGCCGGCACCGCGTAACGCGTCGTCGTGCCGCACACGTGGTCGAAGCGCATCACGCCGCGCATTTCCGCGTTGTTCGGCTGCTCGACCGCATACAGATAGCGGTAGCTGCGCCCCGTCCTGCTTTCGTTGATGCGCGGCAGCTCGATGCCGCCGTCGGCGAGCGGCCCTTCGTCGACCAGTCCGTTCGCGGTATCGATCACGTAGCGCCACAGCTCGCCGAGCGGGTTGTCGGCAAAGCGGCCGGTGCGCGCGTCGAGCCGCAGGAACCACGGATAGCGAACCACGTCGAGCACGATGCACGACGCGTCGCAGTCGTACGCGTTCACGACGTGCTGGATGAAGCACGGCTCGATGCCGAACCAGCGCACGTCGCCGCCGTGGCGCGGGATCACGCCGATCCGTGCATTGCGGTCGTCGTGCCAGCGCAGCGGCATCCGGTGCCCCTGCTTCAACATCGCGAAGTCGTAGCCGACATTCAGGTCGAGCAGCAGGCTGCGGGTTTCGGTGATCGCGAGGTCGTGCATCATCGACGGCGCGCGCACGTCGACGGCGAGGTCGACGCGCTGCACGCCGTGCGCGTCCGCGACGCCATAGCGCAGCCACGGTTTGCGCCAGTCCGCGCGAAACAGGATCAGCTCGCCCGTCACCGGATCGACCTTCGGATGCGCGGTCATCGCGCCGCCGAGCGCCGCGTGCCGCATGGGTGCGCCGAGCGTGTCGAGCGCGGCCGTGATCGCGACCGGCGCGCCGCCTTCGGCCAGCGCCAGCAATTCGCCCGCGTGCTGCAGGAGGTTCACGTTCGGATTGGTGTCGGGCAGGTGCGGCGCCTGCGCGGGTGCATGCACGGCGGCCCAGCGCTGCGTGCGCGCCCAGCGGTTCCGGTAGCCGGCCGCGCGGCCGTTTTCGAATGCGATCGCATGCAGCATCGCCGCTTCCGGCCACCACGACAGTACGTCGTTCCCGTCGAAGCGGCCGCCCGGCGGATTCGGGCCGTTGCGCAGCAGCGTGCCGTCGAGTTCGGGCGGGATCGTGCCGGTCACGCGCAGCCCGACGACGTCGACTTCGTCGGCGACCGGCGCGATCGCACCGCGGTTCAGGTCGAATACGGTCATCGCATCGGCGCGCCGTCAGAGTCTTCGGTCGACGGCGGCAGATCGCCACGCGCCAGCGCGAGCGCATGGTCGCGCACGTCGTCCGGCCAGCCGGCGATGAGTTCAGCCAGACGCGCGAGATCGTTCGCATACAACGCACGCGCGGCTTCCTCGAAACCCGGCAGGTCGCCCGCGATCGCGGACATGAAGTGGTACGCACGCGCTTGCGCGTCGCGACGCCGGTCGGCCGCCGCATGCGTGCGCCGCGCGTCCTCGACCAGCTTGCGCAGCGCGACCGACGCGCCGCCCGGCTGCGCGGCGAGCCAGTCCCAGTGACGCGGCAGCAACGTGACTTCGCGCGATACGACACCGAGCTTCGGGCGGCCGCGGCCGCGTGGTTCGCCCTCGCCGGCCGGCTCGCCGGCGGGTGCGGACGCATCGGCTGGCGCCGCCGCGTATCGCGCGCGGATCTCGTCCGCCGTGCCGCGCAGGTCGAGGTCGATCGCGCGGCCGGTCGCGTCGTCGAAGATCAGGATCGTGCCGGGCGTTGCGTCGCCGACAACCTGCCGGACCGCAAGCGCGACCGGCGCGAGCGGCCCCGACACGAGCCGCCGGTGGCCGTCGAAGGCCGTGTACGAAGGAAGGAGCGTGGAGAGTGTCATCGTGGTCGCCCGCAGGCTGGAATCAGAAAGACGCTATTTTCATCCGGGTATAAATGGGATGTCAATATTATCCGGGTAAAAAAATATATTCCCGACGTACGACCGATCGATTCAATTCCTGAATCGATCAAGTCAGCAATTGGCATGAAACCGCAATATTCGCCATGACAGAATGACCCGGACGCCCCGACTGCCGGGGCATCGACATCCGGTCTCCGGCCGGCAATACCACCACGAAAAAACGCGCGCACCCGACGCGCCGCCGCACGACGGCACCTTCCGCCCTTCGGAGGAGACAGTCATGAATCCGCTTCACGCATTGCCGGCATCCGTGTCGGCAACGGCCCGGCGCACCCGCGTGCGCTGGCTCGTGCTGACCGTGCTGTTCGCGGTCACGACGATCAACTATGCGGATCGCGCGGCGATCGCGATCGCCGGCCCGGCGCTCGCCCGCGCGATGCACCTGAGCCACGTGCAGATGGGCTTCATCTTCTCAGCGTTCGGCTGGTCGTACGTGATCGCGCAACTGCCGGGCGGTTGGCTGCTCGATCGTTTCGGCTCGCGCATCGTCTATGCGTTCAGCATCTTCTTCTGGTCGCTGTTCACGCTGCTGCAGGGTGGCATCGGCTTCTTCAGCGGTGCGGCCGCGTTCGCGCTGCTGTTCGGGTTGCGCTTCCTGGTCGGTGCGGCCGAGGCGCCGTCGTTCCCGGCCAACAGCCGGATCGTGTCCACCTGGTTCCCGGCCGCCGAACGCGGCACCGCATCGGCGATCTTCAACGCCGCGCAATACGCGGCGACCGTCGTGTTCGCGCCGCTGATGGGCTGGCTCGTGCACGCGTTCGGCTGGCAGTCGGTGTTCGCGGTGATGGGCGTGCTCGGCTTCGCATTCGTGCTGGTGTGGAATCGCACGATGTACGACCCGAAGGCGCACCCGAGCGTCAACGATGCGGAACTCGACTACCTCGCCGAAGGCGGCGCGCTCGTCAACATCGACCAGGCGACCGGCGCGCGCGACGGCGGCCCGTCGATGCGTCACGTGAAGGCGCTGCTGAGGAACCGGATGCTCGTCGGCGTGTACGTCGCGCAGTACTGCATCAACGCGCTCACCTACTTCTTCATCACGTGGTTTCCCGTCTATCTCGTGCAGGCGCGCGGGATGTCGATCCTCAACGCGGGGCTGGTCGCGTCGATCCCGGCCGTGTGCGGGTTCCTCGGCGGGATTCTCGGCGGCGTCGTGTCCGACGGGCTGCTCAAGCAGGGCCGGTCGCTGTCGGTCGCGCGCAAGGTGCCGATCGTGATCGGCATGCTGCTGTCGATGTCGATGATCGTCTGCAACTACACCAACTCGCACGTGCTCGTCGTGCTGTTCATGGCGCTGTCGTTCTTCGGCAAGGGCCTCGGCGCGCTCGGCTGGGCCGTCAACGCCGACACCGCGCCGCGCCAGATCGCCGGACTGAGCGGCGCGCTGCTCAACACCTGCGGCAATCTTTCCAGCATCACGACGCCGATCGCGATCGGCTATATCGTCGACCGCAGCGGCTCGTTCAACGGCGCGCTCGTGTATGTCGTCGCGCACGCGCTCGTCGCCGTGATCTGCTACTTGTTCGTCGTCGGCGAAATTCGCCGCGTCGAGCTGAACTGAACTGAACGGCGCGGGCTGCGTCGGCGCGTCCGGCGGCCCGCGCATCACCGGAACCAGGAGCGAACCGATGTCCGAATCCCGCCGTGCCGGCACGCCGCGCGTCACGCGCATGCAGGTGATCCCCGTCGCCGGCCGCGACAGCATGCTGCTGAACCTGTGCGGCGCGCACGCGCCGTATTTCACGCGCAACCTCGTGATCCTCGACGACAGCAGCGGCCACACGGGCGTCGGCGAAGTGCCCGGCGGCGAAGGTATCCGTCATGCGCTCGAACGAATGACCGACCTCGTGGTCGGCCAGTCGATCGGGCGTTACCAGGCGACGCTCAATGCGGTGCGCGCGGCGCTGTCCGGCGCGGGGGCGGGCGCCGGACGCACGATCCAGCACGAAGTGACGTCGGCCGGCGAGGCGGCCGTGCTGCGCCAGCCGCACGAGATCAACCTGCGGCTCGACAACGTGATCACCGCGATCGAGGCCGCGCTGCTCGACCTGCTCGGCCAGCATCTCGACGTGCCGGTCGCCGCGTTGCTCGGCGAAGGCCAGCAGCGCGACGCAGTGCCGATGCTCGCGTACCTGTTCTACATCGGCGAGCGTCGCCGCACCGACCTGCCGTATCGCGACGAGACGCAGGCAACCGATCCGTGGTTCCGCCTGCGCAACGAAGCCGCGCTCACGCCGGCCGCGATCGCGCAGCAGGCCGAGGCCGCGGTCGAACGCTACGGCTTCGCCGATTTCAAGCTGAAGGGCGGCGTGATGGCCGGCGCGGACGAGATGGAAGCGATCGCGGCGATCAAGGCGCGCTTTCCGGACGCCCGCGCGACGCTCGACCCGAACGGCGCGTGGGCGCTCGACGAAGCGGTCGCGCTGTGCCGCGGGCAAGGCCACCTGCTCGCGTACGCGGAGGACCCGTGCGGGCCGGAAGCCGGCTACTCGGGCCGCGAGGTGATGGCCGAGTTTCGGCGGGCGACCGGCATCCCGACCGCGACCAACATGATCGCGACCGACTGGCGGCAGATGGATCACGCGGTGCGGCTGCAGGCGGTCGACATCCCGCTCGCCGATCCGCACTTCTGGACGATGCAGGGTTCGGTGCGGCTCGCGCAGCTGTGCCGCGACTGGGGGCTCACGTGGGGTTCACATTCGAACAATCACTTCGACGTGTCGCTCGCGATGTTCACGCACGCGGCCGCGGCGGCGCCCGGCACGATCACCGCGATCGACACGCACTGGATCTGGCAGGAAGGCGACGCGCGGCTCACGCGCGAACCGCTCGCGATCGTCGGCGGCCAGGTGGCCGTGCCCGAGCGGCCGGGGCTCGGGATCGAGCTCGACATGGCGCAGGTCGAGGCCGCGCATGCGCTGTATCGGGAGGTCGGTGGTACCGCGCGCGATGATGCGATGGCGATGCGGTATCTGGTGCCGGGGTGGACGTATGATCCGAAGCGGCCGAGTTTCGGGCGTCGCCGATAGGCACGCGTTCGCGTCGGCGGTCAGGCGTCTTCCGTCAGGCGGCCCGCACTATCGGCTCCGCGCACCCGGCAGCGCGGCCGCGCTCCGCGCGACGCTGCGCGCGATCCGGTCCGCATGCGTCAGCCCCGGATCGAGCCCCGGATCGTAGATCGTGAAGTCGATCCCCGCAACGCGCCCGGACGCGACGAGCGGCCCAAGCAACGCATCGAGCCCATCGAAGTCCAGCCCCGGCGAGCCAGGTGAATCCACGGCAGGAAGTTGCGACTGATCGAGCACGTCGAAATCGACGTGCAACCACACCCGCCGAAGCGCGCGCCTGTGCAGCCAGTCGACGAGTTCGCCAGCGACGGCGGCAGGCCCGCGCGCGAGCAACTGCTGGATCGTCGTTTGTGTGATCGCCGTTCGAACGATATCGCCGTAGGCAGCCTCGAACTCGGCGGTTTCGGCGTCGCGCTCGCCGACCTGGCATACGTCGCGATCGTCGACAAGCGGACCGTCCAGGTCCGGCCAGCACGTCAGCAGCGGCTCGCCCCGGCCGGTCGCCAGCGCGAGATCCATCCCGGCCGCGGAGCCGAGCCGCGTCGACGTGTCGTAATTGCCCGGATGGAAGAAGTCGCTGTGCCCGTCGACGTGGACGAGCCCGCGGCCCCCTGCGTGCCGGTTGCCCAGCAGGCACCCGAGCAGGATGCTGCAGTCGCCGCCGAGCACGATCGGAAAGGCGCCCCGCGCGAGCGCACCGGCGACGTGCGCGGCGAGTTCCAGCGAGAACGCGCGGATCGACATGCCGTTACGGATGCGGGTGCCGGGTTGCGGCTCGAACGCGTAGGCACGATGCGGAAGCCACGCGACGCGCGCGCCCAGACGCGCGGCGAGGCCGGTGGCGAGTAGCGCGTCCGGGCCGCGCCACGTGTCGGGCTCGCGGCCGGCGCCGTTCGGCTTCAGGCCGAGGCTGCTCGGCGCGGCGATGAGTTCGGTCGGCCGAACGACGCCGGTTGACGAGTGTTCGGCCTGCAGGTCGGATGAAGCGGTCGGCTCCGTCATGACTTCTCCTCGCGCAATCGCGGTCGTCGAGCGTGATAACCCGTAAAAACGCCATCAAAGGTTATCATCGATTTAACCCATGTCAAAGACTTCACCGGTTATGGAAGCGCACACGTTCGTGGCGCGCGATTTCATCGGCGGTCACGCCGTCCTCGACTTCGTCAACACGGTGACCGGCCGCGACGACACGCCGCGCGACTGGCTGCCCGATTACGACGCGTATCTGGCGTGGCTGGCGTCGGCGACCTTACTCCCCGCGCTCGACCTGAAGCGGCTCGCGGCCCGCGCGGCCGAAGCCCCCGCGGCGGCCGACCGCGCGCTGCGCGATGCCAAGGGCCTGCGTGAAGCGTTGTTCGGGATCTTCGATGCGCTCGCACACCGCGCATCGCCGGCCGCAGCGGATCTCGCCACGCTCGAGCACGCGTGGCGGCGGGCCGTGAGCAGGCAGCGGCTGGTCACGACGGCCGGACGAGTGGCATTCGGCTACGCGCCGGATACGCGCGTCGACGCGGACCTGCACCTGCCCGCCGAGCGGATTGCGCTCGATGCAGTGAAGCTTCTCGAAGCGATACCGGGCGGCCGGCTCCGGATGTGCGCGGGGCCGAATTGCGCGTGGCTGTTCATCGACGGGTCGAAGACCGGGCGTCGCAAGTGGTGCGACATGGCAACCTGTGGAAACGTCGCGAAGGCGCGACGGCACTACCACGCGACGAGGCACGGGCTGGCGGGGCCGGCGCACGAGCACGATGCGGCCGAATAGGAGCGGGCTGCGTCGAAAGCGATGCACGAGGCGCGGGGGTTACGCGCGGGATGCTGGAAAACAAAAAGGGCTCGGTCTTGCGTGAGACAGGAAGGATATTTTTTCGACGGCTCAACCATATCTCTGCACTGACGGCGAAATCATCCGTCACAGCCATCGTCGACCGTCGCTGATCGCTCGGGACTCACTCTCAAAGGAGTCCATTTCATTGATGATGAAACTTTCCGTCATCACAGCAGCAGCTCTCGTGAGTCGAAGCTGCGTCAGTGATGAAATCTAGGACATCGATCAGGCACCGACCGACATATTGATGGACGCGGTATCGGTACACAGCGCCCTCACTGATTTCGCGTTGTAGCAGACGATTCCTGTGATGCAACGCAGCGACGTCGGCAGAAGAATTTCCCCTATATTCTGGCGCGTCAACTTAATTCTTTATGTTGAATGCTGGTTAAAAATCACCTCAATAGGCGCAGTCATGAACACATCTGAAGATGCCCCAATAAGGTTCGCCGTTCGATTTTGCTCGAGGTACGTGAGCAGGCACTGCAGCGGCGCAACTGATTATTGCGCATCGGACGATGTCATCGCGAGCCGCAGCGACACGTTAATCCACAATTTCTCCAACAATATGGCGCACATCCCTCCAGTTCGGCATCGATAAGAAACAATAGCCAAAAAATCGCGCCTATCGAAAACGACTTTGCTACGATCATACGATTGGGCCGCGTGCCTAATGAGAGAGGACCGATATATGGGAGGAGGCTGCCTCCCGGTCCGATAGAAGAACCAACAACGACAGGACGTCATCGCCTATGTCGCCGATTTCCCTTCAAGAGATCGCAAAGCAATTCTTTGCGCTGCAAAACAATCGGCTGTTCACGATCGACACGCCGCTGTCCGGTCGCTCAGCGCTTGTGCTGACCGAGTTCGTCTGCGAAGAGGGGTTGGGCGAACTGTTTGAAATGAAGTTCATGCTCGCGTCCCAGGATCCGAACATCGAGCTCAAGCAACTGATCGGCAAGCCGGTGACGGTCACCCTGCAGCTGACCGACGCGCTTGCCAGCACGGACGTGCGCTATTTCCACGGCTACGTCACCGATTTTATACACACAGGCACCGATGGCGGTCTGGCAACCTACGAGGCCGTCGCCAGGCCATGGCTCGCCTTCATGGATCGCCGTCAGGATATCCGGATTTTTCAGGAACAGACGGTCGGCGAGATCCTCAACGACGTGATGCATCGATACCGGAGATTCGGTGACGTCGTGTTTCGTTTGTCCGCGCCAACGGTTAATCGCAGCTACTGTACCCAGTACAAGGAGACTGATCTCGCTTTCGCGCTGCGCCTGATGCAGGAAGAAGGGCTGTTCTTCTATTTCGAACACAAGAAGGACGGCCATACATTAATCATCACGGACTCGTCGATCAACGCCGGTCCGGTTGCCGGGCACAGTCCGGTGCTGCGCTATTCGACCGACGAGATCCTAGAAAGCAACCAGGTCGTTACATCATTCGTATCGCGTCGCAAATTCACGTCGGGCAGCGTCGCGCTCAAGACCGGAGACTATAAAGCGCCTGGTGCGCGGCGCTACGTCGAACGCGACACGGCTGTCGATCAGGGTGAAGTCGACAACTATGAGCTCTACGACTATCTCGGCGCCCACGGTTTTCCCGATTCCGATCGAGGCGAACAACTCGCCCGATTCCGGACCGAGGCGCTGGCTGCCCACAGCAAGACCTTCGTCGGCAAGAGTCACTATCGCAGGCTAGAGCTTGAGCGGTACTTCGAGCTCGACGCGCACTACGATCACGAGCAGGCGAAGCCCGAGGACCGGCAATTTCTATTGACGTCGATCCGGCACCACGGAACGAACAACTACCAGGCAAAGCCGGAGTCGCAAATCCTAACTGCGCCGGACAGCGCGATCTATACGGCCGAATTCCGCTGCATCCGCAAGAAGATTCCGTATCGGCCGCTGCTGACGAGTCCGCGACCCATGATCCATGGCGTGCAGACAGCAGTGGTGGTCGGGCCAAAAGGCGAGGAAATTTACACCGACAGGCTTGGTCGCGTGAAGATCCAGCTGCCTTGGGATCGGCTCGGCAAGCAGGATCAGGCGAGTTCGTGTTGGGTTCGCGTCGCGCAACCCTGGGCCAGTAGCGGATTCGGGATGATCCAGCTTCCTCGCATTGGGGACGAGGTCGTCGTGACCTTCACCGACGGCAACCCTGATCGCCCCCTAATTATTGCATCTGTCTACAACGCGGCGAACATGCCACCGTGGGCGCTGCCGGACAACGCGACCCAGAGCGGCATCCTGACACGCTCAACGACAGGCGGCGACAACGGAACGGCGAACGCACTGCGCTTCGAAGACCGAAAGGGGCAAGAAGAAGTCTGGTTGCATGCGGAGAAAGATCAGCGCATCGAAGTCGAGAACGATGAATCGCACTCGGTCGGCAACGATCGCGAAAAATCGGTTGGGAACGACGAGAAGGCCAGCATTGGCCAGAACTGGACCTTATCGACTGGTGGCGTCAAGTTTGAGACCGTCGGTCTGGCCTCCGTGCAATCGGTCGGACTTGGCAAAATGCTCAACGTCGGTCTGGCCTACAACGTCAACGTCGGCGGCCTGTATCTACGCAATGTCGTACTGCAGATGGCCAGCACGGTCGGCATGGATCGCGTTGATCGCGTGGTACAAGACTGGACCGCGCACGTGGGACATACCTATGAGGTAACGGTACGAGGCAAGGCCGTCGGCGATGCGGTCAAGAAAGACCAGGAGACGCCGCTCGACATTTCCCCCAGCTTCAGCCCGCAAATCCCCGATCCGGTCCAGAGTGCGAATAGCAATCAGATCCGAATCACCGACTCGGGCCAGGCAAGCCTCTCAGGCGCGAAGACAGCGCAACTGGTCGGTCCGGGCGGCACGATCACGATCGACGCGGCCGGTATTCACCTAAAGGGCAAGGGAATCTATCTCGAGGGACCGGTCACGCAGAGCGGCGGCAGTGCAAAAGGTCTCGCGCCCGTCACGGAGGCCGATTGCGCGGAATGCGCCAAGAAGACCACCAGCGCGCATCCAGTGGACGTTGCAACCGGCCAGAAGTTGCTCACGCACGACGATTTCACATTGCCAGGAAGAGTGCCGATCCGCTGGAATCGGCGCTATCGCAGTGCCGATCAGCGAACCGGCAGTTTCGGCATCGCATGGAAGCTTCAGTACGCGACCGAAGTACGTCGCGTGACGATCGCTGATATACCGAAGCTCGTCTATATCGACTTCGACGGCCGACAGCTGCAATTTCCGGTGCTCGACTCGGGTCAGGAATACTTTCATCCGATCGAGAAATACACGCTTCAGCGGCTTGACAGTATCGAGGGGCTCACGAGGTACGCGGTACGCTTTCCGAATGGCATCGTCGAGACGTATAGCCCGCATCCGAGCGAATCCGATCGTTGGCTGTTGGAGCGCTACGAGACCCGCGACAAGCAATCGCTGTCGTTTAGGTATACGCCGAGCGGCAACCTGCATCAGATCCAGAACAACTGCCATACGGTCTCGTGCCAGCACGACAGTGAAGGCCGCATCATCGAGGTCCATCTGCTCGACGAGCATGGCACTTCGACGCAGAAACTTGCCGCGTATCGATACGACGATCACGGCGATCTCGTTCACGCGATCGACAGCGGCAATCTAACCTGGACATACGCGTATCATGCGCACCTGCTGACGCGCTACGAGACGCCGGCCGGCGCAACGTTCGTCGCCGAGTGGGACGGCGAGACGCCACAGGCGCGCTGCATCAGAACCTACGCGTACACACTCGACGCCGACGGCCAGCCAGTCGTGACGCGCGAGGCACGCTTCTCGTACCAGCCGACCGCCCGGATGACGCAGGTGACGGATGCACTCGGGAACACGACGACGTACCGCTACAACGGCCTATGGGCAGTCGACCAGATCGTTCATTCGGACGGCAGCGCGGACCAGACCGAGTTCGATGAGACGGGTAATGTCGCGGCGCGCATCGACGCGCTCGGCCGCAAGACGCAATCAGTCAGCGACACAACCGGGAATCCGATCGCGATCCGTGACGCCGCAGGCCAGCTGACCCGCATTGAATACAACGACCAGAACTTGCCGACGCGAATTACCGATCCCGCCGGGCATATCTGGCAGCGCGAATACGACACCGACGGCCATCTGGTCAAGGAGATCGACCCGCTCGGCAACACATCTAGTACCACGTTTGAAAATGGCTTGGCTGTCGCACACACCGACGCGCTCGGTAACGTGACGAAAACACAATTCAACGACGCCGGTCAGATGATCGCACGCACCGACTGCTCGGGCTTCACGACGCAGTACGGTTACGACGAGCGCGGGCGGCAAACCCACCAGACGAACGCACTCGGGCAGACGAGCAAATTTTACGGTAATGCTGCCGGACTGCCGACGGCGATCGCCCCGGCTGGGCTCGGCGTCTGGAAAACGACATACGATCGGGCAGGACAGGCGATTGCCTATACCGATCCGCTCGGGCGCACGACGCAGGTGACACGGGACGCCTACGGCCAGATCGTCCGGGTTGAAGCGCCGGATGGCACCACCACCAATTACAGTTACGACGCGCTCGGGCGAGTCGTGGCGCTGATCAACGCCAAGGGCGAACGCTGCACGTTCGAGTATGACGCGCAGGGTCGCATGATTGCCCAAACGGGATTCGATGGCCGACGCCAGCAAGTCGAATACAACGCCGTTGGCGAACAGATCGCACAAATCAATCACGGCAATGACGGCCAATTGCGCACGACGCTGCTGTACGACAGTCTGGGACGGCCGATCGAGCGACGACTCGGGGATGGCACACACACCACGTTCGGCTACGACGCTCGTGGCCTGCTGACGCAGATCCGCCACGAACCGAAAGACAGCGAACCATCGCAGATCACGTACGAATACGATGCTGCCGGACGGCGCACGGCCGAGGTTCAATCGCACCACGGGCGAGTTTGGCGACTCCAGCACACGTTCGATGCAGCCAACAACCGCAGCGGGATGCAGTTGCCCGGCGTCGGCATGCTGACGTGGCAACGTTACGGCAGTGGTCATATCCACGGACTACTGCTCGACGGCGAACCGCTGGCGAGTTTCGAGCGCGATGCGTTGCATCGGACGATTCATGCGGCTCAAGGCCCTATCGCACAGCTGTTCGCGTACAACGACGCCGGGCTCCTTCAAACTCAGCGCTTGCAGGACCTCGATGAACGGGGGCAGCCACGTGCGGAACCGCGTCCGTGGCGCACATGGGATTACGACATGGCCGGGCAGATCACGCGGCTGGCCGACACGTGGCGAGGCGAGCGTCATTTCGAATACGATCCGCTCGCGCGGTTGACCGGCGTGAACCGGCGAGGCGGCGAAGCCGTGCCGCACCCATCGGGTGAAATATATCGGTACGATCCAGCCGGCAACCTGCTCTCGCGGCTAGACCACGGATCTGAACGCGATAGCACAGCGACGTCGATGGCCGAGGCGGCCGCCGTCCCGGAGGCGCCTGGCGATCGACTGAAGAGATTCATCACAGTCGCCGGACTGACACGCTCCCAACTTGATTTCAGCTACGATGGGCACGGCAACCGTACAGGGCGCGTAGAGCGTCCGATACAGGACGTTCCCGAGTCGGATCACAATCCGGGGCTGCTCGACCGGTTACTTGCCCGCAGGGAGGCCGTCACCCCCGTAACCACGCCTGAATCCGTGGAAACGCGCTACCGCTACGACAACGGGCATCAATTGAGCAGTATCGAACAGGCCGACGGCAGCCGCACCGAATACCGGTACGACGCGCTCGGCCGACGTATCGCAAAGGTTCATACACCCGCCGGCGCAGCGCCGTCTACGACGCTGTTCGTCTGGGACGGCGACTGGATGCTGCAGGAGGTCCGTGCAGGTCGGACACCTCGTAACGATGAGTCCGTGACCTATGTTGCTCATCCGGACCATGCCGGGCCTGTGGCTCGGCTCGAGCGCGGCAAAAGGTACTTCTACATTACCGACCACCTTGGCGCTCCGCAAGAACTCTACGACGAGATGCGCCGCGTCGTGTGGGCGGCAGACTTCGACGGCTACGGACAGACGAAGTCGATGATCGCCGACGAAATCGACAACCCGATTCGGTTTCCGGGGCAATTCAGGGACAGAGAGTCCGGGCTGTACTACAACCGGCATCGATACTACGATCCAGCTATAGGTCGATACATCAATCAGGATCCGATCGGACTGCGTGCAGGGCTAAATTTCTACGCCTATGCGGACGGCATTCCGACACACAAGATCGATCCGGATGGTCTCGGCACAATAGCAATGGGGGCCGGTATCGGAAGCGTCGTTCCGGGCCCGGGAACACTGATCGGTGCAGGAATTGGCGCCCTAGTCATGATCGGAGCGGGCATCTGGTACATGACGAGGTCCACCGACAGTACGCAAGAAAAGGTCAAGGAAAAAGATGACTGCCCGAACAAATGCAATCCATGCAAAACCGTGTCGGGGAAGATCATCGCAGTTGGCACATTTGGGTACAGGCCGCTCGACGTGATACCTGATAATGAAATGCAACATGGCGTGTACGGGTCGCATCACAATATATTTCAGGCCAATCAGTCGCCATATCCGAAATGCATTTGCTTCTGGGCGAAGCAAAAATATGTGCTTAAGCCGGAGCAATTAACGTCAAGCATGGTGCCGATTGAGCCATTTCTCAACTCACCTTGATAGGGAGGAGGCGCATCGTGAAATACGTTTCATCTGGACTAGATATCCACATCGGCGATCATGTTATCGTCGAGGGGGACGTTGCAGGCCTTGTCGTGTGTGATTTCGACAAGCACCAATGTGTAGATGGGTATGACGACTGGCTTATCGATCAAGAGTTGGTCGGAGGCGGAAAAATGTCAGAAGGTATTCTTGTGGAAACAAAGGCGCTCGGATTTCTTTACTACTCTAGTGAAGATGATGAGATAGTGAAGGACCCGAAATTTAGCGATGCGAAATGATATTTTCTAAATATCACGACGACAGTCGAGTAACAATTGACAAAGAATGACGTATTGAGTTGGCAAAATGCAACCCATCATTCGTAAGGGCGACTTGACGGATCACGGTGGTGTCGTGCTCGATGGCTTCGGAGGCATGGATCTCAGTGGTCAGCCGGCGGCTGGCGTTGGCCACATGGTCAGCTGTCCGAAATGTAAAGGTATATTCCCGATCATTCAGGGATCGAGCCAGTATTCGATTGAAGGTCGCGCTGTCGCCCTGCATGGCATGAAGACCGCCTGTGGCGCATCACTAATCGCCAGTCAGCAGCAGTTTCTCGCGGATAAGTAAAATGTCCCCCTTTTTGGTTCATCAACGGTAGAAAGAGGACACCGCACGCTAGTTTCCTGCACCTTTCATAACTGAGATCGCTGTAGCTTGGCGAGCAAGTGCATACGCTTGTCATGACAGAGCTGCTCTCCTTACGGTTAAACGCAAAGATCAACAACCTAGCCGGCACGACCGAGAGCTATTTCACTCTCCTCTTAGCAAATTTCTTGCTTCCGGAAGCAAAACAGATACGAAATCATCGTATCTACGATCGTAGTCTTCATCCTCGTCGAGGTATCCCATGAATCGCTCAACGGTGGCAGCCTGCCGATCGGTTGTCGGAGGTTGGTATGCCTTCCAAGCCAAGAGAAACAATCGTCGCAACGGATGATTTCCGCCTCGCCCTCGGTTTAGCGCAGCCGCCAACACGTCATATGACGAGGGCAACCCACTGGACACTGGGCGCTGGTATTTGAACGATAGCAACACTGGAAGTACGCCCTTGGGATTCCAAAAATCCTAAGCCAGTCCCGGAGCAAACTCCTCTCGCCAAAAGCGGTATCGCGTCAAACGATAGGCCGCGCCAAACACGCCATCACGCAAGTCTCCCGAAGCGCCCCATGAATACGTATTGTCTAGTGGCATCCGAGTACTGATCGACGCGATGCCCTTCCTTTGGCGGTGCTTGCCGCTAGGGGTCTGCATGTGAGTGCTTTACATCGTTGTGCCGAACTTGCGATCCGCAGTCACCCTCACCGCACGGTGGACTCCGCCAGCACACTAGGAAGTCGCGCCAAAACGACAAAGCCGGCACATGGCCGGCTTTGTCGTTGAAGCATAAGATCGCACTTTGTCAGAGAAGCATATCTTTGCACTCAAGGCAAAATTATCCTTCCTGTCTCAGCGACCGAGCCCTTCGGATTCCGTTGGTGGAGCGGAGGAGGATCGAACTCCCGACCTTCGCATTGCGAACGCGACGCTCTCCCAGCTGAGCTACCGCCCCAACAGACAACCATCATACACATGCATTTCCGCGCTTGGCAATAGGGCTTGCGTCACCCCCGGCGCGTCACTTCGACGGCGCGCCGGCCAGCACCCAATCGACCACGGAACGCAGATCCGCGTCGCTCAGGCGCGGGTGCCCCGGCATCGGAATCGCGCCCCAGACGCCGGAGCCGCCGTCCTTCACCTTCTTCGACAGCTTCGCAACGGCCTGCGGATCGGACTTGTAGCGGGCGGCGATGTCCTTGAACGACGGGCCGACAAGCTTGCGGTCCACCGCGTGGCAGCCCATGCACGCATTGCTGCGCGCGACCTTCAGGCCATCACCGACGTCCGCGTGCGCGGTGCCGAGTGCGCCGGCCGCAAGCGCCGCGGCCGCGGCGCCCTGCACGAACCACTGCCTGATTCTGATCTGCATCGACTTCATTGCGGCGTTGCCTTCGGGTTGCCCGGATGCACGCTCGACGAATTCGAGATCGGCGCGGGCGGTTGCAGCGGGGCGGACTGCACCGATGCATCGGGCACCGCACCGACCGTCGCGGCATCCGCGGGCGCGGCGGCGGCCTGCGCGTCGGACGCAGTGCTCGGCGACGCAGCCTGCAACGCCTGCGCGTCCTGCGGCTTGATGTACTGGAACACCTTCACGACCTTCTCGACGCCCGGCACCTGGCTCGCCGCAGCCGCGCCGCGGTTGCCTTCGTCGACCGTCACGAGACCCAGCAGGTAGATGTTGCCGCGCTCGCTGACGACCTTGTAGTAGTTCGCCGACAGCCCCTTCGTCGCGATCAG
Organism: Burkholderia sp. 567; assembly: GCF_040545115.1. Lineage (NCBI taxonomy): Bacteria > Pseudomonadati > Pseudomonadota > Betaproteobacteria > Burkholderiales > Burkholderiaceae > Burkholderia > Burkholderia sp. 567. Next base: position 50,604 of record NZ_JBEPLG010000015.1, read on the forward strand.
CTCGGACTTCACGCGCCCTTCGAGGTACGAGTCGTTCGCGCGCGACGACAGCGACGATGCCGGCTCGACCGACAGCTCGTTGACGATCGCGCTCACGTTGTTGATGCCGCGCACGATTTCCTCCGCGCGCTGCTTCGATGCGTCGTTCGGCACTTCACCCGTCAGCAGCACGCGACGGTTGAACACCGTGACGTTCACGTGCGACTGGTCCGGCAGCCCGTTGTTGATCTGCGTGAGCGACTTGACCTGGATCTCGCGATCCTCGGTCTGCGCGCCGAGCGTACGGCGATCGGTCGCGATCAGCGCGCCGCCGCCGGCCGCCGCACCCAGCACGCCGAGCACGCAGCCCTGCAGCGACATCGCGAGGCCCGCCGTCAGCGCGGCGAGCAACGTGGTTCTGACGAGCGTCTGTTTGACGCGGCTTTGATTCATCGACGGCTCTCCTTCGTTCAATCCTCACCCAGCAGCATCGCGTCGATGCCGTCGCACAGGCAGTGGATGGTCAGCAGATGGACTTCGTGGACGTGCGCCGCACGCGAGGCGGGCACGCTGATTGGAATATCGGTATCGGACAGCGCGGCCGCGACGGCGTGGCCGTCGCCGCCCGTGAGCGCGACGACGGTCATCTCGCGCTCGTGCGCCTCGTCGATCGCGGCCAGCACGCGCGGCGACGCCCCGCTCGCGTCGAGCACCAGCAGGATGTCGCCGGTCTGCCCGAGCACGCGCACCTGCTGCGCGAACAGCTGATCGGCAGCGGCTGCGCCAGTGAGGCCGCCCTGCGACGCATCAGTGGCCAGCGCGATCGCCGGCAGGCCCGGACGCTCGCGCTCGAAGCCGCCAACGAGCGACACGGCGAGGTAGTGCGCGGCGGCGGCCGACAGGCCGTCACCGCATGCAACGATCTTGTTGCCGTTCGCCAGCGCGGCGAACATCGCGTCGACCGCGGCTGCGATCGGCAGCGACAGCGCGTCGGCCGCTTCGGCGTGAAGCGCGGCGCTGTCGCGAAAATGTTGCTGAATACGTTCGACTGACATCGATTCCTGGTGAACTGGGCGCGTGGCACGCAGCACGCAACGTCATGGGTGCGGCGAGTTTACCGCACTCCGGCACCGTCTCCAGCGGTATGGCAAGAACTCTTTACATCTCGTCACAGCTCGCGGCTACACATCGTCGGCACGAAATGCGTCATGCAGCCACTCGAGCCGGCCGGCCTCGAACGCGACGACGTCGAAACGGCACGCGGCGCCCTTGCCGTGCCGCACCCAGAAATGAAGCGCGGCCTTGACCAGACGACGCCGCTTGCGCCAGCCGACGCTCGCGGCCGCGCCGCCGTGCCGAGTGCTGCGCCGCGCGCGCACCTCAACGAACACGAGCGTGCCGTCGGGCGTGCGCATCACGAGATCGAGCTCGCCGCCGCGCATCGTCACGTTGGCCGCGACGAACGCGAGACCGCGGCGTTCAAGGAACTGCCGCGCGCGCTGCTCGAACGTCGCGCCCACCGATCTGGATCCCGCCGCGCCGGAAAAGTTGCCGCCGCCGTGCGGCAAACCGCGCCCGCTAGCCGGCGCGGCCGGCGCCGCGTGGCACAATGCCGTCCTTGTTCCGCTTGCGCCGCGATTGCGCGCATTGCCTGCCATGACTGCCCTCCTCGAACTCGCGCAAACGCAGCACTACCCGAACGCCGCGCTCTACGTGGTCGCGACGCCGATCGGCAACACCGCCGACATCACGCTGCGCGCGCTGCACGTGCTCGGCCTCGCCGACCGCATCGCGGCCGAAGACACCCGCAACACCGGCCAGCTGCTGGCCCGCTACGGAATCTCGAAACCGCTCGTCGCCGTGCACGAGCACAACGAACGCGAAGCGGCGCTGCGCATGATCGAACTGCTGCGTGCCGGCGAACGGGTCGCGTACGTGTCGGACGCCGGCACGCCCGGCATTTCGGACCCGGGCGCGCGGCTCGTCGACGCCGTGCGCGCGGCCGGCTTCCCGGTGATTCCGCTGCCGGGCGCGAGCGCGGCCGTGACCGCGCTGAGCGTGGCGGGCGACTGGGCCGGCGCGTTCACGTTCGCGGGCTTCCTGCCGCCGAAGGCGAAGCAGCGCGCGAACGCGCTGCAGGCGCTCGCGCGACACCCGTACGCGCTGGTGTTCTACGAAGCGCCGCACCGGATCGCCGACACCGTCACCGCCCTCGCCGACGCGTTCGGCCCCGCGCGCCGGCTGCTGATTGCACGCGAGCTCACCAAGCTACACGAGCAACTGTTCCAGGGCACCCTGGCCGAAGGACAGAGCTGGCTCGACGGCGATGCGAACCGGCAGCGCGGCGAGTTCGTGCTGGTCGTCGAAGGCGCGCCGGCCGACAGCGGCGAAGCCGACGACACCGCGCACGACGCGCTGCTCAAGCTGTTGCTGGAAGAAGTGCCGGTGAAGAGCGCGGCGAAGCTCGCGGCCGCGCTGACGGGCGCGTCGCGCAACACGCTGTATGCGCGCGCGCTCGCGCTGAAGGAAGGCTCGAAGGAAGACTGACAGGCGAGCGCGGGCGGCACTTGCCGCCACGCCAGCGAAAACGCAAAAGGGCTGCCCGAAGGCAGCCCTTTTTGCATCAGCGGACGAACCGCCGCGTTACTTCGTCGACAGCGACGCGAGCATTTCGTCGCGTGCTTCACGTGCTTCCTGCGGCGACAGCCCTTCGATCTTCACGCGACCCGTGCCGGAGTGCACGAGACCGATCATCCTGGCAGCCGCATACGACAGGTCGAGCACGCGGCCGCGCTTGTACGGCCCGCGATCGTTGACCTTCACGACGACCCACTTGCCGGTCGACGAATTCGTCACCTTGATGTACGAGGACAGCGGCAGCGTGCGGTGCGCGGCGGTCAGCGCGTTCATGTTGAAGCGCTCGCCGTTCGCGGTGCGCCGGCCGTGGAAATCCCGGCCATACCACGATGCCCGGCCCGTCTGGCGGAAGTCGGACACGTCCTTGCCGTCGATCGGCTCGGCGTCCGCCAGCGACGACTTCTTCGCGTCCTTGCTGTCGGCAGCCGGCATCGATGCCAGCGCGGAATCGAAACTCAGTTGCTGCTTGTCGTCGTCCGCCTTGGCGGCCGCGGCCGTCTTGCTGACCGCGCTCTTCTGGTTGATGCTGCTGGTCGTCTGGCTGGATGGCACCGCACAGCCCGTCAGCGCGAAAAATAATGCAATGGTCCCGAATCGAGTCGGAAAACGTAAATTCATCGACGTGTCGCCTTGTGGTTCGGGCCGCACCGATACAACGCTGCTCAACAACGCGGATACACGGCCCGGACGGCAAATGCGGGCACGCCCCGCTCGGATGCGAGCAGGCGGCTAGCATGGGCGCGGCTTTCGTCTCTGCCGCAACCGTCCTGATTAGTTTTCACGTCTGGCGCAACCTGTCCCCGGCAGCCTGACCAGACCCCACATGCCGCCATCGAACATGGCTCTCACGTTCGCGCGCGTCGCATACAGCCAACGCACAGGAACGGCGGCACAGGCCTCATCCGGCGGCGCGGCAGCAAGGCCGCAGACGGGCGCGCAGCACCCGGCCGGACAAGACGTGAGCACCGAATGCTCGGTGCTGGATACACCGCCGGACTCCCCGGCGGTCGATGCTTGACGGTGAATCCGACGCCCTCATTTAACGGGGCCGAAACACCAGCGAATTGCGTGAAATTCACGCGCAATGGGCGGCATTATACATAAATCAAAACGTCATCTCGAAAAGGCCCCCGCCCGGACCATTGATTCTCTCTATGGCGGCAACAATCGGGATGCTCCGGGATTGCCCGCACGCGCGCGTCCGACGCTGCACCGCACGAGCGGCGGGCCGCGCGCGCGACCGGTACAATCGCTCCTTTTAGCCGCCGGTGTCTCCATGAAAGTCACGCTCATTCCGGTCACGCCGTTCCAGCAGAACTGCTCGCTGATCGTCTGCGAAAAGACCGGCCGCGCCGCCGTCATCGATCCGGGCGGCGATCTCGAACGGATCGAAGAGGAGATCGCGCGGCAGAACGTGCAGCTCGAGAAGGTGCTGCTCACGCACGGCCACATCGATCACTGCGGAGGCGCGAAGGCGCTCGCGACGCGCTACGGCGTGCCGATCGTCGGGCCTCAGGAAGACGAGCGCTTCTGGATCGAGCAGCTGCCGACGCAGAGCCAGCGCTTCGGCTTCCCGGCCGCCGAAACGTTCGAGCCGGACCACTGGCTGAACGACGGCGACACCGTGCAGGTCGGCGACGAGACGCTCGAGGTCTATCACTGCCCGGGCCACACGCCCGGCCACGTCGTGTTCTTCAGCCGCGCGCATCGCGTCGCGATCGTCGGCGACGTGCTGTTCGCCGGCTCGATCGGCCGCACCGATTTCCCGCGCGGCAACCACGCGGACCTCGTGCGCTCGATCAAGGAGAAGCTGTGGCCGCTCGGCGACGACGTCACGTTCGTCCCAGGCCACGGCCCGGTGTCGACCTTCGGCGACGAACGCCGCACGAATCCGTTCGTGTCCGACAAGGTGTTCGGATGAACCAGACCGCCATTCCCGAAATCTACGTCAGCACCGACGTCGAGGCCGACGGCCCGATTCCCGGCCCGCACTCGATGCTGAGCTTCGCATCGGCCGCCTATACCGAGGACAAGCAGCTGATCGCGACGTTCTCCGCGAACCTCGAGACGCTGCCCGGCGCTCACGCCCATCCGGTGCAGGAAGCGTGGTGGAAGACCGAACCGCAAGCGTGGGCCGCGTGCCGGCGCGACCTGCAGGCGCCCGAGGCCGCGCTCGTCGCGTACGTCGAGTGGGTCGAGGCGCTGCCGGGCAAGCCGGTGTTCGTCGCGATGCCGGCCGGCTTCGATTTCACGTTCATGTTCTGGTACATGATGCGCTTCACCGGGCGCTGCCCGTTCTCGTGGTCGGCGCTCGACATCAAGACGCTCGCGTTCGCGATGACGGGCCTGCCGTACCGCAAGGCGATCAAGCCGCGCTTTCCGAAGCATTGGTTCGACGATCATCCGCACACGCACGTCGCGCTCGACGATGCGATCGAGCAAGGCACGCTGTTCTGCAACATGCTCGCCGACCTGCGCCGTCAGCAGGCGGCGCTCGCGGGCCTCGCGGTATCCGATACCGACCGGTCGGAACAGGCGGGTGCGGGACAAAACCCCACGGATCCGCGCGCAAATTAGAGAATCCCGCTCACCGGCACGCCGCCAGATTGCCTTTCCTTTCCCGGCCCTCTAACATTGAGCATGTTGTAGCTGCCGCATGGAGGCGCAGGTGACGCTCGATTCCTTTTCGCAAAAAATCCTTCGCCTGTTGCAGCTCGACGCGCGCCGTTCCGTACAGGAAATCTCCGACCAGGTCGGCCTGTCGAGCACACCGTGCTGGCGCCGCATCAAGGACATGGAACAGTCCGGCGTGATCCAGCGCTACACCGCGCTGCTCGATCGCGAGAAGCTCGGCCTGCACGTGTGCGCGCTTGCGCACGTGCACCTGACCCGCCACAACGAAGGCGGCGTCGAGCAGTTCGAGCGCGAAATCGCGACCTGCCCCGAAGTGACCGAGTGCTACAGCACGACGGGCGAAGCCGATTACATCCTCAAGATCGTCGCGCCCGACATCAAGGCCTACGACGTCTTCCTGCACGAACGGATCTTCAAGATTCCGGCCGTGTCGCAGGTGCGCACGAGCGTCGTGCTGCGCGAAATCAAGTTCGACACGCAGTTGCCGCTGTAACGCGCGGCCCGCGGCCGCCCGCGCCGCTCACGGCTGCGCGGGCAGCCCGCGCGTGAATCCGATCCGGCGCGCGCCGAACTGGCGCTTGAGCGTGTCGACATCGAGCCGGCCGGCCAGCGCCGCGTCGGTGTCGCCTGCGCCGGCGTCCAGCGTCACGTCGATCTCGAGCCCCGTACTCAGGTAGTGCAGGTTGATCGCGGCCGGATGCAGCCCGCGCTGCGCGAGTGCGGCCTCGAGCCGCGTCGCGATCTCGGCGCGCGGCGGCAACGCGAGCGCCGGACGGCGCGCCACGTCGTTCTCCGGGTCGACGTGGATCAGCGCGTCGAGCACGCGCGGGTCGCGCAGCACGCGCGCACGCGCGGTTTCCGCGATGTAGTGCCCTTCGGATACGGAGATCATCGGATCGACGAGGATGTGCGCGTCGACGAGCGCTGCATCGCCCATCTTGCGCGTGCGCAACTCGTGCACGTCGCGCACGCCCGGCGTGGCGACGAGCAGCGCACGGATCTCGGCCGACGCGGACGTGTCGAGCGCGCGATCCGACAGGTCCTGCAACGCGTCATAGCCGAACGTCCAGCCCATGCGCGCGACCATGAAGCCGACGATCGCGGCGGCGATCGGGTCGAGCAGCCGCACGCCGGCGAGGCTGCCGACGATGCCGATCGCGACGACGAGCGACGATGCGGCGTCCGAGCGCGCATGCCACGCATTCGCGACGAGCATCGCCGAGCGCACGCGCCGCGCCTCGCGCAGCATGTAGCGGAACAGCGCCTCTTTCGACACGAGCACGGTCAGCGCGACGATCAGTGCCGAAAAATGGACGGCCGGGATGTTCTCGAGGTTCACGAGACGGTTGCCGGCGCGCCAGAGCATGCCGATACCGACCGCGATCAGGATCGCGCCGAGGAACAGCGATGCGACCGTCTCGTAGCGGCTGTGTCCGTAATTGTGATCGGCATCCGGCGATGCACCACTATGGCGATTCGCAACCAGTACGACAAAATCCGAGATCAAATCGGAAATCGAATGGACGCCATCGGCAATCAATGCCTGCGAATGCGCAACCACACCCACGGCGATCTGAAACGTCGCAAGCACCACATTCAGCACGATACTGACGAGGGTGCTCTTGCGCGCCACCGTGTGCTTATCCGCGCTTTGCGCGTCGCCAGAAAACGTGGACATGAAATACGAGATATCGGTTGAGATATGGAATTCTATCAAACGGCGCCCGCGCGGCATTCGAGTAACACGAAATTTTCCATTTAAATCAACCGCTTATGCGAACGGGTCGCATTTTCATTCACGCACGCTTTCTGACATTTTCATGACAATCGCGCAACCACTCGGATGCCACAATGCAAAAAGCCGCGCTCCTCGACGGACACGCGGCTCTTTTTGAGGCGACGACTTAAACAGATGTTTAAATCGTGAACTGTTCGCGGTTCTTGCCGGCGATCCAGCGCGGCGGCTTGCCGCGGCCCGACCACGTCGCGCCCGTTTCCGGATCGCGGTACTTCGCGGCCACGCCTGCGCGCGGGCGACCAACCTTGCCTGCCTTCGCGCGGTTGAGGCCGAGTTCGGCGAGCGAAAAGCCGTAGTCGGCAATTTTCTGCTTCACGTCATTCAGCACTTCGGCGTATTCGCGCGACTTCGCTTCTTCGATTTGCTTCTCCAGCTTTTCCCGCTGGGCCAGCAGGTCCTTGTAAGAAGACATAGTTTCCCTTTCTATATGATCAATGGCGCCGGTCTCAGCCAGCTCACCATTCATGGAATATTTGTGCCTCGGATTTTCGAAGGCAGAGATTAGCACAAAAAAGATTTGATAGAAGCGGGATTCATGGAAATCCCGAGACCAATTGTAATTCACGCATGTCATTTTGACCGGCAACGGCCTTTTCTCAAATTTTCATGCGCTTGCATAGAGATTAGGACATTACCGATTCCGGTAATAGGGCTATCAACATACGCAATTACCCTGCATTCTGGAAAATCAAACCTTTCATCCCACGACAGGTTTGTGTAAATCGTATGGCGTTGTTCGCCATACAGACAAATCGGCATGCGCGGCGTCACGTCACATCCGCCGCGCATGCGATTAACCGCTCGCGCAGCGCACTGGCGTCGCCCGGCAGCGGATCGAAAGGCGTGCGGACGCGGCGGCCGTCGCAGCGCCAGTCGGCGCCGTGGCGGTCGACGCCGAGCAGGTCGAGCCCGTCGCGGCGCGCGCCGCTCGATTCGTACGCGTCCCACAACGCCCGCTCGTCGTCGAATCCGAGCGGCGGCAGTGCGTCGAGGCCCGCGCCGTCCACCCAGCCCATCCGGCCGAACCCGCCGATATAGCGCAGCCGCTCGATGTCGAGCGCCCAGAACGCGAAATCGCCGAGCGCGAGATAGCGCGCGGCGTCGGGCTCGTAGCGCGTATAGCGCGCGGCGACGTGCGGATCGTCGCCGAGCGGCACGAAGCGGCCGAGCAGCGTCGCGCGCTCGGCGTTCAGCACGTCGCCGTCCGGCGCGTCGACGACGAGAAAGCCGGCGCGCGGATCGGCGGCGAGGTTGCGCGTGTGCTCAGCGAGGCCGCTCACCAGGATCACGGGCCGATGATTCGCATCCGGGGCAAATGGCACGACCGTCGGATACGGAAAACCTTGCGGGTCGCGCGCGTGGGTTGCGAGCGTGCCGAGTGCGCAGCGGTGCAGCAGGTGCAGGGCAAGGGCTGGATCGATGTTCACGGTGACTCCTGCGGTCGGAAGGACTGGGCGGCAAGGATGGCGAAGGCGCGCAGCACCGGCAAGCTTCGGCGCACGCCGCCTGCGCATCGATGTTACCTGCGGCGGCGGCCGGCCGGGCATCGGCCGGATGGCTGATACAGGTTGCGCAGGCGAAGACCGAGATCAGCCGAATGGCCAGCGCGCCGGCAAAACCGTAAGCGATTCGATAGAATCGGACGAATCCGATGGGCGCGACGCGCCCGCGTGTCGTCCATTCAAGCGAGTTCCATGTCCGAGTCCTCCTCCCGATCGTCGTCCGACTTCGCCGCGCCACCCGACGCGCATCGCACGCTGGCCTTGCCGGTCCGCCAGCGCGCCCGCACGGCCACAATGGCGCTGTTCTTCGCCGCCGGCATGATGTACGCGTCGTGGGGCGTGCATGTGCCGACCGTACGCGACAAGTTCGCGCTGAGCCCCGGCCTGCTGTCGATCGCGCTGTTCGCGGTCGCGGGCGGCTCGATCGCCGCGATGCTGACGATCGCGCGCTGGATCGCGCGGGTCGGCTCGCGCACCGCGTGCCTCGTCGGCGGGCTCGTGATGTCCGCGTGCGCGGCGCTGATCCTCGTGGTGCCCGACTACTGGATGCTGCTCGTCGTGCTCGCGCTGTTCGGCTTCTCGATGGCGACGCTCGACGTCGCGATGAACGCCGAGGCGAGCGCGGTCGAGATCGCGCTCGGCAAGCCGATCATGTCGTCGCTGCACGGGATGTTCAGCATCGGCGGGATGTCGGGGGCGGCAGCCGGCGGCGCGCTGCTGTCGGCCGGCATGGCGCCGGCCGTGCATCTCGCGCTCGCGGCGGCCATCAACGCGGCGGTGCTGCTGGCCGCGATCCCGGCCGTGCTCCCGCACGTCCCGCATCACGAGCACGCGCACGGCGGCGGCAACCGCTGGCGCTCGGCCGCGCTGTGGATGCTCGGCGGCATCGCGTTGCTTGCGCTGATCGCCGAAGGCGCGATGTACGACTGGGCGACGGTCTACATGCGCGACGTGGTCGCGGCGAGCCCCGCGCTCGCAAGCGCCGCATATGCGGCGTTCTCCGGCGGAATGGCGATCGCGCGTTTCGCCGGCGACGCGGTGCGCGCGCGGTTCGGTGCGCCGCAACTCGTGTTCGCGAGCGCGTCGCTCGCGTGCGCCGGGATGATCGGCGCGCTGCTGCTGCCGAACCCGATCGCCGTGCTGACGGGTTTCACGCTGATGGGCCTCGGCCTCGCGAACATGATGCCCGTGCTGTTCGCCGCCGCCGCGCGCGTGAAAGGCATCCATGCGGCCGAAGGTCTCGCGCACGTGGCCGGGCTCGCGTACTTCGGACTGCTGTTCGGTCCGGTCGTGATCGGCGCGGTCGCGCAAACCGCGAACCTGACGGTCGGCCTGGCGGTCGTCGCGCTGTGCGCGGCGCTCGTCGCGGTGATCGCGCCGAAGGTGCTCGCGCATCTGAAAATCTAGCGCATGAGGCACAGGGTACGGGGCACGGCGCACACCACCCGCCGCGAACCCGCCAAAAAGAAAGCGCGCCCGCGTTGCCGCGGGCGCGCCTTCACCCCTTCTGTCGACCGCTTGTCAGCTTACATCTTCACTTCGTCGAGCAGCGTCTTCTTGCCGCTCTTGTAGTTGTACAGCGAGATCACGCCGTGCCGCAGGTCGCCCTTCGAATCGAAGGTCGTCGTGCCGATCACGCCCGTGTAGTTCGTCGCCGGCATGGCCGCGAGGATCTTCGCCGTGTCCGTCGAGTTCGCGCGCTTCATCGCGTCGGCGATGATGTACACGGCGTCATACGTGAACGGTGCGTAGATCTGGATCGGCTGGCCGAAACGCTTCTCGTACTTCGCCTTGAACGCGCCGCCGCCCGGCATCTTCTCGAGCGATGCACCGGCTTCCGAGCACACGACGTTGTCGGTCGCGTCGCCGGCCAGGTCGGCCAGCTTCTCCGTGCACACGCCGTCGCCCGCGAGGATCTTCGCGCGCAGGCCGAGCTGCTTCGCCTGTTTCGCGAACGGGCCGCCGGTGGCGTCCATGCCGCCGTACATGATCGCGTCCGGATTCTCGCCCTTGATCTTGGTCAGAATCGCGCGGAAGTCGACCGCCTTGTCGTTGGTCGCGTCGTGCGACATCACCTTCAGGCCGAGCGCCTTCGCCTTCTTCTCGAACTCGTTCGCGAGACCCTGGCCGTAGGCGGTCGAATCGTCGACCACGGCGACGCTCTTGATGCCCTTCGAGTGCGCGTAGTTCGCGAGTGCCGGGCCCTGCTGCGCATCGGTCGCCACCACGCGGTACGTGGTCTTGAAGCCTTGCTGCGTGTAGGCCGGGTTGGTCGCCGACGGCGAGATCTGCACGATGCCCGCATCGCTGTAGATCTTCGAGGCCGGGATCGACGTGCCCGAGTTCAGGTGGCCGACCACCGCGACGACCTTGTCGTCGACGAGCTTCTGCGCAACCTGCGTGGCCTGGCGCGGGTCGGCCGCGTCATCCTGCGCATCGAGTTGCAGCGTGATTTTCTGGCCGCCGACCGTGAGACCCTTGGCGTTGATCTCCTCGACTGCGAGACGTGCACCGTTTTCGTTGTCCTTCCCCAGGTGTGCAATGCCGCCCGTCAAGGGCGCGACGTGGCCGATCTTGACGACTTGATCGGCGGCCGCGTTGCTTGCAGCTGCAACGCACAGCATCGCCGCGGCGGTGATCGGCAGCAGCTTTTGCATCTTGATATTCATGTAAGTCTCCAGTTTCGGTCCCAATAAAACGCCATCGCCCGGTGCCCCGCTGCCATCCCTGTGTTTGCATCACTGGACGATTCGCCGGTTGCATCGTTCATGCACTTGGCATCAAGCACGTAAAGACAACCGCTTTTAGCGGCTCCCCGTCCGTACTTGCGCGCAAGTGTAGGTGATCAAATTAATTTGTGGGACTTTTTTGGGGTAGTGGTAACACTACCGATACGGTGCTTTGGAATGACTGCTCGAATATCGTCGCAAGCCCCGCCCGATAAGGGTTTCCGCTAATTACGGGCGGCCGGATGGAAGGTCGATTTAAAGCATTCCCGGGTCATTTCGATTCGGTATTTTGTGCCCGGGATCATTGAATGAAACGCGCGTGACAGCACGCGCGTTTCTTCATGCGACAGACACGCCGACACGAAGCGGTCACACGGGCGCGACGCCGCGTTCATGCGACGATTGCGCGCCATTCGGCGTCGAGCGCGTCGACGAGTTGCGACGTCGTCAGCGCGGCGTCGCGCCGCCGCGCGAGCGGCGCGCCCTGCCCGGCCCACAGCGACAGGTAGTCGCCGTCGTTCGCGCGCGCGGCGGCCTGGCGCAGCGGCTGGGTCAGCGCGTTCTGCACCGGATACGGTGCGGCATCGGCCACGCGTTCGCCGAGCCGCGCCATCAGCGTGTTGCGCAATCCGCGCGCATGACGCCCGGTGATCGCGCGCGTCACCTGCGTCGACGTATCGGCGCTCGCGAGCAGCCGCGCCTTCCAGTCCGCCGCGATCGCGCTTTCCGCGCACGTCAGAAACGCGGTGCCGAGTTGCGCGGCCTGCGCGCCGAGCGCGAGCGCCGCGGCGATCCCGCGGCCGTCCATGATGCCGCCCGCGGCGAGCACGGGCAGGCCGGTCGCGTCGACGAGCTGCGGCACCAGCGCGAGCGTGCCGATCAGCGCATCGTCGGCCGAGCCGATGAAGGTGCCGCGATGGCCGCCGGCTTCGGCGCCCTGCGCGGACAGCGCGTCGGCGCCGGCCGCCTGCCACGCGAGCCCTTCGGCGACGTGCGTCGCGGTGCCGATCACGTAGGTGCCGGCCGCCTTCAGGCGCGCGACGTCGGCCGCGTCGAGCACGCCGAACGTGAAGCTCGCGACCGGCACCCGCAGCGCGACGAGCGCATCGAGCTGTGCCCGGAAGTCGGGGGCGTAGCGCGCGGGCGCGGTGCCGGGCGGCAGCCCGAGCGCCGCATTCAGCGGATCGATCGCGGCGAGCGCGCGGGCGACGCTCGCCGCATCGGGCGCGACCTCGGACAACACGAACAGGTTCACGGCGAACGGCCGCGCGGTCGCCGCACGAATCGCGTCGACTTCGGTCGCGAGACGCTCCGGCTCGAACGCGCCGGCGCCGAGGCTGCCGAGCGCGCCGGCATTGGACGCGGCCGCGACCATCGCGGCCGTGGTGGCGCCGACCATCGGCGCCTGCAGGAGCGGCAGGCGCAGGCCGAAGCGTTCGGCAAACGGGGTGGAAAATGCACGGGCGGACATGGCGAATCCTTCGATGACGATGCGCGAAAGCGCTTTGTAAAAGCCGATACGTCGACTCTAGCGAAGCCGCGCAGCGCCGAAAAATGAATAATCGAGATCGAAACGATCGCTGCACGAGAAGCGGGTTCGGGCGCGGCTGTAAGCAGCACGAGGAGCCGGCACACACTTGGCACGCACCCGCCTGCACCCGCTGCAACACCACAGGATTGGTGGCACACTAGGCCGCCCCTTTTTTCCATCCGCGGCGCGCCTGTCGCGCGCCCGTTCGCCAGGAGTTCAAACGTGACTGCCCAATGGATCGACATCCCGACCGGTAACGACAGCTTCGGCGGCTATCTCGCGCTGCCCAAGCGCGGCAAGGGCCCCGCTGTCATCATCATCCAGGAGATCTTCGGCGTGAACGCGCACATCCGCGCGGTCGCCGATCAGTACGCGGCCGACGGCTTCGTCGCGCTCGCGCCGGACGTGTTCTGGCGCACGCAGCCGCGCGTCGAGCTGACCTACGAAGGCGCCGATCGCGACAAAGGCATCGAGCTGATGAAGAAGACCGACGTCGGCCTCGCGGTCGCGGACATCGGCGCGGCCGCCGACGCATTGCGCGCACGCCCCGAAGTCGCCGGCAAGCTCGCCGCGATCGGCTACTGCTTCGGCGGCCAGCTCGCGTACCGCGCGGCCGCGACGGGCAAGGTCGATGCGGCAGTCGCCTATTACGGCGGCGGCATCCAGAATGCGCTCGACCTCGCCGGCCAGGTCACGCAGCCGATCCTGTTCCACTACGCGGAGAACGACCACGGGATCCCGCTCGACGCCGTCGAACAGGTGAAGGGCGCGTTCGCGGGCCGCGACAACGCGTCGTTCCACGTGTACCCGGGCGCCGAGCACGGCTTCAACTGCACGGACCGCGCGTCCTACAACCAGCGCGCGGCGGCCCTCGCGCACGGCCGCACGCTGACGTTCCTCGCCGAGCACCTGTAACGCGGCCGGTAACGGGCCCGGCACGCCGGGCCCGCGTTATCCTCCTTTCATCGCCACAGGTCACAACGGGGGTGACTGCGATGCACTCGGACTACTTGGCGCATGACGCGATCGGCCTCGCCGCACTCGTGCGCGAACGCAAGGCGAGCCCGCGCGAGCTGCTCGATGCCGCGATCGGCCAGGCCGAAGCGGTAAACGGCGCGGTCAACGCGATCGTGCTGCAGGACTACGACGCCGCGCGCAGGCGCACGGAGTCGGCCGTCGACGCCGGCACCGACGCGCCGTTCGCGGGCGTCCCGTATCTCGTGAAGGATCTCGGCGCGGCGGTCGCCGGGCTGCCGCTGTCGATGGGCAGCCGGCACTACCGCTACTTCGTGCCCGCCGACGATTCGCCGCTGATCGCGCGCAGCCGCGCGGCGGGGCTCAACGTGTTCGGCAAGACCAACACGTCGGAAATCGGCCAGATGCCGTACACCGAGCCCGAGCTGTTCGGCGCGTGCCGCAATCCGTGGAACCTCGATCACACGCCCGGCGGCTCGAGCGGCGGCGCGGCAGCCGCTGTCGCGGCCGGCATCGTGCCGCTCGCGCATGCGTCCGACGGCGGCGGCTCCATCCGGATCCCCGCGTCGTGCTGCGGGCTGTTCGGCCTGAAGCCGAGCCGCAACCCGGTGCTGGTCGACCTGCCGTCGAACGGCGAGCTGGTGGTCCAGCACGCGGTGTCGCGCAGCGTGCGCGACAGCGCGCTGCTGCTCGACGTGACGACCGGCCAGACGCTGCCGCCCGGCGCGCCCGGCACCTTTCTCGGCGCGCTCGACACGCCGCCCGGCCCGCTGCGGATCGGCCTCATCGCCGACCCGATGCTCGCCCCGGCGCTCGACGACGACACGCGCGCCGCGCTCGACGACGCGGCTGCGCTCGTCGAATCGCTCGGCCATCACGTCGAACCGGCGACGCTGCACATCGACTATGCGCGCGCGGCCGAGACCTTTCTCACGCTTTGGGCGACGATCGCCGAGGAGCTGGTGCTCGGCGCGCGCACGATCACCGGCCGCACGCCGAAGCGCGCGGAATTCGAACCGGCCACGTGGGCGATGGCCGTGATCGGCCGGCGCATCGCCCGCGCGCGGCTGCAGGACGTACTCGAATGGCAGCGCCAGCTCACCGTGCAGGTCGCGGGCCTCGTGTCGCGCTACGACGTGGTCCTGTGCGCGACGCTCGCGGGGCCGCCGGTCAGGATCGGCGCGCTGCAGCCGACGCCGTTCGAAGCCGCGCAGATGAAGCTGCTCGGCGCGCTGCCGGTGAAGCCGCTGCTGCGGGAAATGCTGGCGAAGACGTCGGAGAAGGCATTCGCGTGGGCCGGCTGCACCGAGCTGTTCAACCTGACGGGCCAGCCGGCGATGTCGGTGCCGCTCTACTGGAATGCGCGCGGGCTACCGATCGGCGTGCAGTTCGTCGCGCGTCACACCGACGATGCATTGCTGCTGAAGCTTGCACGCCAGCTCGAACAGGCGCGGCCGTGGTTCGACCGGCGCCCGCCGTTGATGCAGGCGCAGCGCTGACGCAAGCACCATTGCCATTGCCATCGCCACCGCCATCGGCCGATGGCGAAAAAAAACCCGCCGGTTTTGGCCGGCGGGGTTTCATCGCATGCAACCGCGCAATGGCGCTTACATCGCGAGCCGTTCGCAGATGGTCCGCGTCGCGGACGCCGCGTTCAGCGTATAGAAGTGCAGCCCCGGCACGCCCGCATCGACGAGGCGCTGGCACAGGCTCGTGACGACGTCCGCGCCGAACGCACGGATCGCGTCGCGATCGTCGCCGAAGCTCTCGAGCCGGCGCGCGACCCAGCGCGGCACTTCCGCGCCGCACATTTCCGAGAAGCGCATCAGTTGCGTGAAGTTCGTGATCGGCATGATGCCCGGCACGATCGGCACGTCCACACCCAGCTTGCGCGCATCGTCGACGAAGCGGAAATACGCGTCGGCGTTGAAGAAGTACTGCGTGATCGCGGAATTCGCGCCGGCCTTCACCTTGCGCGCGAAATTCTCGAGATCGGCCGCAGGCGTTCGCGCTTGCGGGTGGTACTCCGGATAGCCGGCGACTTCGATGTGGAACCAGTCGCCATGCTCGGCGCGGATGAAGCTGACGAGCTCCGACGCATAGCGCAGCTCGCCCACCGCGCCCATCCCCGACGGCAGGTCGCCGCGCAGCGCGACGATGTGGCGGATGCCGTGCGAGCGGTACTGGTCGAGGATCGCGCGCAGGTCGGCGCGCGACGAGCCGATGCACGACAGGTGCGGCGCGGCTTCGAGGCCGTCCTTCTGCATGTCGAGCACGGTGTCGAGCGTGCCCTGCTGCGTCGAGCCGCCGGCGCCGAACGTCACGGAGACGAATTTCGGCTTCAGCGGCAGCAGTTGCGCACGCGTCGCGCGCAGCTTCTCGACGCCTTCCGCCGTCTTCGGCGGGAAGAATTCAAACGAGAGTTCGATCGGTTTCATGATTCGCAAGAGTGGGCCCGGCCGTCAGCCGATGTCGCGCTGCCCGAAGATCAGCGCGGACAGCAGCCACGACACGATGCTGTACAGGATCGAACCGAAGAACGCGGACCAGAACCCCGACACCTCGAACCCCTTGAGCAGCGACGACGCGAACCAGAAGCACAGCGCGTTCACGACGAGGATAAACACCCCGAGCGTGACGATCGTGACGGGCAGCGTCAGCAGGATCAGCACCGGACGGATCACCGTGTTGATCAGGCCGAGCACGACCGCGATGATCAGCGCGGTGCCGAAGCTCTTGATGTGGATCGACGGCACGAGGTACGTGATGATCAGCAGCGCGAGGGCGTTGATGACCCAGGTGAGGATGACGCTCATGGAGGGCTCCGGTTCGATTGTCGATCTGTACGGTCAGTGGCCGCCGCCGGCCGCCCCGCGTGCCCGCGGGCACGGCGCGACGGCCGGCGATCCGGCACCATGCCGCGATGCCGCGCACGCCCGAAGCGGGACGCGCACGGCACGGCGGCGGCGCATCAGTAGCGGTAGTGGTTCGGCTTGAACGGGCCGTCCTTCTGCACGCCGATGTACGAAGCCTGCTCGTCCGTCAGCACGGACAGGTTCGCGCCGATGCGCGCGAGGTGCAGGCGCGCGACCTTTTCATCGAGATGCTTCGGCAGCACGTACACCTTGTTCTCGTACTCGGCGCCGCGCACGAACAGCTCGATCTGCGCGAGCGTCTGGTTCGCGAACGAGTTCGACATCACGAACGACGGGTGGCCGGTCGCGCAGCCGAGGTTCACCAGGCGGCCTTCGGCCAGCAGGATCACGCGCTTGCCGTCCGGGAAGATGATGTGGTCGACCTGCGGCTTGATGTTTTCCCACTGGTACTGGCGCGTCGACGCGACGTCGATTTCCGAGTCGAAGTGACCGATGTTGCAGACGATCGCGTTGTGGCGCATCGCCTTCATGTGATCGTGGTTGATCACGTGGTAGTTGCCGGTCGCCGTCACGAAGATGTCGGCCTTGTCGGCCGCGTATTCCATCGTCACGACGCGGTAGCCTTCCATCGCCGCCTGCAGCGCGCAGATCGGATCGATTTCGGTGATCCACACGGTGGCGCCCAGGCCGCGCAGCGACTGCGCGCAGCCCTTGCCCACGTCGCCGTAGCCCGCGACGACCGCGACCTTGCCCGCGATCATCACGTCGGTCGCGCGCTTGATGCCGTCGACGAGCGATTCACGGCAGCCGTACAGGTTGTCGAACTTCGACTTCGTGACCGAGTCGTTCACGTTGAACGCCGGGAACGGCAGGCGGCCGTCCTTTTCCATCTGGTACAGGCGGTGCACGCCGGTCGTGGTTTCTTCGGTCACGCCCTTGATGTGCGCGAGGCGCGTCGAGTACCAGGTCGGGTCGGCGTCGAGGTGCTTCGCGATCGACTTGTACAGCGCGACTTCTTCCTCGTTGGTCGGCTTCGCGATCACCGAACGATCCTTCTCGGCCTTCGCGCCGAGGATCAGCAGCAGCGTTGCGTCGCCGCCGTCGTCCAGGATCATGTTCGCGAATTCGCCGTTCGGCCATTCGAAGATGCGGTGCGAGAATTCCCAGTATTCGTCGAGCGACTCGCCCTTGAACGCGAACACCGGCGTGCCGGCTTCGACGATCGCGGCAGCGGCGTGATCCTGGGTCGAGAAGATGTTGCACGACGCCCAGCGGACATCGGCGCCGAGCGCCTTCAGCGTCTCGATCAGCACGCCGGTCTGGATCGTCATGTGCAGCGAGCCCGCGATGCGCGCGCCCTTCAGCGGCTGCTGCGCCTTGTATTCGTCGCGGATCTGCACGAGGCCGGGCATTTCGGTCTCGGCGATGTTCAGTTCCTTGCGGCCCCAGCCGGCAAGCGCCATGTCGGCGACGACGTAATCCTTGGAAGCTTGCGAATCGATAATGGCGTTCATCACGCCCTCCTTTCTAAAAAAGTTCTAGAAATTGGTGACGTGAGCGCCGTTCAGGAAGCGGGGCCGGCGCGAATCTCGCCGCACGGCTGCTTGGTGATGCTTTCCGAGCCTGGCGGACGCAGAAGGTCCGTCGCAACGCTCCTCGGAAAACGGGAGGGATTGTAGCAAATCGCGACGAAAATTTCTTGTGTCGGACCGTTGGATGGCCTATGCGGCGACGCGCTGGCCGAAGCGCGCCCTTTTATTGAGACTGAGACGGGCGCGGGCGGATTGCGCGGCAATCGAGTTGCCAGCCTCCGACGGAGGACCTGCCGGGGCGAATGACCTGCCGCGCCCCCGCCGTCCGCACGTTCAATTCTCCGCGCCGACCCACGCCTGTTCGCGCAACCGCGCGCGCAGGCGTGCGACGGCCTGGCTGTGCAGCTGGCACACGCGCGACTCGCTCACCTCGAGCACCGCGCCGATCTCGCGCAGGTTCAGCCCGCGCTCGTAGTACAGCGACATCAGCAGCTTCTCGCGCTCGGGCAGCCGGTCGATCGCGTCGACGAGCGCCTCGCGCAGGTGGTCGTCGAGCAGCGCCGACAACGGATCGGCGTGATCGACGCGATAGCGGTCGAGGAACGGCTCGTCGTCGGCCGCGCGGTCGAAATCCTCGTAGTAGATGAGCTGGCTGCCGTGCAGGTCCTGCAGCATCCCCTGGTATTCGTCGAGCGGCATCTTCAGGTGCTCGGCGATCTCGGTCTCGCTCGCCGAGCGGCCGAGCTGCTGCTCGACCTGGTGCACCGCGTACTCGACCTCGCGCGACGTCTTGCGCAGGCTGCGCGGCAGCCAGTCGTTGCTGCGCAGCTCGTCGAGCATCGCGCCGCGGATACGCTGCGTCGCGTAGGTCTCGAACTGCGCGCCCTGGTCTTCCTTGTAGCGGCCGGCCGCGTCCATCAGCCCGATCATGCCGGCCTGGATCAGGTCGTCGAGGTCGACGCTCGCCGGCATCTTCGCGACGAGCTGCAGCCCCAGGCGCCGCACGAGCGGCGCGTATTGCGCGAGCACGTCGGCCTGGGTCATCTTGCCTTGAGCGTTGTACATCATGGCTCTCTCCTTCCTCACGCGGCGTGGGCCGCTCCCGCCTCGTACGACGGCTTGCCGCCCGCATGCACGGCACGCCCCGCACCGGTACTCGGGCGCATCGGCCAGTACAGCAAATCGGCGGCAATCTGCCGGTAATCGCGCGCGGCCGCCGACGACGGGAACGCGTCGACCACCGTATGCATCAGGTCGCGCGCATGCTCGGCGAGCGGATCGGCGCTCACGCAGCCGGCGTCGGCGATCGACACCGTCAGGTAGCGGCTCGCGACGCCCGCGAGGTTGTCGAATGCGGTCCTGGCGTCGGCGTGGCTGCCGACGTGATTGGTCAGCACGCGGAACTGCGCGACCGCGTGCGCGAAATGCAGCCGCTTCATGCACGCGTACGCCTCGGTGATCGCCTGCGCGGCCACCCGCGTGACGATCAGCACGTCGTGCGCCTCGCGCGCGAGCGCGGAGAACGCGCCGTCCGCGCCGAGCTGCGCGTCGACCAGCACGATGTCGGCCTGGCCGTCGATGAAGTCGCTCAATTGCGTGTCGCTGTAGCCGTCGCGCGCGAACCCCGCGGCCGCGCACAGGCCGAACCCGGCGGCGACGCGCGTGCGCTCGCCGTCGCGCAGCCATGCGCCCGCCAGCGTCGCCGAGGCCGAATGCACGTCGGCACGCTCGTCGACGACGAGCACGTCCTTGCCGAGCGCGGCGAGCGCCGCCGCGACGTTCACGATGGTGGTCGTGCAGCCGACACCCGCCGGCCCGCCCGTCACCGCGACGATGCGCGACGCGCGCCCGGCCAGCAGGCGCCGCAGCCCTTCTGCCTGGTCGATGATCCGTTTATCCAAATCGCACCTCGTGCAGATCGGCGGTGGAACGGGCGGTCAGTGCGGAAAGCAGCGTCGGCATGTCCTCGTCCTCGGGCACGAAGGGCGAACCGTCGCGCGGCACACAGAACGCGCTCTTCAGCAGGAATTTGGTCGACGCGACGTACAGGTTCTCCGGCACCTTCTGGCCAGTCGACACGTAGTGAATGGGCAGCTTGTAGCGGATCACGGTGTCGAGTACGCCGCCGAGGTGGGTCGCCTCGTCGAGCTTCGTCAGGATGCAGCCGGCGAGATCGGGATACTCGGCCGCGCTGCGGTAGGCCTGGACGACTTCGTTGAGCGTGTCGCCGTGGCTCGTCGCGTTGAGCAGCAGCAGGCGCTGCACCGGCGCGTTCGCGCCGTGCAGCATCGCGATCTGGTCGGACAGCGCGCGATCGCGCTGGCTCATGCCGATCGTGTCGATCAGCACGATGTGCTTGTTGCGCAGCTCGGACAGCGCGAGCTCGAGGTCGCCCGCATCCTTCACCGCGTGCACGGGCACGCCGAGGATCTTGCCGAAGATGCGCAGCTGCTCATGGCCGCCGATCCGGTAGCTGTCGGTGGTCAGCAGCGCGACCTTGCTCGCGCCGAAGCGCATCACGCAGCGCGCCGCGAGCTTCGCGGTGGTGGTCGTCTTGCCGACACCGGTCGGCCCCATCAGCGCGAACACGCCGCCGCGCTCCATCAGCGCGTCTTCGTTCTCGAGCACCGGCAGGTTCGCCGCGAGCACCGACTGCGCCCATTCGGCGGCCTGCTCGAAGGTCTGCGCGCCGTCGCCGGACGGCAGGTTGTCGACCATCATGCGCACCAGCTGCGCGGAGAAGCCGGCCGAGAACAGGTGCTTGGTCAGCGCGCCGTGCACCGGGCTGCGGCGCTGGCGGTCGTGCCACATCAGACTGTCGAACTGCTCTTCCATCATCCCGCGCATCGCGCCGAGCTCGTGCATCACCGTGTCGTTGACGATGCTCTCGATGCGCGCCTTCACCGCGTCGGCTACCACGGCGGCCGCTTCGGCCGACAGGCGCGTGCGTTCGGCCGGCTTCGCGGCGTTCGTTTCATTCGTATCGCTTGCGCGGACGCCAGCGGCCGCGGACGGGATCCGGCGTTCGGCGTTGCGCACGATGTCGCGCGCCCAGCCGGCCGGCGTCGCGGCTGCCGCGTCCTGCTGCATGCGCGCCGGAGCCGGTGCCTGCGGCGCGGCCGATGCCGCCTGCGCGCGGGCGATCAGCGCTTCGCGCTGCTGCGTCAGGCGCTTCGCGTGCTCGACGAGCCACGGCGCGGGTTCGGACGACGCTGCCGGCGACGACGCTGCCGCGTCCGTTGCGTGTGCGTCAGCATCGAAGGCGGCCGGTTCCGTCGCTTCGGCGCTTGCGCCGAACACCGACGAGAACACGTCCGGCAGCCCGCCGTCGCCGGCTGCATACGGATTCACGGCCGGGCGCGCGAGCGCGGCGCCCGGGCGCGACACGATGCCCGGGACGGCCGCGGCCGGCACGGATTCCGGTGCGCGCGATGCGACGGTGCGCGGGCGCGCGGCGGCCGGCGGCGTGACCGCGGCGAGGTCCGAGTCGGCGAGTGCGACGATTTCGACGCTGCCGTCATCGAGCGTGCGGTTCGACAGCACGACGGCGTCGGCGCCCAGGGCCTCTCGCACGAGGCGAAGCGCGTCGCGGCTGGTCGCGCCAGTGAATTTGCGAATGTTCAAGCGGAACCCCCGATGACGTTAACGACTTTGATCGTGCGTGTGTCCGGCACTTCGGCGTACGACAGCACTTTCAGTTGCGGCAGGCTGCGGCGCAGGAAACGCGCGAGCATCGCGCGCAGCGCGTGCTGCACCAGCAGCACGGGCGGCAGCCCGAGATTCTGTTGACGCAGCATCGCCTGTTGCGTGCCGGTCAGAAGGTTGTGCGCGAGGCCGGGCTCGAGGCCCGGGTTCGCGCCGGTGGCGAGCGCCTGCGACAGCACGCGCTCCAGATTCGAATCGAGGCCCATCACCTGCATCTCGCCCGCGCCCGGATACCACTGCTGCGTGATCGCGCGGCCGAGCGACAGCCGCACCGCGGCGGTGATCTCGTACGCATCGCCGCGGCCGGCGTGTTCGGACACGGCCTCGAGGATCGTGCGCATGTCGCGGATCGGCACGCCTTCCTCGAGCAGGTTCTGCAGCACTTTCTGCAAGGTCGTGAGCGAGATCGTCTTCGGCACGAGGTCCTCGACGAGCGACGGCGCATCCTTGCCGGTACGCTCGACGAGCGCCTGCACTTCCTGGCGGCCGAGCAGTTCGGCCGCGTGCTGGACGACCAGATGGTTCAGGTGCGTCGCGACGACCGTGCTCGCATCGACCACCGTGTAGCCGTACACCTGCGCCTGCTCGCGCATCGCGACGTCGATCCACACGGCCGGCAGCCCGAACGCCGGGTCCTGCGTCGCGGCGCCCGGCAGCGCGGCCGTCACCTGGCCCGGGTTGATCGCGAGCCACTGGCCCGGGAACACTTCGCCCGCGCCGATCTCCACGCCCTTCAGCGCGATCCGGTACGCGTTCGGCCGCAGCTCGAGGTTGTCGCGGATATGGATCACCGGCGGCAGGAAGCCGATTTCCTGCGCGAACTTCTTGCGGATGCTCTTGATGCGCTTGAGCAGTTCGCCGTCGCTGTTCTTGTCGACGAGCGGAATCAGCCGGTAGCCGACTTCGAGGCCGAGCGGGTCGATCAGCTGCACGTCGTCCCAGGTCGCCTCGTGGCTGTCGCCCGGCAACGCGGCGGGCGGCGCGACCTCGGTCACGTCGCCGGCGGCGAGGCGGGCCGCCGCGCGGCGGCTCTGCGTGCGGGCCAGCCAGATCGCGCCGGCGCCGAGCGCGAGGAACGCGAAATGCGGCATGCCCGGGATCAGCCCCATCAGCACGATGATCGCGCCGGTGATGTTCAGCACGCGCGGGTTCGTGAACAGCTGGCCGGTGATCTGCGTGCCGATGTCCTCGTCGGTCGCCACGCGCGACACGATCACGCCGGCCGCCGTCGAGATCACGAGCGACGGGATCTGTGCGACGAGGCCGTCGCCGATCGTCAGCAGCGTGTAGTTGGTGCCGGCCGCCGCGAAGCTCATGTCGTGCTGCACCATCCCGACGATCAGCCCGCCGATCACGTTGATCGCCATGATGATCAGGCCCGCGATCGCGTCGCCGCGCACGAACTTCGACGCGCCGTCCATCGACCCGTAGAACTCGGCTTCCTGCGACACGGCCAGGCGGCGCTTGCGTGCCTGCTCTTCGTTGATGAGGCCCGCGTTCAGGTCGGCGTCGATCGCCATCTGCTTGCCGGGCATCGCGTCGAGCGTGAAGCGCGCGGACACTTCCGCGATCCGCCCAGCGCCCTTCGTGATCACCATGAAGTTGATGATCATCAGGATCACGAACACGACGATGCCGACCGCGAAGTTGCCGCCGACGAGGAAGTGGCCGAACGCCTCGATCACCTGGCCGGCCGCGTCGGGGCCGGTGTGGCCCTCGAGCAGCACGACGCGCGTCGACGCGACGTTCAGCGACAGGCGCAACAGCGTGGAGAACAGCAGCACGCTCGGGAACGCCGCGAAGTCGAGCGGCTTCATCGTGTACATGCTGACGAGCAGCACCATCACCGACAGCGCGATGTTGAAGGTGAACAGCAGATCCAGCAGCAGCGGCGGCAGCGGCAGGATCATCATCCCCAGGATCATGCAGATGAGGACGGGGCCCGCGAGCCCGCGCAGGTTGGCGCCCGCGAACGGGTTCGTGCGTTTGGCGAACAGGCCGGTGGTCGGGGTGCTCATGCTGCGTTCCCTTGCGTGCCGAGCGTGTCCTCGGCTTCTTCACGCGCGTCGTCGGCCGATACCGACGTCCCCTTGTCGAGGTCGGCCGGCACCTCGAGATCGACCGGCGCGGCCGGGAACGCGCCGCCTTCCGAGCGGAAGCGTCGCAACTGATACACCCACGCGAGCACCTCGGCGACGGCCGAGTACAGCGAGCCGGGAATCTCGCGTTCGATTTCGACGTTGTGATACAACGCACGCGCGAGCGGCGGCGCTTCGAGCAGCGGCACGTTGTGCTCGGCCGCGAGTTCGCGGATGCGCGCGGCGACGAGATTCACGCCCTTCGCGACGACCTTCGGCGCGCGCATCTCGCCGTCCGTGTATTGCAGCGCGACGGCGAAGTGCGTCGGGTTCGTGACGACCACGTCGGCCTTAGGCACGGCGGCCATCATCCGGCGCCGCGCGATCGCGCGCTGCTGCTGGCGGATGCGGCCCTTCACGTGCGGATCGCCTTCGTTCTCGCGATGCTCGCGCTTCACTTCTTCCTTCGTCATGCGCAACTTCTTGTTGTACTGCCAGATTTGGTAAGGCACGTCGAGCGCGGCGACCACCAGCATCCCGGCGACCGTCGTGCCGCAGCACACGGCGACCAGATGCATCGCATCGGCAACCGCCGAGCCGAGCGGCTGGGTCGCGAGACCGAGCAGCTCGTCCTTGCTGCGCCAGATCGCGATGCCGCCGATCCCGCCGACGACCAAAGTCTTCGCGAGCGACATCCCGAGCTGGATCGGCCCCTGGATCGAGAAGATGCGGCCGAGGCCCGAGATCGGGTTCAGGCGGTCGAACTTCAGCTCGAAGGTCTTCTGCGAGATCAGCCAGCCGCCGAGCGCCATCGGCGCGAGCAGCGCGGCAAGGCCGGTGAGCGCGAGGATCGGCAGCAGCGCGGCGAGCCCTTCGATGCTCGCGCTGCCGGCCGCCGACAGCATCCGGTGCGTGTCGAACGCGGTGGCGCGGTCGAACGCGAACGCGCCGCGCAGCATGGCCTGGAGATGAGCGCCCGACGGAGCCGCGAGCAGCCACGCGCCGTAGAAGCCGGCCGCGAGCAGCGCGAACGAAGCCAGCTCGCGCGAACGCGCGACCTGCCCCTCCTCGCGCGCCTTTTCGCGGCGCCTCGGAGTGGCGGCTTCGGTTCTGTCGAGATCGCTCTCGTCTGCCACGTGGCCTCCAGTCGGGTACGGCGAAATGCCGCTTTCCAGTGACACCGATTATTCATGCGCGGGTCAAACGCCGATCGGTCGAGCAAAGCCGGGAAAGGGGGGTATTTCGGGGAATCGGGCGCGGCGGTGCGGGGAGAGGCGGCGGGTGGGTGTGGCGGGCGGAGGATGGTGGGGGAAACGCGTGTGCGGGGGGTGTGGTGAAGCGGGGGGTGTGGTGAAGCGGGGGAGGTGGTGAAGCGGGGGAGGTGGTGAGGCGGATGAGATGGATGAGGCGGTGAAGCGGTGAGGCGGATGAGGCCGTGAGGCGGATGAGGCCGTGAGGCGGATGAGATGGTGAGGCAGGGAGTCGGTGAGACGGTGAACTATCGGCCCGCCCCCGACGCGACGGCCGCGCGTCGGGGCGGGCAACGCTCAGATCGCCGGAATCGGATCCGTGCCGAAGCGGTTCGGCCCATTCGTGCCGCGCGAGCACATCCACACGAGCAGCAGGATCCCGCCGATGAGCGGAATGAACGCGATCAGCAGAAACCAGCCCGAGCGGCCCGTATCGTGCAGGCGGCGCACGGTGACCGCGAGGCTCGGCAGCACGAGCGCGAGCGACACGACCAGCGCGACGATCGCCAGCAGCAGCGGAACCGCGCCGCTTTCGCGGCCGGCGGCGGCGAGCAGTTGGCAGGCGATCGACACGACGCCGGTGAGCAGCGCGAAATACCAGTATTCGGCGCGGCGTGCGCGGCCTTCGAATTTCGCATACTGATTGAATACGGAACGAATGGCTTCGGTGAAATTCATCTTATTGCCCTCCTGTTTTTTAATCGACGACCCCGGAAACAACGGGGGCATTATAAGTTTGAATTTCGACACGTCGCATCTCTTTTCGCGTGACGATCGCCGTGGTGACTGCCATCGTGGCGCAGGGCAGCCACAGCAACGACGCGCCGGACCGCCGCATGCATGTCACGCCATTTTTATAATCGCAACGCGCCGACAAAAATATCAGCCGGATAATCCATGAATTGATTACGCCAGGATGAAATGGATCACGATCGATAATCGAACCGCTCAGATGACGACCGATTTACCGGCCGGCCGGGAATCGCTTCGTGCATCGCATGCCCGCATCGAAAATACCGCCTCCCGGCCGGCGTTCGCGCTAGCCGGCCGCCGCCTGCTGCAGCGCATCGAGATCGAGCTTCTTCATCTTCATCACCTGCGCCATCACGCGTTCGGCGCGGGCCGGGTCGCCCGTCATCAACTCGGCCATCTGCACGGGCACCACCTGCCACGACACGCCGAAGCGGTCGCGCAGCCAGCCGCACTGCTGCGCGCGCTCGTCGCCGCCTTCGGCCAGCGCCGCCCAGTAGCGGTCGATCTCCTGCTGGTCGCGGCAATTGACGACGAACGACACGGCCGGCGTGAGCGGAAACACCGGGCCACCGTTTAGCGCAAGAAACGCCTGCCCGTCGAGTTCGAACGACACCGTCATCACCGTGCCCTCGGCCTGGCCCGACGCCTGCGCGCCCGATTTGCCGTAGCGGGCGACGTGCAGGATCCGTGCGTCGTCGAACACCGACACGTAGAAGCGGGCGGCCGCCTCGGCGTCCTGGTCGAACCACAGAAACGGCGTGATGCGTTGAATGCGCTGACTCATGGCGCTGTCTCCTCGATGTCGTGCCGGCACCGATGCCGGTCTTATATCGTAGGCGCTATGCCGGCGTGGCGCGGCCGCCCGGTACGTAGTCCGCCCGCCCCCGCGGAATCAAAAAAAGGGGGCGATCGCTCGCCCCCTCTTGCTGCCGCCGTTCGTGCGCGCTCAGAACGCGACGTAAGGCTGCTGCCCGCCGGTCGACGTCTTGTCCATCCCGAAGTAGATCGTCTTGCCGTAGAAGTGCGGCATGCCGAGATCGAGCCAGCCGGCCAGGCCGAACGGGCCGGCGATGTCGTTGAACGCGAACGTCGACGCGTTCGCGAACACCGCATCGGCATTCACGACGGGCATCGACACGCCGCCCGACGCACCGTTCCTGCCGGTCAGCGTCGCCGTATAGGTGGTCGACGAGGTCGGGCAATAGAACTGCGTATTGGTCGAGCACTTCCTCTGCGACGAATCGTCGAAGAAGTACGCGTTCGACCCGGTATCGAAGAACGCGGTCGCGCTGTTGCCGAGGAACGTCGCGCTCACGTCGCCCGTCGTCGTCGACGTCAACACCGTCGATGCCCCGAGCGCGTTGTTGCTCTGCGTGCCGATCCCGAACGTCAGCAGGCCCGTCGCGCTGCCCTGCCCGCTGTTCGAGATGTTCGGCATCTGCACGATCACGCCGTTGTTGTCGGTCGCGAAGCGATGGACCGGGTTGGCCACCTGCTGCGCCACCGGCACCAGCGCCACCGTGCAGCTCGAATTGCCGTTCGGGCACGCGTAGTAGTTGTTGTACGTCGCCGACGTCAACGTCGCGCAGTTGATGCCGCAATCGACCGGCGCCGGCCCGATGCCGAGGATGCCGTTCGCGCCGAGGTCGCGCGCCGTGTTGGCCGACGCGCCGCCGTTCGTGCACGAGCTCGGTACGTTGCTCGTGCCGAGGTCGCCGATGATCTGCACCGGCAGCGAAGCCGCGTGCTCGGAGCCGATCGTCAGGTCGACGGTACGCACCGTGCCCCACGTGTAGCTCGACACGAACTTCCCGCATTCGGCGACCGGCGCGCCGCCGCTCGTCACCTGCGGCAGGTTGTTCAACACGCCCACGGCGCTGCCGACCAGCCGCAGCCCGTACGACGCGGTGTCGACGAGCACGTTGTTGACCACCTGGCAGTTCGACGTGCCCGGCGCGCAGATCTTCACGTTGACGGTCGGGATGTTGATCACTTGCGCGACGCCGCTGTTGACCGTGATCACGGCCGTGTTCGCGGTGTTGCCGTCCGATACGTTGCCGCCGCCGCTACCGCCGTTGTTGTCGTCGCCGCCGCCGCATGCGGTCACGAGCAGGGCCGTGGCAGCCGCCAGGCCCAGCACGCCGACCCAGCGCTTGAAGGTACGAGGAATTCTCAAGATCGCTCTCCCGCTGTCACTGGATGTCGGTGCCGGACAGGCCGGCAGGCAGCGCGGCCGGCAGCCACGCCTGGCCCGCGAAGGCGCCCATGTGGCCGCCGGTGCGGATCACGAGCCCGCTCGTATCGACGGACACGGGCGCGCGCCAGCCGCGCGCCGCGTGCGCGGCCTGGACGCCGGCGGTGTACTGCGGGAAATAGCTGCCGAGCAGCGACGCGAGGTCCGGCATGCTCGGCCCGCGCCAGGCAAGGCCGAACACGGTGCCCGCGGCGCTCGTGTATTCGCGAATGACGGTGCCCGATCCGAGCGTGATCTCGCGGACGGTGTAGGCGGCCGTGTTCGCCTGCGCGCCGTCGGCCGAGCGCATCGCGCGCTGCATCGCGCGCACGGTGGCGGCGTGATCGTCCGCCGGCGGCGACATCGGCGCGCCGCCCAGTTCGGCGTGTGCGTGGACGCTCCACAGCACACCCATTGCAGCCGTCGCGTGCGCGGCGGCCCAGCCCAAGCGTTTCAGCTTCACGTTCCCCCCCAAAGGGACTGGCTTCGTGGCCGGCGGGCCCCATCAGGCTCGGCGCCACCGGCCAACATATGAAAGTCGTAAAAATGACGCGTCGTTACTGCTGACGCGTAGTATGCCTGCGGAGTGCGCCGGAGTGTCAAATCGTCGCGGCACGAAGGGCACGAAGGGCACGAAGGGGCACGAAGCGCACGACGGGCGCGCCGGCCCCGCTCCCGGCCGGTGGGGGGGAAACCGGCGAAAGCCACGCACGTCGGGCCGCTCCACGACAGGGAGCGGCGCCGATGCGATCAGAAGCCGCGGGGCCGCCTCAGAAGCCGAGGCTTGCGAGCAGGTCGTCGACCTGCCCCTGGTCCTGCACGACGTCTGACTTGCCTTCCGGTGCGATCTGCGGCCCGTTCAGCAGCGACTCGGGGCTGCCGGTCGCGCTGATCTGCTCGGCCGCGAGCGCGGCCGCGGTCGCCGCGAACTGCTCGCGCCGCTCGGGCGCGATGTTCTCGACGAGCACGGTGAGCAGCTGCTGCTCGATCAGGTAGACCATGTCCATGATCTTCTTGATCACCTGCCCGGTCAGGTCCTGGAAGTCCTGCGCGAGCATGATCTCCAGCAGCTGCGCGCTGGTCGCCGACGTCGCGTCGGGCAGCGCGTGCAGGAACGTGCGCGTGTCGTCCATCAGCTCGCGCACTTCCGCGTGCTCGATCGGCGCCGCGTACCACTGCGTCCAGCGCGCGTCGAGCGCCTCGGCCTCGTTCTGGATGCGTTCCTGCACCGGCTTCGCGATCTCGATCGCGTTCAGCACGCGCTCGGCCGCCTGCTCGGTCATCGTCGCGACGTAGCGCAGCCGGTCGCGCGCATCGGGCACGGCTTCCGCCGCGCGCTCGACGTGCTTGTCGAGCCCCAGTTCGCGCATCGAGTCGCGCAGCGCGCGCGTGACCTGGCCGATGCGCGCGAGGATCCGGTCGCTCGCGAAATCGGCGCCTTCGGCGTGGCTGTCGGCGCTGAACGCCGCGCTGGCGAGCGCTGCATGGATCGGCTGGTTCACGTCAGCTCCCGGCCTTCGCCATCTTGTCGATGATCTTGTTCAGCTTCTCGTCGAGCGTCGCGGCCGTGAACGGCTTCACGACATAGCCGCTCGCGCCCGCCTGCGCGGCCGCGATGATGTTCTCCTTCTTCGACTCGGCCGTGACCATCAGCACCGGCAGGTGCGTGAGCGTCGCGTCCGCGCGAATTTCCTTCAGCATCGCGAGGCCGTCGAGGTTCGGCATGTTCCAGTCGGAGATCACGAAGTCGAAGCCGCCGCCGCGCAGCCGCGCGAGGCCGGCCGCGCCGTCCTCGGCTTCGTCGACGTTCGTGTAGCCCAGTTCCTTGAGCAGGTTGCGGACGATCCGGCGCATCGTCGGGAAATCGTCCACCACCAGGATTTTCATGCTCTTGTCCATCGTCGTTCCTTTCCAGATTCGTTACCGTCAGGGCCCGTAGCAACCCACGTGCCCCGTGACATTTGATTCAGACGCGCTGCACCCGATCGCCCATCGTCGCCAGGCGCGCCATCACGCGCCGGCTCATCTCGCCCAGCGAGACGACCTCGTCCGCGCCGCCGAGCGCGATCGCCTCGCGCGGCATCCCGAACACGATGCAGCTCGCCTCGTCCTGCGCGAACGTATGAGCGCCCGCGCGCTTCATGTCCAGCAGGCCGGCCGCGCCGTCGCGGCCCATCCCCGTGAGGATCACGCCGATCGCATTCTTGCCCGCGTGCTGCGCCGCCGAGCGGAACAGCACGTCGACCGACGGCCGATGGCGGTTCACCGGCGGCTCGTCGGACAACTGCGCGATGTAGTTCGCGCCGCTGCGCGCGAGCAGCAGGTGTGCATGGCCCGGCGCGATGTACGCATGGCCCGGCAGCACGCGTTCGCCGTGCTCGGCTTCCTTCACCGCGATCCGGCACAGGCCGTTCAGCCGCTGCGCGAACGACTTGGTGAAGCCGGGCGGCATGTGCTGCGCGATCAGCACCGCCGGCGCATCCGGCGGCAGCGGCGTCAGCACCTCGCGGATCGCCTCGGTGCCGCCCGTCGACGCACCGATGATGATCAGCTTCTCGGTACTGACGAGCGGATTGTTGATCATCGGCGCGGCCGGCTGGCCGCTCGCCGTGGGCGCGGCGGCCTGCGGCTGCGGCGTCTGCCGCACGCGGGCGCGCGACGCCGCGCGGATCTTGTCCGCGAGCTTTTCCGCGTAGTCGAGCATGCCGTCGCGAATCCCGACGCGCGGCTTCGTGACGAAATCCACCGCGCCGAGTTCGAGCGCGCGCAGCGTGATCTCGGAGCCGCGCTCGGTCAGCGACGACACCATCACGACCGGCATCGGCCGCAGGCGCATCAGCTTCTCGAGGAAGTCGAGCCCGTCCATGCGCGGCATTTCGACGTCCAGCGTCAGGACGTCCGGGTTGTGCTGCTTGATGAGATCGCGCGCGACGAGCGGATCGGGCGCGGTCGCGCACACCGTCATGTCGGGCTGGCTGTTGATGATCTCCGTCATCAGGCTGCGGATCAGCGCCGAATCGTCGACGCACAACACTTTGATCTTCTGCACTGCGGTCATGCCTCCTGCTTTCTCGAAAGGTTGGCCGCGCTCGGGCTGCCGGCGTACGAGCTGCCGGTCTTCGGGTTCGTCGTCTGCGCGCCGCCGGCGCCGCGTGCGCCGAACAGCTCGATGCGCGGGCGCGCCGGCGGCGGCGCGGCCGGCCGCTTCGCCGCGAACAGCTCGACGTGCGCGCGCTGCCGGCCGGCCCGCACGCGGTCGGCCTCGCGCGCCAGCGCGGCTTCGCGCTCGGTCACGCCCGGCACCTGCAGCCGCAGCTTCTTCACCATCGCGCGCCCGGTGCGCGGCATGAACGCGACCTTGCGCGGGTGCACGCCCTGCAGATCCTCCGCGGTGATGCGGATGCGCTCGAGCGCGAGATAGCGGCGCACGAAATCCGCGTTGCGATCGCCGATGTTGATCGTCGTCATCCCGGCCAGCACGGCCGCGCCGCCGAACACCTTCGCCTCGAAGCGCTCGCGGCGCCCGCCGGCCTTGATCAGTTCGTTGATCAGCACTTCCATCGCGTACGCGCCGTAACGCATCGAATCCGACGCGGCCGCGCCGGCATCGGCGCCGTCGTCGGGCAGCATGAAGTGATTCATCCCGCCGATGCCCGCGAGCGGGTCGTGCAGGCACGCGGCGACGCACGAGCCCAGCACGGTCATCAGCACCATGTCCTCGGACGTCGTGTAGAACTCGTTCGGCAGCAGCTTCACGCCCGGGCGTTCGAAGTGGTTGTCGAAGTAGCGATTGGTCGCGATCGGCAGGCCGCTCATTCGCGTTCTCCGTAAGCGAGCGCGGCACGCGCGGGCGCGCGCGGCGGCGCTGCGGCGGCCGGCGTCGCGCCGCGCGGGCGCGAGCCTTGCGCGGCATCGCGCGTCAGTTCGTACACCGTCTGCCCGCGCAGCCGGAATGCCTGCGACACGTACGTGAAATTCTCCGAATGCCCGGCGAACAGCAGCCCGCCCGGCTTCACGAGCGGCTCGAAGCGCGACAGCACCTGCCCTTGCGTCGGCTTGTCGAAATAGATCATCACGTTGCGGCAGAAGATCGCGTCGAACGGCTTCGCGATCCCGTAGTCGGCATCGGTCAGGTTCAGCTGCTCGAAGCGGATCATCGCGCGCAGTTCCGGGCGCACCTTCACGCGGCCGGCCTGCGCGCCGGTGCCCTTCAGGAAGAAGCGCTTGAGCCGCTCCGGGCTCAGGTGCTTGACCTGGTCGTACGTATAGATGCCGGCCTCGGCCTTCGCGAGCACCTGCGTGTCGAGGTCGGTCGCGAGGATCGACGCGCCGCGCGCGGCCGATTCGCCGAGCGCCTCGATCAGCGTGATCGCGATCGAGTAAGGTTCCTCGCCGGTCGACGCCGCCGAACACCACACCGACACGGGCGCAGGACGCCCCTTCACGAAGTCGGCAAGGATCGGGAAATGGTGCGACTCGCGGAAGAACGCGGTGAGGTTCGTCGTCAGCGCGTTGGTGAACGCCTCCCACTCGAGCGGATCGTCCTCCTGCTCGAGCAGGTCGAGATAGTCGCGGAACGTGTCGAGGCCGCGTGCGCGCAGCCGGCGTGCCAGCCGGCTGTACGCCATGTCGCGCTTGTGCTCGGACAGCGAGATGCCTGCGCGTTGATGGATCAGCGCGCGGATGCGTGCGAAATCCGCGCCGGTAAACGCGAAGTCGCGCCCCGGCTCGCCCGCGCGGGGCGAGGTATCCGGTGCATCGGGTCGAAACGGTGCGCGCGCGGACGGCATGGCTTAGAAGGTCTCCCAGTCGTCGTCGGACGCACCGGCCGCGGCCAGCGCCGGCTTCTCGCCGTTCAGCGCCGGACGCACCAGTGTGGGCTTGTCGGCCGGCTTGGGCGATGCTGCGGCACCTTTCGCGAGGCGCGGGCCGTAGCCGCCGGCGGCAGGCGCGTCCTTCGATGCGCGTGCGGCGGAATCCGTCGCGGGCTTCGCTGCATTGCGCGTCGCCGGTGCCGCGGCATGCGGCGCGGGCGCCGCGCGGCGGGCCGGCTGGGCAGCGGGTTGCGGTGCGTGCGGTGCGTGCGCCGCCGGCGCGGCCTCGTGACGGCTCTCCGACGGCGACGCCGGGGCCTGGGCTTGTGCGGCCGGGCGCGCCGCGCTGCGCACCGGCGCCATCGCGATGCCGCCCGTGACGCGCCAGCCCGACACGATCGCCTTCATCTGGCGCGTCTGCTCCTCGAGCGACGCGGCCGCCGCCGCGGCCTCTTCGACGAGCGCCGCGTTCTGCTGCGTGACCGAGTCCATCTGGCCGACCGCGCGATTGACCTGCTCGATGCCGGTCGACTGCTCGTCCGACGCGGCGCTGATCTCGCCCATGATGTCGGTCACGCGGCGCACGGCCTGCACGATCTCGTCCATCGTCGAACCGGCCCGCGCGACGAGCGCCGACCCGCTTTCGACCTTCTCGGCCGAATCGCCGATCAGCTGCTTGATTTCCTTCGCGGCGCTCGCGCTGCGCTGCGCCAGCGAGCGCACTTCGCCCGCGACCACCGCGAAGCCGCGGCCCTGCTCGCCCGCGCGCGCGGCTTCGACCGCCGCGTTCAGCGCGAGGATGTTGGTCTGGAACGCGATGCCTTCGATCGTGCCGATGATGTCGACGACCTTGCCCGAGCTTGCCGCGATGTCCTGCATCGTCGACACGACCTGGCCGACGACTTCGCCTCCGTGCGTCGCGATGTCGGACGCGTTCACCGCGAGCTGGCTCGCCTGCCGCGCGTTCTCCGCGTTCTGGCGCACGGTGCCCGTCAGCTGCTCCATGCTCGAGGCGGTTTCCTGCAGCGACGCGGCCTGCTCCTCGGTGCGCTGCGACAGGTCGGTGTTGCCGGTCGAGATCTCGCGCGCGCCGACGTCGATCGACTCGGTGCCGCGATGCACGGCCTGCACCATCGTCGTCACCGCGTCCTGCATCCGCTTGATGCCGCCGAACAGCCGGCCGATCTCGTTGGTGCTGGACACGTTCACCGGCTGCGTGAGGTCGCCGCCGGCGATGCGCTCGAAGTGCGCGATCGCGTCTTCGAGCGGATTGATGATCAGCCCGCGCAGCGCGAAGCGGATCGCGATCACGACGACAAACGCGATCGCGACGCCGGCCGCGATCAGGCCGATCATCATCGAGATCTGCGACTGCGTCGCGGTCTGGCGTTCTTCCGCGCGCTTCTGCAGCGACGCGACCACGGCCGCCGCCGCCTGGTCGTACGCGACGAACATCGGGCTGATCTTGGTGTCGGCGACCGCATGATAGGCGGCCATGTCGCCCGCGCGCGCGGCCGCGAATTCCGGCTCGACGCCTTCCTTCATGATCGTCGCGTAGCGCGCGGCGAGGTCGTCGACGAGCGCCTGCTCGATGCCGAGCTTCGGCGTCGCCTGGAACGCCTGCCAGTTCTGGTTCGACTTCGTGTACAGCTCCTGCGCGCGCTCGAGCACCTTGCTCGCGTCGGCCGTGTTACCGGCCTCGGTCAGCGAGCGGAAGCGGTCGAGCGACACGCGTGCGCGCAGCAGGTACGACGACGTGTCGTCGAGCGTATGGATCGCCGGCAGATCGACGTGCGCGATCTCGTCGAGCGAGCGGCTCGCGTGATCGAGCGCGTAAAGGCCGAGGCCGCCGACCGCGGCGGCCAGGCCCACGAGGATGAGTCCGACCGCCGTGAGCGTCGTGCGGATCGACCAGTTATGCAACATTGCAGATTCTCCCGAAATTCCTGCGTGCGCGGCGCACTTATCCGCCGAGCGTCTCGATCAGCGCCATTTCCCGGCTCGACATCAGCTTCTCGATGTCCATCAGGATCAGCATGCGGCCGTCGACGGTGCCGAGGCCCGTCAGGTACTCGGTCGTCAGCGTCGCGCCGAACTCCGGCGCCGGCATGATCTGGTCCGTCTGCAGCGTCAGCACGTCCGACACGCCGTCGACCACCATCCCGACCACGCGGTTCGACACGTTCAGGATGATCACGACGGTCTGGTGGTCGTACTCGACGCGGCCGAGATGGAACTTGATCCGCATGTCGACGATCGGCACGATGATGCCGCGCAGGTTGATCACGCCCTTGATGAAGTCCGGGGCGTTCGCGATGCGCGTGACGCTGTCGTAGCCGCGGATTTCCTGCACCTTCAGGATGTCGATCCCGTATTCCTCGTCGCCGAGCGTGAAGACGAGGAACTCCTGCCCCGTCGCATCGCCATGCGCGGCGTCGCGGCCTCTGGTAGCCGCGTTCGCCGCGGCCGGATTGATCATTTGGACTTCAGCAGACACGTGTGCCCCCAATCGGTTGAATGGCGAGAGTCAGAAGATCGCGAGCTCGGCGCCGACTCGGGCGCCGTGCATCGCACGGGTTTCGCGGTTCAGCGCCGCGACGTCGACGATCAGCGCGACACTGCCGTCGCCGAGGATGGTCGCCGCCGAGATGCCGTGCACCTTGCGGTAGTTGGTTTCGAGGTTCTTCACGACCACCTGCTGCTGGCCGACCAGCTCGTCGATCAGCATCGCGAAGCGGCGCCCCTCGGTTTCCATGATCGTGACGATCCCCTGGGTCGGATCGGTGCGCGCGTCCTCGACCGAGAACACCTCGTGCAGCGCGACGAGCGGCAGGTATTCGCCGCGCACGCGCACCACGCGCTCGCCGTTGCCGACCGTGTAGATGTCGTCGTTCGACGGCTGCAGCGACTCCATCACGAAGTTCAGCGGCAGGATGAAGATCTCGCTGCCGACCTTCACCGACATCCCGTCGAGGATCGCGAGCGTGAGCGGCAGCACGATCCGCGTGGTCGTGCCGCGGCCGGCCTGCGACGAGATCTCGACGTGGCCGCCCATCGACTGGATGTTGCGCTTCACGACGTCCATCCCGACGCCGCGGCCCGACACGTCGGTCACGGTCTCGGCGGTCGAGAAGCCCGGCGCGAAGATCAGTTGCCACACTTCGTCGTCGCTGATGTTGTCGGACACCTGCATGCCCTGCTTCGCGGCCTTCGCGAGGATCCGCTCGCGGTTCAGGCCGCCGCCGTCGTCGCTGACCTCGATCACGATGTTGCCGCCGTGATGCGCGGCCGACAGCACGAGCTGGCCGACTGCGTCCTTGCCGGCGGCGACGCGCTTGTCGACGGTTTCGATCCCGTGATCGAGGCTGTTGCGCACGAGGTGCGTGAGCGGGTCGATGATCCGCTCGATCAGGCTCTTGTCGAGCTCGGTCGCCTGGCCGAACGTGACGAGCTCGACCTGCTTGCCGAGCTTGCCGGCCAGGTCGCGCACAAGCCGCGGGAAGCGGCTGAACACGTAGTCCATCGGCATCATGCGGATCGACATCACCGCTTCCTGCAGGTCGCGCGCGTTGCGCTCGAGCTGCGCCATTCCGTTGAACAGGCGGTCGTGCAGCGCCGGATCGAACGCGCTCGCGGTTTCCGCGAGCATTGCCTGCGTGATCACCAGTTCGCCGACCAGGTTGATCAGCTGGTCGACCTTCTCGACGCCGACGCGGATCGAGCTGCCTTCGGCGCCCGCTGCGGCGCCAGCCGGGCGCGGACGCTTGTCGTCGTGATGCGCGGCCGCCGGCGCCGCGGGTTCGGCGTGCGGTTGCGGCGCCGCTTGCGGTGCCGGTTGCGCGGCGGTGCCCGGCTGGGCCTGCGGTGCGGCGGCGGCCGGTGTGGCACCGGGGGCTTGCGCGAATACCTCGACCCGCGCGGCCGGCTCCGGCGCGGCTGCCGGCGTGGCTGACGATTCGGCGGCCGGCGTGGCGGCAGGCGCCGCCGGTGCGGCCGGCGCGGTGCCGCGCGCGATGCGGATCTGGCTGTCGTCGATCACGAAGCAGCACACGGCAGTGATGTCGTCGGACGACACGTCCGATTCGAGCCACAGCGTGAGGTCGGCGCCCGCTTCCTCGCGGCCG
The DNA here is from genome assembly GCF_040545115.1 of Burkholderia sp. 567. Taxonomy (NCBI): domain Bacteria; kingdom Pseudomonadati; phylum Pseudomonadota; class Betaproteobacteria; order Burkholderiales; family Burkholderiaceae; genus Burkholderia; species Burkholderia sp. 567. Next base: position 87,754 of record NZ_JBEPLG010000015.1, read on the forward strand.
ACGATCCGGCCGAGATTGCCGAGTTCCTCGGTGAGCAGCGCCTGGTCCTTCGGGTCGACGCCGACGAGCGTGATCTTCAGGTGCGGGCCGTCCGCGCCGACGTCGGCCGCCGGATGCGCGGCGGCGACCGCCTGTTCGACCACGTGATCGGGCGCGCCGTTGCTGCCGGCGGCCGGTGCCGGCGCCGGTGCAGCCGCCACGGCGGGCGCGGCCGGCGCAACGTCGACGGCCGCGGGCGCACCCGCGCCGCTCTCGGCCTTCAGGCGTTCGAGCTTCGCGCAGATCGTCGCGGCGGCGGCCGCATCCGGTTCGGCGCTCGCGCGATAGTCGACCAGCTGGTCGGACAGCACGTCCTTGGTCTCGAGGAACGCATCGACCATTTCCTTGGTCAGCGTCAGCTCATGGTTGCGTGCGCGGTCGAGCAGCGACTCCAGGATGTGGGTCGTCTCGGTCAGCGCGGAAAAGCCGAACGTCGCGGCGCCGCCCTTGATCGAGTGCGCGGCGCGGAAGATCGCGGCCAGGTCCTCGGGGTCGGGCGAGCCGACGTCGAGGTTCAGCAGCAGCTGCTCCATCTGCGCGAGCAGCTCGTCGGCTTCGTCGAAAAAGGTCTGGTAGAACTGCGTGATGTCGAGAGTCATGCCCGGTCACCGGTTGGATTCGTCGCGTTCATGTCAGGAGGCCGTCTGCTCGGACAGCGTCGCGACCAGGTCGACCAGCACGGCCGGGTCGATCGGCTTTTCGATCCAGCCGGTCGCGCCCGCTTCGCGCGCGGCGTCCTTGAATGCATCGCTGCCTTCGGTCGTCAGCACGAGGATCGGCGTGTCCGCGTACGCGCTCAGCTTGCGCAGCGCGGCGATCACCTCGAGCCCGCTCCTGCGCGGCATGTTCTGGTCGGTCAGCACCAGGTCGTACGGCACGGTGGCCGCCATGTCGAAGCCGGCTTCGCCGTCCGGCGCCACCGTCACGTCGTAGCCGGCCTGCGCGAGCGTCGCCTGCAGCAGCGCACGCATGGTCGCGGAGTCGTCGATCGCGAGAATGGTCCGGATCATGTCAGCCTCCGCGGGGCCGCCCCGACGGCGCAGCAGGCAATGCGCGGCGCATCGCTTCGCGCCTGTTCGTCCGGCCGGCTTTGCAGAGCCGGCCGTGGGCGGCCGAGCGCCCCCTCGGGGGGCAGCGAACAAAGTGAGCGTGTCGATCGTTTCATGCGTGTCTCGGAATCGGGGAAACGTCAGGGTTTCGGCGCCACGGCGACGGCGCTCGCGAGCTCCGGTCGCGCGGCCGGCGTCGGGCCGCCGAGCTGCTGGGCCAGCAGCTTCGAGCCCGCCGCGTCGGCCGACAGCGTCGTGGTCGTCGCGTCGTCGCGCATCAGCGCGTCTTCGGATTTGCGATTCAGCACGATCACGCTGATCCGGCGGTTTTCCGGATCGAGCGGATCGGCCTTGTTCAGGTTCTGCGTCGACGCGAGGCCGAGCACGCGCAGCACCTTCGACTCGTCCATGCCGCCCGTGATCAGCTCGCGGCGCGACGCGTTCGCGCGGTCGGCCGACAGCTCCCAGTTGCTGTAGCCGCCTTCGCCGCCCGCGTACGGCACCGCGTCGGTGTGGCCCTGGACGATGATCCGGTTCGGCACGTCGTTCAGCGTCTTGCCGATCTCGCGCAGGATGTCGCGCATGTACGGCTCGACGTGGTCGCTCGACATCGCGAACATCGGCCGCTTCTGCGAATCGACGATCTCGATGCGCAGCCCCATCAGCGTCGAATCGATGCGGATCTGCTGCTTGAACTGGCGCAGCGTCGGGTTCGCCTCGATCGCCGCCATCAGCTTGATCTGCAGGTCGTGCAGGCGCGTCTGCTCGAGCCGGTCCTGCGCGCCTTGCGCCTGCGCGCGCGAATTCTGGTCGCCCGCTTTCGCGACGCGGTCGGCCAGCGACGTCGTGCCGTCGGTGCGGCGCAGCGTGCCGGCGTCGGCGCTCGACAGGTCGCGGCCGCCGCCGTTGATGATGCTGGAGTCCTGCGAGCTGCGATCGCCGCTGCCGAACAGCGCGGCCTTCAACGGCGTGTTGAAGTACTCGGCGATCCCCTTCAGCTGCACCGGCGTGACCGAGCTCAGCAGCCACATCAGCAGGAAGAACGCCATCATCGCGGTCATGAAGTCCGCATACGCGAGTTTCCATGCGCCGCCGTGATGGCCCTTCTTCTGCGGGGCCACCCGTTTCACGACGATCGCGCGATCCTTGCCATTGCTCATCGAACGCTCCGCGTCACTTTGCCTTCACGCGGCGCACGTGCTCTTCGAGCTCCGTGAACGACGGACGCTCGGTCGAGAACAGCACCTTGCGGCCGAACTCCACCGCGATCGCCGGCGCATAGCCGTTCAGGCTCGCGAGGATCGTCACCTTGATGCACTGGAACATCTTGGTGGACTCGGCGACGCGCTGCTCCGCGAGGCTCGCGAGCGGCCCGATCAGCCCGTACGACAGCAGAATCCCGAGGAACGTACCGACCAGCGCCTGCGCGATCATCGCGCCGAGCACCGCGGGCGGCTTGTCGGCCGACGCCATCGTGTGCACGACGCCCATCACGGCCGCGACGATCCCGAATGCCGGCATCGCGTCGCCCACACGCATCAGCGCGTGCGCGGGGCCTTCGCCTTCCGTGTGGTGCGTCTCGATCTCCTCGTCCATCAGGCTCTCGATCTCGAACGCGTTCATGTTGCCGCCCACCATCAGGCGCAGGTAGTCGGTCAGGAATTCGACGATGTGGCGATCGGCGAGGATCTTCGGGTATTGCGTGAAGATCGGGCTCTTGTCCGGATCGTCGATGTCGGCTTCGAGCGTCAGCGTGCCTTCCTTGCGCGCCTTCGCGAGCAGCACGTACAGGAGCGCCATCAGCTCCATATAGACGTCCTTCGTGTACTTCGAGCCCTTGAAGAGCGTCGGCAGCACGCGCAGCGTCGCCTTGATGGTCTTCATGCCGTTGCCGAGGATGAACGCGCCGACGCCCGCGCCGGTGATCATCAGGATCTCGAGCGGCTGGACCAATGCGCCCAGATGCCCGCCTGCCAGCGCATAACCGCCGAAGACGGACAACAGCGTCACGAGTGTTCCCACGATAATCAGCACTGCCTGTCCCTCACGAAAGAACCGGCGGGGAGACCGCCGTTAATCAGGTTTACGGCAGTCGGCAGGAAAACTTTCGCGGCAGCGCCGCGGCGGCGCGGCGGTGTTTACCAGCAAGCCCCGGCCGGTTCGCGCGGCCCGCGGCAGCCCCTCGGTTGCCGCTCGGCCCCGTCCGGCGCCATTCAGGCTGCGGCGGCAGCCAGTTCGGCGCGCGCGGCGGCGGCCTTGCGGGTCTTGCCGGCGCGCGACGGCGGCTGGCAGAGACCGCACACGAAACCTTGATGTGGATCATGCGCATGGGCGACGAAGTGGCCGCCGCAGCGCGTGCACGGCGTCATCTGCAGCATCCCCGAGTCGAAGAAGCGCACGAGCGTCCATGCGCGCGTGAGACTGAGCGCGGCTTCGTCGCCGGACAGGTTCACGTGCTCCTGGTAGAGCCGGTACGCCTTCACGATCGACTGGATCGGATCGCAGCGGCCGTGGTCCTGCATGAACCGGTAGATGTTGTAGAACAGCGACGAGTGGATGTTCGGCTGCCACGTCATGAACCAGTCGGTCGAGAACGGCAGCATCCCCTTCGGCGGCGACACGCCCTTCAGCTCCTTGTACAGCTTGATCAGGCGATCGCGCGACAGGCTCGTCTCCGCCTCCAGCAGCTGCAGGCGGGCGCCCAGTTCGATCAGTTCGATGGCGAGGGTGATTTCCTTCACCTCGATCACGACGCTTTTGCTTGCCATGGTGAATAACTGTCCGCTTGACGTGGTTCGGATGAGTGGCCAATACGCCGCCCGCCGGCGCGGCGCGCCGGGACGAACGCAAGGCGAAAAAAGGATCAGCGGACGCTTTCGACCGGCTGGCCGGCCATCAGGATGGCCGAGTGCGCGTGCGTGACGACGTCGCTGCGACCCTTGTCGGCGAGCGACGACAGCAACGCGTGGTCGTCGAAGCGGAAACGGCACAGGATCTGGTTCGACGCGGCAAGCTTCACGGTCTGGGCGAGCGTGAGGTTCGCGAGCACGTCGGCCAGTTCCTGGGAAACGCCCATGCGGAACATCCCCATCGCTTTGTCTTCCCGCAGCAGTCGTTGCGCGAGGAGGAGGTACGACAGGTTGACCTCTTTGATCTCACTGAGCATTTCACTGGTGGCGCTCATGATTCCCCCGTTAAAGAGCTTTGCTGTTGGCCTTTCATGTTATGAAAACGTTTGCTCGGTCAGGCCCTATTGAGCTACGCCGGCACGTTTATCAGTCTTACAGGGCGAATTTTGGCCAAACCGCATTTATGTCGGTATCAGCGAAGTGGCGTATGCCGCGCAGGATTTGTCTGTAAACCGTGTAGGAATTTTTCCGACAAGGCGAATTGAAAGGGGACAAAAGGCGGGGCAAACAGGGGCGCGAATTCGTCGGAGATGCGGTTCCGCATGGGACGAATCCGGCTGGAGGCCGTCCGGCAAGGCTGCCGGCGGGTGAATCGGTAAAAATTATAGTGGTTTTTCACGATAGCGCAACAATAGTTGCGTCTGTCTCGCATGATGATTCCGGACCCTTTTTATCCGGGTTTTCTCGTATTTCACGGTGTAACAAGCCTTAAGTGTTTGAAAAAACACTCGAACCCTTCTAGGCGATATCGATAATGGACTCAAACGGGCGGCGGCGTGAGGCGCACCGCCCCGCCCCGCAGCTTGCCGCCCGGCTCCCGGCGCATCCTGCCCCGGACCCGGCCACGTACCGCAGAAGAGCGTGCGTCGGCGAGTTCCGCAACCTTGTATCGGACCGGCATGCGCATCGAGCGCCCACGCTGGTCGACACCGGAGAACGCCCATGCGTATTGCCCAGATCGCGCCGCTTTACGAAGCTGTCCCGCCGAAACTCTACGGCGGCACCGAGCGTGTCGTGTCCTACCTCACCGAGGCGCTCGTCGAGCTCGGCCACGATGTGACGCTGTTCGCCAGCGGCGACTCCGTCACGTCCGCCCGTCTCGAGGCGGCATGGCCACGCGCACTGCGGCTCGACCCGTCGATCCGCGATTCGATGGCGCCCCATATGCGCCTGATCGAGCAGGTCGCCCGTGTCGCGCACGAATTCGACGTGCTGCACTTCCACCTCGACTACCTGCCGTTCTCGCTGATGTCGCGCCTCGACACGCCGTACGTGACGACGCTGCACGGCCGCCTCGACCTGCCGGAACTGCAGCCGGTGTTCGACGCGTTCCCGAATTCGCCGGTCGTCTCGATCTCGAATTCGCAGCGCAAGCCGCTGCCGCAGGCCGCGTGGGCCGGCACCGTGTATCACGGGCTGCCCGACACGCTGCTCACGCCGCAGCCGCACGTGAAGCCTGAATACCTCGCATTCCTCGGCCGGATCTGTCCCGAAAAGCGGGTCGACACGGCGATCCGGATCGCCGCGAAAAGCGGGCTGCCGCTGAAGATCGCCGCGAAGGTGGACAAGGCCGACGCCGACTACTTCAAGGAAGTGATCGAGCCGCTGCTCGGCGAGGCGCATGTCGAATTCATCGGCGAGATCAACGAGGCGCAGAAGCCCGCGTTCCTGTCCGGCGCGAAGGCGCTGCTGTTCCCGATCGACTGGCCGGAGCCGTTCGGCCTGGTGATGATCGAGGCGATGGCCTGCGGCACGCCGGTCGTCGCGTTCAACCGCGGCTCGGTGCCGGAAGTGATCGAGGACGGCGTGACGGGCTTCATCGTCGAGGACGTGCAGGGCGCGGTCGGCGCGCTGCACCGGATCGACAGCCTGTCGCGCGACGCGATCCGCGCGCGCTTCGATACGCGTTTCAGCTCGAAAGCGATGGCGCGCCGTTACGTCGAAACCTACGAATCGCTTTGCACGGCGGCAAAACGGCCGACCTTGCGCCAGGTCGCGGGCGCCTGACGCCGCGAAATTCGTCAGGAAATATTCCGTAAAATTCGCGCCGAAATCGGCGCGGAAAAACCAAAGAGCCGCATCGTCGATGCGGCTCTTTCTTTTTGCGCGGTCATTCGATCAGGAAACGATCGCGGTTTTTCCCGACGATCCAATTCGGCGGCTTGCCGCGCCCGCTCCAGGTTGCACCCGACTTCGGATCGCGGTACTTCGGCGGCAGCGGCGCCTTTTTCGGCGGACGCCCGCGCCGCGCGCGCTCCACGAAGCCCAGATCCTGGGCCGTGAGCCCATATTCGGCAATCATTCGCTGAACTTCGGCGATCACCGTCGCCACTTCCTGACGGCGCACGTCGTCCGCCTGAGCCTGCAGATCGGCGATCTGCGCCTTGAGTTTCGCGTATTGAGACATTTTTCGACTCCCTTTTTCCATGATGCGGCTCCGGCGAGTCCGGCCGGAACACCAACACCCGTTACGTCGTCCGCACTGCCGCCCTGCTCTTCAAAATTAATGCTGCCATCTTTAACCGATTTGGCTATATGGAGAATGCGGACTTATTCTAATAAAGGCCATTCGCCAGCATTCAAATTTAACAATCGTTGACCCTCTTGAACCCGATTCATTTCCTATAATCCAGACCAATTCCGGGCGGCGGAATAAATCATCCGCCCGCCCGTTTGTCTTCAACCCACTTGAACGAGGTCCCTACATGAATCTTTCTCAGCGTCTGGCTGCAGAGGCATTCGGCACGTTCTGGCTGGTGCTCGGCGGGTGCGGAAGCGCCGTGCTGGCCGCCGCCTTTCCGGGCCTCGGCATCGGCTTTGCCGGCGTCGCGCTTGCCTTCGGCCTGACCGTGCTGACGATGGCATTCGCGATCGGCCATATTTCGGGTTGCCATTTGAATCCGGCTGTGAGTGTGGGCCTGACGGTCGCCGGCCGCTTCCCGGCGCGCGATCTCGCGCCGTACATCGTTGCGCAGGTGGTCGGCGCGACGCTCGGTGCGTTCGTGCTGTACCTGATCGCGACCGGCAAGCCGGGCTTCGACCTCGTCGGCGGCGGCTTTGCGACGAACGGCTACGGCGAGCGCTCGCCCGGCCACTACTCGCTCGGCGCGGCGTTCATCTGCGAAGTCGTGATGACGGGCTTCTTCTTGTTCGTGATTCTCGGCGCCACCGACAAGCGCGCGCCGGCCGGCTTCGCGCCGATCGCGATCGGCCTGTGCCTGACGTTGATTCACCTGATCTCGATCCCGGTCACCAACACGTCGGTGAACCCGGCCCGCTCGACCGGCCCCGCGCTGTTCGTGGGCGGCGAGGCGATCGGCCAGCTGTGGCTGTTCTGGATCGCGCCGATCATCGGTGCGGCCATCGCCGGGATCATCTATCCGCTGGTCGCGGGGCGTGACAACGCCGTCGACCTGCTGCCCGCATCCGCTCGCACAAGCGAATAAAACACTACGGGGTGACGCGAGCAGAACAGCGAGCCTCACGCTGGCGAACAACATCGAGGCAGGTAATTTGGACGGGCGCCGCTGGCGCCCGTTTTTCATTTGCGCTCAGGAAGCGGCGACGCCGTCGACGGTGTCCTCGAGCGAGAACAGCGTGCGCAGGTGGCGGGCGACGCCCGCGTCGAAGTTGTTGCCGATCCGCGGGATGTGCGGCAGCTGCGCGATCAGGTCGGGATTCGCGTTGTTCATCATGAACGCGTGACCGGCCGTTTCGAGCAGGTCGATGTCGTTCATGTTGTCGCCAAACGCGATGCAGTGGCCGGTATCGACGCCGAGCCGCGCGAGCACCGCGCGCAGCGCGCGGCCCTTCGACACGTTCGCGGTCATCACTTCGAGGCAGTCGGGCAGCGAGTACGTGACGTACAGCGCATCACCGAACTGCACGCGCATCTGCTCGGCGACCACCGCCAGATCCGCCGGCTCGCCGATGTACAGCACCTTCGCGATGTCCGCGCCGTCGTGCGCGGCCATGTCGATCACGTCGTACCGGAAACCCGAATCCTGGTGGAATTCGAGCAGGTGCGGCGCTTCGCGGTCGATCAGCCAGCCGCGGTCGGTGAACAGGTTGACGATCACGCGTCCGTGCGCGCCGGTCACGCCCGGCTGCACGAGGCCGCGGACGATCGCGGGGTCGATGTCCTGCGCATGAATCGCCGTGTCGTCCGGCGCATGCACGCGCGCACCGTTCGACGTGATCAGGTACGGCCGGATGCCCAGCACGTCGCGGATGCCGGCGACGTCCGCGTAGTGGCGGCCCGTCGCGATCACGAACTGCAGGCCGTCGCGGTCGAGCCGGCGGACGGTCTCGATCGTGTACGGATCGAGCTGGTGGTCGCTGTTCAGCAGGGTGCCGTCGAGATCAGTGGCGATGACTTTGTACATGGGAGCGGGGAAATGGCGCGCAGGATGCTGCGGAACCGCCATTTTAACGTCGGGCCCGGTGGGGCGTCGGGCGGTGGGGGACGGGGTCGGGTGGCGGGTTCAAGCCGTTCAGCCTTCGGCGCGTTGCCAGTTTGGGCTGGCCAGCTTGCTCGGCCTCTGCTCGGGCTGCGCAGTCCGCTCAGCTCGCCCACCAGCCGGTCAGCCCAGCCCACGCACCGCGCCCGGCCTCCTCAAACCACTCACTCCGCTTCAGCCGCCCGCAACGCCTGCAGCGCGAGCCGCAACGCGCCGTGCGCGGAATCGTCGAGCGGCGCGCGCAGCCGGCTCGCGTGACGTGCCGGCACGGCCGGTGCAAGCGCGTCTGCCAGCCCACCGCACAGCGCGACCGGTAGCGCCTGCTGCGGATCGAGCGCGTCGATCATCTTGCCGATCTCGTCGCCGGCCTGCGCGATCAGCGCGGCCGCATACGGATGGGTGCGGTGCGCGAGCACGATCGGGGCGAGGCGCGCATAGATCGTCTGGTTCGCCTCGCACGACCACTGGACGAGTGCGTCTCGATCGTGCGCGCCCGTCTCCGCGAGCAGCGCGCCGGCGAACGCGTCGCGCGGCGCACGGCCGTCGAGCGCCTGCTGGGCGTATGCCAGCGCGCGCAGCCCGAGCCACGCGCCGCTCGCTTCGTCGCCAGACGGAAAACCGAAGCCGCCCGCGATGCGGCAGTCGCCCGCCGCATCGAGCGCCGCCGCGATGCTGCCGGTGCCGAGTGCGACGATGAGCCCGGGCGCACCGCCATGCGCGCCGACGACGGTCGTGTAGGCGTCGCTCTCGATCTCCAGCGCGCCGAGCGGCGCCTGCGCGCGGAACGCGGCGAGCCACGCGGCATTGTTGACGCCCGCGAGCCCGCAGCCGAGCGCGCACTGCGCCCAGTCGAACGCGAGCCCGGCCCGCGTGAATGCGTCGGCACAGGCCGCGCCGATCGACGCCCACGCCCGCTCGATGCCGAGGCCGAGCCCCGACGGGCCGCCGCGCCCCTGCGCGAGTTCGCGCCCGTGCCGGTCGGCCAGCACCGCGCGGGTGCCGGTGCCGCCGCCGTCGATGCCGATCGCAAAAAGTAATGCCGTCATGCGTTGATCCTGCTGATTCGAACAGGCGCCAAGCTTAACCGGATCGGCGCCGCACGCCCATCTGCCGTTCGGCCAGCTATGCCGTGAATGGGCCTTCCGCTATGCTGGCACGATCGAATCGACACTGGAACGAGGCGGATGATGTCGCAGCGGTGCAACTGGGTAAAGACGGAAGCGGATGCTCACTATCACGATACCGAGTGGGGCGTGCCGTCACATGACGATCGCCACCTGTTCGAGATGCTGATTCTGGAAGGTGCGCAGGCGGGGCTCTCGTGGTCGACGATCCTGAACAAGCGCGCCGGCTATCGCGAGGCGTTCGCCGACTTCGATGTCGACGCCGTCGCGCGCTTCACGCCGAAGCACATCGAGAAGCTGCTCGAGAATCCCGGCATCGTGCGCAATCGCGCGAAGGTCCAGTCCGCGGTGACCAATGCACTGGCCGTGCAACGCATTCGCGACGAACACGGGTCGCTCGCGCACTTCCTGTGGTCGTTCGTCGATCACATGCCGGTGCAGAACGCATGGCAGTCGTATCGCGACGCGCCCGCGTCCACCGCCCAGTCCGACGCGCTCAGCAAGGCGCTGAAGGCGTACGGCTGCAAGTTCGTCGGCTCGACGATCTGCTATGCGCTGATGCAGGCAACCGGGATGGTCAACGACCACGAGGCCGGCTGCCCGTGTCACCCCAAATGCGCGGCGCTCGCCGGCAAGCAGCAGCCGGCACGGCGCCGCAAGGCAGGCTGACGGCGTCGGAGCCGCTGCGTGCGGCCGGCGGGGCCTCGCCAAACCGGGCTTCCTGGTCGTCAATGCTGGCGCGCGCTACCTGACGCGCATCCGCTGCCACGACATAACGCCGCGCGCATCGATCGACAACGTGCTGAACCGCCGCCGCCGGGAAAACCCCAGCCCCAGCCCCGAAGCCCATTTCCCCCCCCAAAAGCAAAACGGCGGAGCGGCTTCTTTCGAAGCACGCTCCGCCGTTTCGCGGCGAACCGACAGACGCTCTTAGTGGAGCTTCTTCGGCAGCATCTGGCTGCGCAGGCGCTTGTGCAGGCGCTTGACGGCTGCTGCCTTCTTGCGCTTGCGGACTGCGGTCGGCTTTTCGTAGGACTGGCGTTCGCGCAGTTCAGCGATCAGGCCATTTTTTTCGATAGCACGGCGAAAGCGGCGAATCGCCACTTCGAACGGCTCGTTTTCTTTCAGAAGAATCGTCGTCATGTCGTTCCTAAATTGCTTAAACGGTCAAAAACGTAGCGGCCAAGCGCCACGCACCGGCCATCCGGGCGTCCCCACAACAGGCGAAACGAGCGGAAATACGGCCTCGGAGGCCGGAAAAGAGAGGCGGAAAGCACCGCGGGTACGCTTCACAAGCCACGTGCAGCGCCGCGTTTGACTGCCAGCAAGAATGCCGAGACGGCACAGGCGTGACAGAAAATCTCAATTCAGCCCGCCATCATATCAGGAAATCACAGACAAAACCATCCTTTTCTCGATGCCGGTTCGCCGTCCAACGCGGCGCGGCCACACGAGCCGCCCGACGAGGCGCTCGCGCGGCCCGGCCGAAATCGCTGCCGGCCACGCCGGACGCGGACTTCGCGGCGATGCGACTCTTCGGTCCCGAATTTCCTCGAACATCTCTCTAAAGTTTTCGCCGGGTGCCGCCGTCAACCAGGAAAGGCGGGCAGCGCCACTCGCGATAAAGCGCAACGCCGAAAACGACCCTGTCTGTACTCAGGCATTTTCCAAAAAGAGGAAGCAAATGCTGAACATCAATACCAACATCCTTTCGCTGACGACGCAGACGAACCTGTCGGGCTCGCAAAGCGCCCTGTCGCAAGCGATCAACCGCCTGTCGTCGGGCAAGCGCGTGAACACGGCAGCCGACGACGCGGCAGGTCTCGCGATCTCGACGACGCAAACGGCCGCGATCAACGCGCTGACGCAAGGTGTCGCAAACGCAAACAACGGTATCTCGATGATCCAGACCGCAGCCGGCGCGCTGCAGTCGACCGTCGACAACCTGCAGCGTATCCGTACGCTGGCAGTCGAATCCGGCGACGGCTCGCTGGACTCGAACGCACGTGCAAACCTGCAAGCTGAAGTCACGACGCGTCTGGGCGAAATCGACCGCGTGGCAACGCAAACGACGTTCAACGGCCAGACCATCCTGAGCAACGCCGGCAACGTCACGTTCCAGGTCGGCGCATCGGCAAACCAGACCGTCGCCGTCAACTTCGGCGCGACCGTGTGGACGAGCACGGGCGCAGGCCTGAGCCTGAGCGGCCTGACGGTCAGCGACCAGACGAGCGCACAGTCGGCGATCACGGCAATCGACACGGCACTGAAGAACGTCAACACGTTCCAGGCAACGCTGGGTGCAGCACAGAACACGTTCCAGGCTGCAATCACGACGACGCAAACGCAGGCAACCAACATGAGCGCAGCGCGTTCGCAGATCACCGACGCGGACTTCGCGACGGAAACGGCGAACCTGAGCAAGGCGCAAGTGCTGCAGCAAGCCGGCATCTCGGTGCTCGCGCAAGCGAACTCGCTGCCGCAGCAGGTCCTGAAGCTCCTGCAGTAATCGGGAACATCCGCGCCGGGCTCGCCGCCCGCGCGCACGGCGTCGTCCGCGTTGCGGCGCGCGACGGCGCCGGTCCGGCACCCCGGACCCGACACTCCAGGGAGGCTTGCCTCCCTGCTTGCATTGAAATCGAAGCACGGCGACCCGCCGGAACGCGCGCGACCGCGCAAACGACTGGAGCACCCGCATGACCACGACGAGCACGAGCACGACCGATATCGGCAGTCTTCTGGCGCAGGCCGGACAATCGATCATCAGCGGCGCGACCAATTCGACGCTCGACGTCAGTTCGCTGGTGTCCGCGCTGGTCACGGCCAAGACCGCCGGTCAGACTCAAACCCTCACAACCAAGCAGACGCGCGACAACACCGAGCTGTCCGCGGTCGGCAAACTGAAATCGGCGCTGTCCGCGCTGCAAACCGCGATCGCCGGTCTCGCGAACGGCTCGACGCTGAGCGGCCTCGCGGCGACCGCGAGCGGCACCGGCATCACCGCGTCGGTCAAGAACGGCGGCGGGGCGGTGGCCGGCTCGTACGCGGTCAACGTCACGCAGCTCGCGAGCGCGAACAAGCTGTCGTCGGCGGGCATCACGTCGGCGGACACGATCGCGGCCGGCTCGCTGAGCATCACGCTCGGCAGCAACGCGGCATTCAACGTCAACGTCGCGGCCGGCGCGTCGTTGTCCGACATCGCGACGTCGATCAATACGACGGCCGGCAACCCGGGCGTCACCGCGTCGGTCATCACCGGCTCGGACGGCCAGCATCTCGTGATCCAGTCGAACAACACCGGCGCGGCCAACACGGTGTCGGTGAGCGGCACCGGCGTGAACGCGAAGCTGACGTCGGGCTATTCCACCGTGACCAAGGCCGCGGACGCGCAATTGACCGTCGACGGCACGCCGGTGAGCAGCGCGTCCAACAGCGTGTCGGGCGTGCTGACGGGCGTCACGCTGAACCTGACGCCGGCCGCGCTGAACACGACCCAGACGGTCACGCTGTCGCAGGACACGACCGCCACGACGAGCGCGATCAACGCATTCGTCAACGCATACAACGGCTACGTGACGACCGCGAAGTCGCTGTCGTCGTACGATCCGAACACGTCGACGGCAGGCCCGCTGCTCGGCGACGCGATGCTCAACACGATCACGAGCGGTCTCGCGACCGCGATCAGCGGCGGCGTCAAGACGGGCAGCCCGAGCACGACCTATTCACTCGCGGCGATCGGCATCAACCTGCAGGCCGACGGGACGCTGCAGGTCGACTCGACCGCGCTGAACACCGCGCTCACGTCGAACAGCCCGACCGTCGCCGCGCTGTTCAACACGACGAACGGCGTCGGCCAGACGCTGAACAAGCTGGTCAACACGTACACGCAGGCGAACGGCCTGATCGACCAGCGCACCACGGCGCTCAACGCGGACCTGAAGAACCTGTCCAACCAGGCGACGCAGCTGAAGAACTATTCGGATCAGCTGACCGCGCAGTACAACGCGCAGTTCACCGCGCTGAACAACCTGATGGCGACGATGGCGAACAATACGAAGTACCTGACGCAGCTGTTCGGCGGCACGAACAGCGCCGGCGCGCTCGCCACCAACAAGTAAGCCGCCTGTTCGCAGGCCGCATCCGGACGACGACCATGACGACCGATACGCTGAATCAAGCACTCCACCTGACCCACGCGATGCAGTCGGCCACCGCGCTGCGCGACTGGGAACGCGTCGCGGCGCTGGCCGACGCGCGCTCGCCGCTGTTGATGGGGCTGTCGCCCGAGCAGACGCCGGAAGCGCTCGACACGATCCGGCGGATCATGGAGATCGACGCGTCGATCGCGCAGGACGCGCAGGCCGATCGCGATCAGCTCGCGCAACAATTCACCGCATCGCGCGAGCGCATTCGCGCGGCCGGCCTCTATCAGGCGACCGGCATGCTGTAAGCCCACGAACAACAACGCGCGCCGCCGTCGAGCGTGCGCCGATGTCGTAACGTCTAGTCGCCTTCGGGCGGCTATTTTTTTGAGCGAAGGAAAAAGAAACGGCACGGATGCCGGCACGATGCAAATCCGCACCGTGCCGGATCGACTAGCGCGCGGCCGCCGCCGCCGCGTCGACCATCTGCGCGAACGCCGCTTCGAGATGGCGGGCGAAGCGCGGCGCATCGCATAGCGGCGAGCGCAGCAGCCGCTCGCGCAGCCCGGCCCGCACGGCCGCGACATGCGGCAGATCCTGCGCGAACGCGGCCGCCTTCGCGACATAGTCGTCGTCGTTGTCAGCGATCCATTCAGGCATCCCGAGCGTATGCAGGATGCTTTCGCCGATATGCGACAGGAAGCGGTCGCCGCGCCGCGTGATGAACGGCGCGCCCATCCACAGTCCTTCCATGCTCGTCGTGCCGCCCGGATACGGGAACGGATCGAGCACGATGTCGATGTCGTTGTACGTGGCGATGTGCGCGAGCCGCTTCGATCCGCCGCGCAACAGCAGGCGCTCCACCGGAATCCCGTGTGCCGCGAAGCGCGCGGCGAGGCTCGTGCGCAGCGCGGCTTCGTCGAGCTGCGCCGACTTCAGCAGCAGCCGCGAACCAGGGACCGCATGCAGCACGCGCGACCACAGCGCGACGACGGCGTCGCCGATCTTGTTCGCATTGTTCAGGCAGCCGAACGTGACGACACCTTCGCGCGCGGCCGGCAGCGGCCCGACGTCGAGCGGTTGCGCGGGCGGCGTGAAGCACAGATAGCTGTCGGGCAGCCGCCACGGCCGCTCGACGAAGTGATGCGCTTCGTCGTCGGGCAGCACGTGGCGATCGCCGATCACGTAGTCGATCGCGGCGATGCCGGTCGTCGCGAAATAGCCGAGCCAGGTCGCCTGCACCGGTGCCGGCTTCCATGCGAACAACGGCAGCCGGTTCGACGCGGTATGGCCGCTCAGGTCGACCAGCACGTCGACGTGGTCATTCACGATCAGATCGGCGGCCGCGCGGTCGTCGAGCGCGGTGATGTCGCGCCACAGCGCGAAATGGCGCTTGAGCGCCGCGGTCGTGTCGTCCTCCACCGACTGCGTCGCGTAAGCCACCGCCTCGACGCGCGACGGGTCGAGCGCCGCGACGACGCTCAGCAGGAACACCGCGACCGGATGGGACTTCAGGTCGCCGGACACGAACCCGGCACGCAACACGCGCCCGGCAGCCGGCAGCGGCACATGCGTACGCGGCGATGCCTGCGCGGCCATCCGCGCACCGAATTCACGCGCGCGTTCGAGCAGTTGCGCGGGCGACAGCCGGTCGGTGCCGGCCGCGTGGAACATGCGGCCCGAGTGTGCGTTGCGGAACGCGGGATCGATTTCGAGCGCACGATCGTAGCTCGCGAGCCCCGCATCGAGGTGCCACATCGCGCACAGGATGTCGCCCATCACCGCATGCATCTGCGCGGTCGGGTTCGGCAGCGACAGCGCGATCCGGCAACTGTCGAGCGCTTCACGCCGCTTGCCCTGCCGCACCAGCGTCTGCGCGAGGTGGTGATGCAGGTCCGCGCGATCGGGCGCCGCGACCAGCGCACGCCGCAGGCTCGCCACCGTGCCGTCGAGATCGCCTGCACGTTCGAGCGCGGCCGCGAGATGGAACAGGCAGTCCGCTTCGCCCGATTCCGCCGCGCGGGTGAGGCTCGCGATCGCGCCCTCGAGATCGTCGCGCTCGAACAGCAGCACGCCGAGCGCGTGATGCGCGGCATGCAGATCCGGTTGCAGCGCGATCGCTTCGCGGTAGCACGCGATCGCCTCATCGGGCCGGCGCTGCGCGCGCAATACGTTGCCCTGGTTGAAACGGGCCTGCGCGTAGCCGGGATCGAGCGCGATCGCCTTCTCGTATGCGCGCGCCGCGGCGTCCAGTTCGCCCTTGTCCTGCAGTGCGTTACCGAGGTTGTTGAACGCCGGTGCGTAATCGGGGCGCAGCGTGAGCGCGTGCGCGCAGCTCAGCATCGCGGCGTCCGCGTCGCCCGCGTCGCGCAACGCGTTGCCGAGGTTGCTGTGCGCCTCCGCATAGTCGGGTGCGAGCGCGATCGCACGCCGATACGCGCCGATCGCATCGTCGAGCCGGCCGTGCGCGCGCAGCATGTTGCCGAGGTTGTTCAGGTAGACGGGATCGGCGCGCAGCGCGATCGCGCGCTCCATCAGCGCGAGGCCGGCCGGAAACTGGCCGAGCTGGCACGCGAGCAGCCCGAGGAAGTGCGTCGCATCCGGCTGATCCGGCTCGTCGCGCCGGATCGCCTCGTACAGCACGCGCGCGTCGTCGAAGCGCCCGGCCTGATGGTGCACGAACGCCGCGTTCAACCGTTCCACGACAGCGCCCGTCATGTGCGTGTGCCGTCCGTGTCGCCGGCCACGTAGCGCGCCCACATCCCGTGGAACGCATCCTCGAGATTGCGTGCGAACCGCGCCGCGTCGCACAGCGGCGACGCGAGCGTGCGTTCGCGCAGCGTCGCGCACAATGCCGCCAGCGCGTCGCGATCGCCCGCGAACGCGATCGCCTTCGCGAGATACGCATCCTCGTCGGCGGCGATCCAGTCGCCCATCCCGGCCGCATGCAGCAGGCTTTCGCAGATATGCGTGACGAAGCGGCCGCCCTTCATCCCGATCACCGGCACGCCCATCCACAGCGCTTCGGCCGTCGTCGTGCCGCCCGGATACGGGAACGGGCTCAGCGCGATGTCGATCCGGTTGTACGCGTTGAAATACTCGGCGCGCGGCGAACCGCCTTCGAGGATCAGCTGGTGCGCGCCGATGCCGTGCCGCGCGAAGCGCTCGAGCGTCGCGCGGTTCAGGTCGCTCGCGCCGAGCTCGTGCGCCTTCAGCATCAGCCGCGCATCGGGCAGCGCGTGCAGCAGGCGCGACCACAGCGCGATCACGTCGTCGCTGATCTTCGTGAGCTTGCCGAAGCAGCCGAACGTCACGCCACCGTTCGTCGCCATCGGCAGCGGGCCGACCGCGACGTCGTAAGCCGGCGGCGTGAAGCACAAGTAGCTGTCCGGCAAATGCCACGGTTGCTCGACGAAGTGATGCGCCTCGTCGGCCGGCAGCGTATGCGGGTCGCCGATGAAGTAGTCGATCGCGCGGCAGCCGGTCGTCGCGAAGAAGCCGAGCCAGCTCGCCTGCACCGGCGCGGGCCGGTGCGCGAATACGGGCAGCCCGCTCCAGTTGGTGTGGCCGGCCAGGTCGACGAGCACGTCGATGCCGTCGTCGTGGATCATCCGCGCGGCCTGGTCGCGATTCAGGCACGTGAGCTTCTTCCAGCTCGCGAAGCCCGATTTCAGCCGCGCGGTCACGTCGTCCTCCACCACGAAGGTCACGTATGCATGCGGCTCGATGCGCGTGCGATCGAGATGCGCGAGCACGCTTTCGAGAAAGATCCCGACCGGATGCTGACGCAGGTCGCCGGACACGAAGCCGACACGCAGCGGCCGGCCGCGCGCCTGCCGCGCACGCTGTTCGCGGTCATGCGACAGCAGCCGCGCGTCGCGCGCGAGGTAGTCGCCGTAGCGCTGCGCATCGACGACCCACTCCTCGGGCGCGAACGCCGGCGAGCTCGACATGTTGAACAGCAGCCGCGCGTAAGCGCGATGCGGATCGTGTTCGACGGCTTCGCGGAACGCCGCGACCGCACCGGTGAAATCGCGCTTGGCCCACAGGATGTCGCCGAGCGTCAGCTGGATCTTCACCGGATCGACGCCGAGTTCCTGCGCGATCCGGTATTCGCTCATCGCCTCGTCGAGCTTGTCGAGACGGAACAGCGCGGCCGCGAGATTGTGGTGCGCGTCCGCGTCGTCCGGATTCAGGTCGATCGCGTGGCGATGGCTCAGTTCCGACGCCGCCATCCGGTCGAGGTTGTGATACGCGAGACCGAGGAAGTTGTACGCATCCGCGAGTTCGGGATCGAGTTCGATCGCGTGCCGGCACAGGCGCAGGGATTCCTCGTATTCGCCCTGCTGGCAACGCAGCTCGCCGAGCCGGCACCATGCCGGCGCGTAGCCGGGGTCGATCTCGCACGCGCGCTCGAACAAGCGCGCCGCGCCGTCGAAGTCGTTCATGCTGCGCAGCGACCGCCCGAGCGCGCAATGGCCTTCCGCATCGTCCGGTTCGAGCCCCGCGCGCGCATGCTCGAGCGCGCCGTCGAAATCGTCGGTTGCCCGCAACGCAATGGCGAGCCCGCGATGCGCGACGCGCAGCGCAGGGTTCAGTTCGATCGCGCGACGGTAATGCACGATCGCGTCCGCATGCCGCTCCTGCGCGCGCAGCACATTGCCGAGGTTGCTGTGTGCGTCCGCATACGCGGGATGGAATGCGATCGCCTTGCCGTAGCTTGCCGCAGCCGCATCCAGCTCGCGCAGGTCCTGCAGCACGTTGCCGAGGTTGTTGTATGCCTCCGCGTAGCCGGGCCGCAATTCGATCGCGCGCGAACAGCTCTGCATCGCCTCGGCCGGATCGCGCGCGTCGCGCAGCGCGTTGCCGAGGTTGTTATGCGCTTCCGGATAGTCGGGACGCAGCGCCACCGCGCGACGGTAGTGCGCGATCGCGTCGTCGAGCCGCCCGCATTCGCGCAGCATGTTGCCGAGGTTGTTGAAGTACGACGCGTCCGGCCGCGCGGCGAGCGAGCGCTCCATCAACGCGAGGCCCGCGTCGTACTGCTTCAACTGGCATGCTAGCAGCCCGAGGAAGTGCATTGCGTCGGGCTGCCCGGGCTGCGCGTGCAGGATCGCGTCGTACAGCGTCTTTGCTTCCCCGAGACGCCCGGCCTGGTGGTGCGTGAGGGCCTCCTGCAGGGCCTGCTGGATATCGTTCATGCTGTCTGTGCCGTTTCCGTATAGCGTGTCCACATGCCGACGAAGGCATCTTCGAGATTGCGTGCGAAGCGTGCCGCATCGCACAGCGGCGACGCGAGCGTGCGTTCGCGCAGCGTCACGCGCAACGCCGCCAGCCGCGCGCCGTCCTGCGCGGCCGCGACCGCCTTCGCGACATAGTCGTCCTCATCGCCGGCGATCCAGTCGGGCATCCCGGCCGCGTGCAGCAGGCTCTCGCAGATGTGCGTGACGAACCGTCCGCCCTTCATCCCGAGCACCGGCACGCCCATCCACAGCGCCTCGGCCGTCGTCGTGCCGCCCGGGTACGGGAACGGGCTCAGCGCGACATCGATCCGGTTGTACGCGTTGAAATACTCCGCGCGGGGCGATGCGCCGTCGAACAGCAGCCGGCTCGCGTCGATCCCGTGCCGCGCGAAGCGCGCGGCGGTCGCGTCGCGCACCGCCGCCTGTTCGAGTTCGCGCGCCTTCAGCAACAGCCGTGCGCCGGGCAGCGCATCCAGCACGCGCGACCACACGCGCACGACGTCGTCACCGAGCTTCACGAGCTTGCCGAAACAGCCGAACGTGACATGGCCGTTCGCGGCCATCGGCAGCGGGCCGACCGCGACGTCGTCGGACGGCGGCGTGAAGCACAGGTAGCTGTCGGGCAGCCGCCACGGCTGCTCGACGAAGTGATGCGCCTCGTCGGCCGGCAACGTCCGCGCGTCGCCGATGAAATAGTCGATCGCGTCGCTGCCCGTCGATGCGAAGAAGCCGAGCCAGCTCGCCTGCACGGGCGCCGGCTTCCAGCCGAATGCGGCCAGGCCGCTCGCCTGCGTATGGCCGGCGAGATCGACGAGCACGTCGATGCCGTCGTCGTGAATCGTGCGGGCGGCCGCCTGCGGATCGCAACCGGCGATCGAACGCCAGACGGCCGCGTGCGGCTTCAGCCGCGCGGTGATCGCGTCCGCTTCGTCCGACGTCGTGTACACGTACGGCGCAATGCGCGTGCGATCGAGGTGCGCGAACACGCTTTCGACGAAGATTCCGACCGGGTGCTGCCGCAAGTCGCCCGATACGAAGCCGACCCGCAGCGGGCGGTGCAGCGCGTCGGCCGCGCGTGCGCGCACGTCATGCGTATAGCGCGTCGAACGCGCCGCGAGGTGGCGGCCGTAGCGGCGCGCATCGTTCAGGTAGTCGGCGGGGGACACGGTCGCCGATGCCGCGGCGGCGAACAGCAGGCGGCCGAGTACCTCCGCCGCATCGTCGCTCGCGTCGTCGCGCACCAGCGCAAGCGCGTCGCGATACGCGGGCACCGCGGCGTCGACGTTGCCCTGCGCGCGCAGGATGTCGCCAAGATTCACGTACATCGACACGGTCGGGCGGCCGCCGGCCAGCGCCTGCCGGCAATACGCGAGCGCCTCGGCGTGCCGCTCGCGCTTGAGCAGCACGACCGACAGGTTGTGGCACGCGCCGCTGCCGGCCGGATTCAGCTCGAGCGCGGTCCGGTAGCACGCTTGCGCCGCGACGAGATCGCCCAGGCCGTGGTGAGCGTTGCCCGCCTGGTTGTGCGCATCGGCGAGATCCGGCGCGATGCGGATCGCCTCCTGCGCATGCACGAGCGCTTCCGCATAACGCGCCTGACGGCGCCGCACGCCGCTCAGGTTCGCATGCGCGGCGGCCAGCGACGCATCGAGTGCGATCGCGCGCGTGTAGTGCGCCGCGGCGGCGTCGAGGTCACCCGCATCGCGCAGCACGCCCGCGTAGTTGTTGTGCAGGCTCGCGTCGCCGGACCCGGCCGCGGCGGCGCCCAGCACGCTCGCGGCTTCGCTCAGTTCGCCGAGCGCCCACAGCGACAGGCCGAGGCCGTGACACGCAGCGGGCAGCGCCGGGTTCAGTTCGATCGCGCTGCGGTAGTGCACGATCGCGTCCGCGTGCCGCTCCTGCGCGCGCAGCACGTTGCCGAGGTTGCTATGCGCTTCCGCATACGCGGGATGGAATGCGATCGCCTTGCCGTAGCTCGCCGCGGCCGCGTCCAGCTCGCCCAGGTCCTGCAGCACGTTGCCGAGGTTGTTGTAGGCCTCCGCGTAGCCGGGGCGCAGTTCGATCGCGCGCGAACAGCTCTGCATCGCCTCGGCCGGATCGCGCGCGTCGCGCAGCGCGTTGCCGAGGTTGTTGTGCGCTTCCGGGTAGTCGGGCCGCAGCGCCACCGCGCGACGGTAGTGCGCGATCGCGTCGTCGAGCCGCCCGCATTCGCGCAGCATGTTGCCGAGGTTGTTGAAGTACGACGCGTCCGGCCGCGCGGCGAGCGAGCGCTCCATCAACGCGAGGCCCGCGTCGTACTGCTTCAGCTGGCACGCGAGCAGCCCGAGGAAGTGCATCGCATCGGGCTGCCCGGGCTGGGCGTGCAGGATCGCGTCGTACAACGCCTTCGCTTCCCCGAGACGTCCGGCCTCGTGATGCGCGAGCGCCGCGCGCAATTGCCGTTCAATCGACTCCATCGCGCGCGCCGCTCAATACGGATGCGGTTCGCGCCCGAAGTCGATCAGTCGGCCGTCGTGCTCGATCATCACGGCCGCGGCCGCGATCCCTTCGCGCGACATCTCGGCGACGATGTCGCGTGCGCGCCATTGCGTCGGAATGATGATCACGTCGGCCGGCGCCGCCTTCAGCGCGTCGCGGAATTCGATCTTCTGGCCGGTGCCCGGCACATAGGTGCCGACCTTGTCGGGATCGGAATCGACGACGAGCGGGAAGCGCGCGGCATCGGCATCGAAGTGATGGATGAACGCGGCGGCCTTGCCGGTGCCGCCCCAGATCGCGACGCGCCGCCCCGACCCGGCAAGCTCGGTGAGCTGCCCGGCGATCGCCGCGCGGTTCTCGACCGAGCGCGCCGCGAACCGCAGCGATGCGTCGGCGCGGGTGCGCGCGTGCGCCGGCACGCCGAGCCGTACCAGCGCATAGACGACTTCACCGTCGTAGCCGTGCGCGAGCGTCACGATCTCGCCGGCGCGCGCCATCAGCGTGCGGAACGACTCCGTCGTGAACTGCGATACATGCTCGTAGAAGAAGTCGGCGAGGCGATCGGTCTCGAACACGCGGTCGATGCACGGTACTTCCGCGAACAGCCAGCATGCGTTCGGCTGGCGCGACGCGCCCCACGCGAGCTGCTCGACGAGCTTCGCGGGTTCGGTCAGGTGTTCGAGCACATGCCGGATCACGATCGCATCGGGACGAAACGCGGGCATGTCGGCCAAGGGTTCGAACAGCCGCGCATGGAATTCGATGCCGTTGCCGGTGCCCGCGCTCGCGTTCGGATCGAAGCCGGCGAAACGCCCGCCGCGGCTCGCCTGCGCGAGGCCGCGCACGAAATGGCCTTCTCCGCAGCCGATCTCGACGACCGTCGGTTCAGTCGGCAGCGTGCCGAGCAGCAGGTCGCGCGTGGCCGCGAGGTGGCCTTTCCAGATCCCGCCGCTGTTGAACATCCGGTTCGGGTTGCTCTGATACGGTATCGCGTCGTAGCTGAACCGGTGATTCCACACGTGCGAACACTGCGGGCACTGGACGAAGTCGAGCGCATGGCGCGGCAGCCCGCGCGCCGCTTCGGCGGATGCGGGCCACGCGAGCGTCGCGAGCGTGCGCTCGCCGCCCGGGAAGAACGGCGCGGCAACCGTATGCGCGCAGACGGGGCAAGGGGCGTCGATCAGGTCGGGGCTCATGCATTCACCTGTTTGCGGAAATGGGCGATCGTCTCCTTCAGGCCATCCTCGAGCGCGATGCCGGGCTGCCAGTCCAGACGCTGGCGCGCGCGGCCGATGTCGGGACGGCGCTGCAGCGGATCGTCGGCCGGCAGCGGGCGATATTCGATGCGGCTTTTCGAACCGGTGAGCCGCAGCACGCATTCGGCCAGCTCGCGGATCGTGATCTCACTCGGGTTGCCGAGGTTGATCGGGCCGGTGTCGTCGTCCTGGTCCATCATCCGCAACAGCCCTTCGACGAGATCGTCGACATAGCAGAACGAGCGCGTCTGGCTGCCGTCGCCGTACAGCGTGATCGGCTCGCCGCGCAGCGCCTGCATGATGAAGTTCGACACGACGCGCCCGTCGTCGGCGCGCATACGCGGCCCGTAGGTATTGAAGATCCGCACCACGCGGATATCGACGCGATGCTGGCGGTGATAGTCGAAGAACAGCGTCTCGGCGCAGCGCTTGCCTTCGTCGTAGCACGCACGCAGCCCGTTCGGGTTCACGTTGCCCCAGTAGCTTTCCTGCTGCGGATGCTGCTGCGCGTCGCCGTACACCTCGCTCGTCGACGCCTGCAGGATGCGCGCGCCGCAGCGCTTCGCGAGACCGAGCATGTTGATCGCGCCGAGCACGGCCGTCTTCACCGTCGACACCGGGTCGCTCTGGTAGTGCACGGGGCTCGCCGGGCAGGCCATGTTGAACACGCGGTCCGCTTCGACGTAGAGCGGCAGCCACACGTCGTGGCGGATCACCTCGAAATTGACCTGGCCGATCAGGTGTTCGATGTTGCGCTTGCTGCCGGTGTGGAAGTTGTCGACGCACATCACGTCGTAGCCGGCATGCACGAGCCGCTCGCAGAGGTGCGAGCCGAGAAAGCCCGCGCCGCCGGTGACGAGGACGGACTGGCCGTTCACGCTGCGGCTCCCGGTGCAGCGTCGACGCGGCGCACCCACATTTCGTGCAGCGCCTCCTCGAAATGACGCGCGAAGCGGGGCGCATCGCACAGCGGCGACGCCAGCACCTGCGCGCGCAGCGTCGTGCGCAGCACGGCGAGCTCGGCCGGATTGCGCGCGAACGCGACGGCCTTCGCGACATACGTGTCCTCGTCGTCCGCGATCCATTCGGGCAGGCGCGCCGCGTGCAGCAGACTTTCGCAGATGTGCGACAGGAATCGCGCACCGCGGCGGCCGAGCACCGGCACGCCCATCCACAGCGCCTCGGCCGTCGTCGTGCCGCCCGGGTACGGGAACGGGCTCAGCATCAGATCGACGCGCCGGTAGGCCGCCAGATATTCGTCGCGCGGCGACCGGCCTTCGAACAGCAGGCGCGCCGCGTCGATGCCGTGCGCGGCGAAGCGGGCCGCGAGCGCGTCCTGCTCGCGCGGGTCGTCGAGATGCGGCGCCTTCACGAACAGCCGTGCATTCGGCACGTCCCGCAGCACGCGCGACCAGACCTCGATCACGCGATCGGTGAGCTTCGCGAGCTTGCCGAAATAGCCGAAGGTCGGATAACCGTTCGCGAGCATCGGCAGCGGGCCGCCGTCGAGCTCGACGGCCGGCGGCGTAAAGCACAAGTAGCTATCGGGCAGGTGCCACGCGCGTTCGACGAAATGCGCGGCCTCGTCGGCCGGCATCACGTGGCGATCGCCGAGCACGTAGTCGATCGCGCGCATCCCGGTGCTCGCGAAGTAACCGGGCCAGCTCACCTGCAGCGGCGCGGGCTTCCACGCGAACAGCGGCAGGCGGTTGTGGATCGTATGGCCGGACGCGTCGATCAGCACGTCGATGCCGTCGTCGTGAATGCGCGCGGCAGCCGCCGCGTCGTCGAGGCCGGCGAGGCACGTCCACGACGCGAAGCGCGGCTTGATGCGCGCGGTCACGTCGTCCTCGATCTCGCGCGTCGGATACGCATGCAATTCGACGCGCTCGCGCTTCACGTGCGCGAGCATCCCTTCGATGAAGTAGCCGACCGGGTGCGCCTTCAGGTCGCCCGACACGATGCCCACGCGCAGCGGCCGCCCGATGCGCGCGCTCAGGTCGACCTGCCACGTCGAGTACGGCTGCGCGCGCTGCGTGACGAGCGCATCGAAGCGCGCGGCTTCGTCGAGGTACGCGTGCGGGTCGAACGCATCGCTGTAGTGATACGCGAACAGCAGGTTGCTGCGCGGCTCCGGCAACTCCGGACGCAGCGCGACCGCGTGCTGGTACGCCTCGAGCGCGGCCGGGATCTCGTTCAGGTCGAGCAGCGCGTTGCCGAGGTTGTTGTAGGCCTGCCCGTGGTCGGGCTGCAGCGCGATTACCTGGCAGAACGCGTCGACGGCCTCGCGTGCGTGGCCCGCGAGCCGCTGCGCGTTGCCGAGGTTGTTGTAAGCGTCGACGTAGCCGGGCCGCAGCTCGATCGCGAGGCGGAAACACTCGGCGGCGGCGGCCGGGCGATTGTTCGCCTGCATCACGTTGCCGAGGTTGTAGTAGTAGGTCGCGTCGGGCTTGATCTCGATCGCCGCCATGATCAGTTCCGTCGCCTCGTGATACCGCCCGTACTGGTGACCGATCAGGCCGAGCAGGTGCAGCGCGTCCGCGTGCCGCGGCTCGGCATCGAGGATCCGGCGGTACAGCGTCTCGGCTTCCTCGAGCCGGTCGGCTTGGTGGAGCGCCAGCGCCGCTTCGATCGTGGCGACGGGGGAGTCGGACAGCGTGAGATCAGTCATCGTGGTAAGCCAGCGTGAGTTCGGTACGGAGCGCGCAACCGCGCGGAGGCCGGCATCGCACACGCGCGGACGGCCCTCGACATGCCAGCATTCTCGGCGGGGGCCCGCCGTTCCAATCGGCGGAGCAGGTGGCGGATTTGGTCGCTTTTCGTGTGAAGGTGCGGCGGCCGGCTTGACGACGATCAAGGTCGCGGCACGCGCCCGGCCCCGGCTGTGCCGGCATTCCCCGAAATGCGGGGGAAAACGGCCCGCTAATCCGGCATTTGATTGGCGCGCGGGTCGCTAGACTCGTTCACAGACTTGGAGGCGTCCACCGCGCGGCCGATCGCGCAGGGCGCAAGCCGCTTGCCGGCCCGCGGCCGGGGATGCCCCGAAGCCACCCTCAGCGCCTGGAGCCATGTGTATGCACGAGTCCTCAATCATCTCCAACTCGAACGACGACCAGCTCGCCGCACGACGCGAACTGTTCGACCTGATGCAGACCTATCCGGCGACGCAAGAGGAGTTCGAACGCTCGCTCGGCCTGTTCGTGCGCGGCTCGCTGCTCGCGCGGATCCTCGCGACGTTCGAGGTCTACGAGCAGATCGTGCCGCTGCCGGGCTCGATCCTCGATCTCGGCACCTGGCGCGGCCAGACTGCCGTGCTGTGCGAAAACTTCCGCGCGATCCTCGAGCCGCTGAACTTCCAGCGCCGGATTCACGCGTTCGATACGTTCACCGGCTACGCGGGCTTCTCCGACGGCGATTCGCGCGACCGCAAGCTGTTCTCCGACGGCACGTACTCGCTCGCCGGCGACTATGCGGACCTGCTGCGCAACCTGCTGTCGCTGCACGAGCGCAACAACGCGATGGGCCATGTGAACGGCAAGCACCATGTGTGGGAAGGCGATTGCCGCGACACGCTGGCCGCCTACGAGGAAGCGCATCCGGGCGAACCGGTCGCGCTCGCGTGGTTCGACCTGAACGTGCCGGGCCCGACCCGGCAGGCGTTCGAGACGGTGATGAAGCGCCTCGTGCCGGGCGGCGTGGTCGCGTTCTGGCAGCTCACGCGCGGCGGCCAGACGCCGGCCGAAGGAATCCACTACGTGCGCGAGCTGCTCGGCAAGCATCCGCACCGGATCCACAAGGCGAAGTCGTATCCGTCGCTCTGCTACCTGAGCTTCCCTGAAGGCGGCGGGGTGCACCCATGAAGATCGCGATCCTCGGCAACGGCATCCTCGGGCTGATGACGGCCCGTGCCTGGCAACGCGCCGAGCCGGGCATCGAGCTCGTCGTCGTCGGCCCGGCGCAGCGCCCCGGCTCGGCGACCCGCGCGGCCGCCGCGATGCTCAACTCGTTCACCGAACTGGAAGGCGATTCGCTCGGCACGCCGATCGACCGCTTCAAGTTCGAACTGAGCCGCGCGGCGACTGCCGCGTGGCCCGACGTATTTGCGGAGATCTGCACGCCGGATCGCGCGGTCGCGCACGGCTTCGGCACCTACGTGCTCAACAACGCGGCGACCGACGCGCTCGACGACGAGAACTTCGCGGCGATGCGGCGCTTTTGCCGCGAGTTCGAGGAACCGTGCGAGGCCGTCGATCCGGCCGGCATCCCGAACTACCACCCGCAACCGCAATTCCGCGCGCTGAACGCCGTGTATCTGAAGCGCGAGGGCTGGGCGAACCCGAAACAGTTTCTCGACGCGCTCCAGGCCAGCGTGGCCGCGGCCGGCAACGTCACGTTCGTGTCGGCGGAAGTGGAACGCATCGACGTCGCGGGCGGGCGCGTCGCCGGTGCCCGCCTGAGCGACGGCACGACGCTCGACGCCGACCGGTTCGTGCTCTGCAACGGCGCGAACCTGACGCGCGTGCTGCAGGCGAGCCTGCCCGAGCTGCCGGTGCAACGGCTGTTCTACGGGATCGGCATGTCGATCGAGCTGCAGAGCAGCGAGAACGTGCATACGCATTGCGTGCGCACGACCAACCGCGGCCTCGCGTGCGGCGTCTATTCGGCGCCGTACGGCCCGGACCGCACGCTCGTCGGCGCCAGCAACTACATCAGCCCGGTGCCGCACGAGCACGGGCACGCCGGCAGCGCGTACACGCTGCTCAAATCCGCGATGGACCAGATCAACTCGCGATTCTCGCGTGCGAATCTCGTCAACGTGAACGTCGGCTGGCGGCCGACGACGTCCGACCTGTATCCGCTGATCGGCGAAACCAGCGTGCGCGACCTGTGGATTCTCGGCGGCACCAAGCGCGACGGTTTCCACCTGTCGCCGGTGCTGTGCCGCGACCTCGTCGCCGCGATGCGCGGGCTGCCGATCGATTCGCGCTATGCGCAACTGGCGCCCGAGCGGCCGCTGATCCGTAACCTGTCGCGCGACGCGGCGATCGCGAAGACGGTCCGCCACCAGATCAACGCCGCTTACCAGCACGACTTCGTGCCCGCGCGCAACCGCATGGTCGAGCAGCTCGAACGCGCGATCCGCGCGGACCTCGAGGCGCTGCACGACCGGCTCGGCGCGACCGACTGGGGGATTCCGCCCGAGCTCGTCGACATGTACCGGTACGGTCACATTCCGGCCTGAACGACATGACTGCGCAGCCCAAACGCATCGCGATCGTCCAGTCGAACTACATCCCGTGGAAGGGCTACTTCGACCTGATCGCCGCGACCGACGAGTTCATCCTGTACGACGACGCGCAGTACACGCGGCGCGACTGGCGCAACCGCAACCAGATCAAGACGCCGCAAGGCGTGCAGTGGCTGACCGTGCCGGTCCGGGTGAAGGGGCGCTATCACCAGAGCATTCGCGAAACCGAGATCGACGGCACGGAGTGGGCCGAACAGCACTGGACGCGGCTGCGCCAGAACTATGCGCGCGCGCCGCATTTCGCGCGCTACGCGCCGGAGCTCGAAGCGCTCTACCTGCACGGCCGGCACGACACGTTGAGCGCGCTGAATCTCGCGATGCTGACCTGGGTCAACCGGCAGCTCGGCATCGCCACGCGCATGTCGTCGTCGTCCGACTACACGCTGGAAGGCGATCGCACCGACAAGCTGCTGAACCTGTGCCTGCAGGCCGGCGCGACCGAATACCTGTCCGGCCCCGCCGCACGCGACTATCTCGACGAAAGCCGGTTCGCCGCCGCGCAGGTCGCGGTGCGCTGGTTCGACTATCCGGCCTATCCGCCGTACGCGCAGCTATGGGGCGAGTTCGTCCACGGCGTGACGGTGCTCGACGTGCTGTTTCATTGCGGGCCGGATGCGCACCGGCATGTCGTGACCGGCCGACACTGAGGATGACGATGCACGATTCCCGACACTCGGGCCTGCTGGCAGACGTCGCCGCCTATTACGGCGCGCGCCTGGCCGAGCACGGCCAGACCGCGCGCGGCGTGGACTGGAACGGCGAGGACGGCCAGCGGCTGCGGTTCGCACAACTGACGAAGATCGTCGCGCCCGCCGCCGACGGCTTCTCGGTCAACGACCTCGGATGCGGCTACGGCGCGCTGGTGGATTTTCTCGACGAGCACGCGGCTGGGCGCAGCCATGCGTATGCGGGCAACGACGTGTCGCCGGAGATGATCGACGCGGCCCGGCAGCGCTATCGCGATCGCGGCGACGTGTCGTTCCACGTCGGCGACACGCCGTCGTCGGTCGCCGACTACGGCATCGCATCGGGCATCTTCAACGTGCATCGCGGCCACGGCGACGACGCGTGGCTCGACTACATTCACGCAACGCTCGACACGCTGCACGCGACGAGCCGTCTCGGCTTCGCGTTCAACTGCCTGACGTCGTATTCCGATCCGCCGCACATGCGTCCCGAGCGGCTGTACTACGCCGATCCGTGCGCGCTGTTCGATCGCTGCAAGCGCCGCTACTCGCGCCACGTCGCGCTGCTGCACGACTACGGGCTGTACGAATTCACGATCCTCGTCCGGAAGGACGGCTGAGCGCGCACGCGCAAGCCGCCGGCCCCGTTGCCCCTCTTCACGCCTTCGCGGAGTTCCGTCATGTTCGCTCCTCCCAATCTCGACCGCATTCCGTTCGGCCGGCCGTTCATCGTCGGCAAGGAGCTCTACTACATCGCGAAGGCGGTCGAACAGGGCGGACTCGCCGGCGACCAGGCATTCACGAAGCTCTGCCACCAGTGGCTGGAAGCGCGCATCGGGTGCCATCGCGCGCTGCTCACGCACTCGTGCACGGCCGCGCTCGAGATGGCGGCGATCCTCACCGACGTCGGCCCGGGCGACGAAGTCATCATGCCGTCCTATACGTTCGTGTCGACCGCCAATGCGTTCGCGCTGCGCGGCGCGACGCCCGTGTTCGTCGACATCCGTCCCGATACGCTGAACCTCGACGAAAAACTGGTCGCCGCCGCGATCACCGAGCGCACGCGCGCGATCGTCCCGGTCCACTATGCGGGCGTGTCATGCGACATGGACACGATCGCGCACCTCGCCGACGACTACCGGCTGTGGGTCGTCGAGGACGCCGCGCAGGCGATCCAGTCGACCTGGAAGGGCAAGCCGCTCGGCAGCCTCGGCCACCTCGCGTGCCTCAGCTTCCACGAGACCAAGAACGTGATCGCCGGCGAAGGCGGTGCGCTGCTCGTCAACGACGAACGGCTCGTCGAGCGCGCGGAGATCATCCGCGAGAAAGGCACCAACCGCAGCCAGTTCTTTCGCGGCCAGGTCGACAAGTACACGTGGGTCGACCTCGGTTCGTCCTATCTGCCCGGCGAATTGATCGCCGCGTTCCTGTACGCGCAGTTCGAGCACGCGGACGTGATCACCGCGCAGCGGCGCGCGACCGTGAAGCGCTACGAGGATGCGCTGCGGCCGCTGCACGACGCCGGCCACCTCACGCTGCCCGCGATGCCGCTGAGCGAAGCCGGCAACGGCCATCTGTTCTATTTCCTCGCGCGCGACCTCGGCGAGCGCACCGCGCTGCTCGAGCGGATCCGCGCCGCGGGCGTGTTCGCCGTGTTCCATTACGTGCCGCTGCACAGTTCGCCGGCGGGCCGCCGCTACGGCCGCTGCGGCTCAGGCATGCAGGTGACCGACGACGTCGCCGACCGGCTCGTGCGCCTGCCGCTGTACCACGCGATGAGCGACGCGGAGCAGGACCGCGTCCTTCAGGTGGTATCCGACTTCTACCGCAGCGGCGCGCGACCGGCCGTCCGTCCTGCTTCGCCGCACCTCGAGCCCTCCCTTTCATGAACGACTCACCCCGCATCTTCGCGTCGCTCGGCCATCCGTACTACGTCTTCGCGCCGCCGTACCTGCAGACCTCCGGCGGCGTGCGCGCGATGCACTACCTGTGCCACGCGCTGAACCTGCTCGGCTGCGAGGCCTATGTCAACACGACGGTCGTGCACCGCGATTTGCGCACGCCGTTGCTGACGCCGGAAGTCGCGCACGCGCATGGCGCCGCGGGCCGCAGCCCGGTCGCCGTCTATCCGGAAATCGTCGACGAGAACCCGTTCAACGCGCGCTGCGTCGCGCGCTACCTGCTCGCGGAGCCGGGCCGCATCAACGCGAAGCCGATCGCCCTCGCACCGACCGATCTCGTGTTCGCGTTCGGGCCGTCGATCGTCCCCGACGGATGGCAAGCGGACCTGCTGAGAATGCCGCTCGTCGATACGCGCATCTTTCACTGCGACGGTGTCGACGACGCGGCCCGCAGCGGCACGGCCGTGTTCCTGAACCGGCATCTGCGCCGCGGCGGCAACCTGCATCCGGCGACGGCCGACTCGATCGAGATCTCGGGCCGCGTAGCGCCGCGCTCCGCGCACGAGCTCGCCGAGCTGTTTCGCCGCGTCGAATGCCTGTACCTGTACGAGTGGTCCACCGCGGCCTTCGAGGCGCTGCTGTGCGGCTGCCCGGTCGTCTGCATCCTGAACGACGCGTCGATGCCGAATGCGGAACGCTGGGTGATGGGCGGCAAGGGCATCGCGTGGGGGCTCGATCCGCACGAAGTCGCGCACGCGAAGGCGACCGTGCACGAAGCGCGCGACGTGTATCGCGAAGAAGAGACGACGTTCTGGCGGCAATTGCGGCAGTTCGTCGACAAGACCCAGGCGCGCGCCGATGAGCTCGATGAGCGTGGCGGCCCGAACGGTGCGGCCGCCGCGCGAGCGACCGCGCCCGCGACGCGGCGCATGGCCGTCGTGTGCGCGGAGCCGGCCGCGCAAGCGCAGATCGCGGCGCGGTTCGCGCTGCCCGCTCGCGAATGGACCGTGGACTTTCCCGTCGGCGCGAACGGCATCGACCTCGACATGCTGCAACGGGCCGACCTGATCGTCCTGCACGACGCGACGCCGAGCCTGCTGTCGGGCGCCGCGCTCGAGCAGATGTTCGCGCTCGGCAAGCCGGTCGTCTGCGACCTCGACCGGCCGCTCGACGCGTTCTCGCTCGACGATCCGCACATCGCCGGTAGCGCGCGCCGGCTCGCCGCCCTGCGCGACGCGATCCGCCGCGCCGATGCGCTGGTGGTCCGCTCGGACGCCATGGTCGCCACGTATCGTCACGTGAACGCGGCGGTACACGCGCTGCCCGTCGATGCCGAGCCCGCGCGACGCGGCGCACTGTACGCGCGACTCGCCGAACAGGGCCGGCGGCCGCTCGCTGCGATTGCGGCACCCGGCGAACCGCCCGCGATGCGCGCGCAGCAGAAGAAGCGCCTCGTCGCGTACGCGATCGATCCGGTCGACGGCGCGTCCGTGCAGCGCCGTTTCGCGCTGCCGTTCGCGCGGCTCGAGGACGAGTGGGCACTCGTCAGCGGCCTGGCCGACAGCACGGCGATCGCCACGGCCGATGCCGTGCTGCTCGATCGCCACACGCCGGGCTTGCTGCCGCTGAAGGGGCTCAGCGCGATCTTCGAGTTCGACAAGCCCGTGATCTACGCGACCGATCTTCCGCTCGCCGCGCAGCCGACGACGCAGGCCGACTCGACGTGGACCGGCATCGCGTTCACGCTCGGCAACGCGCACGCGATCATCGTCCCGACGCCGGATCTCGCACGCCAGTACCGGCCGTGGAATCCGAACGTGTTCGTGCTGCCCGACAGCGTCGATCTCGACCTGTTCCAGCGCCCGGTGCCCGCACGCGGCGATGCACGCGTGACGATCGGCGTCGCCGGCGCATCGCTGCTGCCGGCCAACTTCGCGCGGGTGGACGCCGCGCTGCGTGCGCTCTGCGAGCGTCATGCCGGCCGCATCGCCGTGCAGTTCTTCGGCGCCCAGGTGCCGGCCGGCTGGGCGGATCATCCAGCGGCCGAGTTCCGGCCCGCACCCGACGGATACCGCGCCTACGCGCAGCAGTTGCGCGCGCTCGACTGGGACGTCGCGCTGATGCCCCTCGCCGATACCGACGATGGCGCGACCAGCGCGATCCAGCGGCAGGAATTCGCGGCCGCCGGCATCGCCGTCGTCGCGAGCGACCGGCCGGCCCTGCGCATCACATTGAACGACGGCGACGACGCGCTGCTCGCCGGCGATACCGCGCACGCATGGGAAGACGCGCTCGAGCGCGCGGTCACGCAGCCGGCGCTGCGCCGGCGGATCGCGCGTACCGCGCAGGCGCGCGTGTGCAAGCACGACGCGCTGCAGGTGCGCCTGCCGCTGATTCGCGAGATCTACCGGATGTGCGCCGAACGCGAAGGCACGGCCGTGCGCTTGCCGCTGCGAGATGCGCCGATTCCCGGTGCGCTGATCCTCGACGCCGCCGGCGACGCCGAGCGCGTGCAGGCCGCGCTGCGCATCGTCGCGGCGCGTGCCGAACAGGATCTGCTGAGTGTCGTGCTGACGACGTCGTCCGGACCGTTGCCCGAGTGGACCGACCGGCTGCGTTACCTGAGCACGTCGGCGCAGGAGTACGCGGCCACCGCCGACCAACTGGCCGCGATGCCCGCGTTCGACTGGGTCGCGATCATCGACGCGGCGGACATGGAGATTGGCGCCAGCGCGCCGGAAATCGCGATCGCGGACGCCGCGATCGATTGACGACGGCGGCGCACGGAGCTTCGTGCGTCAGCTGCTCGATGAACAGCCGCCGCAACTGCTCGAGCTGCACGAGCTGGAGCTGCATGAACTCGACGACGAGCAATTCGAGTTCGAGTCGGAGGAGCTGGACGTGGAACCGGACGAGCCGCCGCCGCGCGCGGCCATGGGCGGTACCGGCGGCGGCGCCATCAGCGCCATCGAATGCGCGGCCCACGCGGTGCCGGCCAGCGCGCCCGCGCCGAACAATGCGGTTGCCCACAACACCGCGTCCGGTGAATCGGGCTCGTCACGGCGTGCGCGCTGGTGTTCGGCGAGCGCCGTTCTCGCACCGACCGTCAGGCCGCCGCGGCCGAATCCCGTCAGGCGTCGCGTGACGATCCGGTACGCGATCGCAAACACGGCCATGCTGAGCACGAGCAGCAGCACTGGCCGGCCGCGGCTCAGCCCGACCGCGAGTTTCGCCGCGCCCGTGCCGAGCACGGCAAGCGCGATCGCGCGCGAAGCCATTCGGGCGACCCGCATCTCGCCTGCTTCCCACAGCCAGCCGCGCCCGCGCCCGCGCAGCGCGTTAGCGTAATCGGACACGCGTCGCGCAAGCAACTGGCGGAACGCGCCGAAGCTGGCCTCGCCGTCCGGTAGCGCGGCCAGCCACGCGCACTCGTCCGCATACGCACCACCCCGCGTCGGATCGACGCTGCGCACGCGCGCGCCCAGCCGCCCGCCCATCGACAGGTCGATCGCGCCCGCCTGGACGAGCGACAGCGTCGCGACCTGCACGGCCCGCGATTCGTCGCCCATGAGACAGGCGGCCTCCTCGGCCGTGAGGCCCGACGAGAAGGCTTGCGCGCGTCGGCGCCGGCAGCGGTATTCGATCTGCTGCAGCACCACGATCAGCAGCAGCGCGACGATGCAGACCGGCAGGTAGAACGCGAGAAACTGCGGCCCCGTGTAGTTCAGGACATCGAAATCGCGCGCCGATGCGGCGGTCGCGATGACGCTCGCGGCAGCGGCCGGCACGATGGCCTTCGGCAGCCGGTCGCGCCAGATACGGCGGCCTGCCGGAATGGCGGCGGACGGCGGTTCTGTCGGCCTGTTCGTGCCTGGCGCTGCATTCGTTGCATTCGTGTGCGGTGTTCCGGCGTCGGTCGGTCGGCGTTCGGGACGCGGCCAGATCGACGCGGGCGGTTCGCAGCCGAACAGGCGGCGATAGCTGTCGAGCGTGTCCTGGTAGCGCCGCGCGTACACGGCGGCTTCGTCCGGCGCGCCGGTGCCGGGCATGTGATGCAGCGGCGCGCGCAGCACGCCGGCGCAGAATACATCCCAGTACTCGAGCGTGTATT
Source organism: Burkholderia sp. 567 (assembly GCF_040545115.1). NCBI lineage: Bacteria > Pseudomonadati > Pseudomonadota > Betaproteobacteria > Burkholderiales > Burkholderiaceae > Burkholderia > Burkholderia sp. 567. The sequence goes on from NZ_JBEPLG010000015.1 coordinate 122,460, forward strand.
GCAGATGGAAATGCCATGCGGCATCGACCGCGACCGACGGCGTGACCGGGTGTCCGGCTGTCTGCGCGAGAAACGCGAAGCGCTTGTATTCGTCGATCACGGCCAGTGCGTGAGCGTGCGTCCAGCCTTCCGCTTCGGCTAGGCGGCGGCTGTATGGCTGCGGGGCGTGCGGGTCGTCGGGGGAATAGGTAAGCAGGCGCGTGAGGAGCGCCTGCTGCGCATCGGTCAGCGCGCGGGCATCGCCTGCGCTCGAGAGAGACGGGATGGCTGCCATCGGGAGAGTCGGCGCGATGCGCGGACGGCCGCCGCGATCGACGCTTGGAGTTGTCGGTGGGGGGAATTCTCGCATAGCGACGCGGCAGCGAACCGGCGCGGGAAATGGGCGGTGGATGCCGGGATGCCACGGCGTTGACGAGATGACGCGACATCGGAAGCCACACGGACTTGGCCGATTGCGCAATTCAACGCTTCAGCGAATTCGGGGAAAACGGATCGGGAAGTTCGGTGCTTGGAATCAGGGCATTTAGCGCGCGCGGCTGGGATCGAATCGGTCAAGGCTCCGTGAAACAGTTTGCGGCACTTCCTTCCCCGCTGTAACCCTCTCATCATTTCGCCCCGGTAACTCTTACAGGATAGTTGTGTCTGGAGCACGTGCTACAGTCGCCGCGGATTTCCTGTGAGGATTCGACATGAGTTCAGCATTCATCCGCGAAGGCGACACGACCGACCACGGCGGCCGGGTACTCGCCTGCACGTCGACCAACGTCGTCTTCGGCAAACCGCTCGCTCTCGAAGGCGACATGGTGTCGTGCCCGAAGTGCGGCGGCGTCTATCCGATTGTTGGCGTCCGGGTTCGCAGCATGACCTTCGGTAGCCGGGCGGTGGCCACCGAGGGCGACAAGACAGCCTGCGGTGCAACGCTGATCGCGTCACAGGGCCAGGCGACGGTAGAGCCGACGTCCGGCGCGGGCGGCTCGATCGGCGCTGGTAAGAGCGTTCTGGCGCAGAACATCGCGCAGGATGACGGTGCGTATCGTGGACGTTTCCAGCTCGTCGACGACAAGACGCGCGCGCCGATCGCGAATCACCCGTACACGGTGACATCCGCGGACGGCCAGACGATCCAAGGCACAACTGATGCCAGCGGCCACACGGATTGGCTCAGCAGCCATCAGGCGTCGTCTCTGTCGTTCCAGCAACCAGGGAGCAGTGAATGAGCGGTGGCTACTCCCCGGGCTCGTCCGCCGGGGGCATGAGCCAGGGCGGCCAGACAACCCAAGTCGGCGTAAGCGCAGCCAAGCTCTCGCCGAAAGACCGCAAGGTTCTGTGCCACACGTTCTGCGAGTGCCGACGCATTGGCGTCGCGACGAAAGCCGGGACCATCCAGCGGCAGCGGTGCGTTGAGATGCGGCTCGGGCTGCCGAACGAAGTGTCGAAGATGCAAACGGGCGTTCCGACTGAATACCGTCCGGAACAGCCCTACGATATGACGACGGATCCGCCTGAGCCGATCATGGACTACGCCGATCCGCTCGAGCCCAATACGGGGATTCGCGGGTGGATCAAGGACGTGTGGCCGAGCAAGGGCAAGAAGTACGAGAAAGGCGACGTCCGACGGCCAGACGTCGTCATCGTGAACGACCCGTCACAGCCGCCGGTGCAGTCGAATATCAAGACGGTCGTGGAGATGAAGTTTCCCGGGGATGCGTATGGCCCCGACCAGGAGGACGACTACATCGAAATTGCCGGCGGCCCTTCCAAGTTCGTCCACCTCGGCGCTGCTGATTGCGGATGCGGCGACGACAACGGACAGAAGGAAACTTCGCGCTCGAAGCAAACCGCTTCACAATCTGACCTGGACGAACTGTTCGGGACCGGCACCAGTGCGCCGGGAGCTCCACCGCTCCCGCCCATGCCTCTGCCGCCGCTCCCCGCTTTGTAATCTGCCGCCATGACAAACGACGAAATCGCAGCCTGGGCAAAGGATCCGCGCCGTGCGGACACGATGCCTTTCGGCCTGTACGAACCTGCGCACCGCAAGGGAATCACGGGTGCCGCCCTGGTCGTGCGGGGGGTGCTGTACTTCCGCAACGGGTTCGCCCCCGACGTGCGCCAGGCACTGGTGCGCTGCTTCAAGCAATACAACGCGGCGATCGAAGAATATCACCACGCGCTCGAGGCGGCCGCTGGCGAACCGGCGTCGAAATCGGGTCCGCTGCGCTGGCTGTACGTCGAGGGCGAAGAGCCGGCCCAATACGACAAGGCGCCGGGATTCGAGAGCATCGCAGCCCGCGTGCCCGCCGACGAAACGCTCGCGGTCGCGATGACGAGCGCCGAGCACAAGCTCGCCACCGGGTTCTACGAATTTACCGTGTTCGCGCTCAGCGAAGGGAAAGCCGCGCGCAAGCGTGGGCTCGACGGCTTGGCCTTCACGGTGCCGCGTGCGTTTCTCGTCCAGCGACCGGGCGTGTTCGAAGCGCTGTTCGACGCCTTCGCGAAGGATCTACCGACCGTCCACGGGCACGGCGGCCTGGCCGTGAACGTGCCCCCGATGGGGCGCCGGCCGAACGAAGCCAGTGAGTACTTCTACGCGCGCCGCTTCGGGCCGGGCATCGACATCGGCGATCCGATGCGGTCGACTATCCGCAAGCTCTACACGAAGATCAAGACCGTCGACTGGCTGAACGCGCTCGACGGGGATCTCGTTCGCGCGGCTGGCGGCGCATCGTCGCTCATGCTTCCGCCTGACTGGTTCTCCCGGCAGCCATTCAGTGACGGCGGCCTACTGATCAAGGCCGGCGTCGCGCCAGAGTCCGGCGTGTCCAACGGACCGGGAATCCCCGTCTCGCCGCCGGCCGCGTACGTCATTCTGAATCGCGCGCTGAAGCCGATCATTGCGGATTCGGTCGATACCCTGCAGGACGGGACGCTCGATAGCACTGCGCCGTTGCTCAATACGGTCGTCGCGACCGAGGGATGGCTGCGCCGCTTTGATGTGTCGGATGAACAGCTCAACGACTTCTGGGTCGAGCTGCACAAAACGCCGAAACTGCACGATGAGTAACGCTGCTCAACTCGCCCGGGCCTATGCATTAGTTAATTACAAAGCACTTGAAATATTTAAAAATAACAAAGACTTAGCGAAATATCACGTTCCCACTAGTACCGACTGCCCAGACGTCTCCGCCTTGTCGCACAAGGATCGCCCTTCGATCGGAAACGCAGCTAGGACGGCACTTGCCCCGACTGGTGCCGCACAGCCTGGATAAGATGTACAGTGCTTCGCTGAGCCCGCATAACCGATTACATACACACGCTGGAGACCGCTATGCTCACTCGTGCCTTGTCGACAGAAGAGGCGATTGCTTTGATTAACCGCAAGGAGGGCCACTTTTTCGACAAGAAGTCGGCCGAAGTATCTGGCGCCGGACTGCAGAAGATCCTAGTCGCTTTTGCGAATGCCGATGGTGGTGACGTTTTGATTGGCATCGAGGACGACAAAGTTGACCCTCTTCCGGAGAAGAGGTGGCGCGGCATGGATTCCATCGAGAGCTTCAATGGATTGCTGCAAGCACTGCATGATGTCGCACCACAAGTTCCGGCTTCGATGGAATTTCTCGTCGCAAAAGATTTGCCAGGATATGTGCTTTCGATATCCGTCGACAAAAGTGCACAAGTCCATCAGACCTCCGCAAAAGAAGTATTCATTCGAAGAGGCGCGCAATCACTTCCTCTTAAAGATGCGGAGAAACTGGTCGCGCTCAAATTCGCGAAAGGACTTGCCTCTTTCGAAGACACTGCAGTTCGCAATATTCCAGCAGAGGCGATTGTAGATTCCGCAGAGATGCAGCGCTTCCTCGTCGATTTCTCACCTAAAACTGACGCCCTTAATTTTGCAGTTAATGAAAACCTAATCGACCTTAAAACTTGGGACCCGAAGGTCTGCGGACTCGTACTATTTTCGGGCAATCCGTCTGCAATGGTACCTACTCGAGCCGGCGTTCGTATCACTCGCTATGAGACTAAGGAGGACGATCCGGAGCGAGATCACCTTGCATCGTCGGACCTTTATGAAGGTCCGGCGTACCAGCTTATTCAAACGGTGGTCGATGCAATCGCGAACATTATGTCAAGCATTAGCATTTGGACCGTCGATGGCCTAAAGAAGGTTTCGTATCCGCCAGAAGCGATTTGGGAGATTGTAGTAAATTCTATAATCCATCGAGACTATTCGATATCGGACGACGTTCACATCCGAATTTTCGACAATAGAATCGAAGTGCAAAGCCCTGGTCGCCTTCCGGGGTTTGTAACCGTGGATAATATCCTGGATGTTCGGTATTCGAGAAATAAACAGATCGTCCGCACATTATCGCGTTACAAGATCGCACCAAATAAAGATATGGGTGAAGGCTTGAATACCGCATTTCAAAAAATGAAGGAATGGAAACTCAAGGATCCGATCATCGAGGAAGTCGAAAATTCGGTTGTGGTGACAATTCCACACACACCGCTTGCGAAGCCCGAAGAATTGGTCATTGAGTTCATCAAGAAGAATGACCGAATAACGAACAAGCAAGGGCGAGAACTTACTGGCATCAAGTCAGAGAACGCAATGAAAAATGTGTTCTACAGCTTGCGGGATTCGGGAATCCTTGAAATGGTTCCGAAAGGCAACAAGACCGAGTGGATCCTGGTAAAGGGAGATGGCGCCAAAGCCGGAGAGTAGGTAACAGCCGACAACGGGCAGACTGCATAACTAAGGCGCATAAAAGTGCATAGAGGAATCGGACCGCCGATCGCCGCGCGGCCCGTGCTGGCCGGCCCGGGCGCTGGGCGTATGAGTGCATAAAAAGCATTCCTTTTTGCGGGCACGTGGGGCGGGGTCACAACTGCGCGCGCGGGTCCCAGCCGCCATCTTCCAGCGCTGATCCGGCCCCCGGGGGACCGTGGCGCGCGTCAGCAGGCCGGTTAGCGGCCTGCCGCGTGCTCGCGCCCCCCCGGCGACCGGCCGCTCAGAGGCCGCCTGAGCGCGCCGGCGTCACGCATGACGCCAGGCGAAAAAAAGCCGCCGGCACCGGAGTGCCTAGCGGCTTTTTGCTGCTGACCGACTGCTCGTCAGACGTCGAGCTGCGCGTCCGTGATGCCGAGCGCGGCGGCGATCTCCTCGCGCGTCGACTTGCGCAGCTTCTCGCTGCTTTCCTGTTGAGCGTAGGCGGACTGGCTGATGCCGAGTCGCGTCGCGACTTCGGCCTGCGTCAGCCCGAGGTACTCGCGCCACGCGCGCAGGGGCGTCGCCCCGTCGACCGTTGCGCTGACGACAGCATGCGGAATCAGGTCGCGCTCTTCGTCGCGCTGTGCCATGTATTCCGCGTAGGGGATCACCACAAAAGCCGGCGCTCCGTCCGGCCCGTTGATGATTTGGATGTTAGTACATGAGTTCATCGCGTTTCTTTACCCCCTCGATTTCGACTACCTTGATCTCACCGTCCCAGTTGAATATGACTCGGTAGTTGCCAACCCTCAGCCGGTAGTCATATTCGCGATTCGCCGGTATTCCTGCACGAACGCGTCGCATTGCTCGTTCGTCAGCTCGGCTGGGGGGATGGGAAACGCTGGAAATGGTGCAGCGGTATGCGCACCTGTCAGCCGATCACCTAGCGCCTTGGGTCACGCCGCTGACGGCCGAGCCCGTGCCGGTGCCAGCTGCAATTCAGCTGCAACGAGACAATGCGACGAAGGGTGGAAATCGCTGAGAGCCTTACTAGACTTGGCGCGCCCGGCTGGGATCGAACCAGCAACCCCTGCCTTCGGAGGGCAGTACTCTATCCATTGAGCTACGGGCGCGTGTGACAGTGAACTGACCCTGATAAACCGGCCGCCCACCATTGGCAAGACAGCAAGGATACCCGGTTTCCCATGACGCGTCCACCGTGCCCGCCCGAATCCCTACCCGGCCCTCTTTCGTGCGGGTAAACACGCGCCTTCGCACCGCTCGCCGTGATGTAAACGTTCCGTCTATAATCGTCCGTGCTTCATTGGACTGCCATTTGCCGTTGCACCGCGCTCACAATTCCTATTAATGGAGACGAGGCAAGCATGAGCGAAGCACCCCACGAATCTCCCGTCAAAACTCCCGGGCAACTGATTGCCGTCATCATTGCGTCGTTCGCGATTCCGATCGCCGTGATCGTCCTGTTTGCCACCTATGCCAACCATGCGTTCCGTGCGGGCGCAGGCACGGACGCGCTCTCCGACGAGCAGGTCGCCGCGCGCATCGCACCGATTGCGAAGGTCGACGTGAAGGACGCCAACGCGCCCCGCACGTACAAAACCGGCGAGGAAGTCTACAAGGCCGTGTGCGTGACCTGTCACGGCACGGGCGCCGCCGGCGCGCCGAAGGTCGGCAACAAGGACGACTGGGCGCCGCGCATCTCGCAGGGCTTCGACACGCTGCTGAAGACGGCGCTGTCCGGCAAGGGCGCGATGCCGCCGCGCGGCGGCACCAACCCCGACGACGTCAGCGACTATGAAATCGCCCGTGCGATCGTCTACATGGCGAACAACGACGGCGCGAACTTCCCCGAGCCGGCTGCCCCGGCCGCCAATGCGGCGCCGGCAGCCAGCGGCGCGGCGGGCGCGGCGGCCACGGCAGGCGCATCGGGCGCCGACGCATCCAACGCGCAAGCCGCCGCCGCAATGGCCGCGATCGCCGCGATTCCGAAGGCCGGCGAAAAGCCCGCGGCCGCACCGACCAGCGCCGACGCCGCATCGGCCGGCAAGGCGCTGTACACGCAGGTGTGCCAGGCGTGTCACGCGGCCGGCGTGCTCGGCGCGCCGAAGTTCGGTAACAAGGACGACTGGGCGCCGCGCCTGAAGGAGTCGATGGATACCGTCTACAACTACGCGCTGCACGGCAAGGGCGCGATGCCGCCGAAGGGCGGGTCGAACGCGTCCGATGCCGACGTGAAGGCGGCCGTCGACTACATGGTCAACGCGTCGAAGTAACGCCTGCCGGCCAGAAAAAAACCCCGCGGTGCACGCGCATCGCGGGGGTTTTGTTTTGCCGAGGCCGAATCGAAGGCCGCCGCGCACGTCACTTCTGCAACAACGCCTTCAGGCTCGCGAGCCGGTCCTTCGGCGTCATCGGCGCTTCTTCCGGCGTCGGCGGCGGTGCTTCGTCGAGCCCCATCTCGGGGATGAAGCGCGACGGCTCGCACACGACCGTCTCGCGCGCCCGCTTGCGCTTCTTGCACCAGTTCAGATGCAGACTGCGCTGCGCACGCGTGATCGCGACGTACATCAGCCGGCGCTCCTCCTCGATCCGCTCGCTGTCGATCGGGCCGTCGTCCTCGCTGCCGCCGCGGTGCGGCATGATGCCTTCCTCGACGCCGACCAGGAACACGTGCGGATACTCGAGGCCCTTCGATGCATGGACGGTCGACAGCCGCACGGCGTCCGGATCCTCGTCCTTGCCTTCGAGCATCGACATCAGCGCGACGGTCTGGATCAGGCCGAGCAGGTTCTTGCCGGTATCGGCGAGCCCGTCCGCGTTATGGAACCCTTCCGCCTCGCCGTCGACGGCTTCCGTCTCGGGCTTCGTGCCCTTGCGCTTCAGCCATTCGAGGAATTCGAGCACGTTCTGCCACTTCGACTGGGCCTGCCGCTCGTCAAACGCGTCGTACAGGTAGGCCTCGTAGTGGATGGCCTCCATCATGTCGTCGAGCACGACGGTCGCGGGCTCCTTGTCCGCGCGATCGGTCAGGCGCTGGATGAAGTCGCAGAACATGCGCAGCGGCTCGACCTGCCGCGCGGACAGCCGCGCCTCGATCCCGCCCATGTACACGGCCTCGAACAGCGACACCTTGGCCTGGCCCGCGAACGAGCCGAGCGCCTCGAGCGTCGTGTTGCCGATCCCGCGGCGCGGGGTCGTGACCGCGCGGATGAACGCGGGATCGTCGTCGGCGTTCGCGATCAGGCGCAGGTACGCGCACAGATCCTTGATCTCGGCCTTGTCGAAGAACGACTGGCCGCCCGACAGCACGTACGGGATCCGCTCACGCCGCAGCACCTGCTCGAAGATTCGCGCCTGGAAGTTGCCGCGATACAGGATTGCGTAGTCGCGGAACTGCGCGCGCCGCTCGAACTTGTGCGCGGATAGCCGGAACACGACCGATTCGGCTTCGTGTTCCTCGTCGTTGCACGGCGTAACGGTGATCGAGTCGCCCATCCCGTGCTCGGACCACAGTTTCTTCTCGAACAGCTTCGGGTTGTTGGCGATCACGTTGTTCGCGGCGGTCAGGATCCGCACGGTCGACCGGTAGTTCTGCTCGAGCTTGATCACGTGCAGCTTCGGGAAATCCTTGCCGAGCTGCGCGAGGTTTTCGAGCGTCGCGCCGCGCCAGCCGTAGATCGCCTGGTCGTCGTCGCCCACCGCCGTGAACGCGGCGCGCGGGCCGGCGAGCTGCTTCAGCAGCTCGTACTGGCACGCGTTGGTGTCCTGGTATTCGTCGATCAGCAGATAGCGCAGCTTGTTCTGCCAGCGGTCGCGCACCTGTTCGTTCTTCGCGAACAGCTCGGCCGGCAGGCGGATCAGGTCGTCGAAGTCGACCGCCTGGTACGCATGCAGCGTCGCGACGTAGTTGCGGTAGACCAGCGCCGCCTGGTGCTCGTCCTCGTTGGCCGCGATCGTCATCGCCTCGTCGGGCATGATCAGGCCGTTCTTCCACAGCGAGATGGTGCTCTGGATCTTGCGGATCAGGCCCTTGTCGGTGGTGCCGATCTGCTCCTGGATCATCCCGAAGCAGTCGTCCGAATCCATGATCGAGAACTGCGGCTTCAGCCCGACGTGCTCGGCCTCCTGGCGCAGGATCTGCACGCCGAGCGAGTGGAACGTGCACACGGTGAGCTGATTGACGGGCACCTTGCGGCCTTCCTTGCCGGGCGTGGTGAGCGTCTTGCCCTCCAGCAGCTTCGACACGCGCTCGCGCATTTCGGCGGCCGCCTTGTTCGTGAACGTGACGGCCGCGATGTGGCGCGGCTCGAAGCCTTTCGCTTCGATCAGGTGCGCGATCTTCTGCGTGATCACGCGGGTCTTGCCGCTGCCCGCGCCGGCGAGCACGAGGCAGGGACCGTCGAGGTAGCGCACCGCTTCGTTCTGAGCGGGGTTGAGGCCTGCGGACATGATGGCGGATGATGTTGCGGTTGACGGCGAGACGCCGGGAGGATGCCGCGCGCGGCAGGCCTGGAATGCAGGCGGACACACGGGGCAGGACGCGCATGTTAACACGTCGGCGGCGCACTTTTCGGGAACCCCGCCGCACGGGGATCGCGCAGGCAGGCTGCCGTTTCGTCCCCTGTCCGATCGGCCAATCCGGCCCCATCCGCGGCCCGATCGGCCACAATGGACGCATGTCGGCGCGTCTGCGCGCTGCGCCCGCCAGCATCGTTACTGGATCGATTTCATGGGATACCCGTTCGCCACCGCCGCCCTCGGCCCGCTGCTGTTCCTCCAGGGGCGCCACGTGCGCCGTGTCACGCCACGGCTGCCCGAGGCGGCCGGCCCGCGCGACGGCGTGGCCGGCGACGGCCCGCCGCTGCGCGTGCTGGTGGTCGGCGATTCGGCCGCCGCAGGCGTCGGCGTCGCGTCGCAGCACGACGCGCTGTCCGGGCAGCTGGCGCGCACGCTCGCAGCCAGCCACCGGGTCGGCTGGAAGCTGCTCGCGCGCACCGGCCTGACCACGCGGGAGCTCGTCGACTGGCTCGCGACCGAGCCGGCCGAGCCGTTCGACGTGGCCGTGACCTCGCTCGGCGTCAACGACGTGACGGGCGGTGTGCCGCCGGCCCGCTGGCAGGCGCAGCAGGCCGAGCTCGTGCGGCTGCTCGCCGCGCGCTTCGAAGTCGGGCACGTGATCCTGTCGGCGGTGCCGCCGATGGAGCGCTTTCCCGCGCTGCCGCAGCCGCTCGCGTGGTATCTGGGGCTGCGCGCGAAGCGGCTCAATGCCGCGCTCGCCGACTGGGCCGCGACCCAGCCGAACTGCACGTTCCTGCGCGTCGCGCTGCCGCTCGAGCGCCACCTGATGGCGGCCGACGGCTTTCATCCGGGCGCGGTGGCCTGCGCCGCGTGGGCCGCGCAAGTGGCCGACGCACTGCCGCGGCAGCGGGCGCCGGCTCGCGCGGCACGCTGACGGCCTTCCGGCCGACGCCCCCATGCCGCCGCCACGCCGCGGCAGCGCGCGCCGGATCTCGCAACACGCTGACGGCCTGCGTGCGGCGACCCCATGCGGCCGCCGCACGACCAACCGCACGCCAGTACCCTTCCGATGCCGCGCCAAACGCCGGCCACAACCGCGCATCCGCCGCCTCCTCCCGCGCATTTTGCAGACGGCCGCGATGCGTGCCGCCGCGCCATGCCAAAATAGCCGGTCATCCACGCGCCGCCACGGCGCGCCATCCTTTCGTTTCGTACGCAGCCAGGGATCGCCATGTCGTCATTGCTCAGGATTGGTTTGATGGGTTTCGGTTTCGCCGGCGCGACCTTCCACGCGCCCGTGATCGCCGCGAGCGGCCGCACCGAGGTCGCCGCGATCGCGACGGGGCAGCCCGATCGCGCACGCGCCGCGTATCCGGGCGCGCGCATCGTCCCCGATCTCGATACGCTGCTCGGCCTCGACGATATCGACTGCGTGGTGATCGCCACGCCGAACGACACCCACTTCACGCTCGCGCGCCAGGTGCTCGAAGCCGGCCGTCACGTCGTCGTCGACAAGCCGGTCACGCTCACCGCCGACGAAGCGCTCACGCTCGCGCGGCTCGCGAACGCGCGCAGCCGCCTGTTCGCGCCGTTCCACAACCGCCGCTGGGACGGCGACTTCCTCACCGTGCGCCGCATCGTCGAATCCGGCGAACTCGGCCGGCTGACGTATTTCGCGTCGCACTTCGACCGTTTCCGGCCGACCCCGCGCACGCGCTGGCGCGAGGAGCCCGCCCGCGGCGGCGGCCTGCTGCTCGACCTCGGCCCGCACCTGATCGACCAGGCGCTCGCGCTGTTCGGGCTGCCGGACACGGTCAGCGCGACGGTCAAGACGCGCCGCGACAACGGCACGGCGCCCGATTTCGTGCATCTGCTGCTCGGCTATCCGGACAAGGACGTCGCGCTGCACGCGAGCGCGCTGTCGGCGATCGAGCCCGCGCGCTTCACGCTGCACGGTACGTGCGGCAGCTACCAGAAGTTCGGGCTCGATACGCAGGAAGACCAGTTGAAGGCTGGCCTCACGCCCGACCACGTCGAGTTCGGCGGCGGCAACCCGCCCGGCGTGCTGCGCACGCTCGAAGGCGAGGTCGAGGTCGAGCGGCCGGTGCCGACGCTCGACGGCCAGTATGCGGAGTTCTATCGCGCGCTCGCCGCGTCGGTCCACGACGGCGCACCGTTCCCGGTCACGCCGCAGGACGCGGTCGACGTGATGACGATCATCGAGCTTGCCGCGCAGAGCGAGCACGAAGGCCGTCGGGTACCATTCGTGCGCCGCATCGTCTGACGGCCGCCGGCCGGGTCGATGCCGCTCCGGCCACAAAGCCGCCATCTCGCGGCAATCCGCGCCATTGCGCGCCGCCCCGCACGCCGGCGGCGGCCATGCGTCAGCCCCACGGCGCCCTGCCCCGAACATTCCGTTACAAATGGTGCGGGAACGAAAGTCAGCGGTCGACCGGTCTGACGCGTTTCTCAAAAAGTCGATCCGACTCCAAACCGTCAGGAGAATGTGATGCAACGGTTGATTCGCGCAGCGGCATGCTGCGTCCTGGTTTCCTCGCTCGCCGCGTGTGTCGTGCAGCCGCAGCGGCCGGTCCGGCAGGCGCCGCCGCCTCCCCCGCGACCGAATCCGCAGGTCATCGCGAATGACCGCATGCAGGAGGTCCAGGGCCGGATCGACAACCTGCACCGCCGGATCGACACGCGCGTCAACGGCGGCTACTACCCGCCGCCGTACGGCGCGCAGCTGCACCATCGCCTCGACGTGATCCGCCAGGAAGCGAACGACATGTCGACCCAGCACAACGGCGGCCTGTCCGGCGACGAGCAGCGCGTGCTGAACCAGGAACTCGACACGGCCGCGCGCGCGATCGGCGAGTGACGCCGGCGCCCGCCGGCCCCGGCAAAAGCGGCGGCGCCCCACGCCGTCGCTTGTCGCGAAGCGACATTCTTTTGCTCAAATTGACAACGCCCACCCGCTCGCGTACAGTCGCCCGCACGCGTCGGGAGAGCGTGTGACCGCGTAGCTAGGAACGCCGGTCGCGCCGCCGAAGGGGCACACCCGCAAACTCTCAGGCAAAAGGACCGACCGCGTCGGGGAATCCCGTCCGCGCATTGCGCGGGCCGCACTCCCCGCACTCTGGAGAGCGGCAGTAGCCCGTTGCGCCCATGCGGCGCGGGCAAGCTGCCCACCGAAGGGGCGCGCGTTCGCAGGCTCACGGCCGCAGCGCAATCTCTCAGGTATCGAGGACAGAGGGGCATGTACCGGATCGCTCGCAGGCACACGGCCGCGGCGGTCGGCACATGGCCGTTCTGACCCGCGCGCAAGCGCCTTGCCTGAGGCCTCGATGACTGCACTGAATCACACCCCGCTCAACGCCGCGCATCGCGCGCTCAATGCCCGCATGGTCGACTTCGGCGGCTGGGACATGCCCGTCAACTACGGCTCGCAGATCGAAGAACACGAAGCCGTGCGCACCGACGCCGGCATGTTCGACGTGTCGCACATGTGCGTCGTCGATTTCACCGGCAGCCGCGTGCGCGCGTTCTTCGAGCACGCGATCGCGAACAACGTCGGCAAGCTCAAGACCCCCGGCAAGGCGCTCTACTCGTGCCTGCTCAATCCGCAGGGCGGCGTCATCGACGACCTGATCGTCTATTACTTCACCGAAGACTTCTTCCGCGTCGTCGTCAACGCCGGCACGGCCGAGAAGGACATCGCGTGGTTCAACCAGCTCAACGAGCAAGGCGGCTACGGCCTGACCATCGCGCCGCGCCGCGATTTCGCGATCGTCGCCGTACAGGGCCCGAACGCCCGTGAAAAGGTCTGGACGACGGTGCCCGCCGCGCGCGCCGCCACCAGCGAACTGAAGCCGTTCAACGCCGCGCGGGTCGCCGGCACGCCGTTCGCCGAGCTCACCGTCGCGCGCACCGGCTACACCGGCGAAGACGGCTTCGAAGTGATCGTCCCGGCCGTGCACGTCGAAGCGCTGTGGACCGCGCTGCAGCAAAACGGCGTGCGTCCGTGCGGGCTCGGCGCGCGCGACACGCTGCGCCTCGAGGCCGGCATGAACCTGTACGGCCAGGACATGGACGAGACCGTGTCCCCGCTCGACGCGGGCCTCGCATGGACGGTCGACCTGTCGGCACCGCGCGACTTCGTCGGCCGTGCCGCGCTCGAGCGCGACGGCACGCGCGCCGCGTTCGTCGGCCTGATCCTGCAAAAGGAAAACGGCAAGGCGGGCGGCGTGCTGCGCGCGCACCAGAAGGTCGTCACCCCGCACGGCGAAGGCGAGATCACGAGCGGCACGTTCTCGCCGTCGATGCAGGAATCGATCGCGTTCGCACGCGTGCCAGCGGCGGTCCACGTCGGCGACACCATACATGTGCAGATTCGAGACAAGCAACTTCCCGCGCGCGTGGTAAAACTGCCGTTCGTGCGCAACGGCAAGGTCCTCGCTGCGTAACGACCGGGGGGCCACCTCCCGGCAAGCCGGGAAATGGCGCCCGGCGCAACCCCATCCGGCGCGCCCCGGCGGCGCGCCAGCATAACGAACATACCTTTTATCCAGGAGCATCCGATGAGCAACGTCCCGGCCGATCTGAAGTACACCGACGAACACGAGTGGATCCGCACCGAAGCCGACGGCACGCTGACGGTCGGCATCACCGATCACGCGCAGAGCACGCTCGGCGACATCGTCTTCCTCGAGCTGCCGGCAGTCGGCAAGTCGGTGAGCGCGGGCGACGCAGTCGGCGTCGTCGAATCGGTGAAGGCGGCATCCGACATCTACTCGCCGGTGTCCGGCGAGATCATCGCCATCAACGAAGAAGCCGCCGACTCGCCGGAAGAAGTGAACAGCGACGCATACGCCGTGTGGCTCTTCAAGATCAAGCTCGCGGACGGCGCATCGACCGACAAGCTGATCGACGCCGACGCATACGGCAAGCTGATCGACTAATTTTCCTTACCCGAACCGCGCGCGGCCGGCCAGCCAGCCGGCCCGCGCGGGACCAGAGTCACGCCATGAAGCTCGAACACCCGGACCGTCTGATGAACCGCACGCCCCTCTCGCTCGCCGCGCTCGAAACGCACGACGCGTTCGCAGAACGCCACATCGGCCCCGATGCCGCCAGCCAGCAGGCCATGCTCGACACGCTCGGCTTCGCGTCGCGCGCCGCCCTGATCGACGCCGTGATCCCGGCCTCGATCCGCCGCGCCGAAACGCTGCCGCTCGGCCCGTTCGCGCAGCCGAAGAGCGAGGCCGAAGCCCTCGCCGCGCTGCGTGCCCTCGCGGACAAGAACCAGGTGTTCCGCTCATACATCGGCCAGGGCTATCACGACACGCACACGCCGGCCGTGATCCTGCGCAACGTGCTCGAAAACCCGGCGTGGTACACGGCCTACACGCCGTACCAGCCCGAAATTTCCCAGGGTCGCCTCGAGGCGCTCCTGAACTTCCAGCAGATGGTCGCCGACCTCACGGGCCTCGCGATCTCGAACGCATCGCTGCTGGATGAAGCCACCGCCGCGGCCGAAGCGATGACGCTGCTGCAGCGCACCGGCAAGCCGACGTCGAACGTGTTCTACGTCGCCGACGACGTGCTGCCGCAGACGCTCGAAGTGATCCGCACGCGCGCGCTGCCGGTCGGCATCGAAGTCAAGACGGGCCCGGCGGCCGACGCCGCGCAGGCCAACGCGTTCGGCGTGTTGCTGCAATATCCGGGCGTCAACGGCGACGTGCGCGACTACCGCGCGCTCACCGAAGCGATCCACGCGGCCGGCGGCCATGTGGTCGTCGCGGCCGACCTGCTCGCGCTGACCGTGCTGACGCCGCCCGGCGAATGGGGCGCGGACGTCGCCGTCGGCAACACGCAGCGCTTCGGCGTGCCGATGGGCTTCGGCGGCCCGCACGCCGCGTATCTCGCGGTGCGTGACGAATTCAAGCGCCAGATGCCGGGCCGCCTCGTCGGCGTGACCGTCGACGCACAGGGCAAGCCCGCGCTGCGCCTCGCGCTGCAGACGCGCGAACAGCACATCCGCCGCGAGAAGGCGACATCGAACGTGTGTACCGCGCAAGCGCTGCTCGCGATCATGGCGAGCATGTATGCGGTCTACCATGGCCCGCACGGCCTGAAGACGATCGCGCTGCGCGTGAACCGCATCGCGGCGCTGTTCGCCGCCGGCGTGAAGCAGCTCGGCTTCGCGCCCATCAACGACACGTTCTTCGACACGCTGACGATCGACACCGGCGCGCGCACCGCGCAGGTCCACGAATTCGCGAAGGCCCGCCGCATCAACCTGCGTCGCGTGAGCGACACGCAAGTGGGCGTGTCGATCGACGAAACGACGACCCGCGACGACCTCGCCGATCTCCTCGCCGTGTTCGCGCAGGCCGCGGGCGGCACCGCGCCGTCCGTCGACGCGCTGGACGCGGGCCTCGCCGGCGTCGTCGCGCTGCCGGCCGGCCTCGAGCGCACGAGCGCGTACCTGACGCACCACGTGTTCAACCGTCACCATTCCGAGACCGAAATGCTGCGCTACCTGCGCAGCCTGTCGGACAAGGATCTCGCGCTCGACCGCTCGATGATCCCGCTCGGCTCGTGCACGATGAAGCTGAACGCGACGTCGGAAATGCTGCCGGTCACGTGGCCCGAGTTCGGCAGGATCCACCCGTTCGCGCCGGCCGAGCAGACCGTCGGCTACCGCGAGATGATCGACCAGCTCGAGCAGATGCTCGTCGCGGCCACCGGCTACGCGGCCGTGTCGCTGCAGCCGAACGCCGGCTCGCAGGGCGAATACGCGGGCCTGCTGATCATCCACGCGTACCACGCATCGCGCGGCGAAGCACATCGCGACGTATGCCTGATCCCGGCTTCCGCCCACGGCACGAACCCGGCCTCCGCACACATGGCCGGCATGAAGGTCGTGGTCGTCGCATGCGACGCGCAGGGCAACGTCGACATCGCCGATCTCAAGGCGAAGGCCGAGCAGCACGCGAACGACCTCGCGGCGATCATGATCACGTATCCGTCGACGCACGGCGTGTTCGAGCAGAACGTGCGCGAGATCTGCGAGATCGTCCATGCGCACGGCGGCCAGGTGTATGTCGACGGCGCGAACATGAACGCGATGGTCGGCCTGACCGCGCCGGGCCAGTTCGGCGGCGACGTGTCGCACCTGAACCTGCACAAGACCTTCTGCATCCCGCACGGCGGTGGCGGCCCGGGCGTCGGCCCGGTCGCGGTCGGCGCGCACCTCGCGAAGTTCCTGCCGAACCAGCGTTCGACCGGCTACACGCGCGAAGAAGACGGTATCGGCGCGGTCTCGGCCGCGCCGTACGGCTCGGCGTCGATCCTGCCGATCTCGTGGATGTACATCGCGATGATGGGCGCGAAGAACCTGACCGCCGCCACCGAGACCGCGATCCTCAACGCGAACTACATCGCGAAGCGCCTCGCGCCGCACTACCCGGTGCTGTATTCGGGCCCGGGCGGCCTGGTCGCGCACGAGTGCATTCTCGACCTGCGCCCGATCAAGGAAACGAGCGGCATCAGCGTCGACGACGTCGCGAAGCGCCTGATGGACTACGGCTTCCACGCGCCGACGATGAGCTTCCCGGTGCCGGGCACGCTGATGGTCGAGCCGACCGAATCGGAATCGCAGGAAGAACTCGACCGCTTCATCGCTGCGATGATCGCGATCCGCGAGGAAATCCGCGCGGTCGAGGAAGGCCGCGCCGATCGCGAGGACAACCCGCTGCGTCACGCGCCGCATACGGCCGCCGTCGTCACCGCGAACGAGTGGCCGCACGCGTACTCGCGCGAGCAGGCCGCGTACCCGGTCGCATCGCTCGGCACGAACAAGTACTGGCCGCCGGTCGGCCGTGCGGACAACGCTTACGGCGACCGCAACCTGTTCTGCTCGTGCGTGCCGATGTCGGACTACGCATAACGCCTGCCGCGCGCCGGAGTCCGATCGTGACCACACCGCACGCAACCATCGGTTGCGTGCGGTTTTTGCGTTCGCCGCCCGGCCAATCGATTCACGCTTGCCCGCCAATCCGGCTAACATCACACGCGATCCAGCCAATCAAGGAGTTCCGCATGGTGCGTCCGATGTTTCCGGGCCAGGGTGCAACGCAGGAGCGGCCGCGCACGCGCCGCTTCGTGCCGCTGCTCGTCGCGTCGCTGTCGTTCGCTACCGTCGGCCTCGGCACGGCCGGCAGCGCGCATGCAGCGATGAATTTCTGCGCGGCGCCCGCGTTGCAGGCGAGCGAAACGATCCAGGCCGAGCCTGGTGTGCAGGCGCTGATCCGCAGCGTCGACGCGCGCATCGGCGAGCAGCCGAAGGCGATGCCGCGCGTGCACACCGAGGGCACGCTGCCGCACGAGGGCATCTACGACCAGAGCGCCGACGCGCTGAAGGACATGGAGCTGATGCGCGACGCCGCGCTCGCGTGGCGCGTGACGAATGCGCCACGCTACCTGCAGCTCGTCGACCGCTTCCTGTCCGCGTGGGTGTCGACCTACCAGCCGAGCTTCAACCCGATCGACGAGACGCGCTTCGACAGCCTGATCGTCGCGTACGACATGACGGCGAGCGCGCTGCCGGTCAAGACGCGCAACGCCACCGCCGCGTTCATCGCGAAGCTCGGCGCCGGCTATGTCGCGCAGATCGACGCGCAGAAGCGCCCGCTCACCGGCACATGGCGCAACAACTGGCAGAGCCACCGGATCAAGCTGATCGCGCTGTCCGCGTTCACGCTCGGCGACCGCAAGATGATGAACGCCGCGCAGCGGCTGTTCGTCGAGCATCTCGCCGACAACATTGGTCCGGACGGCAAGACCTGGGATTTCGACGAACGCGATGCGCTGCATTACGCGGTGTACGACCTGCAGCCGCTGGTGACGGCCGCGCTCGCCGCGCGCCGCTTCAACCGCAACTGGCTGCGCGAGCGCGGCGCGAACGGCGCGTCGCTCGCGGCCGCGCTCGACTGGCTCGTGCCGTACGCGCTCGGCGAGAAGACGCACGAGGAATTCGTGAATTCGCCGGTGCCGTTCGACGCGAAGCGCCGCGAAGCCGGCTTGCCGGGCTACACGGGGCAGTGGGACCCGAAAAACGCCACCGAACTCTTTCATCTGGCCGCGCGGCTCGACGGGCGCTATGCCCGTGTCGCGCGGCAGTTATCCGTCATGCCGCCCGCATGGCTGGCCGCGTGCCTGCCATTGCAGGCGCGCTAGCATCATTCTCAAAGCAAGGCAGGTATCAAAATGGCAGTCAGCGTGTTTGACCTCTTCAAGATCGGCATCGGCCCGTCCAGTTCGCATACGGTCGGACCGATGCGCGCGGCGCTGATGTTCGTCCAGGGCCTCGAGCGCGACGGGCTGCTCGACGCGACGGCCAACGTGAAGGTCGAGCTGTACGGGTCGCTCGGCGCGACCGGCAAGGGCCACGGCACCGACCGCGGCGTGATGCTCGGCCTGCTCGGCGACGCGCCCGACACCGTCGATCCCGACACGATCGACGCGCGGCTCGACGACGTCCGCAAGTCGAAGCAGCTCGCGCTGCTCGGCACGCATCCGGTGCCGTTCGTGCTGAAGGAGCACATCGCGTTCTACCGGCAGGCGCTGCCCGAGCATCCGAACGGGATGAAGCTGCGCGCGTCCGACGCGAACGGCGACGTGCTGGTCGAGCGCACCTACCTGTCGGTCGGCGGCGGCTTCGTCGTGACGGCCGGCGCGCCGAACACGAAGGTGCTGAGCGCGGCCGAGCAGATGACGCACCCGTTCCGCACCGGCGCCGAGCTGCTCGCGCTGACCGAGGCGACCGGCAAGTCGATCGCGCGGCTGATGTGGGAAAACGAGCGCGCGTGGCACACCGAGGAAGAGACGCGCGACGGGCTGCTGAAGATCTGGGCCGTGATGCAGTCGTGCGTGTCGCGCGGCTGCGGGATCGGCAACCCGGACGCCGACGGCAACCTGCCCGGCCCGTTCCAGGTGAAGCGCCGCGCGCCGCAGCTGTATCGCACGCTGACCGGCAACCCCGAACAGGCGCTGCAGGATCCGCTGTCGATGATCGACTGGATCAACCTGTATGCGATCGCCGTCAACGAGGAAAACGCGGCCGGCGGCCGCGTCGTCACCGCGCCGACCAACGGCGCGGCCGGCATCATTCCGGCGGTGCTGCACTACTACACGCGCTTCACGCCGGGCGCGAACGAACAGGGCGTGATCGACTTCCTGCTGACGGCCGCGGCGATCGGCATTCTGTACAAGCTGAATGCATCGATTTCGGGCGCGGAGGTGGGCTGCCAGGGCGAAGTGGGCGTCGCGTGCTCGATGGCGGCCGGCGCGCTCGCGGCCGTGCTCGGCGGCACGCCGCGCCAGGTCGAGAACGCGGCCGAGATCGGGATGGAGCACAACCTCGGCCTCACCTGCGACCCGGTCGGCGGGATGGTGCAGATTCCGTGCATCGAGCGCAACGCGATGGCGTCGGTGAAGGCCGTCAACGCGGCGCGCATGGCGCTGCGCGGCGACGGCTCGCACTACGTGTCGCTCGACTCGGTGATCAAGACGATGCGCGAGACGGGCGCCGACATGAAGACGAAGTACAAGGAAACCTCGCGGGGTGGCCTGGCGGTGAATATTGTCGAGTGCTGATGCGGGGTCGGACGGTAATGCGGGGCGGATCGATGCCCCTGCATCACGGCCACTGCCGTCGCGCATGCAACACCCGGAGGACCTCCACGATCCCGTCGGCTGGGCGGATGCGATACACGACCACATAGTTCGGCGCGACCACCAGCTCGCGCGTGCCCGCCAGCCGCCCTTGCCGATACAGCTCGGCATGGGCCGGCAACGACCGTGCCCTTTCTTCCAGCAGTTCGTCGAGTTCGAGCGCAGCCAGCGGGTCGTCCTCGCCGATGTAGTCCATGATCGCGGCGCGATCCTCGTACGCCTTCGGATTCCAGTACAGCGCAAGGGTCAAGAAGCATCCCCTCGCCTGCCCGCGAGCCGCTCACGCAGCGCCGCACGGCGCGACGCGAAGTCGGCGCTGACCTCGGCGCCGGCAATCGGCGCCCGCGGATCGTCCAGCGCCTGCTGCACCTGCTCGCGAAACCAGCGATCGTGGGCCGCTGCCTCGTGCGCCGCCTTCAACGCGGCTGCGCGATCGGGCCGGGTCGCCCGGCCGGCCGCATCCGGGTCGAACGCCGACGCATCCACATCGAACCGGGTGATGCCGATGTCGCGTAGAAATCCGACCAGCGTTTCAAAACGGCGAAACACCCGCACGTCGCCGCGCTTGGCCGACAGGAAACGGTCGTGCGCGCCGCAACGGGCCGAGAGCGCCCAGCCGTTGCCGCAGCCGACCACGCGGGCCGCGCGTACGGCACCGACTTCGACCAGCTCCGTCAGCGTCTTTTGATCGATCGTTTCGGTTGCCATGGTGATCCTCGATGCGGTTTATCCATCCATTCGTTGAATTTTACTATTGAGCGGCCTCCCACTTTATTGTTGATTGGGATACGCCATTTCCGAGTCGACACAAATTCCCGACCCAACAATCCATAGCGGTCACTTTTCACCGCCCAGGGCGTGGGCACAAGCCGGCCGTTCGGCCAGGCGAAACCCCGGCGCGCGTTCCGAACTGGCCGGGGATCCGACACTTTTCAGCTGCCCGCCAACGGGCGTAAGCTGTACGTCCCGCTACCCAAGGAGACGGCAGCCCATGTCGCATTCCAAGGATCTCGAGCAGAGCGCCACCACCGGCGCGCGACTGCTCGTCGATGCGTTGCTCGCCAATCACGTCGAACGCGCGTTCTGCGTCCCGGGCGAGAGCTTCCTCGCCGTACTCGATGCGCTCGCGGATCACACCGCGCGCATCCAGACGGTCGTCTGCCGCCACGAGGCGGCCGCCGCGAACATGGCGGAGGCGGTCGGCAAGCTGACCGGCCGCCCCGGCATCGCGTTCGTCACGCGCGGGCCCGGCGCGACCCACGCGTCGATCGGCGTGCACACCGCGTTCCAGGATTCGACGCCGATGATCCTGTTCGTCGGCCAGTGCGCGCGCGAGCACCTCGACCGCGAAGCCTTCCAGGAAATCGACTACCGGCGGATGTTCGGCCAGATGGCGAAATGGGTCGCGCAGATCGACGACCCGCGCCGCATTCCCGAATACCTGAGCCATGCATTCCACGTCGCGACCGCCGGTCGGCCGGGCCCCGTCGTGCTCGCGCTGCCGGAGGACGTGCTGTCCGAAGCGTGCGCGTCGCAGCCGGTCGTGCCGGCCGCGAAACGCGTCGCGGCGTCGCCGTCGGCCGCGCAGCTCGACGAGCTGCGCGAACGGCTCGCGCGCGCGGAACGGCCGTTCGCGATCGTCGGCGGCAGCGGCTGGACGCCCGACGCATGCGCGGACCTGCGCACCTTCGTCGAGCGCTGGCAGTTGCCGGTCGCGTGCGCGTTCCGCTTCCAGGACACCTTCGACAACGCGCACCCGAACTACGCGGGCGACGTCGGCCTCGGGATCAATCCCGCGCTCGGCAAGCGGATTCGCGACGCCGACCTGCTGCTGGTGCTCGGCCCGCGCCTCGGCGAAGCGACGACGGGCGGCTACATGCTGCTCGACATCCCGAAGACGCGCCAGACGCTCATCCACGTGCACCAGGGCGCGGACGAGCTCGGCCGCGTGTATGCGGCCGACCTGCCGATCGTGTCGGGGATGCCGGAGATCGCGGCGCCGCTCGCCGCGCTCGAACCGCCGGCGCACCCCGCATGGGCCAGCACGGCCGCCGACGCGCACCGCGCGTACCGCGAATGGCATGCGCCGCTGCCGATGCCCGGCGACGTCCAGCTCGGCGACGTGATGGTGCAGCTGCGCGAGCGCCTGCCGCACGACGCGATCCTGACCAACGGCGCCGGCAACTACGCGATCTGGCTGCATCGCCACTTCGCGTACCGCCACTTCCGCTCGCAACTCGCGCCGACCAGCGGCGCGATGGGTTACGGGCTGCCCGCCGCGCTCGCGGCCAAGTCGCTGTATCCGGCGCGGGCCGTCGTCGCGCTCGCCGGCGACGGCTGCTTCATGATGGCCGGCAACGAACTCGCGACCGCGATGCAGTACGGGCTGAACATCGTCGCGATTGTCGTCAACAACGGGCATTTCGGTACGATCCGCATGCATCAGGAGCGCAACTATCCGGGGCGCGTGCATGGCACGGGGCTCACGAATCCCGACTTCGCCGCGTATGCGCGCGCGTTCGGCGCGCATGGCGAGACGGTCGAGCGCACCGCCGACTTCGCGCCGGCACTGGAGCGCGCGCTGACCTGCGGGCTGCCGGCGCTGATCGAGATCCGCATTCCGCAGGACGCCAGCACGCCGGCCGCGACGCTCGAGCAGATCCGCGAGCAGGGCCGCCGGGCGCGCGGCGCATGAGCATGGGCATGCACGCCGCACCGGCCAGTCTCGCGTTGTCGCACGACGACGCGCTCGTCCTCCCCGGCACGCTGCTCGCGCCCGACGGGACGCTCGTCGCGCCGTACGACGTCGAGCACGGCAGCGATCGCGCGGAAGGCTGCGTGCCCGCCGCGGCGGCGCTCGGCCTGCTGCATGCCGTTCATCGGCCGTTCCGGCGCGATTACGGCCGCACATCGGACGTGCACGTGATCAACGGGATGGGTGTCGCACTCGGCGACTCGGTGATCGGGCTGACCGCGCTCGCCGCGCTGCGCGCGATGCATCCGGGCGTGCGCTTCACGCTGTACCGGCCGGCCCGCGCACCGCGCTACGTCGAAGTGCTGTATGCGCTCGCAGCCGACGTCGTCGCGCCGTCACGCGCGCTGCCGTACGCCGCAAACGCACTGCCCGCGCACGCGCCGTGCATCGATCTCGGCAATCACCTGTACTGGCCCGCGTTCGCGGGGCAGCCGATGATCGATTTCTTCCTCGACGCGCTCGGGGTGGATCCGGCCACGGTGCCGGCCGCCGCGAAGCGCAATCGCTGGCTCGCGCGGCTGCGGCTGCCCGCGCTGCCGGCCGAATGGCAGCGGCCGTACGTGCTGTTTTGCCCGACGGCGAGCACCGCGGTGCGCAGCGTGCCGCCCGCGCTGCGCGCGGCATTCGTGGAGCGGCTCGCGCAGCGTTACGGGCTGCCGGTGGTCGGGTTCGGCCCGGTCGCGCATCCGGCTTACGTCGACGTGAGCCGCCACGCGCCCGACACCGCGCACTTCATTGCCTGGGTCAAGGGTGCCAGCGTGCTGTTCGCGCCCGACACGGCCGCGCTGCATGTCGCCGACGGCTTCGACGTGCCGACGCTCGCTTGTTTCACGACGATCGGGCCGGCGCTGCGCGTGCGCGACTATCCGCACTGCGTGCCGGTCGAGCTCGATGTGCCGGCCGAATTGCGCGGGCTGCATCGCAGCGAGCGGCCGGAGGATCTGACGGCGGTCGAAGCCGCTTACCGGGCGATCGACTGGGATGCGTTGCCGTGGCCGGCGCCGCGCGAAGCGGCCGCTGGGGGCGCCGCGGCCGAATAGAAAAACGGAAGTCGCCCCGAAAGATCGAACCTTCAGCGGCCTGCACGCGCTGCTGCCACGCTCACCCGGCTCACCCGGCCGCGACCATCACGGCGCGATCGCGCAGCGTCTCCGACGGCCGCTTGCCGAACAGCCGCCGGTAGTCGGTCGCAAACTGGCTCAGATGCCAGAAGCCCCACGCCTCCGCGACGTCCTGCACCGAACCGGCCGCCCGCCCGCAGAGGTCGCGCCGCGCGCCGTTCAGCCGCAGCGTGCGCAGGTAGGTCGCGGGCGCCATGCCGAGCACGTCCTGGAAGCAGTACTGCAGCGTGCGCCGGCTCACGTGCAACTGCTCGCACAGCTCGGGCACGCCGACCGGGCGCGTACGGTGCGCCAGCACGTACTCGCGCGCCTGCTCGACGATCCAGCGCCGTGTCGACGGCGCGCCGCCAGCGCCGTCGTCCGCCGGTTGCGCGCACGCGTCGAACAGCGCGCCCAGCACCTCGGCCTGCAGGTCGTCGCGCTGCGCGTCGGGCAGCGGGCCGCCGACGGCCGCCGCGTCGTCGAGCCGGCGGCCGAGCAGCGCGCAGAGGCGCGCGAGCCGCGTGTCGCCAACCTGAATCACGTGCTGCGTGAACAGCCGCTCGTCGAGCGCGCGGTGCTCGACTTCCTCCGCGTAACGGCGCAACACGTCGCCGCGCACGACGACGCCGTAGATCGAGAACTGCGCCGGCGTCAGCAATTCGAATTCGACGTTGCCGGGCCGGAACGCGAGCGCGCCGGGGCCGATGCGGCATGCATCGACGCGCGCGCTGCCGTCGCTCACCAGCGGGATGCCGAACCAGTACGCGTCGCCGCGCACCTCGCACGCCTGGCGCAGCAGGTGGCTGGTCGATTCGCGAAACAGCTTCATCGTGTCGAGCGGCAGCTCGGTCAGCGTGCCGACGAAGCGGCCGGCCGCGAGCTGGTCGTAGGTCTGCCGCCAGCCGATCAGGTTGCGCGCCTGCTCGTCGGCGTCGTGCGCGACGCTGACCACGGCCTGGCCGGCCAGCGCATCGTCACCCTGTGCGCTGCACCGCGTGTCCTCGGCCGTCGGTTCGGCCATGCACTCCGTTCGTTGCTCCATCGTGTTCTCCTCACCTGCCCGGGACCGCGTCCATCACGCAAGTCCCGTGCCGAACCGCGCGGCCCGGCGACAAGCCCGTCATTGCACGCCGTACGGCCGCCGCGCGCCATGCGGGCGCACCCGGAGGCGGCGTGCCGCGCACCGCGCGGGTGCGGCATGCATGCCGCCGGCGGCCCGGCCCCTCGCTAGGTGCGCGGCTGCACCCGCACGACCCGCGTGCCGCAGTTGCCATACGCCTGCGCGACCG
This sequence comes from Burkholderia sp. 567, assembly GCF_040545115.1. NCBI lineage: Bacteria > Pseudomonadati > Pseudomonadota > Betaproteobacteria > Burkholderiales > Burkholderiaceae > Burkholderia > Burkholderia sp. 567. Next base: position 147,597 of record NZ_JBEPLG010000015.1, read on the forward strand.
CCAGCTCGACGATCGGGCTGCCGGCCGGCCAGGGCGCCGCGTCCGCTTCCGGCAGATCGGCTCGCAGCGTCGCGCGGCCGTTGATCCGGTAGCGGATGCCGCGCACGAAATCGATGAACAGCAACCCGACGCCGCGGCCGTCGCATTCGCGCGCATCGATCCGGTCGCCGTCGCCGGGCGTCGGCAGCGCGAAACGCAGCGTCTTCGTGTCGATCACGCGCACGACCGGCCACAGATCGCCGTTCGCGTCGCGCACGCCCTGCACGATGTCGCAGGTCACGCGCGCCGGCTCGCCGCCAGTCGTGCCGACGAACATGAACGGCTGCGACTCGACGAACTGGCGCACGCCGATGCTCAGCCGCGTCGTCACGACGTCGCTCATCCGCTCGGCTTCGTCGACAACGCCGAACCGGTGATGCGCGTCGAGCTCGCCCGCGTGGAACACCGGGTGGCGCGGATAGGATCGGGATGGTTCTGCCATGCTGGTTTCCCGTGGGGCCCACCGGTGCGCGATGCGGCCGCGCGACTGCCGGGGGTGGGCAACGCCGCGAGTCGAATGTCTCGAGGCGAAAGCGGCGAAGTGCCGGGCGAGCGGCCGGCGGCGCATTGCATCGCTGCGGGGACCGCTCGACGGCGGCAGATGCGTCACCCGAGCGTCGAACCTCGCCCGGAATCGGCAACCGGCAACCGGCAACCGGCAACCGGCAACCGGCAATCGTGAACCGGCAACCGAACCAGGCAGCATCCCCCGCCGCCCGGCCGGCCCCGGCACTTCGCCCCCTGCTTCGGCGATCAGAAGAACCCGAGCGCCTCGGCCTGGTAGCTGACCAGCAGGCACTTCGTCTGCTGATAGTTCGACAGCGCCATCTTGTGCGTTTCGCGACCGATGCCCGACTGCTTGTAGCCGCCGAACGCCGCGTGCGCCGGGTACAGGTGGTAGCAGTTGGTCCACACGCGGCCCGCCTCGACCTCGCGGCCCATCCGGTACGCACGCGTGCCGTTGCGCGTCCACACGCCCGCGCCGAGCCCGTAGAACGTGTCGTTCGCGAGTTCGATCGCTTCCTGCTCGTCCTTGAACGTCATCACCGACGCGACCGGCCCGAAGATCTCTTCCTGGAACACGCGCATCTTGTTGTTGCCGAACAGCATCGTCGGCTTCACGTAGTAGCCCGTCCCGAGATCGGCGCCCGGTGCCGTGCGCTCGCCGCCCGTCAGGCATTGCGCGCCTTCGTCGCGGCCGATGTCGATGTACGACAGGATCTTGTCGAGCTGCTGCTGCGACGCCTGCGCGCCGATCATCGTCTGCATGTCGAGCGGGTGGCCTGACTTGATGCGCTCCACACGCGCGACGGCCTTCTCGATGAAGCGTTCGTAGATCGATTCCTGGATCAGGATCCGCGACGGGCACGTGCACACCTCGCCCTGGTTCAGCGCGAACATCGCGAGGCCTTCGAGCGCCTTGTCGAGGAACGCGTCGTCCTGGTCGAGCACGTCCGCGAAGAAGATGTTCGGGCTCTTGCCGCCCAGCTCCACCGTCGACGGGATCAGGTTGTCGGCCGCCGCACGCAGGATGTGCTTGCCGACCGGCGTCGAGCCCGTGAACGCGATCTTCGCGATCCGCTTGCTGGTCGCGAGCGCTTCGCCCGCTTCCTTGCCGAAGCCGCTCACGATGTTGATCGTGCCGGCCGGGAACAGGTCGCCGATCAGCTCCATCAGCACCATCACCGACGCGGGCGTCTGCTCGGCCGGCTTCATCACCACGCAGCAGCCGGCCGCGAGCGCCGGCGCGAGCTTCCACGCGGCCATCAGCAGCGGGAAGTTCCACGGGATGATCTGGCCGACGACGCCGAGCGGCTCGTGGAAGTGATACGCGACGGTGTTGTCGTCGATCTCGGAAATGCCGCCTTCCTGCGCGCGGATGCAGCCCGCGAAATAGCGGAAGTGATCGATCGCGAGCGGCAGGTCGGCCGCCATCGTCTCGCGCAGCGGCTTGCCGTTGTCGATCGTCTCGGCCACCGCGAGCAGCTTCAGGTTCTTTTCCATCCGGTCGGCGGCGGCCAGCAGCAGGTTCGCGCGCTCGGCGACCGACGTCTTGCCCCACTTGCGGCGCGCGGCGTGCGCGGCGTCGAGTGCGACCTCGATGTCGTCGGCGCTCGAGCGCGGCACGCGGCAGAACGGCTTGCCGTTGATCGGCGACACGTTCTCGAAATACTCGCCCTTCACCGGCGGAACCCACTTGCCGCCGATGTAGTTGTCGTACTGCTGACGGTACGGATATTCGACGTCGAGGCCCAGTTGTTTCAGGTCAAACGGGTTCATACATGTCTCCTGTTCATCGTGCTTGTGTGAATGCAGCGCCGGTTGGATCGCGCTGCACGGTTTACGCAACATGCGTGCCACACGGGCCGAAAACGGAACAGGAGCGGTGCGTCCGGCCGCCCGCCGGGCGCGGTGCCGGCGCACGCAAAACGAGTGTGCCGATTCTGAACACCGCGACGGCACAGCGGCGCGGCGGGTGTTCGGATTTTTCACAGCGCATCTGTGCAGGCGTCGCCGAGCGCCACGCGCGCCGCATGGCATGTCGCTTGCGTGAGCAATGCAAATCCGCACGCCGCGGCCACACGCCGACCGACACCATGAACGATTCGGGCCCCCTTAGCGACGATGCCGTCGCGTTCATCCGCGAACAGGCGTTCCTGCTCGTCGCGACCGCGAACGCGGCGGGCGACAGCGACTGCTCGTATCGCGGCCGGCAACCGCGCGCGGACGGTTCGTTCGCCCCGCTCGTCGACCTGCCCGATCGCCGTACGCTCGTGCTGCCCGACTTCGCGGGCAACAACCTGTTCAACACGATCGGCAACCTGCTCGTGAATCCGGCGATTGCGCTGCTGTTCGTCGATTTCGTCCGGCAGACGACGTGGCTCGTGCAAGGGCGCGCGACGATCGACGAGGATGCGGGAAGCCATGCGCACCTGTGGCCGGCCGCGCTGCGTTACGTGGTCGTTGACGTCGAAAGCGCGCACCCGCGCGCCGAAGCGGGGCTGCCGCCGCTCGTGCTGGCGTGATGTTGCGCCATGTCGCCGTTGAAACGGCGGATGCATGCGCGCACACCGACGCGGCGGCGCCCACCGCGCGTGCCGACATGACGCGGGAGCCGGCTCCTCCTGCAGCGGGGTGACGCGCACGAAATACCCGACCGCTCCCGCGGAAGCGCCAGCCCCCGTCGACGCCCCCACCGTTCACCGCCCGTTTGCCTCCGCACAAGCCGGCTCGGCCCGGCGCCGCGCCGGTGCGTCGGCACGCGCATGGTCGCTTTCATCGCCGCGCTCCTCCGCAACCGCCGGCCGCGCGCCAAGAAAGGCGAACACCACGCCCGCGCACAGCACCGTGATGACCGCGAGCCCGATCAGCAACCGGTCGAACGCGTGCGTATAGCTCGCGAGCAGCGCCGCACGATCGACGCCCGGCAGCACGGCCGCCGCGCCGGCGAGATCGCCGGTCGCGAGCCGCGCGGCGGCCCGCAGCGTCGCGCCGGACGTGCCGGACGCGCCGGCCGCCATCCGCCGCAAATCGCCATGCGCGAGCGTCGCGAGCACCGCGCCGACGATCGCGAGCGCGATCCCCTCGCCCGCCACGCGCGTCGTGCTGAAGATCCCGGTCGCCATCCCCGCGCGCTCCTTCGGCACGACGCTGACCGACAGCCCGTCCATCAGCCCCCACGGCATGCCGGCTCCGACGCCGATCGCGAGCATCGGTGCAATCGCCGCCGGCCCCGCGCCGCCGCGCAGCGCGACGCCCAGCCACACGAGGCCGGCCGCCGCGAGCAACAGCCCGAGCCCGGAGATCACGCCGGCCGACAGCCGGCGCGTGAGCGTCGCCGCGACGAACGGCACGACGAGCATCGGCGCGGAGATCGCGAGCATCAGCCAGCCCGCGTCGATCTCGCTGAAACCATCGATGCCGATGAAGCGCAGCGGCAGCACGACGAGCAGCACGATGTAGCAGCAGCAGGTCGACACCGGCAGCACCTGCACGCCGACGAAGCGCGGAATCCGGAACAGCGACAGGTCGAGCATCGGCCGCGCGACGCGCGTCTCGATCGTGACGAACGCGCATGCGCCGAGCGCCGCGCCCGCCAGCAGCGCGACGACGAGCGGATGCGTCCAGCCGCGCGCGGGCGCCTCGATCACGCCGAACGTGAACAGCGTGAGCACGACGGTGAACGCGGTCGTGCCGGGCCAGTCGAGCCCCGTCGCGTGCGGGTCGCGCGATTCGTGCATGCGCGGCAGCCCGAACGCGAGCGATAGCGCGCCGGCCGCCGCGCCCGTGACGAAGATCGCGCGCCAGCCGTAGTGCGCGATCAGGCCGCCGGCGAGCACGGGCCCGAAGGCGAGCCCGATCCCGAACGTCGTGCCGAGCAGGCTGAACGCACGCGTGCGCGCCGCGCCGTCGAACTCCTGCGCAAGCGCCGCCGTGCCGCCCGCCAGCGCCGCGGCAGCCGCGAGCCCCTGGGCGGCGCGCAGCAGGTCGAGCGCGAGCATCGACGGCGCGAACGCGAGCGCGACCGACATCAGCGTGAAGCCGCCGACGCCGAGCGCGAACACGCGCTTGCGGCCGAACTGGTCGGCCAGCGCGCCCGCCGCCATCAGGAAACTGCCGAACGCGAGCATGAACGCGTTGGTGATCCAGTTCATCGCGACCGGGCCGCCGTGCAGGTCGCGGCCGATCGCGGGCGTCGCGACCGCGCCGCCCGAAAACGACAACGGCAGCGCGACGGCGGCCATGCAGACGGCGGCCAGCACCCACGCGCGCCGGCGCGCCGAGCTGGCCGAATCGGGTGAAAACGGGTGATCCATCATCGCTCCTCGAAAAGCGGGCGCGGATGCGCCGCCAGAGCGATCAAAGATAAATCCGATTCAATCGGCGAAAAACCATGCAAGACTCCGGATATAACGGACTAATATTCCGCAATCTGCCTCTTCTCCGCTTCTGGCCGGCCCGCTTATGTCGATGGAAAACCTGAACGGCATCGCCGCCTTCGTCCGCACCGCCGAAGCGCTCAGCTTCGTCGCGGCCGGCCGCGCGCTCGGCATTTCCGCGTCCGCCGTCGGCAAGACGATCGCGCGGCTCGAGCAGTCGCTCGGCGTGCGCCTGTTCAATCGCACGACGCGGCGCGTCACGCTGACCGACGAAGGGCGCCATTTCTACGAACGCTGCCAGCGGATCCTCGAGGATTTTCGCGATGCGGAAGCGACTGTGACGGCCTCCGCGCAGCGCCCGCGCGGCAAACTGCGCGTGAGCCTGCCGGTGATCGGCTACCGGTTCCTGCTGCCGGTGCTGCCCGAATTCAGGCAACGCTATCCGGACGTCGAGCTCGACCTGGATTTCAACGACCGGATGGTGGACGTCGTCGAAGGTGGCTTCGACGCGGTGATCCGCAGCGGTCCGCTGTCGGATTCGAGCCTGATGTCGCGGCGGCTCGGCCCGTTCGCGTTCGTGCTGTGCGCGACGCCCGCGTATCTCGCGCAGGCCGGCACGCCGGCGGCGCCGCACGATCTCGAAGCGCACGATTGCGTGCGCTACTGCTTCCCGACCACCGGCAAGCTGCAGGACTGGGCGCTGGCCGCGGACGACGGCACGCCGCTGAAGCTGCGCACCGCGATGACCTGCAACAACATGGAAGCGCTGCGCGGCGCGGTCATGGCGGGGCTCGGCATCGGCTATATGCCCGACTTCCTCGCGCGCGACGCGCTGGACACCGGCGCGCTCGTCACCGTGCTCGACGACTACCGGATCGCGCCGGGGCAGTTCTCGATCGTGTGGCCGTCGAGCCGGCAGTTGTCGCCGAAGCTGCGCGTGTTCGTCGACTTCCTGTGCGAGCGGCTGTTCAAGTAGACGGCTGGCGCGCCAGGCACCGCCGCCCCGTCATTTCGCACCGATCCGCTCCGCGTCCGTCTGCGGCAGCAGCGCATCGCTGTCGTCCTTCAGCCCGACACCCGTGAGCCCGAGCCGGCGCGCATGCGTCATCAGGTAATGGAGCTTGTGCGCGGCGGCGGCATGCGGGAGCCCCTCGGGCCGCACGTTCGAGATGCAGTTGCGCAGCGCGTCGTGGCAGCCGACCTTCGGCGCCCACGTCAGGTACACGCCAAGACTGTCGGGTGAGCTGAGCCCCGGCCGTTCGCCGATCAGCATCGCGACGACCTTCGCGCGCAGCAGCTCGCCGATCTCGTCGCCGAGCGCGACGCGCGCCTGCGTCGCGACCACCACCGGGCCGATCCGCCAGCCGTCCGCGTCGAGCCGCGGCCGCACGGCCTGCAGCAGCGGCAGCGCCTGCTTCGCGGCCGCGAACGCCGACAGCCCGTCGCCGACCACGAACACCACGTCGGGCGCATCGTCCAGCGCCGCGCCGTAGCCGGCCAGCAGCCCGCGGCTGTCGTCCGACAGCTTGCGGCCGAGGTCGGGCCGGCGCAGATAGTGGTCGCGGTCGGGCGCGGCGCTCTGCACGCCGAGCGTCGGCAGCAAGCCGGCCGCCTCGATCTCGCGCCGCAGCGCGTCCGCATCGAGCGGCTGATGCACGGCGTCGCGCGCCTGCGCGTGAGACAGGTTGAACGCGAGCAGCGGCGCGGTCGGCAAGCTGTTGCCCGCGCGGCCGAGCGCGATCCGCGCGTTCGTGAACGACCTCAGCTGCGCCCAAGGGTTCTTTTCGACGGCGTCGCTCATGCGGAAATCCCCATCCAGTCGTTCGCACCCGCGAGCAGCGGCACGCGCGCGCTCGCCACGCGCAGCGCGCCGTGCGCGTCGGCGATCTCCATCGTCTCCAGCCATTCCTCGAACTCGGGCGCGCGGCGCAGGCCGAGCACTTCGCGCACGTAGAGCTGGTCGTGAAACGACGTGCTCTGGTAGTTCAGCATCACGTCGTCCGCGCCCGGAATCCCCATGATGAAGTTGATGCCGGCCGCGCCCAGCAGCGTCAGCAGCGTGTCCATGTCGTCCTGGTCGGCTTCCGCGTGGTTCGTGTAGCAGATGTCGCAGCCCATCGGCACGCCGAGCAGCTTGCCGCAGAAGTGATCCTCGAGCCCCGCGCGGATGATCTGCTTGCCGTCGTACAGGTATTCGGGCCCGATGAAGCCGACCACCGTGTTCACGAGGAACGGGTCGAACTTGCGTGCGACCGCGTACGCCCGCACCTCGCAGGTCTGCTGGTCGACGCCGAAGTGCGCATTCGCCGACAGCGCGCTGCCCTGGCCCGTCTCGAAGTACATCAGGTTGTTGCCGACGGTGCCGCGCCCGAGCGACAACGCGGCCTCGCGCGCCTCGCCGAGCAGCGCGAGCGAGATTCCGAAGCTCGCGTTCGCCTTCTCGGTGCCGGCGATCGACTGGAATACCAGGTCGACCGGCGCGCCCTTCTCGATCGCGGCGATCGTGTTCGTCACGTGAGTGAGCACACACGACTGCGTCGGCACGCCGTAGCGTTCGCGGAACCCGTCGATCATCGCGAGCAGCTTCACGATCGCCGCGAGGCTGTCGGTCGCCGGGTTGATGCCGATCATGGCGTCACCGCAGCCGTACATCAGCCCGTCGAGCATCGACGCGGCGATGCCCTTCACGTCATCGGTCGGGTGGTTCGGCTGCAACCGCACCGACATCCGGCCGGCCAGCCCGACCGTGTTGCGAAAGCGCGTGACGACGCGGCGCTTCCGCGCGGCCGCGATCAGGTCCTGGTTGCGCATCAGCTTCGACACGGCCGCGACCATCTCCGGCGTGAGGCCCGGCGCGATCCGCTCGAGCGCGGCGCCGTCGGCCACGGGCGACAGCAGCCAGTTGCGGAAATCGCCGACCGTCAGGTGCGAGATTTCCGCGAACGCGGCCGCGTCGTGATCGTCGAGGATCAGGCGCGTGACCTCGTCGTGTTCGTACGGAATCAGCGCCTCGTTCAGGAATGCCTTCAGCGGCACGCCCGCGAGCGCGATCTTCGCGGCGACGCGCTCCTCCTCGCTCGCCGCCGCGACGCCGGCGAGCTGGTCGCCGGAACGCAACGGGCTCGCCTTCGCGAGCAGCGTCTTCAGGTCCGCGAAGCGGTACGTGCGCGGGCCGATCGTCTCCGTATAGGCCATCGTTCGAATCTCCTTGCCAGTCCTTGCTCATCCGTGCCGGACGCCGACGGCGCGCCCGTTCGACGGGGCGCGCCGGATGCCGTCAGGCGCGGCCGTGCGGGTTCGCCATGCTCACTCCTCGAGCGCCACGTCGCCCGGCGCGCTCGCGCGCTGCGAACGGGTCGCGAGGAAGTACGCGTAGCCGAGCGCGAGGAAGCCGACGAACACCATCGCCACCAGCCCGTTGAAGTACACCATCGTCCCGAGGCAGACCAGGGCCGCCAAGATCGCGAACGCCGGGAAGAACGGGTACAGCGGCGCGCGGAACGGCCGCGCCATGTCCGGCTGCGAACGGCGCAGCTTGAACAGCGCCGCCATGCTTACGATATACATCACGATCGCACCGAACACCGACATCGTCACGATGTTCGCGGTGAGCGTCTGGCCGCCGAACTGGATCAGCTCGTCGCTGTAGATCGCGGCGATCCCGACCACGCCGCCCGCGAGAATCGCGCGATAAGGCGTGCGAAAGCGCGGATGCACCTTCGCGAGCCATTCGGGCAGGTAGCCCTCGCGCGCCAGCGCGAAGATCTGGCGCGAATAGCCGAGGATGATCCCGTGGAACGACGCGACCAGCCCGAACAGCCCGAGCCACACGAGCATGTGCATCCAGCCGCTGTTCGCGCCGACGATGTACTTCATCGCCTGCGGCAGCGGGTCGTTGATGTTCGCGAGCTTGGTCCAGTCGCCCGCGCCGCCGGCGAACACCATCACGCCGATCGCCAGCGCGACGAGGGTCAGAATGCCGGCCACGTAGGCGATCGGGATCGAGCGCTTCGGGTTCTTCGCCTCCTCGGCGGCCATCGCGACGCCCTCGATCGCGAGGAAGAACCAGATCGCGAACGGGATCGCCGCGAACATTCCGTGGAATGCGCCGACGCTGAAATGATCGGCGCCCGACCAGCCGCCCTTCATGAAGTTGCTCCACGCGAAGCCCGGCGACACCACGCCCATGAACACCAGCAGCTCGAAGATCGCGAACAGCGTGACGACCAGCTCGAACGTCGCGGCGATCTGCACGCCGACGATGTTCAGCGCCATGAAGACGAGATACGCACCCATCGCCGCGTGTTTCGGTTCGAGCCCCGGAAACTGCACGTGCAGATACGCGCCGATCGCCAGCGCGATCGCGGGCGGCGCGAACACGAACTCGACGAGCGTCGCCGCGCCGGCGAGATAGCCGCCCGTCGGGCCGAATGCGCGGCGCGCATATGCGAACGGGCCGCCCGCGTGCGGGATCGACGTCGTGAGTTCGGTGAAGCTGAAGATGAAGGTGGTGTACATCGCCGCGACGAACACCGCGGTGATCACGAAACCCAGCGTGCCGGCACTCGCCCAGCCGTAGCTCCAGCCGAAGTATTCGCCGGAAATCACGAGGCCGACTGCGATGCCCCACAGTTGCCAGGTCCCGAGCGTCTGCTGCAGCGCGGGCTGGCCGGACGATTTGGCGCCGGCGGCGGGCCGGCCATTCGACTCTGCTTTCATCGGATTCTCCTGAAAGGCGCCGGCCTGCCGGCCCGCGCGACTGAGAATCGATGCTAGAGAGTCATTAAAGGACGTGTTATCGAAATTCGGCAAAGATGCGGGCGGGCGTTTCGCCGGCGGCAACGCCGGCTGTGGCCCGGGCCCGTCAAGCGTGCGCCATCCGGCCGCACGAGGCGGCCGGATGGGCGACACGACGCCGCTTACTGGCCGCCGCCGCGCTGGTTGAACCAGCGGTCGAGCAGCTTGCCGGCTGCTTCGCGGCCGCCGAGGCCGAACGACAGCGCGACCGCCACCGCGATCGCACCTAGCACGAGGCCGAACGCGAGCTGCACGATCTCGTTGGCGATGCCCATCGCGCGCAGCCCCATCGCGAATACGAGTCCGAGGATCGCGAATTGCGCGATCCGCGCGAACAGCACGCTGTGTTCGCGGTCGGCCTGCTCGATCACGCGGCGCGCGACGCTCGCGAGCCACACGCCGATCACGAGGATCACGCCGCCCATCAGCACGTGGCCGCCGAATTCGATGAACAGCGTGACGACGTCGCGCACCTGCGTGAAGCCGAGGCGGTTCGCGGCCTCGACCGCCGCGAACAGCATCGCGAAGAACACGATCAGCCGCGCGACCAGCACCGACGGCTGCAGGATTCCCGAAAACACGCGCTCGACGCCGAGCATGGCCGGCAGCCCGTCGACGCCGGCGGCTTCCAGCAGCCGCTGCGCGAGCGACGCGACGAAGCGCGCGAAATAGTACGTGACCAGCACGATCACGATCGCCGCGACGATGTCCGGCACCGCGCCGAGAAACTGGTTCAGCATGTTGGTGGCGGGAATCGAGATCGCGTCGATCTTCAGCGCGTCGAGCGCGGAGATCAGCGTCGGCACGAACACGAACACGTAGACGATCGTGCCGACCAGGCTCGACACGCGCACCGGCGTCGGGCTGTCCAGACTCGCGGTGAGGCGGTCGGCGCCGGCCGCGACCAGCAGGTTCGTCACGAGGCCGCGCAGCACGCGCGCGACGATCCAGCCGACGACGCCGATCACCGCGGCCGCGAACAGGTTCGGCACGATCGCGAGCAGCTTGTCGACCATCCCCTGCACCGGCGACAGCAGGCCGGACAGCGCGAACGACCCGAGAATCGCCGGCAGGAACATCAGGATCACGAGCCAGAACAGCACGTCGCCGAGATAGCCGCTCATCGGCTGCATGCCCGCGCTTTCGGACAGCTTGTCGTCGACCTTGCTCGCTCGCAGCGCGCGGTTCGCGAGGCTGCGCAGCAGCGAGGCGATCAACCACGCGATCAGCGTCAGCGCCGCGCCGCCGATCAGGTTCGGCAGGTAGTTGACGATGTGCGTGACCAGCAGCGAGAACGGATTGGATACCGCATACAGGTTGAGCACATTGAAGATGCCCACCGCGGTGACGAGCAGCACGAGCCAGAACAGCCCGCCGGCGATGATCCGCTCGACGCGTGCGCCCTGGCCGGTGCTTTCGGTGATCCGCTGATCGACCTTCAGCGCGTTGAGCAGCCGGAGCGTGCCGGCCCGCACCACCACGGCGATCAGCCAGCCGATCACCAGGATGCCGATCGCACCGGCGATCTTGGGCAGGTATCCGCCTAACGTGGTCTGCAGCGACGTGATGAAGCTGGAAGCATCCATTTCTTATTCTCCCGAAAAACGTGGCGTTGCCATTGGACATCGACGAACTACCTGCGTACTTCGAAAACCGTGCGGTGCGGCCCGACCAACTTACCCGAGAAAAATGACACGTTCACCCGATTTCACCGTCTTTAACTTTAGACAAGATCGACGGGGACGAGACCCAATTTGTTCGAAATAAAAAGGGGCAGATTTTGTGGTCCTACGTATCTCCGCAAGATTCATCGATCGGCGGCGTGCTACCGTGGCGTCGATTCGTGCCGGGGATGCACGCGGGAGCGTCGAGACGAAAGCCGGAGCGGTGGCGTGGGTCCCCATGCGACACGCGTCGCGCGCTGTGCGGCGAGTCGATCGGGCGGATGGTGCGACGGGGCGAGTCCACCGTCCGATTTATCCGTTACAGAGAGGAGAGGAAGACATGTTCAGGCATGAAGTCGAGATCCGGCGGCTGCCGGAACTGCGCGGTTATGCGGTGCCGCATACGGGCGCGTACCTGAAGATCGGCGACGCGTTCGGGCAGATCGGCGCGTGGGTCGCGCAGCACGGGCTGATCGGCCCCGGCGCGAAGATGATCGGGATCTTCTACGACGATCCCGATACCACGCCGCAAGCGCAGTTGCGCGCGAAGGCGTGCTTCGTGCCGGCCGACGGCGCGCCGGATGTCGAGCCGACGCCGCCCGTCGAGCGCGTGACGGTCGCCGGTGGCGAGTACGCGGTGCTGCTGCATACGGGACCCTATGCGGACCTGAAGGCGGCCTACCAGTGGCTATATGGCGACTGGCTGCGTCAGTCGGGCCGCGGAGCCGCCGACGCACCGCCGTTCGAGCTGTATCTGAATACGCCGATGGATGCGGCGCCGGCCGACCTGCGCACCGAGATTCATTTGCCGCTGCGTTGATCGACGGGTCGGGGCTCGGGGCTCGGGGCTCGGGGCTCGGGGCTCGGGGCTCGGGGCTCGGGGCTCGGGGCTCGGGGCTCGGGGCTCGGGGCTCGGGGCTCGG
>NZ_JBEPLG010000016.1:0-146263 GCF_040545115.1 Burkholderia sp. 567
CGACCCGAGCGACCCGAGCGACCCGAGCGACCCGAGCGACCCGAGCGACCCGAGCGACCCGAGCGACCCGAGCGACCCGAGCGACCCGAGCGACCTCCCGCGTCACCCCGTCAACGTCGACAAGAACATCCCCCGGCAAGCCGCCGCAACGCATGACCGCGAACGACACAGCCCCAGCCAACTCACCCCCGCTCGTCCCCCGCCGACGATCCATCCCGCCCATCTCCCACACTCCGCCCCCCCGCCGCCTGCGCCGCCGCCCGCAGCACCGCAATCTGCCCGCGATACGCCCGGCATCCACTGCAAGCCGGCAGATGCACGCGCACCTGCAGACGCTCATGCAGCGTCAATGACCGGTCGAGCGCATCCGACAGCAGTCGCGTCACGTCCCTACATTTCCCCGGCAGCATCTTCGGTCGTCAGTCCTTTTTCGCTGAGGCAGGTGCGCAGGCGCGTGCGCGCCCGATACAGCAGCACGCTGCAATGGTTCGTCGTCAACGTCAGTTCGGTGCAGATGTCGTTGATCTCGACATCGAGGAATTCGCGCATCATGAATACGCGCCCGATGTGTTCCGGCAGGTGATCGAGACACACCTGGAACAGCGTCCAGAATTGCTGTTGCTGCAATAGCGTCTCGGGGCGCGGCCAGGGCCGCGGCTTCGTATGCGCGGCCCAATGCCCGTTTTCCTTGAACAACTCGCGATCGAGCGCGGATTCGCCGTCGAGCTCGGCATCGAGCGCGGACAGGCTCACCGTCCGCTGCCGCGCGCGCAGGATGTCGATCAGCTTGTTGCGCAGGATCCCGAACACCCAGGTCTTGTGCGCGGACCGTCCCGCGAACTCGCCCGCGTGCGACCACGCGGCGGTCAGCGCTTCCTGCACGGCATCCTCGGCCGCATCGGCGTCGCGCAGCTGGAGTCGCGCGAAGCGCAGCAGGTCGCGCCGCAGTTGCGTGAGATAGGGAGGATCGTCGTACGCGGACGGCATGGCGGGTCGGGAGCCTTACGAAGCGGAAGCAATCGCGTGCGCCACCGGGCGGCGCGCTGCGAGCAGCTTACTGGGCGCGACGCCGCGCTGCAACGCATGTTCCGTCACGATTTCATGAAGCCGGCCGACGCGCTGCGCTATGCTTGCCGGAACCTTGCGTCGCGTGGCACGAAATCGCGATGCGGGCGGTTTGTAACATCAGACCATAACGATCGAGTTATCCACAATTTCTGTGGAAAACCTTGTGGAAAGTCGGGCGGTCGGCCCCGTGGGACGGTTCGCGGGCTGGCTTGCCTATAAACAGACCTTTGTCGCCTGTTTCGAATCAATCGATCCGATTCTTCACTCACCGGAAGGAGAAAGCCATGTCCTATCGTGTTGCCGTCGTCGTCGGCAGTTTGCGTCGCGGTTCCTGGAATCGCGCGCTCGCGCACGCCGTGATCTCGCTCGCGCCCGCCGATTTCTCGTTCGAATTCGTCGAGATCGGCGAACTGCCGCTGTATAGCCAGGACTACGACGCGGATCTTCCGGACGTCGCGAAGCGCTTCAAGGCGTCGATCGAAGCGGCCGACGCGCTGCTGTTCGTCACGCCCGAGTACAACCGCTCGATTCCGGGCGTGCTGAAGAACGCGATCGACTGGGGCTCGCGCCCGTGGGGGCACAACTCGTGGTCCGGCAAGCCGGGCGCCGTGCTCGGCACGTCGCCGGGTGCGACCGGCACCGCGCTCGCGCAGCAGCACCTGCGCAACGTGCTCGCGTATCTCGACGTGAAGACGCTCGCGCAGCCGGAAATGTTCATCAAGCACGACCCGGCGCGCATCGACGACCAAGGCCAGATCGTCAGCGAGGACACCCGCAAGTTCCTGCAGGGCTTCGTCGACCGCTATGTCGACTGGGTGCGCATGCTGAAGTCCGCCTGATCGCCGCACCGTGCGCGCTGCCGGCGCCGCCCCGCGTGACGCGGGTCAGGTGTCGGTGTGCCGCGCATCGCGCGCTTCGCGGATGCCGAGCAGGATCTCGTCGAGCAGCGCGATGTCGAACGGCTTCGACAGCACGCGCACATTGACGGTGCGCGTGCGGTCGAGTTCCTCCGCGTAACCCGTGACCAGGATCACGGGCAGCTTCCCCGGTCGCTTGTCGATCGCTTCGGCGAGATCGATGCCGTTCAGGCGGCCCGGCATGTGGATGTCCGAGATGACCAGGTCGAACGCGTCGTTCGCGGCCGCGCCTTCGATCAGGCGCAACGCGTCGTCGGCGGTGGGCGCATAGGTGACGCGGTGTCCGAGCAGCGTGAGCAGCGCTTCGGTGCCGGCCGCGACTTCGCTGTTGTCTTCGACCAGCAGCACGTGCAGGCCCGCGAGCGCGCTCGTGTCGTGCGCGACGGCCGGCGGCCGCGCGACGATGTCCTCGACGCGTGCACGCGGCAGGTAGAGGCGCACCGACGTGCCGGCGCCGACCGCGCTGTCGATCGTCGCGAGGCCGCCCGAGCGCTCGCAGAACGCGAACACCTGCGGCAGCCCGAGCCCCGTTCCCATCCCCTGCGCCTTCGTCGTGAACAGCGGCTCGAACGCGCGCGCGAGCACCTCGGGCGCCATGCCCGAGCCCGTATCGTCGAGCGAGATCTGCACGAAGTCGCCGGTCAGCGGAAAGCCATCCTCGCGGCGCAGCGTCACGTTGCGCGCGCCGACCGTGAAGCGGCCGCCGATCGTCATCGCGTCGCGCGCGTTGACGGCGAGATTGATCACCGCGAGTTCGAGCTCGGCGACGTCGACGCGGATCGGCCACACACCGGGCTCGATCGCGACGACCAGCGACGACTTCGAACCGAGCGACGTCTTCAGCAGTTCGCGGCATGTGCCGACCCATTGGCCGATGTCGATCGTCTCGTTGTGCAGCGGCTGCTTGCGCGCGACGCCGAGCAGCTGGCGCGTGAGCGACTGGCCGTTCTTCAGCGCGCGTTCGATCGCGCCGAGTTCCTTGTCGAGATGCTGGACGCCGCGCCGCCGCGCGATCTGCACGTTGCTCGAGATGATCATCAGCAGGTTGTTGAAATCGTGCGCGACGCTGCCGACCAGGTTGCCGAGCGCCTGCATCTTGCGCGACTGCCGGTACGCCGATTCGATCGAGCGCCGCATCGACGCTTCCGCCTGCCAGCGGTCCCACGCCTCCTCTTCCGCCTTCAGCCGCTTCAGCGACAGCCAGATCACCGACCACAGCGCGATCGACGGCGCGAACATCGAGATGACCAGCACGCTCAAGTGCTCGTACCATTCGCGCCGGATCGCCGACGTGCGGTACGCGCAGGTCACGTACACGGGATAGCTGCCGACCTGGCGGTACGCGACGATCTCGCTGGCGCCGTCGTGGCGCACGCGCACGATGCCCGCGCGCGGATCGTTGCGTTCGTTGCCGAACGTGGTCGTGAGATCGGTGTGCGCGAGCGACGGCGGCGGCGGATACGACGCGATCACCGCGCCGTCGGAGCGCGCGAGCGCCATCGTCATCGGCGTGGCCGCGCCGCCGAGGAGCTCGCGGTAGAACGAATTGAAGTACGACGATTTCAGCGCGATCGACACCATCCCGGCGAACGAACCGTCGCTATGACGGCGCGCGACGCCCGTATTGAACACGGGGATGTTCTCGAGCTTGAGCGGCCCCATCATCAGCCGCGAGATATGTTCGATGACCTTGCCGTCGCGAATGCCGGCGAAGTCGTCGCGGTTCGCGATCGACGCATAGGGCGCCGGATAGTAGAGGCTGTTCGCGAGCAACATGCCGCTCGCGCCGAAGATCGACACCGCGGCCACCTGCGGATAGCCGCCGCCGATCGTGTTCAGCGCTTCGTGGATGTCGGATTCCTGGCGGCGCACGCTCGCGTCATCCATGTCCTGCACGAGGTCGACGATGCGCGCATCGAGCGTCTCGGTCAGGTCGAACACCTTCAGCGCGTGCTCCTCGGCGACGCGCACGGTGCGCATCGTCACGTCGCTCGCCGCGGCTTCGCGTGCCTTCAGGTCGTTGTACGCCATGACCGACACGTAGATGCACGGCAGCACGATCGCGGCGACCAGCAGCACGATCAGCGTCACGCGCCGGACCGCGAAATCGTGCTCGGGCGCGCCGGCCGAATAGCTGCCACCATCCTGCCAGTCGTCGGCAGGCGTGGAGGCGGGCGGATGGGAGTCGGCGGGACGTTCGGACGTCATTGAAGAGAGCGGGTCAAGCTGCGGTGTTCAATCATAAACGAGTTGCGCCCGCCCGCCGTACCCGCCGCAGCGGGGCAACCTGATGATTCCGACAGGGGTAAATCGAAAGTTTGAAAACGCTATGAATCCGGCAGCGCAAACGTACACAAAGAAAAATTTTGCGTGCTTATCTCGAAAATGATCGCGGCTGTTTTCCGAATGCAGGGGGATCGGATCGATTTTGTTCGAAATGGTGAATATGGCGAGTTGCACCGCCTCCGGTTTACTCAGAGAATCGCGCCTTGCTTTCCCTATGACAGATATATGCGCCCGCCGGCGTTTGCGGCGCGGTGTGTCGCGTGCATCGTGCCGCGGCGCCCGCGCGCGTCCGCACGGTGGCTGCCAGCGCTTGATTGCATGGCGCCCCTCAAGAAGCGCGCCGCGCGGTCGTTAACGCGAGAGAGACCATTCCGAATACCGCTTCGCTGCCATGCCTTTGCCGATCGTGATCGCCGACGACTCTTTGCTCGCTCGCAAACTTCTGACAAAGGCACTGCCCGGAGACTGGGACGTCGATGTCGCGTATGCGGCGAATGGTCGCGAGGCGCTGGCGCTCTATCGTGACGGCAAAGCTTCCGTGATGTTTCTGGACCTGACGATGCCCGACATGAACGGCTATCAGGTGCTGGAGACACTGCGCCACGAAGATCTGAACACGTTCGTGATCGTGGTATCCGCCGATATTCAGCCGCAGGCGCAAGCACGCGTGCGCGAGTTGGGCGCGATCGCATTCGTTGCCAAGCCCGTGACGTCGGAGGCATTGCTGCCCATTCTCAAGGAGTATGGGTTGTATGCCTGAATCGGTGTTCACGGCGGAGCAACGCGACGCGTTGCAGGAGATCGCCAACCTCGCGATGGGGCGCGCCGCCGCACGGCTCGCGCTGCTGCTCGGACATTTCATCGAATTGTCGGTACCGCGCGTGCGCGTCGTGAAGGCCGCCGATGCGGGCGACGCGCTGCGCGAGATGACGGGCATCCGCGAGAACGTGACGGCCGTGCGCCAGGGCTTTCGTTCCGACATCAAGGGCGAGGCGATCGTGCTGTGCCGCAGCGCGGGCGTCGCGCGGCTCATGTCGCTGATGGACCGCACGTTCGGCGACGGCGTGTATGCCGGCATGGCGACGCAGGACGAGGTCGTGTTCGATGTCGCGAACGTGCTGATGAGCGCGTGCGTGTCGTCGATCCTCGACGAGCTCGGTCGCAAGCCCGTGTTCTTCCCGCCGGGGCTGCTCGGCGCCAACGTATCGTTCGACGACGTGTTCCAGCCGAACGTGCTCGCATGGAGCGTCGCGTTGCTGCTCGAAGTGAATTTCGGACTCGAGGATCACGCGTTCCGCGCACATTTCGTGATGCTGATGGCCGAGGATTCGATCCGGCTGATGGGCGACTCGCTCGACGCATTGCTGTCCGCGCTATGACCGCTACTACTATTACTACTACCCGCCCCGCCACCACCACCGCCCCCGCGGCGTCGCTGAGCGACCTCGTGATCGAACGGGTGGGCTTCGGCCTGTTCGTGCTCGACCGCTCGATGACCGTGCTGATGTGGAATCGCTTCATGCAGGACCACAGCGGCATCCCGGCTGCCGACGTGATCGGCCGCAACCTGTTCGACTGCTTTCCGGAGCTGCCGCGCGCGTGGCTCGAACGCAAACTGGAGAGCGTGTTCCAGCTCGGCAGCTTCGCGTTCAGCTCGTGGGAGCAGCGGCCCTACCTGTTTCGCTTCGAGCACGACCGGCCGATCACCGGCGGCGTCGACTACATGCAGCAGGACTGCACGTTCATGCCGCTCACGCGCGGCCGCGAGGTCGAGGCCGTGTGCGTGACGATCTCGGACGTCACGCACGTGAGCGTGATGCAGCGCGAGCGCGAGGAAGCGGTCGCGAAGCTGCGCGAGCATGCGAATCGCGACGGCCTTACCGGCATCGCGAACCGGCGCTTCTTCGAGGCTCGGCTCGGTGACGAGTTCGCGCGCTGGCAGCGCTACGGCGGCGACCTGTCGATGCTGCTGTTCGACCTCGATCACTTCAAGACGATCAACGACCGGTTCGGGCATGCGGCCGGCGATGCGGTATTGCGCGAGACGGCGCGCCGCGTCGCGTCGATCGTGCGCTCCCAGGATACGTTCGGCCGCTTCGGCGGCGAGGAATTCGCGCTGCTGCTGCCGTGCACGAATCTCGACGAGGCGATGCGAGTGGCCGACAAGGTGCGCGACGCGATCGGCAGCACGCCGGTCGACGCGGAAGGCGTCAGCGTGCCGGTGACGGCGAGCGTCGGCGGCGCGTGCGCGACGCCGGGCGTGACGGCGTCCGACGTGCTCGTCAACGAGGCCGACACCGCGCTGTATCGCGCGAAGCGGCTCGGGCGCGACCGGTCGATCGCGTACGCGTGAGCGCTGCGTGACCGTGCCGGCACCGCGCGTCGTTCAGCTTTTCGCGATATCCACGAGCACGCCCGCCAGCACGCCCGGCTGCGACACGAACGGCGAATGGCTGCTGTCGAGCTGGTGCACGTGCGTCGGGTTGCCGGGCACGAACGCGTCGGCTTCGTCGATGAAACGCTGCTGCAGCGCGGGCAGGATCACGCGATCCGCCAGGCACTTGATGTAGTGACGGTCGATCGCCCCCCAGCGCGCGGCGGTCGTCGGGATCGCGGTCGCGAACGGCGCGGCCGGCACGTCGCAGGTCATCAGGTTCGCCATCGCCTCGAAGTCGGCCTGCGCCGCGTCGTCGTACAGCGCGCGCTTGGCCAGCGCGCGATACGCGGCATCGCCGCTGCGCGGATCGATCCGCAGCGCGCCGGCGACGCGCGGGCTCGCGAGCATCAGCGGCGCCAGCATTTCGCCCTTGTTCTCGGGCGCGCGCACGTAGTCGAGGCCCGGCACGCCCGACGCGGGCATGAACGCGGCGAGATAGACGATTTTCGCGATCTTCTCCGGCGCGCGTTCCGCCGCGGCCGTGATCGCGAGGCCGCCCATGCTGTGGCCGACCAGCACGACCTTGCCATGGCCGAGCGCGTACGCGTCGTCGACGGCCTCCATCACCTGCGTCGCGTAATCGTCGAGCGTGGTATTCGCGACCGGCGACGGCTCGGCGCCGAAAGCGTCCTTGTCGAGCGGCCGTTCGAGATACGATGCGGGAAAGCGGGCGTTGATGCCGTGTGCGGGCAGATCGCGCGCGATCGACAGGTAGCCGCGCTCGGCCAGCGCGGCCGCGACGTGCGCGTAGCACCACGCACCGTGCCACGCGCCGTGCACCAGCACGAAAACGGGATGGTCGGAGGGTGCGGCGGCGGTTACGTTCGTCTCCATGGTGTCCGTCTTTTTCGAGAAAGATGTTCATCTTAGACGAAGGCGCGTGGCCGAAACGGCGCGCGTCGCGGCGGGCACGCGCCGGCCGAGCGTGTGTGCGCTCGCGCCACTCGCCGCGACGAAGCCCTTTTGTCTCCTACAGGCCACATTTCGTCCTGATCTGATTTGATTTTGCGCCGAAGCGCGCTAATTTGACACTTTGCTTCCGATGGCGCCCCATGAACGTCGACTACCTTTTCTACCGGCGGCCTGACAAGCCCGGCCCCTATTCCCTCGACGACCTGGGCGAGATCGCGCCGCCGATCGGCCCGAGCGACGCGGTGCGCGCGGGCATCACCCGCGTGTTCGACCAGCTCGACTGGCACGAGTCGCCCGACGTCCCGGGCGCGTGGTTCGGCACCGGCGGCGCGTCGTTCCAGTTCACGGCGGAGCCCGACGGCTGCGTGACGAGCTTCATGGGCTCGCGGCTCGAACGCCGCTCGGTGCTGCAGCTGACCCGCGAAATGGGGCTCATCGCGCTCGATCTGCAGCGCGACATCGTCTACGGCTGACGCGCGGCGCGACGCCGGCCCCCGCCGGGGCCGGCCGCACCAGCTCCCGCCAGTCTTTGCGCGGCCCGCCAGGCGCGGCACGGGTCCGCCATCGAACTTCAAAGATTGCTATACTTTCGCCCAATTCCGGCTTCCGGCCGGTAATTTGTGCCTGTCTGCGTCGATCGTTCGCATATCTCGCACGCATTTGACGCCCTGACCAACCCAGCCGGGCATGGCTTCTTCAATCGCCCCGCGTGGGCGTCTCCGTGGAGCTCGTCTTGGCCGTTTCCAATCTCGTCGTGGACGAACAAGAAACCGACGCCGCTGCCGTCACATCGGGCAGTTCTTTCTATTTGGCGATGCGCATCCTGCCGGCGGTGCAGCGCGACGCGATGTTCCAGGTCTACGCGTTCTGCCGCGCGGTCGACGACATCGCCGACAGCGACCTGCCGCGCGCCGAGCGCAACGCGGGCCTCGATCGCTGGCGCGCGGACATCGACGCGTGCTTCGCCGGCCAGCCGCCGCGCCATCTGGTCGCGCTCGAGCGCGAGATTCGTGCATTCGACCTGAAGCGCGAGGATTTCCACGCGATGATCGACGGAATGGCGATGGACGCCGCCGAAGACATCTGCGCGCCGGACGAACCGACGCTCGACCTGTTCTGCGATCGCGTGGCGAGCGCGGCCGGCCGTCTGTCGGTGAGGATTTTCGGGATCCCGGAAGCGCAAGGCATCGCGCTGTCGCACCACCTCGGCCGCGCGTTGCAGCTGACGAACATCCTGCGCGACATCGACGACGACGCGGCGATCAACCGTTGCTACCTGCCGCGCGAGCTGCTCGCGCGCGAAGGCATCGCGATCACCGATCCGGCGACGATCGTGCGCGACCCGGCGCTGCCGCGCGTGTGCGCGACGCTCGTCGAGCGCGCGCTCGAGCATTTCCGCGCGGCGGACGCCGTGATGGATACCTGCACGCGTGCGCAGGTGAAAGCGCCGCGCATCATGTCGGGCGCATATCGCTGCATTCTGGAGGCCGCGATCGCACGCGGCTTCGCCGCGCCGCGCGCGCCGCTGCGCAAGCCGAAGGCGCGCATGCTGATGATCGCCGCGCGTTACGCGCTGTTCTGAGCCGATGCCCAGAACCGTCCACGTGATCGGTGCAGGACTCGCGGGCCTGTCGGCCGCCGTCGAGCTGCAACGTCGCGGGCGGCGCATCGTGCTGCACGACGCGCATGCGCACGCGGGCGGCCGCTGCCGCTCGTGGTTCGACGGGACACTGAACACGACGCTCGACAGCGGGCTGCATCAGGTGTTCGCGGGGCAGCCCGCGACGCAGCGCTACCTGCGTGCGATCGGCGCGGCCGATCAGCTCACGGGGCCCGCGCTGCCTGAATGTCCGGTGGCCGACGTCGCGTCGCAGCAGCGCTGGACGCTGCGCTTCGGCAACGGGCGCTGGCCGTCGTGGCTGTTCGACGCCGCGTCGCGCGCGCCGGGCACCACGCCGCTCGACTACCTCGCGCTGGCCTCGCTCGCGTTCGCGCGCACCGGCCGCTCGCTCGCCCAGACGATGCGATGCGACGGCGTGCTGTGGGATCGTTGGCTGCGCCCCTATTTCCTCGGGGTGCTGAACGTCGAGCCGCGCCACGCGAGTGCCGAACTCGCGCGCGCGGTGCTGTGCGGCACGTTTGCCGCGGGCGGCCCGGGCTGTCGCCCGCTCGTCGCGCGCCACGGGCTCGGTAGCGCCTTCGTCGAACCGGCGCTGCGGATGCTGCAGCACGGCGGCGCGCAGATCCGGCTGAACTCGCGGCTCGACGCGTTCGAATTCGGCGCGCACGGCAATGCGGTCGATGCGGTCACGGTCGGCGGCGAGCGCGTGGATCTCGCGCCGGGCGACGCGATCGTGCTCGCCGTGCCGCCCGAGGTCGCGCAGCCGCTCGTCCCGGATCTCACCGCGCCCGACACGTTCAGCGCGGTCGTGACCGCGTATTTCGCGGTCGACACACAGGCCGGCGGCACGCCGCAGACGACCGTCGTCAACGGTGTGGTCGACGCGGTGCGCGCCGGCGCCGGCATGCTCGCGGCGACGATCCGCGACGCGGGCCGCTGGCTCGACATGCCGCGCGACGCGCTCGCGCGGCGCATCTGGGAAGACGTCGCGCGCGTGAGCGGCGCGAACCCGGAAACGATTCCCGCGTGGCAGCTCGTCGTCGAGCCGCGCGCGGGCTTTGCGGCGGTGCCGTCGCAGGAAATGAAGCGTCCGGCCGCGCGTACGCGCTGGACCAATCTCGTGCTGGCGGGCGACTGGATTGCCACCGGCTTGCCCGCCACGATCGAGGGCGCGATCCGTTCCGGCCAACTGGCCGCGGACGTGCTCCAGACACAGTAAGTAACAGAGGGACCGATGAACGATCTCACCGAAATGGCTACCCTGTCCGCCGGCACCGTGCCGGCCGGGCTCGACGCCGCCGTCGCCAGCGCGACCGATGCGCTGCTGGCCGCACAGAACGCGGACGGCCACTGGGTCTACGAACTCGAGGCCGACTCGACGATTCCCGCCGAATACGTGCTGCTCGTCCACTATCTCGGCGAGACGCCGAACCTCGAGCTCGAACAGAAGATCGGCCGCTATCTGCGCCGCGTTCAGCAGGCCGACGGCGGCTGGCCACTGTTCACCGACGGCGCGCCGAACATCAGCGCGAGCGTGAAGGCGTATTTCGCGCTGAAGGTAATCGGCGACGACGAGAACGCCGAGCACATGCAGCGCGCGCGCCGTGCGATCCACGCGATGGGCGGCGCCGAGATGTCGAACGTGTTCACGCGGATCCAGCTCGCGCTGTACGGTGCGATTCCGTGGCGCGCGGTGCCGATGATGCCGGTCGAGATCATGCTGCTGCCGCAGTGGTTCCCGTTCCACCTGTCGAAGGTGTCGTACTGGGCGCGTACCGTGATCGTGCCGCTGCTGGTGCTGAACGCGAAGCGTCCGATCGCGAAGAACCCGCGCGGCGTGCGCATCGACGAGCTGTTCGTCGACCCGCCCGTCAACGCCGGGCTGCTGCCGCGCCAGGGCCATCAGAGCCCCGGCTGGTTCGCGTTCTTCCGCGTGGTCGACCATGCGCTGCGTGCGGCCGACGGCCTGTTCCCGAACTACACGCGCGAACGCGCGATCCGTCAGGCCGTGTCGTTCGTCGACGAGCGCCTGAACGGCGAGGACGGCCTCGGCGCGATTTATCCGGCGATGGCCAACGCGGTGATGATGTACGACGTGCTCGGCTATGCGGAAGATCATCCGAACCGCGCGATCGCGCGCAAGTCGATCGAGAAGCTGCTCGTCGTGCAGGAGGACGAAGCGTATTGCCAGCCGTGCCTGTCGCCGGTGTGGGACACGTCGCTCGCCGCGCATGCGCTGCTCGAGACCGGCGACGCGCGCGCCGAGGAGGCCGTGATCCGCGGCCTCGAATGGTTGCGCCCGCTGCAGATCCTCGACGTGCGCGGCGACTGGATCTCGCGCCGCCCGCACGTGCGACCCGGCGGCTGGGCGTTCCAGTACGCGAACCCGCACTACCCGGACGTCGACGATACGGCGGTGGTCGCGGTGGCGATGGATCGCGTGCAGAAACTCAAGCACGACGATGCGTTTCGCGATTCGATCGCGCGGGCGCGCGAGTGGGTCGTCGGGATGCAGAGTAGCGACGGCGGCTGGGGCGCGTTCGAACCGGAAAACACGCAGTACTACCTGAACAACATTCCGTTCTCCGATCACGGCGCGTTGCTCGATCCGCCGACGGCCGACGTGTCGGGCCGCTGCCTGTCGATGCTGGCGCAGCTCGGCGAGACGCCGCTGAACAGCGAGCCGGCGCGCCGCGCGCTCGACTACATGCTGAAGGAGCAGGAGCCGGACGGCAGCTGGTACGGCCGCTGGGGGATGAACTACGTGTACGGCACGTGGACGGCCCTGTGCGCGTTGAACGCCGCGGGCCTGACGCCGGACGATCCGCGCGTGAAGCGCGGCGCGCAGTGGCTGCTGTCGATCCAGAACAAGGACGGCGGCTGGGGCGAGGATGGCGACAGCTACAAGCTGAACTACCGCGGTTTCGAGCAGGCGCCGAGCACCGCGTCGCAAACGGCCTGGGCGCTGCTCGGCCTGATGGCGGCCGGCGAGGTGAACAACCCGGCCGTCGCGCGCGGCATCGAGTACCTGATCGCCGAGCAGAAGGAACATGGGCTGTGGGACGAGACGCGCTTTACGGCGACGGGCTTCCCGCGCGTGTTCTATCTGCGCTACCACGGCTATCGCAAGTTCTTCCCGCTGTGGGCGCTCGCGCGCTATCGCAACCTGAAGCGCAACAACGCCACGCGCGTGACGTTCGGGCTGTAACGCGTGGCGCCGACGCAGCACAACGGCACGTTGCCCGTCATCGCCGTCACGGGGATGGCGTTCGAGGCACGCATCGCGCGCGGTCATGGCGTCGAGGCCGTATTCGCCGCGCGCGCCGACCGGCTCGAGCGCGCGCTGGCCGAGGCGACCGCGCGCGGTTGCGCGGGCATCGTGAGCTTCGGCACGGCGGGCGGACTCGCGCCCGACCTCGCGCCCGGCGCGCTCGTGATCGCGGACGCGATCGACGGGCCGTTCGGCCGTGTGCAGACCGATCCGGCCTGGAGCGCGCGGCTCGTCGCCGCGCTGCACGACACGCCGGTGTGGGCGCGCGTCACGCGCGGCACGATGGCGGCGGTTAGCGCGCCGGTGGTCAGCGAGCAGGAAAAGACTTCGCTGCATCGCACGAAGGGCGCGCTCGCCGTCGACATGGAATCGCATATCGCCGCGGCCTTCGCGGCGTCGCGCGGCGTGCCGTTCGCGGTGTGCCGCGCGATCGTCGACCCGGCGTGGCGCACGCTGCCGCGCGCGGCGACGGCCGGCCTGCGCGACGACGGCAGCACCGCGATCCTGCCGATTCTGCGCGAACTGCTGAAGCAGCCGTCGCAGCTCGGCCCGCTGCTGCAGGTCGCGGGCGACGCGCGCGCGGCGCGCACGACGCTGATCCAGGCGCGGCACGCATTCGAGCGTGCGGGCGCGATGCGGATCGTCTGAGCGGCGTTCGCCGCTTCTCCTCTTCCCCCCTTCTTTTTTCGTCCGCGTAGACAAAAAAAAGCGCTGCATGATGCAGCGCTCTTCGGCTTTCCGGCGGATCCGGTGTCGCGTTACTGCGCGGCTGGGCCGCTCGCGGGCAGCGTCGGCATCGCCGGCGCGATCGGCGCGCCGTTGGCGGCCGGCGCTGTCGTCGCACCAGCGGATGCAGCCACCGGTGCCGCGGCAGGCGCGCTCGCGGGCATCGCACCGTCGGCACCCGGATCGTCGTACTGCGGCAACCCCGGCGCGGCCGGCGCGTTGTTCGGCGCCGCGCCCGATGCGCCGCCCGCTTCACCCGGATCCTCGTAGTTCGGCAAGCCCGGCATGGCCGGCGCGGCCGCCGGCACCGCGCCCGCCTCGCCCGGCTCGGTGTAGTTCGGCGGCGTGGCCGAGGCCGACTGGCCGCGATACGTCAGCGACTTGCGCTGCTGCAGATACGCGTCGCGGACGAACGAGTACGGATCGAGCGCCGCCTGCTTCAGCAGGTCGGTCGCACCGAGCAGATCCGAGCGCGCGCTGATGAACTGCGCGATGTACATCGGATTGCGCGCGGCCGGCTCGATGTAGTTCAGCAGGTTGAAGCGGACGTCCACCGCGCGGCCGACGCCGTCGCGGATCGTGCTCGGCCCGAACACCGGCAGCACGAGGTACGGGCCGGACGGCATGCCCCAGCGCGCCATCGTCAGCCCGAAATCCTGGTGATGCTTCGGCAGCCCGGCCGGTGTCGCGATGTCGATCAGGCCGGCGACGCCGAACACCGAGTTCATCGCCACGCGCATCAGATCCTGCGTCGCATCGGTGATGCGCAACTGCAGCAGGTTGTTCGCCATGTTGCCGAGATCGCCGAGGTTCGAGAAGAAGTTGCTGATCGCGGTGCGCATCGGCGTCGGCGTGATCTTCTGGTAGCCCTTCGCGATCGGCACGGCGATGTTCGTGTCGACCGTGTCGTTGAACTTGTACATCGCCCGGTTCATCGGCTCGAGCGGGTCGTTGGGGTTGCGGTTCGGGCCGGTCGCGCAGCCGCTCAGCACCGTGCTGGCAGCGACGGTCGCCGCAATGATTCGCACCTTATTCATTGTTTCCTTGCGATTGGTTCTGGGCGCGTTTGACGCGCGGTTTGCCCATCAGGACGGGCTGAAACACCACGGCGCCGATCAGGGTGCAGGTCAACGCCAGCGCGAGCAGCTTGCCCATGCTCGACGTGCCCGGATGATGCGACAGCCACAGGCTGCCGAAGGCGGTTGCCGTCGTCGCGGCGCTGAACAGCACCGCGTGCGTGAGGCTCGAATGCAGCAGGCCCGTCTGCCCGGCGCGCCACGCCATCACGAAGTACACCTTGAACGCGACGCCGACGCCGAGCATCAGCGGCAGCGCGATGATGTTCGCGAAGTTCAGCGACATGCCGAGCAGCACGCACATCTCGAGCGTCACGAGGCCCGACACGAGCAGCGGCACCAGCGTGCGCAGCACGTCGCCGAAGCGGCGCAGCGTGACCCACAGCAGGATCGTGATCGAGATGATCGACCACAGCGCCGCGTGCAGGAACGCGTTGATGATCGTGTCGGCCGAATGCAGGATCGAGATCGGGCCGCCGGTCGCGCCCGGCTCCGCGGCCTTCACCGCCTTCGCGAAGCGGCGCAGCATCGTGTCGTCGTTCGGGTCGACGCCCTTCGGCACCTTCGGCGAGATCTGCACGAGCGCATGGCCGTCCGGCGCGACCCAGTCGCGCACGATCGGCGGCGGCAACGTTTCGCGCGTGACGTCCTGCGGCTGCAGCAGCGTCGCGAGCTGGTTCAGCGCGATGCGCAGCGTGTCGGAGAACGCGCGTTCGGCGCGGTCGCGCGTCGCGCTGTCGGCGGCGGCGAGCTTCGCGAGCGATGCCGACAGATGCTGGGCGGCGGCCGCGCCCGGGCCCGGGTGATCTTCCGCCGCGTAGCCCAGCAGGTCGGACACGCGCTTGAGCGCGGCGACGCGCTGCGCGTCGGTCGCTTTCGGCGCGGCCGGCTGCGTCAGCGCGGGCAGCAGTTCGCTCGCGGCCGCGGCGATCGCCGCGCGCTTGGCCGGCTGGTCGGCGGGGACGAAGGTCGTGAGCGTCGTCGTGCGGCCGACTTCCGGCAGCGCGTCGAGGCGCTTCGCGGCCGCGTCGGCCTCGGCGAGCGACGGCGCGAGCAGCGTGACGTCGTTGACGGCCGCTTCGGGCGAATCCTTCAGCGCGAGCAGCGTCGCCATCGATTCGCTGTGCGGATCCTTCAGGTGCAGCGGGTTGAAGTCGAAGTGCAGGAACGCGAGCAGCGGCAGCGCGCCGATCACGACCGCGAGCGTGCCGATCAGGATCGGCTTGCGATGGCGATCGAGGAAATCGTCGACCGGTGCGAGCCACGGAAAGCCCGGCGTCTTCGATTCGCCCGGCGGCGCGAACAGGCGCAGCAGCGCCGGCAGCAGCGTGAGCGTGGTCAGCAGCGCGACGAACATCCCGACGCCCGCGATCAGGCCGAGCTCGGACACGCCGCGATAGGCGGTGGGAATGAACGAGAAGAAGCTCGCGGCGACCGCCGTGGTGGCGAGCGCGAGCGGCATGCCCATCGAGTGCGCGGCGCCGATCAGCGCGTGATCGATGCGTTCATCGCGAAAGCGTTCCTCGCGGTACTTCACGCCGTACTGGATCGAGAAGTCGACGCCGAGGCCGACGAACAGCACCATGAACGCGACCGAGATCATGTTCAGCGAACCGACCATCGCGAGGCCGAGCGCGGCCGTCACGACGAGGCCGACGAACAGCGTGACGAGCACCGAGCCGATCATCCGCTTCGAGCGCAGCGCGAGCCACAGGATCACGAGCACGGCGAGCAGCGTGAGTGCGCCATTGAGCGCGGCACCGTCTTCCACAGATGCGAATTCGTCGTCGGCGAGCGGCTGTTCGCCGGTCAGGCGCACGACCGCGCCATAGCGTTGCTCGAGGCCGAGCGCTTGCGCGGTGTCGCGGATCACCTGGGTCGTTTCCGCACCGGCCTTCAGCGCGCCGTAGTTCACGACCGGCTGCACGG
Organism: Burkholderia sp. 567; assembly: GCF_040545115.1. NCBI lineage: Bacteria > Pseudomonadati > Pseudomonadota > Betaproteobacteria > Burkholderiales > Burkholderiaceae > Burkholderia > Burkholderia sp. 567. The sequence continues at coordinate 16,244 of NZ_JBEPLG010000016.1, forward strand.
TGACGAACGCGCGGGCGGGCTGGCGCGCGGCATCGCTGTCGACCAGCCCGCGCCACGAGAACGCGGCCGGCTTGCCGGCCAGCACGTCGTCGACCGTCGCGGCGCTGCGCGCGAGCAGCTTCGCCATCGCGGGCAACTTCACCTGGCCGGTCAGCAGCGGCTGGCCGAGCGTGGTCGACAGCGTGGTCGCGAGGCCGGTCAGGCTCGGGTTCTTCGCGAGTTCGTTGACGAGCGGACGCGCGCTCGCGAGCTGCGACGTAGTGTCCGACACTTCCTGCGACGACAGGAACAGCAGCCCGTTGTGCTCGAAGAACGGCCCGCCGCCGGGTTCAGCGACCTGACCGATCCGGCCGGCGTCGGCCTGCTTCTGCAGCGCTTCGGTGAGCGTGTGCGCGGCGGCCGTCGCGAATTCGGGCGCCGGCGCCTCGACCACCGCGAGGATCGTGCCGTTGCGTTGCGGGAAGGCCTTGTCGACGGCCTTGCTGAGCGCGGCCCACTGCGGTTCCGCGTCGACCAGTTTGCTGATGTCCGTGTTGATCTTGAAGTGCTGCGCGACATAGACGCCGCTGAAGACGGCAATGACGAGCGACAGCACGACGACCCAGACGGGGCGGCGTACCGACAATGCGACGAGTCGGACGATGAGAGATGTCACCATGTGGCGGTGCGATGGGGCTGGCAAGGGCAAAGCAACGAGTATACCGGCGCCGCGTGACGTCGGTCGCAACGTTGCAGCATGAAGGGGCGGGAAGGATATTTGCTCCGCGGCGAGGGAATCGGCGCGAATGATCGGACCATTGGTAAGCGGATATTTACATAATCGGCCCGAATCGTGCCGCGGCGGCGGTCGTGTGACAAAAGGGGCTCAAAGGTAACAGTCGGTCACCGGGCGGCAGGCGGGCGTTCGGGCCGCTATACTTCGACCCACCGGCCGATGCAATCGATGCAATCCGCCGGCCCGTTTTTTCTCATCGAGTGCGATATCCGTATGAAACGTCATCTGTTTGCTTTCGTCGCGGCGGCCGCCGTGTCGGTTTCCGCTTTCGCGCAGAGCGCGCCGGTCGACATCGTCCGCAATGCGGTCGAGGGCACCGTCAACGCGATGAAGGCCGATCCGGCTGCACGCGGCGGCGACATGGCGAAAATCACGCAAGTCGTCGAGCAGCGCTTCCTGCCGGTGACGAACTTCGAGCGCACGACGCGCATCGCGGTCGGCGATGCCTGGAAGCAGGCCACGCCGCAACAGCAGCAGGAACTCTACAAGCAGTTCAGGGTGCTGATGACGCGCACCTATGCCGCGTCGCTCGCGCAGCTCGGCAACCAGGACGCGAAGTTCTCGTTCAAGCCCGGCGGCGCGTCGGGTGCCGATGCGCTGGTGCAGTCGACGGTCACGACGCCGGGCGACAGCCAGTCGGTCGGCTACCGGCTCGGCAAGGTCGGCAGCGACTGGAAGATCTACGACATCGACATGTCGGGCGCGTGGCTGATCCAGGTCTACCAGGGGCAGTTCAAGAGCCAGCTCGCAACGGGCGGCATCGACGGCCTGATCGCGTATCTGCAGAAGCACAACTCGCGGACGAACTGATCGCCGCTTGCCGATCCGTTTGGGTCGGTATGCATGAAGGGCGCCCTCGGGGCGCCTTTTTTGTTGCGGCGGCGGCTTCGCGTTCGCAATGACGGGGCGCCGGGCGCGCCCTATCGCCGCCGATGCTCGACCGCGAACTTGATCAGCTCCGCCTGCCCCTCGATCTCGAGCTTGCGCTTCAGGTTGAGCCGGTGCGTCTCGACCGTGCGCACCGACAACCCCGTCTGCTGCGCGATCTGCTTGCTCGACAGCCCCTCGGCCAGCGCGTCGAGGATGTCGCGCTCGCGCGGCGTCAAGCGGTCGAGCGGCGACGCGGTCGCGCTCGCCTGGATCATCCGCGCGGCGAGCCCTTCGCTGAAGAACGTCTGCCCGGCCAGCACCGCGCCGATCGCGCGGACGATCTCGCTCGCCGGCGAATCCTTCAGCAGGTAGCCGCTCGCGCCGGCGCGCACGGCCTGCGTCACGTATTCGATGTTGTCGTGCATCGACAGCATCAGCACGCGAATCCCCGGGAAGCGCTCGTGGAACACGCCGGCGAGCGTGATGCCGTTCATCCCGTTCATGCCGACGTCCATCAGCGCGAGATCGGGCTCGAGCGACGCGGCGAGCGCGAGCGCCTCGTCGGCGTTGCCGGCCTCGCCGACCACGGACAGGTCGGCCGCCTCGAGCCGCATCCGCAGGCCGTCGCGCACCAGCGGGTGGTCGTCGACGAGCAGCAGTCGGGCGGCGGGCCGGTCAGTGTCGGGGGCGCTCATGGGCAAAGGTCTCCGGTTATGGTGGTGCTCGTCAGGCGGCGCGCAGCGGCACGCGCGCGGCCACGACGGTGTGACCGACCTGCGACGTGATCGTCAGCGTGCCGCCGAGCGCGTCGAGGCGCTCGCGCATGTTGCGCAGCCCGATGCCGCGGCGCGCATCGGTCTGGGTCCGCTCGGCGTCGAATCCGCAGCCGTTGTCGGCGATGGTCAGCCTGACGGCATGCGCGCCGACGTCGAGCGTGACGGCCGCGCGCGACGCCTGCGCATGATGCACGATGTTGCTGAGCGCTTCCTGTGCGATCCGGAACAGCGCCGTATTGACCGGTGCGGGCAACGGCCGCGCGCCGCTGTGCGCGACCTGCGTATAGCCGATGTCGATGCCGCTCTCGGCGCCGAGTTCGCGCACGAGCTGCTCGAGCGCGGCCGCGAGACCGAGATCGTCGAGCATCGCCGGGCGCAGCGCATGCGAGATGCGCCGCACTTCGCGCAGTGTGTCGCCGAGCCGTCCGACGCCCGTCGCGAGCGCCTGCTCGGCTTCGGGCATGCGCGTTGCGCCGCGCTCGAACCGCGCGAGCGCGGACTCGAGCATCAGCTTCGCGGACACCATCATCTGGCTTATCCCGTCATGCAGCTCGCGCGACAGCCGCTCGCGCTCCTGCTCCTGCGATTCGACGACGCGCTGCGCGAGCTGCTTGAGCTTCGCATCGGCGCTGCGCGATTCGCTGACGTTCAGCACCAGCGCGCACACGGCGATCACCGCCGCGCCGGTCAGCGCGATCGCGGTGAGCCAGCTCATCGTGCGCTCGATGTTCGCGGACGCCCGCGCGTCGATGCGTTGCAGCGCGTTGTCGACGTCGTCGAGATAAATGCCGGTGCCGACCATCCAGCCCCAGCGTTCGAGCGCGACGACGTAGCCGAGCTTCGGCGCGACCTTGCCCGTCGACGGCCGCTGCCACGCGTAGCGCACGTAGCCGCCGCCGTGCGACGCGGCGCCGATGAGCTGCTGGATCGTCAGCGCGCCCTGCGGGTCGCGCATCGACCAGAAGTTGTGGCCGACGCGCTCGGGCTCGCGCGGATGCATCAGCGAATTGCCGTGCAGGTCGTATACGAAGAAATAGCCGTCGGGGCCGAAATCCATCTTCTGCAGCATCGCGAGCGCCTGCGTGCGCAGCAGCGCGTCGTCGCGCGCATTGCGGCCGCTCGCGTCGTACAGCGGCATGATCGCGCTCGTCGCGAGCTCGACGTAATGCTTCAGCTCGACTTCCTTGCTCGACAGGTAGGCGGCCTGGATTGTCGCGTGCTGCGTGCGCGCGAGCGACGTCGCCTGCTGGCGCACGCCGAAGCCGATGCCGGCGATCGCGAGCAGGAACGGCACGATGGCCAGAAGGAAAATCTTTGCCTTGAGTCTCATGGTGGTGCGAAGCAGACGCGGATGCGGGCCGGCGGCCGCGTGTGTCGCGCGGCGGCGCGGCGAGCCGACATTGTCGGCGATTTTGCCCGCAGGCGGCGGTGTGGCAGCCGGAGGGGCCGGCCCGACGCAGCGCTCAGGCGCGCCGCGGCATGCGTTCGACGGATGAGGACGTCAGTACGACGACCTGATTGCGCCCGGATTCCTTCGCGCGGTACAGCGCGTCGTCGGCGAGCTTCAGCGCGGCCTGGATGCTGTCGTCGCGTTCCGGATAGCAGGTCGTCACGCCGATGCTCGCGGTCAGGCGGCCGGACACGCCCGTGTCGTGCCGGATGCCGAGATCGAGGATGCCGGTGCGGATCGATTCGGCGATCGTCACGGCGCCGTTCGTGTCGACATTGGGCAGCACGACGACGAACTCCTCGCCGCCGTAACGGGCCGCATAGTCGGCCGGCCGGCGCAGGCAGCCGGCGATGCAGCGGGCGACTGCGGCGAGCGCGTCGTCGCCGGCCTGGTGGCCCTGCGTGTCGTTGTAGCGCTTGAAGTGATCGACGTCGACGAACAGCAGCGACAGCGCGTGCTGCGAACGCGCCGCGCGGCGCCATTCGCGAGCGAGCGTGACGTCGAGCATCCGGCGGTTGTCGAGGCCGGTGAGGCCGTCGGTGCGCGCGAGCGCCTGCAGTTCGGTTTCCGCGCGGTGACGCTTGCGCAACTGCACGTCGAGCAGCAGCGACAGGCCGACGAAGCCGAGCGCGAGCACGGCCATCGCCGAGCCGATCGGGATCGCGCGGTCGTACCACGCGGCGTAGGTGTCGGCTTCCGAGCGCGCGACCATGATGATCAGCGGCAGGTTCTCGAGGTGCCGGAACACGTACAGGCGCCGCACGCCGTCGATCGATGCGGTGTCGGAGAAGCTGCCTTCGCTGGCGGTCATGAAGTGCCGGAACGTGCTGGCCTTGCTGATGTTGCGGCCGACGATCGCCGGTTCGTACGGCTGGCGCGCGAGCATCAGCCCGGACGTATTGATCAGCGCCATCGACCCGCGATCGCCCAGGGAGAGGCGCGAGAACAGGTTCTGGAAATATTCGAGCCGGATCGATATCACGGCGACGCCGCCGAACGACCCGTCGGGCCGCGTGATGCGCCGGCTGAGCGCGATGCTCGGCGAGCCGGCGCGCAGCCGCGAATGGTACGGATCGCTGACGTACAGGCCGACGTCGGGGTGGTCGCGATGCACGGTGAAATACCGTTCGTTGCCGAAATTGGCCTTGCGCGGCACGTCGCTCTTGCCGTCGACCGCAATGTCGCCGTTCGCGTCGAGCACATAGATGCCGCCGAGATACTTGGCCGTGGTCGCGCGATCGAACAGCACCTGGCGGCGCAGCGGCATCGGCAGCGCGCCGACCGCCGGATCGTTCTCGCCTTCGACGACAGCCTGCAGCGACAGCGCAAAGAACTCGATGTTGCGCTCGATGTCCCACGACGCCATCAACGCGATGTTCTGCTGCGTGGTGCGCGCACGGTCGCGCGCGTCGATGCGTGCCTCGTACAGCACGATTCCGCATAGCAGCAGCAGGAGCAGACCGAGCAGCAGCCCCGAATAGAAGATCAGGTGCGGCAGCAGGAGCCGGCGCAGATGAGCGGCGACACGGCCCGTCCGGCCGGATTCGCTGGGCATTGCGTAGTCGGTTTCTGCCATGGTCCGTGGATCGAGGGGGCATCGCCGCCGGGCGGCGGGCCGATGCGAGTGTGTTCGTATTGATTGGCCGACGGCGATCCGTTACGCGGCCCCCGATACGCATTCCGCCCGACCGACAGGAAACGCGGGCGCGATCATCGATCATCGCAGCCGGATAAGCCGCCGGATTTACCGGCGCCCCGGCAAGATAGATCTGCCGCGATTCGACGATCCGACGAATCGCGGCGCGCAATGGTCCGAGTATAGCGCGGGCATTATCGAGCGCGAAAAATGTTGCAAGCCATTGATCCGGATCAAATTATCGCGGCGGCCGACACTTGCCGAGCGTGCGCGCAAGCGTTGCAGTACAAGGCTCTGCGCCTAGGGCCGAGCGATACGGATCGATTATCCGTTTTCAGCGTCCGCGTGAATCCGCATACGAAAACGGGCGGCCGAGATGGCCGCCCGTTTCGTGAAACCGCATGCGGGAAAGCCCGCATGCGAACGCTCAAGCGCCCTGTTGTTGCGCCTTGAACGCGAGCCGGAACCGATGCAGCAGCGGCTCGGTATAACCGCTCGGCTGCGACGTGCCCTGCAGCGCCAGCGCGCACGCGGCCTTGAATGCCGTCGACTGGTCGTAGTTAGGCGCCATCGGGCGGTAGTTCGGGTCGCCCGCGTTCTGCTGGTCGACGACGCGCGCCATCCGCTTGAACACGTCGAGCACGAACGCCTCGGTGATCACGCCGTGGCGCAGCCAGTTCGCGATGTGCTGGCTCGAGATACGCAGCGTCGCGCGGTCTTCCATCAGGCCGACGTCGTGGATGTCGGGCACCTTCGAGCAGCCGACGCCCTGTTCGACCCAGCGCACGACGTAGCCGAGGATGCCCTGCGCGTTGTTCTCGACCTCGCTCAGGATCTCGCTTTCGCTCCAGGCGGCGCGCTCGACGACCGGCACGGTCAACAGCCCTTCGAGCAGCGCGTCGCGTTCGCTCGCGTAGGACGTCTTTTCCAGCTCCTGCTGGACGGCCTGCACGTCGACCTGGTGGTAGTGCAGCGCGTGCAGCGTCGCGGCGGTCGGCGACGGCACCCATGCGGTGTTCGCGCCGGCGCGCGGATGCGCGATCTTCTGCTCGAGCATCGCGTGCATCAGGTCCGGCATCGCCCACATGCCCTTGCCGATCTGCGCGCGCCCGCGCAAGCCGGCCGACAGGCCCGCGAGCACGTTGTTGCGCTCGTATGCGGTGATCCACGCCGACGACTTCATCTCGCCCTTGCGGATCATCGGGCCCGCTTCCATCGCGGTGTGCATCTCGTCGCCGGTGCGGTCGAGGAAGCCGGTGTTGATGAACGCGACGCGCGCGGAGGCGGCCGCGATACACGCGGCGAGGTTCACGCTGGTGCGGCGCTCCTCGTCCATGATGCCCATCTTCAGCGTGTTGCGCGGCAGGCCGTACAGATCCTCGATGCGCGCGAACAGGGTATCGGCGAACGCGACTTCGACGGGGCCGTGCATCTTCGGCTTCACGATATAGATCGAGCCCGTGCGCGAATTGCGCTTGGCCTTCAGGTCGTGCAGCGCGCACAGCGTCGTGACGACGCCGTCGAGAATCCCTTCCGGAATCTCGTTGCCGTCGCGGTCGAGCACCGCGCCGTTGGTCATCAGATGGCCGACGTTGCGCACGAACAGCAGCGAGCGGCCGTGCAGCGACAGCGTGCCGCCGGCCGGCGTGGTGTATTCGCGATCGGCGTTCAGGCGGCGCGTGAAGCTTTTACCGCCCTTCGCGACTTCCTCGACCAGCGTGCCCTGCATCAGTCCGAGCCAGTTGCGATAAAGCTGGACCTTGTCTTCGGCGTCGACCGCCGCGACCGAATCCTCGCAGTCGATGATCGTGCTGACCGCGGCTTCGAGCACGACGTCCTTCACGTTCGCGAGATCGGCGCGACCGATGGGGGTCGACGCGTCGATCTGGATCTCGATGTGCAGGCCGTTGTTTTTCAGCAGGATCGCCGACGGCGCGCCCGCCGCGCCCTGGTAGCCGACGAATTGCGCCGGCTGCGCGAGGTGCACGACGCCCTTGCCGGTCTCGACGGCGAGCTGGCCGTCCTCGACGCGGTAGCGCAGCGCGTCGCGGTGCGAGCCGCTGGCGAGCGGCGCCGCGTTGTCGAGCACGTTGCGCGCGTAGTCGATCACGCGCTGGCCGCGTGTCGGGTTGTAGGCCGACGTGCGTTCGGCGCCGCCGTCCTCGGGCAGCGCATCGGTGCCGTACAGCGCGTCGTACAGGCTGCCCCAGCGTGCGTTCGCGGCGTTCAGCGCATAGCGCGCGTTCGACAGCGGCACGACAAGCTGCGGGCCGGCCTGCGTCGCGATCTCGCTGTCGACGTTCGCGGTGGCTGCCGCGACGTTCGACGGGACCGGCACGAGGTAGCCGATTTGTTCGAGGAACGCGCGAAACGCGGCATGGTCGCGCACCGGGCCGGGATGCGCGCGATGCCACGTGTCGAGTTCGTGCTGGAGGCGGTCGCGTTCCGCGAGCAACTCGCGGTTGCGCGGCGCGAGGTCGTGCACCAGCGCCGAGAAACCGCTCCAGAACGCGGCCTTGTCGATACCGGTGCCCGGCAGTGCTTCGTTTTCAATGAACTGGCTCAGCGCTGGCGCGACTTGCAGTCCTGCTTGGTCGATCATCGTGATTCCTCCCGGGGAATGAAAAACGCGCGCGGATCAGGCCGCGACGCTTTGTGTGCCGGCGCGGGCGATCTGGGCGTCCTGTTCGGACTTTACGCCAGACACACCGATCGCGCCCGCAATGCGGCCGTCCACCATGACCGGCACGCCGCCTTCGAGCAACCCCGTCAGCGGCACACTCAGAAACGCGGTGCGGCCACCGTTGATCATATCCTCATACGCCTTCGTCTCACGCCGGCCGAGCGCCGCCGCGCGCGCCTTGTCGTGCGCGATGTAGCTGCTGGCCGGCGATGCGCCATCGAGACGCGCGAACGCGAGCAGGTGGCCGCCGTCGTCGACGATGGCGATCGACACGGCCCAGCCGTGGTGCTCCGCTTCCGCGCGGGCGGCGGCGAGCATGCGCTCGACGTCGGCGAGTTCGAGTTCGGGTTTCGTTTGCATGGAAGTCCTCCGGAATCAGCGGTCAGTTGACCAATCGGTTGTCGACGAGCTCGATCCAGTGGCGCACGGACGTACGGCCCGCGCCGTTCAGGTGAGTCTGGCAGCCGATGTTGGCCGTGACAATCAGGTCCGGCCGCGCGGCTTCGAGCGCATCGAGCCTGTTGTCGCGCAGTCGAGTCGCGAGTTCGGGCTGCGTCAGCGAATAGGTGCCGGCCGACCCGCAGCACAGGTGGCCGTCGGCGACATTCGTCAGATCGAAGCCGAGCCGCCGCAGGATGCTTTCCACCGCGCCGCCGAGCCGCTGCGCGTGCTGCAGCGTGCACGGGCAGTGCACCGCGATGCGGCGTTGCGTTGCGTCGGCCAGCGCGTCGAGCGGCTCGGCCGCGATCACTTCGGCCAGGTCGCGCGCGAGTGCACTCACGCGCCGCGCCTTGTCCGCATACTCAGGGTCGGAGCGCAGCAGGTCGCCGTATTCCTTCACGAACGCGCCGCAGCCGCTCGCCGTCAGCACGATCGCTTCCGCGCCGGCCTCGATTGCTGGCCACCACGCATCGATGTTGCGGCGTGCGCGTGCGAGCCCGGCCTCCTGCGCGTTCAGGTGATATTCGGTCGCGCCGCAGCAGCCGGCTTCGCGGGCCGGCGTCACGCTGATGCCGAGCCGATCGAGCACGCGCGCCGCGGCCGCGTTGGTGTTCGGCGACAGCGACGGCTGCACGCAGCCTTCGAGCATCAGCACGCATCGTGCATGGCGCACCGGCGGGCGCGGCGCGGCTGCCGGCACGGTGGCCGGGATCTTGTCCTGCAGCGTGCCGGGCAGCAGCGGGCGCAGCGCGCGGCCGGCCTTCAGCAGCGCGGCGAACGTCGCCGGCCGCGGTATGACGTGACGCAGGCCGGCGCGCAGCAGGCGCTCGCGCGCCGGACGCCGCGCGCGCTTCTCGGCTTCCGCGCGGCCGATGTCGAGCAGCGTGTGATAGCGCACGCCGGACGGGCAGGTGGTTTCGCAGTTGCGGCAGGTCAGGCAACGGTCGAGATGCTGCTGCGTGCGCTCGCCGCACGGCTCGCCTTCGAGCATTTGCTTGATCAGGTAGATGCGTCCGCGCGGCCCGTCGAGCTCGTTGCCGAGCACTTGATAGGTCGGGCAGGTCGCGTTGCAGAAGCCGCAATGCACGCAGGCGCGCAGGATCGCTTCCGCTTCGTCGGCCCGGTCGAGGGCCTTGCTTGCTTCGCTGAGATTGGTTTGCATCGGCGGTTCGCAGTCGGGTGGGCGTCAGAGGTCCGCGTACAGGCGGCCGGGATTGAAGATCGCGTGCGGATCGAGTTGCGCCTTCAGCTGCCGGTGCACGCGCAGCAGCGCGGCCGGCAGCGGCTGGAACGGCTCGTGCGTCGCGCCGGGCGTGAAGCAGCTCGCATGGCCGCCCCACTGCGCGGCGAATCGCTGCACGTCGGCCGGCGCGGCGTCGCTCTTGAGCCAGCGCTGCGCGCCGCCCCAGTCGACCAGCAGCGCGCCGGGCAGCGCATCGAGCGGCGCGGCGGCCGGCACCGACACGCGCCACAGCGGGCGCGGATCGTCGAAGAACGGCAGCGACAGGTCGCGCAGCCGGGCCCAGAAGCCGTCGGCGCGATCGTCCATGTTCTCGCCGCCGATCGTGTCGCGCGCGGCCTTCACCGAGCCCTCGCCGCCTTCGAGCCGCACGCGCAGCACGCCGTTCGCATGGCAGGCGCCCGCGAGCGGCAGCCCCGCGCGACGCCATCCGGCCACGCGCCGCACGGCTTCGGCTGCCGTGACCGGCAATGCGAGATCGCGGCTCGCGCGCGGCTTCGGCAGCACCTTCAGCGACACTTCCGTCACGACGCCGAGGCAGCCGAAGCTGCCCGCGAGCAGCCGCGATACGTCGTAGCCCGCGACGTTCTTCATCACCTCGCCGCCGAAGCGCAAGTGCTTCGCGTGGCCGGTGATCACGCGGCAGCCGAGCACGAAATCGCGCACCGCACCGGCCCACGGGCGGCGCGGCCCCGACAGCGCGGCCGAGAACATCCCGCCGACCGTGGCCGCGCCGCCGAACGTGGGCGGCTCGCACGGCAGCATCTGGCCGGCCGCGTCGAGCATCGCGTCGAGTTCGCCGAGCGGCGTGCCCGCGCGCGCGGTGATCACGAGTTCGGTCGGGTCGTACGCGACGATGCCGCGGTGCGTGCGCACGTCGAGCGTGCGGCCTTCGACGGCGCGGCCGAGAAAGGATTTCGTGCCCGCGCCGCGGATGAGCAGCGGCTGGCGATCGTGGATCGCGGCGTCGACCTGCGCGACGAGCGCCGCGCTGTCGTCGATCGATTCGGGTTCGCGTTCGCGTCGCATCAGAAGCGCTCCAGTTCGGGAAACGGCAGCTTGCCGTGATGGACGTGCATCGCGCCGAATTCGGCGCAACGGTGCAGCGTCGGGATGTTCTTGCCGGGATTGAGCAGACCGCGCGGATCGAACGCGGCCTTCACCGCGTGGAAGAACGTGATTTCGTCGGCGTTGAACTGCACGCACATCTGGTTGATCTTCTCGCGCCCGACGCCGTGTTCGCCGGTGATGCTGCCGCCCACCGCGACGCACAGCTCGATGATCTTGCCGCCGAGCGCTTCCGCGCGGTCGAGTTCGCCGGGACGATTCGCGTCGAACAGGATCAGTGGATGCATGTTGCCGTCGCCCGCATGGAACACGTTCGCGACCGGCAGCGCGTATTGCGCGGACAACGCCGCGATCCCTTCGAGCACGCGCGGCAGCTCGCGGCGCGGGATCGTGCCGTCCATGCAGTAGTAGTCGGGCGACATGCGGCCGACCGCCGGAAACGCGTTCTTGCGGCCGGCCCAGAAGCGCTGCCGCTCGGCCTCGTCGCGTGCGACGCGGATCTCCGACGCGCCGGCATCGCGCAGCAGCGCGGCGACGCGTTCGGCGTCCTCTTCGACATCGGTCGCCGCGCCGTCGAGTTCGCACAGCAGGATCGCCTGCGCGTCTACCGGATAGCCCGCGTGGATGAAGTCCTCGGCCGCGCGGATCGCGAGGTTGTCCATCATCTCGAGCCCGCCGGGGATCACGCCCGCGCCGATGATCCGCGCGACCGCCGCGCCGGCTTCGGCGACGTCGTCGAAGCTCGCCATCAGCACCTTCACGCTCGGCGGTTTCGGCAGCAGCTTCACCGTCACTTCGGTGACGATGCCGAGCATGCCTTCCGAGCCGGTGAACAGCGCGAGCAGGTCGAAGCCGGGTGCGTCGAGCGCGTCGGCGCCGAGTGTCAGCAAGTCGCCGTCGATCGTCAGGATCTCGACCTTCAGGATGTTGTGCACCGTCAGCCCGTATTTCAGGCAGTGCACGCCGCCCGCGTTTTCGGCGACATTGCCGCCGATCGAGCAGGCGATCTGCGACGACGGGTCCGGCGCGTAGTAGAGATCGTACGGCGCGGCAGCCTGCGAAATCGCGAGGTTGCGCACGCCGGGCTGCACGCGCGCGATGCCGGCATCGGCGTCGATCTCGAGAATCCGGTTGAATTTCGCCATCACGAGCAGGATGCCTTTTTCGAGCGGCATCGCGCCGCCCGACAGGCCGGTGCCCGCGCCGCGCGCGACGACCGGCACGCCGTGCGCGGCCGCGACGCGCAGCACCGCGCGCACCTGCTCGACCGTGTCGGGCAGCACGACCGCGAGCGGCACCGTGCGGTACGCGGCGAGGCCGTCGCATTCGAACGGCTTCAGCGCCTCGCGCTCATGCAGCACGTCGAGGCCGGGCGCCGCCGCAGCGAGCGCGGCGACGAGCGTGTCGCGGTCGACAGTCGCCAGCGGGCCGTCGATCCGTTCGTCGTAGATGAAACTCATCGTGTGTCTCCGTCTCCACCATGCAGGCGGCCGCGGGATGCGCGGCGCGCCGGATGAACGGCATTCTTCGCGGGCGGCCGGTGCGTGTCCAGACGTCGCTAACGTGGTCGTACCAGTTTTTGAAAGCGGGCCTGGCGGGTCGGGTTTGTGATGACGGGAAACTCAATTGGCGCAAGGGTTTGTGAGAAAATCGGCGATATCCCCCCGAAGTGGTCATACCAGTATGGAAAGGCAAGATCGACAAGCGCCGACGCGCAATGTCGCCGATGTCGTCGCCGAGCGGATCGAGCAACTAATCGTCGACGGCGTGCTGAAGGCCGGACAGGCGCTGCCGTCGGAGCGGCGGCTCACCGAGAAGCTCGGCGTGTCGCGTACGGCCGTGCGCGAAGGCATGAAGCTGCTGCGTGCGCGCGGAATCATCGACACGACGCACGGGAAGGGGTCGTTCGTCGCGAGCCTGACCCCGCAGCGCGAAGTCTCGCCGATGATGCATCTGCTCGGCTCGCAGCCGCGCACGCTGTACGACCTGTTCGAGGTGCGCGGGATGCTCGAGACCGAAGCCGCGCGGCTCGCCGCGCTGCGCGGTACGCCGGCCGACTTCATCCTGATCAAGCGCCGCTATGAGGAGATGACGGCGGCCGATGCGCAGGATCTCGATCCGGCCGCGCGGGCGAAGCTCGACCATGCGTTCCATCTCGCGATCTGCGAGGCGTCGCACAATCCGGTGCTTGTGAATACGTTGCAGTCGTTGACGGATCTGCTGCTGAGTTCGGTGTTTGCGTCGGTGAACAACCTCTATCACCGCGAGCCGCTGAAGAAGCAGATCGATCGGCAGCATGCACGGCTTTATAACGCGGTGACGGGGCGGTTGCCTGATCAGGCGCGCAAGGCCGCGAGCGAGCATATCCGGCAGTGCGTCGACTATCTGCGCGAGATCGAGGAGGAGGAGCAGCGGCTCGTGCGGTCGACGTTGCGGCTCGAGGGGTGGACTTGAACCGGATGAGCGGAGCGGGCATTGCCGCCATGACGTGTATCAAGCAAATCGGGCTGGCGGTGCGGTCCCGCGATTGAATATGTCACAATGTGATCCATTCGATGCGTGGCCCGACACGACTCGTTTCGCCTTAGCGCGACACGCGCGCTGGCGGTTGACCGTGACGTGCCGCCGATCCTTGAAGGAGGACGCTGCATGTCGATTCCAATGCGTGACGACGGGCCCGCGGCTCGCGCCGTCCAGATCCTGCATCGCCCCGTCTGCGACCTGCTCGGCTGTGCATGGCCGATCGTGCTCGCCGGCATGGGCGGCGTCGCGCGGGCGGAGCTCGCGAGCGCCGTAAGCGCGGCCGGCGGGTTCGGCTTTCTCGGGATGGTGCGCGAGCCGGTGGCACTGATCCGGCGCGAGGTCGAACAGGTGCGCGCGGCCACCGAGCGGTCGTTCGGCGTCAACCTGATTCCCGCGTCGACGCCGCCCGAATTGCTCGATGCCCAGCTCGACGCGTGTATCGCGTTGCGTGTGCCTGTCGTCGCGCTGTTCTGGGACGTGATGCCGGGCGTCGTGCGGCGTCTGCGCGACGCGGGCGTGCGTGTGGTTCATCAGGTCGGGTCGCTCGACGATGCGCGTGCGGCCGAGGCCGCGGGTGCACAGGCGCTGATCGTTCAGGGGCACGAGGCCGGCGGCCATGTGCGTGGCGATCGGCCGCTGGCCGAGTTGCTGCCCGACGTGGTGCGCGCGACGCGCTTGCCGGTGCTCGCGGCAGGCGGGATCGTCGACGGCGCGGACGTGGCCGCCGCGATGGCGCTCGGCGCGCAGGGCGCGGTGATGGGCACGGCCTTCATCGCGACGCACGAGTCGTTCGCGCATGCGTACCACCAGCAGCGGATCGTCGATGCGCGCGACGGCGATACGCTGTTGACCGATATCTTTCACATCAACTGGCCGCGCGGTGCGCGGGTTCGGGTGCTGCCGTCGAGCGTGACGCGCGGCGAGCGGGGCGATCCGTTCGGCGACGAGCGTGTGGTGATCGGTGACGAGGAAGGGCGGCCGATCTACCTGTTCAGCACCGATTCGCCGCTGCGCACGATGACGGGCGATTTCGAGGCGATGGCGCTGTATGCGGGCACGGGTGCCGGAAGGATCGGCGCGATCGAATCGGCCGGCGACGTGCTGCGCCGGATCGTGCTCGATGCGGCGGCGATCGTCGAGAAAAAGGCGGCTTCATCGGCCGGCGACACGGATGAAAACCGTGCGGCCTTGCTCGCGGCGCTCGATGAATTGCTGGAGGCGGAGCGCGCGGGAGCCCGCGTCGCGTCGGAGACGGCGGCCGAGGTCCATGACGATCCCGAACTGCATCGGCTGATCGCGCATATTCGCCAGGATGAAGCGCACTGGTGCAGCGTGCTGGTCGATGCGATCCGCACGCTCGGCGCGACGCCGACGCGCGCGACCGGGTCGTTCCATGAAAAGGCGATGGCGATCGACGATCTGGCCGAGCGAATGGCGTTTTTGAACCGCGGCCAGCGGTGGGTCGTGCGCAAGCTGCAGGCACTGCTGCCGACGCTCGCGGATCCGGATATTCATCACGCGCTGTCGTTGATGCTGGTCGCGCATGAGAAGAACATCGGGGCGGTGGATGTGCGGTTGAGGGAGGGTGGGGCGGCCGACGCGTAGTCGAGCCTGCGAGAGATCCAGCGTCCGACCCGGCGGGAGAACCGAAAGGCGGGAACCCACGACGGCAGTCCGGCTACGCTGGCCGGCGATGGCGTCAGCCGTCGAACGGCGCCAGCTCGTAACTCGTGCTCCGGCCGCCGGACAACGAACGACGCAGCACACCGTGCGACACGAGTTCGCCGATATCGCGCAGCGCCGTATCTTGCGAGCACTTTGCGAGGGCTGCCCATTTGGTGGTCGTCAGCTTTCCTTCGAAGCCGTCGAGCAAGCGGTTCATGACCTTGGCCTGGCGTTCGTTCATCGCGAGGCCCGCATATCGTTGCCAGAAGCGCGCCTTGACCAGGACCGCATCGAGCGTCGTGTGCGCGTGATCGACGGCCCGCCCCAGGGTGTTCAGAAACCACGCGAGCCATTCGGTGACGTCGAGCGAACCGCGCTGCGTACGCTCCAGCACGTCGTAGTACGCGTTGCGTTCGCGCTGGATTTGCGCCGACAGGCTATAGAAACGTTGTGGGCTCCCGTCGGCGCGCGCCAGCACCAGATCCCCGAGCGCGCGCGCGATACGGCCGTTGCCGTCGTCGAACGGGTGGAGCGTGACGAACCACAGGTGCGCCAGGCCGGCCCGGATCAGCAAAGGCTCGGCCGGCGACGCATTGAGCCATGCGAGAAAGCGGTGGATCTCGCCGGTCAGGCGCGAGGCGGGCGGTGCTTCGAAATGCACGCGCTGCCGGCCGATCGGCCCGGACACCACCTGCATCGGCCCGCTCGCGTCCGTACGCCATGCGCCGACCGTGATTCGCGACATTCCCGAATAGCCGGTCGGGAAAAGGGCGGCATGCCACCCGCACAAGCGGCTTTCGGTGACCGGCGCCGCCGAATGGGTCGTCGCATCCAGCACCATGTCGACCACGCCCTCGACGTGGCGATCGACGGGCGCCAGCGCACCGATATCGACACCCAGCCGGCGCGCAATCGACGATCGAACCGATGCGACGTTCAGGCTTTCGCCCTCGATGGCACTGGTCTTGACGACGTCCTCCGTCAGCGCGGCCAAGCTGGCCTCGGCGCGCAGCGACAGGCCGATATCCGTCAGTCGCCCGACCAGCATGCCTTGCGCACGGCTGACGTCGGCGAGTGGCGCGGCGAGTGTCGGGAGGTCGAAGCGCCATGCAGGCCAGTCGGCCGACTCCCAGATGAAGGTGTAATCTCCGCTCATGATGCGGAGATTATCCCACCGATTCACCGCGCGAATCAATATTCACCGCAAATTCTGCGGAGAATAGCCGCTCTATTCACCGCACCGTCAAACCCGTCGGAACCAAAAAAAGCCCGCCGAAGCGGGCAACCTCTCGATGAAGAGGAGGAGATGCGAATTCGCGATCAGCGATCAGTGCCGGCTCACCCTTTCGTCGCCCCGAACGTCAGCCCAGCCACAAAATGCTTCTGCATCGCGAAGAACATCGCGACCGACGGCAACGCGGCGAGAATCGACCCGGCCGACACGAGGTTCCACGACGTCGTCCATTGCCCCTTCAACGCCGCGACGCCCGCGGTGATCGGCGCGGCCTCGTCGCCTTGCGTGAGACACAGCGCCCAGAAGTAGTCGTTCCACACGAACGTGAACACGAGAATCGCGAGCGCGGCCAACGCAGGCCGAATCAGCGGCAATACGATCCGCCAGAACACCGTCCATTCACCCGCCCCTTCAATCCGCGCCGCCTCGATCAATTCGAACGGCAACTGCTTGATGAAGTTACGCAGGAACAGCGTGCAGAACCCCGTCTGAAACGCGACATGAAACAGTATCAGCGCCTCGACGGTATTGAACACACCGAGCCGCAGCGACAAGTCCCGCACCGGAATCATCAACACCTGCACCGGCACGAAATTCCCCGCGACGAACGTCCCGAACAGCGCGGTGCTCCCGCGAAACTTGTAGGTCGCGAGCGCGAAGCCCGCCATCGCCGCGAGCGCGATCGACCCGATCACCGACGGCACCGTGATCTGCACGCTGTTCCAGAAGTAATGCAGCATCGGCGACGTGGTCAGCGCGTCGCGATAGTTGCTGATCATCGAGAAGTGCCGCGGCCAGCCCCAGTAGTGACCTTCGACCAGCTCCTCGGTCGAGCGCACCGACGTGACGAACACCGCGATCATCGGCAGCAGCCAGATCACGAGCGCGACGGGCAGCGACAGCTTGTACAGCCGGCGCGAGACAGGCTTCCATTGAGCAACGGGAGTCGGAAACATGATGGCCACCAGTCAGGTTATTGCTCGTTGCGCAGCATGCGGCGCAACTGGAACACGATGTAGACGAGCATGATCGCGAACAGCACGACCGCGATCGACGCGGAATAGCCGAGCCGGTAGTACTTGATCGCCTGGTCGTACATGTAATACGCGAGCACGGTCGAGCTCTCGAACGGGCCGCCGCCCGTCATCACCGAAATCAGGTCGAAGCTGCGCAGCGCGCCGATCACCGTGACGACGATCGCCATGAACGTGGTCGGGCGCAACTGCGGCAGCACGACGTGCCACAGCAGCGCGAAGCCGCGCGCGCCTTCCATCCGCGCCGCTTCGATCTGCTCCGGGTTGACCGACGTGAGGCCGGTCAGGTACAGGATCATGCAGTACGCGGTTTGCGGCCACAGCGCGGCGAACACGATGCCGAAGGTCGCATAGCGCGCATCGCCGAGCACCGGGATCCCGTGTCCGGCGATCAGCGCGAGCAGCCCGAAGGTCGGATCGTAGAACCACGAGAAGATCAGGCCGACGACCACGCCGGACAGCACGAACGGCGCGAAGAACAGCGACTTCACGAGCCGGATGCCGGCCACTGCCTGGTTCAGGTACAGCGCGAGCGCGAGGCCGAGCGGCGGCGCGAGCATGAACAGCGCAAGCCAGATCACGTTGTTGCGCAGCGCGGTGTAGAAGGTCGGCGCGTGCAGCAGCTCGACGTAGTTCGCGAGACCGACGAACGTGCGCTCGGTCATCCCGTCCCAGTTGCAGAGGCTCAGCCACAGCGTCGACAGGATCGGCCAGATCACATAGACGGCAACCATCGCGCACGCGGGCGCGAGAAAGAGCCACGCGGCGCGCTGTTGCCGCCGCACGGCGGGCGACGGGCGGCGCGCGGGCAGCGCGGTGGCGGCGGATGCACCACGCGGCGGCGTGGCGCCGGCGGGCGGGGTGGACGTGATCGGACGGGACACGGCAAGCCTCCTGGGCGGACACGGCGGCACGCACACGCGGCCGCCGCCTGGGTCACGCGGTTACTTCTTGTAGATCCGCTTGCGGGTCTGTTCGAGCTGCGCGAGCACGGTATCGAGCTGCGCGGGATTCGCGAGGAACTGCTGCATCCCCTTCATCCCTTCGTCGGCCATCTCCTTGGTCATGTCGCGGTCGTAGAACTGCGCGACGCCGCCCTTGGTGTCGGCGAGGATCCGGAAGCCGATCCGCGAAATCGGATCGGCCGGCTCCGGCGACTTGCTGTTGGCCGACAGCGAGCCGAGCCCTTCCGCGAGCTTCGCACCCATCTCGGGCGTTTCGACGAACGCGAGGAACGTATGCGCGTCGGCCTTGTTCTTCGCCTTGGTCGGGATGTGCAGCGATTCGACCGGGCCGTCCTCGGCGGTCGGCACCTTCGGGTCGATGATCGGGAAGCGGTAATAGCCCATTTCCTGCTTCACGTTCGGCGGAAAGCCGGCCGCGATGAAGGTACCCATCAGCATCATCGCGGCCTTGCCCTGGAACAGGAACGGCTGCGCGCCGTCGAGATCGTAGGACAGCGCGTTGTCGATGAAGTAGCCCGAGTCGATCAGCGATTTCCACGTCGTGTAGACCTTCTTCACGCGCGGGTCGGTGTACGGCACGTCGCCGGCCATCAGCTGCTGGTGGAACGCGTTGCCGTTCAGGCGCAGGTCGAGATAGTCGAACCAGCCGGCGAGCGTCCACGCGTCGCGGCCGCCGACCGCGATCGGCGTGATGCCGGCCGCCTTCAGCTTCTTGCACGCATCGAGAAACTGGTCCCAGGCCTTCGGCTCGTCGGCGATGCCGACCTTGCGGAACAGGTCCTTGCGGTAGAACAGCCCCCACGAGTAATAGACGGTCGGCGCCGCGTACTGCTTGCCGTTGTACGACGATGCGCTGCGCGTCGACGCGTACATCGCGTCCCAGCCGTTCTTCGTCCAGTCGCCGCTCAGGTCCTCGAACAGCCCGCGCTTCGCGTAGTACGCCATGCGCTCGCCCGCGTGCCAGTTGACCACGTCGGGCGCGACGGTGGTGAGCCACGCGGGGAGCTGCACCTTGTACGCTTCCTCGTCGACGAAGGTGGGCTTCACGTCGATGTCGGGATGGGCCTTGTGGAACGCCTCGATCGTCGACTGCCAGACCGCGCGCTGGCTGGCGCCCTTGAACGCGATGTTGATCGTCAGCGTGCCCGCGTCGGCCGGCGCCGCGGCGCCGAGCGAAGCGAACGCGATGGCGGCGGCGGTCGCAAGCCGGGCGGCGACGCGAAGGGGGCGATGTGTCATGTGTGTCTCCAGTCCTGTGTGTCTGTCGTTGTGCGTGACCGGCGCGTCGCGGCGCCGGGGGCGGTTGCTACGAACGGCTGCGATACACGGCGACGCCTTGCGGCTCGACCTGCGCGGCGCCGACCACAAACGCGGACGGCGGCACGCCATCGACCGTGTGCGGCGCGCTGCCATAGTTGAATACGTAGGTCAGGCCGCCGCGTCGGCTCACGCGCACGCCGTCGCCGAGCGGTGACGGTGTCAGGCCCGCTTCGGCCGCGACGTCGGCGAACAGGCGCGCGGTGGTCGCGTCGTCGAACAGCGCGGCCCAGTAGTGCAGTGCGCCGTGCGACACGCAGGCCGGATGACCATCGGCGAAGCGCGCACGCACGACGCTGGGTGCATCGTCGCGCAGCTCGACGAGGTCGCGCCAGCGGCGTGCGTCGCCGGTGAACGCCGAGCCGTCGCGCAACGTGCCGTCGACCGGCTCGGTCACGTTCGGCCGCAGCGATTCGACGCGCCACACGCGCAGCGGCAGGATCGACGCGAGCGGGCCGGGCGGCAGCGTCGGCGGAATCTGCAGGTCGGCGGTTTTCGAACCGGTGCGCGGGCCGAACACCGCATGCGCGCCCGATGCGGCGAGCCGGGCCGCGAAGTCGTCCGGCACGATCGGCAGCGGCGGCACGACGACGAGCCGGTAGCCGTCGAGCGGCGCATGCGCGGAGATCACGTCGACGTCGAGGCCGAGCGAACGCAGCGCCGAGTAGTACTCGAACGCGCAGCGCGGGTAGTGGAAATCGGCGCCTTGCGGCTGCACTTCGAACAGCCACTTCGCTTCATAGTCGAACACCAGCGCGACGGGGGCGCGCACCGCGCCGTTCGCGTCGGCATCGGCGCCGGCGTCGAGCACGGCGGCGATTTCATGCGCGACGCGCTGCGCTTCGCGGCCGCCTTCGTCGAGCTGGTTGTCCGGCGTGTGCAGGCCCGCATGCATCTGCTCCTGCGCGAACGGCGCCTGCCGCCAGCGGAAGTACGACACGCAGCCGGCGCCGTGCGCGAACGCTTCCCAGCTCCACAGGCGCACCATGCCCGGCAGCGGCGCGGGGTTCCACTGCGCCCAGTTCACGGGCCCCGGCTGCTGCTCCATCACCCAGAACGGCAGCTTCGACATCCCGCGATAGAGATCGTGATTGAACGACGCGAAATCCGGATGGCCGGTGCGCAGCCAGCGTGCCTTCAGCTCGGGCGCGAACCATTGCTCCTCGAGCGCGCCGAGCGGATAGCTGTCCCACGTCGCGATGTCGAGGTCGCGCGCCACTTCGTAATGATCGAACTCGGTGAACAGCTGCATGAAGTTGTGCGCGACGGGCCGGCCCGGCGAATGCGCGCGGATCACGTCGACCTGCATCCGGTGATAGCGCGCGACCTCATCCGACGCGAAGCGCCGGTAGTCGAGGCGATGCGACGGATGCGCTTCGGTCACGGTGCCGATGGGCGCGTCGACTTCGTCGAAATGCCGGTACTCCATGCTCCAGAACACGGTGCCCCACGCGCGGTTCAGCGCGTCGATCGTGCCGTAGCGCGCCTTCAGCCATTCACGAAAGCGCACGAGCGCGGCGGGCGAATAGCTGACCACCGTCTGGTGGCAACCGAGCTCGTTGTCCGTCTGCCAGTAGCGGACGGCCGGGTGGCGGCCGTAGCGTTCGGCGACCGCCGTGCAGATCTGGCGCGACGCTTCGAGATAGGTCGGCGACGAGAAGTCGTAGTGGCGGCGCGAACCGAACCCGCGCGGCCGGCCGTCCGCGCCAATCGCGAGGATGTCGGGGTGACGGTCGACGAGCCATTTCGGCGGCGTCGCGGTCGGCGTGCACATCACGATCTCGAGGCCGGCCGCACCGAGCACGTCGACCGCGCGGTCGAGCCAGCCCCAGTCGTATTCGCCCGGCGACGGCTCGATGCGGCTCCACGCGAATTCGGCGATCCGCACCTGCGCGATGCCGAGCGCCGTCATCCGGCGGGCGTCGTCGGCCCACATCGATTCCGGCCAGTGTTCCGGGTAGTAACAGACTCCGAGGCGCATGCCGATCCTTATGCGTAGTGGTGGACGGGAATGTCGGCGCGCGCGGGCACCGCGCGGCCGTCTTCGGTGAAGAGGTGACAGGCCGCGGCCGGCGCCTGCGCGTGCACGCGCTCGCCGATGCGCAGCGGCGCGTCGCCGGGCACCTTCGCGATCAGCGGCGTGCCGCCGGGCTGGTCGAGGTGCACGTAGGTCTGCTCGCCGAGGCGTTCGACGAGCGCGACGTCGCGCGCGAGCGTCGTCGCGTCGGGCGCGGCGCCGAGCGTCAGGTGTTCGGGGCGGATGCCGAGCGTGACGGTCGCGCCCGGCGCGAGCGCGGCGCCGTCGCGCGGCAGCGTGAAGGTTTCGCCGGACGGCACGACGGTGACGGTCGTGTGCCGCGCGTCGCAGGCGGCGACGACGGCCGGCAGGAAGTTCATCCGCGGCGAGCCGATGAAGCCGGCGACGAAGCGGCTGGCGGGATGGTGATAGAGGTCGAGCGGCGCGCCGATCTGCGCGATGCTGCCGTGCTGCGCGGTGTCGGCGCCGGCGTGCAGCAGCACGATCTTGTCGGCGAGCGTCATTGCTTCGGTCTGGTCGTGCGTCACGTAGACGACGCTCGCGCGTTCGAACTGCCGGTGCAGCTTCGCGATTTCGATGCGGGTCTGGCCGCGCAGCGCCGCGTCGAGGTTCGACAGCGGTTCGTCGAACAGGAACACGCCGGGCTCGCGCACGATCGCGCGGCCGATCGCGACGCGCTGCCGCTGGCCGCCGGACAGCGCCTTCGGCTTGCGCTCGAGCAGCGTATCGAGCTGCAGGATCCGCGCGGCGTCGCGCACCTTCCGGTCGATCTCGGCCTTCGGCACGCGCGCGAGCTTCAGCCCGAACGCCATGTTCTCGTAGACCGTCATGTGCGGAAACAGCGCGTAGCTCTGGAACACCATCGCGACGCCGCGCTCGGCGGCCGGCACGTGGTCGACGCGCCGGCCGTCGATCGACAGCTCGCCGTCGCTCAGATCCTCGAGGCCCGCGATCATCCGCAGCAGGGTCGACTTGCCGCAGCCGGACGGCCCGAGGAACACGCAGAACTCGTGCGCGCCGATCTCCAGATCGACGTCGCGAATGACCGGCGCGTGCTCGCCATAGGCTTTCTGCACGCGTCGCATCGAGATGCTCGCCATTGTCTCCGCTCCGTGTTTTAATGCGCTTTCATCAGTGCTTAAGCGCTTAATCATCGCGATCAAAAAAAGAGCCGATAGCGATCGCGGCCGAGTCGCGCCCGTCGGTCGGGCGGCAGGGTGTGCGGCGATAGTGCGCCGCTTCGGTGAGCGAAGCAAATACTGGATCAACGTCTCATATAGTGAGCAAGTCATGGCGACACTCGATGAAGTGGCCCGCCGCGCCGGCGTGACGGCCGCGACGGTCTCGAACGTGCTGCGCAACCGCGGCCGGGTTGGCGAAGCCACCCGCGCGCGCGTGCTCGAAGCCGTGCAGGCGCTCGGGTACCGGCCGCATCTCGCGGCGCGGGCACTCGCGGAAGGGCGCGCGCCGACGGTCGCGCTGATGGTATCGAGCATCGCGAACCCGTTCTATCCGGAGTTCGCGCTCGCGGTCGAGCGCGCGGTGCGCCGCAACGGGCAGTTCCTGATCGTCTGCAATACGAACGAAGACCCGTTGCAGGGGCGAGCGTATCTCGATCAGATCGCCGGCACGATCTCCGAAGGCATTCTCGTGACCAACGCGAACCTGCACCTGCCGGATCTGGTGGACGTCGCGCGGCGCGGCGTGCCGGTCGTGCTGTGTCTGTGGGAGCGGCCCGATGCGCCGCCCGAAGGGTTGCCGTGCGTGGCGGTGGATTTCCGCGAAGCCGGGCGGATCGCGACGCGGCATCTGCTCGAACTCGGGCACCGGACGATCGGCGTGATCGTCGGCGGCTCGGCGAGCGGCGTGCAGGCGGCGCGCTATGACGGCTTCGTCGACGTGATGCGCGAAGCGGGGCTCGACGCATCGATCGTCGCGGCCGGGCCCGATTCCGATTCGATCGAAGGCGGCGTGCGCGCGGCGGGCCGGCTGCTCGACGCGCATGCCGGGCTGACCGCGCTGGTCGCGACCAATGATCTGCCCGCGATCGGCGCGCTGCACGCGGCGGCCGATCGCGGCCGGCGCGTGCCCGACGACCTGTCGATCGTCGGCATTACCGATATTCATCTGGCCAGCGACACGCGTCCCACGTTGACAACCGTCGCGATCCCGACCGCCGAGGCCGCCGGGCTCGCGGTCGAACTGCTCAACGCGCTGCGCGAGGCGGGCGGTCGGATCGACGATGCGTCGCGCGTGCGGATCGCGTCGTTGCCGCGGTTGGTTGTGCGCGGGACGACAGCGGCGGTGTCGGGGCCACGCTCTATGTAGCGAGGGTCGGCGCGCACCTTGCGGCAATGGGCGGACATGCTCTGCGGCGTCGTGGCTTTCCACGCACCGCACGCACGGTTCGCGTCCGGCGCGCGATGCTCGTCGACCAGCCGTTCTAGAACGAGTAAGCGAGCGACGCGAACAGGCTGCGCGGCGCGCCCGGCGTGACCCACAGGTTGTTGTACGAGCTGACGTAGTACGTGCGATTGAACAGGTTGTTCAGCACGACCGACGCGCGCAGATGCTTGTTGACCTGCACGTAGCCGTTGAGCTGCACGGTCGCGTAAGCGGGCAGGTCGAAGCCATCCTGCGTGTTCGCGGTGTTGCCCGCACGGCGTCCGACGTAGATCACGCCCGCGCCCGCGCCGGCCTTGTCGACGAGCGGCAGCGCGGTTTCATACATCAGCAGCGCGCTCCCGCTCAGCCGCGGAATGTCGACGAGGCGTGCGCCCGGCGTCAGCACGTTGTCGTGCGTGACCTGCGCATCGACGTACGCGAGGTTGACGATGCCGCGCACCCCGTGGCCGAGTTCGCCGTTCCATTCGAATTCGACGCCGCGGCTGCGTACTTCGCCGGCCGCACGCGAGAACCCGGCGTTCGCCGGATCGGCGCTCAGCACGTTGCGCTTGTTCACGTAGAACGCGGCGACGGTCGCGAGCCAGCGCGTGCCGGCCCATTTCACGCCGGCCTCATAGCCGTGCCCCTTCTCCGGATCGAACGCGCGGCCGTTCACGTCGGCGCCGTTGTTCGGCCGGAACGAATACGCGGTGTTCGCGTAGAGCGACAGCGCGGAGCTGGCCTCGTACACGATGCCGAGCCGCGGGCTCAGCGCCGTTTGCAGCTGGGTCGTCGTCACGCCCTTCAGGCGGTTCTCGACCGACTGGTGAAAGCGGTCCCAGCGCAGCCCGGCGAGCACTTTCCAGTGCGGCCCGAACGCGAGCGTGTCCTGCGCGTACAGGCCCTGGCCGTCGTCGCGCTCGAGCAGGTTCGTCGCGGTGCGCGGCATGGGCGCCGGCTGGCCGTAGACCGGATCGAAGATGTCGATCGCATACGGCGCCGCGGCCGTCGGCGTCGAGCGCGAGACGAACTGGTCGTAGTTGAAGCGGTACGCGTCGACGCCCATCACGAACGTATGGCCGATGCCGGCCGTGCGGGCCTTGCCGGCCACCTCGACGCGGCCTTGCACGTCGTTCGAGTGAAACGCGACCTGCCGGTAGCGGCGCCATAGCGTACGCCCGTCCGGCTGTAGCGCGAACGCTTCGGACGAGCGGCCGGACAGGTCGGTGTCGCGCTGCGCGAAGCCGGCGTTGACCGACCAGTCGGCATTGAAGCGATGCTCGAGCGTGAACTGGTGGCCCGAGTTGCGCACGTCGTAGTTGCCGTCGCGCGGCTCGCCCATGAACCTCGACGCCGGCACCACGCCGAGCTGCCCGTTGACCGCGACCACGCCGCGATCGAGCGGCGCGCGCTGGCGGGCGGTCTCGAATTCGTAGTGGAGCGTCGTGTCCGCGCCGATGTCCCACGTGAACGACGGCGCGAACAGGTAGCGCTTGCTCGACACGGTATCGCGGAAGCTGCCGTTGTCCTCGTTCATCGCGATGAAGCGGTATGCGAGCGACTTCGTGACGGGGCCGGTCGAATCGAGCGTCTCGCGCAGCGCGCCGTAGCTGCCGGCCGACACGCCGATCGTGTTCGCGCGCGCGAACTGCGGCTGCTTCGTCGTGTAGCTGATGAGCCCGCCGGGGTCGCCGCGGCCGTATAGCGCGGACGCGGGCCCCTTGAGGACTTCCATGCGTTCGAGCGTGGCGGTGTCGCGCGGCACACTGATGCCGCGATTCCACGAGAAGCCGTTGACGAGGTAGTCGGTGCCGGACGTATTGCCGTCGCCGGCGAAGCCGCGCACCGCGTAGTTGTCCCACAGCCCGCCGAAGTTGTTTTGCCGCGCGACGCCGGCGACCCAGTCGTACAGGTCTTCGCCGCGTGTGGCGGCCACCGTCTGGATCAGTTTCTTGTCGACGCTGCTGACCGCGAACGGAATCTCCATCACGTCCGTCTCGGTGCGCGTCGCGCTCGTCGATTCCGGCGCGCGAAACGGCGCCGTCGTGCGCTGCCCGGAGACTTCGATCGCGGGCAGCGACAGTTCCTGAGCCTCGGCGGCGCTCAGGCCGGCCGTGCCGACGACGATGGCCATCGGTGCGGCCGCCCAGTTCTTCCTGCTCATACCCTGTCCTTCAGAGATTGGTCCGCGTTCGGGCACCGCGGGCCGTCTCGCGCCGGCATCCGTGTTCCAAACAGTTCATTCGCGCGCCGAAATCTAATGCAAATGAGATGTATTTGCAATCGTAAGTTGACCTTGTTGCATTGCGGGGAGAGGGAGCGGGAGAACGAAGAGCTGCCGGGTTGTGTTCGGAGGCCCGCCGGGCGAACTATCGGGTCGTGGGGCACGCTGCGCCTGCGACCGCTGGATATGCACGGGAGTGAGCGTTTCCAGCCGGCGAGGCCGATCGGATGGCTTGCCGCGTGATGGTGGCCGGAAACGCGCGAGACCGCGCTCGGCCGCCGGCCGGCCTCAGTCGCCTTCGACGAGCCGCATCACGATGCGCCGGGCCGAGTCCAGATGCGCGACGGTCATCGCACGGGCGCTGCGGGCATTGCGCTCGCGGCAGGCTTGGAGGATTGCGTCGTGCTCGACCTGGAACGAAGGTGTGTCGGCGAGCAGCGTGGCCTGCAGGCGCTCGTACCGCTCGACCTGACTGCGCAGTTCCGCGATCGCCTTCAACTGGCGCGCGTTGCCGCAGCACGAATACAGCAGCACATGGAATTCACGGTTCAGCTCGCCTTGGCGGCGCGCCACGCTCGATTCGCCGAGCAAGCGATGCACGAGTTCGGCGCGCGCCAGCGTTTCGTCGTCGAGCCGCTTCACGCTCCGGTAGATGGCGTCGCCTTCGAGCAGCATGCGCATGTCGTAGATTTCCTGCACGTCGGACGCGCTCAGCATCCGCACGACCGCGCCGCGATTGCGGAAAATGTCCAGCAGCCCTTCGCGCTCGAGGCGCTGGATCGCCTCGCGCATCGGAATCCGGCTGATCCCGAAGTGCTCGGCGAGGTCGCGCTCGACCAGCCGCTCGCCGGCCTGCAACTCGCCGTTGATGATCATTTCCCGCAGCGATGCGGCTACGGCGTCCGCCGTGGAATCGAGTCTGGTTTCCATGCCCTTGAGTCCTCATTTTGGAATAATGGTATACCAAATGGCATTGCGGTGACACAATGA
Organism: Burkholderia sp. 567; assembly: GCF_040545115.1. Classification (NCBI taxonomy): domain Bacteria; kingdom Pseudomonadati; phylum Pseudomonadota; class Betaproteobacteria; order Burkholderiales; family Burkholderiaceae; genus Burkholderia; species Burkholderia sp. 567. The sequence goes on from NZ_JBEPLG010000016.1 coordinate 43,558, forward strand.
CGGCACTCACATCCGAGTGCAGAGGAGAGCGAGATGGCGCATGGCGAACACAAGTACCGCGTGGCAGTCGAGTGGACCGGCAACCGGGGAACCGGCACGTCGGGGTATCGCGAATACGGCCGCGATCATGTGATCAGCGCGGGTACGAAGCCGGACATTCCGGGCTCGTCGGACGCGGCGTTTCGCGGCGACGCGGCGCGCTGGAATCCGGAGGATCTGCTGCTCGCGTCGGCATCGGCGTGCCACAAGCTGTGGTATCTGCATCTTTGCTCGGAAGCCGGCATCCGCGTGCTCGCGTATGTCGACGACGCCGAAGGGACGATGCTCGACAGCCCCGAGCACGGGCGCTTCACCGAAATCGTGCTGCATCCGCGCGTGACGATCCGCGCGGGCGACGATCGCGAACTGGCCGAGCGGCTGCATCACGATGCGCATGCGAAGTGCTATATCGCGAACTCCGTGAACTTCCCGATTCGGTGCGAACCGGTGATCGAATTCGCGGCGGCGTAACGTTACAACGCGACCCCGTACACCTCCCGCGCGGCCGCGCGGATCGCCTCCGCCATCACCGCGACGGCCGGCGAATGCAGCCGGTCGGTGCGCGTGATGATCCCGAAATCGTCCATCCGGCAATCCATCTCCAGCGGCAGCACCGACACGATGCCATGTCGCGCGTAGTACAGCGCGACGTCCTCCGCGAGCACAGCGATCATGTCGCTCTGCTCGATCAACTGCGTGATGAACAGCAGCGCGGCCGTCTCGACGACGTTCGCGGGCGGCGCGAGGCTCGCGCGCTGGAACACGAGCTCGAAGCGATGGCGCAGCACGCTGCCGGCCGGCGGCATGACCCACGCGGCACGCTGCACGTCGGCGAGCGACAGCGGCGCCTGCGCGAGCAGCGGATGGCCGGGCCGCACGACCGCCGCGACCGGCTCGCCGGTCAGCGGCTCGTAGCGCAGGTGCAACTTGTCGTGTTCGGCCGACAGCCGGCCGAGCACGATGTCGAGCTTGTCCTGCGCGAGGTGTTCGAGCAGCACATTGCTCGTGTCGATCGCGACGGATACACGCACGTTCGCATGCGTGCCCTTCACCGCGGCGACGGCCGGCGGCACGAGCCGCAACCCCGGCGACGTGATCGCGCCCACCGCCACATGCCCGAGATGGCCGGCCTTCAGCGCGGCCAGCTCCTCGCGCGCCTGGTCGAGGCTGCCGAGCGCCGCGCGCGCGTGGCGGATCAGCGCGTCACCGTACAGCGTCGGCCGCATCCCGCGCGGCAGGCGCTCGAACAGCACCGCGCCGATCGATTCCTCGAGCTCGCGCAGCAGCTTCGACGCGGCCGGCTGCGTCATGTTCAGCGCGGCCGCAGCGCGGTGAATGCTGCCTTCGTCGGCGAGCGCGACGACCAGCAGGAGCTGGCGCGTCTTCAGGCGGCTGCGGTTTCCCCACGGGCTGGCGTCGAGCATGGTACGGGTTTATATCGATATCGGAATCGATATCGTAATCGCCTAAAACGTCATTAGCGAGTTATCAAAATTCTGCCTAGACTGCGCCGGTATCCCGTCACCACAGGACTGACGATGTCGGCAACAAAACCCAGGCTGCGCTCCACCCAATGGTTCGGCACGAACGACAAGAACGGCTTCATGTACCGAAGCTGGATGAAGAACCAGGGCATCCCCGATCATGAGTTCGACGGTCGGCCGATCATCGGCATCTGCAACACGTGGTCCGAGCTGACGCCGTGCAATGCGCACTTCCGCAAGCTCGCCGAGCACGTGAAGCGCGGGATCTTCGAGGCGGGCGGGTTCCCGGTCGAGTTCCCGGTGTTCTCGAACGGTGAATCGAACCTGCGGCCGTCGGCGATGCTCACGCGCAACCTTGCGTCGATGGACGTCGAGGAAGCGATCCGCGGCAATCCGATCGACGCGGTCGTGCTGCTCGCCGGCTGCGACAAGACGACACCCGCGCTGCTGATGGGCGCGGCGAGCTGCGACGTGCCGGCGATCGTCGTGTCGGGCGGCCCGATGCTGAACGGCAAGCTCGAAGGCAAGAACATCGGCTCGGGCACCGCCGTGTGGCAACTGCACGAATCGCTGAAGGCGGGCGAGATCGACCTGCATCACTTTCTGTCGGCCGAAGCCGGCATGTCGCGCTCGGCCGGCACCTGCAACACGATGGGCACCGCGTCGACGATGGCGTGCATGGCCGAGGCGCTCGGCGTGGCGCTGCCGCACAACGCAGCGATCCCGGCCGTCGATTCGCGCCGCTACGTGCTCGCGCACATGTCCGGCATCCGGATCGTCGAGATGGCGCTCGAAGGGCTCGTGCTGTCGAAGGTGCTGACGCGCGCGGCGTTCGAGAACGCGATCCGCGCGAACGCGGCGATCGGCGGCTCGACCAACGCGGTGATCCACCTGAAGGCGATCGCGGGCCGCATCGGCGTGCCGCTCGAACTCGAGGACTGGATGCGCATCGGCCGCGACACGCCGACGATCGTCGACCTGATGCCGTCCGGGCGCTTCCTGATGGAGGAGTTCTATTACGCGGGCGGCCTGCCGGCCGTGCTGCGCCGGCTCGGCGAAGGCGGTCTGCTGCCGCACCCGGACGCGCTGACCGTCAACGGCAAGTCGCTGTGGGACAACGTGCGCGAAGCGCCGAACTACGACGACGAGGTGATTCGCCCGCTCGACCGGCCGCTGATCGCCGACGGCGGGATCTGCATCCTGCGCGGCAATCTCGCGCCGCGCGGCGCGGTGCTGAAGCCGTCGGCGGCGAGCCCCGAGCTGCTGAAGCATCGTGGCCGGGCGGTGGTGTTCGAGAACCTCGAGCACTACAAGGCGACGATCAACGACGAAGCGCTCGACGTCGATGCGAGTTCGGTGATGGTGCTGAAGAACTGCGGGCCGCGCGGTTATCCGGGGATGGCGGAGGTCGGCAACATGGGGCTGCCGCCGAAGCTGCTGCGCCAGGGCGTGAAGGACATGGTGCGGATCTCCGATGCACGGATGAGCGGCACCGCGTACGGCACGGTGGTGCTGCACGTCGCGCCGGAAGCGGCCGCGGGCGGCCCGCTGGCCGCCGTGCGCAACGGCGACTGGATCGAGCTCGACTGCGAGGCCGGCACGCTGCACCTGGACATTCCGGACGACGAACTGCAGCGCCGCCTGTCGGACGTCGATCCGACCGCGGCGCCGGGCGTGGCCGCGCAATTGGGCAAGGGCGGCTACGCGCGGCTGTATATCGATCACGTGCTGCAGGCCGACGAGGGGTGCGACCTCGACTTCCTGGTCGGCATGCGCGGCGCGGACGTGCCGAGCCATTCGCATTGAGCGACAAACGGATCGCGGTGGAGCCTGAGGGAAGTAGGGTGAAGTGCCGGCTGTGGCAGGGCGCTTAACCGGGCCGCCGTAAAGCATGGGGCCTCCGCAAGCGCCAAGACGCAAACGGAGGCCGACCGCGAAGCATGGGACCCCCGCAAGCGCTAAAGCGCCAACGTGGGCTACCGCGAAGCATGGGACCCCCGCAAGCGCTAAAGCGCCAACGTGGGCTACAGGAGACAAGATGACGACGCAGTACACGCCCGCGCACGCCGTGGCGGCACAGTCCGATTCCCCGGCAGCCGTCGACGAACGGCAACTGACCCGCCTGCTCACGCGCAAGCTGGTGCCGTTCCTCGCGCTGATCTACGTGGTCGCCTACGTCGACCGTACGGTCGTCGGCTTCGCGAAGCTGCACATGAACGCGGCGATCGGCCTCGGCGACGCCGCGTACGGCCTCGGCGCCGGACTGTTCTTCATCGGCTACTTCCTGTGCGAAGTGCCGAGCAACCTCGCGCTCGGACGCTTCGGCGCACGCGTGTGGTTCGCGCGCATCCTCGCGACGTGGGGCGTGATCACGATCGCGATGGCGCTCGTGCAGGGGCCGGCCAGTTTCTACGTGCTGCGCTTCCTGCTCGGCGCGGCCGAAGCCGGCCTCTATCCCGGCATCCTGTACTTCCTCACGCAATGGTTCCCGATGCGCGACCGTGCGCGCGTGATCGGCCTGCTCGTGCTCGCGCAGCCGCTCGCCGGCATCGTGACGGGCCCGCTCGCCGGTTGGCTGCTGTCGACGCACGGCTGGTTCGGCCTATCGGACTGGCAGACGCTGTTCGTCGTCAGCGGCTTGCCGGCCGTGCTGCTCGCATGGCCGACGCTTCGGTTGTTGCCCGAGTCGCCCGCGCATGCGCGCTGGCTGAACGACGACCAGCGCCGCTGGATCGCGCGGCAGCTCGCCGCCGACCGCGACACGTATCGACCGGCTTCGCACGGCAATCCGCTCGCCGCATTGCGCGACCGCCGCGTGCTGCTGCTCGCCGCGCTGTTCCTGCCGTTTCCGGTGTGCATCTACGGACTGTCGCTCTGGCTGCCGACGATCATCCACGCATTCGGCGCCGGCGATGCGGCGACCGGGCTGCTGTCCGCGGTACCGTATCTGTTCGCGGTGGTCGGCCTGCTCGTCGTGCCGCGCCATTCGGACCGCAAGCGCGAGCGCTACTGGCACATCGTCGTCGTGTCGGCGGCGGCCGCCGTGACGATGGCCGCGAGCGCATGGGTGCGGCAGCCCGCGCTGCAGTTCGCGTTCATCTGCCTGACCGCGTTCTCGCTCTATTCGATCCAGGCCGTCGTGTGGGCGCTGCCCGGCGAATTCCTGACCGGCACGAGTGCGGCGGTCGGCATCGCCGCGATCAATTCGCTCGCGAATCTCGGCGGCTACTTCGGGCCGTACGGCATCGGCCTGATCAAGGCATCGACCGGCAGTCTCGCGGCCGGCCTGTACTTTCTCGCGGCGACGCTGTTGTTCGCGGTGCTGATGACGTTCGTGGTCCGGGCCGCGCTGCGTGCGCCCGAGCCGGCCGCGCGCGCATTCGCCCGCGAATCCTGAACGCCTTGTTTTTCCGGCTGAACGCCGATTCGACCGACGCAGGACCCGAACCATGACATCGAGCAGCACACCGCGCTATCGCGGCATCTTCCCCGTCGTCCCGACGACGTTTTCCGAGACCGGCGAGCTCGACCTCGCGAGCCAGAAGCGCGCGGTCGATTTCATGATTGATGCGGGCTCCGACGGGCTGTGCATCCTCGCGAACTTCTCCGAGCAATTCGCGATCACCGACGACGAACGCGACGTGCTCACGCGCACGATCCTCGAGCACGTCGCCGGCCGCGTGCCGGTGATCGTCACGACGTCGCACTACAGCACGCAGGTGTGCGCGGCGCGCAGCCTGCGCGCGCAGCAGCTCGGCGCGGCGATGGTGATGACGATGCCGCCGTATCACGGCGCGACGTTCCGCGTGCCCGAAGCGCAGATCGTCGACTTCTATGCGCGCGTGTCGGATGCGATCGACATCCCGATCATGATCCAGGATGCGCCCGCGAGCGGCACCGCGCTGTCCGCGCCGTTGCTTGCGCGGATGGCGCGCGAGATCGAGCAGGTCGCGTACTTCAAGATCGAGACGCCCGGCGCCGCGAACAAGCTGCGCGAGCTGATCCGGCTCGGCGGCGACGCGATCGAAGGGCCGTGGGACGGCGAGGAGGCGATCACGCTGCTCGCCGACCTGCATGCCGGCGCGACCGGCGCGATGACGGGCGGCGCATATCCGGACGGCATCCGGCCGATCCTCGAAGCGTGGCGCGAAGGGCGGCAGGACGACGCGTACGCACGCTACCAGGCGTGGCTGCCGCTGATCAATCACGAGAACCGCCAGTCCGGCATTCTCACCGCGAAGGCGCTGATGCGCGAAGGCGGTGTGATCGCGTGCGAGCGGCCGCGGCATCCGATGCCGGAGCTGCATCCGGACACGCGTGCGGAGCTGCTCGCGATCGCGCGCCGGCTCGATCCGCTCGTGCTGCGCTGGGCGCACTGACCGAGTAGCGAAGGAGGAACGCAGATGAGCAAGGTGATTTCGCTGGGCGTGATCGGAATCGGCAAGATCGCGCGTGACCAGCATTTGCCGGCGATCGCCGCCGAACCGGGCTTCGCGCTGACCGCGTGCGCGAGCCGTCACGCGGAAGTCAGCGGCGTGCGCAATTATCCGGAGCTGGGTGCGCTGCTGGCCGCCGAGCCCGAACTCGAAGCGGTGTCGCTGTGCGCGCCGCCGCAGGTGCGCTACGCGCAGGCGCGCGCGGCGCTCGAAGCCGGCAAGCACGTGATGCTCGAGAAGCCGCCGGGCGCGACGCTGGGCGAAGTGGCCGCGCTGGACGCGCTCGCGCGCGAACGCGGCCTCACGCTGTTCGCGACCTGGCATTCGCGCTGCGCGAGCGCGGTGGAACCGGCGCGCGCGTGGCTCGCGACGCGCACGATCCGCGCGGTGCAGGTGCGCTGGAAGGAAGACGTGCGGCGCTGGCATCCGGGGCAGCAATGGATCTGGGAGCCGGGCGGCCTCGGCGTGTTCGATCCCGGCATCAATGCGCTGTCGATCGTCACGCGGATCCTGCCGCGCGAGCTCGTGCTGCGCGAAGCGACGCTCTACGTGCCGAGCGACGTGCAGACGCCGATCGCGGCCGAACTCGATTGCGCCGATACGGACGGCGTGCCCGTGCACGCGGAATTCGACTGGCGGCACGGCCCCGTCGAGCAATGGGAGATCGCGGTCGACACGTCGGACGGCGTGCTCGCGATCAGCCGCGGCGGCGCGCAACTGTCGATCGCCGGCGAGCCGGTCGAGATCGGCCCGCAGCGCGAGTATCCGGCGCTGTATGCTCACTTCCGCGCGCTGATCGCGCGCGGCGAAAGCGACGTCGACGTACGGCCGTTGCGGCTCGTCGCCGACGCGTTCCTGTTCGGGCGGCGCGTCGGGACCGACGCGTTCGGCCGCTGAAAACGTGCCGGCGCGCCTCATCGCGAGCGCGACCGTGTACGACGGATGTTGAAGACCCAAGCCAATACAAGGAGACACCGCATGAACCGCACGACTCGCCGACACACCCTGCGCGCACTGTTGGCCGCGCTTTGCCTCGCGCCGCTCGGGATGCAGGGCGCCGCGCACGCCGACGCGCCGCTGAAGATCGGCTTCCTGGTGAAGATGCCCGAGCAGGCATGGTTCATCAACGAGCAGAACGCGGCCGCCACGCTCGGCCAGAAGGAGAACTTCTCGGTCGTGAAGATCGGCACGCCGGACGGCGAGAAGGTGCTCGCCGCGATCGACAACCTCGGCTCGCAAGGCGCGCAGGGCTTCGTGATCTGCGCGCCCGACGTGCGCCTCGGGCCGGCGATCGCCGCGCGCGCGAAGCGCTACAACATGAAGTTCGTGACCGTCGACGACCAGCTCGTCGACTCGACCGGCAAGCCGCTGTCGAACGTGCCGCATCTCGGGATGTCGGCGATCAAGATCGGCAACCAGGTCGGCCAGGCGATCGCCGACGAGATGAAGCGCCGCGGCTGGAAGCCGGAGGAAGTCGGCGCGCTGCGCATCACCAACTACGAGCTGCCGACCGCGAAGCTGCGCACCGACGGCGCGACGCAGGCGTTGCTCGCGAACGGCTTCCGCAAGGAGAACATCTTCGACGCGCCGCAGAAGACGACCGACGACGAAGGCGGCTTCAGCGCCGCCGCGCCCGTGCTCGCGCGCCATCCGAACGTGAAGAAGTGGGTGGTCTACGCGCTGAACGAGGAAACCGTGCTCGGCGCGGTGCGCGCGACCGAACAGCTGCACATCCCGGCGGCCGACGTGATCGGCGTCGGCATCAACGGCGCGGGCGAGGCGTTCGCCGAATTCCAGAAGAAGGAGCCGACCGGCTTCTACGGGACGATCGCGGTCAGCTCGACGAACCACGGCAAGGACAGCACGCAGAACCTCGTCGACTGGATCCGCAACGGCAAGACGCCGCCGGCCGACACGCAGACGAGCGGCAAGCTGATGACGCGCGCGAACTGGCAGGCCGTGCGCACCGAGCTCGGCATCTGAGCGTGCGAGGCGACGACGCGATGACGATGCAGACGATCACGGCCGTGTCCGGCAACGATGACGCGGCCACGCGCGGCGCCGCCGCGCCGCCGCCAGGCGGCGCGCTGCTCGCGCTCGACGGGATCACGGTGACATTCCCGGGCGTGCGCGCGCTCGATGCCGTGTCGCTGTCGGTGCGCGCGGGCGAAGTGCACGGGCTGATGGGCGAGAACGGCGCGGGCAAGTCGACGCTGTTGAAAGTGCTGTCCGGCGTGAACCAGCCGCAGGCCGGCACGCTGACGTTGAACGGCACGGTGCAGCGCTTCGCGTCGACGCGCGCCGCGCTCGAGGCCGGCATCGCGATCATCTACCAGGAGCTGCATCTGGTGCCGGAGCTGACGGTCGCGGAGAACCTGATGCTCGGGCAGTTGCCGAGCCGGCTCGGCGTGGTCGACGAGCGCGCGCTCGCGGTGCGTGCGCTCGATGCGCTGGAGCGCCTCGGCGAGCACATCGATCCGGACATCCCGGTGAAGTATTTGTCGATCGGCCAGCGCCAGATGATCGAGATCGGCAAGGCGCTGATGCGCGACGCGCGCGTGATCGCGTTCGACGAACCGACGAGTTCGCTGTCCGCGCGCGAGACGACGCAGCTGTTCCGCATCATCCGTTCGCTGCGCGCGGAAGGGCGCGCGATCATCTACGTCACGCACCGGATGGAGGAAGTCGACGCGCTGTGCGACCGCGTGACGGTGTTCCGCGACGGCCGCCGGATCGAGACGTTCGAATCGGTCGCCGATCTCGATCGCGACCAGCTGATCGGCTGCATGGTCGGCCGCTCGATCGAGGATGTGTACGGCTACCGGCCGCGCACGGCCGGCGACGTGATGATCGAGGCGAAGGGGCTGACCGGGCCCGGCTTGTCCGAGCCGGTGTCGTTCGCCGCGCGCCGCGGCGAGATCGTCGGCTTCTTCGGGCTCGTCGGCGCGGGCCGCTCGGAGCTGATGAAGCTGCTGTACGGCGCGACGCGCCCGAGCGGCGGCCACGTCGAGCTGGGCGGCAAGCGCGTCGCGTTTTCGAGCCCGCGCCACGCGGTGCGCGCCGGCATCGCGCTGTGCCCGGAGGATCGCAAGCAGGAAGGCATCGTCGCGATCGCGTCGGTGGCCGACAACCTGAACATCAGCGCGCGCCGTCATTTCAGCCCGGCGCGCGTGCTGCTCGACGCGCGGCGCGAACGCGACCTCGCGCAACGCTACATCGAGCGGCTCGCGATCAAGACCCCCGACGGCGACACGCCGATCGGCGCGCTGTCGGGCGGCAACCAGCAGAAGGTCGTGCTCGCGCGCTGGCTGGCCGAGCGCATCGACGTGTTCCTGATGGACGAGCCGACGCGCGGCATCGACGTCGGCGCGCGCGCGGAAATCTACAACCTGTTCTACGAACTCGCGGAAGCGGGCCGCACGGTGATCCTCGTGTCGAGCGACCTGGCCGAGGTGATCGGCGTGTCGGACCGGATCATCGTGATGAAGGAAGGACGGATCGCGGGCGAAGTGGCGAAGGCGCAGGCGACGCCCGACGCGCTGATCAAGCTCGCGCTGCCGCGTTAGCGCCGTGCAGTCAACCGGAAAGCAACTGAACTGATATGAGCCAGGCAATGCAACCCCAACGCACTTCCCCGTCCCCGGATGCCACGGCCGCGCCCGCGCGAGCGCGCGGCGGCGTGTGGCAATTGATCAACCGCTCCGGCATCGTGATGGTGTTTCTCGTGCTGTTCGCGACGCTGTCGCTGACCGTGCCGGACTTCCTCACGCCGCGCAACATCCAGGGCCTCTTGCTGTCGGTCACGCTGATCGGTTCGATCGCGGTGACGATGATGTTCGTGCTCGCGCTCGGCGAAGTCGACCTGTCGGTCGCGTCGATCGTCGCGTTCTCGGGCGTCGTCGCGTCGACGCTGATCACCGCGACGCACAGCGTCGTGTTCGGCACCGTGGCCGGCATCCTCGCGGGCGGCGCGGTCGGGCTCGTGAACGGCGTGCTGATCGCGCGCTGGCGGATCAATTCGCTGATCGTCACGCTCGCGATGATGGAAGTCGTGCGCGGGCTCGCGTTCATCACGTCGAACGGCGACGCGGTGATGATCTCCGAGGAACGCTTCTTCGAGCTCGGCGCCGGCTCGTTCCTCGGCATCTCGTATCCGATCTGGAGCAACATCATCGGCTTCGTCGTGTTCGGCTTCCTGCTGCGCAAGACGGTGTTCGGCAAGAACGTGCTGGCCGTCGGCGGCAACGGCGAGGCCGCGCTGCTCGCGGGGCTGCCGGTGATGCGCATCAAGATCGCGGTGTTCGTGCTGCAGGGGCTCGTGACCGGCTTCGCCGGCGTGATGCTCGCGTCGCGGATGAGCCTCGGCGACCCGAAGACGTCGGTCGGCCTCGAGCTCGGCGTGATCTCCGCGTGCGTGCTCGGCGGCGTGTCGCTGACGGGCGGTGTCGCGACGATCTCCGGCGTGCTGGTCGGCGTGCTGATCATGGGCTCCGTGCAGGACGCGATGAGCCTGTTGAACGTGCCGACCTTTTACCAATATCTGATACGCGGCGGAATTCTGTTGCTCGCGGTGCTGTTCGACCAGTATCGTCGCAACCAGCGGCGCGCGATGAAGATCTGACGAATGCGTGGCTGCCTGCGCATGCAACAAGTATCGGGAGACGGAATGCAACAGATTGATCCGGCCGCGTCGGCGACGCGGCTGGCGGACACCCGCAACACGCTCGGCGAAGGCGCGACGTGGTGCGACAAGACGCGCGCGCTGTATTGGGTGGATATCGAAGGCGCGCAACTGTGGCGCTGCCGCGCGGACGGTTCGGACCTCACGCAGTGGCCGATGCCCGAACGGCTTGCGTGCTTCGCGCTGACGCACGATCCGGACGTGCTGCTCGTCGGGCTCGCGACGCAACTCGCGTTCTTCGACCTGCGCAGCGGCGCGTTCACGCGGATCGTCGACGTCGAACCCGAATTGCCGACGCGCCTGAACGACGGGCGCTGCGATCCGTCCGGCGCGTTCGTGTTCGGGATGAAGGACGAGGGCGGTGACCCGCCGCGCGCGGTCGGCGGGTTTTACCGGCTCAATGCCGACCTCACGCTCGAACGGCTCGCGTTGCCGCCGGCCGCGATCGCGAACAGCATCGCGTTCTCGCCGGACGGCTCGAAGATGTACTTCTGCGATTCGCTCGTGCGTGAAATCCTCGTGTGCGATTACGGCCGCGCGGGTGTGGCCGGCGTGCGGCCGTTCGTGCGGCTGACCGATGCGGACGGCGACCCGGACGGCTCGACGATGGACCGCGACGGCGGCCTGTGGAACGCGCAGTGGGGCGGCCGGCGGGTGGTGCGCTACGCCGCGGACGGCGTCGAGACGGAACGTATCGCGGTGCCGACCGCGCAGCCGAGCTGCGTGACGCTCGATGGCGAAGGCCGGTTGTACGTGACGAGTGCGCGTGTTGGGCTGAGCGACGACGCGCTGGCGAGCGATGCCGATGCCGGCGGCGTGTTCGTCGCGCAGACGCGCCATGCGGGGCTGCCGACCGCGCGCTTCATGGGCGCGCCGCGCGGCTGATCGCGTAATGGATCCCGTTCATGGGATGCCGCTGACGCAGCGGGCTTCACTGACACGCTCGCGGTCCGCCGCGCATGCATGAGCGCGCGGCGGCCGTCCTACTTCCCCGAACACCCCGTTCGCCCCGTCGACCTGCTGGTAAGATGGCCCGCAATTCCATCCCGCCCGCACCATGAGTTCCGCACCGACCAAGCCCGCGCACCCGAAGAACACCGCGAAGAACGCCCCCCGCGCGACGGGCGACAAGCCGAAGGCGCGCGCGCCGCAGCGCCTGACCTACGTGATCGGCGGCCTCGACCGGCTGCTGCGCCGGCATATGACCGACGCGCTCGCACCGCTCGGCATCACGCTCGCGCAATACACGGCGCTGTCGGTGCTGGAGGCGCGCGGCGCGTCGTCGAATGCGCAACTGGCCGAGCGCTCATGGATCACGCCGCAATCGGCGAACGAGGTGATGAGCGTGATGGCCGCCCGCGGTTTCGTCACGCGCGAGGCCGACCCGTCGCACGGCCGCATCATCCTGCTGACGCTGACGGACGCAGGCGCGGCGATGCTGCGTGAATGCGAAGCCGTGCTGCGCCCGCTCGAGACGCGCATGCTCGGCGACATCTCCGCCGACGACGCCGCGCACGTGCAGCGCGCGCTCGAACTGTTCTCGCGCAACCTGCGCGGCTGACCGACCCCCTTTTCGAACCATCCTGGCCCGGGCCGCGCGGCCCGCGGCCGCATTGCCGGTCGCCTGACCGTTCCCCGATTCCGTCGCTTCCCCCCCGCTTTGCGCTCCGGGTTTACACCGGCGCTCGTGCCGCTTGCAATATCAGGTAGCCTGATATTAAATGAAGCCGTCCGCAGCAGAAATGCTGCGCACCGAATCGCACAGGAACGAACGACAGGAACAGAACATGAGCAAGTACGACAACCGCTGGCAGACCGTTGAAGTGAACGTGGAGGCCGGCATCGCGTGGGTGACGCTGAACCGTCCGGACAAGCGCAATGCGATGAGCCCGACGCTGAACCAGGAGATGCTGCAGGTGCTCGACGCCGTCGAGTTCGACGACGACGCGAAGGTGCTGGTGCTGACCGGCGCGGGCAGCGCATGGACGGCCGGCATGGATCTGAAGGAATATTTCCGCGAGATCGACGGCGGCTCCGACGCGCTGCAGGAAAAGGTGCGGCGCGACGCGTCGGAATGGCAGTGGCGCCGTCTGCGGATGTACAACAAGCCGACGATCGCGATGGTGAACGGCTGGTGCTTCGGCGGCGGGTTCTCGCCGCTCGTCGCGTGCGACCTCGCGATCGCCGCGGACGAAGCGGTCTTCGGGCTGTCGGAGATCAACTGGGGCATCCCGCCGGGCAACCTCGTCAGCAAGGCGATGGCCGACACGGTCGGGCATCGCCGCGCGCTGCACTACATCATGACCGGCGACACGTTCACCGGCGTCGAGGCGGCGGAAATGGGCCTCGTGAACAGCAGCGTGCCGCTGGCCGGGCTGCGCGACGCGACGATCGCGCTCGCCGCACGGCTGATGGACAAGAACCCGGTCGTGCTGCGCGCGGCGAAGCATGGCTTCAAGCGTTCGCGCGAACTCACGTGGGAGCAGTGCGAGGATTATCTGTATGCGAAGCTCGACCAGGCGCAGTTGCGTGACCCGGAGCGCGGCCGCGAGCAGGGGCTGAAGCAGTTCCTCGACGACAAGGCGATCAAGCCGGGCCTGCAGGCATACAAGCGCTGATATCACCGTCGACGCAACCGCAAGAGACAGGCAAGGCAGGAGACGACATGACCGACAGACGGATGCTGATCGGGGGCGAGTGGTGCACCGCCCGCGACGGGCGAACCTTCGACCGATTCAACCCCGCGACGGGCGCGCTTGCGTCGCGCGCGCCGGCGGCCGGCCCGGCCGACGCCGACGCGGCGATCGACGCCGCGCACCGCGCGTTTCCCGCTTGGGCGGCGCTCGCGCCGACGGAGCGGCGCCGCCGGCTGCTGAAGGCGGCCGACCTGATGGACGCGCGCATCGACGAAATCATCGCGACCGGCGTCGCCGAAACCGGCGCGACGCCCGGCTGGCTCGGCTTCAACGTGACGCTCGCGGCGAACATGCTGCGCGAGGCCGCGTCGATGACCACCCAGATCGACGGCGACGTGATCCCGTCCGACGTGCCCGGCAATCTCGCGCTCGCGATGCGCGTGCCGTGCGGCGTGGTGCTCGGCATCGCGCCGTGGAATGCGCCGGTGATCCTCGGCACGCGCGCACTCGCGATGCCGCTTGCGTGCGGCAACACGGTCGTGCTGAAGGCGTCCGAAGCGTGCCCGGGCGTGCATGCGCTGATCGGCGCGGTGCTGGACGACGCCGGGCTCGGCGCGGGCGTCGTCAACGTGATCACGCACGCGGCGGCCGATGCGCCCGAACTCGTCGAGCGACTGATCGCGCATCCGCACGTGAAGCGGATCAACTTCACCGGGTCGACGCACGTCGGGCGCATCATCGCGCGCCACGCGGCCGCGCACCTGAAACCCGTGCTGCTCGAACTCGGCGGCAAGGCGCCGGTGCTCGTGCTCGACGATGCGGATGTCGACGCAGCCGTCGACGCGATCGCATTCGGCGCGTTCTTCAACCAAGGGCAAATCTGCATGTCGACGGAGCGCGTGATCGCCGCGCGGCCGATCGCCGATGCACTCGTCGAACGGCTCGCCGAGAAGGCGCGCACGCTGGTCGCCGGCGATCCGCTGGCCGGCCATCCGCTCGGCACGATGGTCGACGCGGCGGCCGCCGCGCGCGCGGCGTCGCTCGTCGAGGATGCCCGTGCGCACGGCGCGCGCTTGCCGCTCGGCTGCCGGATCGACGGCGCGACGATGCAGCCGGCGATCGTCGACGGCGTCACGCGCGACATGCGGCTCTATCGCGAGGAATCGTTCGCGCCGGTGGTCGCGATCCTGCGCGCGGACAGCGACGACGAAGCGGTCGCGCTCGCGAACGACAGCGAGTTCGGACTGTCGGCGAGCGTGTTCAGCCGCGATATCGCCCGGGCGATGACGCTCGCGCGACGGATCGAGTCGGGGATCTGCCACATCAACGGGCCGACCGTGCACGACGAGGCGCAGATGCCGTTCGGCGGCACCAAGGCGAGCGGTTACGGCCGCTTCGGCAGCCGCGCGTCGATCGCCGAATTCACCGAGCTGCGCTGGATCACCGTGCAGACCACGCCGCGTCACTACCCGATATGAGCGAGCCGACGATGAATGTAGCGACGCCCGTAAGTGGGCAGGTGAGCGACACGGGCGGCGTGCGCTATCGCGCGGCGGCCGTCGCCGTCGGCGCGGCCGAGATTCGCCGCTCGGACGACGGCACGTGGTACCTGCGTTCGCGCGAACCGCTCGGCGACTACCCGACGCGCCTGACCGACTGCCTGGTGCGCGGCGCGCAAGCGCACCCCGACCGCGTGCTGGCCGCGCGGCGCGGCGCCGATGGCCGCTGGATCGAGATCACCTACGCGCAGATGCTCGAACGCGCTCGCGCGCTCGGCCAGGGCCTCGTCGATCTCGGGCTGTCGGCCGAGCGTCCGCTTGCGGTGCTGTCCGGCAACGATCTCGAGCATCTGCAACTGATGTTCGCGGCGATGCTGGCCGGCGTGCCGTACGCGCCGATCTCGCCCGCGTATTCGCTCGTGTCGACCGACTACGGCAAGCTGCGCCACACGCTCGGCGTGCTGCGCCCGGGCGCCGTCTTCGTCGCCGAACGCGCGCCGTTCACGCGTGCGCTCGACGCCACGTTGCCGGCCGATGCGGCGCTGCTCGTCGCACGCGACGACGATGCCGGCGCGCACGGAAAGGGCCGCGCGGTGCCGCTCTCGCGCTTGCTCGCGACGGTCCCGCGCACGATCGACGCGATCCATGCGGCGGTCGGCCCCGATCATCTCGCGAAGATCCTGTTCACGTCCGGTTCGACGAAGCAGCCGAAGGCGGTGCCGACCACGCACCGAATGCTGTGCAGCAACCAGCAGATGCTGCGCCAGACGATGCCCGAGCTCACGCGCGAACCGCCGGTGCTGGTCGACTGGCTGCCGTGGAATCACACGTTCGGCGGCAGTCACAACCTTGGCATCGCGCTGTACAACGGCGGCACGCTGTACATCGACGACGGCCGCCCGATGCCGGGCCGCTTCGACGAAACCGTGCGCAACCTGCGCGAGATCGCGCCGACGATCTACTTCAACGTGCCGAAGGGCTGGGAAGAGCTGACCGTCGCGCTCGAACGTGATGCCGCGCTGCGCGACACGTTCTTCTCGCGCGTGAAGCTGTATTTCTTCGGCGGCGCGGGGCTGTCGCAGGCCGCGTGGGACCGGCTCGACCGCGTGACCTACGCGCATTGCGGCGAGCGCATCCGGATCATGGCCGGCCTCGGGATGACGGAGGCGTCGCCGTCGTGCCTGTTCACGACGGGGCCGCTGATGCGCGCCGGCTATATCGGGCTGCCCGCGCCCGGCTGCGACGCGAAGCTGGTGCCGTGCGGCGGCAAGCTCGAGCTGCGTTTCAAGGGGCCGAACGTGATGCGCGGCTACTGGCACGCGGACGTCGATCCACGCGACGTGTTCGACGACGAAGGGTATTACCGCAGCGGCGACGCGGGCGTCTTCGCCGATCCGCAGCGGCCGGAACTCGGGTTGCAGTTCGACGGGCGGCTGACCGAGGACTTCAAGCTGAGCAGCGGCACCTTCGTCAGCGTCGGGCCGTTGCGCGCGAACGCGGTGTCGAGCGGCGCGCCGTACGTGCAGGACGTGGTCGTCACCGGAATCAACCGCGACGACATCGGGCTGCTCGTGTTTCCGCGCGTCGACGCGTGCCGCGCGCTGGCGGGGCTCGCCGCCGACGCGCCGGTGTCCGACGTGCTGCGCGCACCGGCCGTACGCGCGGCGTTCACGACGTGGCTTGCCGCGCTGAACCGGCATGCCAGCGGCGGCTCGACGTTCGTCGCGCGCATCCGGCTGATCGACACGCCGCCGTCGCTCGATCTCGGCGAAGTGACCGACAAGGGGTCGCTGAACCAGGCGGCCGTGCAGCAGCATCGCGCGGCGACGATCGACGCGCTGTACGACCCGGCGCGGCGCGATCCCGACGTGATTTACGCGTAGGCAGCACGAGCAGGCATTAGCAGGAGCAAGCAGGACCAAGCAGGCATAACGACCGGCCGGTCACGACACCGGCAGGCATTCTTGCGGCCAGCGAATCAGGCTGCCTGATAAAGGCAGCCGTTAGGACGACACCTCGCGCGCCGATCCGCCACTGGCCAGCGGCGGCGCGCGGCGGCCGTTGCAGGGCCGACCGACTACAAGACATGGGATTGGAGACAGGATGAACACTTACGTTGCCGAAAAATCCACGGTCGCGACCACGCTCGCGCTGTGTTTCGCGGTCGCCCTCCTCGAAGGGCTCGACCTGCAGTCGGTCGGTGTCGCCGCGCCGCGCATGGCGCATGAATTCGGGCTGACCGTGTCGCAGATGGGCATCGCGTTCAGCGCGGGCACGTTCGGGCTGCTGCCGGGCGCGATGCTCGGTGGGCGGCTCGCCGATCGGATCGGCCGCAAGCGCGTGCTGATCGCGTCAGCCGTGCTGTTCGGGCTGCTGTCGATCGCGACCGCGCAGGTGTCGAGCTTCTGGATGCTCGTCGTCGTGCGCGTGCTCACCGGCATCGGCCTCGGCGGCGCGATGCCGAACCTGATCGCGCTGTCGTCCGAAGCGGTCGAGCCGCGCTTGCGCAGCAGCGCGGTGGCGACGATGTACTGCGGCATTCCGTTCGGCGGCGTGATCGCGTCGCTGATCGGCGTGCTGCTCGCCGGCGACACCGAATGGCGGCACATCTTCTACGTCGGCGGCGCCGGGCCGCTGCTGCTCGTGCCGCTGCTCGCGTGGTGCCTGCCGGAATCGCGCGCGTATCTCGACGTCGCCGGCACGCCGGCCGCGCGCACCAGCGTCGCGCACACGCTGTTCGGCGACGGCCGCACGACGTCGACGTTCGCGCTGTGGATCAGCTACTTCTGCACGCTGATCGTCCTCTACTTCCTGCTGAACTGGCTGCCGTCGCTGATGGCCGCGCGCGGGCTCGACCGTGCACATGTCGGCCTCGTGCAGATCGCGTTCAACGTCGGCGCGGGGCTCGGCGCGCTCGGCATCGGCGCGGCGCTCGACCGGATGCGCGCGTCGCGCGTGGTCGGCGGCATGTATGTCGGGATCGTGCTGTCGCTGGCCGCGCTCTCGGCCGCGCCCGGCTTCGCGTCGCTCGCGGCGGCCGCGTTTGCCGCCGGGATGTTCGTGGTCGGCGGGCAGTCGGTGCTGTATGCGCTCGCGGCGATCTATTACCCGACCGCGATGCGCGGCACGGGCGTCGGCGCGGCGGTGGCGGTCGGGCGGCTCGGTTCCGTCGTCGGGCCGCTCGCGGCCGCGACGCTGCTGGCCGCCGGCCGCAGCGCGCCGGTCGTGATCGGCGCGAGCATCCCCGTCACGCTCGTCGCGGCCGTCGCCGCGCTGGTGCTGATTCGCCGCCCGCAAGCCGGCGACTGACTTTCACGGTTTTTCGATGCGCGCCGTCAGAGCGCGCCTACTCAAGGTCTGGAGACAAACGCAATGAACACGAAAACCAGGAACGGCCTGCTGGCCGCCGGCGCCTGCTGCGCACTGGCCGCGCCGGGCGCGCACGCGCAGTCGAGCGTGACGCTGTACGGCATCATCGACACGGGCGTCGAGTTCGTGTCGCACGCGAACGCGGCCGGCGATCACGTGGTGCGCATGCCGGGCGTGACGGGCGAGCTGCCGTCTCGCTGGGGCCTGCGCGGCACCGAGGATCTCGGCGGCGGCTACCAGGCGGTATTCACGCTCGAAAGCGGGTTCAACGTGCGCGGCGGCGATCTCGGGCAGGGCGGGCGGCTGTTCGGGCGGCAGGCGTTCGTCGGGCTGAAGAGCGGCTTCGGCACGCTCGCGTTCGGCCGCCAGTACACGATGACGTATCTCGCGCTGCAGGGCGCGGACATCATCGGCCCCGACATCTACGGGCTCGGCTCGCTCGACGCGTACGTGCCGAACGGCCGCGCCGACAACGCGGTGACCTACGTCGGCACGTATCGCGGCGTGACGCTCGGCGCCGCGTATTCGTTCGGCCGCGACGGCGCGGGCACCGGCAACTCGCCGGGGCAGGGCACGTGCGCGGGGCAGGTGCCGGGCGACGCGGTGCAATGCCGCAACTGGTCGGTGATGCTCAAGTACGACAGCGCGTATTTCGGGGCGGCGGCGTCGTACGAGGAGCAGCGCGGCGGCACGGGCGCCGCCGCGAACTTCTTCGACGGCGTCGCGCCGGTTGCCTTCACCAGCAGCGGCGGCAAGGATGCACGCACGCACGTGAGCGCCTACGCGCAGGCGGCGGGCGCGCGCATCGGCGCGGGCTGGATCGGGCGGCGCGTGTCGACCGGTTCGCCGGCCGCGGCCGGCGCGCATTCGGACCTGTTCTTCCTCGGTGCGTCGTATGCGATCAAGCCCGACTTCGTCGTCGACGGCGAAGGCTACCGGATCATCAACAGCGCGCACGACACGCGCGCGACGATGGCCACGCTGCGCGCGACCTATCTGCTGACCAAGCGCACGGCCGTCTACGCGCAATCGTCGTATCTGTGGAACAGCGCGCATGCGCGCTACGCGGTCAGCGGCGGCGGGGCCGGCACGACGCCCGGCCAGGGGATGGGGCAGCTCGGCGCGATGGTCGGCGTCCGGCACATGTTCTGATTCGGCAGCCTGACGAACGGGAGATATCGTGAAGAGAAAATCTGCATTCCTCTGTATCGCGCCGCTGTCGGCGGCCATGCTCGCCGGTTGCGGCGGCGACGATTCGGTCAGCTCCGCGCCGACGCATCTGAGCGCCGCGACGCCGGCCGCGATGACGCAGACCTGCGACGCGCTCGCCGCGAAGCTCGCGTATGCGAACACGTCGTTCACATCGGTGACGACCGCGGCCGCCGGCGCGCTGACGGTGGCCGGCAAGCCGATCGCCGAGCACTGCGTGATCGCCGGGAAGATGAACGAGCGCGTGAGCGCGGTGGACGGCAAGACCTACGCGATCGGCTTCCAGATGCGCTTGCCGAAGGCGTGGAACGGTCGCTTCTTCTACCAGGCGAACGGCGGCCTCGACGGCAACGTCGTTACCGCGACCGGCGAGATCGGCGGCGGCGGGCCGCTGACCGACGCGCTGAACCAGGGTTTCGCCGTAATCAGCTCGGATTCCGGGCACAGCGCCGCGCAGAACCCGTTGTTCGGCCTCGATCCGCAGGCGCGGCTCGACTACGGCTACGGCGCCGTCGATGCGCTCACGCCGATGGCCAAGCAGGTGATCCGGCTCGCGTACGGGAAGACGCCCGACCGCAGCTATTTCGGCGGCTGCTCGAACGGCGGCCGTCACGCGATGGTCACGGCCGTGCGCAACCCGGGCGACTACGACGGGATCATCGCCGGCGACCCGGGCTTTCACCTGCCGAAGGCGGCGATCGGCGAGATGTACGGCGCGCAGCAGTTCGCGAAGATCGCGTCGGCGACCGGCTCGAACGGGCTGCCCGACATCCGCAGCGGCTTCAACGACGCGGAGCGCCAGTTCGTCGGCGCGAAGATTCTCGACAAGTGCGATGCGCTCGACGGCGCGACGGACGGCATGGTGCAGGACGTCGCCGCCTGTCAGGCGCACTTCAGCGTCGAGACGGACATCCCGACCTGCGCGAACGGCACGCGCACCGGAGCCTGCCTGACGACCGCGCAGAAGAGCGCGCTCGAGAACGTGTTCGCAGGGGCGCGCAACAGCGCGGGCACGGCGCTTTACGCGAGCTTTCCGTACGATCCGGGTGTGGCCGCTGCCGGCTGGGCGGGCTGGAAGCAGTCGAATTCGGTCACGCTCGACCCGGCCGCGATGGCGTTCACGTTCATGACGCCGCCGAAAACCGCCGCGACGCTCGCGAACCTCGCCGGCTTCGCGCTCGGCTTCGACATGGACAACGACGCGCCGGCGATCTTCGCGACGAACGGCGTGTACACGCAATCGTCGTGGTCGTTCATGACGCCGCCCGACGAGACCAACCTGTCCGCGCTGAAGTCGCGCGGCGCGAAGTTGCTCGTCTATCACGGCACCGGCGATCCGGTGTTCTCGTTCAACGACACGCGCGACTGGTATGCGCAGGTCGCCCAGGCAAACGGCGGCGATGCGTCGAGCTTCGCGCGCTTCTATCCGGTGCCGGGGATGAACCACTGCGCGGGCGGGCCGGCGGCCGACCAGTTCGATATGCTGACGCCGCTCGTGGCGTGGGTCGAGCAGGGGCAGGCGCCCGCCGCGATCGTTGCCACCGCGCGCGATGCGACGAACGCGGTGCCGAATACGGACGTGCCGACTTCGTGGGGGGCTGGACGCACGCGTCCGCTGTGCCCGTATCCGCAGGTCGCGCGCTACAACGGTTCGGGCGACGTGAATTCGGCGGCGAGCTTCAGTTGTCGCTGACGTAGCGGGTGTGCGGATGTGCCGATGGGTGCGTGGATCGGCACATCCGCGGTGGTTCCGCGGCGGCAATGGCGAGCGCGCCGGTGCGCAGGGAAAAAAGAGCGGGCGGTGAGCCGCGCGTGACGAGGGCGTTTGCCGCCGCAGGCCGCGCCCGGGATACTATGGCGCTTTCTTGTCGGTGCGACGCGTGCCGACCGACGTTCCTTGCCAGGTATCTTTCCTCCGATTCAACCATGCAAACCGTAGCGGTACTGGACTTCGAAACCACCGGGCTTTCTCCGAACCTCGGCGACAGGGCGACCGAGATCGCCGTGATCCTGCTGCGCGACGGCGAGATCGTCGACCGTTACCAGAGCCTGATGAACGCGGGACGCCGCATTCCGTCCGACGTCGTCGCGCTCACCGGGATCACGAACGAGATGATTGCGTCGGCGCCGCCAGTGTCGACGGTCATGAAGGAAGCCGCCGCGTTCGTCGGAAACCATCCGGTGGTCGCACACAACGCCGGCTTCGACAAGCGGTTCTGGCAGGCCGAGCTCAGGATGCTCGGCATGGCGGCCGAGCATGCGTTTGCGTGCACGATGCTCGTCGCGCGGCGCATCTATCCGCACGCGCGCAGTCATCGGCTGTCGAGCCTGGCGGACATGCTGCGCTTGCCGCAGACGGGCCGCGCTCACCGTGCGATGGTCGACGCGGAGATCGCGAGCCATCTGTGGTGCCGGTTGCAGCGCGACATCGGCGCGACTTACGGCCTGCGGCACATCGATCACGGGCTCATGTCGCGCTTGCAGACGACGAGCAAGGCCAAGGTCGCGACGTTTTTCGGGTCATTGGCCGCCGACGGGCGCTGACGTCACGCGTCGAGGTCCACCGGCACCTCGAGCCCGACCTTCACGCGGCTCATGCTCACCAGCGTCTTGAACCGCTTCACGTTGTTGTTCGCGAAGAACAGCTCGCGCGTGAGCGCGCTGTACTGATCCATGTTGCGCACGGCCAGGATCAGCACGAAATCCCATTCCCCGGTCACGTAGTAGCACTGCTGGATCTGCGGGCAGCGCTCGAAGGTCCGCTTCATCGCGTCGAGCAGGTCGATCTGCTCGCTCTCGACCTCCACGTTCACGACGATCGTCAGCGGATGATCGACCTTGTCCGGCGCGACGATCGCCGTATAGCGCTCGATCACGCCGTCGTCCGCGAGCCGTCGCAGGCGGCGGTTCACGGCGGCGGTCGACAGGTTCACGCGGGCGCCGAGTTCGTTCTGCGGCGTGTGCGCGTCGCGCTGGACTTCCATCAGCAGCTTGCGATCGAACGCATCGAGTGGGGTGGGCATGGTGGCGCGGCAACCTCGAAAGAATGAGAAATTTTTGCGTGCAGCCCGTCGATTTGGCGATTTTTTTGATGGGCCCGCGCAATATTATTTTTCGGACCGACGGCGAGCGCAACCCGTATGCGCCCGCACCGCACCCACCGACGGGCCGCCCGCGCGGCCCTTTTCCGGAGCCCTTCCCGCCATGCTGATCGCCAACCCCCGCGCGTCGCGCACCGACTATCCCGATACGCTGCGCCGTGTCATGAACATCGCGGCGGCCGACGAGAGCGGCGCGTGGCTGTCGCACTGGCAGCTCGTCGGCGCCGCGCGCACGCCGTTGCGCACGCTGCCGGATCTCGCCGCGCGGCTCGGCGTCGCGAGCGTCAGCGTGAAGGACGAGGCGTGCCGCTCGCCGCTCGGCAGCTTCAAGGCGCTCGGCGCGCCGATCGCGCTGATGCGGCTGGTGAAGCGGCTGCGCCACCGCGAGGAACTCGATCCGCGGGGGCTCGTCACGGGCCGCTACGCGGCGTCGCTCACCGACCTCACGGTGATCAGCGCGACCGACGGCAATCACGGCCGCGCGCTGGCCGCCGCCGCGCGCGCGATCGGTTGCCGCTGCGTGATCGTGCTGCATGCGCACGTCGACGCGGAGCGCGAGCACGCGATCGCCGCGCACGGCGCGCGGATCGTGCGGATCGCCGGCAACTACGACGAATCGGTCGTGCACGCCGCGCAGCTTGCGCACGAGAACGGCTGGCACGTCGTGTCGGATACGTCTTACGACGGCTACGAGGCGATTCCGCGCGACGTGATGCAGGGCTACGGCGTGATCGCGGCCGAAGCGCTCGCGCAGCAGCCGGCGGACGATCACGACGGTGGCGGCCGGCCGTTCACGCACGTGTTCCTGCAGGGCGGCGTCGGCGGTCTCGCGGCCGGCATCGCGAGCTATCTTTGGGAGCACGCCGGCGCGCGGCGCCCGCATTTCATCGTCGTCGAGCCGCGCCAGGCCGATTGCCTGTACCAGAGCGCGCTCGCCGGGCGCGCGACGAAGGCGACCGGCAGCGTCGACTCGGTGATGGCCGGGCTCGCGTGCGGCGAGGCGTCGCCGCTCGCGTGGGATTTCCTCGAGCCGAGCATCGACCACTTCATGCTGATCGACGACGGCGACGCAGTGCGGGCGATGCGTGCGCTGGCTGCCGGCAGTGCGCGCGACGTGCCGTTCGTGTCCGGCGAGTCGGGCGCGGCGGGCATCGCGGGGCTGACCGTGCTGATGGGCGATCCGGCGCTGGCGCATCAGGCGGGGCTCGATGCGCATTCGCGCGTGCTGGCGATCAACACGGAAGGCGCAACCGCGCCGTCCGTCTACCGGCAGTGTGTCGGCGACACGGCCGACGCGGTGCTCGCGCGCCAGCGCGACTGGCTGAACCACGCGGCCGCGATGGCCTGAATGAACCGGACGATATGACGATCGACGAGGCAAGCACGATGGACGCAATCGACGCAACGGAAGAAAGCACGCTGCAGGGGCAGCTGAAGACCTGGCGCCGGCATCTGCACCAGCACCCGGAGACGGGTTTCGAGGAAGTGAACACGTCGGATTACGTCGCACGGATCCTGACGACGCTCGGGCTCGACGTGCATCGCGGGATCGGCGGCACGGGCGTCGTCGCGAACCTGACGGTCGGCACCGGCACGCGCGCGATCGGCATCCGCGCGGACATGGACGCGCTGAACATCGCCGAGCACGCGCCGGGCCGCGCACATGCGTCGCGCACGCCGGGCAAGATGCACGCGTGCGGGCACGACGGCCACATGTCGATGGTGCTCGGCGCCGCGCGGCTGCTGGCCGAGCGCCGGGGCTTCGACGGCACGGTGCGCTTCATTTTCCAGCCGGCCGAGGAGCATGGGCGCGGCGCGAAGGCGATGATGGCCGACGGCCTGTTCGAGCGCTTTCCGGTGGACGCGATCTTCGGTGCGCACAACATGCCGGGCATGCGCGCCGGCACGTTCTCGACGCGCGCGGGCGGCATCATGGCGAGCGAGGACAACTTCGTGATCCGGATCGACGGGCGCGGCACGCATGCGGCGCGCCCGCACATGGGCATCGATCCGATCGTGATCGGCGCGCAGATCGTGCTCGCGCTGCAGACGATCGTGTCGCGCAATCTCGATCCGGGCCAGCCGGCCGTGATCTCGTGCACGGAGTTCATCACCGACGGGCTGCGCAACGTGATTCCGTCGACGGTGACGATCAAGGGCGACACGCGCAGCTATTCGCGCGACGTGCAGGCGCTGCTGGAAACGCGGATGCGCGAGATCAGCGACGGAATCTGCCGCACGCACGGCGCGACCTGCACGTTCGAGTACACGCACGAGTTCGCGCCGACGGTGAATTCTCCGGAATGGGTCGACACGGCCGTGCAGGCCGCCGCGCAGGTCGCGGGCGCCGACGCGGTGAACGCAAACGTGCAGCCGATGATGATCTCGGAAGACTTCGGCGCGTTCTTGCAGGTGGTGCCGGGCAACTTCGTGTTCATCGGCAACGGAGAGGCGGCCGGGCACGGCGGCGTGCCGCTGCACAACGCGACGTACGATTTCAACGATGAGATTTTGTCGGTCGGCGCGCGCTATTTCGCGGAAGTGGCGCGGCGCGCGTTGAAGGCCGCGTAGCGCTCCGCCGGCGGGCCGTCACGCGGCCGGTTCGGTCGTGCGTTCGTACGTTCGTTCGGCAGGCGGCTACGCGCGGGCCGCACGCTTGCCGGGCGCGTCGGCGGTGCCGGTGCGATCGAGGATCGCCAGCACTTCGCGCGCGGTGTTCTCCGAATGGCTGCGCAGCACCTGCGGCAGCACCGCATGGTCGGGATCGGCGAGCGCGGCCATGATTTCCTCGTGCTCGTGCAGCGATTCGGCCCAGCGCAGCGTGTCGGCGTTCGCGGCGCCGCGCGCGCGGTGCACCTTCGACATCAGCGACGCATAGATGCCCGACAGCACCGGGTTGCCTGCCGCGTCGATGATCATCTGGTGGATCTGCTGGTTCAGCCGGAAATATTCGACCCGCTTGCCGGCCTCGTGGCACTCGACCATGCGCCGGTGCTTCGCCTGCAGCGCGGCGAGCGCGGACGCGCCGATGCGCTTGCGCAGCAACTCTCCCGCCATCGCCTCGAGCCCGTGCAGCAGCTCGAACGTCGAGACGAGATCGTCGACGTCGATCGACGCGACGCGATAGCCGATGTACTGGCGATGCGTGACGGCGCCTTCCGCGACGAGCACCTTCAGCGCCTCGCGCAGCGGCGTCTTCGACACGTCGAACGCGAGGCTCAGTTCCTTTTCGTCGATGCGCGCGCCGGGCGGCAATTCGCCCTCGTCGATCATCACGCGCAGGCGCGCGGCGATCTCCGCGGCCATGCCGCGGGTGCGCAGAAGGAGGGGATTGCGGGGTGTCTGGCTCATGATGGTGCGAGCTTATCACGATATCGGGGCTTACCCTGCACCATCGTATTGACAAAACAAATTCAATGAAACCAATCGTTTACGATGACTGTAATTATAAATTTCTAATCCTATACTTGGCTCAACGTTGCGCGACGTCCTGATCATTCCTCGTTCATCCCTGGAGCCCGTCCATGTCTTCAACCTCCGGTGTCGCTGCCATGACGGTCGGCAAGTCCGCCGTCCGCTGGAAGATATTCGTCGTCATGCTGAGCCTCATCGCGATCAACTACGTCGATCGCGCGTCGCTGTCCGTCGCCATGCCTTACATCTCGCAGGAGTTCCACATCGGGCCGGCGATGGAGGGTCTGATCCTCAGTTCGTTTTTCTGGACCTATGCGGTGATGCAGATCCCGGGCGGGATGCTGGCCGACCGGTTCAAGCCGCGCATCGTGATCGCGATGGCGACCGTGTTCTGGGGCTTCTTCCAGGCGATCGCCGCGCTGTGCACCAACGCACCGTCGCTCCTGCTCACGCGCCTCGGCCTCGGCGCGTCCGAAGCGCCGATCTACCCGGCCGGCGGCAAGCTCAACGCGATCTGGATGACGCAGACCGAGCGCGGCCGCGGCGCCACGCTGCTCGACGGCGGCGCGCCGCTCGGCGCGGCCCTGGGCGCGGTGTTGATTGCCGGCCTGATCGCGCTGCTCGGTTCGTGGCGGCTCGCGTTCGCGGTGGCCGGCGTCGGCACGGTGCTCGCCGGTTTCCTCGCGTGGTACTACATCCGTAATACGCCGCGCGAGCATCCGGGCGTCAACGACCTCGAAGCCGACTACATCGAGGCGTCGCACGCGAGCGATCTCGCGGCCGAGCCGGCCGGTGCGTCGGGCCGCTCGCGCGACTTCTTCAAGTACCGCTCGGTGTGGTGCATGTTCTTCGGCTGGATGTGCTTCAACAGCGTGTTCTACGGGCTGCTCACGTGGATGCCGAACTACCTGCACAAGGTGCACGGCTTCGACATCAAGCAGATGGGCGGCTCGACTTTCATCATCTTTTTCTGCGGCTTCATCGGCGAGCTGCTCGGCGGCTGGATCGCCGACAAGTGGAAAGCCGCGGGCGGCCGCCCGAACGTCGTGATGCGCACGCTGTTCGGCATCGCCGCGGTGATCGCGACGGTGTCGATCTTTTCCGTCGCCTATGTGAAGAGCCCGGTGGTGTGCGTCGCGCTGCTGTCGTCGACGCTGTTCTTCCTGCGCTGGTGCGGCCTGTACTGGTGCATCCCGTCGTCGCTCGGCACGCGCAACAAGATCGGCTTCCTCGGCGGCCTCATGAACCTCGGCGGCAACCTCGGCGGCGTCACCGTGCCGATCCTCGTCGGCGCGATCGTGCAGTTCACCGGTTCCTACTTCCTTGCGCTGATGGTGTTCGCGGCGGCCGGCGTCGGCCTGCTCGTGTGCTCCAGCGCGATCGACTACGAAAACAAGCTCCCGGTCTGACCGACCCCTTGACCGACCCTTTTCACCGCATTGATTGCATTCACTGGTAGAGAGAACCTCATCATGAAGAAACGTACCCTGCTCGGCATGCTCACGCCTTCCTCCAACACGTCGCTCGAGCCGCTGACGAGCGCGATGGTCGCCGGGCTGCCGGGCGTGTCCGCGCACTTCGCACGCTTTCCGGTCACCGAGATCTCGCTGACGGGCCAGGCGCTCGGCCAGTTCGACGACGACAAGATCATCCAGGCCGCGATGCTGCTCGCCGATGCGAAGGTCGACGTGATCGCGTGGAACGGCACGTCGTCCGGCTGGCTCGGCTTCGAGGCCGACGAGCGGCTGTGCGAGCGCATCACCGCAGCGACCGGCATTCCGGCCACGACCTCGGTGCTCGCGCTCAACGAGATCCTGAAGAAGACCCGCGCGCACGAGTTCGGCCTCGTCACGCCGTATCTCGACGACGTGCAGACGAAGATCGTCGACAACTACCGCCGCTCGGGCCTCGACTGCATTGCCGAGCGTCACCTGAACCTGAAGGTCAATTTCTCGTTCTCCGAAGTGACGGGCGACCAGATCGGCGCGATGGTGCGCGAAGTCGCGAAGGCCGGCCCGCGCGCGATCTCGATCTTCTGCACGAACCTGAACGCCGCGCACCTGGTGCCCGCGCTCGAGGAAGAGACGGGCATCCCGATCTACGACACGATCTCGACCGTCGTGTGGAAGTCGCTGCAGCTCGCCGACTACGACACGCGGCAAGTGAAGGGCTGGGGGCGTCTCTTCAGCGACGTGATCTGAGGCGCGCGTCATGTCGAACGATCTCGATTTCGTAATCCGTCACGCGGACGTCGTGACGGCGGCGGACCGGTTCTCGTGCGACATCGGCATCCGCGCGGGGCGCGTGGCCATGCTCGGCCACGGGCTGCCGCGCGCGCCGCGCGAGCTCGATGCGAGCGGGCTGCTCGTGATGCCGGGCGGTGTCGATGCGCACTGCCATCTCGACCAGCCGATGCCCGATGGGCTGAAGATGGCCGACGACTTCCTGACCGGCACGCGCTCCGCGCTGTGCGGCGGCACCACCACCGTGGTTCCGTTCGCCGCGCAGGCGAAGGGGCAGTCGCTGCAGGCGGCCGTCGACGACTATCACCGGCGCGCGCAAGGGCGCGCGCTGATCGACTACGGCTTTCACCTGATCGTCGCCGATCCGACGCCGCATGTGCTGGCCGAGGAGCTGCCGCGGCTGATCGCGAACGGCTATACGTCGTTCAAGGTGTACATGACCTACGACGACCTGAAGCTGAACGACCGGCAGATGCTCGACGTGCTGTCGGTCGCGCGCGAGCACGGCGCGCTCGTGATGGTGCATGCGGAGAACTCGGACTGCATCGGCTGGCTGACCGAGCGGCTGCTCGGCGACGGCCACGTCGCGCCGCATTTCCATGCGCATGCGCGGCCGGCCGTGGTCGAGCGCGAGGCGACGCATCGCGCGATCGCGTTCGCGGAACTCGTCGACGTGCCGATCCTGATCGTGCACGTGTCGGGTGCGGAAGCGATCGAGCAGATCCGCTGGGGGCAGTCGCGCGGGTTGCCGATCCTGGCCGAAACCTGCCCGCAGTACCTGTATCTGACGGCCGACGATCTCGGGCACGGCGGTCACGGCGGTCACGACGGCTACGAAGGCGCAAAGTGCGTGTGCAGTCCGCCGCCGCGCGACCCGGCGAACCAGCAGGCCGTGTGGAAGGCGCTGAAGCAGGGCGTGTTCTCGGTGTTTTCCTCGGACCATGCGCCGTTCAACTACGACGATCCGTGCGGCAAGCATCCGGGCGGCCATGCCGTATCGTTCGACCATATTCCGAACGGTATTCCGGGGCTCGAGACGCGCTTGCCGCTGCTGTTCGACGGCGTGCGCCAGGGGCGGCTATCGCTGCACCAGTTCGTCGAGCTGACGTCGCTGCGGCCTGCGAAGCTGTACGGGCTGTATCCGCGCAAGGGGACGATCGCGGTGGGCGCCGATGCGGATATCGTCGTATGGGATCCGGACAAGCGCGTGCGGATCGCGAATGCGTCGCTCCATCATGCGGTCGACTACACGCCGTATGAAGGGATCGAGGTGACGGGCTGGCCGCGTCATTGCCTGTCGCGTGGCGAGCTGCTCGTCGAGGACGGCCGGCTGCTCGCGGCGGAGCCGGGGCGCGGGCAATTCGTGCCGGCCGGCAAACCGTGTCTCGACTGATGTCACGGCAGGTGATGTGACGTTTCCCACGCGGGCGCTGTGCGACGAACGGGCGCGCTGGCGTCGGGCTCGCGCATGCCGGCGAGCCCGACGCGCCGCTCGTCACATCACGCCAGCTCGCCCAGACACGCGTCGAACTGCGCGATGAGCGTGTCGACGTCGTCGGCCGTCGTCTGCGGACACACGAGCATCATGTTGTGGAACGGCGTGATCAGCACGCCGCGGTTCAGCAGATACAGATGCACGATGTGCTCGAGCTCGCTGTCGAGCTGTTCGCCGGCGATCGTGCCGTTGCGCGGCGGCGTGGGCGTGAACTGGAACTCGGTGCGCGCGCCGATGCGTGTCACGCACCACGGCAGCCCGTGTTTCGCGATCGCCTGTTCGAGCCCGGTGGCGAGTCGCGCGGCCAGTTCGAACATGTGCGCATACGCGGCGTCGGTCGCGACTTCGGCGAGCGTCGCGCGCATCGCTCGCATCGCGAGCATGTTCGCGGTGAGCGTCGTACCGATCCCGGAATGGCCGGGCGGCGCGTTCAGCTTCGCCGCTTTCGCGCGTTCCGCGAATTCGGCGCTGAAACCGTACACCGCGCACGGCACGCCGCCGGCGATCGGCTTGCCGACCACCAGCGCGTCTGCCTCCAGGCCGTGCGCGGCCGCGTAGCCGCCCGGGCCGCTGCTGATCGTGTGCGTTTCGTCGATCACGAGCAGCGTGCCGTAGCGGCGCGTCAGCGCGCGCGCCGCGTCCCAGAAGCCCGGCTCCGGCAGCACCATCCCGATGTTCGTCATCGCGGGCTCCGCGAGCACGCATGCGACGTCGCCCGCCTTCAGCGCTGCTTCGAGCGCGTCGAGATCGTTGAACTCGACGACGCGCGTGTTCGCGAGCAGGTCGTAGGACTGTCCGAGCAGGCTGTCGCGCTGCGTCGGGCGGCCGTCGACGAGATCGACGAACACGTCGTCGACGGTCCCGTGATAGCAGCCGTTGAACACGACGATCGTGTTGCGGCCGGTGGCCGCGCGCGCCCAGCGCAGCACGAAGCGGTTCGCGTCGCTCGCGCTCAGCGCGAACTGCCAGACCGGCAGCCGGAAGCGGCGCGCGAGTTCGCGCGACACCCACGCGGCGTCCTCGCTCGGCAGCATCGTCGTGTAGCCGCGGGTCGCCTGGTCGGCGAGCGCGCGCGCGACCGGCTCGGGCGCATGGCCGAACATCGCGCCGGTGTCGCCGAGGCAGAAGTCCGCGTAGCGATGACCGTCGACGTCGGTGAAGGTCGCGCCGCGCGCCTCCTTCACGACGAGCGAGAACGGGGTCGACCAGTCCTGCATCCAGTGCAACGGCACGCCGAACAGCAGATGCTCGGCGGCTTCCGCGGACAACGCGCGGGAGATCGGCATGGCTTTGGTGAATGCACGGCGCTCGCGATCGAACAGCGCGCGGGCGCAGATGAGGTCGACTCCGTGTCGGGTACGCAAAGGCGGCTCCTGGGCTGTGAAGGTGGAGAAACGATAGCGCGGGCGGCGGGGGGCTGACCAGAGGCGGAATCACCGAGGCCACCGCGCGCGAAAGCGACAGGCTCGCGGCGTATTTTCTGGTTGATTTCGAGATTGCACAGGTAAATGGAAAGCCGGTAAAGCGTGCAGGTATTCATCGATTCTGGTGCGGCGTTTCGCGACCTATCGTGATGGTATGCCGCGGCGCGAGCCGTGCGCGGGATGCCGTCGTCGCTGAATGGGCAGGGCATCCGGCGCACGGTCGCGATCGCATGCGGACGATCCGACCGCATGCGCATGCGGCTGCGCGCACCGAATTCACCGGGGCATCGCGGGTTAATTTCGGGATAAGTGAATAGCGGATTTTCACGCAATGGCGGAATCGGGCGCGCCAAACGGGCCGGTTGTTTCGGCCATCGGGTTTCAACCATCCAGAAGGCGGAACGACACAATGAAGATCCACCTACAACTCGCGGCGCTTGTCGCGTGCGGTGCACTGACCGGCATCGCCGATGCAGGACCGACGTCGCCGCAAGCGGTCGTCAAGACGATCAAGCTGACCGCGCACATCGGCGACAGCCTGTTCGTGTCGAAACCGGACGATTCGGCATGGAACGACGTGGTCGAGCTGACCGCGATGGACCGCGCGCAGCGGAATTTCGGCGCGACGCTGCCGATCCGCGTACGGACGACGAGTCCCGATGTCCACGTCGTGCTGTTGCAGTCGCCGGGTGCGTTGAACGGCGCAGACGGTCCTGGCAGCGCAAAGGTCGCATTGACGAGCAATGCCGGCAACCCGGACATGGTGTCCAGTGCGGGCCGTACGATCACGCTGGTGAAGCGCGGACGCGACGGTTTCGACGGCTACGATGAAACGCATGACTTGCAGGTCAGCGCCCCCGCGCCCCTGGTGCGAGCAACCGCGGCACCGGCCGGCGCGCGTGAGCCGGGCAATCTCGTGCTGGTGTTCGAACCGGCCGCGTCGGCGGGGCGCGAGCCGGCAGAGGGGACCGTTTCAGCAGCTGGCAAGTAGCGCAGTCGCCCCGCTTGACCTCGTCGGGCGGGGCATTTTCACTGCAAGTTTGTGCGCATAAATATACGACGACATATCTCTTGCGTAGCCTACTAGAAATGTGAGTATGCGCTCACGTTCGCAAGGAGGCGCCGATCAAACAGGGTAAACGACAGATTCATCCGCGGCTCCGATCGCGTCTAGACTGCGCGATGTAGTACGACGACGTATGAATAGAGATCTGCCGTCCGGCGCATCGATCCCCCAACCATTGAAGGAGTGCTCATGGCCGCAAACCGTCGCCGTTCGTCTTCGTCTGTCCGATCGCCCGCGCCGCGGCGGGTATCGCGTCGCGACTTCATCGGCTGGACCGGCGCGCTCGCCGGCGGCGCCGTGGTCAGTGGACCACTCGCGGCCACCCGCGCGTTTGCGGCGGCAGGCACGTCGCCCAATGCGGCGGTCGACCTGATCTGGGGCGAGCACGGTGCGGCGGCGCGCATCGCGGCATCGCTGGCGCATGTGTCGCGCCTCGCGTTCCGCCGGCACGACTTCGACGTCACGCACTACGGCGCACGCGCGTGCGCGACCGTCGCGCAGCCGTCGCCGTACCCGGCGGCGAAATCTCCGGTCAGCCCCGGTTCCGAACTGACGACCGCGCCCGGCGCGTTCGACTCGCGTCCGGCGTTTCTCGCGGCGATCGACGCGTGCGTGCGCGCAGGCGGCGGCCGCGTGGTCGTGCCGCCCGGCAACTGGTACTGCGCGGGGCCGATCGTGCTGCAGAGCAACCTGAATTTCCACCTGAGCGCGAACTGCACGATCTACTTCAGCCCGCACCCGGCCGACTACGCGAAGGACGGCCCGGTCGACTGCGGCGCGAACGGCCGCCTGTACTACAGCCGCTGGCAGGCGAACGATTGCCTGAACTACGGCGCCCCCGTCTATGCGCGCAACGCGACGAACATCGCGCTGACCGGCGAAGGGCCGACGTCGGTGCTGAACGGCCAAGCGATGACGCCGTTCTCCGGCTCGGGCAGCAGCAGCGTGTGCTGGTGGACCTACAAGGGTTCGTCGGGTGCATACGGTGCGGGCCCGACGGTGCCGGCCCAGAACTATGCGAATCCGAACAACGTCGACCTGCGGATCGTCGCGCCCGCGATCCCCGACGCGCTCTATGCGCTGCTCACGTCGCCCGTCACGCCGTGGCAGCAGGATCAGAACTACCTGCCCGCGCTGTCCGAGGCCGGCGTGCCGGTCGAGAAGCGCATCTTCGGCCTCGGTCACTACCTGCGGCCGTGCATGGTCGAATTCATCGGCTGCACCAACGTGCTGATGGAGCACTACCAGACGCAGAACACGCCGTTCTGGCAGCACCATCCGACCGCGAGCCGCAACGTCGTGATGCGCGGCGTGACGACGAACAGCATCGGGCCGAACAACGACGGCTTCGATCCGGACGCGTGCACCGACGTGCTGTGCGAAGGCTGCACGTTCAACACCGGCGACGACTGCATCGCGATCAAGTCGGGCAAGGACCGCGACACGGAATACGGCCCCGCGAAGCGGCACCTGATCCGCGACTGCACGATGAACAGCGGGCACGGCGGCATCACGCTCGGCAGCGAGATGGGCGGCGGCGTCGAGCAGATCTACGCGACCAACCTGTCGATGCTGAACGCGAACTGGCAGACCAACCCGCTGAACATCGCGATTCGCGTGAAGACGAACATGAACCGGGGCGGCTACGTGAAGGACTTCCACGTGAAGGGCGTCACGCTGCCGAACGGCGTGACGCTGAAGGGCGGCGGCTACGGCGGCGCGCTGCTCGCGGGCAGCCCGGTCAACGCGAGCGTGCCGCTCGGCGTGGCGACGCCGTCGGCTGGCAATCCGTCGGCCGCGCAGGGCGGCATCGTCACGTTCGACTGCGATTACCAGCCCGCGAACGACGCCGTGCGCACGCGGCCGCCGGTCGTGCAGAACGTGACGATCTCCGACGTGAAGGCGAGCAACGTGACGCTGAACGGCGTGACCGCGTCGTGCTTCCAGGCGATCGTCGCGCAGGGGCCGGTCGCGTTCGACTACAACGGCACGCCGCCGACGCCGGCCGTGCAGCCGATCTCGGGCGTGACGATCAGCAACTGCGACTTCGGCACGCCGGTCGCGTCGGGCACGCCGACCGTCACGTCGCCGGGGCCGATCTACGCGTTCAACGTGAGCGCGATGACGCTGACGAACGTGACGATCGCTGGGCAGGCCGTCAACATGACGGTCACCGATACGCGGTGAGGGAACGCGCGAGCACGCGTTCGCGTGCGGCCGGACGAGGCACGCGGCCGCGTTACGCCAGCGTCTTGACCATATGGTGCTCGTCGTAGAAGCGGCCGTCGATGAACAGCGCGCGCGGTTCCGTGCCGAAGCGGACGAACCCTTGCGACGCGTACAGGCGTTCGG
Source organism: Burkholderia sp. 567 (assembly GCF_040545115.1). NCBI lineage: Bacteria > Pseudomonadati > Pseudomonadota > Betaproteobacteria > Burkholderiales > Burkholderiaceae > Burkholderia > Burkholderia sp. 567. Next base: position 78,006 of record NZ_JBEPLG010000016.1, read on the forward strand.
CGGTGCCGTTGACCTCGTTGACGCACAGCATCAGTTGGCTGCATTGCCACGCTTGCGCCGCATGCGCGGTCGCACTGTCGAGCAGCGATTGCGCGATGCCGCGCCCGCGATACGCGGGATCGACGAACACGCCCCAGATCAGCGCCTTGTGCGCGACCTTCACCCGTGGATCGCGACGCACGCCCGTGATGCCGACGAGCGTTGCGCCGTCGAATGCGCCGAACACGGCCTGCACGCCGCTCGGCGTGATGCGCGTCGCGAATTCGTCGACCGTGATGCCGGCTTCTTCGTCGCGGGTCGGCAGGAACGAGGTCGGCGACGTGTCGATTGCGCGCAGGCGCACGGACTGGAACTGCGCCGCATCGGCGGCGTCGAGCAGGCGGATCGTGATCATCGGATGCGGTTCTTGTTGGGGTGTCGGAATCTGCTGCGCGATGCGCGGCAGGGCATCGACAATGCTAAGCGCAAACGGGTGGCTCGCGCGAGTATTGGCGATGTGCGGGAGCTGACGGTGACGTGTCTGCGCGGCAAGCGTGCTGCGCTGACAGAAGGAAGGAGATGAAGGGAAGTGCGCGCGTCGTAGCGCCGCGGCGGCGCGCGGCGTCGAGTAAGGCGATGCGCGCAATCTGCGCAATGCGCCTGATGCGCGCGATGCGCCCGATCAGGTCAGGCGCATGCGGTCTGGATCAATAACGCGACAGCTGATTGCCGTTGATCTGCACGCGATCGCCCGGGCGCAGGTCGCCGGGCGACTGCACGTCGAACGAGCGCGTCGAGCCGTCGCTGATCCGCACGTCGATCCGGTAGCTGCTCGGCGGTTGGGCCGCGCCCATCTGCTGGCCGATCTGGTTGCCGGCGACGGCGCCGCCCAGCGCGCCGATCACGGTCGCCGCCTCGCGGCCGTGGCCGCGGCCGAACTGGTTGCCCAGCACGCCACCGACCAGCGCACCGACGACGGTGCCGGCCACGCCCGACGTGCCGACCGAGCCGCTGACCGGCTGGATGTTCGCGACCGTGCCGTATTGCGTGCCGTATTGCGCACCGTAGCCGTTGCCGTACTGGCCGCCGTAAGGCTGCGGGTTGCCGTATTGGTCGTACTGCGGCGCTTGGTTCGGATAAGCCGGCTGCTGCGGCTGTACGTAGCCGGGCTGCGAATACGCGGGCTGTGCGTAGCCGGGCGTCGCATATTGCTGCTGCGGATAGCCGGGTTGCGCACCGTAGTAGCCGGGTGCGACGCAGGCGGTCAGCGGAAGCGCCGCCACGGCGACGAGCGAGGCGAACAGAACGGTCTTGGTGGAAGGCATGTGCATCATGATGATTCCTGCATCGGCAACGTGTTCGCCGACGAATTCCGGGACGGGTGGCGAACTCGCCGTGAGTATAAGTAATGGGTGGATGCGCGTCCGGTGCGGCCGGGTAACAACGTGTAAAGTCTGTTGCCGGGCAACTCGACGGCACGGCGCGGCGTTGAAGTGGGCGCCCGGGACGGCGCGACGCGGCCTCCGGGCGCCGCTATTCCTATGACGTGGCGCGATGTGCGACGGTCGGCTTTTCTTCTGTTTGCATCGCTTCGACCGCTTCGACCGCTGCGACAATTTTCACCGCTTCCGCCGCTTCCGCCGCTTCCGCCGCTTCCGCCGCTTCCGCCGCTTCCGCCGCTTCCGCCGCTTCCGCCGCTTCCGCCGCTTCCGCCGCTTCGACCGCTTCGACCGCTTCGACCGCTTCGACCGCTTCCACCGCTTCCACCGCTTCCACCGCGATCCCGCCCCATCGTCGCGCCCGGCCAGCAAGATATGCGCGCCGCGCATCGCGAAATCGAATGCGCGGCATCGCGACATTTAATTGGTCTATGGCGGCCCCGTCCGATATCGTGACCGCATTCCCTGCGACCGTTCGCGCCGCGCAGACTGCGGTTGCTTCCCCTGTCCGCGCCGGCGCTGCGTTTCACGCGATAACGACTGACTGCCGTCATGCTGCGTGCATCGTGACGGTCCTGCACCGACCGACCACACCGGAACCGACATGACGAACCTGCTGATCCGCAACGTCCGCACGCACGCCGACGAAGCGCTCGACATCCTGATCGAAGGCGAGCGCATCGCGCGCGTCGGCCCGTCGCTCGACGCGCCCGCGGGCTGCGCGATCGAGGACGGCGCGCACGCGCTCGCGCTGCCCGGCCTCGTCGAAGGCCACACGCATCTCGACAAGACCCACTGGGGCATGCCGTGGTATCGCAACGCGGTGGGGCCGCGCCTCGTCGACCGCATCGAGAACGAGCGCCACTACCGCGCGACGAGCGGTCACGATGCGGGCGCCGCGTCGCTCGCGCTGGCGCGCGCATTCCTCGCGGCCGGCACGACGCGCATCCGTACGCATGTCGACGTCGACACCGACGCCGGGCTGCGGCATCTACACGGCGTGCTCGCGACGCGCGACACGCTGCGCGGCCAGGTGGACATCCAGATCGTCGCGTTTCCGCAGTCGGGCGTGCTCAAGCGGCCCGGCACCGCCGCGCTGCTGTCCGACGCGCTCGGCGCGGGCGCCGACCTGCTCGGCGGCCTCGACCCGTGCGCGATCGAAGGCGATCCGGTCGAAGCGGTGGACGTGCTGTTCGGCATCGCCGAGCGCCACGGCCGCGGGCTCGACCTGCACCTGCACGAGCGCGGGTCGATGGGCGCGTACTCGCTCGACCTGATCCTGCAGCGCACGGCCGCGCTCGGCATGCAGGGCAAGGTCACGATCAGCCACGGCTTCTGCCTCGGCGACGTTGCCGACCGCGAGCGCGACGCGCTGCTCGCGCGGATGGCCGAACTCGGCGTCGCGATCGTCACGACCGCGCCGGCCGCGGTGCCGGTGCCGTCGGTCGTCGCCTGCCGCGCGGCCGGCGTGACCGTCATCGGCGGCAACGACGGCGTGCGCGATACGTGGACGCCGTACGGTTCACCCGACATGCTGGAACGCGCGATGCTGATCGGCATGCGCAACGATTTCCGCCGCGACGACGCGCTCGAAGTCGCACTCGATTGCGTAACGCACAGCGCGGCGCGCGGTTGCGGCTTCGCCGATTACGGGCTGGAGGCGGGCAAGCGTGCGGACGTCGTGCTCGTCGATGCGCTGACGTTCGCCGAGGCCGTCGTCGCGCGGCCGACGCGCCGGCTCGTCGTGTCGTCGGGGCGGATCGTCGCGCGCGACGGCGTGCTGGTCTGAGCGCGGTGCCGCATCGCGCCGGGTATGATCGGGCTCTTTCAGCCTGATCCCGCGGGAGACGACGATGCGACGCACACGCACGATGGCGGCACGGGCCGCGCGATGGACGCGCTGGATGGCCGCGGCGACGTTCGCGGTGACGGCCGCGCATGCGGCGGCGGCCGGACCGGATCAAGCGCAGCAGGAAGCGAATCGCCGCACGGTGCTGGCGTTCTACGAGAAAGGCCTGAACGAGAAGGATGCCGATGCCGCGCTCGCGTATGTCGGCGACCAGTACGTGCAGCACAACCCGAACGCGGCCGACGGCCGCGACGGTTTCCGCAAGTTCGTCGCGTTCCTGCGCGACAAATATCCGCAGTCGCACAGCGAGATCAAGCGCGCGTTCGTCGACGGCGACTACGTGATCCTGCACGTGCATGCGGTGCGCGAGCCCGGCACGCGCGGCAGCGCGATCATGGACATCTTCCGGCTGGAGCACGGCAAGCTCGTCGAGCACTGGGACGTGAACCAGCCGGTGCCGGAGCATGCGGCGAACGGGAACACGATGTTCTGACGAGCGCGGGCTTCCCCGGTTACGCCGGTGCTCCGTCGCAGCCGCTCCGTATCGCGACGGCCGCGCTTATTCCGGCTCGTGTTCCAGCATCGCCGCGAGCGCCTTCGTCAGTTCGCTGACCATCGGATCGGCCGTCGGCCGATGCAGGATCGCGATGTCCATGTTCTCGATCGGCGCGAAGCCGCCGTGCTCGTCGGTCAGCACCACGTGGTCGTCGGTGACCGCGCGCGCGGGCAGCACGCTGATGCCGAGCCCGTCCGCGACGGCCGCCTGGATGCCGCTCAGGCTCGACGTCGTGAAGCTGATCCGCCAGCGGCGGCCGCGCTCCTCGATCGCCTTGATCATGTCGTCGCGATAGAGTCCGCGCGGCGGAAACACGACGAGCGGCACCGGGTCGAGTTCGATCGTCGGATGCCGCGCGCTGTCGATCCAGCGCAGCTTCTCCGGCCAGCGCACCACCGCCTCGCGGCTGTCGCGCCGCTGCTTGATCAGCACGAGATCGAGTTCGCCGCGATCGTAGGCCGCGCAGATGTCGCGGCTCAGTCCGCACGTCACTTCGAGTTTCACCTGCGGATGATCGCGCTTGAACGCGGCGAGCGCATGGGTCGTGCGGCCCGCCGCGAAATCGTCGGGCACGCCGAGCCGGATCGTGAGCGCGACGGTCGCGCCCGACAGCGCTTCCAGCATCTCGTCGTTCAGCGCAATCATGCGGCGCGCGTAGCTGAGCACCGTCACGCCGGCGTCGGTCGGCCGCACGTCGCGCGTGCCGCGGTCGAGCAGGCGATGCCCGGCGATCTCCTCGAGCCGCCGCACCTTCTGGCTAACCGTCGACTGCGTCGAATGCAGGCGCGCGGACGCGGTCGTGAAGCTGCCGCAATCGGCGACCATCACGAGTGCGCGCAACAGGTCGAGGTCGAACAAAGGTCGATTCATTTCTGCACTTTTCTGGATTCGAGCATTTCATTTCCAAATGCGTGCGAGGACTTTTAGCATGGCCGGAGAGCGTGGGCAATCGTGGGTTCGCCGGACATGGGGCTGCTGGAGGCAGGGTCAGCGCGGGGGCGATTTGCGGGCGGTACTGGTGGCGGGAAGCTGTCGGAGGAACTCGCTGGCCAGATTCACGCAGTAGTCGAACGACGGCGTATAGCCGAGTGTCCGGATATCGTCGAAACGCGACTGCACGAATGCACGGCGCTCGTCGAGCAGACTCAGGAAGGTATCGCGATGACGAACGAGAAATGCGCTTGCCTCCATCAAGCTCTCCGGTTCCCGCTCGATGACCAGACAGAGATCGAACAGGTCCCGCGCGGTGGGCCGATCTCCGCGATGCCACATTTTCTTGGCCACGATTTCCGCTGAAGTCTCGACCTTGACGACGTGGTCCATCAGCGTCCATTCGTCATAACCGGGGGACATCAGGTTTCGGGAGACCACGAAGTCGATCTCGCCGTCGGGCAACAGCAGTTTCACGAAGCCGGCGTGTTCCTCGTATTCGCTCGTGATGTCGGATGCGGCGTCGCTGATGCGCGGGTTCACGTACCCGAGATACTGCGGGTCGGGTACGAAGATGTCGATGTCCTTGCTGACACGATGTCCGTGACGCAGCATGAGGACGGTGCCGCCGCCGAAGGTCCAGAACGGACGGGACGTGCCGTGCTTCCGTATCTCGTCGATGAGCGTCAGCGCGTGACGGAAAAGGCCTTGCCACGGGCCGTCGGGCAAAGCGGCTGGTGCAATCATGCCCATACCTCCCGGTACAGACGAAGATCCTTCGACCATGCGGCAAGGTTCTTCCAGATGGCGCGAAGCGGCGTGCCGGAGCGTGCGGCAGCTTCTTCGGCGGCCTTCACCACCACCGGCAACGGCACCTCGTCGAGGATCACGGAGATCTGCGATTCGTATCCCGCGGGAATCTGGCCCGTGGTCAACGCGTCGGCCAGCAGTCGCTCGGTCAATTCGCCTCTATAGCTGACGTTTGAGCTCACAACCGCCTTGTAGAGACCGCTTTGGGCCGGTCTCGGCTGTGCCTGGAGTTCGATGCCGAGCACGCCGAGCAGCGGGATCAGCTTGTTCACGCCAAGATCCTTGATCTTGCCGGTTTCAAGCTGGTTCACCGTGAGGCGAGACAATCCGGCAAGTTTCGCAAGCTGGGCCTGTGTGAGGTCGAGTTCGGCCCTCCGTTTTGCAACGGCCTGACCGATTTCATAGAGTTGCATGTTGACCCTCCGGACGCAGGTTCATTACGCGCATGGATGTAAGGTATATCTTACATCTCGACGACGCTCGCCACCACTTATGGTTGGTTTTGCGGTATAGGATGCACGGGCGGCACGGGTAAAAAAGTCTCGATAGACCACGCTGTATAGACATTCGCCTCCGGCACGTATCCGCGAAAACTCGTTCTGTGGCAACCAAACATCACGCCGGGTAAACACTCGAAAATCCGGGAAAATCGCGCCAATTCTGGCCGCTCAATCCAGCCCTTCGTCCCCATCTCACCCTTCAGCCGCCTCTAACTCGCTCCCCCGCTTGCGCTCAAAAATTGAGCGGTCTAGACTGCATCGCAGTTTCATCGAAGGAAGTCCCAGTCTTTCGCGTACCGCGCCGGCCCCTCCCGGCAACGACGCTCCCCAACGGACGCCCGGCGCTTGCCCGCCACGTCGAGACCACAAGGACACACCATGAACCGCACTGCAAAGCTCGTCGTTTCCGCGCTGGCGTTCGCGCCGCTCGTCTCGTTCGCGCAGGACACGGCAACGATCCGCTGGGGCATCGATCCCACCTATCCGCCGTTCGAGGCGAAGCAGCCCGACGGCTCGCTCGCCGGTTTCGACATCGACCTGCGCGATGCGATCTGCGAGCAGCTGCGCGCGAAGTGCGTGTGGGTCGAGCAGGGCTTCGACGGGATGATTCCGGCGCTGCGCGCGCGCAAGTTCGACGTGATCATGTCCGCGATGACGGCCACCGACGAGCGGCTCAAGCAGATCGACTTCTCGAACAAGCTCTACGCGTCGCCGGGCGCGCTCGTCGCGCCGGCCGGCTCGAAGCTGCTGCCGACCGCGGCGTCGCTCGCCGGTAAGCGCGTCGGGATCGACCAGGGCACCACGCAGGAGGCGTACGCGAAGGCCGAATGGGCGACCAAGGGCGTGACGATCGTGTCGTACCAAAATCAGGACCAGGTGTATCAGGATCTGGTGAATGGCCGTCTCGACGCGACCTTCCAGGACAAGACGCAGGCCGGCTATTCGTTCCTGAAGACGCCGCGCGGCAAGGGCTACGCGTTCGCGGGCCCCGACGTGACCGACGTGCGCATCACCGGCTACGGCGTCGCGATGGGCGTGCGCAAGGGCGACGCCGACATGAAGAAGCGGCTGAACGACGCGATCGCCGCGATCCGCGCGAACGGCACGTACCAGAAGATCGCCGCGAAATACTTCGACTTCGACATCTACGGCGCGAAGCAGCAGTTGACCGCCGCGCCGTGACCGCATGCGCGCCATGCCCCCCATGATCCCGTGCTTCATTCAATCGACAGGCAAGCCATGACGAGTATCCAGGACCGCGTCGTAAAAGCCGTGACGCCCGAACTGATCGCCGCCTTCCGCGACGAAGGCGCGGTATGCATCAAGGGCATCTTCTCGCCCGACGAAGTGGCCGCGCTGCGCGCCGGCATCGACGCGAACCTCGCGCAGCCGAGCGAGCGTGCGAAGGTCGCGAGCCGACCCGACGATCCGGGCTGGTTCTTCGAGGACTTCTGCAACTGGCAGCACAACGATGCATACCGCGACTTCATCGTGCGATCGCCCGCGCCGTCGGTGGCCGCCGCGCTGATGGGCACGGAGACTGTTCGCCTGCATCACGACCATCTGCTCGTGAAGGAGCCCGGCACGCGGCAGCGCACGCCGTGGCACCAGGATCAGCCGTACTACAACATCGAAGGCGACGACAACGTCAGCATGTGGATTCCGGTCGACCCGGTGCCGCTGGAATCGACGCTGGAATTCGTCGCGGGTTCGCATCAGGGGCCGTGGCTGATGCCGCGCACGTTCATGGACAAGGAGGCGAAGTGGTTCCCCGAAGGCAGCCTCGCCGACCTGCCCGACATCGAGGCCGACCGCTCGGCATTCCCGATTCGCCACTGGGCGCTCGAGCCCGGCGACATGGTGTGCTTCCGGATGCTGACGCTGCATGCGTCGGGCGGTACGCAGAACCGCCGGCGCGCGTTCTCGATCCGCTTCGTCGGCGACGACATCCGTCACGCGCCGCGCCGCTGGAAGACGTCGCCCGATTTCCCCGGGCTGGCCGACGAACTGCCGGACGGCGCGCCGCTCGAGCATCCGCTGTTTCCGGTCGTGTGGACGCGCGGCGCGGGGCAGGTCGGAGCAATCTGAGCGGCGAATATCGAGCGCCGTCACGCGCGCGGCGGCCGTTTCGCGATGAAGCGGTCGCCGCGTGTGGTCGTTTTCGGGTGCCGAAGCCGATTCAGGTCTGGTGCCGTCCGGCGCCCGGCTTGAAGCGCGAGCCGAGCCGGTAGCGGTTGCCCGGATGCAGGAAGTGCACGAACGTGACGGGCAGCCCGTTCGTCCAGGTGCGGCGCGTGAGGGTGAGACACGGCTCGTCGGCGCGCATGTCGAGCAGCCGCGCCTGTTCGCTCGTCGGCAGCGCCGCGTCGACGACGTGCTCGATCTCCAGTTCGTAGTGCGACACGTTGTTGAACAGGTATTCGGACGGCGGCTCGGCCTGGAAATCTTGATCGATGAATTCGGGCGCGGCGGCCGGATTCACGTAGCGATCCTCGAGCTGGATCGGGCGGCCGTTTTCCTCGTGCACGCACACCACGTGAAAGACCGGCGTGTTGACCGCCAGCCCGAACGCGGCCGCGACGTCGAACGACGCGGGCTCGCGCGACTGGCTGAGCACGCGGCAGCGATATTCGTGTCCGCGCGCGCGGATCTCGTCGCGGATGTGCGCGATCATCAGCAGGTTCGACTGCGGCTTCACTTCGGCGACGAAAGTGCCGACGCCCGCGATGCGCTTGAGCACGCCTTCCTCGGTCAGCTCGCGCAGCGCGCGGTTGACCGTCATGCGCGCGACGCCGAATTGCGCGGCGAGATCGAGTTCGGACGGAATGCGGTCGCCCGGGCGCCACTCGCTCGCGTCGACTTTCTGGCGAACGAGCGTCTTGATCTGCTGGAACGGTGCGGTGGCCTTCGTGACCATCGGAAGATCCTTGCGCGAAGAAGTGACGAGGCTAGTCGTCGTGACTGACGATGACCAGGATCTCCGCCTGCGCGGCGCCGAGGCTGCGCGTGCGGTGCGGGATGAGTGCGTTGAAATAGACTGAATCGCCGGTCTTGAGTTGCACCGTCTCGTTCGGGAATTCGATTTCGACGCGCCCCTTGTGCACGAACAGGAATTCCTCGCCCTCGTGCTCGCGGAACGTCGACGCGACGAATTCGTGCGGCGGATGCACGACGAACGGCAGCATCTTCTTCGGCGCGACGCCGGCCGCGATGCTTTCGAAGCGGTGCGCGTGGCTGTCGGCCGCCGCGCCCATCGCCGTGCGCTCGCCGGCGCGCGTGACCGTGATCAGCTCGCGGTTGTGGCTTTCCGAGAACAGTTGCTCGACGTCGATGTTCAGCGCCTTCGACAGCTTCAGCGCGACCGCGATCGACGGCACGCTCAGGCCGCGCTCGACTTTCGACAGGTAGCTCTTGGTCAGGCCGGTCTCGTCGGCCAGCACATCGAGCGTCCAGCCCTTCTGTTTTCTGAGCAGCTTCAGGCGAATCGTCATGGGGCGCCAAGTGTCCTTCGAAAAATCGATTGTAACGCATGACACAAAGTGTCCTGTGGTGTATCGTGTGTCTTGCGTGTCCACGGACACGGCCGCGGACGGCGCGGCAGATCCGATCCATTCAGGAGGTGAACATGGCGGAAACGCTGAATTTGACGAAGGAGGCGCTGGTCGCGCTGGCGGAGCGGCGTCTCGAGAACGAGGTGGGCGACAGCGGCTGGTCCGCGCGGCAAAAGCTCGCGCTCACGTGCCGGATCCTGTTCGACGCCGGTCACGATTCGGGCCTGGCCGGGCAGATCACCTGTCGCGCGGGCGACGCCGGCACGTACTACACGCAGCGGCTGGGGCTTGGCTTCGACGAGATCTCGGCCGCGAACCTGCTGCGCGTGAACGAGGATCTCGACGTCGTCGACGGCGAAGGCATTCCGAACCCGGCCAACCGGTTCCATACGTGGATCTATCGCGAGCGCCCGGACGTGAACTGCATCATCCATACGCACCCGGCGCATGTCGCGGCGCTGTCGATGCTCGAGCAGCCGCTCGTCGTGTCGCACATGGACACCTGCCCGCTGTACGACGATTGCGCATTCCTGAAGGACTGGCCCGGCGTGCCGGTCGGCAACGAGGAAGGCGAGATCATTTCGAAGGCGCTCGGCGATAAGCGCGCCATCCTGCTGTCGCATCACGGCCAGCTCGTGGTGGGCAGGACGATCGAGGAAGCCTGCATCCTCGCGCTGCTGATCGAGCGGGCCGCGAAGCTGCAACTGCTGGCGATGTCGGCCGGCGAGATCAAGCCGGTGCCGCCGGCGCTCGCGCGGGAAGCGCACGACTGGATTTCGAAGCCGAAGCGCGATGCGGTGACGTTCGACTACTACGCGCGTCGCGCATTGCGCACGCATCCGGACTGTATTGCATGAACACGCGCATTGCGTTCGTCGCGTCCATCCATCACTGAGGAATCCATATCGTGTCCATCCTGCTGCAAGGCATCATCGCCTATCCGGTTACGCCGTTCTCTGCCGACGGCGCCATCGACCTGCCGGCGCTCGATGCGCTGATCGAGCGCCTGATCGCCGATGGCGTCCACGCGATCGCGCCGCTGGGCAGTACCGGCGAGAGCGCGTACCTGTCCGACGCCGAATGGGAGGCGGTCGCCACCGCGTCGATTCGCGCGGTGCGCCGGCGCGTGCCGACCGTCGTCGGCATCTCCGATCTCACGACGGCCGGTGCGGTACGCCGCGCGCGCATCGCCGAACAGGCCGGCGCCGATGCCGTGATGGTGCTGCCCGTGTCGTACTGGAAGCTCGGCAACGACGAGATCGTCGCGCATTACCGCGCGATCGGCGACGCCATCGGCATCCCGATCATGCTGTACAACAACCCCGCGACGAGCGGCGTCGACATGTCGCCCGACCTGATCGCGACGATCTGCAGGACCGTCGGCAACGTGACGATGGTCAAGGAGAGCACCGGCGACATCGGGCGGATGCACCGGCTCGCGCAGTTGAGCGACGGGACGATCCCGTTCTACAACGGCAGCAATCCGATGGCGCTTGCCGCGCTGGCCGCGGGCGCGGCCGGATGGTGCACGGCCGCGCCGAACCTGAACGCCGCGTTGCCGATTGCGCTGGTCGACGCGATGCGCGCGGGCGACCTGGCGCGCGCCAGGACGGTTTTTCACGCGCAGTTGCCGCTGCTGCGGTTCATCGTCGACGGGGGCCTGCCGGTGACCGTGAAGGCCGGGTTGCGGCTGCGCGGCTTCGACGCGGGCGAGCCGAGGCGGCCGTTGCTGCCGCTCGGCGACGTGCGCACGCGCGAGCTCGAACGGCTGCTCGCGGCACTCCCGGACGGTGTGCCGGCATGAGCGGCGACGCGCGGCCGGCGATCGCGGTCGCCATCGCCACGGTGCTGGTCGGCACGAGCCGGCCGCTGGCCGGCACGCCGCACCTGAGTGCGATCGACAAGCAGCCGGTCGACGCGCGTCTGTGGCTCGGCACGCTCGGCTTCACGGGCGACGGGCAGGCCGACGTGCGGCATCACGGCGGGCCCGACAAGGCGGTCCATCACTATGCGTACGATCACTATCCGTGGTGGTCCGAGCAGATCGGGGCGCGTGACGTGCTCGGGCGGCCGGGCGCTTTTGGCGAGAACCTGTCGACGCACGGCGTGACCGAGCACGACGTGTGTCTCGGCGACGTGTTCACCCTGGGCGGCGCCGTGCTGCAGGTGTCGCAGTCGCGGCAGCCGTGCTGGAAGCTCAATGCGCGTTTCGACCATCCGCGCATGGCGGCGCTCGTGCAGCAAAGCGGCCGGACCGGCTGGTACTACCGTGTGCTGCACGAAGGTTGGGTGGCGCCGGGCGATATGCTGGCGCTGCACGAGCGCCGGTATCCGCAATGGCCGCTGTCGACGGTGCTCGATGTGCTGTACCGGCGCACGCTCGACATGGCCGCGCTCGATGCGCTGTGCGGCGTTCCGGTGTTGCCCCCCGGCTGGCGCAAGATGCTCGACAAGCGCCGGACGGAGCGGCAGGTGGAAGACTGGACGAAGCGGCTCGAAGGCTGACGCGCCGCGTGTGTGGTTTAGCCGGCCGGCAGGCTTCGCACGTCGGCCGTCGGCTCGGCGCCGAACGCGTCGCTCAGCGCATGGCCGATCAGGTGCCGCGCGGCGGCCTCGGGCGTCGACAGCGCGCCGCTCGCCTTCAACTCATCGAATTTCTCGCGCATCGGGAAATTCTCTTCGCTGGTCGAGCGGATCGTCGCCTGCATCCCCGTATCGACGACGCCCGGCGCGACGCTGCAGATCCGCAGCGCGCGGTTCGCGTCGAGCGCGACGGCGCGTGCGTGATGATCGAGCGCGGCCTTGGTCGCGCAATAGACGCTCCAGCCTGCATATGCGTTGCGCGCGGCGCCGCTCGACACGTGCAGGATCCGGCATTCGGTCGGCGCCGATACCGCCTGCACGAGCGCGGCCGACAGCATCAGCGGCGCCGCGACATTCAGTCCGACCGCGCGGGCGACGAGCGCCGGGTCCTGCGCGTCGAGCGGCCCGATCGGATCGACGATGCCTGCGTTGTTGAAGAGCAGCACGATCGACGCGCCGTCGACGAAGCTGCGCAGCGTGTCGCCGGCCAGCCACGTCGCGACGGCCGACGTATCCGACAGGTCGAGTTCGATTTCGGCGAACCGGTCGCCGGCCTGCGCGGCGAGCGACGGATGACGGCTGCGCGACACGCCGAGCACGGCGATGCCTTCCTGCAGCAGCTGTTCCGCGAGCGACGCGCCGAGGCCGCGCGTGTGTCCGGTGACGATGGCGCGCACGTTCGGCGCTGAAGAGGATGCGGTCATGGTGGGGAACGAGTCGAGTGAACGGTTGAACCGTGTTGACGAGTGGCGAGTGACGCGCATGCGCGGCAACCCGGCGTGCGGGACGGGCGATGCACGGTGCCGGCGTGGCGTTCGAAGGCGGCCGCGTGCGGCGCCGCCTCTCCGGCTGAACGCGTATCGTAGCGCCGGCGTGCATGACGCGCAAACGCGCGGCGACGCCCGCCGCGGCCACGCAGCGTGAATGCGCGGCGCCGAATGCACGCATCGTCGCGCGCCGCCGCTGCCGCCCGCTCGATACGTTGGACGAAAGCCGTCTGCGGCAAGTGCGCGCGGCGCGGCCGCAAGTGGCGCCGGGCCCCACGTCGCGAGCTATCATATGGCTCGCCCGTTCGCGACGCCGGACGGGGCCGCGACGTTTCCCTTCACCTGCTGCACGCTGCGACGCCATCCATGAACACCACGCCGGATATGCCCACGCCACGCGCCTTGCGCGAACTCACGCCTCTCGAGGCCCGCATTCTCGGGGTGCTCGTCGAGAAGCAGCACACGGTGCCGGACACCTATCCGCTGTCGCTGAATGCGCTGACCGCAGGCTGCAACCAGAAAACCGCACGCTCGCCGGTGATGAACGTCAGCGAGGACGAGGTCACGACCGCGCTCGACAGCCTGAAGCACCTGAGCCTCGTGATGGAGGGCAGCAGCAGCCGCGTGCCGCGTTTCGAGCACAACATGAATCGCGTGCTCGGCATCCCGAGCCAGGCGATCGCGCTGCTCACGATCCTGCTGCTGCGCGGCCCGCAGACGGCCGCCGAACTGCGCCTGAACAGCGCGCGCCTGCACGGCTTCGCGGACATCTCGTCGGTCGAGGCGTTCCTCGACGAACTCGCCGCGCGTGCGCAGCCGCTCGTGATCCGGCTGCCGCGTGCGGCCGGTGCGCGCGAGAACCGCTGGATGCACCTGATGTGCGGCGAGGTGAACGTCGCCGACTTCGTCGGTGCGGACGCCGGTGGCGGCACGGATTCCGTTCCGCCGTCCGAGTTCGAGGCGCTGAAGGCCGAGCAGAAGCGGCTTGCGGATGAAGTGGCGCGGCTGAACGCGCTCGTTCAGCGGATGGCGACCGAACTCGGGATCGACGTCGACGCGCCGGGCGACGCGGGCTGACGGGCTGCTTGAATCAACCCGGCGCCGGCGCGCAAGCGGGCGCGCCGGTTGACGGCCGAGCGTCGCGACACCGCCCGATCCGGATCACCAGCGGCACCCCGTCTTCGCGGACGCATCGACGTCCTGCGCCCACATGAAATCCGTCTTCTTGCCGGTACGCGCATGGGTGTACGTCATCGAATAGACGATCGCACCCTGGCTCATCATTTCGTATTCGCCGTTGATCTTGCCGTCGACCATTTCCCACCAGGTGGTCGTGTACTGGTACGGGCGGCCTTCCGCGAGTTCCTCGTGCTCCTCGTGCTTGAACAGCAGCGGGATGACCGACTTCGATTTCGCATACCGGACGACGCCGCCTTGCCACTTGGCCACGTCGTCGTAATACGTGCGCAGCTCGAATCGCACGGGTTTGTCGCCGGTCGTCCTGAAGCACAGCACTTCCGTGCTGACCTCGGCCGACGCGGGCAATGCGATGCACAGTAGCAACGCGGCGAATGCTTTTTTCATGTTGGCAGGTGAGTGAGGGTGAGGCGATTCAACCGATGCTGATCCGCGTGGCGCCAGCGTCGACGAGCCGGAACAGCAGGTCCTCGACGGCCGCGCCCGGCGCCGAACCGAGATCCGCGTTGACCTGCCATCCGTGCTCCGTGCGCGCCGGCTCCGACAGATAGTGAACGACGCCGTGCAGGCCGTCCTCGGCCGGCGCGCGTGCGTCGTCGGTGTCAAACCACGCGAAGAACCATGCCTTGAACGCGTCGGTGGCCGCGGCTTCGTCGAAACCGTCGGCTTCGACTGTCACCCAGTCCCACACGAATGGCTGGATCGACACGGCCGCCGTGTCGAGTTCGAACGCGAACGGTTCGAAATCCAGTTGCGCATTCGAGTCGACCGTCGCCGACTGGCCGGCCGATTCGCCTGCGGTGTGAACGAGATCGGCGCGGCACGGCAGCGCGAGCGGGCCTTCGGTGGCGAGCGTGCCGTCGGCTTTCCGGTAGGCCGGTTCGACGACGGCCACCGGTTGCGCCACCGCTTGCGCGAGCAGGTCGGCGTAGGGCTGGCGGATGGCGCTGAGCAGTTCGGATACGGTCATCTTGGCGGGTCGGGTCAGGTTGCGAACGATCAATCACGGACGGATGGTGCGTCGTGCCGCCGGCGTCGAACGAGGGCACGCATCGGCAGGGGACAGCCACGATCGTACGGTACTTCGATGGCATGCGACCACTCGGCCGAACGGCCGGCTCGCGTCGCCTTGCGCACGCTCGTGCGGAAGTTCTGCGCGAGCGGCGTGCCGTCCTGCGCGAGTGCCATAATCGAGGCTGCCAATCATTCCAGACGTCCCCCGGAGAATTCTCATGCAGAACCTCGACAATCCTTCCCACGATCGCGAGGTAGGCAGCGCCGACGCGACGCAGGACACCACGCGCATCGACGACGTCCGCATCGGCGCCGTGCGTCCGCTGATTTCCCCCGCGCTGCTGCAGGACGAACTGCCGGTGCCCGCCGCCACGCAGACGCTCGTCGAGGACACGCGCCGCGCGATCGGCGACATCCTGCATGGCCGCGACGACCGGCTGCTGCTCGTCGTCGGCCCGTGCTCGATCCACGACCACGACCAGGCGCTCGACTACGCACGTCGCCTGAAGGCCGCCGCCGATGCGCTGAAGGACGACCTGCTGATCACGATGCGCGTGTACTTCGAGAAGCCGCGCACGACGGTCGGCTGGAAGGGGTACATCAACGATCCGCGCCTGGACGGTAGTTTCCGCATCAACGAAGGGCTGCGCGCCGCGCGGCAGCTGCTGCTCGACATCAACGCGCTGGGCCTGCCGGCGTCGACCGAATTCCTCGATTTGCTGAGCCCGCAATACATTGCCGACCTGATCGCGTGGGGCGCGATCGGCGCGCGCACGACCGAGAGCCAGAGCCATCGCCAGCTCGCGTCGGGGCTGAGCTGCCCGATCGGCTTCAAGAACGGCACCGACGGCGGCGTGCAGGTGGCGTCGGACGCGATCGTCGCCGCGCGCGCGAGCCATGCGTTCATGGGGATGACGAAGATGGGGATGGCCGCGATCTTCGAGACGCGCGGCAACGACGATGCGCACGTGATCCTGCGCGGCGGCAAGAACGGGCCGAACTACGACGCCGAGCACGTCGAGGCGAGCTGCGCGGTGCTGCGCAAGAGCGGGTTGCGCGAGCAGGTGATGGTCGATTGCTCGCATGCGAACTCGAACAAGTCGCATGAGCGGCAGATCGACGTCGCGCAGGATCTCGCGCGACAGTTGGGGCAGGGCGAGCACCGGATCGTCGGCGTGATGGTGGAGAGCCATCTCGAGGCCGGGCGTCAGGACCTGAAGCCGGGCGTGCCGTTGCAGTACGGCGTGTCGATCACCGATGCGTGCCTCAGCTGGTCGCAGACCGAGCCGGTGCTCGACGTGCTGGCCGAGGCGGTGCGGCACCGCCGGGTGTATTCGCGCAACGCGTGACGCGGCGTGGCAGCGGGGCAGGGTGGCGGGGTGGCCCCCGCCGCGTGGTTCGATGCACCGGTGAAGATCTGTTGACTGTTTGCCATGTTCTCCTGATCGACAGGCCGCGGCGTCGCTGTTTCCGCGCCGCGCGCACCACCTATCTGCACGGTCATTGATCTGGCTCCGGCTCAGTCTGCCTGCCGCGTTGCACGCTGGACGCACGATCCGGCGAATGTCGCTACCATGAACGCCGTGCTGCACGCCGCGGCCCGGCCATGCCGGTCCGTCATGCACACACGCAGTGGCGGCGCGGCCGACCGCCACGCGACCGACGAAGCGCGGGGCGGCCATCCGCGGGGCGGCCATCCGCGGGGTGCTCACCGATCAGCCGTTGCGCCCGCGTCGCTTCGCTCCCGGAATCAACAACAACCGAACCGGAGTGCAAACTACATGAAGTTCTACAAGACCCTCATCGCAGCAACCGTCCTCGCATCGAGCGTCAGCGCGCACGCGCAGATCGCCGGCGCGCAGCCGCTCAGCGTGACCGTCGAACAATCGCAGGCGCTGCTCGAAGGCTGGAGCGTGAAGAAGAGCGTGCTGGGCAAAGTCGTGTACAACGACGCGAACCAGAAAGTCGGCACGGTGCGCGACCTGATCGTCGCGCCGGACGGCTCGGTGTCGGCGGCGATCGTGTCGGCCGGCGGCTTCCTCGGCGTGGCCGCGCATGACGTCGCGGTGCCGATCGCGTCGCTCGACGTGCGCAACGGCAACATCTACCTGCCGGGCGCGACGAAGGATGCGCTGAAGGCCACGCCGGCGTTCCAGTACGCGAAGGTGCCGTCGGCGCCGAAGCCCAAGAAGGTCGACGACAAGCATTGATCGACAAGCATTGATGCATGCGGCCCGGCCCGGCACGCGATGTGCCGGGCCGGCCGATTGTCGCGCCACGCCGCGCCGCGCGGCGATCCAGCACCGCCGCGCACCCTCATCCCCCTCTGCCTACGTAATTCTACGTAGCCCCGCATACGTAGTTGTGCGCTTGTAAGCCGCCCCCATCGCGCGGAATACTACGGCCCACTGCCACGGCTTTCTCGAGACGCGGCACGACGCATCGACGTCACGCGGGTTCGGCCCCTCGCCGCATCCACTCAAAAACACATTGGAGACCAGGAGACGCCATGAATCGGGCTTCCAGTACCCTGCTCTGGATCGCGGTCGCGCTGCTCGGCGCATTCGCGTTCGGGACGATCGCACTTGGGCACGGCGAACGTGTCAGCGCGCTATGGATCGTGATCGCCGCAGTCTGCGTGTATCTGATCGCATATCGCTTCTACAGCCGCTTCATCGCCAGCAAGGTCATGCAGCTCGACGGGCTGCGGATGACGCCGGCGGTCAAATACAACGACGGCCTCGACTACGTACCGACCAACAAGTACGTGCTGTTCGGCCATCACTTCGCCGCGATCGCCGGCGCCGGGCCGCTCGTCGGCCCCGTGCTCGCCGCGCAGATGGGCTACACGCCCGGCATGCTGTGGATCCTGGCCGGCGTCGTGTTCGCCGGCGCGGTGCAGGACTTCATCGTGCTGTTCATCTCGACGCGCCGCGATGGCCGCTCGCTCGGCGACCTCGTCAAGATGGAGCTCGGCACGGTGCCCGGCGTGATCGCGCTGTTCGGCGCGTTCCTGATCATGGTGATCATCCTCGCGGTGCTCGCGCTGATCGTCGTGAAGGCGCTGACGAATTCGCCGTGGGGCACGTTCACCGTCGCCGCGACGATTCCGATCGCGCTGTTCATGGGCATCTACACGCGCTACATCCGTCCGGGCCGCATCGGCGAAGTGTCGATCATCGGCTTCGTGCTGTTGATGGCATCGATCGCGTTCGGCCAGCACGTGCACGATTCGGCGACGCTCGCCGCGTGGTTCACGTTCAACGGCACGCAGCTCACGTGGATCCTGATCGGCTACGGCTTCGTCGCATCGGTGCTCCCGGTATGGCTGCTGCTCGCGCCGCGCGACTACCTGTCGACGTTCCTGAAGATCGGCACGATCCTCGGCCTCGCGATCGGCATCCTGGTCGTCGCACCGGAACTGAAGATGCCCGCGCTGACGAAGTTCGTCGACGGCACGGGCCCGGTGTGGTCGGGCAACCTGTTCCCGTTCCTGTTCATCACGATCGCGTGCGGCGCGGTGTCGGGTTTCCACGCGCTGATCTCGTCGGGCACGACGCCGAAGCTGATCGACAACGAATCCAACGCGCGCTTCATCGGTTACGGCGCGATGCTGATGGAATCGTTCGTCGCGATCATGGCGCTGGTCGCCGCGTGCGTGATCGAGCCGGGCATCTACTTCGCGATGAACGCGCCGGCGGCCGTGCTCGGCTCGACGCCGGAAGCCGTCGCGAACACGGTCACGCAATGGGGCTTCGTGCTGACGCCCGACATGCTGACGCAGACCGCGAAGGCCGTCGGCGAGACGACGATCATCGCGCGCGCGGGCGGCGCACCGACGCTGGCCGTCGGCATGGCGCACATCCTGCACCAGGTGATCGGCGGCGAAGCGATGATGGCGTTCTGGTATCACTTCGCGATCCTGTTCGAGGCGCTGTTCATCCTAACGGCTGTCGACGCCGGCACGCGCGCGGGCCGCTTCATGCTGCAGGATCTGCTCGGCACGTTCCATCCGGCGCTCAAGCGCACCGAGTCGCTGCCCGCGAACCTGGTCGCCACCGCGCTGTGCGTGGCCGCGTGGGGCTACTTCCTGTACCAGGGCGTGGTCGATCCGCTCGGCGGCATCAACACGCTGTGGCCGCTGTTCGGCATCTCGAACCAGATGCTCGCCGCGATCGCGCTGGTGCTCGGCACCGTCGTGCTGTTCAAGATGAAGCGCGAGCGCTACGCGTGGGTGACGATCGTGCCGACCGCGTGGCTGCTGATCTGCACGCTGACGGCCGGCTGGCAGAAGATTTTCGATTCGAATCCGAAGGTCAGCTTCCTCGCGCACGCCGCGAAGCTGCAGGCCGCGGTGGACGAAGGCAAGGTGCTCGCGCCGGCGAAGTCGATCGCGCAGATGCAGCGCATCATCTTCAACGACTACATCGATGCGGCGCTGGCGGGCCTGTTCATCTTCGTCGTCTTGGCGATCGCGGTGTACGGCCTGCTCGCCGTGCTGCGCGCGCGCCGCGAGTCGAAGCCGACCGTGCGCGAGACGCCGTACGAGCCGATGCCGGCCGCGCAGGCGCTCGGCAGCGGCCGATAACGGGAGGCCGCGATGTTCAGCGATCTCGGCGGCGACCTGCGCAGCGCGGGGCGTTACCTCGGGCAGGCGTTGCGGCTGATGGTCGGCCTGCCCGACTACGACACCTACGTCGCGCACATGCGCGAAACCCATCCGGACCGCGAGCCGATGACGTACGAGGAATTCTTCCGCGAGCGTCAGAATGCGCGGTACGGGTCGGGGGCGGGGAAGTGTTGCTGAACCCGGGCCGGTGAAGCCGCCCGGTAGGGCGGTCCGGTGACGGACCAGGAAGCGCCGCGAAGGCATTCGCTGCGCTTTTTTCTTTTGGGAGCCGGGCGACGCGCGCGGGCCGGCCGTCGCCGCGGCGTTTGACCGGCTTCAGCATGGCTCCCTCGGCGCGCCGGTATCATAGGGCTTTTGCTTTTTCCGATGAATCCGCGCAGGAGAATCCGTCGTGCATGTCGGTGAGCGTTTCAACAGCATTTCCCATCTCGTCGGCGCGGTGTTGTCGGTGGCAGGGCTGGTCGCGCTGGTGACGATGGGCGCGCTCGATCGCGATCCCTACAAGATCGTGAGCTTCAGCGTGTACGGCGCGATGCTGATCCTGCTCTACGCGATCTCGACGCTGTACCACAGCGTGCGCAACCCGCGGCTCAAGGCGATCCTGCAGAAGTGCGACCATTCGGCCATTTATCTGCTGATCGCGGGCAGCTACACGCCCTTCGCGCTCGTCACGCTGCGCGGCCCGTGGGGCTGGTCGCTGTTTGGCGTGAGCTGGGGGCTCGCCGCATTCGGGATCGCGCAGGAGCTCACGCTCGGACGGCGCACGCGCATCGTGTCGATGGTGCTGTACGTGCTGATGGGCTGGCTCGCGCTCGTCGCGATCCGCCCGCTGATCCATGCGTTGCCGCCGGTGGGGACCGCCTGGCTCGTGGCCGGCGGCGTCATCTACAGCGCGGGTATCTACTTCTTCATCAACGACGAGCGCATCCGCCACGGGCACGGCATCTGGCACCTGTTCGTGCTGGCCGGCAGCCTGTGCCAGTTCGTCAGTGTCGCGATGTACGTTGCGTGAGCGTGGGCGGCACCGTGGGCGTCATTCGCGTCCGGCCGTTTGTGCCGCGCCGCGCAGCGCGATGAACCCGACCCATCCCCAGTAGACGCGGTGATGCGCGATCAGCCCGTCGCGCAGATCCATCACCTCGACGAGATCGACCTGATCGCCTTCCGGCGTTTCGCGCGGATATTCCCATATGAGTTGCCGCCCCTTCGAGAAGAACGTGCCCGTGCGGTGCCAGCGTCCGAGCTTGTTGCCCGGATTGCGCAGCCCCGCCGCGAAGAACGCGCCGATCGCGGCCTTGCCGTGCAGCACGCCCGTGCCCTGATCGGGCAGCGTGACGACGATCAGCGGCGTTTCGAGGATCGCGTCGTCCGCGTACAGCGACATCAGCGCGTCGAGGTCGCGTGCGACGACGGCGGCGTGCCAGTCTCGATGGATGCGTTGCGCATCGGTGTCGGCGTGTGTCATGACGGGTTCCGGCAAGCGTGGATAACGGAACCACTGTATTGATGCAACGCCGCCGGACGTTTCAGCGCGAACCGAAACGTCGATGTCGCGCGAGCCCGCCGTCAGCCCCTCGGCCCCCAGCGCGCCGAGATTCAGTTCATGCGATTGGCCGATCCACACCGCGCTGTCGCGGTGGTCGCGCAGTTCGTCGTTCGTGTTCGGATGCAGGAAGATGTCGAGCGCGCCGTGATTCAGCACGAGCCACGGCACGATGGTGTCGAACCGCGTGGCGTCGAACGCGATCTGATACGACCACGCCGGGTGCGGGCCGACGAGGCGTTCGTGAAAGCGGCCGAGCTCGATGATCGCGCCGAACCGTTCTTCGACGACGAGGCGAAACGCCCAGGCCGCGTCGCGACTCGCGGCGTCGAAGTAGACGTGTGCGTGCCAACTGTCGATGGCGGTGGTGTCGATGTCGGACATGGCGGAACTCGAGTGAAGAATGGGGAAGGCATGAGAGCCGTGACATACGGCCGATGCGTAATTATCGCGCTTACTCGTCGGACACGTCTTGTCTCAGAACGGTAAATCGGCGCGGAGGATTTGCCGCGCGTCAGCGAAACCGGCTCGTTCGATAGGATTTTTCTCGCGTGCGTCGATGCATCGTGCATCGCGCCGAAAGCCTTGCCGGGCCAAGCTTCGGCCGAAATCCCAGCGGAAATATGTCATTTCGAAAACTGCAAAGGCGATTCACGAGCTGATTCGAATCGTCTGCGAAAACGCGATCAGGTAGTTGAATGAAATAAAGAAATTCCGCGCAGGCGGCAGTCGCGAATGCGCGGATCGCGCCCCGGCTGCCGGTGCCGAAAATATCAATTGCGGAATCGGCTATTCAAGCGCACGGCCCTGCAGCATACGATGACTACACCGCATCGATCATCGAGATCGATGCGCAAACAACCATCTGGAGGCCATGATGCGATCCCTTGTTTCCCTTGCTGTTCTGTCCGGCGCACTTGCCGTGCTGCCCGTCGCGGGCTTCGCGCAGTCCGTCGACACCGAGTGGCAGAACGCCGCGCCGTTGAGCTGGAAGGCGGCGCGCGCCGAGACCGACGTGCAACTGATGCAGATGACGCGCGCCGGCTATCGTGCGACGGCAGCCGGCAACCAGAACTATCCGCTCGCGATGCAGCGTGCGCTCGAGCGCGTGCACAACCCGTTGCCCGACCGCTCGCACGAAGAGAAGGCGGCGATGGAACAGCGTGCGGCGCGCGACGCGCAGACCGGCCATCCGGTGAAGGCGTTCTTCGTGAAGACCGCGTACTACCTGAAGGGCGAGAACACGTTCTGATGCGGGAGACGAGCATGGCATGCGCGAACCGACTCCCCGCCGCGTTGCGCGCGTCGCTGATCCGCCGTCTGCCGGCGGCGTGCGCGACGCGGCGGCGGGACGACGTGTACGGCGCGCGGCGCCGCGCGAACGGCAATCGCGACGCAAGCCGCGGTGGCGTCGCGTGCCGCACCGCGTGGCCGGCATTCGATGCGGACGACGTTGCCGCAAGCGAGGACGAATCATGAAGGCCGTCCGGAAGGGCCGTCGCCGCCCGCCGTTGACGCGCGAGTGGCTGCTGCCGCTGCCGCCCGCGCATGTGCGCGACATTTCGCTGAAATGCCACATGGCGCTCGTCGCGCTACGCGGCGAGCACGGCAACGAGGCATTGCTGATGCGGCTGCGCACGAGCGTCTATCTGGTGTTCCTCGCGCTCGACGATGTGGTATCCCCCGACGCGAGCATCGACCTTTGCGTCGAGGCGGAGCGCGTGCTCGACGCGAGCGTGGCGCGCGCCGCGCAAAGCGGCGCATGGACGCTGCACGACGACGAATGCGCGGTGCTCGAGCGCGTGCTCGCCGCGAACGACGCGTGTGTCGCGACGCTCACGCGACATCGGCTCGCCGAGCTGTGGAATCACGTCTGCACGTTTGCGTCGGCCGAACAGCCGGCGCTGGTCGCGCACGCGGCGGCGAAGATGCGGGAGCCGGCCGTTCTGCATTGAGCGGCGGCCACGCGACCGACGCCCGGGCCGTGTTTCGTACGAGTCCCATTCACGGGGGCTGACTCTCGCCGTCTAATGTCACGACAGGAGCCGAACGGGTTCGGTCGATGACGATCCATCCTCGCGTTTGCGACGATCGTGCGTGTCGGCGCGAACGCATTCGTTTCAGTCAGGAGGAGCGATGGCGCTATACAGGATCGGCGGCTATTTCACGTGCGGAATCGGCCGCGCATTCAGCGAGAACCTGCCGCCGGGCAGCGAAGTGAAGATCGCGGGCATCTATCGATGCACCGTGTGCGGCGACGAGATCGGCATTGCGAAGTGGCAGACGCTGCCGTCCGAGGAAACCCATCAGCACGATCTCGATCCGCCGTCCGATCCGCTGCTCGATCCCGGCCCGACCGCCTGGCAGCTGATCGCGGCGGCGGAGTCGCGACACTAGCCTGGGCGAGCGGCGTGCGCATTCCGGTGCGTGCGCCGATGTGCGGCCGTCCTATTGACGAGGCCCGACAAAACAAAAGCGCCACGGAGCGAACTCCGTGGCGCTTTCTTGCCGCCTGCCTGCGCGGAGGCGCGAGCCTCCACGTGGCGACACGCGCTTAAGCCGCCGTTGCCGACTTCGCCGGCTTCTGCAGCTTGCCCTTGCCGGCGCGCTGGATTTCGTCGAGCTTGATCTCGACGTGGCGCGAGAACACGTACTCGGCCGGACGCTGCTTCGCGATCGAGATGTCCGGTGCGAACGGGCCGTCGGTCTTGATGCCCTTCTTGCTCACGCGCAGCGCTTTCAGCGGATGCGAGATCGTGTCCATCACGGCGGTGGCTTCGAAGCCGCAGTGGACCATGCAGTCCGCGCACTTCTCGTAGTTGCCGACGCCGTAGTTGTCCCAGTTCGTGTCTTCCATCAGTTCCTTGAAGGTCTTCACGTAACCTTCGCCGACCAGATAGCACGGCTTCTGCCAGCCGAACACGGTGCGCGCGGGGTTGCCCCACGGCGTGCACTTGTACGTCTGGTTGCCGGCCAGGAAGTCGAGGAACAGCGACGACTGGCTGAACGACCAGCGCTTGCCGCCTTCGCCGCGCTTCAGGATCTCGCGGAACAGGTTCTTCGTCTTGTCGCGGTTCAGGAAGTGCTGCTGATCCGGCGCGCGTTCGTAGGCGTAGCCCGGCGACACGGTGATGCCGTCGACGCCGATCGGCCCCAGCGTGTCGAAGAACTTCGCGACGCGCTCGGGGATCGCATCGTTGAACAGCGTGCAGTTGATGTTCACGCGGAAGCCGCGGCGCTTCGCTTCCTTGATGGCCGCGACCGCCTTGTCGTACACGCCTTCCTGCGACACGGAATGGTCGTGCATCTCCTTGTCGCCGTCGAGGTGGACCGACCAGACGAAGTACGGATTCGGCTCGTAGTCGTCCATCTTCTTTTCCATCAGGAGCGCGTTCGTGCACAGGTACACGAATTTCTTGCGCTTCATGATGCCCTTGACGATCTCCGGCATCTCCTTGTGGAGCAGCGGCTCGCCGCCGGCGATCGACACGATGGGCGCGCCGCACTCGTCGACGGCGCCCAGGCATTCCTCGACGGACAGGCGCTGGTTCAGGATCGGGTCCGGATAGTCGATCTTGCCGCAGCCGTTGCACGCGAGGTTGCAGCGGAACAGCGGCTCGAGCATCAGCGCGAGCGGATAGCGTTTGTTGCCGGACAGGTGTTGGCGCATGATGTATGCGCCGACGCGGACTTGCTGGAGCAGCGGAATAGACAAGAGATGTCCTCCTTAAACTTCGCGGGCGACAGCTTGCGTAAGCTTCGCCGGCAACTTGAATTCGACTTTTTCTTCACGGCCCGCCATCGTCGTGACATCGACGGGCCCCAGCGCGCGCAGCGCGCCGATTACATCCTCAACCATTTCCTCGGGTGCCGACGCGCCGGCGGTCAGGCCGACCGTCTGCACGCCCGCGAACCATTCGGGCTTCACTTCCGAGCCGTCGGCGACGAGATAGCTCGGCACGCCGCTTTCGGTGCCGATCTCGCGCAGGCGGTTCGAGTTCGAGCTGTTCGTCGCACCGACGACCAGCAGCACGTCGACCTGGCCGCTCAGCTCGCGCACGGCGGCCTGGCGGTTCTGCGTCGCGTAGCAGATGTCGCGCGTGTCCGGGCCGACGATGTCGGTGAACCGGCGCTGCAGCGCTTCGATGATGCCGCGCGTGTCGTCGACCGACAGTGTGGTCTGCGTCACGTACGCGACCGGCGTATCGACCGGCAGCGTCAGCGTATCGACTTCTGCCTCGCTCTGCACGAGGATCACCTCGGCCGGAATCTGGCCGATCGTGCCTTCGACTTCCGGATGGCCTGCGTGGCCGATCAGGATCAGCCGACGGCCCGCCGCGACGTACTGGCGGCCCTGCACGTGCACCTTCGTGACGAGCGGGCAGGTGGCGTCCAGCACGTCGAGCCCGCGCGTTTCGGCGTCGCGTTCGACCGTCTGGGCGACACCGTGCGCGCTGAAGATCGCCACGGCGCCGTGCGGCACCTCGTCGAGCTCCTCAACGAATCGTGCCCCTTTATTACGCAGATTTTCGACGACATGCCGGTTATGCACGATCTCATGACGCACATAGACCGGCGCGCCGTGCTGTTGCAGCGCGCGATCGACGATCTCGATTGCGCGGACAACCCCCGCACAGAAGCCGCGGGGCTGGGCAAGGATGACTCGCATATATGAGCGAACTCCGACGACAGACGCCGGGGTTCGAGGAGCTGGCACGGCTCGCTCGCCCCGGCTTGATGTTATGAAGGCAGGAACGAACCGGCCAGGCCAGGCCCCGGAACCCCGAATTAATCGCGCATTTTAACCCTATCGGGCCGTCCGTGCTCTGGTGCTGTATCTAGCGTGTTGCATCCACAGCAGAGCCGCGTCGGCGCTGGCGCGCGCGGAACCCGGTAAACTGCGCGCTTTCGCGGGCAGCCGGTTCGGCTGCCCGGCGTCGCGCTCATTTCAAGGCCATTCGATGACCGTCGATTCTTACGCGTATTGCCCTGCCGCCCGTGCGGTCATGGGCGTTTTGACTCCGACCCTCAATATGCTCGACCGATCGTGCGCCGCGGGCGGCCGGGTTGCTCGCGCCGGTGTCCGGCAGGAGGTTTGCCGATGATGCTGGCGATTACCTTCCTGGTGTCCGGCCTGTCGCTGCTGATCTGGATCGTGCTGCTCGTCGCGCGCGGCGGTTTCTGGCGCGCGCGGCCCGCGCGGGCGCTGCCGCCGCAGGCACGCGGCGCGGCGGCCGAGGCCGGCTGGCCGGCCGTCGTCGCGGTCGTGCCGGCGCGCAACGAGGTCGACGTGATCGCCGAGGCGGCGACGTCGTTGCTCGAGCAGGACTATCCGGGTGATTTTCATTTGATCATCGTCGACGACCACAGCGACGACGGCACCGCCGACGCGGCCCGTGCGGCCGCGCTCGCGATCAACCGCGCCGAGCGCCTGACGGTGCTGGCCGCGAAGCCGCTGCCGTCCGGCTGGTCGGGCAAGGTATGGGCGCAGTCGCAGGGCATCGCGGCGGTGCGCACGCTCGGGCTGCCGGCCGACTACCTGCTGCTGACGGATGCCGACATCGGCCATCCGCCCGACGCCGTCGCCCAGCTCGTCACGCGCGCGCAGGCCGAGCAGCGCGATCTCGTGTCGCTGATGGTGCGGCTGCGCTGCGATTCGTTCTGGGAGAAGGCGCTGATTCCGGCGTTCGTGTTCTTCTTCGCGAAGCTCTATCCGTTCTCGTGGATCAACAATCCGCGCAACCGGACGGCCGGCGCCGCGGGCGGCTGCATGCTGGTCAAGCGCAGCGCGCTCGAGGAGGCGGGCGGCATCGAATCGATCCGCGGCGCGCTGATCGACGACTGCAGCCTCGCCGCGCAGATCAAGCATCGCGGCAGCGGCCGGCATCCGATCCGGCTCGATCTGGCCGAGCGTAGCGTGTCGCTGCGTCCGTACGACAGCTGGCGCGACATCTGGAACATGATCGCGCGCACCGCGTTCACGCAGCTCCATTATTCGCCGCTGCTGCTCGCCGGCACGCTGCTCGGGATGACGATCATCTACCTGGTGCCGCCCGTCGCCGCGCTGGCGTACGGCGCGCGCGCGTGGCCGGCGTGGCTCGCGTGGGCGTCGATGTGCACCGCGTATGCGCCGATGCTGCGCTACTACCGGCGCTCGCCGCTGTGGGCGCCCGCGTTGCCGCTCGTCGCGCTGTTCTACGTCGGCGCGACGTTCGCGTCC
The DNA here is from genome assembly GCF_040545115.1 of Burkholderia sp. 567. Classification (NCBI taxonomy): domain Bacteria; kingdom Pseudomonadati; phylum Pseudomonadota; class Betaproteobacteria; order Burkholderiales; family Burkholderiaceae; genus Burkholderia; species Burkholderia sp. 567. The sequence continues at coordinate 105,574 of NZ_JBEPLG010000016.1, forward strand.
GCGTGGCGCTACTGGCGCGGCAAGGGCGGCCAGTGGAAGGCACGGGTGCAGGCGCCGGTGGAGCGTTGAACTGAATGATGCCGGCGTGTGCCGGCTGACGTCCGGACTTTGGAAAGCGGACAGCCCGATCGGTGCGAACCGATCGGGCTGTTTCTTTTGCGGCGGTGCTGCGCCCGCTTACCGCTGCGTCAGCATCATGTACATCTGGATCACGACGTCCGGCGAGAACGTGAACGGCACCCAGCCGTAGCCGGTGTGGCGCGCGACCAGCAGGCGGTCGCCGTTCGACTGCTTCTGCACGGCCATCATCGGGTTCTTCGTCGTCACGAAGCGCCAGCCGGCCGGGATGCCGGGCGGCGGTTCCGGCTGCATCGACGCGCGCGCATGCGCGAGTTCCTCGATCAGCTGGCCCAGCTGCTCCGGGTGCAGCGTGATCGACTGGCCGTTGACGGTCAGCGTCAGTTCGTTCTGCGACGGGCGAGCGACGTGCAGCGTCGGCTTGTCCGCGGGCGTGTCCGCGGCTTCGATAGGGGCGACTTCGATCGCGCCGGCGGCGCCGTTCGTCGCGACGACGGCGGTGCTCGCATCGGCCGGCGCCGCAGCGCCTTCATCGGCGGCAACTGGCGCGGCAGCGGGTTCGACAATCGGTTCGACGACTTCGGCCGTGACGACTTCGGCTGCAACGGCCATCGCGGTGTCGGACGCCGCCGGGTTCGTCGCCGCGTCCTTCACGACGGCTTCGACGAGCGCTTCCGCGTCGGCGATCGCCTTCGCGTGACGCTCGGCGATCGCTTCGCTGTGGCGTTGCGTGACGGCCTCGGCCTCGGCAGTTGCCTGCGCGTGGCGTTGCGCGGCCGCGTCGGCTTGTGCGATGGCTTCGGTATGGCGCTGCGTGATGGCTTGCGCTTCGGCGGTCGCATCGGCGTGGCGCTGCGCGGCGGCTTCCGCTTCTGCGATCGCCTGCAGATGACGCTGCGCGAGCGCTTCGGCCTCGGCGATCGCGGCCGCGTGACGTTGCGTCGCGGCCTCGGCTTCGGCGGTCGCATCCGCGTGGCGTTTCGCGGCGGCCGCGGCCTCCGCGGTAGCGGCGGCATGACGCTGCGCGGCGGCTTCCGCTTCGGTCGCGGCGGCGTGATGACGTTGCGCGGCGGCCTCGGCTTCGGCGATCGCGGCCGCATGGCGCTGCGACGCCGCTTCCGCATCCGCGTGACGCTGGGCGAGCGCTTCGGTCAGCGCGGTCGCTTCGGTGTGTCGCTGGACGGCGGCTTCGGCCTGCGCGGCGGCTTCGTTGTGGCGTTGGGCGGCGGCTTCGGCCGCGGCGGTGGCATCGGCGTGGCGCTGCTGCGCGGCGGTGGCGTCGGCGGCGGCGGCCGTGTGGCGCTGCGCGGCGGCCAGCGCTTCGGTCTCCGCCGCGGCGTGACGCTCGGCGGCGGCCTGGGCTTCCGCCGCGGCGGCGCGCGCGAACGCTTCCGCGCTGCGTGCCGCCTGCTGCGCGGCGTGGTGATCGTGGAGCAGCTGATCGACGCCCGCGTTGAGCGAATCGATCTGATCGTTCAGGTTCATGCGTGTCTTCTCTGCGTAAGACCCGCGATTTTAACCGCTGCGCCGGTGCCGGTCCGTCAGCGACGTGTAACAAAGTGCGCAAAGCGGCGTGAAGCACGCCGCGTTGTGCTATTTCAGGTAGCCCGCCGAGCCGAACCAGTCGAGCGCGTCGCGCAGCCCTTCGCGGTACGGACGCGCGCGGTAGCCAAGCTCGCGCTCGGCCTTCGCGGACGTGAAATACATCTTGTTCTTCGACATCCGCAGCCCGTCGACGGTCACGAACGGCTCCTTCTTCGTGAACTTCGCGACGGCCTCCGCGCCGAGCGCGAGCGGGTAGAGCGGCCAGCGCGGCAGCGCGATCGTCGGCGCCTTGCGGCCCGTCATCTGCGCGATGTCGGCCAGCATCTGCTGCAGCGGCAGGTTCTCGCCGCCGAGGATGTAGCGCTCGCCGATCCGGCCGCGCTCGAGCGCGAGGAAGTGGCCGTGCGCGACGTCGTCGACATGCACGAGGTTCAGGCCGGTATCGACGAACGCCGGAATCTTGCCGAGCGCGGCCTCGACGATGATGCGGCCGGTCGGCGTCGGCTTCACGTCGCGCGGGCCGATCGGCGTCGACGGATTGACGATCACGGCCGGCAGCCCTTCGTCGGCGATCATCCGCTCGACCGCGCGCTCGGCCAGCACCTTGCTGCGCTTGTATACGCCGATCGCCTGCTCGGCGGTCAGCGGCCGGTTTTCGTCGGACGGATCGCCGGCGCTCGTGACCTTCAGCGTCGCGACGCTGCTCGTGTAGACGATCCGCTCGACGCCTTCGGCACGCGCCGCGCGCATCGTCGCGACCGCGCCTTCGAGGTTCGCACGCTCGATCTCGTCCGGATCCGGCGCCCACAGCCGATAGTCGGCCGCGACGTGCAGCAGGTAGCGCACGCCGCGCAGCGCGGCGCGCATCGAAGCCTCGTCGCGCATGTCGCCGGTGACGATCTCGGCGTCGAGATCCGCGACGTTCGTGCGCGGGCTGGTCGGGCGCACCAGCACGCGCACCGCATAGCCTTTCTGCTGCGCGATGCGCGCGACGGCCGAGCCGACGAAACCGGACGCGCCGGTGACGAGAACGAGATCGCGGGTGGTATCAGTCATGCGTTTCCTTCAGGGCCGCGCGGGCGGCGCGGCGGTTGTGCGTCGGCGAGATTGTACGTGGTCGGCGCGCCCGGCGACGCGAGCGCCGCGCGGGCGGCCGCACTGCGCGGCCACACCGGGCGGCGGCAGATGGCCGGCCTGCCGGGCGCGTGTAGGAAGCGGCCGACGCGACTACAATGCCGGGCTTGAATGCAACAGGAGGGCGACGCGATGAGCCGTAATGAACTGGACGAACGGATCGAGACCTACTACGTGCGGGTGCGCGGCGTCGTGCAGGGCGTCGGCTTCCGGCACGCGACGGTGCGCGAGGCGCATGCGCTGAAGCTGCGTGGTTGGGTCGCGAATCTCGAGGATGGCAGCGTCGAGGCGATGATCCAGGGCCCCGGCGCGCAGATCGACCGGATGCTCGCGTGGCTGCGCCACGGGCCGCCGGCCGCACGCGTGACCGAGGTCACGTTCGAGGAACGTCTGATCGAAAGGCGCTTCGATCGCTTCCAGCAGCAGTAAGGCGAAAACAACATGACGGGGTATCCGGAGGCCGGGCGCGGCATCATGCTGTCGGTGCTCGCGTCGACGCTGTTCGCGCTGATGTCCGCTTACGCGAAACTGCTCGCGCCGCTTACGGGGCTCGACATCTTCGCGTGGCGCATCGTGTGGACCGCACCGGGCGCGCTCGCGCTGATCGCGCTGCGCGGCCGCTGGCCCGCGCTCGTCGAGCTGGTCCGACGCAGCGTGCGCGACTGGCGCCTGCTGATCGCGCTGCCGGTGAGCGCGGCGCTGCTCGGCCTGCAGCTGTGGCTGTTCCTGTGGGCGCCGCTGCACGGGCGCATGCTCGAAGTGTCGCTCGGCTATTTCCTGCTGCCGCTGACGATGGTGCTCGTCGGCCGCTTCTACTATCACGAACGACTCGATCCGCTGCAATGGGCGGCGGTCGCCTTCGCGGCGCTCGGCGTCGCGCACGAGGTGTGGGCGACGCGCGCGTTCGCGTGGCCGACGCTCGTCGTCGCACTCGGCTATCCGCCGTATTTCGTGCTGCGCCGCCGGATCAACGCCGATTCGCTGGCCGCGTTCGCGGTCGAGATCGTGCTGCTGTGTCCGTTCGCGCTCGCGATGGTGTCGACGAGCGCGACGCCGGTCGCCGGCCATCCGCTGTTGTGGGCCGCGCTGCTGCCCGGGCTCGGCGTGCTCAGCACGCTCGCGCTCGCGAGCTACCTGAAGGCGAGCCGGATGCTGCCGATGGCGCTGTTCGGCATCCTCGGCTACGTCGAGCCCGTGCTGCTCGTCGCGGTGTCGCTGCTGCTGCTCGGCGAGACGCTGAGCGTCGCGCAGCTAGCGACGTACGCGCCGATCTGGGTCGCCGTCGCGCTGACCGCATGGCACAGCGCGATGCTGATGCGGCGCCTGCCCGCGCGTCGCTGAGCGTTGTCTTTCGCGGCACGACGGCCGCGCGGAAACGGGCTACGCGTTGCGGGTTCGTCGCGTCGAATGCCGCGATGCTGGCGTCGAACTGGCGACGCACTGACGTCACGCTGACCGCGTCGCCAGCTTCGACTCGTCGCTGTCACGCGTGTAATCGAACAGAAGATTCCGTTGCATTTTGTTACTTAGGGTATCCCCCGATCGGCCACTAGACTGATCTGACCGTCTTCTCTTCGTATGCGGCTTTTCCATGAACGGTCATCTCCGTGCCGGACCGGCCGGGCTGGCGCGATGCGAGCATACGCGTATCGCCGCTGATCGGCTGCGCCTTCTTCCTTTCGACTCCTCCACCGGCGCATCCCGCGCCGTGCTCGCGCGGGTGCGGCCATGTCGCTGAGCATGCCGCCCGCCGCCGCGGCTGCGCCGGCGCGCGGCGGCCGCCTGATCGAAGTCGATTTCTTCCGCGGGATCGTGCTGCTGATGATCGTCGTCGATCACATCAGTGCGAGCGTGCTGTCGCGCGTGACGCTCCACGCGTTCGCGCTGTGCGACGCGGCCGAGGTGTTCGTGTTCCTCGGCGGCTTCGCGACCGCGAGCGCCTACGGCGCGATCGCCGACCGGCACGGCGCGCGCGCCGCGCAGCGGCGGTTCGTGCACCGCGCGATGCAGATCTATCGCGCGTTTCTCGCGACGTCGACGCTGATGCTCGTCGTGTCCGCCGTGCTCGACCATTACGGGATCGACGCGCCGAACCTCGCGCTCGACGACGTCAGCGTGGTGCTCGCGTCGCCGCTCACCGGCGCGGCCGAGCTGCTCACGTTCCAGCGCCAGCCGTATCTCGCGTCGGTGCTGCCGATGTACGTGTTGTTCGCGCTCGCGTCGCCGGTCGTCGTGCCGTTCGCGCGCCGCCACCCGTGGCTGCTCGTCGCGTTCAGCGCGGCGTCGTGGCTCGCGGCCGGCTGGCTCGGCCCCGAACTGCTGGACACCGATGCGTTCCGCTGGAGCTTCAACCCGTTCGCGTGGCAGCTGATGTTCGTCGGCGGCGTGCTCGCGCGCAGCCAGCCGTTCTACCGGCACGTCGCGCTCGGGCGCTGGAGCGCCGCGGCGACCGGCGTCGCGTGTGCGATCGTGCTCGGCTGCGCGAGCTACAAGCTGTTCTCGGGGCTGCCGGTGCCGGAAGGCGTGCTCAAGCGCGATCTCGCGCTGCCGCGCATCGTGAGCTTCGCGGCGCTCGCGTGGCTGATGGGCGACTGCGTGCGCTACGGATGGATCGCGCGCATTGCGCACGCCGTGCAGCCCGTCGTCGCGGTCGGCCGGCGCGGCCTGATCTGCTTCGTCGCGGGCGCGGCGATCTCGCTCGTCATCGATTCGCTGCTGCATCCGGTCGCGAACGGCGCCGAGCTGCGGCATATCGGCGTGGGCCTCGCGGCCGACGCGTGCGCGGTGGGGCTGATGATGGCCGTGGCCGGATCGGGATCGTGGTTCGCGCGCTGGCGCGGCGCGGCCGCATGAGCGGCGCGGGAGCGTGCGCAGGCGGCACGCAAGGGGCCGCGCGGCGTCGGTGCGCTCAGTGAGGTGAGCCGATGCGGGAGCGGGGGACCGCCGTCGCGTCGTCGGATTCGGCGTCGTCGCGTTCGTCGGACTTCGGATCGTCCTCCTGCGCGAGCACCGCGTCGGCTTCGGCCGCGGCCCGGGCGGCGCGCAATGCGGTGCAGCGCTGCGCGTGCCGGATGTCCGACAGTATCCTCAAGAGCCGAGTCGTTTTGCTTTTCATGATGTTCTCCCGCCAGTGCGCACCGCGATGGAACGGTTGCGCCGTTGCAACCAGTGTAGGACGTGCTGGCCGTGCTGGCGGGAGAATGTGGCGTGCATGCCGCACGCCGAGGGATAGTACTTACTGAGCCGAGGCCATCGCCTGCGCCTGCACCGCTTCTTCCTCGCGGCGCTCGTCCGCGCAGCGCTGATGCTGGCGCGACAGGCGGTTCATCATCGGCAGCAGCAGCAGCGCCAGCAGCATGCCGATCGCGGCGAGCCAGCCGAGCTTCTCGAACAGCGAAAGATAGAGCGGCAGCGATTCGGTGGCCGGCAGGTCGTGCGACGGCATCTGCGCGAAGTTCGCGACGACGCTGCCCAGATACTGCGACACACCCGTCGCGACGAAATACGCGCCCATCATGAAGCCGCTCATGCGCGCCGGCACGTAGCGGGCGATCATCGCGAGGCCGAGGCCGCTCACCAGCAGTTCGCCGAGCGAGTAGAGGCCGTAGCCCCACACCATGAACCACGACGACACGCGACCATCGACCGCGTAGCGGCCGCTGATCGTGAACACCAGGTAGCCGGCCGCCACCGCGCCGAAGCCGAATGCGTACTTCGCCGCGACCGGCAGGTCACGGCCGCTCTTCGAGAACGCGTTGTAGATCCACACGAGCAGCGGGCTCAGCATCATGATCCAGATCGGGTTCAGTGCCTGGAACTGCGCGGCGCTCCACGTGAACAGCGTCGTGCCGAACAGGATGAAGCGCGGATCGACGTTGCGCAGCGCGAACAGCGTCAGCGACGTCGACATCTGCACGTAGAAGATGAAGAACAGGATCACCTGGCCGATCAGCACCAGCGCCGCGATCAGGCCCGCGCGCTCCGAACGCTCCGACTTCGCGATCATGTACGCGAAGATCGCCAGGATCGCGAACGCGGCCGTCCACACGCTCGCGACCGCGAGCTGCTTGTGCTGCAGCACGTACAGCGTGATCAGCGCGAGCGCGACGCCGCCTGCCGCCACGCCGCCGAGGCGCTTCCAGCGGATCGGTTCGTCGTCGGGCTGCGAGCCGATGTGCGCGAGCGTGCGGTGCATCAGCATGAAGTTCAGGATCGCGAGCAGCATGCCGCCGCAGCAGACCGCGAACGCGGTGTGCCAGCCCCAGTGATCCTTGATCCACGGCGTCGCGAGCATCGACACGGTCGAGCCGATGTTGACCGCCATGTAGTAGATCGTGAACGCGCTGTCGATGCGCGCGTCGTCGCCTTCGTAGATGCGGCGCACGAGGTTCGCCGCGTTGGCCTTGAACAGGCCGTTGCCGACGACGATCACGCCGAGCGACGCGTACATGTACGCCAGCGCGTCGTTCGGAACCGCCAGCATCAGGTAGCCGGCGCACAGCACGGCCGCGCCGATGATCATCGTGCGACGGGCGCCGAGCACCTTGTCGCCGATCCAGCCGCCGATCGACGGCGACGCGTAGACGAGCGCGGTAAACGCGCCCCAGGTCAGGTTCGCATGGCTGTCGGTGAAACCGAGCCGGTCGACCATGAAGAGGACCAGAAGCGCGGCCATGCCGTAGTAGCCGAAGCGCTCCCACATTTCGATGAGGAAGACCGTCGTAAACGATCGGGTTTGTGAAACAGGTGCGTGCATCATCAATCTCGTTTCAAACGGACGGCGCGGATCGCGCGTCGCCTTGGGGTCGAACTGGCGCCGTAGCACGGGGGCCGGGTAGGCTTTGCGTCGGCGATGGAGCAGTCGGGCGGGTTAGCCCGGGCCGGGGTCGGACACCGTCGAATAAGGCGGTGCGCGGCCTCGACCGGCGCGCGAATGGTAACGTTTGCCGGTCCGGTGCGTCGGGTCCGCGCCACTCAGGGAAACTCCCAATATGGCAGCAGCTTTCAGGAACATTTGTCTCGTCATTTACTTGTAAGCTCTGCGCCCGTTCTCCGCAAATTCCCGGAGAGCCGCTTGCAGCTTGCCTGTGAAGCCGGCGAGTCTGGCAAGATAGCGCGTCGTTTCGCACGCTTCGTGCCCTGTTTAGTGCACCGGGCTCGACACCGAAGACGTGTGCGAACCTGAAGATTAAGGCATCTCGATTTAACTTAGTTACTTTCCATCAAACATTTTTTGACGACCACTTTTCGGCCTGCTATGGTTTCCCCCACTGAAAACTCGCGATCGGCAGACGCTGCCGCTCTGGGCAGCAAGATTCGCGCGTTGCGCCAACGACTCAAGCGCACGCTCGACGACACCGCTACCGCCGCGGGTATTTCGAAGCCGTTTCTGTCTCAAGTCGAGCGCGGGCTCGCGTCGCCGTCACTGACGTCGCTGGCCGGTATCGCACAGGCGCTCGGCGTGACGGTGCAGTACTTCGTGGACACACCGAGCGAGGAACGCTCGGTCTGCAGAGGCGAGCAGTTGCGCTTCTTCGGATTCGCCGATTCGGCGAATTTGTTCGCGAGGCTGACGAACGTGTCCGAAGGGCGTCAGCTCGAGGCGATCCTCGTGCGGTTGCCGCCGGGGCAGAAGCGGTCGGAAGTAACGACGCATGCAGGAGAGGAATTCCTGTATGTGATTGAAGGGGAAGTGTCGCTGACGCTGGAAGGCAAGACGTTCGTCCTGCAGGCCGGCGACAGCTCGCACTATCAGTCGACGGTCCCGCACAGCTGGGTCAACACCGCGAAGATCGAGTCGGTGGTGGTCTGGGTCGGTACACCGAGGCTGTTCTAACGCACAGGTATTCCTTCGTTTCAGAGACGGAATGCCTGTCGAAAGAAACGTAAGGAATACTAAGATGCAATACGAGAACCACGGGCCTCCCCAATCGCTGCACCCGTCAGCGTCTCAAGCGTAACCGCGGCATTCGCCGCGCGACGCTCACCGAACAACCTTCTCAAGACCGCCACGATGAAATCCTTGCATGCCATGTCGGCCGTGCTGGCCGCGCTCGCCCTGACGACGCCCGCCGCTCACGCCGTGACCGTTCCGTCGAACGTCGCGCTCGCTCCTCAACAGGACCTGACGCGCCAGGTGCCCGCCGAAGTCGAGTCGCTCGACCCGGCGCACATCGAATCGTGGACGGGCAACACGATCGGCCTCGATCTGTTCGAAGGGCTCGCCCGCATCGACGCGGCCGGCCAGATCGTGCCGGGCGTCGCGCAGTCGTGGGAGCGCAAGACGCCGCAGACGTGGATCTTCAAGCTGCGCCACGATGCGAAGTGGAGCAACGGCCAGCCGGTGACGGCCGCCGATTTCGTCTATTCGTGGCAGCGTCTCGTCGATCCGAAGACGGGCTCGAAGTACACGATCCTCGTCGAGTTCATCAAGAACTCGAAGGACATCATCGCCGGCAAGGCCGCGCCGACGACGCTCGGCGTGCGCGCCGTCGACCCGTACACGCTGGAAGTGACGACCGACGTGCCCGTCGCGTTCTTCCCCGAGCTGACCGCGATGGCGCCGCTCGCACCGGTGAACAAGGACACCGTCGCGAAGTTCGGCGACGCATGGACGCGCCCCGGCAACATCGTCAGCAACGGCGCATACCAGCTCATCGACTGGCAGCCGAACAATCGCATCGTGGCGACCAAGGATGCGAAGTACTGGAACGCGTCGAAGGTCGTGATCAACAAGGTCACGTACCTGCCGATCGAAAGCGACGAAACCGCGATGCGCATGTACCAGGCCGGCCAGATCGACTACAGCTACTCGATCCCGTCGGGCATCTTCCAGCAGGTCAGCAAGCAGTTCGGCGGCGAACTGCGCCCGGGCCTGCAGCTCGCGACCTACTACTACTACCTGAACAACAGCGACGCGGCGCTCAAGGACAAGCGCGTGCGCCAGGCGCTGTCGATGGTGATCGATCGCGACGTGCTGACGTCGAAGCTCACGCAGGCCGGCGAGAAGCCGATGTACGGGCTGATGCCGAACGGCACGAAGGGCGCGCAGCCGTTCACGCCGGAATGGGCGTCGTGGCCGATGGCCAAGCGTGTCGCGACCGCGAAGGACCTGCTCAAGCAGGCCGGCTACTCGGACGCGAAGCCGCTGTCGTTCACGCTCACGTACAACACCAACGACCTGCACAAGAAGGTCGCGCTGTTCACCGCATCGGAATGGCGCACGAAGCTCGGCATCAACACGAAGCTCGAGAACGTCGAGTTCAAGGTGCTGATGAAGGAACGGCATGACGGCAAGGTGCAGATCGCGCGCGACGGCTGGTTCGCCGACTACAACGACGCGATGACCTTCTTCGACCTGATCCGCTGCGGCAGCTCGCAGAACACCGTCGGCTACTGCAACAAGCAGATGGACTCGCTCGTCGACGAAGGCAACCAGAAGCTCGACGACAAGGCGCGCACCGCGCTGCTCACGCAGGCGCACGACACGGCGATGAACGACACGCCGATGGTGCCGCTGTTCCAGTACTCGGCCGATCGTCTCGTGAAGCCCTACGTGGGCGGCTACTCGCTGAAGAACGTGATCGACATGCGTGCGTCGCAGGACATGTACCTGATCAAGCACTGAGCGGAGCGATCATGCTGGCCTACGCATTGAGACGCACGTTGTGGGCGGTGCCGACGATTCTCGCCGTCATCACCGTCTGCTACCTGCTGCTGCATTTCACGCCCGGCGGCCCGTTCGATACGGAGAAGCAGCTGTCCGTGGCGACGCTCGCGAACCTGAACGCGAAGTATCACCTCGACGAGCCGCTGTGGAAGCAGTACCTGCTGTATCTCGGCTCGCTGCTGCGCGGCGATCTCGGCCCGTCGTTCCGCTACGTCGACTGGTCGGTGAACGATCTCGTGAAGAAGGCGCTGCCCGTGAGTCTCGGCGTGGGCGGCGTGTCGATCCCGGTCTCGATCGTGTTCGGCGTGCTGCTCGGTACCGTCGCGGCCGTGCGCCGCGACAGCGTGATCGACCGCTTCGTGATGCTGCTCGGCAACTTCGGCAACGTCGTGCCGCCGTTCGTGCTCGGCCCGGTGCTGGTGTGGATCTTCGCGATCCTGCTGAAGACGTCGGCCGGCAACGGCTGGCTGCCGGCCGGTGGCTGGGGCGACGGCGGCTGGCAGTACCGGCTGCTGCCGATCGTGCTGCTGACCTTCATCAACGTGTCGCTGCTCGCGCGTGTGATGCGCGGCTCGATGATCGAGACGCTGTCGAGCAACTACATCCGCACCGCGCGCGCGAAGGGCCTGCCGGGCTCGACGATCGTGCTGCGCCACGCGCTCAAGCCCGCGCTGATGCCGGTCGTGTCGCTGTTCGGCACGGTCTGCATCACGTCGATCACGGCGGCCGTCGTCACCGAATCGGTGTTCGCGCTGCCGGGGCTCGGGCAGCTCGTCGTGAACGGCGCGATCAACCGCGACTACACGCTGGTGCTCGGCCTCGTCGTGCTGACGACCGTGTTTGCAGTGCTGTTCAACCTGCTGGTCGACCTCGCGTACGCGTGGCTCGATCCGCGCATCCGTTATTGAGCGAGGCACTGCGATGACCCCGACTACTCCCGTCGTCAGTCTGCCCGTGCAGACCGACTCGCCGCCGCGTTCGCGCTCGCCGCTCGCGCTCGCGTTCGCGCGCTTCCTTCACAACCGCGCGGCCCTGTTCAGCCTTGTGCTGCTCGCGCTGATCACGCTCGCGTGCTTCGCCGGCCCGTGGCTGCTCGCGGCCGATCCCGCGACGAGCGACTGGGCGTCGATCAGCCTGCCGCCGACGTTTGCCAACCAGCACTGGTTCGGCACCGACGAACTCGGCCGCGACCTGCTCGTGCGCACGCTGATCGGCGGGCGCGTGTCGATCGAGGTCGGCCTGCTCGGCACGCTGGTGTCCGGCCTGTTCGGCGTCGCGTGGGGCGCGACCGCCGGCTTCGCGGGCGGCCGCGTCGACTCCGTGATGATGCGCATCGTCGACATGATGTACGCGATCCCGTACCTGCTGATCGCGATCCTGATGATGACCCTGTTCGGCCGCTCGTTCTTGCTGGTCGTGCTGACCATCAGCGCGTTCTCGTGGATCGACATGGCGCGCGTCGTGCGCGGCCAGACGCTGTCGCTGCGCAACCGCGAGTTCGTCGATGCGGCGCGCGCGATCGGCGTGTCGCCGGCATCGATCGTGCGGCGCCACATCGTGCCGAACCTGCTCGGCGTGGTCGTCGTGTACGCGACGGTCTCGGTGCCGAACATCGTGCTGACCGAATCGGTGCTGTCGTTCCTCGGCCTCGGCGTGCAGGAACCGATGACGAGCTGGGGCGTGCTGATCCAGGACGGCGCGCAGAAACTGGAATCGATGCCGTGGCTCCTGCTGGCACCGGCCGTCATGCTGTGCGTGACGCTTTACTGCGTGAACTTCGTTGGCGACGGCCTGCGTGACGCGCTCGACCCGAAGGATCGCTGAGATGGCCTCACTACTTGAAGTCGACAACCTCGGCGTGCGCTTCACGCGCAAGGACGCACCGCCCGTCGACGCCGTGAGCGGCGTGTCGTTCTCGCTCGAGGCCGGCAAGACGCTCGGCATCGTCGGCGAATCGGGCTCGGGCAAGAGCCAGACCGTGATGGCGCTGCTCGGCCTGCTGGCCGGCAACGGCACGACGACGGGCACGGCGCGTTATCGCGGCGACAACCTGCTCGAGATGGACACGCGCGCGCTGAACGCGGTGCGCGGCGACCGGATCGCGATGATCTTCCAGGATCCGATGACGTCGCTCAATCCGTTCCTGACGATCGAGCGGCAGATGACCGAGACGCTGCAGCTGCATCGCAAGCTGTCGCGCAAGGACGCGACCCGGCGCGCGATCGAGGCGCTCGAGTCGGTGCGCATTCCGGATGCGGCACGCCGCATCCGCATGTATCCGCACGAGTTCTCCGGCGGCATGCGGCAGCGCGTGATGATCGCGATGGCGCTGCTGTCCGAGCCGGAAATCCTGATCGCCGACGAGCCGACCACCGCGCTCGACGTGACCGTGCAGGCGCAGATCATCGACCTGCTGCGCGAGCTGAACCGCGAGCGCGGCACCGCGATCGTGCTGATCACGCACGACATGGGCGTGGTCGCGGGCCTCGCGGACGACGTGATGGTCATGTATGCGGGCCGCACCGTCGAATACGCGCCGGCCGATTCGATCTTCGCGGCGCCGTCGCATCCATACACGATCGGCCTGCTCAACGCGCTGCCGCGCCTGACCGACGCGGACGATGCACCGCTCGTCGCGATTCCCGGCAATCCGCCGATGCCCGGCACCGCGCCGGCCGGCTGCGCGTTCGCGAAACGCTGCACGTATGCGGAGGAGCGCTGCGGTGCGGCGCGCCCCGTGCTCGAAACCTATGGCGCGGCGGGGGCGGTGCGCGCATGCCACCGGCCGCTGGCCGATCTGGCGGGAGGTCTGCGATGAGCGTCGAAGCACGCCGCAATACCGGCGCGACGGGCGACACGCTGCTGTCCGTCGAGGATCTGAAGGTGCATTTCCGCGTGCCGCTCGGCGGCTATCCGTGGTCGCCGAAGGGCACGCTGCGCGCGGTCGACGGCGTGTCGTTCGACGTGAAGCGCGGCGAGACGGTCGGGCTCGTCGGCGAGTCGGGCTGCGGGAAGTCGACGCTCGCGCGCGCGCTGATCGGCCTCGTGCCGATGACGGCCGGCACGGTGCGCTGGCGCGGCGATGCCGTCGCGCCCGATCACCTGCGCGGCACCGCGATGCGCCGCGAAGTCCAGATGATCTTCCAGGATCCGCTCGCGTCGCTCGATCCGCGCATGACGATCGAGCAGATCGTCGCGGAGCCGCTCGTCACGCACCACGCGGGCCTCGGCCGCACCGAAGTGCGCCGCCGCGTGATCACGATGCTCGAGCGCGTCGGCCTGAATGCGCATCACCTGCTGCGCTATCCCCACGAATTTTCCGGCGGGCAGTGCCAGCGCGTCGGCATCGCGCGTGCGCTGATCAGCGAGCCGCAGCTCGTGATCTGCGACGAACCCGTCTCGGCGCTCGACGTGTCGATCCAGGCGCAGATCGTGAACCTGCTGCGCGATCTGCAGCGCGACCTGTCGTTGTCCTATCTGTTCGTCGCGCACGATCTGGCGGTGGTGAAGGCCATCAGCCAGCGCGTGCTCGTGATGTATCTCGGCCGCGTGATGGAGTTCGGCACGCGGCATGACGTGTATGGCGTGCCGCAGCACCCGTACACGAAGGCGCTGCTCGATGCGGCGCCGACGCCGGAGCCGGCGCGCGAGCGTGCTCGCCGTCCGATGCTGCTGGCGGGCGAGATGCCGTCGCCGCTCAACCCGCCGTCCGGCTGCGCGTTTCGCACGCGCTGCCCGGTCGCGATCGACGCGTGCGCGCAGGACGTGCCGCTGCCGGAAGTGCGGCACGGCTCGGCGGCGCGTGTCGCGTGCATCCGGGCGGGCGTGGCGGCGTGAAGTAACGCAGCAAACATAACCAGGCAGGTCAACAGGGGTAGGGTGCGGCGCGAACGACCGTCGCGCCGCGGGTAAAGGCGCGTCCTTAACCGGGCTCGCCGGGGGGCTGGAAGCGGATCGCAACCGGCGTGGACGACATCAACACAAGACGAGAATGACGATGAAAAAGCAAAAGACGATCGGGACGGCATCGAAGATGCTGCTTGCATGGGGCTTGCCGGCGCTCGCGGGCGTGTCGCTGACCGGCGTCGCGCATGCCGACGACGCGGCCCCCGCACCGCTGACGGTCGCGCAGGCCGCGCCGGCGGCCGGCGCGAGCTCGACCGTTGCGCAGGCAACGACCCCGAACGCCGTGATCAACGCCGAAGCGACCCAGGCCGTCACGCCGCCGGACGAGCCGTCGGCCCAGTCGAAGTCGAAGGGCTTCATTGCCGACAGCCATCTCGACTTCCTGTTCCGCAACTATTCCGACGTGCTCGACAGCAAGGGCGGCCCGCACCGCCACGCGTGGGTGCAGGGCGCGATGGCGAACTTCGAGTCGGGCTTTACGACGGGCTTGATCGGGATCGGTTTCGACGCGTCGCTGTATGCGGCGCTGAAGCTCGACGGCGGCCAGGGCGCCGGCAGCATGGTGCACATCGCGAAGGGCGGCGGTGGCGGCAACCAGCTCGCGTGGGCGTACCCGGGCATCTACGACATCAAGGCGCGCATTTCGAACACGGTGGTCAAGTACGGTCTGCAAGCCGTCGACAACCCGTTCATGGAGCAGCACGACAACCGCGCGCTGCCGCCGACGTTCCTCGGCGCGACGATCGTCAGCAACGAATTCAAGAACGTGATGCTCGAGGCCGGCAGCTTCACGAAGACCGACGCACGCGGCCATACGACGCTCACGAACCTCACGACGCAATACGGCGGCACGCGCATCAACCGCCTGACGTACGTCGGCGGCACGTGGGACTACTCGCCGAACGGCGAAGTCGCGCTGTACGCGAACCAGGCCGACGACGTGTGGCACCAGTACTACGCGTCGGTGAAGCACAGCATCGGCAGCACGCAGACGATCAAGTGGACGGGCTTCGGCAACGTCTACTCGACGCACGACACCGGCGACGCGCTGCAGGGCAAGATCGACAACAACGCCTACAGCCTGTCGCTGGCCGCGCAGCACGGCCCGCACGAGCTGCTGCTCGGCTTCCAGCAGGTGCTCGGCGATCAGTTCTTCGACTACCTGAACGAAACCAACGGTATCTTCCTGACCAACTCGATGGACGTCGACTACAACGCGCCGCACGAAAAGTCGCTGCAGCTGCGTTACACGTTCTACGGCAAGGAAGCGGGCCTGCCGGGCTTCAAGGCGATGGTCTGGGGCGTGACGGGCTGGGGTGCGGACGGCAGCGCGGGCGCGGCGAACGATCCGAGCAAGTCGAGCATCTACTGGAGCAACGGCGCGCCGGTGCAGGGCCGTCACCACGAGTTCGGCTTCATCCCGTCGTACACGTTCCAGAGCGGCAAGCTGAAGGACACGAAGGTCACGTTCATCGCGATGTGGCACAACGGTTCCGCGCACTACTCGGACGCGACGAACACCGAGTATCGCCTGGTCGTGAACGTGCCGCTGCACGCGTTCTGATCGAAGGGGGATGCAACGTCCCCCGCGGTATTTCCCGTCTTGCGCGGCCGGCCTGCGGTCAGTTCGATCAGGCCGGCTTGTGCAAACCCGCCACCGGATCGTTCGCGGCCGGTACCTCTTCCACCAGCGACGTGACCTGGCGGCCGGTGTCGCGCCACGCATCGAGGCCGCCGCGCAGCGGCAGCGCATCGGTGAAACCCGCGTCGAGCAGGCGCTTGGCCATCAGCGCGGCCGTCACTTCGTTCGGGCACGAGCAATACACGACGAACTTCTGCGTGAGCGGATAGCGCGAGACGATGTCGTCGATGCGCCGCTCGTCCGCGAACTGCGCGCCGGGAATCGTGAACGGGTCGAGCTTGCGATGCTCGGGCGAACGCACGTCGAGCACCACGGGCGCCGACGCGTCGCCCAGCAGGCGGTCGAGCTCGTCGACCCCGATCCGCGCGCTCGCGAGCTGACGGATCAGCGCGCGGCGGCGCATCCAGCGCACGGCCGCATAGATCGCCAGCAGCGCGACGATCACCAGCAGCACCGCGCGGCCGAGCCGGCTCGCGCCGGCGAACAGCCAGTCGATCTGCCGGTAGAACACGAGCCCGGCGACCAGCCCGACGATCGTCCACAGCGCGGCGCCGAGCGCATCGTAGCCGGCGAACGTGCGATAGCGCGTGCCGAGCGCGCCGGCCATCGGCACCGACACGAGCGACAGCCCCGGGATGAAGCGGGCGACCGCGAGCACGCGCACGCCGTAGCGGCCGAAGAAACGTTCGGTCTTCTTCACGCAGGTATCGCGCGACAGCGACAGCCGGCAGATCGTCTTCAGCGTCGTGCCGCCGTAGCGCCGCCCGGCGACGTACCACACGGTGTCGCCGATCAGCGCGCCGAGCACCGACAGCGCCAGCACCGTCACGAGCTGCGAGCCGATCATCGCCGGATGCATCGCGGCCATCGCGCCGAACAGCACGAGCGTCGGCATCGCCGGCACGGGCAGGCCGATGGCCGCCGCAAGTACGTTGGCGAACACGAGAAGCGGCCCGTATTGGGCGACGAGGTCACGGAGCATGACGGCTGGCCGAAAAGGAAGCGCGTGGGGAGACTACACAGATGGGCCGATTATCGGCCATTTTCAACCGTGCGTCGGGGAATGACGGAAAGCGCCTGACGGCGGCAGGGAGATGCGGGCAGAACGGTGAGCCGATGCGTTGCACACGGCTCACCGTCGGACTTCAGGAAGGAGTGCGGGCGAGCGACGCGGCGCCGTGGTTTTCGCCGGGCAGCTCGGCGCCGTGCGAGCGGATCGCCGCGATCAGTTCGGCCGGCGTGATCTCGTAGCGGACCTCGCGGTGAATGCCGGGCTTGCGTTCGTCGATCTCGATCAGCAGCACGGTCTTGCCGTCGCTGGTCGATTCGAGCCTGAGCGAGCGGAGTTCGCGGCCGTCGGCCGGGTCGTGTTCGGTGAGCAGGGTCATTGCCCCGGATGAGCCGGTAGTGCGCATCGAACCTATCCTCGTGTCGTGTGTGTGCCAGATTGGCGAAGATGTCGTTGTTGAATGCAGCTTGACGAAGTTTAACGCGAACGGGCCGCAACACGGAGCATTTTCGTGGGCGCGAAAAGAGGGTTGTACCACCCATCCTTCTGATGTTTGAGGCCCGCCGGGCGGGCGTTTCAGCCGGATCGGGGCGCGCCGCGCCCGGCGCCCGGCCGGGGAATCGGGCCGGGCGGGCGCGGCAGCCGTCAGAAGCGGTCGGCGAGCCCCATCGCCGGGTCGCTGACCGAGTGGCGGCCCGTTTCGACGCGGCCGGCCACGCGGCGCGAGAAGCTCGCGTCGCTGTCGGCGGTGACGACGAAGTCGTACCAGTGGCCGGTCGAGTCGAGCTTCCAGTGCAGTTCCGACTGGCTGCCGGCGTGCACCGTGACGGTCCATGTCGTGCCGGCGCGGTTGTCGTTCTCGTTGCCGTGGCGGTGATCGTCGTTCGCGCCGCGGCCGGACAGCGCGCCGTACACCTCGTTTGACTTCACCGTGAAGCGCACGGGGCTGCCGCCGTCGTTGCGCAGCCGCAGATGCAGGTTGCCGCTCGCGCCCGCATAGCCGACCCGGATCTCCGGGTGCGGCGCCCGGCCGCCGGCCAGCCGGGCCAGGTCGCCGGTGAAGCGGCGGTGATAGCCGTTCGGGCCGAGCACCCACAGGTCATATTTGCCGCTGTCGTCGGCCAGCGCCGCCCAGTCGCCGCGCAGCGCCTTGCCCGGCTCGACGACGTAGCGGCGCGGCACGCGGTCGAGGTGCAGCTTGTCGTAGACGTGGAACACCGCCGCCGCGCGACCGGTGTTCGCGAACTTCAGCGTGACGGTGCCCTTGCCGGCATCGACCTGCGCGCTCGCATGCAGCTCGTACGGCAGCGCGCGCGACGGGCGCACGCCGGTGGCCTGCGCGGGCAGCGACGGCGTGGCCGGCGGCGTGATCTTCGGCGCGGCCTGCTGCGCGGCGCTCAGTGCGTCCACCTGGCTTTTCGTCGTGCGGCCCGCGAGCGTCGGCAGCGGTTCGTTGTTCGGCGTGCGGAAGTTGAACGCGCTCGTCAGGTCGCCGCACACCGCGCGACGATACGCGCTGATCTGCGGCTCGACCACGCCGAAGCGCTTCTCGAGGAAAAGCAGCGTCGACGTATGGTCGAACACCTGCGAGTTGACCCAGCCGCCGCGGCTCCACGGCGACACGACCCACATCGGCACGCGCGGGCCCGGACCGTACGGACGGCCGTCGGCCGCGGGCTGACTCGACGTGGCCGGCGCGAAGTCGTGATACTCGACGCCGACGTCGGCGGCCGCGAGCGTATGGCCGCCCGCGAGCGAGCCGTCCGCGTTGCGCGACGGCACGGCCGGCGACGGCATGTGGTCGAAGAAGCCGTCGTTCTCGTCGTAGTTGATCAGCAGCACGGTCTTGCTCCACACGTCCGGGTTCGCGGTCAGCGCGTCGAGCACCGCCTGCACGTACCACGCGCCCTGCGCGGGGCTCGATGGCCCAGGATGTTCGCTGTACACGGAAGGCGGGATGATCCACGACACCTCGGGCAGCGTGCCGTTGCGGATGTCGTCACGGAACGTTTCGAGGAAGCCATGCGGCATCGTGTTGCCGAAGCCCTTCGCGAGCGGGCTCAACGGATCGTCGATCGCCGGATCGTAGAAGGCGCCGGCCGCCGTCACCGGCTGGGTGATGTCCGTCGACGCGACATACGCGGGCCGGCGTGCGGCCGGCATCTGCTCGATGGCCGCGCGCCAGTGGCGGAAGCTCATCATCTCGTTGCAGCCGAAGTTGTCGATCAGGCTCTGGTAGACCTTCCAGTTCACGCCGGCCTGCTGCAGCCGGTCCGCGTAGGTCGTCCATGTCCAGCCCTGGCTCGACGGGCCGATGTCGTTGCCGCCGTTGAACTGGTTGTTCAGCGCGGCGAGCTTCACGCGACTGCCGTCGGCCGGGCTGATGCCGTTCGGACCGTTGGTGCCGCTCCAGTAGAACAGCCGGTTCGCGATCGTGCCCGTGTGCATCCCGCAGTGGTAGTGATCGCACAGCGTGAACGCGTCGGCGAGCGCGCGCTGGAACGGCACTTCGGCCGCGTCGTAATAGCCCATCGACAGCGGTGTTTTCGCGTCGGGCCAGCGGTTCATCCGGCCGTGGTCCCATGCGGCCTGAGAGTCGGCCCACGTATGCGGCGTGCCGCCCGCGCGCTGTGCGTTGCCCTGGTTCGCATCGAGGTGGTACGGCGTGATGGTCGTCGCGGGCGTCGCTTTCGTGTAGGTCTGGTGGAACACGTTGCGGCCGTTCGGCGACGGCACCGCGAAGCGGTCGCCGTAACCGCGCACGCCCTTGAAGGTGCCGAAGTAGCCGTCGAACCCGCGGTTTTCCATCATCAGCAGCACGACGTGCTTGACGTCCTTGATGGTCCCCGTTTCGTGAAACGCGGGAATCGCGAGCGCGCGGCGGATGCTCGGCGGAAACGCGGAGAGCGCGGCGGCGGCGAGGCCGGAAGTCGCGGTTTGCTGAAGAAATTTGCGGCGTGACGTCATGGCGTTCTGAGCCTGTGATGATGGGAGCGTTCGTGACTTCGTCTGGTTGCGCCCGTGCGTCGTCCCCCCTTCCGGGACGGCTGGCGATGCGTGTGCGTGTCGGCGCGTCGGCCGTTGTCGCGATCCTGCGCACCGCACGCTCGTGATGCGCGGGGCAGGATCTCGGCCCACGCGTGCCCGGCGAGTGCCGGGCGGGGCGGCGCCCAGTCTAGGGAGCGCAGATGACGTCGACGTGATGCGCGGATGACACGCGATGACGTGCGGTGAGGATGATGGTTAGGTTGCGAGCGCAACTAATCGGTGGCGCCGCCGCGAAGATGCCGGAATGGTCTTAAATTGCCGATTTCCGTGGGAGAGGGTGGTCATAAATTACCGATTTTGTTAGGTCGTAGCGATGTGGTGTGGTTGTGCATGCAACGGAATCGCGTTGCTCTGTGACCATGTTTCATTCGTGTGAAATCGGATAAGCTCGATGCGTTGTTGCGTTCGCGCGGCAACGTGCCCCGGCCCGATACTTTCGACTCTACCCAGTCATGACCGATATCACGATCCGGCACAGCGAGACGCACGACGTCGACGCGATCCGGCAAATCGTCGCGCACCCCGCGGTGTACATGAACACGCTCCAGCAACCGTTTCCGTCGCACGAGAAATGGCAGCAGCGACTCGAACGCCTGCACGAACAGGGCGTGAGCCTCGTCGCCGAACTCGACGGCGCGGTGGTCGGCCATCTCGCGCTGCATCCGGAGCAGAATCCGCGCCGGCGTCATGCGGCGTCGCTCGGGATGATGGTCGACGCGTCGCATCACGGTCGCGGCATCGGCGGCCGGCTGCTGGCCGCCGCCATCGAACTCGCCGAAAACTGGCTGAACGTCACGCGCCTTGAATTGACCGTATTCGTCGACAACCCGGCGGCTATCGCGCTGTATGAAAAGCACGGGTTCCGGATCGAGGGAGAGGCGCCGGACTACGCGCTGCGCGACGGCGCGTATGCGTCGGTGTATCAGATGGCGCGGATCAAAGGGCGGCAGTGATGGAGGCGTGCACGCAGCGCGGTGCATCGTTGCGCCCACGGCGATGCCCCATGTCATATTCATTCGAGAATTCGTTCGTTTTCAACCGGCCGTGTGAATCGTATCGTCGAGCGATTTGCCGATCGCGGCTTTTTGCTTCGATGCCTGCACGACGCGCGCGGCCGGGTCCGGCATGCGCGGTGTCATCCGTCGATGCCCTTCGTTGTTTCGTCGTTTCGCCGTGTTTTCGCCTCGCCGCTTCGCACGCATGGGCCGGCCGTCGCTGACGTGCCGCCTCCGACCGTCGCGCGACGCCGCTTCCCGCAACCGTCTCTTTCAACGGAACCCGTCTCGATGAAAACCGTTCTCCGCAGCCTGACTGCCGCCTGCCTGTTCGCCGCCGCGAGCGCGGCGTTCGCCAACCCCGCGCCGCAGGGCGCTGCCGTGTCGAGTCCTTCGGGCGACGGCGCGCATCTGCCGCCCGGCATCGCGTGGCAGCAGGGCGACGTCGATGCCGCGTTCGCGCTGGCGAAGCGCACCGGCAAGCCGCTGCTGCTGTACTGGGGAGCGGTGTGGTGCCCGTCGTGCAACCAGGTGAAGTCGACGATCTTCAGCCAGCAGGCGTTCAAGACCCGCTCGTCGTTCTTCGTGCCGGTGTATCTGGACGGCGATACCGAAAGCGCGCAGAAGCTCGGCGAGCGCTTCAAGGTGCACGGCTATCCGACGATGATCCTGTTCCGCCCGGACGGCACCGAAGTGACGCGGCTGCCGGGCGAAGCCGATCTCGATCGCTACATGCAGGCGCTGTCGCTCGGGATGACGGCCACGCACCCGGTGCGGCAGACGCTCTCGACCGCGCTGAACAACGGTGCGTCGCTGACGGCGGACGAATGGCGTCTGCTCGCCGACTATTCATGGGACACCGACGGCGCGCTGCCGGTGCAGCCCGATCGTGTCGCGGTGACGCTGCAGACGCTGTCGCAGCGTGCGCGTGCAGCCGGCGCGAAGGCGGACGCCGCGCGATTCGCGCTGAAGTCGGCGGTGGTCGCGGCCTCGGACGATCCCGCGCAGGCCGGCGCGCTCGACAAGGCCGCGCTCGCCGATGCGCTGCGCGCGGTGCTGCGCGAGCCGGCGCTGGCGCGGGCCGATTCGGATGTGCTCGTCGCGGCGCCGGCGCGCGTGGTCGCCTACCTCGGCGGCGATGCCGCGCAGCGCGCGAAGCTGCGCGGCGCATACGACGCGGCGCTTGCGCGCCTATCGACGGACACGACGCTGTCGTCGATCGACCGCCTGATGGCGCTGCACGGCCGCGTCCTGCTCGTGCGCGGCGACGCGCACGATGGCGCGCCGCTCCCCGCACCGGCGCCGGCGCTGGTCGATGCCGCACGCAAGCAGATCGCGGCATCGGTGCAGGGCGCCGCGAATCCGTACGAGCGGCAGGCGCTCGTCAGCGAAGGGGCGGACACGTTGACCGACGCAGGGCTGTACGACGAATCAGATGTCTTGCTGAAGGCCGAGTTGCCGCGTTCGGCGACGCCGTACTACTTCATGTCCGGACTGGCCGCGAATGCGAAGGCGCGCGGCGACAAGGCCGCGGCGCTCGACTGGTACCGGAAGGCGTACGACTCGGTGAGCGGACCGGCGACGAAACTGCGCTGGGGCGCGACCTACTTCGCGAATGCGGTCGCGCTGGCGCCGGACGATTCGGCGCGGATCGAGGCGATCGCCGCGAGCGTGCTCGCGCAGGCCGGGAAGACACGCGATGCGTTTTATGGGGCGAACCTGCGCGCGCTGACCAAGGTCGTCACGCAGCTGAACCGCTGGCGCGGCGGCGGCGCGCACGATGCGTCGGTCAGGTCGGTCGTGAAACAGTTCGATGGGGTATGCGCGAAGCTGCCGGCGGGCGACCCGCAGGCAGCGGCATGCGCGAAATTGATTCAGCCGGTGAAGGCGTAACGGTGGCGGTCGGGCGGGTTGGGGAAGTGGAGGCCGCGATTACTGGCTCGACTCCGACGCCGCGCCGCGATCGCTGCCATACCCGGCACTCTGCTCGCGGGCGATCTTCGCTTCGGCGGAAACGATGCTGGCCGGATAGAACCAGTCGCTCGGCTGGAAGCCGGCTTGCTTGAGCGCTTTCACTTCGGCGTGGACCTGCGCGCGCGTGAGCGGCGGGTTCGACTGCGCGTGCGCGGCGAGCGGGGCCGATACGGCCAGGGCGATGGCAACTGCGTGAATCAGGCGCTTCATGATCGAGACCTCCATGTTTCCGACGGGGCGGCCGGCGTTCGTTCGACGAAGCGGCTGCGGTTGAAAACAGTGTAGGCCTGGCCACGCGCGGGAAAAATGCGATCGCTCCCAATGCAGTGTTCTGCTGTTGGTAACAATGGGAGTGGGAGCAGGAGTGGCGGATGGCGGATGGCGGCGCGTGGCGCGTGGCGGGTGCTGAGGCGTGCGAGCCGTCCGGGCCATGCCGCGGCGTGGCGTTGGGCGGTTCCGGTCGGTCGGGGAGCGGATCGGCGGAGGCGAATTCCAGGCGATTCGCCCCGGTTTGCATGCGGCCTATCGGGAAGGTGCCACGTGATGGACGTCGCGCTGCGCTGCCTGTTGCGGCGATGCAGGGCGATCGAGCGGGTGCGGGGGAAAGGAGCGTCGGCCGCGTCGATGCGGCCGACCGAAGTGCGGCGGCGTGTGGAACGCCGCCCGATGCACAGCGTTACACGAGGCCCGTCGTGTAGTACACGGCGATCACGAAGAACACCGCGAGCGTCTTGATGATGGTGACCGCGAAGATGTCGCGATACGACTGGCGGTGCGTGAGGCCCGTGACCGCGAGCAGCGTGATGACCGCGCCGTTGTGCGGCAGCGTGTCCATGCCGCCGCTGGCCATCGCGACGACCCGGTGCAGCACGTCCAGCGGAATGTTGGCCGCCTGCGCGCCCTTGATGAACAGGTCCGACATCGCGGCAAGCGCGATGCTCATGCCGCCCGACGCCGAACCGGTGATGCCGGCGAGCGAGCTGACCGATACGGCCGCGTTCACGAGCGGGTTCGGAATGCTCTTCAGCGCATCGCTGACGACGAGGAAGCCCGGCAACGCGGCGATCACGCCGCCGAAACCGTATTCCGACGCGGTGTTCATCGCGGCGAGCAGTGCGCCGGCGACGGCGGCCTTCGAGCCGTCCGCGAAGCGGCCGCTCACGCGCTTGAACGCGGTCAGGATGACCAGCACGATGCCGAGCAGCAGCGCGGCCTCGACCGACCAGATCGCGACGACCGTCTTGATCGACGTCGTGACCGGCGCGTGCACGCCGGGCAGCACGTCCGGCGCGACCGTGTACGACGCGGCGCCGTACCACTGCGGGATCAGCTTCGTGAACGCGAAGTTCGACACGCCGACGAGAATCAGCGGCAGGATCGCCAGCGCCGGATGCGGGAGGGACTTCGCTTCGACGCGTTCCGGTTCGTTGACAAGCGACGTGCCGTAGCCTTCACCCTTCGCCATCGCCGAACGGCGGCGCCATTCCAGGTACGTGAGGCCGACGACGACGATGAACAGCGAGCCGATCGTGCCGAGCACGGGCGCGGCCCAGGCAGTCGTCTTGAAGAACGTGGTCGGGATGATGTTCTGGATCTGCGGCGTGCCGGGCAGCGAGTCCATCGTGAACGAGAACGCGCCGAGCGCGATCGCGCCGGGCATCAACCGTTTCGGAATGTTGCTCTGGCGATAGAGTTCGGCCGCGAACGGATACACCGCGAACACCACGACGAACAGCGACACGCCGCCATAGGTGAGCAGCGCGCACACCGCGACGATCACCGCATTCGCACGCGAGCGGCCGATGTAGCGGATCGCCGCATGGACGATCGACTCGGAGAACCCGGACAGTTCGATCACCTTGCCGAACACGGCGCCGAGCATGAACACCGGGAAATAGAGTTTGACGAAGCCGACCATCTTCTCCATGAAGATGCCGGAGAAGACCGGTGCGACGGCGGCGGGGTCGGTCAGCAGGACCGCGCCGAGCGCGGCGATCGGCGCGAACAGGATCACGCTGTAGCCGCGATACGCGGCGAACATCAGGAACGCCAGCGCGGCGAGGACGATCACGAAAGACAAGGGAGTCTCCTAATTGCTTGGAATGGCTTTGGTTGTTGTTCGATCGCGGGACGCGCCGCGGACCGGGACGGTTCGTGCAGGTTTCGTGCCATCGGCCGGATTGCGCCGCCGGACATGGGTCCGGCGCAGGCCGGCGGGCCCGCGCCGGCCAATGTCTGAAGATTCTACATAAAACGTCTCCAACCGGAGACGATCTAGCCATCCGGACAACCCGTCGAATCGGTCGGGGCTTTCCCTGACAAGGCATTCCGGCGTGTCTCTGAAATGAGATACTTCGTCTCGTTCCGGAGACATCCGGCCAAGCATATGCGGAGACGGCGACACGATGATGAACGACTGGGTCCGCCTGCCTGTCAATTACGGCGACGTGCTGCGGCGCGCCGCCGAGTCGCTGTTTCGTACGTTCGAGGATTCGAGCGCGGGCACGGTGGTCGTCGATCGCGACGCGCGCGTCGTGTGGATGAACGAGCGTTATGCGGCGCGTTTCGGATTCGCAGATCCGCAGCAGGCGGTCGGCCTCGACTGCGAGGCGGTGATTCCGAACAGCCTGATGCGCGAGGTCGTGTCGACCGGACAACCGATCCTGCTCGACATCATGGAGACGGGCCGCGAGCCGCTCGTCGTCACGCGCCTGCCGTTGAAGAACGAGGCGGGCGAGACGGTCGGCGCGATCGGCTTCGCGCTGTTCGACCAGTTGAAGACGCTCACGCCGATCTTTTCCCGCTACGCGCAGCTTCAGCAGCAGTTGATCGCGACGCAGCGGTCGCTCGCGCAGGCGCGCCGAGCGAAATACACGTTCGCGAGCTTCGTCGGCACGAGCGCCGCGAGCCTCGAAACCAAGCGGCAGGCGCGGCGCGCGGCGCAGGTCGATTCGCCGGTGCTGCTGCTCGGCGAGACGGGCACCGGCAAGGAACTGCTCGCGCATGCGATCCACGCGGCGTCGGCGCGCGCGCTCCAGCCGCTCGTGACCGTCAACGTCGCGGCGATTCCCGACACGCTGCTCGAAACCGAATTCTTCGGCGCGGCCCCGGGTGCGTATACCGGCGCCGATCGCAAGGGGCGCGTCGGCAAGTTCGAGCTGGCCGATCGTGGCACGCTGTTTCTCGACGAGATCGGCGACATGCCGCTGCCGCTGCAGGGCAAGCTGCTGCGCGTATTGCAGGACAAGGAGTTCGAGCCGGTCGGCTCGAACCGGATCGTGCGCGCGGATGTGCGGATCATCGCCGCGACGTCGGCCGACCTGCCCGCGCTGGTCGAGGCCGGCCGCTTTCGCGCGGATCTCTATTACCGGCTCAACGTGTTGACGATTCACGCGCCGCCGCTGCGCGAGCGCGCGTCCGACATCGCGGCGCTCGTCTACGCGACACTGGAGGAACTGGCCGCGCAGCACGGCCGCGCCGCACACTGCGAACTGACCGACGATGCGCTGCGCGTGCTGTGCGCGTACCCGTGGCCGGGCAATGTGCGCGAGCTGCGCAACACGCTCGAGCGTGCGCTGATGCTGTCGGATCGCTCGGTGATCGACGCGCGTGCGCTCGCGCCGTTCCTCGGGCCGGTGCGCGTGGCGCCCGACAGCGTGCCGGCGGGCGCGCGGGTCGCGCCGTCGTCGGCCGGCCGCGATGCGGGCGATGCATCGGTTGCGCCTGGTGCACCTGGTGCGCCGGTCGTTTCGTATACCGATGCATTGGCCGCGTGGGAGCGCCAGTTCCTGATCGATGCGCTGGCCGCTTGCGACGGCAAGGTGGTGGAAGCGGCCGCGCGCATTGGCATCGGTCGGGCGACGCTCTACAAGAAACTGGCGGCGCTGGGCATCGACCGATGGCACGCGTCGGCGGATGCGCGCGGACATGAGGAACGGCACCGGTGAAGTGCCCGACAGGAGACAACGATGAAGCGAAGCGGCATCGCCGGATGGCTGGCCGTACTGGCGGCGACGTCCGCGTTCGCGCAGTCGAGTGACGCGGATGCACCCGCGGCACGGCGCAACTGGTACAACGATCCGTTCATCGTGCTGTCGCGGGATTTCGCCGAATGCCCGCTGCCGCTCGGCCCGTGGATGACGCGCGCCGAGATGGAAGACGACGCGCACTACCGGGTCGAGCGCGGGACCACCTGCTGGCTCGCCCACCGCTGCACGAAACCGAATTCCTATATGTATGACGCGCCGATCGCCGCGGCGGCCAAAACGCATTTCGCGGGCACCGATCGTCTGCATGGCACGAGCCTGTGGATCACCGTGCAACGGCGCTTCATCTACGTCGAAGGGTGTGCCGATCCGGCATTCGATCGGCAGGCGCTCGCGCGCGAACTTGGCGCGCTTCCCGACGTCGAGCAGGTATTCGTTCGCATCACCGACGATCCGCGCCGGGCCGTGCCGTACAAGACGCGCGGACGCCCCGAGCGGACACCTGACTGAACGCGGTGCGACAGTGCATGGCATACTCGCGACATTCAAAAATAGGTTGACGGAAACAACAATGAAACACATGCTTGCGGCGGTCTGTCGGTGGCCTCGAACGCATTGGTGTCGGGCCGGATTGTTGGCCCTTGTTGCGGGGCTGGGCGGGTGCGGCGGCGGGGCGCCACTGTTTACTTCGGACGGACGCCCCACTACGCAGGTGCAGTGCACCGGCGGCGACTGGAGCAATTGCACGGACAACGCGCGAGCCCTCTGCAATGGAGAATTCGATGTCATCCAGCGATCGACCGATGACGCCGTGCGAAATCTTCTCTTCGCATGCAAGAAGAAAAGCGGTTATTGATCCCGTCATGACCGGCTGAGGAAATCATGATCGGGTGAAGCGCTTTTCTATTCGCTTGGAGTCGGCTATTTTTCATGAATAACACTCACGGAGTCCCATCCATATGGCGACCTACAGGCAACTGACTGCGCAGCTCGAAAAACTTCAGCAAAAGATCGACAAGGAACGCGAAAAGGCGATTGCCGATGCGATTGCCGCCATTCGGGCGAAAATCGAGGAGTTCGACATTACGGCGGAGGAGCTCGGTTTCCTTCCGATGGGCGCCGCCGCTGCCGCGAAGCCGAAGCGTCCGTTGCCGCCGAAGTACCTGAACCCGAAGACGGGCGAAACGTGGAGCGGCCGAGGGCGTGCGCCGGCGTGGCTCGGCAAGAACCGCGCGCGTTTCCTGATCAAGGACTGACTCCCGAAAATCCTCACCTTTCGTGCGTTGACTGACGGTGCGAACGGCCATGCGGCCGTCGCACCGTTTTGTTTTTGGGTCGCCGCAATGCGATTCGGGGCCGCGAATCGAACGGCAATGTCGTGCGATTAACGGATACCTTTTTGCGAATTCGCTGCGATTCGCGCGGATATCGCCACGATTTCCCGTAAACAACCGCGCAATGACGCGGCATGCGCGCATCGGCATGCTCGATTTTCGCGGTGCTGACGTACGGCCGATTGCCTTCACCTCTCGCGTATTGACACGCTGCGCCGTCCTATTCCCGAACTTGCTCACCATGGCTCCTGTAAATCCTCACCTTTGAAGCGGCGACCGGATGACCGCATCGTGTCGCCGTCGCTCGTTGCGTCGTGCGAAGGCGTCGGTCACCGGCTCATGTTGCGGGCATTGATGCGCATCGCACAGTCGGCCGTTCGGCATATAGGCAGCCGCATCGGGTTCGCCTATGCTTGGAGTTCGCGTCGGCCGGCACGTGGCTATCTGTTCCGTGTACCGGTCGAATCGTCGTTCGTTACCGCAGGGAGCCGATGTGACCGTCCGCCATCTCGATGCGTTGTTCCAGCCCAGGTCCGTCGCCGTCGTCGGTGCATCGTCGCGCGCCGGCAGTATCGGTGCGATGGTGTGGGCGCGCGTGCTCGACGGTGCGTTCGACGGGCCCGTGTGGCCCGTCAATCCGAAGTACCGTGAACTGAACGGGCATGCGGTGGTGGCCGATGTCGACCGCCTGCCCGCGCCGCCATCGGTCGCCGTGATCTGCACGCCGCCTGCCACGTGGGCCGGCATCGTGCGCAAGCTCGGCGAACTCGGCACGCGCGTCGCGGTGATCGTCGGCGAAGCGCGCACCGACGCCGATCGCACGGCACTCGATCGCACGCTCAAGGCCGCGAAGCCGTTCGTGCTCCGTATCGTCGGGCCCGGCAGTCTCGGCGTGCTGTCGCCCGCGCGGCATGCGCATTTCGGCGCGCCGGCCTATACGGCGCGATCGGGCGGCGTCGCCTGGGTGTCGCAATCGAACGCGCTGACGAACGCGGTACTGGGCTGGGCCGATGCGCGAGGCCTCGGCTTTTCGCATGTCGTCGCGCTGGGCAGCGAGGCCGACGTCGACGCGGGCGATGTGCTCGACTACCTTGCCAGCGATCCTGGCACGCGCGCGATCCTGCTCGAGCTCGATACCGTATGTGCCGCGCGCAAGTTCATGTCGGCAGCGCGCGCGGCGGCGCGCAACAAGCCGGTGCTCGCGCTGCGCACCGGGCGCGCCGATCCCGGCGATGCGCTTTACACGGCGGCGTTCCAGCGTGCGGGGATGGTGCGCGTCGATGCGCTCGACGATCTGCTCGACGAGATCGAGACGCTCGGCGTCGGTCGCGTCACCGCGCGTGGCGCGGCGACGCTCGTGACGAGCGACGCGGGCGTCGCGAAGCTTGCGGGCGATGCGGTCTCGGAGGTGCGCGACGTGCTGGCCGACTGGCCGGCAGCGGCGACGTCGGCGGTAGCGGCCGCGCTGCCGCATCTCGCCGGGCCGGGCAATCCGCTGATGCTCGGCGACGATGCGCGTCCCGAGCATTTCGGCGCCGCCGTCGAGGCGCTCGCGCCGTTTCCGCAAACGGGCGCGCTGTTCGTCGTGCATTCGACGTCCCACAGCGCGCCGGCCGACGCGGTCGCGCGCACGCTGATCGAATCGCGGCAATACGCATATCGCGGCATCCTCG
Source organism: Burkholderia sp. 567 (assembly GCF_040545115.1). Classification (NCBI taxonomy): domain Bacteria; kingdom Pseudomonadati; phylum Pseudomonadota; class Betaproteobacteria; order Burkholderiales; family Burkholderiaceae; genus Burkholderia; species Burkholderia sp. 567. The sequence continues at coordinate 135,567 of NZ_JBEPLG010000016.1, forward strand.
CGTGCTTCTTCGGTGCCGTTGACGCTGCGACGCGCGACGCCCTGCACGCGAACGGGATCCCGGTGTACACCACGCCGCAGCGGCTTGCGCGCGCATACGCGCGGCTGGTCGACTACAACCTCGGGCGGCAGTTGCTGATGCAGACGCCCGAGGGCACACCACTGCAGCCGCTCGAGTGCGTCGCGTCCGCGCAGGCCGACGCTCGCCGAATGGTCGACGCCGGTGAGCATGAACTGGCCGGCGAAGCCGCGCTGCGCTGGCTCGCTCACTTCGGGATGCACGGTGAGCCGGCCGACGCGTCGGCGGCCGCCCGAGTCGTCGACATCACGGTCGACATGTACGACGATTCGAACTTCGGTCCGGTGTTCCGCTATGCCGTGCCGCCGGCGGACGGCGTATCGGCGCCATTCATCGTGTACGGGCTGCCGCCGCTGAATACGGTGCTCGCCCGCGCGGCGATGGAGCGCTCGCCCTACGCGCGCCGTGCGCCCGTCGAACCCACGCTCGATGCGCTGACGGCGCTGTCGCAGGTTGTTTGCGACGTGCGCGAGGTCGTCGCGATGTCGATCACGCTGCGCGTGCTGTCCGACCGCGCATACATCATCGCGCCGCGCCTCACGCTGGCGGCGGGGCGCAGCCGGCTCGCGATCATGCCGTATCCGCGTCATCTCGAGCAGACGCTCGAATGGCGCGGCGAGACCGTGACGATTCGTCCGATCCGTCCGGAAGACGAGGAGGCGCACAACGAGTTGCTCGGCGCGATGACACCGGACGATTTGCGAATGCGGTTCTTCGGTGCGGTGCGCAGCTTCGATCATTCGCAAGTCGCGCGCATGACGCAGATCGACTACGACCGTGAGATGGCTTTCATCGTGTCGTTTACCGACGTGTCGGGTCGGTCGCACACGCTCGCGGTGGCGCGCGCGGTCGCCGATCCCGACAACGAGACGGCCGAGTTCGCGATTGCCGTGCGGCCCGATCAGAAGGGCAAGGGCCTCGGGCGGCTGATGATGACCCGCATCATCGACTATGCGCGATCGCGCGGCACCGCATGGATGATCGGCGAGGCGCTGCGCGAGAACACCGCGATGATTTCGCTGGCGAAGTCATGCGGTTTCGCGGTGTCGACGACGGAGGAACCCGGCGTGGTCGGGTTCAGGATGAAGCTGCAATCGTAGTCGCGTGGGCGAGGGTGCGCGAACGTGCGGCGATAGCGTGCGCCGTCGACGCGGAACGCATGATGTGGCGTTGTGGCGTTGTGGCGTGACGCATGGCCGCCGTTGCGTGGACTCTTCACGGTTCGCAATGCAGACCATTCGGCGTGTTCGAGCGAATCCGTGAAGCGATGCGACGCTCCGTGATCAGTGAGGAAAGGTGCTAGCGTCGAGTCGGAGCATCCGCGGCGGGCGGGGCGAGCGGCGCGCGTCGATGGCCTTCGCATTTCGCCGATTCGGGTTGCGTAGCGCGGCGTGCTGACACCCGCATTCGCACCCGCAGCGTCGGAATCAAAACAAAGGTGAGATTTTTCGGGAGCCGTGAGGGAGCTTTTCCGGGAACGGGTGGGTGAGCCGATACGGGAGCACTCGGTGAGCCTTCCCGGGAACGGCCGGTGAGCCCTTGCAGGAAGCGCCGGTGAGCCTTTCCGGGAAAGGGCGGTGAGCGTCTGCGGGAGGCGTCGGTGAGGACGTTCGGGAGGGGCCGGTGAGCCTCTCCGGGAGCGTTGGGTGAGCTTTTACGGGATGCTTGGGTGAGGGCTTACGGGACGCTTCGGTGAGACTTTTCGGGAGCCTGCGAACGGAGTGCTCCACCCGGCGCGGCGCCAGCCTTTGCCGACGTCCGCGCCGATGCGGGCACGCATGAACCGTGCCCGCGACAGCGTTTACGCGGCGAGTTTCGACGCCGCGTCGTTCACCTGGTCACGCGAAATCGCGAGTTCTTCGAGGTGCGCGTCCGCATAAACGCCACCGGTTTCGCGCTCGAGGCGGGCGATGGTCAGTGCGCAACGCGCGGTGTCCTTCGGCATCGCGATGAAGCGCTTGACCGATTCGCCGGACGTAAATGCGTCGAACAGCGCGCCGCGCACGTCGTCCGGAAGCGTCTTGGTCCATTGGTACGGCTTGCCGTTGAACGTGATCGACGGCGGCAGCGTGCGTTCCTTCTTGCTGGCCGTGATCAGGCCGTAGGTGCGCGCGGCGTCGCCGATCTGCTCGGGCGAGAAGAGTTCGTCGGGCGTGATGCCGAACTGCTCGATGTAGTTCTCGATCGCCAGCATCGCTGCGGCACGATCGTCGCGCTTCTTCTGGGCGCGCGCGACGATGTCGCGCAGCTCGTCCGCTTCCTCGGCGGTGATCGTGAAGCTCGCCTGCTTCTGCTGAAGTTCGGAGAAACGCTGGAATTCTTGATCGTTCAGAAGTTTGGCCATGACATCCATCGGACACGACGGCCGTGACAACCGGCCGCCGTAGTTTTTGAGAGGGCCGCTATTCTAGCGTAGCGCCGGGCGCGCGGCGCTCGCACGTTCAGCCGATTTCCACGCGGCACATCGACAACTGACCGGCCGTATCGCGCAGTCCTGCAACGGCCACATCGACGGACGGCGTCGTGTGCGCGTCGATCCGGCGCATGTACGGGCAGGTCAGCACTGCGATCGCCTGGCCGGACGGGCCGAGGATCGGCGCGCTCAGATCCGTGACGCCGTACGCCTGGCGGCTGTCCTGGCGCACATAGCCGGCCTGCCGGATCGACTGGCACGCGTAGGCGAGTTCCTGCTCGTTGATCGGCGTTTCGCCCTTGACCTTGCGATGCTCGGCCAGCATGTGCGCACGCTGCTCTGAACCCTGGAACGACAGCATCACCCGCCCCGATGCCGTATCGGCGAGCCCGACGCGCGAGCCGAGTCGCACCGACACGCCCCACGCGCCGGGGCCGTCGACCTGCGCGATCACGAGCAGGTTGCCGCGATCGTAGACGCTCAGGTGGCACGACTGCTCGGCGGCGTCGGCGAAGCGCTGCATCAGCGGTAACGCTTCGGCGATCAGCCGGTTCATCGGCGGATGCCGGTGCGCGAGCGCGAACAGTTTCAGGCTGAGCGTGTAGCGGTCGCCGCCGCTCGAGCGCATCACGTAGCGGCGCGCAACGAGACGTTCGAGCATCCGGTAGATCTCGCTCGCGTTGCGTCCGAGCTCCTTCGTGATTTCGGTGCGCGTGAGTCCTTCCTTTTGTTCCGACAGGAGTTCGAGGATGTCGAGACCCTTGTCGAGCGCGGGCGCGCGATAGCGGTCGGCTGCACCCATCGACTCCCGTGCGTCGCTGCCGGGGAGCGGGTCAGTGGTCGTTTGCGTCATGAGTAGGAAGTCCGGGAATGGCCAATCGGAGGGCGACGCGCGCTGGCCGGCGTTGCACGCGGATTCGAGAAGCCCGCATGCGGTACTGACGGCCGTCCGCGAGCTTAACAACAAACTTTTAGTGTGCAATGCGGCGTCTTTTTACCGATCGTTACCGAACAAGAACGGATCAACCACGCTTTCCGATGACAGGGTCGCAACGAATATTGTGTATTCGTACCCCGACGACAACGCACGGCGCCGTTCGACACCCTGCCGTTCTCCACTCGAGGCCCCGGATGCTGCGATGCAACACCCGCAGCCGCACCAATAGTCGGTATCCGTCGCGCGCCATTTCACGGCGCGCCGCCGATGGTACAAAGAGCGGCGGGCCAGCGACGGCGCGGCCGCGCGTGAAGCCGGCCGGCTCAGGCCGGCACATGCCGCGGATACCGGGCCGTCGTCGCCGATGCGCAGACCGGCGGCCGCCCGTTCGATGCGCGTCGCACTTCGGTGCGGCGCCGCGATCGCTGCGCCCGCGCGAGCTTCGCGTGTCGAATGGCGTGCCGGATATGGCGCCGACGCGCGTCATCGACGATCGACATTCAGTCCGGCGCGTGGCCGCACGCGGCTGCGTCGGCCGGTATCCTGTCCCATTCGACAACAGAGGTTGAGCACGATGAAACTGCTTCGCTATGGCCCGTCCGGCCAGGAAAAGCCCGGCATTCTCGACGCAAATGGCCGGATTCGCGACCTGTCCGCGCACGTGCCGGATCTGGCCGGCGACGCGCTGTCCGACGCCGGTCTCGCGCGCCTGCGCGCGATCGACCCGGCCACGCTGCCGCTCGTGTCCGGCGAGCCGCGCATCGGCGCGTGCGTCGGGCGCGTCGGCAAGTTCATCGGCATTGGCCTGAACTATGCCGATCACGCGGCCGAAGCCGGCATGCCGGTGCCGAAGGAGCCGGTGGTATTCGGCAAGTGGACGAGTTCGATCTGCGGTCCGAACGACGGCATCGACATTCCGAAGGGCTCCGTGAAGACGGACTGGGAAGTCGAGCTCGGTGTCGTGATCGGCACGACGTGCAAGGACGTCGACGAAGCGCGCGCGCTTGACTACGTCGCCGGCTACTGCGTCGTCAACGACGTGTCCGAGCGCGAGTGGCAGATCGAGCGGGGCGGCCAATGGGACAAGGGCAAGGGCTTCGACTCGTTCGGCCCGATCGGCCCGTGGCTCGTCACGCGCGACGAGGTGCCCGATCCGCAGCGCCTCGACCTGTGGCTCGAGGTCGACGGCCACCGCTATCAGAACGGCAATACGCGCACGATGGTGTTCACCGTCGCGCAGCTGGTCGCCTACCTGTCGACCTGCATGACGCTGCAACCGGGCGACGTGATCACGACCGGTACGCCGCCGGGCGTCGGCATGGGGATCAAGCCGTCGCCGGTGTTCCTGAAGGCTGGCCAGACGGTGCGCCTCGGGATCGACGGGCTCGGCGAGCAGCTGCAGAGCACGCGCAACGCGCAGTAAGCGCTCGCTCGCGCGCGTCGCAGGGCGGTGCAACCGGCCGCCACGCCTCGCCACCCGCCGCGCGGTCCGATCGCATCGTTTAGTCGCCAGCGGCGACTGTCGCAAACTGAACACCGATGCAGCAAAGACAAGGGCCCGATTCCGCGCAATGCGGAATCGGGCCCTTGTCGTTCATCCGCGTCCGTCCGAAGCCGGTCAGACGACGTTGTCCAGCTCGCAATGGGCTTCGAGCCGATACCCGTCGGGATCGACGACGAACGCCGCGTAATAGCCGGGGCCGTAGCGCTCGCGTTTGCCCGGCCCGCCGTTGTCGTGCCCGCCGTGCTCCAGCGCGGCCCGGTAGAACGCATCGACTTCCACCGGCGACGCCGCGCGGAACGACACGTGCAGCCCCGACTCGGGATCGGCGACGACGGGGCGCGCCGCGTGCTGCAACCACAACACCGGTTCGGTGGTGCCGTAGCCGAGGGCTCCGTCGTCGCTATACAGCCGCTTGTAGCCGAGCGCGCCGAGCGTGCTGTCGTAGAACGCTCGGCTGCGGTCGATGTGGGCAACGCCGAACGAAAGGTGATCGATCATCTTTGGCTCCTTGAACTGAAGGGGGACATCGGTGCGGCAAAGCTGTTTTTAACCACCATGCCGGTTATGTTAGAAAGCGTCCCCGCGCTTGTCAACCGGCATGGTGGTTAGATACGATCGCGGCATGAACAAGACGCAACCTTCCGTCACGACGGACTGCATGATTCCGGCGCCGTCCGGCACGTTGAGCATCGATTTCGCGAACACGCTGTACTGGCGCGGCACTGACGCGCCGACCGAAACCTTCGGCACGCTGGACGACCTGTTCGGGTGGTGCCGCGAGCAGGCGGGCGTGCCGGCTGGCCTGGCCGACGCATGTCGTGCAGGAGAAGAGAAACAGGATGACGAGCCGGCAATGCTCTCGCGCGCGCTCGCGTTGCGCGAGGCGCTGTACCGGCTCTTTCTCGCGGAAGCGGAGCGGCGCGAGCCGCACGCCGACGATCTGGCGCTGCTGGGCGGTTTTCTGGCGGAAGCGGCGCCGCGCGTCGCGCTCGCGCGGATCGACGGCGGCTATGCGTGGCGAATCGGAGGGGGCGCCGGCGCCGGTGCGGGCGCGACGCTCGGAGGGCTGTTGAGCCCGGTGCTGTGGTCGGCGACCGACCTGCTGGGCAGCGCGCGGCTCGCGAAGGTCAAGCGTTGCGCGAACGACGCATGCCAGTGGCTGTTCATCGACGACAGCAAGAACGGCAGCCGCCGCTGGTGCTCGATGTCGTCGTGCGGCAATCGCGCGAAGGCATATCGCCACTATCACAAGACCGATTGACGCCGGCGCTCGTCCAGCGTCATGCTGCGACGCGCAATCCGCACACCCCGCCCGAACCTACTTCGCCGAAAGCTTCCGCCACAGCGTCGTCTTGCTGATGCCCAGCATCGCGCACGCGCGATCGCGGTCGCCGCCGCACGCGTCGAGCACCGCGCGGATCTCGTCGGCTTCCGCGCGGCGGCGGCGTGCTTGCAGCGTCTGCGCGTCGTCGGCATCGGCCACGTCGGGCGGGGTCGCGAACAACTCCGGCGCGATCGCCTGCAGCGCGTCGGGCGCGAGCGCGGCGCACGCGGCGCCCGGATCCTGCTCGTCGACTTCCTCGGCCAGTTCCACCGCGATCCGCTCGACCACGTTCTGCAATTCCCGCACGTTGCCGGGCCAGCGGTAGCGGGCGAGCGTCGCCTGCGTCGCGCCGAGCACGCGCATCGCATCGCCGACCTCGCGCACGCGTTCGGCCAGCCGCGGCTCGCGCCGCGCGGCCTGCACGAGCAGCGTGGCCGCGAGCGCCGGAATGTCGGCCGCGCGCTCGCGCAGCGGCGGCAGGCCGATGTTCAGGATGTTGAGCCGGTAATACAGATCCGCGCGGAACGTGCCGGCTTCGACGGCCGCGAGCAGCGGCCGGTGCGTCGCGGCGATCACGCGCACGTCGATGCGGATCGGCTCGGTCGAACCGAGGCGGATCACCTCGCGCTCCTGCAGCACGCGCAGCAGCCGGCTTTGCAGCGACGGCGGCATCTCGCCGATCTCGTCGAGAAACAGCGTGCCGCGGTGGGCGGCTTCGAACAGCCCGGTCTTGCCGCCGCGCCGCGCGCCGGTGAACGCGCCTTCCTCGTAACCGAACAGCTCGCTCTCGAGCAGGGCTTCCGGAAACGCGCCGCAGTTGATCGCGACGAACGGATAGCTGCGCCGCACGGACAGCGCGTGCAGGCTCTGCGCGATCATCTCCTTGCCGGTGCCGCTCTCGCCGAGCACGAGCACGGTCGCGTCGGATTTCGCGTAGCGGCGCACGAGGTCGCGCACGCGCGCCATCGGCGCGGACGCGCCGACCACGTCGTCGAGCGCGTAGCGCGCCGCGAACTGCTGCGTGTTCGGCTGCGAACGCAGCGCGCGGTCGAGCCGTTCGACCGCGCGCGATTCCTGGAAGGTCAGCACGCTGCCCGACGTGACGCCGCGATCGACGAGCGGCCCGCGATGCACGACGTAGCGCACGCCGCGCACCGTCGCGAGCGCGTCGCCGTCCTCGCCGCGCAGCGTGCGCAGCTCGGGCCGCAGGTCGACGAGCGCGCGGCCGACGGCCGCCGCGGGTTCGACCCCGAGCGCCGACGCGAGCCGCTCGTTGATCGCCTCGACGTGACCGCGCGCGTCGAGCGCGACCACGCCGTCGCGCAGGTGCTGCAACAGGTTGTCGAGGCGCTGACGGCGAAACGCCTCGGCGTGCGTCGCGTACGCGACTTCGAGCGCCGTTTCGACCGCCTTGCGCACCGACGCGTGCGAATACAGGAACACCGCGCCCATGCCGGCACTCGCCGCGAGATCGGTGACGAGGCCGGGGCCGACGATCGTCTCGATGCCGCGGTCGTGCAGGTCGTGCACGCAGGCTTCCGCTTCCTGTGCCGACTGATATGACGCAAACTGCACGTCGAGGCCGTAGGCGGCGACGAAGCGGCGCACCTCCGGCGGCGTCTCGCCGGCGCTGACGAGGGCGATCCGCGATGCGTCGCGCCGTGCGCGCGCGAGCGCCTGCATCACGTCGAAGCCGGTCGGCGACACGACCACGACCGGCACCTGCGCGCGCGTTTTCAGGAAGCCGCCGTTCGAGCCGGCCGCGACGATCACGTCGGGCCGCGCGGTGCCGGCTTCGGCGATCGCGCTGAGCGCGTCTTCGTAGGCCCGCGTGACGATGCGCACGTCGGCGCGTTCATCGAATTCGCCGGCGATCTCGCGAAACAGATCGCGCAAGCGGCTGATGCCCATCGCCCAGATGCGCGGGCGCACCGTGCGGTCGCCCGGGCCGACGGGCTTGGTCGAGGAGAGGTCCATGGCGACCGATTATGCGCGCGCGATTTCATTTTTGAAACCTGAAATTGCCGAATTGAAATCGTCGGGCGATTCGCCGCGCATGCCGGGTGCTTAAGAATCAGTGGGTTAGCGGTATTTCGCGAGCTGGCCCGGTCCTTGCTGTTAATGGTCATTCCTTCAGGAGGCCGTTCATGAGCAACACGCATCTTCAAAGCGCCGGCGCGAAATTCCGCGCGGCAGTCGCGGCCGAGCAGCCGCTGCAGGTGGTCGGCGCGATTACCGCGTACGCGGCCAAGATGGCGCAGGCCGTCGGCTTCAAGGCCGTCTACCTGTCGGGTGGCGGCGTCGCCGCGAATTCGCTCGGGATCCCCGATCTCGGCATCAGCACGATGGAAGACGTGCTGATCGACGCGACCCGGATCACCAACGCGACCGACCTGCCGCTGCTCGTCGACATCGATACGGGCTGGGGCGGCGCGTTCAACATCGCGCGCACGGTCCGCTCGTTCATCAATGCCGGTGTCGCGGCGGTTCACCTCGAAGACCAGGTCGGCCAGAAGCGCTGCGGCCACCGTCCGGGCAAGGAAGTCGTGCCGCTCGAGGAAATGGTCGATCGCGTGAAGGCCGCGGTCGATGCACGCACCGACGACCAGTTCGTGATCATGGCCCGCACCGACGCGGCCGCCGCCGAAGGGATCGACGCCGCGATCGAGCGCGCGATCGCCTACGTGGAAGCCGGCGCCGACATGATCTTCCCGGAAGCGATGAAGACGCTCGACGATTACCGTCGCTTCAAGGCAGCCGTGAAGGTGCCGATCCTTGCGAACCTGACCGAATTCGGCTCGACGCCGCTGTTCACGGTCGACGAGCTGCGCGAGGCGAACGTCGACATCGCGCTGTACTGCTGCGGCGCGTATCGCGCGATGAACAAGGCCGCGCTGAACTTCTACGAGACGCTGCGCCGCGACGGCACGCAGAAGGCCGCCGTGCCGACCATGCAGACCCGCGCGGAGCTGTACGACTTCCTCGGCTATCACGAATACGAGCGCAAGCTCGACGAACTGTTCGCGCAGGGCAAGAAGTAACGCGGCCCGCGCACCGGGACACGGTTCCGGAACGCTTTGCACGCGACCGCACCAAGTGCGGTCGACAGCTACCCAGATACCTATTGGAGAACGGAAACATGAGCGAGACGAAAGACGCAGCAGCACCGGCCGCCGCAGGCGCATTCAAGCCGAAGAAGTCGGTGGCGCTGTCGGGCGTGACGGCCGGCAACACGGCGCTGTGCACGGTCGGCAAGACCGGCAACGACCTGCACTACCGCGGCTACGACATTCTCGACGTCGCCGAGTCGTGCGAGTTCGAGGAAATCGCGCACCTGCTCGTGCACGGCACGCTGCCGAACATGACCGAACTGGCCGCGTACAAGACCCGGCTGCGCGCGATGCGCGGCCTGCCGAACGCGCTGAAGGCCGTGCTCGAGCAGATCCCGGCATCGGCCCACCCGATGGACGTGATGCGCACCGGCGTGTCGGTGCTCGGCACCGTGCTGCCGGAGAAGGAAGACCACAACCTGCCGGGCGCGCGCGACATCGCCGACCGCCTGATGGCGTCGCTCGGCTCGATGCTGCTGTACTGGTATCACTTCTCGCACAACGGCAAGCGCATCGAGACGGAGACCGACGACGACTCGATCGGCGGCCACTTCCTGCACCTGCTCCACGGCAAGACGCCGTCGAAGTCGTGGGTCGATGCGATGCACACGTCGCTGATCCTGTACGCGGAGCACGAGTTCAACGCATCGACGTTCACCGGCCGCGTGATCGCGGGCACGGGCTCGGACATCTACTCGGCGATCACCGGCGCGATCGGCGCGCTGCGCGGGCCGAAGCACGGCGGCGCGAACGAAGTCGCGTACGAAATCCAGAGCCGCTACAGCTCGCCGGACGATGCCGAAGCCGACATCCGCCGCCGCGTCGAGAACAAGGAAGTCGTGATCGGCTTCGGCCACCCGGTCTACACGATCTCCGATCCGCGCAACAAGGTGATCAAGGGCGTCGCGCACAAGCTGTCGAAGGAAGCGGGCGACCTGAAGCTGTACAGCATCGCGGAGCGCCTCGAATCGGTGATGTGGGACGCGAAGAAGATGTTCCCGAACCTCGACTGGTTCAGCGCCGTGTCGTATCACATGATGGGCGTGCCAACCGCGATGTTCACGCCGCTGTTCGTGATCTCGCGCACGTCCGGCTGGAGCGCGCACATCATCGAGCAGCGCGTCGACAACAAGATCATCCGTCCGAGCGCGAACTACACGGGGCCGGAAGACCTGCAGTTCGTGCCGATCGAGAAGCGCTGATCCGCCAGCCGCGGGCCGGCCCCCCCCGCCGGGCGCCGGCGGGGGCCCGGCCGCAGAGCCCCCTAGAGCCCCCCCCCCAAAAAGAAAAAACAAACCCCCAACACCCCCCCCCCCCCACCCCGGCGAAAT
>NZ_JBEPLG010000017.1:0-109146 GCF_040545115.1 Burkholderia sp. 567
CCGCGTCGCCGTGCGCAGGGTCGGCCTGATCGCCGTGGTCATGCCCCGTGCCGCGCGCAGATCCGTGATCGTGATCATGCTTGTGACCGCATCCACGCGGCTGCGCGCCGCGCGCTGCCGCGTCGCCGTGCGCAGGGTCGGCCTGATCGCCGTGGTCATGCCCCGTGCCGCGCGCAGATCCGTGATCGTGATCATGCTTGTGACCGCATCCATCCGCCTGCGCGCCGCGCGCTGCCGCGTCACCATGCGCGTGCTCGCCGGCCGCCGGCCCCGCATCGGCAACGGTCGCCGCCTGCGTGTCGCGCGCGTCGGCGCTGCAGGTCGCGGCGCCGCCGGCATGACGGTGTCGTGGGTCGTGGGGACGCTGCGCGTCGGTCATGACAACCTCCTCTATGGCTTGACGGTGTAGAGTTAACACCCTGAAGCCACTACAAGGTCAACCCTTGCAACGGAGAAAGCCATGAAGATCGGCGAATTGGCCAAGGCGGCCCGCTGCACGCCCGAAACGATCCGCTTCTACGAGCGGGAGGGGCTGATGCCCGACGCCGAGCGCACCGATGCGAACTACCGCAACTACACCGACGTGCACGTCGAACGGCTGCGCTTCATCCGCAACTGCCGCGCGCTCGACATGGCGCACGACGAAATCCGCACGCTGCTGCAGCTCACCGACACGCCGGCCCACCCGTGCGATTCGGTCAACTCGCTGCTCGACGAGCACATCGGCCACGTCGACGCGCGCCTCGCCGAACTGACGCATCTGCGCGACCAGCTCACCGAATTGCGCCGCCAGTGCGTCGGCGAACATTCGGTGGAGGATTGCGGAATCGTGCATGGTCTGGCGACGATGGAAACCGTCGCGCCGGCCGCGAAGCGCTCGCACCTCGGCTGAAACCCTTGTGGAATATGATTGTCTAGTTAATACTAGTCATATTCTTACTAGGTATAAGATAACTATTCATGACATCGAGCCGCCCGTCTCCGCTCGCGCTCGCGGTCCTCGCGACGCTCACCGAAACGCCGATGCATCCGTACGGGATGCTGCAGCAGCTGAAGGCGCGAGGCTATGACGAAGTCGTCAACGTGCGGCAGCGCACGAGCCTCTACCAGACGATCGACCGTCTGCTGCGCGACGGGCTGATCGCCGTGCACGACACCGAGCGCGATGGCGCGTTTCCCGAGCGCACGCTGTACACGCTGACCGAGACCGGACACACGGCCGGGCAGGCGTGGCTGCATGCGCTGCTCGCGGAGCCTGCGCGCGAGTTTCCGGCGTTCGGCGCCGGCCTTGCATTCCTGCCGCTGCTCGACGCGGAGGACGCACGCCACCAACTCGAGCGCCGCATCGCCGCGCTCGAAGCCGAACGCGAACGTCTCGAGTCGCTGCGCAACGCCGCGCAGAACGACCAGGTGCCGCGCCTGTTCCTGCTGCAGAACGAGCATGCGCTCGTGCTGCTCAACGCGGAGCTCGACTGGGCCCGCAGCGTCGTCGAACACCTGAAGATCGGCGCGCTGCGCTGGGTCGACGTCTGACGCGCATCACCCTCGGCTCGCGCCGCTCAAAGCACCTTGCCGGGATTGAGTAGGCCTGCGGGATCGAGCGCGGCCTTCAGGCGCCGCATCAGGCCGATTTCGGCTTCGCCGCGCGTGTGGCCGAGATAGGCTCGCTTGAGCATGCCGATGCCGTGCTCCGCCGACACCGAGCCGCCCATCTCGCGCACGACCGCATACACGCACCGATCGATCGCGTCGGCATCCGTGTCGCGCATGTCGGCGAGCGATACGCCGATATGCACGTTGCCGTCACCGACGTGGCCGAAGCACAGACACACAATGTCGGGCCAAAGCGCACGCAATGCCGCTTCGCAGCGCTCGGCGAACAGGCCGAGTTCACCGGTCGGCAGGCTCACGTCGAAGTTCATCAGATGCGGCAGCGCATCGATTGCAAGGCCCTCGCGCAAGGTCCACAGGTCACGCGCCTGCCGCTCCGAGGTCGCCAGCGCGGCATCGTCCACCAACCCCATGTCGATCGCATCCGCGAGCGCGGTTTCCAGCGCCTCGCGCGCATCGCCGCGCGGGGCGCTCGTCGCGCACTCGATCAGCACCGCGAAGCTGCCGTCGCCCGCGAACGGCGCGACGACGCCGGGCGTATGACGCGCGACATAGTCGTAGAAAGCCGGCCACATCGCTTCGAAACTGACGATCTCCGGTAGTGCGCGCATGCGGTTCCACAACGCGACGACGGCGTCATAGCCATGCACCCGGCAGAGTGCGGTGGCCGGTGCGGCGAGCTTGGGATGCAGCCGCAGCACCGCACGCGTGACGACGCCGAGCGTGCCTTCGCTGCCGATGAACAGCTGCTTCAGGTCGTAGCCCGCGTTGTTCTTCAGCATCCGGTTCATCGACGACACCACGGTGCCGTCGGCCAGCACGGCCTCGAGCCCGAGCACCTGCTCGCGCATCATGCCGTAGCGGATCGCGCGCGTGCCGCCCGCGTTGGTCGCGAGCATGCCGCCGATCTGGCACGAACCGCGCGCGCCGAGATCCACACCGAACGTGAAACCCGCCGCGTCCGCCGCTTCCTGCACCGTCTGCAGCGGCGTCCCGGCGCGCACCGTCATCGTCCCTGCCGCCGTGTCGATCGCTTCGACGCCGGCGAAACGTTCCAGCGACAGCACGACCTCGCCGCCCAGCGCGACCGCGCCGCGCGCAAGCCCCGTGAGGCCGCCCTGCGGCACGACCGGCTGCCCGAGCCGCGTGCACAGCGCAAGCGTGCGCGACACGTCGTCGACGCTGCGCGGCCGCACCAGCGCGCGCGTCCGCACGCCGGCCGGCTCGTTGTACGCGGTGAAGTAGTGCGGATCGATGTCGGCCGCCCGCGTGACGAGTGCGTCGCCCAAGCCGGCGACGAGCGCCGCCTCCAGCGCGTCGTCCGCCAGCGGTGCCGCGCCGTGACCGTCTTTCGCGGCAGCCGTATTCTGGCTCTGCATCACGCGCGCCCGCTTACTTGGTGGAAATGTCGATGTCGCCGAAGTACTTCTGGCCGAGCGACTTCACCGTGCCGTCCGCCTTCAGCTTGTCGATCGCCGCATCGAGCTTCGCCTTCAGCGCGTCGTCGCCCTTGCGCAGGCCGAACGCGATCCCGCTGCCGAGAATCTTGTCGTCGCGCACCGGCTGACCGACGAACGCGAAGCCCTTGCCATCCGGACGCGACAGGAAGCCGCGCTGGCCGGCCGGCGCGAGCACCAGCGTCGCGTCGACGCGACCCGCCACGAGATCCGCATACGCCTGGTTCTGGTCCTGGTACGCGACGATCGACACGCCGGCCGGCTCCCAGTGCGCCTTCGCATAGGTTTCCTGGATCGACGCCTGCAGCACGCCGACGCGCTTGCCCTTCAGCGCTTCCGGCGTCGGCAGCAGGCCGCTGCCGGTGCGCGCGATCAGTTGCGTCGGCACGCGATAGATGATCGTCGTGAAGTCGATCGCCTGGCGCCGCTGTTCGGTCGCATTCATCGCCGAGTTGATCGCGTCGAACTTGCGGCCTTTCAGCGCGGGAATCAATCCGTCGAACGACGTCTCGACCCATTTGCACGACAGCTTCGCGCTCTGGCAGACGGCGTTGCCGACGTCGATGTCGAAGCCCTGCAGGTCGCCGTTCGGCGCCTTCGATTCGAACGGCGGGTATTGCGCCTCCAGGCCGAAACGCAGGGTCTGGCCGTCGGCGAACGCCGCACCGGCGCCGAGCGCGCATGCGAGTGCGAACGCGAGTTTCAGGGTGTGTCCGTGCTTCATCGTGAATCTCCTGACTTGTCGACCGGCGCCGCGCTTCGGCGCGTGCTCCGGTCCCATCCGTGGCCTTCGGTGCGACGTACATGTCGCCTGCTTGGGTGCGGGCTCGCGCCCGCGATTTACAGCGACCGCAACCGCCGCGCGCCTTCGATCAGCGTCGCGTCGTCCTTCGAGAAACTGAGGCGAATCACGCCCGCGTCGGTGCCGTCGGCATAGAACGCCGACAGCGGAATCGTCGCGACGCGCGCATCGCGGATCAGGCGCAGCACGAAGTCGCTGTCGCGCTCGTCCGAGAAGTGCCGGAACCGCGCGAGCATGAAGAATGAGCCTTCGCTCGGCAGCAGCTCGAAGCGCGAATCGGCCAGCTCGCGCGCGAGCAGGTCGCGCTTGGCCTGGTAGAACGCCGACAGGCCGAGATAGCTTTCGGGCCGCGCGAGGATTTCCGCGAACGCGACCTGCATCGGCGTATCGGCCGAGAACACCATGAACTGGTGCACCTTGCGGATCTCGCCCATCAGCTCGGCCGGCGCGAGGCAATGGCCGACCCGCCAGCCCGTCACGTGGAACGACTTGCCGAACGACGACACGATCACGCTGCGCTCGGCCAGCTCGCGATGACGCGCGACGCTCTGGTGCTGCGCGCCGTCGAACACGACGTGCTCGTAGACTTCGTCGGACAACACCACGATGTCGGTATCGCGCGTGAGCTGCGCGAGCCGTTCGAGATCGTCGGCGGAAAACACCGTCGCGGTCGGGTTGTGCGGCGTGTTGACGATGATCATCCGCGTGCGCGGCGTGATCGCCGCGGCCACTTCGTCCCAGTTCACGCGGAAATGCCCGGACGACAGCTTGATCGCGACCGGCGTCGCGCCCTGCATCCGCACGATCGGCGCATAGCTGTCGAACGACGGCTCGAAATAGATCACCTCGTCGCCCGGATGCACGAGCGCGCTGATCGCCGCGTAGAGCCCTTCGCTCGCGCTCGCGATCACCGTGATCTCGGTGCCCGGGTCGTAGCGCGCGCCGTACAGCGCCTCGGTCTTCTCCGCGAGCCGCTCGCGCAGCGACGCGAGGCCGGCCATCGGCGCGTACTGGTTGTGGCCGTCGCGCATCGCGCGCGCGACGCCCTCGACGAGCGCCGGATCGGGCGCGAAATTCGGCGCGCCCTGCGACAGGTTCAGCGCATCGTGCTGCGCGGCGAGTTGGCCGATCACCGTGAAGATCGTCGTCCCGACGTCCGGCAGTTTCGAACGGGGCGTGGTGGCGCTTCGCATGACTCCTCCTTCTGATGTCCTTTCGGGCTGGCCCGCGCAACGCAACGCGCGCGGCCCGGCTCATGCGGGATGATTTAGCCCGAGCCAATAAGCGTGGACAACCGAAAGTTCGTCATGGAGGCCATGCATTTTTCTCATGGCCCGGCAGCAGAAAGGCGCGATGCCACCGTGGTGCCGCCGACAATGCATGCGAATCAGGCATTACCCCTAGGCGGTGCGGCCGCAGCGCGCATCACTCGCCTGCTGCCGCCAGATAGGCGCGCAGCACGGCCTGAAGCTCGGCGCGCAACGCGATGAAATCGAGTGAGGGCCCGAGCGTGAGCAGCGCCTGCGACACGCCGCCGTAGCAGATCGTATGCGCCATCCGTGCGATCCCGTCGAGCCGCGCGGCCGGCGGCGGATCGGCGGCCTGCGCGAACGCGTCGCGCCACAGCGCGACATACGCGTCGTAATGCCGGCGGTACGCGGCGAGCGGCGACACCTGCCGCTCCAGCGCGAAGAAAGCGCCCCACAGTGCGGCGTCGGCGCCGATCGCATCGACCTGCACATCCACCAGCGCGGCCGCGAGTTCGACGCGCGGCGCGCCGCGCAAGCCGTGCGCCGCGTCGCGCAGCCGGTCGGCCAGCGCCTGCACGCGCCGGTGGATGCACAGCGCGGCGAGGCTCTGCTTGTCGCCGAAGTATTCGTAGAAGGTGCCGATGCTCACGCCCGCGACGGCCGCGATCTCGCGGATCGTCGCCTTCGCGTAGCCGTGCTCGAGCAAAAGCTGAACGAAGGCCTGCTGGAGCGCGTCGGACGTGGCCTGCGCGCGCGACTGGCGCGGCCGGCGGCGCAACGCGGGCGCGGGTTGCGCCGCCGGCTGGCCGGGCGGCGCCGGAACCTGAACATGTCGCGGCGGCATATTTGCTACTCTGAAATTCAGTGGATACACGTATGACCGGAAGCCGGCGCTGGCGCGCAAACGCCAGCGCTGCGGCACCCGAGCGGCAGACCGCGAAGCACGAGACCGGAGACAGCCCGATGACCGAATCGAACCATGCCGTCACGAACCAGTTCGACGAACTGGTCGACTATAACCTCTTCGCCACCGACATCGCGCTGCGCGACGCGCTGGCCCGCGCGGGCGCCGACTGGGCCGTGCCGCAGCTCGACGCATACGGCGCGCGCCTTGGCAGCGCCGACACCGCACAGCTCGCCGACGAAGCGAACCGCCACACGCCGGAGCTGAACGCGTTCGACCGGCGCGGCCGGCGCATCGACCGCGTCGACTTCCATCCGGCCTGGCACACGCTGCTCGGCCTGTACCGCAACGAAGGCTTCGTGTCACTGCCGTTCCGCGATACGCGCCCCGGCCGCTGGGCCGCGAGCGCGGCCGGCTTCTACCTGCACGGCCAGATCGAAGCCGGCACGCTGTGCCCGGCGACGATGACGCAGGCCGCGATTCCGGTGCTGCAGAAGGAGCCCGCACTGTGGAACCTGCTGCGCGACAAGCTGTACAGCGACGACTACGATCCGCGCGACGTGCCGGTCGCCGACAAGCGCTCGATCTGGTTCGGCATGGGGATGACGGAGAAACAGGGCGGCTCCGACGTGCGCGCGAACACGACGCTCGCGACCGCGGTCGGCGCGGGCGGGCGCGGCGGCGAATACCGGCTGCGCGGCCACAAGTGGTTCTTCTCCGCGCCGATGTGCGACGCGCACCTGGTCGTCGCGCGTACCGAGGCCGGCGGCCCGTCGTGCTTCTACGTGCCGCGCTGGCGGCCGGACGGCACGAAGAACGCGGTCGAAATCCAGCGGCTGAAGAACAAGGTCGGCAACCGCAGCAACTCGAGCAGCGAGATCGAGCTGAATGATGCGTGGGGCATCATGCTCGGCGACGAAGGCCGCGGCATTCCGACCATCATCGAGATGGCCACCTACACGCGGCTGAGCTGCGTGCTCGGCAGCGCGGCGATGCTGCGCCAGGGCGTCGTGCAGGCGATCGCGTACACGCGCCAGCGCCATGCGTTCGGCCGCGCGCTCGCCGAGCAGCCGCTGATGCGCACCGTGCTCGCCGATCTCGCGCTCGAAAGCGAGGCCGCGCTCGCGCTCGCGATGCGGCTCGCCGACGCGTTCGAGCGCGACGACTCGCCGCGCGAACGCGCGTGGAAACGGATCGTCACGCCCGCCGCGAAATTCTGGGTCTGCAAGCGCGCGGTTGAGCTGACCGGCGAGGTGATGGAAGTGTTCGGCGGCAACGGCTACGTCGACGACGGCCCGATCGCGCGGCTGTTCCGCGAAGCGCCGGTCAACTCGATCTGGGAAGGCTCCGGCAACGTGATGTGCCTCGACGTGCTGCGCGCGGTGTCGCGCGAACCCGACGCGGCCGCGGCGTTGCTCGCCGAACTGGCCGACCTCGGCGCCGGCGAACCGCGCATCCGCGCGGCGCTCGATGCGCTGCGCGCAATGCTCGCGGCGCCGGCCGACACGCTCGAGGCGTCGGCCCGCCTGTTCGCGCAGCGGCTCGCGCTGGTCGCGCAGGCGTGCCTGCTGCGGCGTGACGCGCCCGCGGCCGTCGCCGACGCGTTCATCGCGACGCGGCTCGCCGCGCCCGACTGGGGCCGCATTGCAGGCGGCTTCGATCCGCATGCGCTCGACGTCGCTGCGTTGCTGCAACGGGCCTATCCGGCTTGATGGCCTCCCGCCCCGGTCGCCGCGATGATCGTCGTCATCCTTTGTGCGCGAATGCCAGCACGATCGCGTTGCCCAGTTCATCGACGACCCGGGCCGACGCGCCCGGCGCCGCGAACATCGTGAACTCTACATCGGGCAGCGCCGGCAGGCCGGCATCCGGCGGGATCGCACGCAAGCCGTGCGCAAGTTGCGTGTGCACGATCGGCGTGACCGCAAAGCCCGCGTGCGCGGCGGCGCACAGGCCGGCGCTGCTCGGGGATACGAGCACGATCCGGTAATCCACGCGCGTGCGGGCCAGTGCTGCCAGCGCGGCCTCGCGATACGGGCACGGTTCCGGCAGCAGCGCAATCGGCACCGGTGCGCCAGGCGTGAGCGACGCCCAATCCGCACCGGCCCACACGAGCGGCTCGCGCCAGAGCACGCGTCCGGTGGGCCCGTCGTGGCAGCGTCCACCCATCACCACATCCAGTTCACCGTGATCCAGCGCCTGGAGCAGTTCGCCCGGGATGCCGACCCTGATGCTGAATGCGATGCGCGGGTACCGCACGGCAAACGCCTGCATCACATGCATCAGCCTGACATTGGCGAGGTCTTCCGACAGACCCACGCGGATCGTGCCAGCGCTCGGTTCGCGCATCAGCTGCGCCCGCGCGTCCTGATTGAGCGCGAGGATGGCGCGCGCGTAACCGAGCAGCAGTTCGCCGTCCACTGTGAGCGTGACCGAGCGGGTGGTGCGCACGAGCAGGTCACGGCCGATCTGTTTTTCCAGGCGCCGCAGATGCGCGCTGACCGCGGACTGCGTCAGATTCAGACGGGCCGCGGCATGCGTGAACCCGCCTTCCTGGACGACGGCCACGAAGGAGCGCAGCAAAACGGTATCGAACATGAGATGCCCCGCCATTTAGTGCGAATCCTACTGATTAGCGCGATGATACTTCGTTTATATTTTGAATCGAACTATGTTCTGATGAGGGCCGTCAACCCGTCAGGAGTGGTTCCATGTCGACCTTGCTGCATATCGAATCTTCCCCGCGCAAGTCGCGGTCCGCATCGCTCGACGTCGCGCACGCGTATCTCGACGCCTGGCGCGACGCGCATCCGGAGCATCGGGTCGACGTGCTCGACCTGTGGGCGACGCACTTGCCCGAACTCGACGGCGATGCGCTCGATGCCAAATACGCGGACTTGAGCGGCACGCCGCTCAGCGAAGGTCAGCAGCAAGCGTGGGCAGGTTTTCGGCAGCTGGCGCAGCGGATGCACGACGCGGATACGCTGTTGTTCTCCGTGCCGCTGTGGAATTTTTCCATCCCCTACAAGCTCAAGCATTTCATCGATGCCGTGTCCCACCGCGGCATCCTGTTCTCATATGACGAGCGCGGGTTGGCGGGATTGCTGAACGGCAAGAAAGCCGTCGTGATCTATGCGAGAGGCCTCGACTATTCAAGGCAATCGAGCACGCCCGCCGAGTCGTTCGACTTTCAGCGGCCGTTTCTTGAAGCGTGGCTGCGCTTCATCGGTATCACGGACATCGAATCGATCGTCGTCGAGAAAACGCTGTTTGGACCTGAAATCGATCACGCGGGCAGAGAGGCTGCGCGCGAACGGGCCGTGACGCTGGCACACGCGGCTTCGTCATCATCGGTAGCGTCGGCTTCGGTTGACGGCTGAACTGGCCAATCGCTGGAGATCGCCGAGCAGCGTGCGGTCGTCGGCGATCGAAAATCATTGCAGAAGAAAAAACGCCCGCCACAAGCGCATCGCGCTTGCAGCGGGCGTTCGACGCTGGCCGCCGACGCCGCGAAACTCCCGTTTCACGGCGCCGCGAACCACGTCATACCATCGTGCTTACTTGCCGCCGATGCTCTTCAGCGGCTTCCACTCGCCCTTCTCGACCTTGTACATCGTGATGCCGCCGTTCTTCAGGTCGCCCTTCGCGTCGTACGCGACGTGGGTCGACGTGACGCCGGCCATGTCGGTCTTCGCGAGCACCGGCAGGTACTTCGCCGGATCGGTCGAATCGGCCTTCTTCATCGCGTTCAGCATCGCCATCGCGCCGTCGTATGCGTACGGCGAGTAGGTCTGCACGTCTTCGCCGAAGCGCTTCTTGTACTTCTCGGCGTACGACTTGCCGCCCGGCATTTCGTCGAGCGGGAGGCCGGCCAGCGATGCGATCGTGCCTTCGGCCGCGTTGCCCGCGATCTTCAGGAACGTCGGCGTCTTCACCATTTCGCCGCTCATCAGCGGTGCGGCCATGCCAAGCGCCTTCATCTGCTTGACCATCGGCGCTGCCTGCGAATCCGCGCCGCCGTAGTAGACGAGATCCGGCTTCGCCGCCTTCAGCTTGGTCAGGATCGCCTTGAAGTCGACGGCCTTGTCGTTCGTGAACTCACGGTCGACGATCGTCGCGCCGCCAGCCTTCGCGGCCTTCTCGAACTGGTCGGCGAGACCCTGGCCGTAGGCCGTGCGGTCGTCGACGATCGCGATCTTCTTCATGCCGAGATCCTTCGACGCGAACGTGCCCGCCACCGAGCCCTGCTGCGTGTCGGACGTCATCATGCGGAAGGTCGTCTTGTAACCCTGCTGCGTGTATTCCGGCGCCGTCGCCATCGCGATTTCCGGAATGCCGGCGTTCGCGTAGATGCGCGAGGCCGGGATCGTCGTGCCCGAGTTGAAGTGGCCGAGCATGCCCTTGATGCCGTCGTCGACGAGCTTCTGCGCAACCGTCGTGCCGGTGCGCGGGTCAGCCTGGTCGTCCTGCGTCTCGAGCATGAACTTCACCGGCTTGCCGCCGATCTTCGGGTTCGTCGCGTTGAAGTCTTCCAGCGCGAGCGCGATCCCGTTCTGCATATCCTTGCCGTAGTGAGCCTGGGCGCCCGTCATCGGCCCTGCGTAACCGATCTTCACGTCGTCCGCATGGGCCGTCCCCGCCAGCGACATGACAGCGACGAACGTCGCGCCTGCCACCTTTTTCATCGTGTGTTGCATAGCATCTCCTTGGTACCAGGGTAAATGGAGCGGCTTCGGGATCGCCTTGCCGCTTCCTTTGTTTGATCCGAACGGCAAGGATGGTCAGCCGATCGTCATCAAATTCGCATTGCCGCCCGCCGCGGCCGTGTTCACGCTGACCGAGCGCTCGGTCAGCAGTCGCTCGAGCGCGTAGTCTTCCGCGTCGCCGTTCTCGAACGCGCCCGCCGACACGCCCTGCACCGACACGATCGGGCCCGGCCGCTGCGCGACGTCCTTCACGAGCGTCTGCAGTTCGTCGCTGTCGCCTTCGAACAGCACCGCGTCGAACGGCGCGTCGGGCTGCTTGCGCACGGCCGCATGCGCCTTCAGCGCAGCCGGCAGCGCCGCGACCAGCGCCTCGCCCGCCGCACCGGCGAACAACGCGCGGTTGCCCGTCGCCAGCACCGCCGCGAACTGCGCACGCGCACCGCTCGGCGTCGCCGCGACGCACAGCACCGTGCCGCGCGGGCCGAGTGTATACGTGTTTCGCTCGCCCGTCGGGCCGGTCAGCACCGCGGTCGCGCCGGCCGGCACCTGCGCCAGATAGCCGTCGCAGCGCGCGGCCAGCGCCGGTTCGCGCTGCTCGATCAGCCAGTCGCGCAGCGCGGTAAGCGCCGCCGCCGGGTTGCCGCGCGAGTCGCCTTCGACCGCGCCGTCCGCGATCAGCATCTGCGCGAGCGAACGCGGCAGGCCCGACGGACGCGTCGCGAGCAGGCGCTGCAGATACAGCGCGCCGCCGGCCTTCGGGCCCGTGCCCGACAGCCCTTCGCCGCCGAACGGCTGCACGCCGACCACCGCGCCGATCACGTTGCGGTTCACGTAGATGTTGCCGACGTGCGCGTTCGAGATCACGTGCGCGATCGTCTCGTCGATGCGCGTGTGGATGCCGAGCGTCAGCCCGTAACCCGTCGCGCGGATCTGCTCGAGCAGCTTGTCGAGCTGATTGCGGCGGTAGCGCACGACGTGCAGCACGGGGCCGAACACCTCACGCTTGAGCTCGTCGATGCTGCCGATCTCGATCAGCGTCGGCGGCACGAAGGTGCCGTGCGCGCAGGCTTCCGGCGCCGGCAGCTGCGTGATCGTGTGACCCTTGTCCGTCATCGTCGCGACGTGCGTGTCGATCGTCTGCTTCGCTTCGGCATCGATCACCGGGCCGACGTCGGTCGACAGACGGTCCGGGTTGCCGAGCGCCAGCTCGTGCATCGCGCCCTTGAGCATCGTCAGCGTGCGGTCCGCGACATCGTCCTGCAGACACAGAACGCGCAGCGCCGAACACCGTTGACCGGCCGAGTCGAACGACGACTGCAGCACGTCCGCGACCACCTGTTCCGCGAGCGCCGACGAGTCGACGATCATCGCGTTCTGGCCGCCCGTTTCCGCGATCAGCGGAATCGGCTTGCCGTCCGGGTCGAGGCGCGCGGACAGCGTCTTGTTGATCAGGCGCGCGACTTCGGTCGAGCCGGTGAACATCACCGCGCGCGTGCGCGGATCGGCGACCAGCGCCGCACCGACGGTCTCGCCGGTGCCCGGCAGCAACTGCACCGCGCCGGCCGGCACGCCGGCCTCGCGCAGCAGGCGCACGGCTTGTGCCGCGATCAGCGGCGTCTGTTCGGCCGGCTTCGCGAGCACCGTGTTGCCGGCTGCCAGTGCAGCGGCCACCTGGCCCATGAAGATCGCGAGCGGGAAGTTCCACGGGCTGATGCAGACCACGGGGCCGAGCGGACGATGCGTGTCGTTCGAGAATTCGTCGCGGATCTGCGCCGCGTAGTAGCGCAGGAAGTCGACGGCTTCGCGGATTTCGGCGATCGCGTTCGGCAGCGACTTGCCGGCCTCGCGCACGATCAGGCCCATCAGCGTGTGCATCTGCGCTTCGAGCAGGTCGGCCGCGCGCACCAGGCAGTCGGCGCGCGCATCGACCGGCGTCGCCTGCCAGATCGGCGCGGCAGCCACCGCATGCGCGAGCGCCGCGCTCACGTGTTCGGCCGTCGCTTCGCTGACCGTGCCGACCACGTCGCGCAGGTCGGCCGGGTTGCGCACGTCGCGCGCCGGTGCGTCGGCGAGCGCGTCGTCGGCGAGCATCGGCGCCGCGCGCCACGGATGATGCGCGCTCGCGAGCAGCGCGGACGACAGCGACGCGAGACGGTGTTCGTTCGACAGGTCGAGGCCCATCGAATTGGGACGCTCGTCGCCGTACAGGTGGCGCGGCAGCGGGATCTTCGCGTGCGGCGCGCCGAGCGGCACGACCTTCGACGCCTCGTCGACCGGATCGGCGACCAGTTCCTTCACCGAAACGGTCTTGTCGGCGATGCGGTTCACGAACGACGTGTTCGCGCCATTCTCCAGCAGGCGGCGCACCAGGTACGCGAGCAGCGTTTCATGCGTGCCGACCGGCGCGTACACGCGGCACGGACGGTTCAGCTTGTCGCGGCCCGTGACTTCCTCGTACAGCGGCTCGCCCATCCCGTGCAGGCACTGGAATTCGTACTGGCCCGGGTAGTAGTTGTGGCCGGCCAGGTGATAGATCGCGGCCAGCGTGTACGCGTTGTGCGTCGCGAACTGCGGGTAGACGGCGTCGGGCGCCGCGAGCAGCTTCTTCGCGCACGCGAGGTACGACACGTCCGTGTAGATCTTGCGCGTGTAGACCGGATAGCCTTCGAGGCCGTCGACCTGCGCGCGCTTGATTTCGCTGTCCCAGTACGCGCCCTTGACCAGGCGGATCATCAGGCGGTGACGGCTGCGGCGCGCGAGATCGATCAGGTAGTCGATCACGAACGGGCAGCGCTTCTGGTAGCCCTGCACGACGAAGCCGATGCCGTTCCAGCCCGCGAGCTCCGGATCGAAGCACAGCGCCTCGAGCAGGTCGAGCGACAGTTCGAGACGGTCGGCTTCTTCCGCGTCGATGTTCAGGCCGATGTCGTAGCGGCGCGCGAGCAGCGCCAGCGCGCGCACGCGCGGCAGCAGCTCGCTCATCGTGCGGTCCTGCTGCGAGCGCGCGTAGCGCGCGTGCAGCGCCGACAGCTTGATCGAGATGCCCGGGCCTTCGTAGATGCCGCGGCCGCCGGCCGCCTTGCCGATCGCGTGGATCGCCTGCTCGTACGACGCGTAGTAGCGCAGCGCGTCCTCTTCGGTCGTCGCCGCTTCGCCGAGCATGTCGTACGAGTAGCGGAAGCCGCGCGCTTCGTACTTGCGGCTGTTCGCGAGCGCCTCGGAAATCGTCTCGCCGGTGACGAACTGCTCGCCCATCAGGCGCATCGCCATGTCGACGCCCTTGCGGATCAGCGGCTCGCCGCCGCGGCCGATCAGGCGCGTGAGCGCCGACGACAGGCCCGCTTCGCTGTTGGTCGTCACGAGCTTGCCGGTGATCATCAGTCCCCAGGTCGCCGCGTTCACGAACAGCGACGGCGCGTGGCCGACGTGCGAGCGCCAGTCGCCCTTGCTGATCTTGTCGCGGATCAGCGCGTCGCGCGTCGCGCGGTCGGGGATGCGCAGCAGCGCTTCGGCGAGACACATCAGCGCGACGCCTTCCTGGCTCGACAGCGAGAACTCGTGGATCAGCCCTTCGACGCCGCCGCCGGAGTTCTTCTCGCGCAGCGCCTCGACGAGCGTCGTCGCGAGCGCCTGCGCGTCCGCTTGCAGGTTGGCCGGCAGGCGCGCCTGGCCCAGCAGGAACGGCACGCATTCCGGCTCGGGGCGGCGATACGCGGCCGTGATCGCCGCGCGCAGCACCGATTGCGGCTGCACGTTCTGCGCGAACTCGAGGAACGGATGCGGCGAGTTGTCGTCGTCGCTGTCCGTCGACTGACCGTCGGCGAGCTCCGTCACGCCGCTGTGGCCCGACAGCTCGGGCGGCAACTGGCCGTGCTCGATCCGCTCGAGATACGCGAAGATCGCCTGCTTGATCAGCCAGTGGGGAGTGCGCTCGAGACGCGCGGCCGCGTCTTTCAGGCGCGAGCGGAGAAGGTCGTCGACTTTGACGCCGAGAGTCGTGCTTGCCATGGTGGGTTCGTGCGCCGGTGCGGGCCCGGCAATGTGGTGTGAGAGGATGCGCGAAATCCTACGGCACGCAATAAAAAGGTGCAACCGAATTGCGAGATTGGTTGCACCCACAAGTTAGCCAATATAATCAGCCACTTAGATCGTTGCAACCTAGGGGTTGCCCGTGGTCGGCGGATCGGTGTTTTCCCTGATCGGGCCGCTTTGAGGCGCGTGGGCAACCCCCGGGATGAAGGGTGGAGAGGAAAAACGGTTGCACTGGGCGGCCGGGCGGGCGCCGCAAGCGGGTGTGGAAAGGGCCTCGACGGCCGGCCCGCGTGATCAGATGGTGGCGCGCGGCCCGCGCCGCTCGGATCAGATATCGAGCGGATCGACCTCGAGGTTCCACCGATGTACGCCCTTCAGCGCGCGCAGCTCGGGGAGCCAGGCCCGCAGCGCATGCTGCAGCGCCGCCCGCGACGCGCTTTCGAGCAGCAGCTGCGCGCGGTGGACGTTCGCGACTTTCACGATCGTCATCGGCACCGCGTCGTATACGGTCACCCGATCGGCGCCCGGCAGCCCCGGCAGCGCGGCGGCGGCCTGCAGCAGGAACGCGAGCGCCGCGTCGAGCGTGCGTCCTTCGGCGCGCAGCAGCGCCTGGTAGACGAACGGCGGCAGGTGCGCGTCGCGGCGCTCGCCGAGCGTCGAATTCGCAAAACCGACGTAATCCTGCCGGCCGAGCGCGTGATACAGCGCGTGACGCGGATAGCGCGTCTGCACGAGCACCTCGCCGGGCAGCCCGGCGCGCCCCGCGCGGCCGCTCACCTGCATCAGCTGCGCGAACAGCCGCTCGCTCGCGCGGAAGTCGTGCGAGAACAGCGCGGTGTCCGCATTGAGCACGCCGACGAGCGACACGCGCTGGAAGTCGTGCCCCTTCGCGATCATCTGCGTGCCGACCAGGATGTCGACTTCACCGGCGTGCACGTCCGAGAACAACGCCTGCGCGCTGCCCTTGCGTCGTGTGCTGTCCGCGTCGATCCGCAGGATCCGCGCGCCCGTCACGGCCTCCGCGAGCGCCTCCTCGATGCGCTGCGTGCCGCGCCCGAGCGGCGCGATGTCGACGTTCCCGCATTCCGGGCACGAGCGCGGAATACGCGCTTCCCAGCCGCAGTGATGGCAGCGCAGCGCATGCTCGGGCTTGTGCAGCACGACGTAGGCGCTGCAGCGCGGGCAACCGGCGACCCAGCCGCACGCGTCGCACGCGAGCTGGGGCGCGTAACCGCGCCGGTTCAGGAACACGAGGCTCTGTTCGCCGCGCTCGAGCCGCGCCTTCAGCGCCGCGACGAGCGGCCCCGACAGCCCGCCCAGCGACGCGCGCCCGCGCCGCCGCTCCTCTTCGAGATCGATCAGCCGCACGGTGGGCAGCGTCGCGTCGGCCACCGCGCGGCGCGACAGCGTGAGCCGCGTGTAGCGCCCCTGCTCGGCCTGCCACCAGCTTTCGAGCGACGGCGTCGCCGAGCCGAGCACGACCGGAATGCCGAGATGCTTCGCGCGCCACACCGCGAGATCGCGCGCCGAATAGCGCAACCCTTCCTGCTGCTTGTACGCGGGCTCGTGTTCCTCGTCGACGACGATCAGCGCGAGCGTCGGCAGCGACGCGAGCACCGCGAGCCGGGTGCCGAGCACGATCCGCGCGCGGCCCGTGTGCGCGGCGAGCCAGTTGCGCGCACGCTCGCCCTCGGCGAGCCCGCTGTGCAGCGTGACGATCGCGTCGTCCGCGAGCGTGCCCGCGAAGCGCGCGCGAAACGCGGCCTCGAACTGCGGCGTCAGGTTGATTTCGGGCACGAGCACGAGCGCCTGCGCGTCGGGCCGCGCGTCGAGCAGCGCGGCAAGCGCATGCAGATAGACCTCGGTCTTGCCGCTGCCCGTCACGCCATGCAGCAGGAACGGCGCGAAACCCTGCGCGGCGCGGATCGCGTCGAGCGCCTCGGCCTGCTGGTCGGTGAGCGCCGGCGGCACAGCTCGTCCACTGGTTGTCGACAGGTTATCCACAGCTTTGGGCACAGGCGCATCGGCCCAGCCGATCTCCTCGATCGCGACCCAGCCGCGCGCCGCCCAGTCGTCGAGCGTGGCGGCCGCCTTCGGGTGCAACGCGCGCACGTCGGGCAATGTCAGCGAATCGGTGTCGGCGAGTGCCTGCGCGAGCCGCCGCAACGCGGCCCCGCGCGCGGGCAGTGCGTCGGGAAGCGCGGCGCGGCCGGCTTCGCTCAGCCGGTAGCGTACTTCCGGCGCCAGCAGCCGCCCCCAGCGCTGCGCATCGCGCAACGCCTGCGGCAACGCGGGCAGCGCGACTTCGCCGCGGCCACGCTGGTAGTAATCGGCCGCGAACGACACGAGCGCGAGCCAGTCCGGCGCCAGCGGCGGCAGTTCGGTACAGATTGCGTCGATCGCGCGCAACCGGGACGGCGGCACGTCGGTGTGAGTCGTCACTTCGCAGACGAGCCCGACGACCTGCCGCTTGCCGAACGGCACCTGGACGAGCGTGCCGGGCTCGGGCGCTGGCTGGACGTCGCAGCGGTAGTCGAACAGGGTGGCGAGTGGGTGGTCGAGCGCGACGCGCAGGTAGGTATCGGCCATCAGCGCGCTCCGTCGGCGGTTCGCGGCGCGCGAACGGCCGGCGCCCACGTTCGCGTCAAGGTGGCGAACTTAAAGTAAAACTTCAGATTCGGCGCTAAGTTTTGGATTCGCATTAGGAATCGCCGTATACCCTGAACTGCCTGTGGATAACTTTGTTGAGAACTCGCCGTTCAACAGCCGCAAAGCGCGCGGGGCCGTGCTTTCCGCCGATTTGGCCCGCCCGCTGCCGCATCCCGCGAAGCCTTATTCCATAAGGCTGCTATTCAAATTCCCAAACCATAGCGAGACAATTCGACCGATACAGGGCTCTACCGCGCTGCAACGTGGAAAATGTGCATAAGTCAAGTCTTGACAAGCGATGAATCGGCAACCGGTGCGGGCTTGCGCCCTGTTTAGTGCCGGCCGCGCAACGCCGTCACGCCGCGGTGCAGCATGACGGCGCTGGCGCTCAGACCGCCGCTCCGCTAAGGATCTTGCGGCTGTGGCTATGCACTTCGTCGACGAGTTCGGCGACGTGATCCGGCGACGTGAACTGCGAAATGCCGTGGCCGAGGTTGAACACGTGGCCCGGATGATTGCCGTAGCTGTCGAGTACCGCGCGCGCCTGCTCGCGCACCGCGGCCGGCGGTGCAAACAGGATCGTCGGGTCGAGGTTGCCCTGCAGCGCGACGCGCCCCGCGACGCGCTCGCGCGCGGCGCCGAGGTTCACCGTCCAGTCGAGCCCGACCGCGTCGACGCCGGTCGCCGCGATTTCCTCGAGCCACAGGCCGCCGCCCTTCGTGAACGTGATCACCGGCACGCGCTCGCCGTCGTGCTCGCGCTTGAGCTGGCCGACCACGCGGCGGATGTAGTCGAGCGAGAAGCGCTGGTACGCGCCGTCCGCCAGCGCGCCGCCCCACGTATCGAAGATCATCACGGCCTGCGCGCCGGCTTCGATCTGCGCGTTCAGGTACGCGGCCACGGCCTGCGCGTTCACGTCGAGGATCCGGTGCATCAGGTCGGGGCGCGAATACGCCATCGACTTCACCGTGCGGAAATCGTCCGATCCGCCGCCTTCGACCATGTAGCACGCGAGCGTCCACGGGCTGCCCGAGAAGCCGATCAGCGGCACGCGCTGGCGGCCTTGGCCGTCGGTCAGCGCGCGGCGGATCTCGCGCACGGCGCCCGTCACGTAGCCGAGCGTCGCTTCGATGTCCGGCACCGCGAGCTTCGCGACGTCGGCCTCGGTGCGCACCGGATGCGCGAACTTCGGCCCTTCGCCGACCTGGAAGTCGAGGCCGAGACCCATCGCGTCGGGAATCGTCAGGATGTCCGAGAACAGGATCGCGGCGTCGAGCGGGAAGCGCTCGAGCGGCTGCAGCGTCACTTCGGTCGCGTAGTCGGGATTCTTCGCGAGGCCGAGGAAGCTGCCGGCGCGTGCGCGCGTCGCGTTGTATTCGGGCAGGTAGCGGCCCGCCTGGCGCATCAGCCAGATCGGCGTGTAGTCGGTCGGCTCGCGCAGAAGCGCACGCAGGAAGGTGTCGTTGAGCAGGTTATGGGCCACGGTAGGAGCGACGATGCGAAGGCAAAGCGGCATTTTACCGGAGCGGGGCCGTGCCGCTGCGTATGCCGATGCGATGGCGGCCATATGACGCGCGCGAGGGCTCCGTTATGATCGGACGCTGATATCAACCCGAACGAAGGAGGAGACCGATGAAGACATTCGCCCCGCTGGCCGCGCTTGCCGCCGCCACCCTGCTTTGCTGCGCCGCCGCGCACGCTCAGACCGCCGCAGCCGCGTCCCCGGTCGCCGGCGCCAACGCCGGCTCGCGACTCGACGACATGCTCGCCCGCGGCACGCTGCGCGTGTGCACGACAGGCGACTACAAGCCGTATTCGTACTACCGCACGGACGGCCGCTTCGAGGGCATCGACATCGACATGGCCGAATCGCTCGCGAAATCGCTCGGCGTGAAGGCCCAGTTCGTGAAGACGAGCTGGTCGAACCTCACCAACGACTTCGTCGCGAAGTGCGATATCGCGGTGGGCGGCGTATCGACCACGCTCGAGCGCCAGAAGCGCGTGTTCTTCACGCAGCCATACGTGGTCGACGGCAAGACGGCGATCGCGCGCTGCGCGGATGCAGACAAGTACCAGACCGTCGCGCAGATCGACCGGCCCGAGACCCGCGTGATCGTGAACCCGGGCGGCACCAACGAGCGCTTCGCGAAGCAGTTCTTCACGCACGCGAACCTCACCGTCTATCCGGACAACGTGACGATCTTCAAGCAGATCCTCGCGGGTAAGGCGGACGTGATGGTGACGGACGCGTCCGAGACGATGCTGCAGCAAAAGCTGAATCCGGGCCTCTGCTCGGTGCATCCGGACAAGCCGTTCCAGTTCGGCGAAAAGGCGTACATGGTGCCCCGCGGCGACGTCGCGTTCCAGCAGTACGTCGACCAGTGGCTGCACCTCGCGCTGTCGAGCGGCGAGTACCAGTCGATCTCCGACAAGTGGCTGAAATAAGCGCGATCGCGCACGGCAACGGCCGCCGATAACGCGCACCGACCCCGCGTCCCTCTCATCGAATGCGAAGCGCCGTTACATCTCGGCGCGGGACGCGGCGGTCGCAAAATCGTGAAACTGGCCGAATGGCCGACTATCGCGGCCGCCGATCACGTTTCAAAATCTTTCCGACGAATGAATCGTCATACACGGTAGCTGTCATGCGATGCACGTTCGGTCGTGTAAATCGGCAATTCGCTGATGCCGATACGCATGAAAAACGCATTGCGCGCACACGATGAAAACTCTGCGGAAAGGATAAGTAAATATGACCATTTTCAGGATCCCGAAAACAGCAAAAAATCCCGGAAAGCCTTATCTGGCGGGCGTTACAACCTGAAACACTTTGTTACCGCGAGGGGTCATTAATTCGCCCACAATGGGCCTCAACGGTTTCAACACGGATGCGGTCTCGTGTGCCAAGTGTGAGCGGACGCGAAGCGCTGCGAGCCAGTCGGTCACGTACCGAAGCCCTTCCGAGGGGCATCCCTGTTGGAGTCGTTTCCGGCCCCCGCCGGACACGGTTTCATCTTTGGTCTCCTCGCGCTAACCCCGTAGCGTGTGGTTTTTAGCGGGCTAATAAGCCCGCTTTTTTTCGTCCATCGAAAACGCAGCGGCCCGCATCGGGCGGCCCGAAGGCCGCCGCGCTTGTTCCCGCATCCGGGCCGCCCGTCGTTTCAAGCGGTCTTCTGCACGTCGAGCTTCAACTCTTCGATCATCCGTTCGCGCATCACGAACTTCTGCACCTTGCCCGTCACCGTCATCGGCAGCTCGTCGACGAAGCGGATGTAGCGCGGAATCTTGTAGTGCGCGATCTGGCCATTGCAGAACGCGCGCACGTCGTCCTCCGACATCTGCTCGTCCGCACGCAGCACAATCCATGCGCACAGCTCCTCGCCGTACTTCGCATCCGGCACGCCGAACACCTGCGCGCTCTGAATCTTCGGATGCCTGAACAGGAATTCCTCGATCTCGCGCGGATACACGTTCTCGCCGCCGCGGATCACCATGTCCTTCAGCCGGCCCACGATGTTGCAGTAGCCATCCGCATCGAGCGTCGCGAGGTCGCCCGTGTGCATCCAGCCGTCGACCAGCACCTCGCGCGTCTTCGCGTCGTCGTCCCAGTAGCCGAGCATCACCGAATAGCCCTTCGTGCACAGCTCGCCCGTCGCGCCGACCGGCACGATGCGCCCTTCCGGATCGACGATCTTCACTTCCAGATGCGGCTGAATGCGGCCGACCGTCGTCGTGCGCTTCTCGAGCGGATCGTCGGTCGAGCTCTGGAACGACACGGGGCTCGTCTCCGTCATCCCGTACGCGATCGTGATCTCGGACAGATGCATCTGCGACACGACGCGCTTCATCGTCTCGATCGGGCACGGCGAGCCGGCCATGATCCCGGTGCGCAGCGTCGACAGGTCGAATTTCGCGAATTCCGGATGATCGAGTTCCGCGATGAACATCGTCGGCACGCCGTGCAGCGCGGTGCAGCGTTCGTCGGCGACGGCCGCGAGCGTCGCGACCGGGTCGAACGCCTCGCCGGGGAACACCATCGCCGCGCCCGTCGATACGCACGCGAGCACGGCCAGCACCATCCCAAAGCAGTGATACAGCGGCACCGGGATGCACAGCGCGTCCTGCTCGCTGAACCGCATCGTCATCGCGATGAAGCGCGCGTTGTTGACGACGTTGCGGTGCGTGAGCGTCGCGCCCTTCGGGCTGCCGGTCGTGCCGCTCGTGAACTGGATGTTGATCGGATCGGTAGCCGCGAGCGTCGCGCCGATCGCATCGAGCCGCGCGACGTCGAGCGTGTCGCGGCCGCGCGCCATCACGTCCGCGAAGCGGAACATGCCGGCCGGCGCGACCTCGCCCATCGACACGACCGTGCGCAGGCTCGGCACGCGCGCCGCCCGCAGGTCGCCCGGCGTCGCGCTCGCGAGCTCCGGCGCGATGGTCTGCAGCATCTCGACGTAGGCCGACGTCTTGAAGCGCTCGGCCGCGATCACGGCCTTGCAGCCGACCTTGTTCAGCGCGTACTCGAGTTCCGCGAGCCGGTAGGCCGGATTGATGTTGACGAGGACCGCGCCGATGCGCGCGGTCGCGAATTGCGTGAGCAGCCATTCGCTGCGGTTCGGCGACCAGATGCCGACGCAATCGCCCTTCACGATCCCCAGCGCAGTCAGGCCGGCCGCGAGCACGTTGACCTCGTGCACGAACGCGCGCCAGGTCCAGCGCACCTGCTGTTCGCGGAACACGACGGCCGGACGATCGGGAAAGCGGCCGGCCGTGTCGAGCAGGAACCGGCTGATCGTCGCTTCGGATAGCGGCACGTCGGTCGCGCCGCGCACGTACGACAGTCCGTTTTCGGGCGCGATCAGCGCCCCCACGTCAAGGTCTGCTGCCATCGATGTCTCCGTCCGTTTTTGTCCGATCGGCCCGGCACGCGGCTCACGCGCGCCTGCTCCGCCGCGATCGCGGCGGACCGCCTCTGCACGCATGATGCCGCGCGCCGCTGACGACACTCTGACATCAAATCACGGCGGACGGACGAAATAGCACGACCGGACGATACGATCCGGCCCGCAAAAAACAGACGAAAACGACGGACGAAAAAAAAGCAGCCCGAAGGCTGCTTCCTTTCGCGGGATACGCGCGCGCGGCTTAGTGCCGGCTGCGAATCTTCGCGAGGCGCTGGATCGCCTCGAGCTGCGCCATCGCGGTCGCGAGCTCGGATTGCGCCTTTGCGAGGTCGAGGTCCGACTTCGCGTTCTGCAGCGTTTCCTCGGCACGCTTGCGCGCTTCCTCGGCTTTCGCCGCATCGAGGTCCTTGCCGCGGATCGCGGTGTCGGCGAGCACCGTCACGGCGCCCGGCTGCACTTCGAGAATGCCGCCCGCGACGAACACGAATTCGTCGTTGCCGCCCTCGACTTCGATGCGCACCGCACCCGGACGAATCCGCGTGATCAGCGGCGTGTGACCCGGCAGAATGCCCAGCTCACCCGTTTCGCCCGGCAGCGCGACGAATTTCGCCTCGCCCGAGAAGATCTGCTCTTCCGCGCTGACGACGTCTACTTTGATGGTTGCCATATGAACTCCTGTCGATCGGAGTGAGCGCTTCAGCGCTTACTCCGATCCCATGCCGTGGTTGGCCTGAATTAGCGCTTTAGCGCTTACTCGGGCCCCATGGCGGTCGGCAGAAGTGAGCGCTTCAGCGCTCCCTTCCATCCCACATGACCCTTACTGGATCTTCTTGGCCTTTTCGAAGGCTTCGTCGATCGTGCCGACCATGTAGAACGCCTGTTCCGGCAGGTGGTCGCACTCGCCGTCGACGATCATCTTGAAGCCACGGATCGTTTCCTTCAGCGGCACGTACTTGCCCGGCGAACCCGTGAACACTTCAGCGACGTGGAACGGCTGCGACAGGAAACGCTGGATCTTACGCGCACGTGCGACCGACAGCTTGTCTTCCGGCGACAGTTCGTCCATGCCCAGAATCGCGATGATGTCGCGCAGTTCCTTGTAGCGCTGCAGCGTCTGCTGAACGCGACGGGTGATCGAGTAGTGCTCTTCACCGATCACGTTCGGGTCGATCTGGCGCGACGTCGAGTCGAGCGGGTCGACCGCCGGGTAGATACCCAGCGAAGCGATGTCACGCGACAGAACGACGGTTGCGTCCAGGTGGCCGAAGGTCGTGGCCGGCGACGGGTCGGTCAAGTCATCCGCAGGGACGTACACGGCCTGAACCGACGTAATCGAGCCCTTCTTGGTCGACGTGATGCGTTCCTGCAGCTTGCCCATTTCTTCAGCCAGCGTCGGCTGATAGCCCACTGCC
The DNA here is from genome assembly GCF_040545115.1 of Burkholderia sp. 567. Lineage (NCBI taxonomy): Bacteria > Pseudomonadati > Pseudomonadota > Betaproteobacteria > Burkholderiales > Burkholderiaceae > Burkholderia > Burkholderia sp. 567. The sequence goes on from NZ_JBEPLG010000017.1 coordinate 23,728, forward strand.
GACGGCATACGGCCGAGCAGTGCCGACACTTCGGTACCGGCCAGCGTGAAACGGTAGATGTTGTCGACGAAGAACAGCACGTCGAGGCCTTCGTCACGGAAGTGCTCGGCCATCGTCAGGCCGGTCAGCGCGACGCGCAGACGGTTGCCCGGCGGCTCGTTCATCTGGCCGTACACCAGCGCGACCTTGTCGAGAACGTTCGAGTCCTTCATTTCGTGGTAGAAGTCGTTCCCTTCACGGGTACGCTCGCCCACGCCCGCGAACACGGAGTAACCGCCGTGTTCCTTAGCGATGTTGTTGATGAGCTCCATCATGTTGACGGTCTTGCCCACGCCAGCACCGCCGAACAGGCCAACCTTGCCGCCCTTCGCGAACGGGCAGATCAGGTCGATGACCTTGATACCCGTTTCGAGCAGTTCGGTCGACGGCGACAGTTCGTCGAACGCCGGAGCCTTCTGGTGGATCGAACGCGTCACTTCGCTTTCGATCGGGCCAGCTTCGTCGATCGGACGGCCAAGCACGTCCATGATTCGGCCGAGGGTCGGCTTGCCGACCGGCACCGAAATCGGTTTTGCCGTGTTCTTCACGGTCAGGCCGCGGCGCAGGCCGTCGGATGCACCCAGACAAATGGTACGGACCACGCCGTCACCCAGCTGCTGCTGGACTTCGAGCGTCAGTTCCGAGCCATCGAGAATGAGCGCGTCGTAGATCTTCGGCATGCTTTCGCGCGGGAATTCCACGTCGATAACGGCGCCGATGCACTGTACGATCTTGCCTTCTACCAAAGCAGCAGTACTCATCGCTTTTCCTTTAAATACCTGATTCTTTACTCGCGCAAAGGCGCAGTTGTCGTCCCGGGCGCGCGCTTAAACAGCGGCTGCGCCGCCGACGATCTCCGACAGTTCTTTCGTAATCGCGGCCTGGCGGCTCTTGTTGTATACGAGCTGCAGTTCGCTGATCACCGTCTTCGCGTTGTCGGACGCGGCCTTCATCGCGACCATCCGCGCCGATTGCTCGGACGCCATGTTCTCCGCGACAGCCTGGTAAACCAGCGCCTCGACGTAACGCACGAGCAGTTCGTCGACGACTGCCTGCGCGTCCGGCTCGTAGATGTAATCCCACGACGTGGCCGGCGTACCGTCATCGGCCTCGAAGTGCTCCGACGACAGCGGCAGCAACTGCTCGATCACGGCTTCCTGCTTCATCGTGTTGACGAAGCGCGTGTAAGCGATATAAACCGCCGACAGCTTGCCTTCCGAGTACAGGTCGAGCTGCGTCTTCACGGCGCCGATCAGCTTGTCCAGATGCGGGGTGTCGCCGAGGTGCACGACCTGCGACATCACCTTCGCGCCGAAGCGGTTCAGGAACCCGAGGCCCTTGCTACCGATCGCGGTGGCTTCGACCTTCTGGCCCTTCTCTTCCAGCTCCTTGAACTTCTGCACCGTCGCACGCAGCACGTTGGTGTTCAGACCACCGCACAGACCCTTGTCCGTCGTGACAAGGATGATGCCGGCCGTCGTCGCGCCGTCGTTCGCCACCATGAACGGGTGGCGGTACTCCGGGTTCGCACGGCTCATGTGCGCGGCGATGGCTCGGACCTTGTCCGCGTACGGACGAGCGGCGCGCATGCGTTCCTGCGCGCGGCGCATCTTCGATGCGGCCACCATCTCCATCGCCTTCGTGATCTTGCGCGTGTTTTGCACGCTCTTGATCTTGCCGCGAATTTCCTTCATTCCAGCCATAGCTTGCTCCTTGACCGAAGCGGCGCGGGCGCATCAGCACCCGCGCGGCCTCAGTGTGTCACTCGCGGATCAATAGGCACCCGACTTCTTGAAGGACTCGATCGCCGCGCGCAGCGCGCCTTCGTCGTCCTTCGAGAGATCCTTGGTGTCTTCGATGCGCTTGATGAGGTCAGCGTGGCTGGTCTTCAGGTTGTCGCGCAGGCCCTTCTCGAACGGCAGCACTTGCTTCACGTCGAGATCGTCGAGGTAGCCGTTGTTCGCGGCGTACAGCGACACGGCCAGTTCCCACACCTGCAGCGGCTGGTACTGCGGCTGCTTCAGCAGTTCCGTCACGCGGCGGCCGCGCTCGAGCTGCTTGCGGGTCGCTTCGTCGAGGTCCGATGCGAACTGCGCGAATGCGGCCAGTTCACGGTACTGCGCGAGGTCGGTACGGATACCGCCCGACAGCTTCTTCACGACCTTCGTCTGAGCGGCGCCGCCGACGCGCGACACCGACACGCCGGCGTTGATTGCCGGGCGGATGCCTGCGTTGAACAGGTCGGTTTCCAGGAAGATCTGGCCGTCGGTAATCGAGATCACGTTCGTCGGAACGAACGCGGTCACGTCGCCAGCCTGCGTTTCGATGACCGGCAGTGCCGTCAGCGAGCCGCTCTTGCCCTTCACTTCGCCGTTCGTGAACTTCTCGACGTACTCTTCCGACACGCGAGCAGCACGCTCGAGCAGACGCGAGTGCAGATAGAACACGTCACCCGGGTAGGCTTCACGGCCCGGCGGGCGGCGCAGCAGCAGCGAGATCTGACGGTATGCCCAAGCCTGCTTGGTCAAGTCGTCATAGATGATCAGCGCGTCTTGACCGCGGTCGCGGAAGTATTCGCCCATCGTGCATCCGGCGTACGGTGCGAGGTACTGCATCGCGGCCGAATCCGAAGCCGAAGCGGCGACGACGATCGTGTATTCCATCGCGCCCGTTTCTTCGAGCTTGCGCACCACGTTCATGATCGACGAAGCCTTCTGGCCGATCGCGACGTAGATACAGACCAGGTCCTTGCCCTTCTGGTTGATGATCGCGTCGATCGCCACCGCGGTCTTGCCGCACTGACGGTCGCCGATGATCAGCTCACGCTGGCCACGGCCGATCGGTACCATCGCATCGATCGACTTGATGCCCGTCTGCACCGGCTGCGACACCGACTTACGCCAGATCACGCCCGGAGCGATCTTTTCGATCGCGTCGGTCAGCTTCGCGTTGACCGGGCCCTTGCCGTCGATCGGGTTGCCGAGCGCGTCGACCACGCGGCCGACGAGTTCCGGACCAACCGGGACTTCGAGAATGCGGCCCGTCGTCTTGACGATGTCGCCTTCCGAGATGTGTTCGTATTCACCGAGAATCACGGCGCCGACCGAGTCGCGCTCGAGGTTCAGCGCGAGGCCGAACGTGTTGCCCGGAAACTCGAGCATTTCGCCCTGCATCACGTCCGACAGGCCGTGGATACGCACGATACCGTCGGTCACGGAGATCACGGTGCCCTGGTTGCGAACGTCTGCGCTCGCTTCAAGGCCCTGGATCCGGCTCTTGATCAGCTCGCTGATCTCAGAGGGATTGAGTTGCATTATTCGCTCCTGATAGTCAATTCTGTTGCGTGCCGGCGTGGCGCTCAGGCGGTCAAGGCAGCCTGCATCGATGCGAGGCGCGCGCGAACCGAGGTGTCGAGCACTTCGTCGCCGACCGTCACGCGCACGCCGCCGATCAGCGACGAATCGACTTCGACCGTCGGCTTCAGCTTGCGCTTGAACTTGCGTTCGAGGCCAGAGACGAGACTTTCGAGATCCGCGCCGTTCAGCGGGAACGCGCTCACGATCTCGGCGTCGGCTGCACCTTCACGTTCGTTCTTGAGCGCCTCGAACTGCTCGGCGATTTCCGGCAGCAGCGCGATACGATGATTGTCGACCAGCATCTGCACGAAGTTCTTCGCTTCCGCGCCGGCCGCGACCGGCGACTTCACCGCAGCAAGCAGCAGCTCGACCACTTGCGTGCGCGTCACCTTCGGGCTCGACGCGACCGACAGCACTTCCGGCAGACGCGCAACCTGGGCCAGCTCTTGCACGAGCGTGGACCAGGCGGCGATGTCACCTCCCTCGGCCACGCGGAACAGCGCTTCTGCGTAAGGGCGGGCGATGGTTGCAAGTTCGGCCATGATCAGAGCTCGGCTTTCAGTTGATTCAGCAGTTGGGCGTGGGCCGTTTGATCGACTTCGCGCTTCAGGATCTGCTCGGCGCCCTTCACGGCCAGCGAGGCGACTTCGCCACGCAGCGCTTCGCGCGCCTTCACGATTTGCTGTTCTGCTTCCGCCTTCGCCTGGGCGACGATGCGGGCGGCTTCAGCCTGGGCGTTGGCCTTGATTTCCTCGGCGACCGCCTGGGCACGCTTTTCAGCGTCGGCGATGCGCTGCTGGCCGTCGTTGCGGGCCTGCGCGAGTTCCTGGTCCACGCGCTTGTGCGCTGCGTCGAGTTCCGCCTTGCCCTTCTCCGCGGCGGCGAGGCCGTCGGCGATCTTCTTCGAACGTTCGTCGAGGGCGTTGATCAACGGCGGCCACACGAATTTCATCGTGAACCACGCGAGGACCAGGAACACGACCATTTGCGCAAACAGAGTTGCGTTGAGATTCACGGTGTTTCCTTATCTGCTATCCGGAAAAATGAAACGGTAAGGCGCTCATCGAGTTGCATTCGATCAGCGCCCCAAGTCTCCGTTCCGCCCTGCGCCGGCTTGCGCCGGGCGCATATTTCCGAGGAACCTTAGCCTGCGAGCTTCGACAGGAGCGGGTTCGCGAACGCGAACAGCATTGCGACACCAACACCGATCAGGAATGCAGCGTCGATCAGGCCGGCCAGCAGGAACATCTTCGTTTGCAGCGGGTTGATGAGTTCCGGCTGACGTGCGCACGCTTCGATGTACTTGCCACCCATCAGCGCGATACCGATACAGGCGCCGATTGCACCCAGGCCGATGATGATGCCGATACCGATGGCGGTCAGACCCTGGATGTTGGCGATGTAAGCTTGCATGATCACTCCTTTGTGAAAAGACTTGGAACTGAGATTTAAAAAACTAAAACGAAGACTCTTTGTTGCACGCCGCGCTTAGTGCTTGTCGTGCGCCTGGCCGAGATACACCAGCGTCAGCATCATGAAAATGAATGCCTGCAACAGAACAATCAGGATGTGGAAGATTGCCCAGACGCTGCCCGCGATCACGTGACCAATGAAGCCGAGGAACGTTGCGTCGCCACCGAAGCTCCACATGCTGCCGAGCAGGGCGATCAACAGGAACAACAGCTCACCCGCGTACATGTTGCCGAACAGCCGCATGCCGAGCGAAACGGTCTTTGCGACGTATTCGACGATGTTGAGCGCGAGGTTGGGGATCCACAGCAGCGGGTGGCCGCCGAACGGGGCCGAGAGCAGCTCATGCACGAAGCCGCCCGCGCCCTTGATCTTGATGCTGTAGTAGATCATCAGGACGAACACGCCGAGCGCGATGCCGAGCGTGCCATTCAGGTCGGCCGTCGGGACGATGCGATGGTGGGAAATCACGTCCGACAGACCGAGCAGGCCGATCACGCGGCCCGGCAGGTCGACCGGGAGGAAGTCGAGCGAGTTCATCAGCGTGACCCACACGAACACCGTGAGGGCGAGCGGCGCGATGAACGTACGATTGCCGTGGACGATGGCTTTCGACTGGTCTTCGACCATTTCGACGAGCATCTCGATCGCGCACTGGAAACGGCCCGGCACGCCCGACGTCGCCTTGCGGGCGGCCAGACGCAGCACGAGGATCGTCACGATGCCGCACACGATCGACCAGAACAGCGTATCGAGATTCCAGACGTGGATATCGAAAATCGACGTCTGATGCGAGGTGGAGAAATTCTGCAAGTGGTGCGCAATGTACTCGGACGGATCCGGACGCGTGCCTTCGCTAGCTGCCATATCGTTAATGCCACCCAAATTGTCGAAAATCGTTTTGCCCCATTCCGCAATACGCTATTGCGGGAACGGGCCGGTGCGGTTCGTTGTCGAAACCGCACGCTGCTTGTTTCTTACCGCCAGGCCAGCGCGATCCAGTACGTCTTCAGCACGACGAGGTACGTGACCAGGAACGGCACCCAGTGCACGCCGGCCCAGCCGAACGCCACTGCTGCGAACATCCCGATCGTCAGGCCGAGTTTCAGGGCTTCGCCCATCACCCAGCTCATGACGGTGGCCGAGCCACCTGCCTTCAGTCGTGCCACGAACAACGCGCTTGGCACCCAGCCGATCGCCCCGCCCAGAAACGCGGACTGCGCAGCGGCGCCCGGCGACTTTGAAAACAGCCACCACGCCAGCGTTGCAACCAGGGACAAGACCACCTGCGCGGCCACCACCTTGGAGGGGGTCACGCGCGACGGCTTGCTCACGTTCGGACCGAACAGCCTTTCGGCTTCCGTCCGCGTGAGCGGAACGATGTTGTTATCTTGCTGCTCGGCATCCCAGTCGTCGGCATCGGACTCGCGCCGTTCGCCGGCCGCTGAAGCGGTGCGTTGCGCTCGGTGATCATCGTGCCTGTCGTTCGGCGCCTGACCCGCCATCGCAATTTTCCGCAAAATCCTTGAACCCGGCCCCAGACTTTCCGAAAGCTTTCAGGGGTGCCTAGCTAACAAATCCGGGCGATTGTAAGCGATAGTTGCAAGTGATTCAAGGCTTTAGACGCGACAAAAACCTGTGCAAAACGACGCCTCATCATGTGAAAAACGCGCGAATCGGCGACGTACGATGACAGTTGTAAGGTCGCCTTCCTGCACCGGTATTTCTTGCCCGAAAAAGTGCGGCGACGAGGAAATGACGCGACATCGATGCCTGGCACGGGCGTCATCGACGCGACGCGATCGCAGCAGGAATGCTGCTGTGACGCGACCACGGAAAACGACCGTGCGCAGCGATGCGGAACGAAGGAAATAGCGCGACCACCGCGTTGGGCGCGACGCGCGAAATGCGCTCGGCCGCGAGCGGGCCGAGGCTCGCAATCAGTTGTTGTGCCGCCACAGAATATCGACTGTGAATCGCCGCACTTATCAACAGCCCGGGTTCGCCACGGCCGGGAACGCCGTGCGCCCTCCCCCGTCACGCTTGCAGCACGTCTGCACCGCAGGCGGCCGCGCCGCTCAACCGTGAACGAGCAACCACGCGCCCAGTGCCGCGCTCACGATCGCGAACGGAATCGACACCAGGTGAAACGGCAGCCACATGCGCGGCTCCTTCGCGAGACGCACCGCGATCAGGTTCGCGAGCGAACTGATCGCGAAGCCGAAGCCGCCGACCGATACGCCGAACGCGAGCGCACGCCAGTCGTGCGTGAATTCCGACAGCAGGATGGCCGCCGGCACGTTGCTGATTCCCTGTGACAGCACCACACCCGCCCCGAACACCCGCAGCGGCGAATCGAGATGGGTCCGCGCGATCGCGTCGTGCACGATGGGCAGCGCGGCCGCGCTACGCAGCACGACGAACATCAGCACGAAGATCAGCAGCAGCAGCCAGTCGATCTTCAGGACTGCGTCACGTTTTGCGACCAGCAGCGCGATCACGACGGCGAGCAGCGCCGGCACCGGATGGTGCGCGTCGGCCAGCAGCACGAACGCACCGAACAGCACCGCCGCGAGCAGCGCGTGCATGCGCTGCACGGGAACGGCCTCGACGTCGCCCGACAGGTCGAGCGGTTTCGCGCGGAACGCGCACGCCGTCAGCACGAGCAGCAGCGCCATCAACGCCAGTGCGAGCGGACCGAGCGTCACGACGAAGCGGCCGAACGACATGCCGCTCAATTGCCACAGGAACAAGTTCTGGGGATTGCCGAGCGGCGTCGCGACGGACCCCGCGTTGACGGCCAGCGCGACCACGATCACGAGCCGACGGAACGGTAGCGGCGTCAGCGCGCGCAGTGACACCATCAACGGCACGACGACGAACAGCGCGACGTCGTTGGTGAGCCACATCGCGAGTGCCGCCGCGAACACGACAAGCAGTATCGCGAGCCCGCGCTCCGAATGCACGTGATGGACGATGCGATGCGCGAGCCACATCAGGCATCCGGACAACTCGAGCGCCTTGGTCAGCATCAGCAGGCCCGCGAGCGTCGCGACGGTCTGCCAGTCGACGCGCCCGGCCAGCGTGGCGATTGGTTGCGGATGCAACCATTGCAGAATGATCAGTGCAAGCGCCAGTACCGACAGCACCGGCTCCTTCAACAGCCAGGCAAGCCAACAGCGTGGTGCCGCCGCGCCCGTGTTCTCTATCAATCGCGCCTCGTTATTCTTCGGTCGCGACGTTGCCGCGCAGGCGCACGAGAATGCCCTCGAGCGCATCGAGGTTGCCGAAATCGATCATCACCTGCCCTCGCCCGCGGCGGCCGAGCTTGATCTTCACCGTCGACGCGAGCAGGTCGGACAACTCCTCTTCGAGACGGCGCGTGTCGCGGCCGCCGTCATCCTTGGCGCGCGCCTTCACCGCAGGCGCTTCCTTTGTCGTGTGCGCGACCAGCTTCTCGGTCTCGCGCACCGACATGCGCTTGTTGACGACCTGGTGCGCGAGCGTGATCTGCGTCGCCGCGTCGACCGCGAGCAGCGCACGCGCGTGGCCCATGTCGAGATCGCCGGCCAGCAGCATCGTCTGCACCGGCGCAGCGAGGTTCAGCAGGCGCAGCAAGTTCGACACCGCGCTGCGCGAACGGCCGACCGATTCGGCCGCCTGTTCGTGCGTGAAACCGAACTCGTCGAGCAGGCGCTGGATACCGTGCGCCTCTTCCAGCGGGTTCAGGTCTTCACGCTGGATGTTCTCGATCAGCGCCATCGCGGCAGCGGCCTGATCGGACACGTCCTTCACGAGCACCGGCACTTCGTCGAGACCGGCCAGGCGCGCCGCGCGGAAACGTCGCTCGCCGGCGATGATCTCGTATTTGTCAGATGAAATGGGCCGCACCAGGATCGGCTGCATCACGCCTTGCGCGCGGATGCTGGCCGCCAGTTCCTGCAGGCTGCCTTCGTCCATCCGGGTCCGCGGCTGGTACTTGCCGGCCTGCAGCTTGCCGAGCGCGAGCGTGTTCGGCGCCCCTTCGATCTTCACCGCTTCGGTGATGTCCGCACTGCCGCCGAGCAGCGCTTCGAGGCCACGTCCCAAGCCCTTCTTCTTTGGTACCGCGTTCATGTCTTTCTTCCTCGCTTCGCTCATGTCCGGATCACGACACCTCGAACGCGCGCACGCGGTCGATCATCTCGGCACCGAATTGGATATACGCCTGCGCACCGCGCGAGTTGCGGTCGAACACGACGCCCGGCAACCCGTAACTCGGCGCTTCCGCCAGGCGCACGTTGCGCGGGATCACCGCGTCGAACACCTTGTCGCCGAAGTGCGCTTTCAGTTGATCGGAGACCTGCTGCTGCAGCGTGATGCGCGGATCGAACATCACGCGCAGCAAGCCGATGATCTTCAGGTCGCGGTTCATGTTCGCGTGAACCTGCTTGATCGTATTGACGAGATCCGACAGCCCTTCCAGCGCGAAGTACTCGCACTGCATCGGGATCACGACGCCATGTGCCGCGCACAGTCCGTTCAGCGTCAGCAGCGACAGCGTCGGCGGGCAATCGATCAGCACGAAGTCGTAGTCGTCGGCCACGTGCTCAAGCGCGGCCTTCAGCCGACGCTCGCGGTTGTCGATGCCGATCAGCTCGATCTCGGCACCCGACAGCTCGCGGTTGGCCGGCAGCACGTCGTACGTGACGCCCTCCGGACGCACGCGTGCGTCCGACACCGATACGCCGTCGATCAGCACTTCGTACACGGTCGACTCGCAGGCGGCCTTGTCGATCCCGCTGCCCATCGTCGCGTTGCCCTGCGGGTCGAGATCGATCAGCAGGACTCGTTGCTCCTGCGCTGCAAGGCTTGCGGCGAGATTGACCGATGTCGTCGTCTTGCCGACGCCCCCCTTCTGGTTCGCAACGCAGAAGATCTTTGCCATCGTTGGTGTGTTCCCTTTACCTTCAAACAAACGGCGCGCTACCGCGCGCCTTCAATTCGCCTCGTCGACGACGACCTCAATCAGGTGCCGTTCGGCATCGAGCATCGGTACTGCAAGCCGCATCGTCTGCTTTACGCGGCTGCCTTCCGGCAGTCGCGCAATTTCGTCGTCCGGGTGAACACCCTTCATTGCCCAGATCGATCCGCCGGGCGCGACGAGATGACGAGCAAGTTTAACGAAGTCGGATAGATCCGCGAAGGCGCGGGACACGATCATGTCGAATTTTTCCGGCACGTCGACACCCGGCTGCAGCAATTCGACCCGCCCGGTGACGACCGACAGGTTCGCGAGCTTCAGCTCCGCGCGCATTTGCGTCTGGAATGCAGACTTTTTCTGCACGATATCGTTCAACGTCACCAGCCAGTCCGGCTGGACGATCGCCAGCACGATGCCGGGCAGGCCGCCGCCCGAACCCACGTCGAGCACGCGCGCCGATGCACGGTCGCGCAGATGCGGAACGATGGAGAGCGAATCGAGGATGTGCTGGATCAGCATCTGCTTCGGGTCGCGGATCGCAGTCAGGTTGTAGACCGCGTTCCACTTGCCGAGCAGCGCGACATAGTCGAGCAGCTGGTTGCGTTGTGCATCCGTCAATGCGATGTCGAGCGCGGCCGTGCCGTCGACGAGCATCTGTTCAAGTACGTCCCGATTAACCGCCGGCGCGCGACGCGCCGTCATTGTTGCGTCGGGACGGTGCCGTCCCCCTGCTCCGTCGCCTCTGCGGCGGTGCCGTTACGACGGCCAAGGCCACGGCGTTTCAGATGCACCATCAGCAATGAGATCGCAGCCGGCGTGACGCCCGAGATCCGCGAGGCCTGACCGATCGTTTCCGGCCGGAACTCGTTCAGCTTCTGGCTCACTTCGAACGACAGGCCGCGAACCTCGCGGTAGTCGATACCGTCCGGCAGGCGCGTGTTCTCGTTCGCATCGTTGCGCTCGATCTCGCTCGCCTGCCGCTCGATATAGCCCTGATACTTGATGCCGATCTCGACCTGCTCCTTGATCTGCTCGAGCAGAACCGGATCGTCGGCCAGCGGTTCGGCCGGTGCGCATTCGCCACCCTTCAGGCTGCACACGCCGTCGTAGCTAATGCCTGGGCGGCGCAGCAGCTCGGCGAGGCTGTATTCGTGATCGATCGCCTTGCCGAGCAAAGCCGTCGCTTCTTCCGGCGGCAGCGTCTTCGGCGTGACCCACGTCGACTTCAGGCGTTCGGTTTCACGTGAAACAGCGTCGCGCTTCCGGCTGAATGCGTCCCAGCGCGCGTCGTCGACGAGCCCCAGTTCGCGGCCGATCTCCGTCAGTCGCATGTCCGCGTTGTCTTCACGCAGGCTCAGGCGGTACTCCGCACGGCTCGTGAACATCCGGTACGGTTCGGCCACGCCGCGCGTGACGAGGTCGTCGACCAGCACGCCCAGGTACGCCTGGTCGCGACGCGGGCACCATGCGTCCTTCTCCTGCACGTAGCGGCCTGCGTTCAAGCCGGCCAGCAGGCCTTGTGCGGCCGCTTCTTCATAGCCGGTCGTGCCGTTGATCTGGCCCGCAAAGAACAGCCCGTTGATCGCCTTCGTCTCGAGCGACGCCTTCAGCGCGCGCGGGTCGAAGTAGTCGTACTCGATCGCGTAGCCGGGCCGCAGGATGTGCGCGTTCTCGAGGCCGCGCATCGAGTGCACGAGCTCGAGCTGCACGTCGAACGGCAGGCTCGTCGAGATCCCGTTCGGATAGAACTCGTTTGTCGTCAGCCCTTCCGGCTCCAGGAAGATCTGGTGCGATTCCTTCGACGCGAACCGGTGAATCTTGTCCTCGATCGACGGGCAGTAGCGCGGGCCGACGCCTTCGATCACGCCTGTATACATAGGCGAACGGTCGAGGCCGCCGCGAATGATGTCGTGCGTGCGCTCGTTCGTATGCGTGACCCAGCATGGCAGCTGCTGCGGATGCTGCTCTGCCCGGCCCAGGAACGAGAACACGGGAATCGGATCGAGGTCGCCCGGCTGCTCGTCCAGCTTCGAAAAGTCGATCGAGCGGCCGTCGATACGCGGTGGCGTGCCCGTCTTCAGGCGGCCCTGCGGCAGCTTCAGCTCCTTCAGGCGCGCCGACAACGACACGGCCGCCGGATCGCCCGCGCGACCGCCCGTATAGTTGTTCAGACCGACGTGGATCTTGCCGTCGAGGAACGTCCCTGCCGTCAGCACCACCGCACGCGCGCGGAAGCGGATGCCGATCTGCGTAACGGCGCCGACCACGCGGTCGCCTTCGACCATCAGGTCGTCCACGGCCTGCTGGAACAGCCACAGGTTCGGCTGATTCTCGAGCCGATGGCGGATCGCAGCCTTGTACAGGATACGGTCAGCCTGAGCGCGCGTCGCACGCACGGCCGGGCCCTTCGACGAATTGAGGATCCGGAACTGAATACCGCTCTCGTCCGTCGCGGCGGCCATCGCACCGCCGAGCGCATCGACTTCCTTGACCAGATGGCCCTTGCCAATGCCGCCGATCGACGGATTGCAGCTCATCTGCCCGAGCGTTTCGATGTTATGGGTCAGCAGCAGCGTCTTCGCACCCATACGGGCCGATGCCAACGCGGCTTCCGTGCCCGCGTGCCCGCCACCGACAACGATGACGTCAAATTCTGTGGGAAAAAGCATGGTGGATTCCGCACACAGGACTGTGCACGAACCTATCTGAGAAATGTATGGGGCGAATTATAGCGGGTTCGCTTTTCACCCGAAGGCCATCCGAATGGTAGGGCCGGTTCATTTCACCGTTTTTTTGGCCGATCGGCCGAGCTGTGCCGGCCCAGCCTGCTACGGCAATGTGCGCCCGCGGCCTCGACGCACATCGCCAAGCTGTGCAAAACAGGCGTCGACATCCCTCCGAGGTCACAGTATTTCCGATCGATCGCCCGATACTTATCCACTGTGCCGCTCGTCTCACGGCAATAGCGGGCTGTCGTGCACACAATGCTCGTTATCCTGTGCAGCCCGGCACGATAGGCACCGCGCCCCCATCACAGCGCTTCGGCTGGATGCTCCGGCACTTATCCCCAAACTCGATTCGTCGGAGCATCGCCCTGCCCCCGAAAACAAAAACGGCGTGTTTCACGTGAAACACGCCGCCCGTTTCCCGCCACCCGCCCTAACCATCAAGCCATCTTCTTCGCCAGCCCCAGGTACGTTTCGATCACGCGCGGATTCTGTGCCAGTTCGGCCGCCGGCCCCTCCAGCGCCAGCTCCCCCGTCTCCAGTACATAACCGTAGTCCGAGATCTGCAGCGCCGCCCGCGCGTTCTGCTCGATGAGCAGCGTCGCCACACCTGTGCCGCGCAACGCGCTGATGATATGAAAAATCTCCTTCACGATCAGCGGCGCCAGCCCGAGGCTCGGCTCATCGAGCATCAGCAGGTCGGGTTTGCCCATCAGCGCGCGGCCCACCGCAAGCATCTGCCGCTCACCGCCCGACAGCGTACCGGCCGCCTGCTTGCGCCGCTCCTTGAGCCGCGGAAACAGCGCAAACACATGATCGAGCTGGTCGAGGAAGTTCGACTCGCCCGCGAGCTTGCGGCGATACGCACCCAGCACGAGGTTGTCCTCGACCGTCATCGTGCTGAACAGCTCGCGTTTTTCCGGCACGAGGCACATCCCGCGAGCGACGCGCTGCTCCACCGGCAGCGCGCCCACGTCGTTGCCGCGGTACATGACCGCGCCCGACGCATGCCCGGTCACGGGCAATGCCCCCATGATCGCGTTCAGCATCGTCGACTTGCCGGCACCGTTCGGGCCGATCACGCTGACAATCTGCCCGGCGCCCACCTTGATCGCCGCACCGTGCAGCGCCTCGACTTTCCCGTACCGGACCGCCAGTCCGCGCACCTCGAGAATCGGCATCGTCGTATCCGCCGTCATCACTCCACCCCGCCCAGATACGCTTCGAGCACCGCCGGATCCTGCTGCACGTCTTGCGGCAGCCCTTCCGCGATCCGCGTGCCGAATTCCATCACCACCAGCCGGTCGGTGAGATTCATCACGAAATCCATGTCATGTTCCACGAGCAACACGCTCATCCCTTCGGCCTTCAGGCGCCGCAACAGATCGGCGAGTTGCTGCTTCTCCTGGTAGCGCAGCCCGGCGGCCGGCTCATCGAGCAGCAGCAGCGTCGGGTCGCAGCACAGCGCGCGTGCGATTTCGAGAATCCGCTGCTGGCCGAGCGCGAGGCTGCCCGCTTCGTCGTACATGTGCTTTTCGAGCCCGACGCGGCGGATCTGCCGTGCCGCTTCGGCCAGCAGTTGCGCCTCCTCGTGCGCGTTGAGCCGCGCGATGCTGCGCCACACGCCCGTGTGGCCGCGCAGATGTGCGCCGATCGCGACATTCTCGAGCACCGTCATCGTCGGCAGCAGCTTCACGTGCTGGAACGTACGGCCGATCCCGCGCCGGACGATCTGACGCGACGTAAGCCCGTCGATCCGCTCGCCGCGGAACGTGATCGTGCCGCCGGTCGGCTGCAGCACGCCGGTCACGAGGTTGAACGTGGTCGACTTGCCGGCGCCGTTCGGGCCAATCAGGCCGATGATCTGCCCCGCCTTCACGTCGAAACTGACGTCGTTGACGGCCACCAACCCGCCGAACTGCTTGCGCGCGTTGTCGACGACGAGCAGCGGCTCGCCGGCCACAGGTTTCGCGCGCTGCGGCAGCGGATCGGCCTGATCGGGCGCATGTGCGCGCGGCCCGCGCGGAAACAGCTTCGCGACGAACGGCCACACGCCCTGGCGCGCGTACTGCAGCAGCAGCACCATCAGCACGCCGAACACGATGATCTCGAAGTTGCCTTCCGAGCCGAGCAGCTTCGGCAGCAGCGTCTGCAGGTAGTCCTGCAGCACGGTGAGAATCGCCGCACCGAGCACCGCGCCCCACACGTGCGACACGCCGCCGACCACGGCCATGAACAGGAATTCGATCCCGTGGTTCAGCCCGAACGGGGTCGGGTTCACCGCGCGCTGCAGGTGCGCGTACAGGAAGCCCGATACCGCGGCGAGCACGGCCGCGTAGACGAAGATCACGACGCGCATCCATGCGGTGTTCACGCCCATCGCCTCGGCCATTACCCCGCCGCCGCGCAGCGCGCGGATCGCGCGGCCGGGGCGGCTGTTGAGCAGGTTCTGCACCGACACGATCGCCGCCAGCACGACGGCCCAGATCAGGAAGTACAGGCTGCGGCCGCTGCCGAGCTCGATGCCGAACAGGTTCAGCGCCGGAATCCCGTTGATCCCGTCGTACTTGCCGAGCAGCTCGAGGTTGCCGAACAGATAGAACAGCGCGAGGCCCCACGCGATCGTGCCGAGCGGCAGGAAGTGCCCGGACAGCCGCATCGTGACCGCACCGAGCACGAGCGCGACGAGCGCCGTCAGCACGACGCCGACGATCAGCGCGAGCCACGGCGACACGCCGTATCGCGTCGTGAGGAACGCCGTCGCATACGCGCCGATGCCGACGAACGCGGCCTGCCCGAAACTCGTCATCCCGCCGACACCCGTCAGCAGCACGAGCCCGATCGCGACGATCGCGTAGAGGCCGATGTAGTTCAGCAGCGTGATCCAGTATTCGGGCACCTGCAGCGCGCCGGGCAGCACCGGCAGCGCGAACAGCACCACGAGAAACACCCAGAAGGTCTTGTTGCGTACCATCGTCTTCATCGCGTCACTCCTCTTCCTCTTCCGCATGCGGCGTCGCGAAACTGCGCCACAGCAGCACCGGGATGATCAGCGTGAACACGATCACTTCCTTGTACGCGCTCGCCCAGAACGACGAATACGATTCGAGCACGCCGACGAGCAGCGAGCCGGCGGCCGCGAGCGGATAGCTGACCAGCCCGCCGATGATCGCGCCGACGAAGCCCTTCAGGCCGATCAGAAAGCCGGAGTCGTAATAGATGGTCGTCAGCGGACCGACGAGGATGCCGGACAGCACGCCGAGCCCCGCTGCCAGCGTGAACGCCAGGCGCCCCGCTTCGGTCGTGCCGATGCCGACGAGCCGCGCGCCGAGCCGGTTCACCGACGTCGCGCGCAGTGCCTTGCCGGCGATCGTGCGGCCGAAGTACACGTAGAGCGCACCGATCAGCACCAGCGCGGTCACGACCACGAGAATGCTCTGCACCGACACAGTCATGCTGCCGACCGACAGCGACGCATCCGCGAATCCGTTGGTACGCGAACCTTCCGCGCCGAACATCACCAGCCCGAGGCCGACCATCGCGAAATGGACGGCGACCGACACGATCAACAGCAGCAGCGTCGTGCCTTCGGCGATCGGTTGATAGACGAGCCGGTAGACGAACGGCCCCATCGGCACGACGATCGCGAGCGTCAGTGCGATCTGCGCGAGCATCGGCAACGGCTGCGCGGCAAAACTGCGCGTGAGCGCGAACACCGCGAGCGGCAGCAGCACGTAGCGGCTCGCCAGCGTCGCGAGCGTGCGGCCGAGCTGATGGCGGCGTTCGCGATGACGGACCAGGCCGCCGACTTCCAGCATGAAGCACGCGATGCCCATCACGAACAATAGCCAGCAGGTAGCGGGAAATTTCTGCGCCTGCAACGCCGCAAGCGTGAGCGCGCCGTAGGCGACGAATTCGCCCTGGGGAATGAAGATCACCCGCGTGACGGAAAACACCAGCACGAGCGCCAGCGACAGCAATGCATAAATGGCGCCGGTCGTGATGCCGTCTTGCGCGAGGATCGCCGCAATCGAGAAATCCATACGTTTCGTGTATCGAGAATGCTGCGGAGAAACGGCGACGGGAGCGGCCCGCGCACGCGGACGGCAAGACCGGAGGTCAGGCGTCGTGCGGCGGCTTCCCGGACACTCCATGCGGCGCGAGCGCGGGCCGCCAGACCCGCCGCGCTGCCGACGGCGCGCACGGCGCCGTTCGCGCCGCGCCCGCCGGTTTCACGTGATGCTTACTCGGCCTGCAGCTTCCACTTGCCGTCGACGATCTGCACCATCACGCGCGCACGCGTGTCGAAGCCGTTGTGATCGGTCGACGTCATGTTGATCACGCCGTGCGACACGGGCAGGTCCTTCACGCTCTCGAGCGACGCGCGCAGCGCCTCGCGGAACGCCTCGGTGCCCGGCTGGCCCTTCTTCAGCGCGTCGGGAATCGCGCGCTGCAGCAGCAGCCCCGCATCCCACGCATGCCCGCCGAAGGTCGACAGCGAGCCCGCGCCGTACGCCTTCTCGTACGCAGCCTTGTAGCCGAGCGCCGGCTTCTTCACCGGATTCGAATCGGGCAGCTGGTCGGTCACGAGCACCGGGCCGGCCGGCAGGATCTCGCCTTCGCAATCCTTGCCGCACACGCGCAGGAAGTCGTTGTTCGCGACGCCGTGCGTCTGGTACACCTTGCCCTTGTAGCCGCGCTCCTTGAGCGTCTTGGCCGGCAGCGCGGCCGGCGTGCCGGAACCGGCGATCAGCACCGCGTCCGGGTTCGAGCCCAGCAGCTTCAGCACCTGCCCCATCACCGACGCATCGGTGCGGTTGTAGCGCTCGTTCGACACGACCTTCAGCCCGTTCTTCGCCGCGGCCGCGTTGAACGTGTTGTACCAGCTGTCGCCGTACGCGTCGGCGAAGCCGATGAAGCCGATCGTCTTCACGCCGTGCTTCGCCATGTAGCCGGCGATCGCGTCGGCCATCAGCTGGTCGTTCTGCGGCACCTTGAACATCCACGCGCGCTTCGCGTCCATCGGCGCGATGATCTGCGCGCTCGCCGCGAGCGAGATCGTCGGCGTCTTGCCCTGCGACACCGGGTCGAGCATCGCGAGCGAATTCGGCGTGACGGACGAACCGATGATCGCGTCGACGTGATCCTCGTCGATCAGCTTGCGCACGTTCTGCACCGCGCGGCTCGTGTCGGACGCATCGTCGAGCACGATGTACTGGACGCTCTTGCCCGCGATTTCCTTCGGCAGCAGCGCGATCGTGTTCTTTTCCGGAATCCCGAGCGATGCGGCCGGCCCGGTGGCCGACAGCGTCACGCCGATCTTCACCTGTGCCGACGCCGTGGCCGCCGCACACACGAGGCCCGCGGCAAGCAGAACCTCCATCCATCGATTCATCTTCATTTATGTCGTCTCCAAACGCTGCTCGAAAAATCCACGGGTCGCTCGGGCGGCTCCCGGTCCTCAAAACAAGTTAATAATTTAACTATCTCGCCATGCCGCGCCTACGCTCGTTTTCCCGTGAAACGCGCGCGCGCCGCCGCGCATTCCGCAGCGGTCGTTCGACCGTCACGATGCGCGGCAGCAATGTCGTCAGGATGAAGCAAGCGCGGAAAGGCGGCTTGGCGGGAAAGGCGATCGATGCGCACGCAACCATCATCGGCAGATCGACCGGCCAGAGCGAATTCGGCCACGCGCGCGGGCGGCGCAAGATCGGAAGCGCGGCAGTTCATGTGGATGCGAACGCAACGACCGGAGAAAGAACCGTGCCGGCCAATCGTGCCGGAGCGCGCATACCGGCCGCAGAACGGCTCGCGAAAGCGCGGGCATACCCATGCGCTCCCCACCCCGTACGAGCGGCGCCAGCCGCCCGTCGTGCCCCGATCCATCGTCCTGCGCTTCTCATCCAACCGTACTCCCTCTTCTGCATTTTGCTTGTAGGAGAACTGCCGACCGATTTTCCCGACCGCGCGGTCGGCGAAAGCTGAGTGTAACGGACGCTTTTTGCGCACGCCAACCGGGTAAGCCCGGACGGCATGCACGCGGCTGCGCGCCAGTGGCGATCGACCGGCAGGCATGACGAAAACGGGGGGACGGGGGTGAAACTGAAACGCGGGCAGTGCGAAGCCGAATACGGGCGCGCGGAACGCGGCGCCGCTTCCCTGCACCATCGAGGGAAATTCGCGCACACAAATGAAAAAGCGCTGTTGGATTCCGTCCAACAGCGCTTTGGGGTCCGGGCACTTTGTGCCTCGATTGTCTCCTCGTTCTCCACCTGCAAATTCGTTTCGCGGTGCATCAGAACTGAACGAAGATTAAAGGACCTTTCATGCCGGGACAACTTAGCATTTACCCCTATGGTGCATCGCCGCACGAAAATGGGGCACCAGCGCTGCCGCGCGGGGCCGGCCGGAGGCCGCCGAAACGCCCTTCCCGGCCATGCCGGATGGTGCTTCGCATCAACCTCGCCTCCCCCTCGCACCACCCCGCCGCACCGGCGCGATGCACGTCAGGACGGCCTGAGCGTCTTGACCCGCGCGACCATCTCGCCGACGATCCCGCGCCGGAATGCCAGCACGCACGCGATGAAGATCAGCCCCGTGACGATCGTCGTCGATTCGCCGAGCGAGTGGAACCAGCCGATGCCGGTGACCGACGCAAGCCATTCGCCGATGTCGCCGAGCCGGTCCTCCAGCGCGACGATCAGCGCCGCGCCGAGCAACGGCCCGAACAGCGTGCCCATCCCGCCGACGAGCGTCATCAGCACGACGAGGCCCGACATCGTCCAGTGCGCGTCGGATAGCGTCTCGAAGCCGAGCACCAGCACCTTCAGCGAACCGGCCAGCCCCGCGAGCCCGGCCGACAGGATGAATGCGAGCAACTTGAAGCGATCGGTGTCGTAGCCGAGCGAGATCGCACGCGCCTCGTTCTCCTTGATCGCGACGAGCACCTGGCCGAACGGCGAGTGCACGATACGCACGATGAACGCGCACGCCGCCACGATCACCGCGAGCACGACGTAGTAGAGCGCGACGTCGTTCGACAGGTCGACGAGCCCGAACAGGTGGCCGCGCGGCACGCCCTGCAGGCCGTCCTCGCCGCGCGTGAACGGCGCCTGCAGGTAGATGAAGTAGACCATCTGCGCGAACGCGAGCGTGATCATCGCGAAGTAGATGCCCTGCCGCCGGATCGCGAACAGCCCGACGACGAGCCCGAGCAGCGTCGCGGCGAACGTGCCGACGAGCACGCCGAGCTCCGGCGTGAAGCCGAGCGTCTGGATCATATAACCGGTGCCGTAGCCGGCGGTCGCGAGGAACATCGCGTGGCCGAACGACAGCAGCCCCGTATAGCCGATCAGCAGGTTGAACGCGGCCGCGAACAGCGCGAACGTGAGCACCTTCATCACGAAGACCGGATACGCGCCGATGAACGGCGCGGCGAGCAGTGCGGCGAGCAGCACGCCGTAGAGCACTTTTCTCTGCATCATTTTTCCTTGCCGAACAGGCCCGCCGGGCGGATCAGCAGCACGATCGCCATGATCACGAACACGACCGTGGCCGACGCTTCCGGATAGAACACGCGCGTGAAGCCCTCGATCACGCCGAGCATCAGCCCCGTGATGATCGAGCCGAGAATCGAGCCCATCCCGCCAATCACGACCACCGCGAACACGGTGATGATCATCGGCTGGCCCATCAGCGGCGACACCTGGATCACCGGCGCGGCGAGCACGCCGGCAAACGCCGCGAGCGCGACGCCGAAGCCGTAGGTGAGCGTGATCATCATCGGCACGTTCACGCCGAACGCCTCGACGAGCTTCGGGTTCTCGGTACCGGCACGCAGATAGGCGCCCAGGCGCGTCTTCTCGATCACGAACCAGGTCGCGAGACACACCGCGAGCGACGCGACGACCACCCATGCGCGGTAGTTCGGCAGGAACATGAAGCCGAGATTGGTCGCGCCGGACAGCTGCGACGGCACGTCGTACGGCTGGCCGGACGAGCCGTAGACCGAGCGGAACACGCCTTCGACGACGAGCGTGAGGCCGAACGTGAGCAGCAGCCCGTACAGGTGATCGAGCTTGTACAGCCAGCGCAGCATCGAACGCTCGACCAGGATCCCGAACGCACCGACGAGCAGCGGCGCGAGCGCGAGCATCGCCCAGTACGGCAACCCGAGGTACGACAGCCCCATCCATGCGAGCATCGCGCCCAGCATGAACAGCGCGCCGTGCGCGAAGTTGATCACGTTGAGCAGCCCGAAGATCACCGCGAGCCCGAGGCTCAGGATCGCGTAGAACGAGCCGTTGACGAGCCCGAGCAGCAACTGGCTCAGCATCGCCGGCAACGGAATGCCAAAGATTTCCATCGACTTAGCCGTCAGTATGAGTTTCGTTGCGTGCGCAACCTTCAAGCCGCGGCGCACGCGGGCGGCGCAGCGAGCGCCTCGCCGCGGCCGCCGCCCGCTGCTGCGTCGCTACGTCGCGCTTACTTCCACAGCGCGCAGCGCGATTCCTTCTTGGTGCCGAACGCCTGGTCGCCCGGAATCGTCGCGAGCACCTTGTAGTAGTCCCACGGCTCCTTCGACTCCGACGGCTTCTTCACTTCCATCAGGTACATGTCGTGAATCATGCTGCCGTCCTGGCGGATCGCGCCCTTCGCGTAGAAGTCGTTGATCTTCATCTTCTTCAGCTCGGCCATCACCTTGTCGGAGTCGGTCGTGCCGGCGGCCTGCACGGCCTTCAGGTAGGTCGTCACCGACGAGTAGTCGGCCGCCTGCAGGCTCGACGGCATCTTCTTCATCTTGCCGAAGTAGCGCTGCGCCCACTGGCGCGACGCCGCATCGCGGTTCCAGTACCAGCTGTCGGTCAGCACGAGGCCCTGCGTCGTTTCGAGGCCGAGGCTGTGCACGTCGTTGATGAACATCAGCAGCCCGGCGAGCTTCATCGTCTTCGTGATGCCGAATTCCTTCGCGGCCTTGATCGAGTTGATCGTGTCGCCGCCCGCGTTCGCGAGGCCCAGGATCTGCGCCTTCGACGATTGCGCCTGCAACAGGAACGACGAGAAATCCGACGCGGACAGCGGGTGGCGCACCGTGCCGAGCACCTGGCCGCCATTCGCCTTCACGACGTCGGACGTGTTCTTCTCGAGCGCCTTGCCGAACGCGTAGTCGGCGGTCAGGAAGAACCACGTCTTGCCGCCCTGCTTCACCACCGCCGAGCCGGTGCCTTTCGCGAGCGCCATCGTGTCGTACGCATAGTGCACCGTGTACGGCGTGCATTCCTCGTTCGTCAGCGTGTCCGCGCCCGCACCGATGTTGATGTAGACCTTCTTCTTCTCCGCGGCGAGCTTGGCCATCGCCAGCGCCGTTCCCGAATTCGTGCCGCCGACGAGCAGGTCGAGCCCGCCGCGGTCGATCCATTCGCGCGCCTTCGACGCGGCAATGTCCGCCTTGTTCTGGTGATCCGCGTACACGACCTCGATCGGCTTGCCGAGCACCTTGCCGCCGAAGTCGGCGACCGCCATGCGGATCGCCTCGAGGCCGCCCTGACCGTCAATGTCCGCATACAGCCCCGACATGTCGGTGACGAAACCGATCTTCACGGTATCCGCGGCATGCGCGGCGCCGGCGGTGAACGCGGCGGTCGCGAGCGCGAGACAGGCCTGCGCGAGGGTCTTCATTTTCATTGACGTCTCCTGTTGTTCTGATGCGTTGTGGTTATTCGAGAGCCGCCACGGCTAGCGGCAAGGGAAACGGGGCGGCGTCACACCCCGAGCAGGTCGTGAAGGATCGGCATCTTGCCTTCCAGTTCGGATGCACGGAAATGCTCGACGATGCGGCCATGCTCCATCACGTAGAAGCGGTCGGCGAGCGGCGCGGCAAAACGGAAATTCTGTTCGACCATCACGACCGTGTAGCCGCGCGCCTTCAGCGCGATGATCATGCGCGCGAGCGCCTGCACGATCACCGGCGCGAGGCCTTCGGAGATTTCGTCGAGCAGCAGCAGGTTCGCGCCGGTGCGCAGGATCCGCGCCACGGCGAGCATCTGCTGCTCGCCGCCGGACAGCCGCGTGCCCTGGCTCTGCCGGCGCGACGCGAGATTCGGGAACATCGCGTAGATCTCGTCGAGCGGCATCGCATGCTCGCGCGGCCCGATCAGCGGCGGCAGCATCAGGTTTTCCTCGCACGACAGGCTCGAGAAGATCCCGCGCTCCTCCGGACAATAGCCGACGCCGAAATGCGCGATGCGGTGCGTCGCGAGGCCGATCGTCTCGTTGCCCGCGACCTTGATCGACCCGCTGCGGCGGCCGGTGAGGCCCATGATCGCGCGCAGCGTCGTGGTGCGGCCCGCGCCGTTGCGGCCGAGCAGCGTCACGACCTCGCCGCGATGAACGCTCAGGTCGACGCCGTGCAATATGTGGGATTCCCCGTACCAGGCCTCGAGGCCCGTGATCTCCAGCGCGGGCGTGCCGCTCTCGACGCCGCTCAATTCGCGTTCCTCCCGTTCGCTGCGCTTCATGCGTGCGCCCCCGCGAGCGCCGCGTCGGCGCTGCCCATGTAGGCTTCGATCACGAGCGGATTCTTCGACACCTCCGCATACGAGCCTTCGGCCAGCACCTCGCCGCGCTGCAGGACGGTGATCGTGTCGGAGATGCCGGCGATCACGTTCATGTTGTGCTCGACCATCAGGATCGTGCGGCCGCTCGCGACCTTCTTGATCAGCGCGGTCACGCGGTCCACATCTTCGTGGCCCATCCCTTGCGTGGGCTCATCGAGCAGCATCAGTTCGGGTTCCATCGCGAGCGTCGTCGCGATCTCGAGCGCGCGCTTGCGGCCGTATGCGAGCTCGACGGTCGGCACATGCGCGAAATCGGTGAGGCCGACCTGCGTGAGCAGGTCCATCGCGCGATCGTCGAGCCGCTTCAGCGTGCGCTCGCTGCGCCAGAAATGGAATTCGGTGCCGAGCGAGCGCTGCAGGCCGATGCGCACGTTCTGCAGCGCGCTCAGGTGCGGGAATACCGCCGAGATCTGGAATGAACGGATGATGCCGCGGCGCGCGACCTGTGCCGGGCGCTCGTCGGTGATGTCGATGCCGTTGAAGACGATCTGACCGGCCGTCGGTGTCAGGAACTTGGTCAGCAGGTTGAAGCAGGTGGTCTTGCCCGCGCCGTTCGGTCCGATCAACGCATGGATCGCACCGCGACGCACACGCAAGTTGACACCGTTCACGGCGGTGAAGCCCCTGAATTCCTTCGTCAGTCCGCGTGTTTCGAGAATCGTGTCGCCGAGAATCATGTTCCCTTCCGTACGAAGTCAGGCGAACCACCGGGAAGATTCGCGCAAGCGACCGCGAACAGGTCTGCGGATGAGCGGGCTGTCCCCGGACGCCGTATTACGCATCGAGGGTGGTCTCCCGCGCCGACGCGTCTGCACATTGCGCCACATTGTCGCCCCGTTGGTGCAGTGCAATCATCGGGATTTGCACTTATAGGGCTGGCCGCCATATCCGATGCGGCGCTTCGAGAATTTGCGGCGTGTTTTTTGACACGCGCATCATCGGTACGCGGATGCGCATCGCGCGTGCCTGCGCGAACGCACGCACACTGTGCACGTTTATCTCACCAATCCGGTGCGATCCGCTCGCTTCGGCTTGCTTCGCATAGCGAATCAGCGGGCGACTGGATGACGGCCCGCTGTCGTGGATGTCAGCATGGTGTCACGCCGCCGTCACCGCCGCTTCCGTTCGCACGTGCGTCGCTTCGTGCGCCGCGCGTCGATCGGCGCGGATCATGTCGCTCGCGCGCTCGGCGATCATCAGCGTCGGCGAATTCGTGTTGCCCGATGTGATGAACGGCATCACCGATGCATCGACGATCCGCAGCCCCGCGATGCCGCGCACGCGCAGCCGGCTGTCGACGACGGCCCGTTCGTCGTCCGCGCGCCCCATCCGGCACGTGCCGACCGGATGGAAGATCGTGGTGCCGATCGCGCCCGCCGCATCGATCAGTTCGGCTTCGGTCCGATACTGCGTGCCCGGCAGGATCTCCTCCGGACGATAGCGGGCGAGCGCCGGCGCGGATGCGATCCGGCGCGTGAGACGCAGCGCGTTCGCGGCGACATGACGATCGTGGTCGGTCGATAGGTAGTTCGGCGCGATCGATGGCGCCACGCTCGCATCGGGGCTCGCGATGTGCACGCTGCCGCGCGAGCTCGGCCGCAGATGGCAGACGGACGCCGTAAATGCGTTGAACGCGTGCAGCGGCTCGCCGAAGCGTTCGAGCGACAGCGGCTGCACGTGATATTCGAGATCGGGACGTGTGAGCGCGGGATCGTCCGGATCGGACTTCGCGAACGCGCCGAGCTGCGACGGCGCCATCGACATCGGCCCGCGCTGCAGCAGCGCATATTCGGCGCCGATCATCAGCTTGCCCCACCAGTGCGCGGACAGCGTGTTGAGCGTGCGCACGCCATCGACGCGAAACGCCATCCGCAACTGCAGGTGATCCTGCAGGTTCTCGCCAACACCGGGCAGATCCTGCACGACGTCGATGCCGAGCGCCTGCAACCGTGCGCCCGCACCGATGCCGGACAGTTCGAGCAGCTGCGGCGAATTCACCGCGCCGGAAGTCAGCAACACTTCGGCGCGCGCGTGCGCGACATAATCGGTGCCGCCGCCGCGATACTCGACGCCAACCGCGCGCCGCCCGTCGAAGATCACGCGCTGCGCGTGCGCGCCGGTGATCACGGTCAGGTTCGGGCGCGTCATCGCGGGCCGCAGGAACGCCTTCGACGTATTCCAGCGCACGCCGCGCTTCTGGTTCACTTCGAAATAGCCGACCCCGGTGTTGTCGCCGCGGTTGAAATCGTCGGTGGCGGGAATGCCCGTCTGCTGCGCGGCCTGCGCGAACGATTCGAGGATCTCCCAGCGCAGCCGCTGCTTCTCGACGCGCCAGTAGCCGCCCGCGCCGTGCGCATCGCTCGCGCCCGAGTGGTGGTCTTCGCTGCGCTTGAAGATCGGCAGCACGCTGTCCCACGACCAGCCGGCGTCGCCGGTTTCCTGCGCCCAGCCGTCGTAATCCTCGCGCTGGCCGCGCATGTAGATCATCCCGTTGATCGACGAGCAGCCGCCGAGCACGCGGCCGCGCGGATACGACAGCGCGCGGCCGTTGAGCGCCGCCTCGGGCTGCGTCTTGTACAGCCAGTCGGTGCGCGGATTGCCGATGCAGTACAGATAGCCGACCGGGATGTGGATCCAGTGATAGTCGTCCTTGCCGCCCGCCTCGAGCAGCAGCACGCGGATCTCCGGATCCTCGGTCAGGCGGTTCGCGAGCACGCAGCCCGCGGTGCCCGCGCCGACGATCACGTAATCGAATTCGCCCTCGAGCGTACGTTGAGTACTCACGACATGTCTCCTTACGTCTTCTTCCTTGTTGTACGCCGCGCAGCGCGCTCGCGCACGGCGTTTTCAGCATGGTGCGCCGCGGGCGACGCGATCGATGAAGCGTACTCCGCCGCCCGGCCGTCGATCCAATGAGTTATGCTGAACTGCGTTATAAGCTGCGCTCATATCACGACGATGGATCTCACCCTGCTCCGCGCGTTCGCGACGGTCGCCCGCGAAGGCAACCTGACGCGCGCGGCCGTGCAGCTGCACCTCACGCAGCCGGCCGTCAGCCTGCAGATCAAGCATCTGCAGGAAACGCTCGGTATCACGCTGTTTACGCGCACGTCGCGCGGGCTCGCGCTCACGCGCGACGGCCAGACGCTGCTGCCGCACGCGGAGCGCGCGCTCGCCGCGGCCGCCGACGTGCAGCGCGCCGCTGCCGCGCTGCGCCACGAAGTGCGCGGCCGGCTGCGGATCGGTACGATCCTCGATCCGGGCTTCCTGCGGCTCGGCGGCTTTCTGCGCGCGCTGGTCGAAACCCATCCGCAGATCGAGACGGCGCTGCGGCACGGGATGTCGGGCTGGGTACTCGAGCAGGTGCGTGCGCAGGCGCTCGACGTCGGCTACTACATCGGCCGGCCGGGCGAGGACGATCCGCGCGACGAGATGCTGTTCAATACGGTCACGCTCACGCATTTCCAGTATCGCGTGCTGGCGCCGGCCGGCTGGAAGGAGCGCGTGCAGCGCGCGCACGACTGGCGTGCGCTCGCCGCGCTGCCGTGGATCTGGACGCCGCCCGCGTCCGCCCATCACCGGCTGCTGTCGCGGCGCTTCACGGCGGCTGGCGCGCAGCCGGTCAAGGTCGCCGAGGTCGATCAGGAGCAGTCGATGCTCGACCTGGTCAAATCCGGGATCGGCTTGACGCTCGCGCGCGACTCGACCGCGCTGGCCGAAGCGCATGCGCACGCGCTGACGATCGTCGAACGCGTGACGGTGCCCACCGAGCTGACGTTCGTGACGCTCGCCGAGCGGCGCGACGAACCGGCGATCGCGGCCGCGCTGCGGCTGATCGAGGCGCAGTGGGCGATATGAGGGCTGCTGATGTCGATGCGGCCGATCGTTCACCGGGCTTCTGAGCCTGATCCGGCGCCGGATCCGCTGCAACGCCCGAATCACCTGCCCCCGCGTCGTGTCGCCGCGTCCCGGTGGCGCGTCACGCCACCATCGCGGGCTTTTTGCTAGATTGTGCGTTCGCAAACCGCGAGATCCATGATTGAAGGAGACCCGCATGGCCCGCAACATCGAGATCAAAGCCCGCGCCCGTGAATTCGACCGGCTGCGCGAACAGGCGGCTACGCTCGCGACCGAAGCACCGCTTTTCTACCGGCAGCAGGATTTCTTCTACGACGTGCCGCGCGGCCGGCTGAAGCTGCGCCGCTTCGAGGACGGCACGCCGGCCGAACTGATCTTCTATCAGCGCGACGACCGTGACGGCCCGAAGGCGTCGTACTACACGCGCAGCCCCGTGACGAACCCGGACGCGATGCATTCGCTGCTCGCGACCGCGCTGACCACGCGCGGGATCGTGACGAAGGAACGGCACGTGTACCTCGTCGGCCGCACGCGGATTCACCTCGACCGCGTCGACGGCCTCGGCGACTTCATCGAACTGGAAGTGGTGCTCGACCCCGACGACGACGAAGCCAGCGGCGAAGCCGAAGCGCATGACGTGTTCACCAAGCTCGGCGTGGCGCAGGACGATCTCGTCGCGGTCGCGTACGTCGACCTGCTGAACGCCGACGCGCAATCCGAAGCGGCCTGATCGGTCCCTATCCGCGGCGGGATCCAGCATCCCGCCCGCGGCCCGGCCGCCGCCTCACGCGGCGCCGGGCGCCAGATGCGCGAGCGGCAGCGCGCCGTTGCGCTTGAAGGTCGTCAGCACGATGTTCGAGCGCACGCTGTCGACGCCCGGCACGCGCATCAGCTTCTTCATCACGAACTGCGACAGCGCGTTGAGATCCGGCGCGACGATCCGCAGCAGGTAATCGGCATCGCCCACCACCGCATGGCATTCGAGCACCTCGGGCAGCACGTCGATCTGCTGCTGGAACTGCTCGATGATCGAATCGCCGTGGTGCTTGAGCTTCAGGCTCGTGAACGCGGTGACGCCGAGCCCGAGCTTTTCGGGGCGCAACATCACGCGATAGCCTTCGATCACGCCGGCCGCCTCGAGCCGCTGCAGCCGCCGGCCGATCTGCGACGGCGACAGCGGCACCTCCTCGCCGAGCTGCTGGTGCGTCGCGCGGCCGAAGCGCTGCAGCACGTCGAGAAGCGCGAGATCGAAGTGATCGAGTTCCAGCATGAGCATACTCCGCATTGATTCGTGTTTTGATGCGCGATTATCGCATCAACGAGCGAATTCACGCCATCTTTGCGCCCATTCCGCACGTCGCCCGCTCTACACTTGCATGGTTCCCAACCACAGCGTGCAGAGCCTGATCATGTCCACCGTCGTCACCGCGAAACTGCAGGAGCAGTTCGATGCGGGCCTCGAAACCCGCGCCGATTTCACCATCGACCAGCCGCTCGAACGCTACGGCCAGGTCGACCACGCGGTGTGGCAGCAGCTCTATGCGCGCCAGTCGGCGCTGCTGCGCGGACGCGCATGCGATGCATTCGTCGCCGGGCTCGGAAAGATCGACTTGCCGGCCGACCGCGTGCCGTCGTTCGCCGACGTGAACCGCCAGTTGAAGCGGGCAACCGGCTGGGAGATCGTCGCGGTGCCGGGCCTCGTGCCCGATCGCGTGTTCTTCGAGCACCTCGCGAACCGGCGGTTTCCGGTCACCTGGTGGATGCGCCGCCCGGACCAGCTCGACTACCTGCAGGAACCCGACTGTTTCCACGACCTGTTCGGCCACGTGCCGCTGCTGATCGAGCCCGTGTTCGCCGACTACATGCAGGCTTATGGCCGCACCGCGCTCGCGGTCGCCGACGACGAAGCGGCGCTCGCGCGGCTGGCGCGCCTCTACTGGTATACGGTGGAATTCGGGCTGATTCGCGACCCGAACGGCACGAACGGGCTGTCGATCTACGGCGCCGGGATCGTGTCGAGCAAGGGCGAGAGCCTTTACAGCCTCGAAAGCGCGGCGCCGAACCGGCTCGGCTTCGACCTGGAGCGCGTGATGCGCACGCAGTACCGGATCGACACGTTCCAGACGACCTACTTCGTGATCGACGATTTCGCGCAGCTGTTCGCACTCGCCGACGTCGACGGCCGTGCGCTGGCCGACCGGCTGGCCGCGCTGCCGGAGTTCCCGGCCGGCGCGGTGCTCGAGCACGATCTCGTGCTGCATCGCGGCACGGGCGAAGGCTGGCCGGACGACGCGCACGCATAACGCTGCAGGCCACGCCGGCATGCTTCGGGCGCTGGCGCCCGCCTCCGGGCGGCCGCCTCCAGATGCCCGTCGCACAACTATGAAACAATGACCGGTACCGGCTTTGCCGCGTGGCCTTTGCCCGCGCGCGGGCGCCGCTGGTTACCGAACGAGGTGCAACATGATCCACAAGCTCACATCAGAAGAACGCAAGACCCGGCTCGAAGCGCTGCCGCACTGGACGGCCGTGCCGGGGCGCGACGCGATCCAGCGCAGCGTGCGCTTCGCCGATTTCAACGAGGCCTTCGGCTTCATGACGCGTATCGCGATCAAGGCGCAGGAAATGAATCACCATCCGGAATGGTTCAACGTGTACAACCGTGTCGACATCACGCTGTCGACCCACGATGCGCATGGCCTGACCGAGCGCGACATCTCGCTCGCGCAGTTCATCGACCATGTGTGCGCGCACACCGAACCGGCCGCCTGAGACTACTCCGCCGCCGCGCAACCTGCGACGCGCGGCGCGTCAACTTTTCATTTTGCTGAACGTTTTCTAGGATGTACTGAGCGAAAGCCTTCAGCTTTCCAAGCCATCCTTAAGGCGCACGTAAGTCTCGTACGCTTTCCGCGCCTTGGGGTCTAAACCTTCCAGTTGCAGCGCGGCTTCGCGCTGTACAATCAGCAGCGCATACGGCTTGGAGAGCGCGCTGGCCTCTTCGCAGAGTTTGAGTTCGTCGCCGCTCGACGGCGAGCGGGCGCGCCAGAAATTGATCGCGGCTTCGAGGTCGTGGATCGAGATATCGGACATGATTGGATGTAATCGTTCGCTGGCCGCCATGCTTGATGTCAGGCGATGCGGCGCCCCTGTGGAAACGGTGTCGTGCTGTCCGCGTGCCTGAACCGCCAACCCATTGTACTTGAGCGAACTTCATGCGACTCCTTCTGATCGAAGACGACCGCCCCATCGCACGCGGTATCCAGAGCAGCCTCGAGCAGGCTGGCTTCACCGTCGACATGGTGCATGACGGCATCTTTGCCGAACAGGCGCTGGCACAAAACCGCCACGAACTCGTGATCCTCGACCTCGGCCTGCCGGGCATCGACGGCATGACGCTGCTCACGCGTTTCCGCCAGACCAACCGCCACACGCCCGTCATCGTGCTGACCGCGCGCGACGAACTGAACGACCGGATCCAGGGCCTGAACTCCGGCGCCGACGACTACATGCTCAAGCCGTTCGAGCCGGCCGAGCTCGAAGCGCGCATCCGCGCGGTGATGCGTCGCAGCGGCCCGCACAGCGACATGCCGCGTCCGGAAGTGTCGCTCGGCGGCGTCCGCCTGTCGGGCGTCGATCGCCGCATCTTCAACGACGACAAGCCGCTCGAACTGTCGCCGCGCGAGTTCGCGGTGCTCGAAATGCTGCTGCTGCGCCACGGCCGTGTCGTCAGCAAGGCCCAGCTGCAGGATCACCTCACGCATTTCGGCGGCGATCTCGGCGACACCGCGATCGAAGTCTACGTGCACCGCGTGCGCAAGAAACTCGAGCAGTGCCGTGTCGAGATCGTCACGGTGCGCGGCTTCGGCTACCTGCTGCAGGAAATCCGCCAGACCGCGAGCGTCTGAGCGGCGCCGCCTGCCGGCCGGCCACGTGCCGCCGGCGCGCCGCCCTGCCCGCGTCGCCGTCCGGCGCACGACCGCGCCGCTCCCCGTGAGCGGCGCTTATCCATTTGCCCGTCGAAATGTCTTCTGATCCGGCTGTCACCACCAGCCTGCGCCGCTCGCTGCTCAGACGCCTCGCCGCGCCGCTGTCGATGCTCGCGCTGATGAGCGGCCTGATTGCCTACTGGCTCGCGTGGCAATACACGCAACACGTGATCGACCGCTCGCTCGCCGATCTCGCGACCGCCATCTCCAAACAGATCCAGATCGCCGGCCCCGACGCGCCGTTCACGGTGCCGCCGCTCGCGCAGGCGATGTTCTCCGATCCGGCCGAGGCGTTGATCTACCGAATCAGCGACGGCGAGGAGGAGCTCGCCGGCGATCCGAAGCTGCCGCTGCGCGGCATCAACGTGCGCCGCATGCATCACGCGTACGTGTTCGAGGCCGAGTACGACAACCGCGCCGTGCGGGTCGCGCAGGTGCGCGTCGAGGAAGTCGACGGCGGCCGGCCGATGGTGGTCGAGGTCGCGCAGCCGGTGCGGCACCGCTACCGGATCGCCGCCGAATTCCTCGTCGCGATCATGATGCCGCTGCTGCTGTTGCTGCTGGCGGGCTGGGGCATCGTGTGGCGCGTCGTGAACCAGCAGCTCGGCCCGCTCACGCATCTCGCCGATTCGCTGAACCGGCAGACCCACACGTCGCTGGAGCCGGTCGACGAAACCGACGTGCCGCTCGAAATCCGGCCGCTGACGAGCGCGATGAACGCGCTGCTCGGCCGCCTGAAGACCGCGCTCGACGCGCAGCGCAAGTTCATCGCCGATGCCGCGCACCAGTTGCGCACGCCGCTCACCGCCGTGAAGCTGCATGCCGAGCAGGCCGCCGTCGCGCGCGACCCGCAGCAGACCTACGCCGCGGTGCGCGAGCTGCGCGCGGCCGCCGACCGCGCGGTGCGGCTGTCGAACCAGTTGCTGTCGCTCGCGCGCGCGGAGCCGGGCGAACAGGCCGCGCGTTTCGTCGACGTCGACCTCGCCGCGATGGCATTCGAGACGGGTGCCGAGTGGGTGCCGCGCGCGCTCGCGTCGCATGTCGACCTCGGCTTCCAGCGCAGCGACGAACCCGGCGAAGACGAAACGCTGAACGTGCGCGGCAACCCCGTGCTGCTGCGCGAGGTGATCGCGAACCTGCTCGACAATGCGTTGAAATACGTGCCGCTCGCACGGCCGAACGGCGCGCGGATCACGGTGAACGTCGCGCGCGGCGCGCTCGAGGACGGCCAGCCGGCCGCCGAGATCGTCGTCGAGGACAACGGCCCGGGCGTGCCGGCCAGTCAGCAGGCCGACCTGTTCAAGCGCTTTTTCCGCGGCGATGCGCAAAGCGGCAACGGCGTCGAGACGGGCGCCGGGCTCGGGCTCGCGATCGTCCACGACATCATCGCGATGCACGGCGGCACGGTGTCGTACGAGGATGCATCGGAAGGCGGGTCGCGCTTCGTCGTGCGCGTGCCGCTCGCCAAGCGTACCGAGAAGCCGGCGAGCGAAACGCCGGCCGCCGCGCCGACGCACTGAGTCGCGCGCGGTGCGCGCCTGGGGAGGGAGGGAAGAACGGCTGCGGGGCGCTTCGGCGCGCGGCGGCCGTCCGATGAAGCCGCCGCGCGCGATGCGCGGCCGCCCCGGTCACTTCTTCTTTTTCTTGTCCTTCGCGGCGGACTCGGACTTGCCGTCCTTGTCCTTCTTGTCTTTCTTCTTCCTCTTCTTGCCGTCGTCGTCCGGTGTGGCGAGCAGCGTGCCGCGGCATGCGTCCGCGCCGCAATGGCACGCGTATTCGCGCTTGAGCTTCTTCGTCAGCTTCTCGTCGATCACGAGGCCATAGTCGTAGAACAGCTCTTCTTCCGGCTCGATGTCGCGCAGCGCGTGGATGAACACGCGACCCTTCGTCTCCTCGGCCTCGCAGTTCGGCGCGCACGAATGGTTGATCCAGCGCGCGCTGTTGCCGTCGATCTTGCCGTCGATCACCCCGCCTTCTTCCAGTGCGAAGTAGAACGTATGGTTGGGCTCGCTCGGGTCGTGCGGATGCCGACGCAGCGCTTCCTTCCATGAAATCCGCTCGCCCTTGTATTCCACTACGCGCTCGCCGGCCTTGATCGGCGCCACCGCGAACACGCCCTTGCCGTGTACTCCCGAGCGGCGCACCGCGATCCTGCGTGAACTCATCGAACGAATCCTTGTGAAGACGAATTGAATGGAAGACGGCCGCGCTCACGGCCCAGCGTCGCGCAAAACGAAAACGCGGCACCGGTGGGTGCCGCGTCGGGCCATGCGGCGAATCATCCGCATCCTACACGTTCAAGATTGCTTCGTTCAACATCGTGCGCAATATCGCGCGCATGACGCTCAACGCTGGCCGAATGCGATGTCGCCGAACAACGCCTTGTGCTCGCGCGGCTGCGAGCGCCAGTACTGCGGCGGCGCCGACACCTGCGCGCCGAGTTCGGCGGCCGCATGCCACGGCCAGCGCGGGTCGTACAGCATCGCACGCGCCATCGCGACCAGATCGGCGTCGCCCGCCTCGATCAGCCGGTTCGCATGCGCGGGATCGTTGATGAGGCCGACCGCGATCGTCGGCATCCCAACGGCGCGCTTCACGGCCTGCGCGAACGGCACCTGGTAACCGGGCGACAGCGGAATCTTCTGCAGCGGCGACACGCCGCCGGACGACACGTCGATCCAGTCGCAGCCGCGCTGCTTCAGTTCGTGTGCGAACGCGATCGTGTCGTCGAGTTCCCAGCCGCCCTCGACCCAGTCGGTCGCCGACACGCGCACGCCGACCGGTCGGTCTTCCGGAAACGCCGCGCGCACGATCTCGAAGATCTCGAGCGGAAAGCGCATCCGGTTCTCGCGCGAGCCGCCGTATTCGTCGGTGCGCTGGTTCGAGATCGGCGACAGGAACTGATGCAGCAGGTAGCCGTGCGCCGCATGCACTTCGATCGCGTCGATGCCGAGGCGCGCGGCACGCTTCGCGGCGGCCGCGAACGCGTCGCGGATCCGGTTCAGGCCGGCCGCGTCGAGTGCGAGCGGCGGCGTCTCGCCGTCCTTGTGCGGCAGCGCCGACGGCGCATGCGGCAACCAGCCGCCATCGGCGACGGACACGAGCTGGCCGCCCTGCCACGGCACGTCGCTCGATGCCTTGCGCCCTGCATGCGACAGCTGCATCGCGACGCGGACCGACGAATGCTTGCGGATCGACGCCAGCACGGGCTTGAGCGCCGCTTCGGTCACGTCGTCCCACAGCCCGAGGTCGCCGGCCGTGATGCGCCCGTCGGGTTCGACGGCGGTCGCTTCGATGCAGAGCAGGCCCGCGCCGGACAGCGCGAGATGGCCGAGATGGATCATGTGCCAGTCGGTCGCCTCGCCGCGCTCGGCGGAGTACTGGCACATCGGGGAGATCACGATCCGGTTCGGAAGGGTCACGCCGCGCAGCGTGAACGGAGAAAACAGCGCAGTCATGGGTGCCGCTCGCCAGGAAAGAGAAAGAGCTGACGAGCGTAGCACGCAGGCTGGAAGCCTGCTGGCGGCCGGTTCGGCAGTAAGCCGATGGTCAGGGACAGCCGGCGTGAAGCCGGCGGCGGTGGCGACGGTGAGGCAATGCGCACGCGCGATGCCGCGGTGCGCCGGCCGGTTTTGCCGGCGGGCCGCTCACGCGCGGTGCCGCACGCTCGGCTTCAAAGCCCGACGCTGTCGAGCCACTCCGCGAACATGCGTCGCGCGGCCGCCTCCAGCGCGGGACCATGCTGCACGGTGTCGGCGCGCAGCTGGCGCGCGTCGATGCCGGGCGTCGACGCGATTTCGCCGGCGTTACCGATCAGCCAGGGTTCGAAGCGGTCGGCGCGGATTTCAGGATGGCACTGCAGCGCCAGCACGTGCTGCCCCCACGCGAATGCCTGGTGGCGGCATGCCGGTGTGGACGCGAGATGGATCGCGCCGCCCGGCAGGTCGAACGTATCGCCGTGCCAGTGCAGCATCGAAGTGGCCGCGCCGTCGAGATGGCGCATCGGCGACGCACGGCCCGCGTCGGTGAGCGTCAGCGGCGCCCAGCCGAGTTCCTTCTGCGCCGCCGGATAGACGCGCGCGCCGAGCGCACGGGCGATGAACTGCGCACCGAGGCAGATGCCGAGGATCGGCAGTCCCGCGTCGATGCGCTGGCGCACGAGCGCGGCGAGCGGCGCGATCGACGGATACTGCGCATCGTCGTACACGCTGAGCGGGCCGCCGAGCATCACGAGCAGCGACGGCTGGAGCGCGTCGAGCACCTCGACGCGCGACGATCCGACGTCGACATAGCGCACGCGCCGCCCGCGCTCGCCGAGCACCTGCTCGAAGCTGCCGAGGTCCTCGAAATGCACGTGGCGAATCGCCACCACTTCAGCGTTCATCATCGGCCTCCCGGTCGATCGACGGACGTCAGCCGGCGAACACCTTCCAGGTCTTCTTTTGCGTGGCCGCGTCGGCTTCTTCGTGCACCGAACAGTCGAGACGCAGATCGCTGTCGGTCATCGACAGGTCGAGCGCCGCGCAGTGATGCACGGTCTTCTTCGACGGCTTGCCCGGCTGCAAATGCGTGCACGTCAGGCACATGCGCTGCGGCGGCGTCGCGCCGGCCACCTGCAGTTCGCGCAGCGTCTTCAGCAGCGCGCGGTACAGTGCGCCCTGCTCGTCCGCGCCGAGCTTGCCGACTGCTTTCGTCAGGAATTCCGGCCATTGCAGCGCCTTCTTGGCCGCGGTACGGCCGCGGGCCGACAGGCGCACGGCGAGCGCGCGGCCATCGTCCAGTGCGCGACGCTTCTCGACGAGCCCCTTCGTTTCGAGCGTGCTGACCGCATCGCTGGTGGTCGCCGCGGTGAGCTGCGTCTCGCGTGCGATCTCGCCGAGCCGCATCGGGCCCTTGCGTTGCAGCAGCAGCACGAGGATCTCGCCCTGCGTCGGCGTGAGACCCGCGCCTTCCGCCCAATCCCATGCCTGGCTTCGCATGGCCGTACTCAATCGCAGCAAGCTGTGGGTCACACGTCCCGAAGCCTGATTCCCGTAAACGCCTTCGCTCATAGTCTTTTCGCTTTGCCGCCGCCCGGATTGCCGAGCAGCCGTAGTGTGGAGATCGAATGTCTATCTCAAAACAGACGCTCATCGAGGAGCGTCGACACGGCCGTCGCGAGGCACACGCGGCGGTCGCGTTCGCGGCGACCGGTGAGACACACGTCGTTCCGGTGTCCGCAAAGCCGACATTCTAAGCGAGAGCGGAAAATCGCACAGCTAAGTTATCCCCTTCATTCTGTGGAAAATCACTGGATAACCGGACTTTTTCGTTGTGCCGGCAATCTCTGCCGGCCCTACGGCGCCACGCGCAAACATTTTCCTGTTCGGATCGGCCACCATGCCGAGGGCACCGGTCCACCGGGTTATCCATCCCGCAGAGCGTTGACTTTGAAGCGGAATATTGAGTTATCCACAGATTTTCAGGACGACTGGCGACGTGCCGCACGCGAATCGGCACCGAACGGCGTTCAGTGAATCGCCGCGCGGTCGAGTCCGTAATCTGCAAAACATTTTTTCATTCGCGCCAGCGCAGGCACTGCTGGCGAACCGTCTCGTTCAGCGATTTTTCCTGCTTGAAAACGGTTCTCAACCACGATGCGTCATTCACGCGCGCCTTCGCGAGCGCGCCGATCTCGTCGAGCGCCGCGCGCGAGCCGAGCGCGGCCGCATGCGGCGCGATCCGGTCGAGCGTGTCGAGGATGTCTTCCGCGATCGTGCGGCGCTCACCTGTCTGAGGATTGACGCAAGTGCCCTCGAGCCCGAAGCGGCACGCTTCGAAACGGTTGAACGTGTAGACGAGATAGTCATCCTCCGACAGCTTCAGCGGCCGGTCGGTCAGCAGGTAGCGCGCGAGTGTCTGGATGTAGCACGCGATCGCGGCCGCGCGGTCGACCGACAGCGGCGTGTCCATCACGCGCACCTCGATCGTCCCGTAGCCGGGCTTCGGCCGGATGTCCCAGTAGAAGTCCTTCATCGAGTTGACGACACCCGTGTTGACCATCTTCGTGAAGTACTCCTCGAAGCTGTCCCAGGTCAGCACGAACGGGGCGCGGCCCGACAGCGGGAACGCGAACACCGAATTCAGGCGTGCCGAATGGAAGCCGGTGTCGACGTTCTGCACGAACGGCGACGACGCGGACAGCGCGATGAAGTGCGGAATGAAGCGCGACATCGAGTGCAGCAGGAACAGCGCGCTGTCCGGATCGGGACAGCCGATGTGCACGTGCTGGCCGAACACGGTGAACTGCTTCGCGAGATAGCCGTACAGCTCGGAGATGTACTGGAAACGCGGCGCGTCGTAGATCTGCCGGTCGCTCCACTGCTGGAACGCGTGCGTGCCGCCGCCGCACAGCCCGACGTTGAGCTGGTCGGCCGCCTTTACGAGCACGTCGCGGATCGCATGCAGCTCGGACACTGCCTGCTCGTGCGAGTGGCAGATGCCGGTCGACAGCTCGATCATGCTCTCGGTGATTTCCGGCGTGATGTTGCCGGGGAAGGTCTCGCCCTGGATCAGGCGCATCAGGTCGGATGCAGCCTTGGTCAGGTCGTAGTTGTGCGTGTTGACGACCTGGATCTCCAGTTCGACGCCGAACGTGAACGGTTCGGAATTGACGAAGGTTTCGAGTGCCATGGCAGGTTCCGGAATCAGTTTCTGTCGCTGCGTTCGCTGACCGCCGACAGGCAGCGGTAGACGACGAACGGGCTGACGAGCTGCAGGATCACGATCGTGCACATCACGATCGCGCGCAGATGGGGGTCGAAATTAGGATAGAGCTGGTAGGTGTCGTCGACGAGCAGGTACGACAGCGCGGACATCGGTGTCAGCGCGATGCCGAGCGCGACGCCCTGCTTCATCCCGAGCCCGCTTGGCTTCGCGAACACGACGACGCCGGCCAGCTTGGCGACCAGCCGCGTAACGATCAGCACGATCGCGAGCAGCCCGCCGATCGCGATGTCGCCCCACGTGAACGACGTGAGCGTCAGCACGAACAGGATCACCGTCAGCAGCCAGCCGGCCGTGCCGAAATGCTCGGGCCACAGCTGCGGACGCGCTTCGAGGTTCTTCACGATGATGCCCGCGAGCAGCAGCGTGAGCAGCGTCGACAGCTTCAACGCCTGCGCGACCGCAATCGCGAGCATCACGAGGCCGAACAGCGCGACGAACGAATGCTCGTCGCGCATCGTCGAGGTCATGTGGCGGAACAAGTAATTGCATGCGCGCGCAACCAGATACGCGACGATGAACGAACCGGCGATCAGGTAGACGGGTTGCAGCACCGTCGCGAAAACGTTCCCGTACGCTTCCTGGTGCAGCCAGCTCGTCACGAGCTTGGTCAGCACGATCGCGTAGACGCTGTTCAGCGCGGTCAGCGTGATGAGGCGCTGCGATACCTGCCCTTCCGCGCGCAGTTCGGTCTTCAGCTGGATCACCATCGACGGCGACGTCGCGATCGCGATCGCGGACAGCACCAGCGCGACCATGCCCGACACGCCGAGCGCGAGCATCACGAACAGCACGAGCACGAATGTGAGCGTCGCCTCCGCGAGGCTCGATGCGATGAGCCACGGATTGCGGCGGATCCATTTCAGGTCGAGACGGCTGCCGAGCTCGAACAGCAGCAGCCCGAGCGCGACGTTGATCAGCAGCCGCGAGGTTTCGTCGGTGCTCGCGTCGATCACGCCGAATCCGAACGATCCGGCAATGAGACCGATCACCGCATAACCGGTGATGCGCGGCAGCCGCCATGCGCGATAGCACAGCTCGCCGCACAGGCCGGCCGCAAACAGCGCAAGCCCGGCCCAGAACACGGCATCCGGCGCGAGTGGCCAGTTGGGCAGGAATGAGAACGCCGACTTCATCGTGGTGACTTCTCCTTTGGAAGCAACCGCCAGCGACGCGGGGTCAAGCGTCGGAAATGAGATGCGCGCCGGCTGGGTGTCGCCCCGAATGTGATTGTTGTGGTCGACGACGGCAGGACATGGGATCCGCCTCTTCCGCCATCAGGCGGAACTGTCGTTCAGGCTGCCGATCTGGATTGTCGGCCTGGTGTGTGAACGGACTGCGCGGTCTCGAAGACTCAGATTCGAAATCGTGCCGACCGTTCCGTTGAAGCATGTCCGGCGCCAGGGCCGAACGAACGCGAAGGAAACCGATTGTGCCACAGCTTTTTCGCTCCGGAACCGATCGAATCGACTCGCGGCGCTGTGAGGCACCGCAGGTCTTTGGTTTCAAAGGTTTACTTGTATGTATACATAGTAGAAGTTAACAAGGCGCCCACAGTTCTGTGGATAACTTCGGTTTACGCAACAAGATCAAGGGGTTGGCGCCGCCACAACCCGTTGCACAGGCTGTTCGCTCACAGACGTTTGAGTGGGGCAACTTTCGGGCCGTTTCACAGCTGTGCCGAGTTGCCCAGTTTACGTCCACTGTGATTACACACGAAGTGCGCGCGGATTCCTCGCGGTTATCCACAGCCTCGCGTGGATAACTTCGCACAGAAAAATCGAAGCACTGTGAGGACTCGACCGACGAGATCAGCCGATCTGGCGGCCGCGCAGCGCGCGGATCAGGAACCGGGCCGGATCGACGGCGTCGACGAGTTCGCGCTCGAGCGGCAGCGGCTCGCCTTCGAGTTGCGACGCGATCAGCTCGGCGCCGAGCGCCGCCCAGACGAGCCCGCGGGAGCCGTAGCCGAAGGCGCCGTAGAGGCCCGCGGCGCGCGGCAGGTCGCGCGCTTTCGCGCCGCTCAGCGCGCGGGCGTTCGCGACGGCCTGCGCTTCGTCGGCGAGCGGGCCGATCACCGGCACGCGGTCGGCGACGACCCAGCGAAACGCGACGCGCCCGCGCAGCGTATCGACGTCCGGCAGCTCGCCGATCAGGCCGGGTAGCAGGTGCCGGACGCGCTCGAGGTTTTCGATATGTCCGGCGGTGCGCATCGTCCGGTCGACGTCGTCGGGTTCGAACGTCGCGCCGACCAGCAGCGTGCCGTCGTCGAGCGGCACCGCGTAGCCGTCGCCAATCGTGGGGCACGGCAGCGGCGCCGTGCTGCCGGCCGGCAGCAGCGTGAGCTGGCCGCGCACCGGTTGCAGCGCGACGTGCCGCAGGCCGGCGAGACGCACCGCGTCGCCCGCGTTCGCGAGCACGACGACCGGGGCTTCGGCGAGCGTCGCGCCTGCCGCATCGACGGCGCACCATATGTCGCGATCACGCTCGAGCCGCGCGACTTCGGTGCCGGCCAGCAGTGTTGCGCCTTCGCCGGCCGCCGCGATTTGTGCCGCGCACACCCCGGCCGGCCAGACGGCGCCGCCGTGCGGAAACAGCAGGCCGCCGTGTGCGACCGGCAGGTTCAGATGCGCGCGGGCGGCGTCCGTATCGAGCAGCGACACATAGTCGGACGGTGCGCCGAGCGCGTCGCACGCATCGCGCATCCGCGCGAAATCATCGGCCGATTCCGCGAGATGGATCATCCCGCGCGTGCTGCGCGCGAACGCATGGCCCGCATCCTCGAGCGCGCGCCAGCGTGCGAGCGCATGCAGGAACCCGCTGCGCGTGAGGCGGCTCGCGACGTTGTCGTCGCGCGTCATCAGTGGATGGAATACACCGGCCGGATTGCCCGATGCCTCGCTCGCGATTCGTTCGTGCCGCTCGATCAGCGTGATGTTCCAGCCGCGTGCGGCAAGCCGTTCGACGACCGCGCAGCCTGCCAGGCCCGCACCGATCACGATCGCTTCGCGCGCGGCAACCGGCAATGCACGCGGCGGTTCGTGTCGACGCATCCGCCAGCGCGGCGCGTATTCGCCGACGCGCAATGCGGGCTCGCCTGCGCAATCGTCGACGTCGCGACTCGTGAAACCCGCTTGCTCGAGCGCATGTTTCACGGCGTCGTCGTGCGAATGCGTCGCATAGGTCGCACCGTCGGCGGCGATGCGTGCGAGCGCGCGGATCACGTCGGCCGACAGCACATCGCCGTGCGCGGCCGACGCGACATTGCCGAGATAGAACGCGTCGGCGCGCGCGACGAGCCGTTGCAGCATGTCATGCGCATCGCCGAATGCGAGCGTGAGCACCACGCGTCCCGCGTCGAATTCGAGCCGGTGCAGGCCGGGCACATGCATCGGCCACGCGTCGATCAAAGCGTCGGCGTTTTCCGAGATGGTTGTGTCCGCAACAAAATTGGAAGCGGCGCGGCGCAGGTCCTCGCGCGTGAACGGATGCGGTTCGATCGCGACGAAATGCAGCCGCTCGCAGCGTGCCGGGTCGTCGCGCCATGCGGCCCACGTCGCGAGAAAACGGCTGCCCGTGCCGAATCCCGTCTCGACGATCGTGAACGTGCGGAGGCCCTGCCAGCGGGCCGGCAGGCCGGTGCCGGCGAGCATCCGGTTCGCGTGCGCGCGAGCGCGCGACGCGTCGCGAGGGAGCTCGCCGTATTCGGGCGAGACGAGATTGCCGTCGTCGCGGCGGGCGAGCGTGGCGGGAACGAGTCGGTCGGGCATGCGAAACAAAAAACGTGGCAGCCAAGCCTGGCAAGGGTTTGCGCGGAGGCGTCCGGCGCGCCGTTGGCAAAATCCAACGGCGTTGCGTGCGGGCGGACGCGGCTGCGTATCCTGTCCGGTTGGCGCAGGTCAAA
Organism: Burkholderia sp. 567; assembly: GCF_040545115.1. NCBI lineage: Bacteria > Pseudomonadati > Pseudomonadota > Betaproteobacteria > Burkholderiales > Burkholderiaceae > Burkholderia > Burkholderia sp. 567. The sequence goes on from NZ_JBEPLG010000017.1 coordinate 65,414, forward strand.
AAACGGGCAATCGACGATTCATTCGGCGAAATACCGATGAAAATCTTTGAAACCCTTGTCGTTATTGGGTTTGCGCTGCGCTATCATAGCAACGCCGTACCGCGGGGTGGCCGCCGGCCAAGCCGGACGGCACGTCGCGCGGGCCAGGATTCGGCGCTGTGTCGTCGGAGTCTGACTCTCGATGGCACGGTTCGCGCACGTATAATCGGCGCGTTCGCGCTGTTCGTGTCAAACCTAACCTGAAAAAGGAACCTTAATGAACAAACAGGAACTGATCGACGCCGTCGCCGCCCAAACGGGCGCCAGCAAGGCTCAAACCGGCGAAACGCTGGACACGCTGCTCGAAGTCATCAAGAAGGCCGTGTCGAAGGGTGATGCGGTTCAGCTGATCGGCTTCGGCAGCTTCGGTTCGGGCAAGCGCGCAGCACGTACGGGCCGCAACCCGAAGACGGGCGAAACCATCAAGATCCCGGCAGCCAAGACGGTCAAGTTCACGGCTGGCAAGGCGTTCAAGGACGCCGTCAACAAGCGTTGATTCAGCGCCTGTGCCTGGAAAAAAACCCGCCTTTTGGCGGGTTTTTTGTTGGGCGCGCGCGGCATTTTCGCCACAGTCCGCACACCTCTTGCAAGATTTAACGGTTAGCTTTCGCGCGCCGTTTTTTACCGCACGTTACACGTGCACGATCTGCGCGTCGGGATCCTCGTCGTCGTGCGCGTCGACATCCCATGCCGGGAACGGATCGTCGAACGTGGTCCATTGCGCGGCACCAAGCGCGAATTCCGCATCGGTGAGCAGGCATGCATCGAGCTTCGCGCGCCATGCATCGGCATCGAGCCCGATGCCGATCAGCACGAGTTCCTGACGGCGATCGCCCACCGAGCGATCGTCGAGGTCGCCCTGCCACTCCGTGCGAATTTCCGCGAGCAGTTCGTCGTCATCCGGCCATTCCGCGCGATCCTGCGCGGCCCACCACAGGCCTGCCGGGCCATGCCGGCACACGCCGCCCGCCTGCGACAGCGAACCCGCGATGTCGTTGCGCGTCGCGAGCCAGAAGAAGCCCTTGCTGCGCAGCACGCCCGGCCACTCCTGATGCAGCAGCGCCCAGAGTCGTGCCGGATGAAACGGCCGGCGCGTGCGGTAAACAAAATTGCCGATGCCGAATTCGTCGGCTTCGCCATGCACGTGCGCATGATGCGGATCGTGGCACTCGGGATCGTCGCAGTGCGTGTGATCGTCTTCCAGCGACGCGAGCCAGCCCGGTGCGTTCGCGGCTTCGTCGAAATCGAAACGGCCGGTGTTCAGCACTTCATCGAGCGGCACGTTGCCGAACGTCGCCACGACCTGGTGCGCGCGCGGATTGAGCCGCGCAAGGATGTGCCGCAGGCGCGCGAGTTCGTCCGCGCCGACGAGGTCGGCCTTGTTGATCACCAGCACGTCGCAGAATTCGATCTGCTCGATCAGCAACTCGACGAGTGTGCGATCGTCTTCGTCCGATGCGGCGATGCCGCGCGTCGCGAGCGCGTCGTCGGAACCGTAGTCGCGCAGGAAATTGTAGGCGTCGACCACGGTGACGAGCGTGTCGAGCCGCGCGACGTTCGACAGCGACGCGCCGTCGTCGTCGACGAACGTGAAGGTTTCGGCGATCGGCATCGGCTCCGCGATGCCGGTCGATTCGATCACGATCGCGTCGAAGCGGCCGTCGGCCGCGAGATTGCGAATCTCGACGAGCAGGTCGTCGCGCAGCGTGCAGCAGATGCAGCCGTTCGACATTTCGACGAGGCGTTCCTCGACGTGCGACAGCGCCTGCGCATCGCGCACGAGCGACGCGTCGATGTTGACCGACGCGAGATCGTTGACGATCACGGCGACTTTCAGGCCCGCGCGGTTCGCGAGAATGTGATTGAGCAGCGTGGTCTTGCCGGCGCCGAGGAAACCGGACAGCACGGTGACGGGCAACGGCTGGTTCATTGCCGGATTCATAACGATTTGCACCAACGGAAAAGATGAAAAAGCGGCCGTGGGGCCCTGGCGGGGCGCGATCGGCCGGGGGCCAGTCGCCCGATGCCGGTCGCCCGGAGCCATCGCCCAAGCCGGTCGAAACCGCGGCGTAGCCCGCATTGTGCATCAAACGCGCACCGGCCGAGCGGCCCGGCGTCAGCCCGCGCCGCGGCGCGACGTCACTGCTCGGGCGGCAGCAGCTTCCACTGCGCGAGGATTGCGGCGATCTGCCGCGCATACTTGTCGCGCAGCGACGGCGTTTCCGAATGATAGGCGCCGACGGCCTGCCATGTGTTGCCGTAGCGATTCATTTTCTGACGCAGATGCCACGCGGCGATATAGACGTTCTTGCACGGCTCCATCAGCGTGTCGCGGCCGATGCCGTAGCGCGACAGCGTCGGCAGGTGGATCGAATTGATCTGCATCAGGCCGTAGTCGACCGAGCCGTTCGTATTCTTGTTCAGCGCGGCGGGCCGGTTGCGCGATTCCTGCCACGCGATCGCGCGCAGAATCAGCGGATTGACCTTCTGGTACCGGGCGGCCTCGTCGAAACAATCCGCGCGAGCGTTTCCGCAGGCGAACCACACGCCGGCGGCGATCAACGCGATCGAAGCGAACCGTCTGTTCATGGTGCGGAAAACGAAAAGGAAGTGACGCAAAGATCGGGAAAACCCGTGCCAGTTATTCGTACGGATGGAAACGCGCCGCCCGTATCATACCGGCAGTCCGTTACGTATTGACACGCGAAAGACGGCAGCCCGTTTATACCGCATTTCGGTGTCGGTTCATCCCAAAACGGCGGCGATGGCCGGAATGCCTGGCGGAGGCCGTAATATTACATATTGCATACGGTATGCCGAAACCATGTCGTATGTGAGACAGTCCTCAGCTCAATGTGATATTTCGGACATGAAAAACTGCTAATGTCGCCTCTTTAGGACTTGGATCCCAGCACTACCGCCGGAAGTGGCCCTGAGCCGGCATCGACCCATTCATCCATGACAAGAAATCGCTTCGTTATGCGGCGCGTCGCCACGACCCTGATCGTCGCCGGCATCATCGTCTCGCAAGCCGCCTACGCTCAGGTCACGCTCAATTTCGTGAATGCGGATATCGACCAGGTCGCGAAGGCGATCGGCGCCGCAACCGGCAAGACCATCATCGTCGACCCCCGCGTGAAGGGGCAGCTCAACCTCGTATCCGAACGGTCCGTGCCGGAAGACCAGGCGCTGAAGACGCTGCAGTCGGCGCTGCGCATGCAGGGCTTCGCGCTCGTGCAGGATCACGGCGTGCTGAAGGTCGTGCCCGAGGCCGACGCGAAGCTGCAAGGCGTGCCGACCTATATCGGCAATGCGCCGCGCGCGCGCGGCGACCAGGTCATCACGCAGGTGTTCGAGCTGCACAACGAATCGGCGAACAACCTGCTGCCGGTGCTGCGGCCGCTGATCTCGCCGAACAACACGGTCACCGCCTACCCGGCGAACAACACGATCGTCGTCACCGATTACGCGGACAACGTGCGCCGCATCGCGCAGATCATCGCAGGCGTCGACAGCGCCGCGGGCGCGCAGGTGCAGGTCATCCCGCTGCGTAACGCGAACGCGATCGACCTCGCCGCGCAGCTGCAGAAGATGCTCGACCCCGGCGCGATCGGCAACAGCGACGCGACGCTGAAGGTGTCGGTCACGGCCGACCCGCGCACCAATTCGCTGATGCTGCGCGCATCGAGCGCGTCGCGCCTCGCGGCGGCGAAGCGCATCGTGCAGCAGCTCGACGCGCCGAGCGGCGTGCCCGGCAACATGCACGTCGTGCCGTTGCGCAACGCCGATGCGGTCAAGCTCGCGAAGACGCTGCGCGGGATGCTCGGCAAGGGCGGCAACGACAGCGGCTCGTCGGCATCGTCCAACGACGCGAACAGCTTCAACCAGAGCGGCGGCTCGTCGGCGAGCGGCAACTTCTCGACCGGTACGTCCGGCACCCCGCCGCTGCCGTCCGGCGGCCTCGGCGGCGGTTCGTCTTCGTCGTCGGCCTACGGCAGCGGGTCGTCGGGCAGCGGTGGCGTCGGCAGCGGCGGCCTGCTCGGCGGCGACAAGGACAAGAGCGACGAAAACCAGCCGGGCGGGATGATCCAGGCCGATGCGGCCACCAACTCGCTGATCATCACCGCGTCCGATCCGGTCTACCGGAACCTGCGCTCGGTGATCGACCAGCTCGACGCGCGGCGTGCGCAGGTCTATATCGAGGCGCTGATCGTCGAGCTGAACTCGACGACGCAGGGCAACCTCGGGATCCAGTGGCAGGTGGCGAGCGGCCAGTTCCTCGGCGGCACGAACCTGGCCCCGACGGCCGGAACCGGCCTGGGCAACAGCATCGTCAACCTGACGAGCGGCGGCACGGCCGCCACCACCGGGCTGGCCGCCAATCTCGCGGGCCTGAGCCAGGGCCTCAACATCGGCTGGCTGCACAACATGTTCGGCGTGCAGGGGCTTGGCGCGCTGCTGCAGTATTTCGCGGGCGTGAGCGACGCGAACGTGCTGTCGACGCCGAACCTGATCACGCTCGACAACGAGGAAGCGAAGATCGTCGTCGGCCAGAACGTGCCGATCGCGACCGGTTCGTACTCGAACCTGACGAGCGGCACGACGAGCAACGCGTTCAACACCTACGACCGTCGCGACGTCGGCCTGACGCTGCACGTGAAGCCGCAGATCACCGACGGCGGGATCCTGAAGCTGCAGCTCTACACGGAGGATTCGGCGGTCGTCAGCGGCACCACCAACGCGCAGACCGGCCCGACCTTCACGAAGCGCTCGATCCAGTCGACGATCCTCGCGGACAACGGCGAGATCATCGTGCTCGGCGGCTTGATGCAGGACAACTACCAGGTGTCGAACAGCAAGGTGCCGCTGCTCGGCGACATCCCGTGGATCGGCCAGCTGTTCCGTTCGGAATCGAAGCAGCGCCAGAAGACCAACCTGATGGTGTTCCTGCGCCCGGTGATCATCTCCGATCGCAGCACCGCGCAGGAAGTCACGGCCAACCGCTACGACTACATCCAGGGCGTGACCGGCGCGTACAAGTCGGACAACAACGTGATCCGCGACAAGGACGATCCGGTCGTCCCGCCGATGCCGCTCGGCCCGAGCCAGGGTGGCACGCCGGCCGGCAACCTGTTCGATCTCGACAAGATGCGTCGCCAGCAGTTGCAGCGCCAGGTCGCGCCGGTGCCGGCCCAGCCGCTGCCCGAGGCGACGCCCGCGCAGCCGCAAGGCGTGCCGCAGCAGTCGGTGCCGCAACAGCCGCTGACCGCCACGCCGGGAGCCTCGCAGTGAGCAACGTGCTCGCGTCCTCGACCCAGGACGGCGCGCCGGGCGAACGGCAGCCGCCGTCGCCGCTCGCCGCGCGCCTGTTGCCGTACGGCTTCGCGAAGAGCGGCCAGGTGCTGATCGCGCACCAGCTCGACGACACGCTCGAGGTGTGGATCAGCGAGCGCACGAACGATGCGGCGCTCGCCGAAATCGCGCGCAACTTCGGCTCGATTTCCGTGCACCGCGTGCCGGCCGACGAGCTCGCGCAGGCGATCAACCAGGCGTACGCGCGCCAGGACGGCAGCGCCGCGCAGGTCGTCGGCGAGGTCGAGGGCGAAGTCGACCTGTCGCGACTGATGCAGGACATCCCCGAAGTCGAGGATCTGCTCGAATCGGAAGACGACGCGCCGATCATCCGGATGATCAACGCGCTGCTCACGCAAGCGGCGCGCGAACAGGCGTCGGACATTCACATCGAACCGTTCGAGAATGCGTCGGTCGTGCGGTTTCGCGTCGACGGCACGCTGCGCGACGTCGTGCGTCCGAAGAAGGCGCTGCACGGCGCGCTGATCTCGCGGATCAAGATCATGGCGCAGCTCGACATCGCCGAGAAACGCCTGCCGCAGGACGGCCGCATCACGTTGCGCGTCGGCGGCCGGCCGGTCGACGTGCGGGTGTCGACGCTGCCGACCGGGCACGGCGAGCGCGCGGTGCTCCGTCTGCTGGAAAAGGATGCGCAGCGCCTGAACCTCGAGGCGCTCGGGATGGGCCGCGACACGCTCGTCCAGTTCGACAAGCTGATCGGCCGCCCGCACGGGATCGTGCTGGTCACGGGCCCGACCGGCTCCGGCAAGACGACCACGCTCTATGCGTCGATGTCGCGGCTCGAAACGGCGACGACCAACATCATGACCGTCGAGGATCCGATCGAATACGACCTGTCCGGCATCGGCCAGACGCAGGTGAACGAGCGGATCGGGATGACCTTTGCCCGTGCGCTGCGTTCGATCCTGCGTCAGGATCCGGACGTGATCATGATCGGCGAAATCCGTGACCTCGAAACCGCGCAGATCGCGGTGCAGGCATCGCTCACGGGCCACCTCGTGCTCGCGACGCTGCACACCAACGACGCGGCCTCGGCCGTCACGCGCCTGACCGACATGGGCGTCGAGCCGTACCTGCTCGCGTCGTCGCTGCTCGGCGTGCTCGCGCAGCGTCTGGTGCGCCAGCTCTGCCCAGCCTGCAAGGAAGAGCGGCACGAGGACGGCCGCACCGTGTGGCATCCGGTCGGCTGCGACCGGTGCGGGCATTCGGGCTATGCGGGCCGGCGCGGCGTATACGAACTGCTGCTGATCGACGATTCGATCCGCGCGCTGATCCACCGCAACGCGGCCGATGCGGAGATTCTCGCCACGGGGCGCGCACAAGGGATGCGCACGCTGCGCGACGACGCCGAGCGCTGGCTCGCGGCCGGCGCGACGTCGCTCGAGGAAGTGCTGCGCGTGACGGGAGGCGCATAGCGCGATGCCGGCATTCCGTTTCGAAGCCATCGATTCGGCGGGGCGACCGCAGAAAGGCGTGATCGATGCCGACAGTGCGCGCGGCGCGCGCGGCCAGCTGCGCACGCAGGGGCTCACGCCGCTCGTCGTCGAGCCGGCCGCCAGTGCGACCCGCGGCGCGCGTTCGCAGCGCCTCGCGTTCGGCCGCAAGCTGTCGCAGCGCGAACAGGCGATCCTCACGCGCCAGCTCGCGAGCCTGCTGATCGCGGGGCTGCCGCTCGACGAGGCGCTCGGCGTGCTGACCGAGCAGGCCGAACGCGACTACATCCGCGAACTGATGGCCGCGATCCGTGCCGAAGTGCTCGGCGGCCATTCGCTCGCGAATGCGCTGGGCCAGCATCCGCGCGACTTCCCGGAAATCTACCGCGCGCTCGTCGCGGCGGGCGAGCACACCGGCAAGCTCGGCATCGTGCTGTCGCGCCTCGCCGACTACATCGAACAGAGCAATGCGCTGAAGCAGAAGATCCTGCTGGCGTTCACGTATCCGGGGATCGTCACGCTGATCGCATTCGGCATCGTCACGTTCCTGCTGAGCTATGTCGTGCCGCAGGTCGTCAACGTGTTCGCGAGCACGAAGCAGCAACTGCCCGTTCTCACGGTCGTGATGATGGCGCTGTCGGAGTTCGTGCGGCACTGGTGGTGGGCGATCCTGATCACGGTCGCGCTCGTCGTGTGGTTCGTGAAGGCGACGCTGTCGCGCGACGGGCCGCGGCTCGCGTTCGACCGCTGGGTGCTGACCGCGCCGCTCGCGGGCAAGCTCGTGCGCGGCTACAACACGGTGCGCTTCGCGAGCACGCTCGGGATCCTGACCGCGGCCGGCGTGCCGATCCTGCGCGCGCTGCAGGCGGCCGGCGAGACGCTGTCGAACCGCGCGATGCGCGCGAACATCGACGATGCGATCGTGCGCGTGCGCGAAGGCTCCGCGCTGTCGCGCGCGCTGAACAACGTGAAGACGTTTCCGCCGGTGCTCGTGCACCTGATCCGTTCCGGCGAAGCGACGGGCGACGTGACGACGATGCTCGACCGCGCGGCGGAAGGCGAGGCGCGCGAGCTCGAGCGGCGCACGATGTTCCTGACGAGCCTGCTCGAGCCGCTGCTGATCCTCGCGATGGGCGGCATCGTGCTCGTGATCGTGCTGGCCGTGATGCTGCCGATCATCGAGCTGAACAACATGGTGCAGTGACGGCCTGACCGCTGGTCAGGCCGCACGTTCAACGCATGTAGATCGCGGGGGACGGCGTGTTCGCGGGGAGCTGGACTTCGGCGCGGGCGCCGTTGCGGTCGATGATGATCGAGCGGCTGCGGACTTCGGCGAGCTTCGCGCCGGACGTGAGCTCCGCGCCGAGCGACACGGCACGCGGCGGCTCGCCACCGATACCGACGATCGCGGCGGCGCCACGACCGAGCGACAGAATGCCGAACAGGTGGATGTCCTGCACGGGATTCTTGTCGAGCTGTCCGCCGAAGAGCGCGGCGGCGTCCTCGGTGCGGATCGGCAACCGCGCGGCGGCGGCGGGCAGCGGCGCTTCGCGGGCTGACAGCGTGACGACCCAGTAGGTGGCCGTCGCGCACAAACCCGCGAAGAGGGCGAGGGAGAGGATCCGGATCGAGAGCGCGTTCATGCGCGCTATTGTACGGATGTATATGAAATTTGCGTTGGGTGAAAGCCCTCGGCAATGCGCGCCTTACAATGCGTGCTCCGCGCCCGGGGAATCGGAAGCTTGCCGTCAGGCAAACGTTCGCGATGCGCCGGGTGCGTCACTCAATCGACGATATTTTTTGGAAAGAGGTAGTCAGTCATGCAAACGTGGATCACTCGCCGTAATGCGGCCGTGCGCCGTCAGCGCGGTTTCACGCTGATCGAGATCATGGTGGTGGTCGCGATCCTCGGGATCCTGGCGGCACTGATCGTGCCGAAGATCATGAGCCGTCCCGACGAGGCGCGCCGTATCGCCGCGAAGCAGGACATCGGCACGATCATGCAGGCACTCAAGCTGTACCGTCTCGACAACGGCCGCTATCCGACCCAGGAGCAGGGCCTGAACGCGCTGATCCAGAAGCCGTCCACCGATCCGATCCCGAACAACTGGAAGGACGGCGGCTATCTCGAGCGCCTGCCGAACGATCCGTGGGGCAACGGGTACAAGTACCTGAACCCGGGCGTGCACGGCGAGATCGACGTGTTCAGCTACGGCGCCGACGGCAAGGAAGGCGGCGAAAGCAACGATTCCGATATCGGTTCGTGGCAGTAAGTCGGCATCGACCGATCCGACGATCGTCCCCGTTCTTCATTTCATGCCCGCCCTTCGCATGCCCTTGCGCTCCGCTCGCGCTCGCCGCGCTGCCCGCGACCGCCGTGTGCGTCGCGGCGCGGCCGTGACCGCGGCACGCACGCGTGCGCGCGGCTTCACGCTGCTCGAAATGCTGGTCGTGCTCGTGATCGCGGGCCTGCTGGTGTCGCTCGCGTCGCTGTCGCTCACGCGCAATCCGCGCACCGACCTGCGCGAGGAAGCGCAGCGCATCGCGCTGCTGTTCGAGACGGCCGGCGACGAAGCGCAGGTGCGCGCGCGCCCGATCGCGTGGCAGCCGACCGCGCACGGCTTTCGTTTCGACGTGAGTTCGCCCGATGGCTGGCGCACGCTGCGTGACGACCTGCTGCGCCCGCGCGACTGGGACGGTGGCGTCACAGGCGCCGAAATCGATTATCCGGGGTCCGACACGCACGCGAGCACCGTGGTGTTCGGCACCGAAAGCGTCGACATGCCGGTGCGCGTGACGCTGCATTCGGCGGTCGGCAGCGCGACGATCGTCGGCACCGGCAACGGCCGGTACGAGGTGCAATGACGATGCGTCGTCGCCTGCCCTTCCCGGCTTCCGGTTCCCGAGGCTTCACGATGATCGAGGTGCTGGTCGCGCTCGCGATCATCGCGGTCGCGCTCGCCGCGTCGATCCGCGCGGTCGGCACGATGGCGAACAATGCATCCGATCTCCACCACCGGCTGCTGGCCGGCTGGAGCGCCGACAACGCGCTCGCGCAGCTGCGGCTCACGCATGCGTGGCCGGAAGTCGGCGAGCAGAGTTTCGATTGTTCGCAAGGCAACGTGCAGATGGTTTGCACGCAGCGCGTGAGCACGACGCCGAACCCGGTGTTCCGGCGCGTGCAGATTTCGGTGAGCATGCCGGGGCATCCCGGCGTGCTCGCGCAAATGGTGACGGTGGTCGCGAATGAAACCAGCCGTCCGCTCTGACGCGCCGATGCGGCGCCGGCCCGCACGTTCCGTCGGCTCGCGCCGCGTGCGCGGCTTCACGCTGATCGAACTGATGATCGCGATCGCGATCCTCGCGGTGGTCGCGATCCTCGCGTGGCGCGGGCTCGACCAGATCATGCGCGGCCGCGACAAGGTCGCGTCCGCGATGGAAGACGAGCGCGTGTTCGCGCAGATGTTCGACCAGATGCGCATCGACGCGCGACTCGCCGCGACCGACGACGAAGCCGGCCAGCCGGCGATCGGCGTCGCCGGCAATACGCTGCAGATCGTCCGCACGCTCGACTTGGCCGGCGCCGCGCCGCGGCTGCAGGTGGTCCGCTACCGGATCGCCGGCGGGCGCGTCGTGCGCTATGCATCACCGCCGCTCGCCGATGCGAACCGCTTGCGCGACGTGCTGAAGGACAGCGGCGTCGACGGCTGGAGCTGGGTCGCGCTGATGGGCGGCGTCGGTGCGATCGACGCGAAGCTGTACGTGCCGCGCGTCGGCTGGACCACCAACCTGCAGACGGCCAACGACGCGCTGTCGCAGAACAACGATGCGCTGAAGGTGCCGCAGATCGGCAACGCGCCGCCGACACGCGCGGTGACGGGGCTGCAGGTCAGCATCGGCGCGACGTCGCTGCGCGTGCCCGTCACGCGCATCTTCCTCGTCGGGGAATGACGATGCGCGCGCGCCCTCCCCGCTCCCGCTTCGCCGGCCGCCCGCCCGCAAGCACGCATGCACGCCGCGAGCGCGGCGCGGCGATCATCACCGCGCTGCTCGTCGTCGCGCTGTCGGCGATCCTCGTGTCGGGGATGCTGTGGCGCCAGCAGGTGCAGATTCGCCGGATCGAGAACCAGCGCGTGATCGCGCAGGCGCAGTGGGTCGCGCGCGGCGCGCTCGACTGGACGCGCATGATCCTGCGCTCCGAGGGCGACACGGCGCCCGGCATCACCTATCTGGGCGGGATCTGGGCCGTGCCGATCGCGAAGACCAAGCTGTCGGACTTCCTCGGCCGGATCGGCGCGCCGAACGACAACGGCGGCGAAGACACCTACCTGTCCGGATCGATCGAGGACGCGCAGGCGAAGTACAACCTGCGCAATCTCGTGTCGTCGCCGGCGCCCGGCGTGCTGCAGCTCAACGTGATGCAGCTGCAGGCGTTCCAGCGGCTGCTGACGACGCTCGGCTACGACGGCGCGTTCGCGAAACGGATCGCGCTGCAGATGCGCGCGGGCCTGATGCATTCGGCGACGCGCTTCCAGACGCCGACGCTGCCCGGCGCCGGTACGGCCGCGACCGCGCCGGTGGCCGGCGGTGACATGCAGGCCGGCAACTTCACCGACGAGCCGGGGATGTCCGACGGCGAGCGCGGCCCTGCGCCGCTCGTGATGACAGGCGTCGACAACCTGCTCGACGTCGACGGTGTGACGCCCGAGATGGTCGCGCGGCTGCGCCCGTTCGTCACCGTGCTGCCGACCACGACGCCGGTGAACATGAACACCGCGCCGGCCGAGGTGATCGCGGCGCTGGTGCCGGGGATGAGCGTGTCGTCCGCGCAGGCGCTCGTGTCGCGCCGCGAGACCGTGTTCTTCCGCAACGTCGGCGACGTGCAGCTCGCGCTGCGCGGTGCCGGCGCGCCGAACGTGACGATCGACGCGAGCCTCGTCGACGTCAATTCCAGCTATTTCATCGTGCATGGCCGGATCCAGCACGATCGCGCGGAGGTGGATCGCACCTCGCTCGTGTATCGTGATCCGACCACGCACTCGACGCGGGTCGTGCGCATCCGCGACCAGCTATAACGACGCCATCCGGGAGAGGAGCTCTTGAGCACGCTGATTGTTTCTTTGCCGCCGCGCGAGCCGGCCGTGCCGTTGCAGGAATGGCAGTGGCCCGAGCTGCCGTTCACGCTCGTGGACAAGGCCGGCCAGGTGCAGCGCGCGGGCCACGCCGCGCTCGCGCTGCTGCCGCGCGCGAACGAGACGCGGCTGATCGTCGCCGCGCGCGACGTGCTGCTGCTCGCCACGACCGTGCCGCCGCTCAAGGGGCCGAAGCTGCGCCAGGCGCTGCCCAACATCGTCGAGGATCAGCTGATCCAGGATCCGCTCGGCTGCCATATCGCGCTCGACCCGGTCGCGCTGCCCGATGGCCGGCGCGTGCTGGCCGTCGTCGACCGCGCGTGGTTCCGTACGATCTGCGACGCGTTCGCCGCGGCCGGCCACCGGCGCTTGAGCGCGGTACCCGCGACGCGCTGCCTGCCGGCGCCGCGCGAGCCGGCGCAAGCGCCGCTCGACGCGCCTGTCGACGGTGAGGCCGCCAAGGCCGACGCGATCACGCTCGCGACCGCACCGGCTGCCCGCCCGACGGCCGTCGCCGCGGTGCTCGGGCTGGCGACCACAGTCGAACCGGCGCTCGTCGAAGCCGGCGCGCTGCCGGTCGCGGCTGGTGCGCCGCGTCTCGAACTCGCGATCGCGCGCGGCGCGCTCGGCGAGGGTTTCGCGGCGCCCGCGTCGCGGGCCGCCGGCACGCTGGCCGCGCTCGCGGGCGGCGGCGACGTCGAACTGTACGAACTCGGCGAGCCCGGCGCGGAGCCGCGGCTCGCGTCGGTCGGCCGCGCCGATGGCCCGCTGCTGCCGGGTGCGCAGCCGCTGCCGTTCGACACGTTCGCGCGGCGTGCGCTCGCCGAGCGCTTCGATCTGTGCCAGTTCGAATTCGAGTCGCAGCCGTGGCGCTTCGACCGCGCGACGATGAAGCGCCTGCGCGTGCCGATCGCCCTCGTCGCGGCAACGCTCGCCGTTGCCGTGATCGGGATGAACCTGCACTGGTGGAAGCTATCGCGCGAGCGCGATGCGCTGTCCGCGCAGATCACCGAGACGCTCCTGTCCGCCTTCCCGAAGACCACGACGGTGCTCGATCCGCCCGCGCAGATGCAGCGCCAGCTCGATCAGCTGCGCCTCGCGGCGGGCGAGCTGTCGCCGAACGACTTTCTCGCGCTGTCGAGCGGGCTGTCGCGTTCGATGGGCGCGCTGCCGCTGAACGGCATCGCGTCGCTCGATTATCACGACCGGCGGCTCGACGTCGGCTTCAAGCCGGAGGTCAAGGTCGACCCCGATTTCCCGCAGCGTCTCGCGCGCAACGGGCTCGCTGGCGAAGTCGACAGCAGCACCGGCAAATGGACCATCCGGAGCCGCCCATGAAGACCGAACAACTGAACCAGACGCTGGCCCAGTTCTGGGGCGAGCGCTCGCAGCGGGAGCGGACGCTGCTCGGCTGGGGCGGTGCCGTGCTGGCCGTCGCGATCGCGTATTCGGTGCTGTGGTCGCCCGCGCAGGAAGGCCGCGCGCGCATCCGGCGCGAGCTGCCGACGATGCGCAGCGAGCTTGCGCAGATGACCGCGCAGGCCAACGAGGCGAAGTCGCTGACGGCCGCCGCGCAAGGCGTCGCACCGACCGGCCTCGCGCTGAAGGACGCGCTTACCGCGTCGCTGTCCGATCACGGGCTGCAGGGCGCGCAGGTGCAGGTCGTCGGCAACGGCGTGCAGATCCAGTTGAAGAACGTGCCGTTCCCGGTGTGGACGCAGTGGCTCGACGACGCGCGGCGGCAGTTCAAGGTGCAGGTCGGCGAAGCGCACGTGACCGGGCTGAAGGAAGACGGCCAGGTCGACCTGACGGCCGTGATGCAACCCTCGACGCAGAAATGACGCAGTGGATGAAACCAGCGACGGTCGGCCGATGAGGCCAGGAATCAGGCGGCTTGCCGCCGCGGTGCCGTGGGTGGTGGCAGGCGGGCTCGCGACGGCGCTGACGCTCGTCGCGCTCGCGCCGGCCGCATGGATCGCGCCGCAGGTCGCGCGCGCGACCAGCGCTCACGTGAATCTCGTCGATCCGGAAGGCTCGCTGTGGCACGGTTCGGGCACGCTGATGCTCGCGCCGGGCGCGGACCAGAGCGCGGCGACGCTGCTGCCCGGCCGGGTCCAGTGGACCACGCGCTTCTGGCCGCTGCTGACCGGGCGCGTGCAGATGCATATGCGGCAGACCGAGGCGATGCCCGACGCCGTCACGCTCGACGCGACGTGGCGCGGCGCGGTGCTGTCGGCGGGCTCGATGGCCGTGCCGGCGTCGCTGCTCGCGGGGCTCGGCACGCCGTTCAACACGCTCGACCTGCAGGGCGACGTGCGGCTCGGCTGGACCGACTGGCGGATGATCGGCAACAACGCGTTCGGCCAGCTGACGGTGACGATCGATTCGATGAGTTCGCGCGTGTCTCGCGTGAAGCCGCTCGGGTCGTACCGCGCGGTGCTGCAGGCGAAAGGGGCGCACGCCGATCTCGACCTGTCGACCACGCAGGGCCCGCTGTTCCTCGACGGGCACGGCAGCTTCGGCCCCGGCCGCGGATCGTTTAGCGGCACCGCGCACGCGGCGCCCGAGCAGCAGGCGAACCTCGCGGGGCTGCTGAACCTGCTCGGCCGTCCGATCGGCAACAACCAGGTGTCGCTGATCTTCGGCGACGCGATGCGCTGAACGCGCGCGGCGCCCTCTCTCTTTTCCCCGATTACTTCTGCGCGAGCGGCGCGGCGGCTGACGGTGCGGTCGCGACCGACGCTGCCGCACCGGACGCCGGCACGGGTGCGGGCGCCGCCACGTCGCCCGTCTCGCGCGCCATGTCCGACGCATCCCACCCGCCGCCGAGCGCCTTCACGAGCCCGACCGACGACACCATCCGCTGGCCGGCGATCGTCGCAAGCTTCTGCTGCGCGGTAAACGCGGTGGTTTGCGCGCTCAGCACGTTCAGATAGGCGACCGTGCCGGCCTTGTACTGGTTCGTGACGATCGCGAGCGCTTGCTCGGCGCTGTCCACGGCCTGCCGCTGCACGTCGACTTCCTGCGCGAGGATGCGCTGCGACGCGAGGTTGTCCTCGACGTCCTGGAACGCGGTGAGCACCGCGAGACGATACGCGGCGACGTCCTGGTCGTAGGTCGCGCGGGCGGCATCGGTCTGCGCGGCACGCAGGCCGGCGTCGAACAGCGTCGCCGCGAGCTGCGGGCCGACCGTCCAGAACCGCGCGGGCAGCGTGAACAGTTGCGACCACACCGAGCTCTGGAAGCCGCCGGTAGCCGACAGCGTGAGCGTCGGGAAGAATGCGGCGATCGCCACGCCGATCTGCTCGTTCGCGGAAGCCGCGCGGCGCTCGGCCGCCGCGATGTCCGGCCGCCGCTCGAGCAGCGCGGACGGCACGTCGACCGGCGTGATCGGCGGTTGCGCGGTGAGCGGGTTCGGCGGCAGCGAGAACGTCGATGCCGGCTCGCCGATCAGCGTCGCGATCGCATGCTCGTACTGCGCGCGCGCGACGCCGTTGTCGATCGCCGCGGCCTGCGCGCTCTGCAGCTGCGTCTGCGCCTGGATCACGTCCGCGCGCGCGGCGACGCCCTGCGCGTACTGGTTCTGGGTGAGCCTCAGCGAGTCGCCGTATGACTTCACGGTGTCGTCGAGCAGCTTCTGCAGCGCATCGGACGTGCGCAGCTGGAAGTAGGTCTGCGCGAGCAGCGCCTGCTGCGACAGCCGCGCATTCGCGAGATCGGCCGCGGCGGCCGCTTCGCCGGCGCGCTGCGCGCTGACGCTGCGGCTCACCTTGCCCCACAGGTCGGGCTCCCAGCTCGCATCGAGGCCGACGCTGTAGCTGTTGCTGATCGACGAACTGCTGCCGAAGCCGGACGCGCTCGACGACGTGGACGTGCGCCCCGAGCGTGCGCGCGAGCCCGACGCGGTCAGCCCGACGGTCGGGAAATACGCGGCGCGCGCTTCGGCGACGAGCGCGCGGGCCTGCCGGTACGCGGCGGCCGATTGCGCGATGGTCTGGTTCGATGCGTTGAGCTTGCCGATCAGCGCGTCGAGCTGCGGATCGTCGTAGACGCTCCACCACGGGCCGCGGTCGGCCCGGTCGGCCGGCTGCGCGACCTTCCAGCCGGCCGGCGCTTCCTTGAAGGCGGCGGGGATCGACGTGTCGGGCCGGTGATAGTCGGGCCCGACGGCGCAGCCGGCGAGCAGCACGGCCGTCGCAACGGCGACGGCGGCGCTCAGCGGGCGAAAGGCGCGCGGGAGGGGGGCGTACGGCATCGTGGTTTTCCTGTCTGGGCGCGACGGCCGGCGAGCGGCGCCGCGCGATGCGGTCGTTGTGCCGCTGGCGGACAAATGGTAACTGACGGCGGGAAAGCCGCGCAGCCCTAAGCGTACGGCGCGCGGCGGCACGCATGTGTTACCGGCGCGGCCGGCCGGTTTACCGGCCATTACGGGTCGCTTGCGGACGAAACAGGCAGGAAATGCGGCGCGCGCCAACCGGGCCGCGGCGGGCGCGGCCGGCCCTCAGTCGGGATGGCGAAAGCGGCGTGGCTTCAGTGGCAGCGCACGGGCACCGGGACGGGATCGGCGGCGGACCGCCATGTCGACGGCTCCGTCGCCGCCGGCTGGCCCGTGCGGCGGCTGGCGCCCTTCGCGTTGCGCTGCCGGCGATGATCGAACCATGCGAACCCGAGCGCCGCGAGCGATCCGCCCGGTACCACCAGCATCGTCACGTACAGCGCGATCTTCCAGCCGCGGTGCGGCCCGGAGAACACATGATGAGCGGTATCGGTCAGGTTGCGGCGCAGCGCGCCGGCGGCATTTTTCAGGAACAGCATCGCGAACATCCTCGGGGGCCCGGCAGCGCGGGCAAAGCGGTCAGAACATAGTCTCCGGCAGTGCAACATGCACGTCGTAACTGGTTGACTGAAATAATATTGACTAAGCAATCATTTTTCAAGATACTGGGCGCGTTTTGACCTGAAACGCACTGTTGCGGCGTGCGCAATCGCATGAACGGCGACCTCTACGATCCTGACACCATCGCGCTGGAAACGAGCCTCGGTTATTACCTGACCAAGGCCCGGCAGGCGCTCGTCGAGCGAATGGACCGCGCACTCGAGCCACACGACCTCACCGCGCAGCAGATCGGCGTGATCCTGCTGCTGTCGCGCGGCTATGCGCGCACGCCGTTCGAGCTGTCGCGCAAGATGTCGTATGACAGCGGCTCGATGACGCGGATGCTCGACCGTCTCGAACGCAAGGGCCTGGTCGCGCGCTCGCGCAGCGAGCAGGACCGCCGGATGATCGAGCTGACGCTGACCGAGCGCGGCGCCGAGGCGGCCCGCGCGCTGCCGTCGCTAATCGCGACCGCGCTGAACGCGCAGCTCGCCGGCTTCTCGGCTGACGAACTCGCGACGCTCACCGGCCTGCTGCAACGGTTCATCGCCAACGGGCCCGGCGACGCCGGCTGCCCGAAACCCGACGAACCGGACTGCTGAGCGCGGGAGGCCGATGTCTAGGTTAAGCATTCGCTTATTTCTCTGTCTGGGCAGAAGATGACAAGACACATGCTCCGTCTCGCCCCTCATCCGTTCCACCCGGCCGGGCCGCGCGGTATCGCGCGCCCGTGCGTTGTGCCGGCGCGTCGCACGCGCCGCGTCTAGGAGATTCCGATGTCCGCCACCACGGCATCCGCCACGCCGCCTGCCGCCCAACCCGCGCCGCTCACCGGCGGCGCGCTCGCGCTCCTTACCGTCGGGCTCGCGCTCGGCACCTTCATGGAAGTGCTCGATACGTCGATCGCGAACGTCGCGGTGCCGACCATTTCGGGCAGCCTCGGCGTCGCGACGAGCGAAGGCACGTGGGTGATCTCGTCGTATTCGGTCGCGTCCGCGATCGCGGTGCCGCTGACCGGCTGGCTCGCGCGGCGGGTCGGCGAGGTGCGCCTGTTCACGCTGTCGGTGCTCGCGTTCACGATCGCGTCGGCGCTGTGCGGCCTCGCGTCGAACTTCGAGACGCTGATCGCGTTCCGGCTGCTGCAGGGCCTCGTGTCGGGCCCGATGGTGCCGCTGTCGCAGACGATCCTGATGCGCAGCTACCCGCCGGCGAAGCGCGGGCTCGCGCTCGGGCTATGGGCGATGACGGTGATCGTCGCGCCGATCTTCGGCCCGTTGCTGGGCGGCTGGATCAGCGACAACTACACGTGGCCGTGGATCTTCTACATCAACCTGCCGATCGGCATCTTCTCGGCGGCCTGCGCGTACTTCCTGCTGCGCGGCCGCGAGACGAAGACGAGCCGGCAGCGGATCGACGCGGTCGGCCTCGCGCTGCTCGTGATCGGCGTGTCGTGCCTGCAGATGATGCTCGACCTCGGCAAGGACCGCGACTGGTTCAACTCGACCTTCATCGTCGCGCTCGCGCTGATCGCGGTCGTGTCGCTCGCGTTCATGCTCGTGTGGGAGGCGACCGAGAAGGAACCCGTGGTCGACCTGTCGCTGTTCAAGGACCGCAACTTCGCGCTCGGCGCGCTGATCATCTCGTTCGGCTTCATGGCGTTCTTCGGCTCGGTCGTGATCTTCCCGCTGTGGCTGCAGACGGTGATGGGCTACACGGCCGGCAAGGCCGGCCTCGCGACCGCGCCGGTCGGGCTGCTCGCGCTCGTGCTGTCGCCGCTGATCGGGCGCAACATGCACCGGCTCGATCTGCGGATGGTCGCGAGCTTCGCGTTCATCGTGTTCGCGGGCGTGTCGGTCTGGAATTCGACGTTCACGCTCGACGTGCCGTTCAACCACGTGATCCTGCCGCGGCTCGTGCAGGGGATCGGCGTTGCGTGTTTCTTCGTGCCGATGACGACGATCACGCTGTCGAGCATTTCCGACGAGCGGCTCGCGAGCGCGTCGGGGCTGTCGAACTTCCTGCGCACGCTGTCCGGCGCGATCGGCACCGCGGCCAGCTCGACGTTCTGGGAAAACGACGCGATCTACCACCACGCGCGGCTGTCGGAATCGGTGAGCGTCTACGCGCAGAACACGACCGACTACCAGGGCGCGCTCGCGCAGCTCGGGATCGTCGGGCAGACGGCCAATGCGCAGCTCAACCAATTGGTCACGCAGCAAGGCTTCATGATGGCGACCAACGACTTCTTCCACCTGTCGGCCGGCGTGTTCATCGCGCTCGCGGCGCTGGTGTGGATCACGAAGCCGCGGAAGGGCGCGGGGCCGGCGATGGGGCATTGAGGGCGGCGGGATGGGCGGGCCGGTGCTTTCGGCGGCCGGGAGGGCCTTGCGACGGGAGCCCAATTGAACTAAGCTAAGGTGATATTTGAACTTAGTTCAATTGGGGAATGCAATGCATACCTACAACATGCATGATGCGAAAACCAACCTGTCACGGTTGATCGACGAAGCCGTTCACGCCGGCGAACCGTTCGTAATCGCCAAAGCCGGCAAGCCGCTCGTCAAGGTTGTGCCGATCGATACGCCGGATCCGGTTCGGCCGAGCAGGATCGGGTTCATGAAGGGACAGATTCGGGTCCCGGACGACTTCGACTCGATGGGCAGTGACGAAATCGGCAAGCTGTTCGAGGGCGACGCATGAAGTTGCTGCTCGACACGCACTTGCTGCTTTGGGCGGCTGCCGGTGCGGCCGAGTTGCCCGCCCGCGCCGGTGCGCTCATCGAGGATCCCGCCTGTACGCCGCTCTTCAGCGTCGCGAGCCTCTGGGAGATCGTCATCAAGCGCGGACTGGATCGCGATGACTTCCAGGTGGACCCGAACGTGCTCCGTCGCAATCTGCTTGATGTCGGCTACGTGGAATTGCCCATTACGAGCGCGCACGCATTGGCGGTCGAACAACTGCCGTCGATTCATCGAGATCCGTTTGACCGTCTTCTGGTCGCGCAGGCGATCTCGGAAGGCGTGACGCTGCTCACGCACGACCATACCGTCGCCCGCTATCCCGGCCCGATTCAGCACGTCTGATTCCACCGGGCATCGCCCCGGCCTCACTCCCGTGCCCGCAATCCCCCGAACGCCAGGTCGTCGCCCGACGCGATCGGCAGCGTCGCCCGCGCGACGTCGAGCCAGGCCCGCGCCGCGTGCGACAGGTAACCCTTCTTCAGCCAGCCGAGCGCGATCGCCCACGTGATCTCCGGCTCGACGATCGGCCGGCACGTGAACTGCCGCGCATCGAGCCGCCGGCAGTATGGCTCCGGCAACAGCGCGATGCCCACGCCCGCGTGCACCAGCGCGGCCATGAAGTCCCAATGACCGCTGCGGCTCACGATCGACGGCGTGAAGCCGGCCTGCCGGCACGCGTCGAGCACCGCATCGTGCAGCGCGAGGCTTTCCGCATAGAACACGAACGACTCGCGCGCGAGATCGGCGAGCGGCACGGCCGCGTCATCCTCCCAGCGTGACTCGCGCGGCGCGACGAGCCACAGCGGCGCGCGCACCATCGGCAGCCGCTCGAACGTGCCGGGATCGACCGGCTCCAGCAGCCCGCCGAGCTCCAGTTCGCCCGACATCAGCGCGGCCTCGATCATCCGCGCGCCCTGCTCGAACAGCTTCAGCTCGATGTTCGGATAACGCTGCTTGTACGCGGCGATGATCGGCGTGAACAGCGACCCGCCGAGCGGCGGAATGCCGATCGTCAGCTCGCCGCGCCCGAGCGTGCCGAGATCGTTCAGCTCCGACTGCAGCTGCGCCTGCGCGGCGAGCACGTCCTGGCCGCGCTGGAACACGATCCGCCCAGCATCGGTCAGCACCATCTGCCGGCCGTCGCGCAGCAGCAGCGGCGAGCCGATCTCGTCCTCGAGCGCCTTCACCATCTTGCTGATGGTCGGCTGCGTGACGAACAGCCGGTCCGCGGCCGCGGTGAAGCTCTGCTGACGGACAACCTCGACGAAGTACCGCAGTGCGCGCAATTCCATCGATTACTCCCCAGTTTGGTGCGGCGAACCCAAAGCGAATTCCGAATTGGAATGACAAGGATAGAGACAAGTCATTTTATTTATGGTTAGGGGAAACCCTATACTCACACCATCAACGGAACATCTGTATGGAGCCTGCCATGACCCACCCGACCACCACTGCCGCCGCCCGCCCCGCCACTGCGGGCAACGTTGCGCGCACGGGCCGGATCGTGCTGCAGGCCACCGCGCTCGGTGTGCTGTGGATGGCGGTCGACTGGGCCGTGCGCGCGGTCGGTCTGCCGGTGCCGTCCGGCGTGATCGGCCTCGCGGTGCTGCTCGTGCTGCTGTTTTCGGGCCGCGTCGCGCCCGCCTGGGTCAAGGACGGCGCGAACTGGCTGCTGTCCGACATGCTGCTGTTCTTCGTGCCGGCCGCCGTCGCGGCGGTCCAGTACGGCGGGCTGTTCCGCGAGGACGGCTGGCGCATCGCGCTGGTCATGCTCGCCGGCACCGCGTTCGTGATGGTCGCGGTGGCCGTCGCGGTCGACCTCGCCGCGAAGCTCGAACGCCGGCTGGCCGCGCAGCGCGTGTTCGCACAACGCCGCCGCGCGCGCCTCGCCACCGTGTCCGCCCACTGAGCCGGAGCCCGCGATGCCTGCGCTATTGTCCAACCTGTCCGTCGACCACGTGAATACGGCGATCTCCGTCGGCTGCTTCGTGCTGACGGTCGTCCTGTATTTCGCGTCGAAGCGGCTCTACGCGTACAAGAAGACGCTGCTGTTCTCGCCGCTCGTGTTCGTGCCGGGCGTGCTGGTGCTGCTCGTGTTGCTCACCGGCATCCCGTATTCGGTCTACTTCCGCGACACGCGCTGGCTGATGTGGCTGCTCGGCCCGGCGACGATCGCGTTCGCGGTGCCGATCTACGAATATCGCGAGCTGATCCGCCGCCACTGGCTGTCGCTGTCGGTCGGCGTCGCGGTCGGGATCGGCGCGGGCGTGTGCGGGTCGCTGCTGCTCGCGAAGCTGCTGCACCTGTCGCCCGAACTGCAGCGCTCGCTGATGACACGCTCGGTGTCGACCCCGTTCGCGCTCGCCGTGTCCGACAAGATCCATGCGCCGAAGGACCTCACCGCGCTCTTCGTGATCGCGACCGGCATCTGCGGGATGCTGCTCGGCGAGATCGTGCTCGCGCTGGTGCCGATGCGCACGCGGCTCGCGCGCGGCGCGCTGTTCGGCGCGGCCGCCCACGGCGTGGGCACCGCGAAGGCGCGCGAGATCGGCAGCGAGGAAGGCGTCGTGTCGAGCCTCACGATGATGATCGCGGGCGTCGCGATGGTGCTGATCGCGCCGCTGCTGTCGCTGCTGCCGATCTGACACCACACGGGCGGGCGCCGAAGCCCTCTCCCAACGCACCGCAGCGGCGTGGGCCAGTCGTTGTCCCGCCATTCCAGCCCTGCCTCGAGCCGGCACCCGCCGACAATCGGCTGAGATAGCCGCAATTCCCCCCTCTTTTCCGCCCATCGGGCTCGGCCCGGATGCCGAACAATGCATGCTACGAGACATCACGCACGCATTCACATGGCCTCCACGACTGCAAACCCGACTGCCGACAAGCCGGCTTCCTCCGGCAAGTTCAAGCGCATCGCGCTCATCGCCGTCATCGCGCTGGGCGCGGCCGCCGCCGCCGCGGGCGGCATGTACGTGTTTCTGAGCAAGGCAGGCGTCGGCCACGCGAGCGCGCCCGCCGAACCGGCGCCGCTCGCCGCGCCGGTGTTCTTCCCGCTCGACCCGCTGACCGTGAACCTGCAGTCCGACGACGGCGTGCAGCATTACCTGCGAGTCGGCCTGTCGCTGAAGCTCACCGACCCGAAGGCGCAGGAGCAGCTGACCGCGCGCATGCCTGAGATCCGCAGCCGGATCCTGCTCGCGCTGTCGAACAAGCATCCCGAGGATCTCGCGACACCGGAAGGCAAGCATTCGCTCGCGAAGGAACTGCGCGAGCTGATCGAGCAGCCGACGCAGCCGGGCAACCAGCGCGCGAAGGTCGACGACGTGCTGTTCACCGAATTCGTCGTCCAGTAACGCGGCCGCAAAAGGAGCGCGCATGGGCCACCAGGAGTTCATGTCCCAGGAGGAGGTCGATGCCCTCCTCAAGGGCGTCACGGGCGAAACCGACACGGTCGACGAGCAGCGCGACCTGTCGAGCGTCCGCCCCTACAACATCGCGACGCAGGAGCGGATCGTCCGCGGCCGGATGCCCGGCCTTGAGATCATCAACGACCGCTTCGCGCGCCTGCTGCGGATCGGCATCTTCAACTTCATGCGGCGAACGGCGGAAATCTCCGTGAGCCAGGTGAAGGTGCAGAAGTACAGCGAGTTCACCCGCAACCTGCCGATCCCGACGAACCTGAACCTGGTGCACGTGAAGCCGCTGCGCGGCACGTCGCTGTTCGTGTTCGACCCGAACCTCGTGTTCTTCGTCGTCGACAACCTGTTCGGCGGCGACGGGCGCTTTCACACGCGCGTCGAGGGCCGCGACTTCACGGCCACCGAGCAGCGGATCATCGGCAAGCTGCTGAACCTCGTGTTCGAGCACTACGCGACCGCGTGGAAGAGCGTGCGGCCGCTGCAGTTCGAATTCGTGCGCTCGGAGATGCACACGCAGTTCGCGAACGTCGCGACGCCGAACGAGATCGTGATCGTCACGCAGTTCTCGATCGAGTTCGGGCCGACGGGCGGCACGCTGCACATCTGCATGCCGTACTCGATGATCGAGCCGATCCGCGACGTACTGAGCTCGCCGATCCAGGGCGAGGCGCTCGAGGTCGACCGCCGCTGGGTGCGCGTGCTGTCGCAGCAGGTGCAGTCGGCCGAGGTCGAGCTGAGCGCGAATCTCGCGGAGATTCCGTCGACCTTCGAGAAGATCCTGAACCTGCGCGCGGGCGACGTGCTGCCGCTGGAGATCGAGGACACGATCACCGCGAAGGTCGACGGCGTGCCGGTGATGGAATGCGGCTACGGCATTTTCAATGGTCAATATGCGTTGCGCGTGCAGAAGATGATCAGCGCGAGCGACACGATGAAGGAAGGTGGATATGAGTGAGCTGAACCAGACGCCCGAACTCGACGCGCAGGCCCTCGCCGACGCGGCGCTCGCGGAATCGGCGGCGGCCGCGCAGGCGGCACCTGCGGCGGCGCAGGAAGATCAGGGCCTGGACGACTGGGCCGCCGCGCTTGCCGAGCAGAACCTGCAGCCGGTGCAGGCCGGCGCGACCGGCGCCGGCGTGTTCCAGCCGCTGTCGAAGGCCGCGGCCAGCTCGACGCACAACGACATCGAGATGATTCTCGACATCCCGGTCAAGATGACCGTGGAGCTCGGCCGTACCAAGATCGCGATCCGCAACCTGCTGCAGCTCGCGCAGGGGTCGGTCGTCGAGCTCGACGGCATGGCCGGCGAGCCGATGGACGTGCTCGTGAACGGCTGCCTGATCGCGCAGGGCGAGGTCGTGGTCGTCAACGACAAGTTCGGCATCCGGCTGACCGACATCATCACGCCGGCCGAACGCATCCGGAAGCTGAATCGATGAACGCAGTCGCGCCCGGCCGCCGCGTGCGCGTCGCGACCTCGGTGGCGGCTGCCGTCGCCATTGCGGCGTCGCTCGCCTGCGTGCCGGCCGGCGCCGCCGACATGAACGCGGTGAACAACGCCGGTTCCATCGCGTCGAGCGTGATGGTCGGCTCGGCCGCGCCGTCGCTCGGCGTCGGCGCGGTGCTGCAAACGCTCGTCGGGCTCGCGGTCGTGATCGGCCTCGTGTTCGGCTGCGCGTGGCTCGCGCGCCGCTTCGGGTTCCAGCCCGCACGGCGCGGCGGCCCGCTGAAGGTCGTGTCGAGCGTCGGGCTCGGCGCGAAGGAAAGCGCGACGATCGTCGAGATCGGCGACACCTGGCTCGTGCTCGGCGTCGCGCCGGGCAACGTGCGGTTGCTGCATACGCTGCCGGCCGGCTCGGCGGTGGCGCCGGCGTCGGCCGACCTTCCCGCCGGCGCGCCTTCTGCCAATCGCGGCCAGCCCGGCACGTTCGGCGCGCGGTTTCGCGACGCGCTCGCGGGCGAAGCCGCGAAGCGCTTCGGGCGCGGCAAGGACAACCGCTGACATGGCGTCGCGCCCTCTTTCCGTATCTGCATTCCGATGAAACACGAATTCCTGCGTCGCGCGGCGCGCTTCGCGCCCGCGCTGATCCTCGGCCTCGCCCCCGCGCTCGCCTGCGCACAAGCGGCCGGCCTGCCCGCGTTCAACACGAGCCCGGGCCCGAACGGCGGCACCACCTATTCGCTGAGCGTGCAGACGATGCTGCTGCTCACGATGCTGTCGTTCCTGCCGGCGATGCTGCTGATGATGACGAGCTTCACGCGCATCATCATCGTGCTGTCGCTGCTGCGCCAGGCGCTCGGCACCGCGACGACGCCGCCGAACCAGGTGCTGGTCGGCCTCGCGATGTTCCTCACCTTCTTCGTGATGTCGCCGGTGCTCGATCGCGCGTACGCCGACGGCTACAAGCCGTTCTCCGACGGCTCGATGCCGATGGAGCAGGCCGTGCGGCGCGGCGTCGCGCCGTTCAAGACCTTCATGCTGAAGCAGACCCGCGAGACCGATCTCGCGCTGTTCGCGAAGATCTCGAAGGCCGCGCCGATGCAGGGCCCGGAAGACGTGCCGCTGTCGCTGCTGGTGCCCGCGTTCGTCACGAGCGAGCTGAAGACCGGCTTCCAGATCGGCTTCACCATCTTCATCCCGTTCCTGATCATCGACATGGTCGTCGCGAGCGTGCTGATGTCGATGGGGATGATGATGGTGTCGCCGTCCACCGTGTCGCTGCCGTTCAAGCTGATGCTGTTCGTGCTGGTCGACGGCTGGCAGCTGCTGATCGGCTCGCTCGCGCAGAGCTTCACGTAAGCGGAGGACACGCGCGATGACGCCCGAACAGGTAATGACGCTGGCGCACCAGGCGATGATGGTCGGCCTGCTGCTCGCCGCCCCGCTGCTGCTGGTCGCGCTCGCGGTCGGCCTCGTCGTGAGCCTGTTCCAGGCCGCGACGCAGATCAACGAATCGACGCTGTCGTTCATCCCGAAGCTGCTCGCGGTGGCCGCGACGCTCGTGATCGCCGGCCCGTGGATGCTGACGACGATGCTCGACTACCTGCGGCAGACCCTGCTGCACGTCGCGACGCTCGGCGCCGGCTGATCGGCGCGCCCGGCACCGTTCCGTCTCAATGTTCTCGGTTACCTACGCGCAACTCAACGGCTGGCTGACCGCCTTCCTGTGGCCGTTCGTGCGGATGCTCGCGCTCGTCGCGACGGCGCCCGTGGTCGGCCATGCCGCGGTGCCGGTGCGCGTGAAGATCGGCATCGCCGCGTTCATGGCGCTGGTCGTCGCGCCCACGCTCGGCGCGATGCCGGACGTCACCGTGTTCTCCGCGCCGGGCATCTGGATCGTCGTCACGCAGTTCCTGATCGGCATCGCGCTGGGCTTCACGATGCAGCTCGTGTTCGCGGCCGTCGAGGCGGCCGGCGATTTCATCGGGCTGTCGATGGGGCTCGGTTTCGCGACCTTCTTCGACCCGCATTCGAACGGCGCGACGCCGGTGATGGGCCGCTTCCTGAACGCGATCGCGATGCTCGCGTTCCTCGCGGTGGACGGCCACCTGCAGGTGTTCGCGGCGCTGGCCGCGTCGTTCCAGACGCTGCCGGTGTCGGGCGACCTGCTGCACGCGCCCGGCTGGCGCACGCTCGCCGCGTTCGGCGCGACGGTGTTCGAGATGGGGCTGCTGCTCGCGCTGCCGGTGGTCGCGGCCCTGCTGATCGCGAACCTCGCGCTCGGGATCCTGAACCGCGCGGCGCCGCAGATCGGCATTTTCCAGATCGGCTTTCCGGTCACGATGCTGGTCGGGCTGCTGCTCGTGCAACTGATGATCCCGAACCTCGTGCCGTTCGTGTCGCATCTGTTCGACATGGGGCTCGATGCGATGGGGCGGGTGTTGCTGGGGTGGCGCTGAGGCGAATACTCGGCAAGCGTGCGGGATATTTACTGCCGCCTTGCTTTTCGCAGCGTATCTGATCGGGACTCTCACGCCGGCACGCCGACGCATTGCGCCGACCGTGCCCTTTTTTCGTCTTTTTCGGCCCTCGTTTTCAGCCCGCGCGACAGGCCCCGCCAGACGCCCGCCGACAACCCCTCCGAAACCGCTTGCGGCCCGTCGGACGGGCGATCGCGGCCGATCCACGCACGATCGCCTCGCATCGGTGCTTGACCTGCGCCGACCGACTCGCTAGCGTTTCGGGTTTGCCCGGGCGGCCATTGCCGCCGGTGCCGTGAGTGCGCCCGACGTCCTGGCGCACGCGGCCGGGCTCCGATGGAAAAAACGATGCAGAAACTCGATGCGGAGAGCCCGCAGGCGATGTCGACGGATTTCATCGCCGACAACGTCGCGCGCCTGAAGGCGCTGTTCCCCGAACTCGTGACCGAAGGCCCGGACGGCGCGTCGGTCGACGTCGACGTGCTGAAGGCGCTGGTCGGCGAGCGCACCGTCGGCGCCGCCGACGAGCGCTACGGCTTCCACTGGCACGGCAAGCGCAGCGCGCGCCAGGCCGCGCTCACGCCGTCGACGGGCACGTTGCGCCCCTGCCCCGACGACAGCGTCGCGTGGGACGACACGCGTCATCTCGTGATCGAGGGCGACAACCTCGACGTGATGAAGCTGCTGCACAAGAGCTACGCGGGCAAGGTGAAGCTCGTCTACATCGACCCGCCGTACAACACCGGCAGCGATTTCGTCTATCCGGACGACTTCAGCGACAGCATCCGCCACTACCTGGCGATGACGGGCCAGACCGACGGCGGCGTGAAGCGCAGCACCAATACCGAGGCGAACGGCCGGTTCCACACCGACTGGCTGAACATGATGTATCCGCGCCTGAAGCTCGCGCACGCGCTGCTGTCCGACGAAGGGCTGATCGCCGTGCACATCGACGAGCACGAGGTGCATGCGCTCGTGCTGATGCTGCGCGAGATCTTCGGCGAGGAGAACGAGCTCGGCGTGGCCGTGTGGGACAAGCGCAATCCGAAGGGCGACGCGCGCGGCGTCGCGTACCAGCACGAATCGTTGGTGCTGTTCGCGCGCAACGCCGAGACGCTGCTCGAACAGGCGCCGCTGAAGCGCCCGAAGCGCAACGCGCAGCGCATGCTCGACGCCGCGCACGACGCGGTGTACCGCAGCGGCAACGCGAAGGATGCGCAGAAGGCGTACCGCGCGTGGATGAAGGCGCAGACCAACCTGTCCGGCGGCGAGGTGATGTACGACCGGCTGTCGGCCGACGGGCGCGTGTACCGCCTCGTGTCGATGGCATGGCCGAACAAGAAGAAGGCGCCGGAAGAGTATTTCACGCCGCTGATCCATCCGGTCACCGGCAAGCCGTGCGCGATGCCGGCCCGCGGCTGGCGCAATCCGCCCGCGACGATGCAGGCGCTGATCGAGCGCGGCCAGATCGAATTCGGCCCGGATGAAACCACGCAGCCGCAGCGGATCTACTACCTCGACGAGAACATGTACGAGAACGTGCCGTCGGTGCTGCCGTTCGCCGGCTCCGACGACGCGCTGCTGAAGACGCTCGGCATCCCGTTCGACCAGCCGAAGCCGGTCGATTTCGCGGCGGCCGTGATCGGCTGGTGCACGCGCGGCGACGACATCGTGCTCGACTGCTTCGCGGGCTCCGGCTCGACCGGCCACGCGGTGATGCAGGTGAACGCGACCGACGGCGGCGCGCGCCGCTACATCCTCGTGCAGCTGCCCGAGACGCTCGACCGGCGCGACAAGACGCAGCTCGCGGCCGCCGATTTCTGCGCGAAGCTGAAGAAGCCGACGACGCTCGCCGAAATCACGAAGGAACGCCTGCGCCGCGCCGCGCAGCAGGTCGCGCGCGACTATCCGGAAAGCTATGGCGACCTCGGTTTCCGCGTGTACCGGCTCGACACGACCAACGTGATCGAGTGGGATCCGCGCCGCGACGACTTCGACCACGCGCTGTTCGCGTCCGTCGAGCACGTGAAGACCGGCCGCAGCGAGGACGACCTGCTCGCCGAGCTGACGCTGAAGCTCGGCCTCGATCTGTGCACGCCGGTCGAGCATCACCAGGTCGCCGGCAAGACCGTGCACCTGATCGGCCGCTCGATCGTCGCGTGCTTCGATGCGCGCATTTCGCGCGACGACGCGGGCCCGCTCTCCGACGGCATCGTCGAGCTGCTCGATGCGACCGGTGCGACGCGCGACGTCACGTGCCTGTTCCGCGACAGCGGCTTCGTCGACGACGTCGCGAAGCTCAATCTCGCCGCGCTGCTCGAGCAGCACGGCGTGAAGCGCGTGCGGAGCCTGTGATGCGGCTGCATTTCGAAGCGGATCTCGACTATCAGCGCGAGGCGATCGACGCCGTCTGCGACCTGTTTCGCGGCCAGGAATCGTATCGCGGCGACTTCAGCGTGCTCGCGAACGCCGCGCCCGGCACGACGGCCGCCGCGCAAGGCTCGCTCGGCTTCGCGGTGTCGGAGCAAGGCGTCGGCAACCGGCTGTCGCTGACCGACGACGCGCTCGCGCGCAATCTCGCCGACGTGCAGCTGCGCGGCGGGCTGCCGCCGTCCGGCCTGCCCGGCTCGCGCGACTTCACCGTCGAGATGGAGACCGGCACCGGCAAGACCTACGTGTACCTGCGCACGATCTTCGAGCTGAACCGCCGCTACGGCTTCACGAAGTTCGTGATCGTCGTGCCGTCGATCGCGATCAAGGAAGGCGTGCACAAGACGCTGTCGATCACCGAGGACCATTTCCGCGCGCTGTATGCGGGCGTGCCGTACGACTACTTCCTGTACGACTCCGCGAAGCTCGGCCAGGTGCGCCACTTCGCGGCGAGCGCGGCGATCCAGATCATGGTGATGACGGTTGCCGCGATCAACAAGAAGGAGATCAACAATCTCTACAAGGACAGCGAGAAGACCGGCGGCGAGAAGCCGATCGACCTGATCCGCGCGACGCGGCCGATCGTGATCGTCGACGAGCCGCAGAGCGTCGACGGCGGGCTCGAGGGGCGCGGGCGCGAGGCGCTCGCCGCGATGGCGCCGCTCTGCACGCTGCGCTATTCGGCGACGCACGTCGACCGTCATCACATGGTGTACCGGCTCGACGCGGTCGATGCGTACGAGCGCAAGCTCGTCAAGCAGATCGAGATCGCGTCGGCGATCGTCGAGGATGCGCACAACAAGCCGTACGTGCGGCTCGTCGGCGTGTCGAACCGGCGCGGCGCGATCAGCGCGCGTATCGAACTGGACGTCGCGACCGCGGCCGGCGTGAAGCGCCAGATCGTGTCGGCGACCGACGGCGACGATCTCGAACGCCTGACGAAGCGCGCGCTGTATGCGGGGCTGCGCGTCGGCGAAGTCCATGCGGTGAAAGGCGCAGAGTACGTCGAGCTGCGCCATCCGGAAGGCGAGGCATTCCTGTCGCTCGGCGAGGCGTTCGGCGACATCGACACGCTCGCCGTGCAGCGCGAAATGATCCGCCGCACGATCCGCGAGCATCTCGACAAGGAATTGCGGCTGGCCGAGCGCGGCGTGAAGGTGCTGTCGCTGTTCTTCGTCGATTCGGTCGAACGCTATCGCCGCTACGACGAGAACGGGATGCCCGTGAAGGGCGACTACGCGCTGATCTTCGAAGAGGAATATGCGCGCGCGGCCCGCGTGCCGGCCTACCGTGCGCTGTTCGACGGCGTCGACGTCGCGCTCGAGGTCGAGCGCGCGCACAACGGCTACTTCTCGATCGACCGCAAGGGCGGCTGGACCGACACGAGCGAGAGCAGCGCCGCCGCACGCGAGAACGCGGAGCGCGCGTACGGCCTCATCATGCGCGAGAAGGAAGCGCTGCTGTCGTTCGACACGCCGCTGAAGTTCATCTTCTCGCACTCGGCGCTGAAGGAAGGCTGGGACAACCCGAACGTGTTCCAGATCTGCACGCTGCGCGACATCCAGACCGAACGCGAGCGACGCCAGACGCTCGGCCGCGGGCTGCGCCTCGCCGTCGACCAGGACGGCGAGCGCGTGCGCGACCCGGGCGTGAACACGCTGACCGTGATCGCGACCGAGCGCTACGAGTCGTTTGCCGAGAACCTGCAGAAGGAAATCGAGGCCGATACGGGCATCCGCTTCGGGATCGTCGAGGAACACCAGTTCGCGGCGCTGCCGGTGCAGGAAGGCGACGGGCCCGCGCATGCGCTCGGCATCGAACTGTCGCGCGTGCTGTGGGCGCATCTGCACGAACAGGGCTACGTTGACGCGCAAGGCAAGGTGCTCGACCGGCTCAAGGATGCGCTGCGCCAGAGCGCGCTCGTGCTGCCCGAAGCGTTCGAGACGCTGCGCGCACCGATCGTCGCGACGCTGCGCAAGCTGTCGGGCCGCTTCGCCGTCCGCAATGCGGACGAGCGGCGCGCGATCGCGTTGCGCCGCGACGCGTCGGGCAAGGCCGTCGTGTTCGGCGACGACTTCCGCGCACTGTGGGACCGTATCCGCCACCGCACCGTGTACAGCGTCGCGTTCGACAACGCGAAGCTCGTGCGCGACTGCACGGCCGCGCTGCGCGACGCGCCGGACATCGCGCGCGCCCGGCTGCAGTGGCGCAAGGCCGAGATCGACATCGGCAAGGCCGGCATCGAGGCGGTCGAGGTGGCCGGCGCGGGCACGGTGCTGATCGATGAAGGCGAGCTGCCGCTGCCCGACCTGCTCACCGAGCTGCAGGACCGCACGCAGCTCACGCGCCGCTCGCTCGCGACGATCCTCGCCGACAGCGGCCGGCTCGACGATTTCCGCGTGAATCCGCAGCAATTCATCGCGCTGGCCGCCGATGCGATCAACCGCTGCAAGCGGGTCGCGCTGGTCGCGGGCATCGCGTACCGCAGGCTCGGCGAACGCAACGTGCATGCGCTCGAATCGTTCGAGAGCGAGGCGCTGACCGGTTATCTGCGCAACCTGCGTCCCGATGCGCGCAAGTCGATCCACGAGGCCGTCGTGTGCGAGACCGACGCGGAACGTGCATTCGCCGATGCGCTGGAAGCGCACGACGGCGTGAAGCTGTACGCGAAGCTGCCCGCGTGGTTCCGCGTGCCGACGCCGCTCGGCAGCTATCACCCGGACTGGGCGGTGCTCGCGGAGCAGGATGGCGGCGAGCGGCTGTATTTCGTCGTCGATACGCCGAATGCCGATGGCGACGTGACGAGCGAGCACGAGCGCGCGAAGCTCGCGTGCGGTGAAGCGCATTTCCGTGCGCTGGTGGACGGGGAAGATGCCGCGCGATTCGTGCGCGTCAGGCAGGCGGATGCGTTGTTCGAGCCAGCTGCAACCATCGCGCCGCTGGCGAGCGCGGGACGCTGAAACGAAGGGCGGCGATGAGCCGCTCTTTGTTCATGGGCCGGGCGGCGACGCCGATGCTCATCGCTTGCGGGAGCTGATCCGCCTGTCATTCGCATGAAAGCCCATCTGTATTCTCGAGCGTTCGTGTGCGTGGTTACGGCTGGTTGCAAATCGGGGTCGATGCCTGGCGCGGCCGGCATGAAAAAAGGGCGCCGAAGCGCCCTTCCGTGCCATGCAGCGCTGCGCTTACAGCGTGTGGCCGAATGCCTTGCGATGCGCGTGATGCGTGGACGTCGATGCATGCGCGGTATGGCCGTGCGTTTGGCTGTGAGCGTGGCCCGGCTGCGTACCCGCACGATCGGCGATCGTGTCGGAACGATCGGCGGCTCGCGCGAGGCCCTTGTCGCGATCGCCTGACTGGAAGCCGTTCGAGTTGCTGAGCGCTTGGCCGCTCATGTGGCCACCGGACATGCCGCCCGCGTTGCCGCCGGAGCCGCCTGCCCCATGACCGCCGCCGTTGCCGCCACCACCACCATTGCCGCCGGCCGCCGCATTCGCGGAAACGGCACCGAGTGCGAGCAGCGCGGCTGCCAGCACCGACAGATATCGTTGCGTTTTCATTGTTGGCTCCCTGGAGCGCATTCGAGTGATTGCATTCTACGAACGCGTGGTCTGCGTGGTGCTCGACGTTGTAAATGATCGTAACGATGCGTGCGAGCGCCAATTCGTCAGATCAATTGGCCCGGTATCGGCCGCATCGGCGAACCGCGCGGCCGGCCGTCATCAAACGGGCGTCATGCGATCACGTTCATGATGTGCCGTCGTCGTGATCGCGTTCTCGCGAACCGTTAGCGGGTTCAGTTCCAGCCACCGCGCCAGCCGCCGCGGTCATGCCAGCGGCGCTCACGCCACTCGTGCTCGCGCCATTCACGGCGGCGCCACTCGTGTTCGCGCCATTCGCGCGCACGCCAGTCGTCGTCACGGTAACCCACCGGCGCGTACACGACCGGCGGCGGCGGCGCCACATAGACGGGCTCCGGTGCCGCATAGACGCCCGGCACGCCGATGCCGACCGACAGGTCGACGTGGGCCGATGCGACGCCCGAAGCTGCCAGCGCCGCTACACCGAGAACTGCACCGAGAATAAGTTTCTTGCTCATCTCGCGACTCCCTGCACGTGTCGTGCTTCATGTGAATACGGTTCGGAGTCTAGGCACCCTGCGCCGACACAGGTGAAACCGGTCTGCGAGAGCGGTAACGGGCGATTACGGGTGGCCGCGAAGCCTTGCGGGACAAGGATGACGAGTGATTCGACACGCCGTTGCAAAGGCGCGTCGAATCGATAAAGGCGGGAAGTTTTGCCGATTCGCGTCGCGGCGACACGGATAGCACACGCACCGCACGCACGCCGTGCGAGCGGTGCGCAACGATCCAACAACCTCAAGCGCGAATATCGTCGACGCTGCGCAGCCAGTGCACGCTGAACAGGTTGTCCGCATCGGTCCACACGGTGTCGGGCTCGAAGCCCGCACGCCGTGCGATCGCATGGAAGCCGTCGATCGTGAACTTGTGCGAGTTCTCCGTGTGGATGCGCTCGCCGGCGTCGAAGCGGAACGCATGGCCGCGCACGTGCACCATCTGCGCGATATCGCTGACGAGATGCATCTCGATGCGCTGCCGCTCGCGATCGTAGAACGCGCAGTGCGAGAACGCGTCGAGATCGAAGTCCGCGCCGAGTTCCGCATTCGCGCGGGCGAGCAGGTTCAGGTTGAACTGCGCGGTCACCCCCTGCGCGTCGTTGTACGCGTCGTGCAGCGTGCGTTCGTCCTTCACGAGATCCGCGCCGACCAGCAGGCCGCCGCCGCGCAACAGCCTTGCGGCGTCGCGCAGGAACGCGTCGGCTTCCTCCGGCGAGAAGTTGCCGATCGTCGAGCCGGGGAAGAAGCCGATGCGACGGCGCGGCGTTTCGGTCAGCTCGGCCAGTTGTTCGGGCTTCGTGTAGTCGGCCGCGATCGGCGCGACGTCGAGCCACGGATACGCGGCACGCAGCCGCGCCGCGGCGCCGTGCAGGTAGTCGGCAGAGATGTCGATCGGCACGTAGCGCGCCGGCGCGTTCGCGTAATTGTCCGCGCATGCATCGAGCAGCACGCGGATCTTCTCGAGCGAACCCGCGCCGAATTCGACGATGTCCGCATGCGGGCCGACGCGCTGGACGATCTCCGCCGCGCGGTCGCGCAGGATGCCGAGCTCGGTACGCGTCGGGTAGTACTCGGGCAGTTCGCAGATGCGGTCGAACAGCGCGGAGCCGGCCGCATCGTAGAAGTATTTCGGCGAAATGCTGCGCGGCGTGCGCGACAGTCCGTCGATCAGGTCGCGCTCGAACGCGCTCGGCCGCGAATCGCGGGCGGGTTGCAGGCCACCGCTCGTGGCCGTCAGATCAGACGTCTCGCGCAAGTCGCACTCCCGTGAATTGCCAGCGCGCGGCCGGCGGAAAGAAATTGCGGTATGTCGGCCGTTCGTGTCCCGGCGGCGTCGCGATGCTGCTGCCACGCAGGACCTGCTGGCCGACCATGAACTTGCCGTTGTATTCGGCAGCCACCCCAGCGAGCGGCCGAAAGCCCGGATACGGCTCGTAGGACGAACGCGTCCACTGCCACACGTGCCCGAGCATCTGCTGCATGCCGTCCGTGCCGAACGCGGCTTCCCATTCGAACTCCGTCGGCAAGCGTGCGCCCGCCCATTCCGCGTAGGCGGCCGCTTCGTAAAAGCTCACATGACAGACGGACGCATCGGGCGCGAGCGGCTCCACGCCGTGCAGGCCGAACGCGCGCCATGCATGGACGGATTTGGCATCGCCGCCGTCGTCGCGAATCCAGTACGGGGGCGCCGACCACCCTTCCCGCTGCACCGTTGCCCAGCCGTCGGACAGCCAGTATTCGGGGCGTTCATAGCCGCCGTCGGCGATGAAGGCCGCGAATTCCGCATTCGTCACGAGACGGTTCGCGATCTCGCACGGCCGCACGAGCGCCGTATGACGCGGCCGTTCGTTGTCGAACGAGAACGCGTCTCCGTCGTGGCCGATCTCGACGAGTCCGCCCGGCTGGTGCAGCCAGCGCAGCGGGCCGGCGTCGCCCGCGGCCAGGGCGTGCGTGGCGCCGCCGTCGCGTGGCCGGAAGGCAGGCTTCAACGGGTTGCACGAGAACGCATGCAGCATGTCCGTAACGATCAGTTCCTGATGCTGCTGCTCGTGATGCAGGCCCAGCTCGATCTCCGGTGCGATCGCGGCGAGCAACGCCGGATCGGCATCATCGAGCGCGCGCAGCATCGCTTCGTCGACATACTGCCGGTACGCATGCACGTCATCGAGCGACGGACGCGTGAGCAGCCCGCGCTGCGGCCGCGGATGGCGCGGCCCGAGCGCTTCGTAATAGGAATTGAAGAGGAACTGGAAGGCCGCGTCGAACGGCGCGTAGCCGGGCACGCGGCGCATCAGCACGACGGTTTCGAAGAACCAGGTCGTATGCGCGAGATGCCATTTCACCGGACTCGCGTCGGGCATCGACTGCACGGCCTGGTCTTCGGCGGATAGCGTCGCGGTGAGCGCGATGCTATGGGCGCGCACGTCCTGGTAACGGCGCTGAAGCTGGGATGCAAGGAGGCTCATCGGTTTACCGTTCACGTCGCGATTCGCTGCGTTGCGTTGCCGGAAAAAGGAAAGCCTTGCGCTCGAATGCGCGCGGCTGACGTGCGACCTTCGTTGCTGCGTCGTCGGGCAGCCGGCGCGCGCGCCGGGCCGCTGATGCGGCATCACTTCTTCTGCCCGTGCAGAACAGTATGGGCTAGAAATGTGAACGTCGCGAATCGGATTTCGGGCGAAACAAAGGCGAAAGAAAAATGAAAGAATTGACCCCGTCCGGCTCGGCGGCATGACGAACCGTCGAGGCCCGTCATCGCGGGGCTCGGCCACTCTAGCGCAATGTGCATGCCTGCGCATGCGCGCTACCGACGCCTCATGACAGCCATGCGGCGCGGATGAAAGGTCGATGGCGCGGCTTCGCCGGAGCAACGGCGTCATGCGGGCGAGGTCGGATCCCGATTCGCGCGCGGGTGTCGCGGGCATCGGCGCCACGTTCGACTCCGCATGCTTCCCCGCCTTTGAAAATTTTTTGCATCGATGTCACACGCGCGGGGTGCTCGCGCGTCATATCACCTGAACCCACACGAAAGGAGAAGGAACCATGACTGCGAAACTCAATCCGTTTGCCGCCGCACCCGCGCTGATGAAGAGCTGGATGACCGTGTCGGTCGCCGCTGCCGGGAGCCTCGAGCCGACGCTGATCGAGCTGGTCAAGATCCGCGCATCGCAGATCAACGCGTGTGCGAACTGCCTTAACATGCACACCGTCGAGGCGCGCGAGCAAGGCGAGACCGAGCAGCGCATCAACCTGCTGGCCGCCTGGCGCGAAGCGCCCTGCTACACCGACCGCGAACGCGCGGCGCTCGGCTGGACCGAGGCGCTCACGCGGCTGTCGGAGGGCCATGGCGCGCACGAGGCCGCGTATGCGGCGCTGAACGACCACTTCAGCCAGGAGGAACAGGTGAAACTCACGCTGATGATCAACGTGATCAACGGCTGGAACCGGCTTGCCGTCGGCTTCGGGCTGTGGATCGATCCGGCCGAAGCGAAGGCCGCGGCCGCGAAGATGGTGGCCTGATGACGAGCGTCGATCCGGCCACGGGCAGTGCCGAAGACCGGGCCGACGCAGCGTCGAGCTTCGACCCGCTGCGTCGCACGCTGATTCGCGTCGCGTACCGGATGCTCGGTTCCGTCGCCGACGCCGAGGACATCGTGCAGGAGGCGTTCATCCGCTGGATGGACGTCGATCGCACCGAGGTGCGCGTGCCCGAGGCGTTCCTGCGCCGCATGGTGATGCGCATGTGCCTCGATCAGTTGAAGTCAGCGCGGCATCAGCGCGAGACCTATATCGGCCCGTGGCTGCCCGAGCCGGTCGTCGAGCAAGACGAACAGGAGGACGTCACGCTGCCGCTGATGCTCGCGCTCGAACGGCTGTCGCCGCTGGAGCGCGCGGCGTTTCTGCTGCACGACGTGTTCGGCCTCGAGTTCGACGAGATCGCGACCACGATCCAGCGCGATCCGGCCGCATGCCGGCAGCTCGCCGCGCGCGCACGCACGCATGTGCGCGAGGCGCGGCCGCGGTTTCATGTCGAGAAGCAGCGCGGGATCGAGCTGGCCGAGGCGTTCTTCGCGGCGTCGCGCAGCGGCGACATGCGCGCGCTCGGCGCGATGCTCGCCGAAGACGTGAGCCTGCATTCGGACGGCGGCGGCAAGCGCGCGGCCGCGGGCAAGCCGGTGTTCGGCTTCGAACGTGTGATGAAGGTGCACGAATACCTGGCCGAGCTGTTCGCCACGCATGCGTCGAAACTCGTGCGCGCGGGGTTCATCAACGGGCTGCCGGGGTTCGTCACGCTGGAGGCCGACGGCGAGCTGCAGACGACCGCGCTCGACATCGACGACGGGAAGATCGTCGCGATCTATGTCGTACGCAATCCTGACAAATTGAAGCATCTGCATTGACGGTGGCCGGTGGGCGCGTTGCGCGCGCTTGCCCTGCTCTGCGCCCTGCTTTGTCGATTGCCTGCTACGTGCAGCGCGTGGATCCGAACGATGCATCTTGCATGCGCAGTTTCGGCCGCAAAAAGAAAAACGCCACGCGAGGTTGCCGCGTGGCGTTTGTATGTTTGGCGAGCCGGATTGCCTGTAGGCAATTCGCGCTGCCGGACCCCTTCATTTTGTTCGTTGGTAGGCTCGATTGGATTCGAACCAACGACCCCCACCATGTCAAGGTGGTGCTCTAACCAACTGAGCTACGAGCCTAAGAAGCCGCGAATTATAGAGAGGGTTTTGGAGGAGCACAAGCCCCTTCGTGAAAATTTTTTGAAGCGGGGATGCGGGCGCCCACGATCGGCCGTTGCCCGGTGTTGCGAGCACGTCGGTTTCACGTCTTCATGTCACAGCAAAACGCGTCGATGCGCTGTGAGGTTATCCACATTCCCCTCTGGATAACCATCCGGCAAGCCTCTGGATTCACAGTGGAACGATTGAGGATATGTCGGCGCAGCTGTGAATCGGCGATAAGTTGTTCTGTGCTGCACAGAGCTTTGAGTGTGCATTGCCTGTGGTTATGCATTCCACTTCGCGCTGAAAATTCAGGACGTTACGGTGGTTATCCACTGTGAGGCCGCGTGCTTGTTAACTATCACTACGTATGTATACGAACTCTGTTAACACCATTGGATAAGCACAGTCCGGCGACTGTGATCCAACCAGGCCATGCGCTACCTGCAGCA
Source organism: Burkholderia sp. 567 (assembly GCF_040545115.1). Classification (NCBI taxonomy): domain Bacteria; kingdom Pseudomonadati; phylum Pseudomonadota; class Betaproteobacteria; order Burkholderiales; family Burkholderiaceae; genus Burkholderia; species Burkholderia sp. 567. Next base: position 104,086 of record NZ_JBEPLG010000017.1, read on the forward strand.
AGCAGACAACCAAATCGGCGGGCTGTGAGGCCTGCGGTCAATGTGCGAACGGTCATGTCTGTAGAATCGCCGGCATTCACGATGCGACGAGTTGTCGACATGACATTGGCGATCCGGGTTGACTGGCAAAGCGGTGTGGTTCACGCCGACCGCATGCGTATCGAGGTCGGCGACGACGGGCGATTGAGCGAGGGCGTCCGGCGCCTGTGTTCGCCGGTGCAGGAGCTGGAGAACGGTGCGGTGCGTTATCGCATATCGCAGACGATCACCTTCGGTGGACATGCGGGCGAATGCTTGATCGACGTGGTTGGAGGGCGTCTGACGAGCGTGTTGATCCTGTTCGATACGATTCGCTTCCTCGACGCGAGCATCACAGAGTCGAAGATCGTTCGGTCGATCGCGAAGGCGTCGGGACTGGCTGTGGTGAGCGCGCATCCCACAGAGGCACGACTCGAGCCGTGTTCATGGGGCGTGGCGGAGTTTCGCTACGATCCCAGGCAAGGGGACTTGAGTTTGGAAATGCGGTTTCGTGGTGAGTGAATCGCGTCCGGCTGTTGTAGTTGGTGGCCGATACGAATCCACCGATGGAGGCAGCACCGGATGAGTCGACGTGGTCGAGGATTGCTCGTGCGACAGTTTGTGTTTCAGGAAACAGGTGACGAGATGCCGGTGATAAATTGCCCGTCTCACGGATATGTCGGCGGTGAGCTTGTGACACGATCGGTGTCCGATCTCGTCGGGGATCGCAGCCGCTGGAGCGGCAGCCGTCGGATTGTGCCGTTGACCCTGTTGCGCGACGAAATCGAGTATCCCGGCTACATGCTCGAATCCGAAGAGACGAAAATGCTTGCGCTGGGCGGTAAGTACGAGGGAGGGAATGTCTACCGCTTCAACGATGACGAGTCGATGGAAGCAGCCATCGGATTGCTGACCGCAACGTGCGTTGAGTGCCTGAGGGAATTAATGGCCGTGCAGAAAGAAGGGTAGTTGAACAGGATGTCTCGGGGAGAAGGATGGCCAAACCGACCGGTGCCCCGTCGAGCTCGATACCGCGACGCTGCTCGGTCTGGCCAACGAAGCGCTCACGCGTGTGAACAACCTGAACGCAACTAAATCGAAACCCTGTGCATCGGCTCGGTGAGAGCGGTGTGGATATCACCCGCTAAAGCCACTCGAAATCCTGTGCAACCCAAAGGTGAGCGATTCGACAAGGGAGGGTATGCGAAGCCGTTGCAGCCGATGTCGATATCCAGCGCCGAAACGACACCAAACCCTGTGATTCTGAAGCCCAAGAGCGCCCGCCCATCCACGAACGCATCGAGACGATCTGCGCGGTGTGGATAACCAATACGAAAACGAATCCCAATGCTGTGAACTTGAACGGTGAGCATGAGCGCTTTCGGGCTGGCTGAGCCGCCCGGGCCGGCCCGCGGACCACGGGCCGCACATTGTCTCGCTCAAATCTGCTGATCGAGCGCCCGCACAACGGCTTGTTCGCCGAGATTGACCGCCGGCCCCACCACCGCAAAATTAATCCCATTCACCGACCCATAACGCGCCAGCAACGCCCCATCCACGCGTTGCCCGGCCGGCAGCAGCCGATGTTTCGATTCCGCTGGCCGGAGATAGAAGCTGAGAGTCCGTCCGGCATTGTCTTCATAGAGCACCATCGCGGCCGCGGCCCCACTGTCCGTCGTAAACAACCGCCCCCCAACCGGCCTGAACCCCGCCGCACTCAAATCCGGCAGCTTCGCCGAAGCGCCCACGCGTCTGGTGAGCCACCCCTGCAAATCGCCCGCACTCGTCGGCCGGAAATCCACCTTCGCGACCTGGTCGACCACCATCATCCGATAAGCCTCGAGCGCATCGCTCATCGGCGCGATCGGCGGCGCCGCGTTCCACCCGCGCGCCTGCCACCCACCGAACGTCCCCAGCCCGATACAGAACACGAACGAAGCCGCGATCGCGAACCGCATCCGCGAGCGCTCCGCACGCCGCGCACGAATCGCCGCCGGATCGAGTTCAGGATTCTCGCCCGGCATCCGCACACTCTCGAGCGCGGCCCGCAACCGCTGCGCATCCTGCTGCCAGCGCTTCACCTGTTCCGCACTCTCCGGATGCAGCGCGAGATATCGCTCGACCGCGGCACGCGCATCGTCGTCGAGCTGGCCGTCGACATAGGCCTGGAGATCGTGTTCGTCGGGACGGAGGTTGTTCATTTCATCAACCGGAGAGAAGGAGCGGGAAGCTCGCCGTCGCTGAGCTGGCGCAGCGCCTGACGCGCGCGGGAGAGTCGCGACATCACGGTGCCGATCGGCACGTCGAGCAGGTCGGCGACTTCCTGGTACGTGAAGCCCTCGACCGCGACGAGCAGCAGCAGGCTGCGCTGCTCGTCGGACAGGCGGCCGAACGCTTCGAGCGTCGCGCGCGCGGCCACCTCGCGTTCGGCGGACGGCCAGTGCAGCTCGTCGTCGTCGCGAATGCGGCCGAGCATCCACGCGTAACGCTTCGCGCTGCGTTTGCCGTCGAGAAACTGCCGGTAAAGGATCGTGAAGAGCCAGCTGCGCAGCGACGCGTCGTCGCGACGGCTCGTCCAGCGCGACAGCGCGCGCTCGAGCGTCGACTGGACGAGATCGTCTGCCGCATGAACGTCGCGCGCCAGCCAGAGCGCGAAGCGTCGCAGCCTGGGGATGAGTTCGCGCAACGCGTCGTCGTCGGGGGCGTTTGGGGGCATGGCCGGGGCGCTAGCCGATAAGCGTGGAGATTCCGCGTAGGACGCCGGTCGGCGCCGCTTATTCCGTCAGCATACGAAAAATTTCTTCATGGAATAAAGCGGCGCGTGCGGCGTCCTATGCCTGTTCGACAATGATCTGACGATCGGGAGTGCATCCATGAAGCAATCTTCCTCTTCTTCGCCGCCGCGCGAGCCCGGGCGCGGGTGGTGGCGCTGGGCCGTGATCGGCGGCGCGGTGGCCGGCGTGACCGTGGCGTTCGGGTATGTCGGCGGTTGGCTCGCGCCGGCGCGGCTGACCCCGCACCGAATCGTCGACGCGCTGCAGACGGCCGGCGGCGGCGCGCATCCGGGTTTCCGGCGCAATCACGCGAAGGGCGTGTGCGTGACCGGTTACTTCGAAAGCAACGGTGCCGCGAGCGCGTATTCGGTCGCGCCGTTCTTCAAGGCGGTGCGCACGCCGGTGGTCGGGCGCTTCGCGCTGCCGGGCGGGAATCCGTATGCGCCCGACAGCAGCGTGCCGATCCGCAGCCTCGCGCTGAAACTCACCGCACCGGACGGCCAGCAATGGCGGACCGGGATGAACGCGATGCCGGTGTTTCCGGTGGCCACGCCGAAGGCGTTCTACGCGCAGTTGCTCGCGACGCGGCCGGATCCGGCCACGGGCAAACCCGATCCGGCGAAGGTGAAGGCGTTTTTCGGCGCGCATCCGGAGACGGCTGCATTCCGCGAGTGGGTGAAGGGTGCGAAGCCGAGCGCGAGCTACGTCACCGAAAGTTATTACGGGCTGAACGCGTTTTACTTCGTCGACGCGGCGGGCAAGCGCCAGGCGGTGCGGTGGCGCGTCGTGCCGGAGCAGACGGCCGGCGCCGGCGACGTGGCGACGGCCGCGGATCCGAACGTGTTGCAGCAGGACCTGACGCGTCGCATCGCGGACGGTGAGCAGAAGTGGAAGCTGCTGGTCACGCTGGCGGCGCCCGGCGATCCGGTGGACGACGCGACGAAGGTCTGGCCCGCGCAGCGCACGACGATCGACGCGGGCACGCTCGTGCTCGATCGCGTGGAGCCGCAGGACAGCGGGCCGTGCCGCGATGTGAATTACGACCCGACGGTGTTGCCGCAGGGGATTCAGGTATCGGGGGATCCGTTGCTGGCGGCGCGGTCGGCGGCTTATGCGGATTCGTATCTGCGCAGGACGAGTGAAGAGGCCGGCGTGGCCGGTGCGGCGCGGTTGAGTGCGGAGGGACGGTGATGAAGGCGACTACGACGTTTAGCTTGCCGGCGAGGGTGCTGCATTGGGTGATGGCCGCGATGATTCTCACGATGCTGTTTATCGGGGTGGGGATGGTGGCGTCGGTTTCCGAGCGGCATGATTTCCTGGTGGCTTTGCATAAGCCGCTGGGGGTTGCGGTGCTGGTACTGGTTTGTGTGCGGATCGTGGTGCGGTTCATGTCGAAGCCGCCGGCGTTGCCCGCGGATCTGCCCGTCTGGCAGAAGGTGGCCGCGCATGGGTCGCATCTCGTGCTGTATGCGCTCATGGTTGCGATGCCGCTGATCGGCTGGGCGATGCTGTCGGCTGGCGGGTATCCGGTGACGCTGGGCGGCGGTGTGCAGTTGCCGGCGCTGGTTTCGGCGGATCCGGTGGCGTTTGCCTGGCTCCGGGTCGCGCACCGGCTGCTGGCTTACCTGTTCTTCGCTACGTTCGTCGCGCACTTTGCGGCTGCGCTGTATCACGGCTTGATCCGGAGGGATGGGGTGGTGAGGGCGATGGTGGGGCGCTGAACGACGGGAGGGTTGCGTTGGATGCGGCGAGGCTGTTCACGGGCTATCGAGGCAGCTTCTGCCGAGTCGCTTCTATAAGTATCGTGGGACGGCTCAACGGCTCCCCGACACCGCTTGTAAAAAAATTTTCACAAAAGGGTTGCAGAGACGAGGGCCGCTGCATAGAATCACGCCTCTTTCGCGCTAACGGAAACACGGCGCGGGAAGAAAGAAGAAGGGAAGCGGTGCTATTGAGATTGGTTTTAGCGATCTCGGCGCACATTGAGTTGAATCTCAACCGTCACAACGAATTAGTTAAATAAGTTGTTGACGAGTTGAAAAAAACACCTCATAATCTCGCTTCTCTGCTGCTGAAAACGCAGCGCTGCTGGGAAACGGAAGGTTTCTCGCAGAAATGCTCTTTAAAAATTAACAGCCGATAAGTGTGGGCGCTTGATGGCAGCGAGCTGATCTTCGGATCAGATAGCGAAAGTATCAAGAGTCTCACACTAAAGTAAGTCAGGTTTATGAAGTGATTCATATTCCTGTCAGCTTTGAGTGAGCGACCG
>NZ_JBEPLG010000018.1:0-93916 GCF_040545115.1 Burkholderia sp. 567
GGCTCGGCGCTTCAACGCTGACGGACAGAAAACCGATGAAACATGCGACATCTGTATTTAGCTGGCGCTACGACATCTGAATCCGGGTATGACAGAATTGCGGTTCAGTGATGAGGCCCTAAAATTGGTTGTAAGGCCCATGTCGCACCATGTCCAACCCGGATGGAAATCCAGGATTTTTCGCGCCGTGTAAAGCGACCGGCCGCCGGGTGTCCGGCGCCGGACGCTGCGCTCGCTGCAACGGATCGAACGCCGGATTGTTGATTCCGCGCCGATACCGACCGCCGAAGGTTTGTGATGTTCCTAGCCGGATTCGAATACCCGCTGCCCAACCTTCCGCGACCCGCTCAAATCGCAACTTCCGGCGGTGCCTGGCGGAACAGGCGCGTAATCCAGCACAGATACACCAGCCCGAGCACGAACCACGCGACGCCGAGCACGAGTGCGGCCTTCTCGAGGCTCACGAGCAGCCAGAGATCGGAAACCGCGCCGATCGCGGGAAAAATGAGTCCGCCGATCACGCCAATCCGGCGTTCGCCTGACTGCCCCCGCAGGTACACGCGAATCACGCACAGATTGACCGCTGTAAAGGCAAGAAACGCGCCGAAGTTGATGAACGACGTGGACGTGGCGACATCCAGCTTCAGCGCGATCAACCCGACGCTGCCGGCCAGCACGATATTGATCGCGGGCGTCTTGAAACGCGGATGGATGAACCCGAAGATCCGCTTCGGCAGGATTTCGTCGCGGCCCATCGCATAGAGCAACCTGCCGACACTCGCTTGCGCGGAGATGCCCGACGCGAACTGAGCGAGGATCAGGCCGGCGAGGAACACCGTGACGAACAGATCGCCGCCGATCATCTTCGCCACTTCGAACGCGGCCGAATCCGTATCCTTGAATTCGACTCCCGGGTGCGCGAGCTGCATCGTGTACGCCGCGATCACGAAGATCGCTCCGCCGATCAGTGCGATCAGCAGGATCGCGCGCGGCATGTTCTTTTTCGGATCGATCGTCTCTTCAGTCAGCGTCGAGACCGCGTCGAAGCCGAGGTACGAATAGGCGGCAATCGCGGCGCCTGCCATCGTCGCGCCGAACGGCACGTGCGGCTTGAAGAGCGGCTGCGCCATGGCAATACCGCCCGCGCCTGCCGCAGCCGACGCATAGTGCACGCACAGCACGACGAACATCGCGACGACCGCCAGTTGCACGACCATCAGCACGATGTTGAACCGCGCGGCCAGATCGATGCCGACGATGTTCAGGCCGCTCGTCGATACGATGAACGCCACGATCCAGATCCAGGTCGGCACGTGCGGAAATGCCGCGTTCAGATACGCCGCGCCGATCAGCCAGATGACCATCGGCAGAAAGAAGTAATCGAGCAGCGTTGCCCAGCCGATCATGAAACCCAGATGCGGGTTGAACGTCTTGCGCGTGTACGTATAAGCCGAGCCCGCGGCCGGATGGAGCCGCGCGAGCTTGCCGTAGCTGAGCGCGGTGAAGGCGATGGCGACCAGCGCGAGCAGATAGGCCAGCGCGGCCGTGTCGTCGCTGGCCTTGGCCAGCACGCCGTAAGTACCGTAGACGATCAGCGGTGCCATGTAGGCGAGCCCGAACAGCAGCACGGACGGCAGGCCGAGTGTCCGCTTCAGGCGTGCGGGTTCATGGGGTGATGATGACGCTTGCATGTTGTCTCCTGGGCCTCGGCGGCCGATACGAATGGCTGTATGCCGTCTGGCCGGCATTTCAATGGGAGGGGCGAGCACGTGCAGGGCATTGCGCCCTGCCCCATGCGTCGAATGGACCGTGGATTCCGGCTATTCGGTGCGAGGACGGCGCGGTTCGATCGTGACCGCGCGGTTCCCGCCCGCCCGTTCGACGGGCGACAGACCGAGCGCCACACGGGCATCGTGCAGATAGTTGTAGTGCTCGCGACTCGCTTCGAGACGCGTCGGATCGACGCTCGCATGCACGACCGCCTCGTCCCGGCCCAGTTCGATCACCGTGTCGCCAAAGGGATCGACGAGCGTGGAAAGGCCGGCGAACGTCAGGTTGTCGTCGCCGGCACCGCAGCGGTTCACCATGACCGCGAACATCTGGTTTTCCATCGCGCGCGCGGCGATCGCACGGCGATGCACCGGACCGAACGGGTCCATGTTGCCGTTCGTGACGATCAGCAGATCGGCATCGAGCGCACCGACGGCGCGTGCCGTCTCGGGGAATTCGATGTCGTAGCAGATCAGCAGGCCGACCGTCAGACCGTTCCAGCGGCAGGTCGCGAAGCGGTCGCCCGGTGTGAAGACACCGACATCCGACGCCCAAAGATGCGTCTTGCGATAGCGCAGCACGATATCGCCCTGCTCGTCGACGAGCACCGTGGTGTTGTAGAACTGCCCGCCGTCGCGTTCGGCGAGGCCCACGGCCACGGCAACGCCCTTTTGCCGCGCCGCGTCGCGCACCGCGGACAATGCCGGGCCATCGAGCGGCTGCGCGACGTCGGCGACCGTGTCCCGCGTCGGAAAGCCGGACAGCGTCGTTTCGGGGAACACGATCAGCCGGGTACCGCCTGCGCTGTCGACGTGTTCGATCGTATCGATCACCTTGCGCGTGTTGTGCACGACGTCGCCGTCGACGAGCGTCAGTTGCGCGAGTTCCACCTGCATGAAGTCATCTCCTTCCAATCGCCTTTCAGTTGCACGTCTGATGCCACGCGCGCCGAGCAAAGCGCCGCATGGTCTGCTGCGTGACGAAGTGAGGCTGATTATCAGGTTATTATTTTTGACCTGAAATTCCCCGCCAGGGTTACCCTCACCGGAGGACACGATGGACTTCGAATGGCGAGATCTCGCTTTTCACCGGGAGATTGGTTCGGCCATCGATGCCCTCGATGGCCCGCATTTCTGGGCGCGCCTCACGCGGGTGCTCGAACGGCACGTCGCTTTCGACAACTGGGTCGCGCTGTGTTTCGCGCGCGACGCCGCCCCACTCGTGCTCGCCGAACAGGCGATGCCCGACGGCAAGATCGACCTGATGTTTCAGGACTATCTGGCCGCGCTCTATCAGCTCGATCCGTTCTATCTCGCCGCGTTCGAAACGCAGGCGCCCGGCTTCTATACCCTTGCCGACGTCGCGCCGGACAACTTCCGGATGACCGAGTACTACGAGCGGTACTTCAAGAAGAATATCGTCGGCGACGAAGTGCATTTCAACGTCGTGATCGATCGCGATCACACGCTCGGCTTCTCGCTCGGCAAGACGAGCAAGTACGACGAGCGTGAGATGGCACTGCTCACGCTGTACACACCATGGGTGCTGTCGCTGATGCAGCAGCGCTTGCGGTTCGAAACGTTCGCGGTCAAAGGCGCGTCGCGCCCGGCGGAAATCGACGCGCCCGATCCGCATGCGCGCTTCGGCATGCTGACCGGAAAGAACGGGCGCGGCGCATTGACGACGCGCGAAATCGAAGTCGCAATGCTGTCGTTGAGCGGATTCTCGTCACGCGCGATCGGGGAGAAGCTGTCGATCTCGTTCGAGACCGTGCGTGCGCATAAAAAGCACATCTACGCGAAGCTCGGCGTCGGATCGCAATCCGAGCTGTTTGCCATGTTCTACGATCGGGCGCGAACGGACGAGCGCGGGTGATGTCCGTTGTGGCGGTCGGGGACGGGCGATACGTGTGAACCGGGGCCGGTGATCGTCAACCCCCTGCTGCTCCGTTACTACAGAATGGCCGGCATTCAGATCCGGGCGGTGGTTTGTCTCCGGCGCTGCCCCGAGATTGGCGAACCGCGTAAGTCTGGCTGACCGCACCAGCGCGGATCGTCGCGGTCGCCGCCACTGTCCGTCGGCGGCCGACGAGAATTCACCAGATCGACGCAGACCGTCACGGGTGTTATCGCCGGATCTGCGGTCCTGCGAATCCCACGCGGGCCGACAGTCGTTGGCCCCGAAACTACCACTACTGCCAGTACCTCCGCTGTCCGTGCCCACTTAATCTTGTCGGCATCGCAGGCGCGCCATCGAAGGCTGCGCCGACTCGATCGGAGACAAGACAGATGCCATTCGACTGGACGCAGGAACAGCACGCGACGCTCGCGCGCTTTCGCGAAATCGGCGCGGAAATCGCAGCCGCCGCGGATCGCGACGGCCACGCGCCCGCCGGATTCGACGATGCCGGGTGGGCACGACTCGGACAGGAAGGACTGTGGGACATGATCGTGCCGGAAACGTACGGCGGCGACGGCCATGGCTGGTGGCACTTTTCCGCTGCGCTCGAGGGGCTCGCATCGGCGGTCCGCCGCCCGGCGCTGCTGTTGTCGGTGATCGCGCAGGCCGGCATGGTCCGCGCGCTCGAACGATACGGCAGCGCTAGGCAGCAGGACCGCTATTTCGGCGCAATCCTGCGTGGCGAGCTGAGTGCGACTGCGATTGCCGAGCCGGGCACCGGCACCGACGTGCGCAGCATCGCGACGAAGCTGGTCGAGCACGGTAACGGCTATCTGCTGGCCGGCAGCAAATTCAATATCGCGCATGCGCCGCTCGCGCGCTTCGTCCTGGTCGTCACGCGCATCGAAACGCAGGACCGGCGCAATACCGCGCTCGTGATCGTCGATCACGACCAGCCGGGCATGACCATCGCCGCGCCCGACCGCAAGCTCGGCCTGGACGACCTGCCGACCGGCGCGCTGCATTTCGACGACTGCCCGATTGCGCGCGACCAGCTGCTCGGCGACCCCGGTGCGGGGCTCGGCAACCTGATCGACATCATTTCGCTCGGCCGCCTCTACTACGGCCTCGTCGCCGCACAGGTGACGGTGCCGTATCTGCGCGACGCGATCGGCTACTGCCGCAACCGGCGCAGCTTCGACAGCACGATCGATGCTCACCAGTACGTGCAACGGCGTCTCGTCGACCTGCAGATTGGTATCGAACGCGGTACGTGGCTCGCGCGCGGCGCCCTCGCGCAATTGCTGACGAATCACCCGCAAGCTCTGATGACGTGCTCGATCGCGAAGCTGGTCGGCGCACAGGATCTCGTCGACGGCGCGCTCGGCCTCGTGCGGTTGTACGGCAGCCTCGGCTATCAGGCCGGGCCGGTGGCGGCTTTTGCATCGGATGCGCTGGGTTTCATGAGCGTCGGCGGAACCGAGGAAATGCACCGCAAGAACATCTTCAACCAGATGATGCGTGCCGGCTGAACGCCCGCGTCATCGATATGCGCACCACGCGCGTTACAGGAAATCCAGCATGACATCGACGAACCGACGCCCTTCCCGCTTGCGCCGCTCCTGGCTATTCCTCGCCGGTGCGGATCACGACGCGCTCGTTGCCGGTGCCGCGAGCGGCGCAGACGTCCTGATCCAGGAGCTCGAAACCTTCACGCCGCCCGAGCGCCGTCCGGCCGCGCGCGAGCTCAGCGAACGCGTGCTGGCCGGCTGGCGCGACGCCGGCGTGCTGGCGGCCGTGCGCGTGAATCCGCTCGATGCGGGCGGAATCGATGACTTGCGTGCCGCGATGCGCGGCCGCCCGGACATCGTGATGATGTCCTACGTTGCGACACCCGAGCAGGCCGCCGCGCTCGACGAAGCGGTGACGCGTTTCGAGCACGAATATGAGATCGCGCCCGGCTCGACTGAACTGGTGCCGAACGTCGAGACGACGCTCGGTCTCGTGAACACGATGGCGATCGCCCGTTCGAGCCCGCGCGTGTCGGCCGTGCTCGTCGCGACCGAGGACATGGTGGCCGACATGAGTGCCGAACGCACGCGCGCGGGCCGCGAACTCGACTACGTTCGCTCGCGCTTTCGCGTCGAGTGTGCGGCGGTCGGCGTCACCGCGATCGACTGCCCGTACAGTTATGCCGACAACGAGGGCGCGGAACGCGACATGCATGTATCGCGCGGCCTCGGTTACCAGGCGAAAGCGATCGTCAACGCGCAGTTCGTGCCGGTCGTCAATCGTGTGCTCACGCCGACGTCCGACGAAGTCGCCCTCGCCCGCCGCGTGATTGACGCGTTCGATACCGCTCGGCGCGAAGCCGGCGGGCGCCGCGTTGCAGCGGCCGTCGTCGACGGCTTTCTCGCGGAAGTTCCCGACTATCTCGCCGCGCATCGGCTGATTGCCCGCGCAACGCAATTCGGTATCGCATGAGCCACGCCATGGACACGATCGCAATGCGTCTGAAGGCGCTGAAAACACTCGCACATGCCGCGCCCCATGTTGCCCCGCACGACTGGCCCGACACGCCGCATGCGCAATTCGAGCGCTGGCTCGGCGAGGCCGTGACGGCAGGCGCGCTTGAACCGCAGGTGATGACGCTGTCGACGGTCCGCCCAGACGGGCGGCCCGATGCGCGCGCCGTCGTGCTGCTGAACGTCGATGTGCGCGGCTGGCATTTCGCGGCGAATGCACGCAGTCCCAAGGGGTGTCAACTCGAACACCGGCCGTACGCCGCGCTGACGTTCTACTGGCCGGCGATCGCCAGTCAGGTCCGGCTCAGCGGCCCGGTCGAGCGGCTACCGGCCGCGGCCGGCCGAGCCGATTTCGCAAGCCGCCCGGAACGCTCGCGCGCGAGCATTCTGGCCGGCCGGCAAAGCGAACGGCTCGATGATCCGGCCGACCTCACGCGCGCAATCGATGCGCAGCTGGCGCGGCTGGCCGCCGATCCGGATCTGGCATCGGACGACTGGCACCTGTACGCGCTCGCGCCGGACGAAGCCGAATTCTGGCGTGCCGACAGTGCGCGGCGTTTTGCGCGGCAGGCATACCGCCGCGCCGGCCAGCGCTGGGACCGGTGCGCGCTATGGCCGTGACGCCTGCCAAACGCCGATCGCAGCCGTGCGACGATCTGTACGGCGGGATGCACGACGACACGCAACTCGTGCATGCGGGCCGCGACAGCGCGGCATGGCACGGCTTCGTGAACCCGCCCGTCTACCACGCGTCGACCGTGCTCAGCCCGACCGTGTCGGATCTGCTGAACCGCACGCAACCATATATCTACGGCCGGCGCGGCACGCCGACTACGGAAGCGCTCGAGCAGGCGATAACGAGTCTCGAAGGTGGCGCCGGTACGGTGCTGTGTCCGTCCGGGTTGTCCGCGTGCACGCTCGCGCTGCTATCGTGTCTGAAACCGGGAGACCACCTGCTGATGACCGCATCGGTGTATGGTCCGGTGCGCCACGCATGCGAAGGCGTGCTCGCGCGGCTCGGCGTCGAGACGAGCTGGTACGACGCCGATACGCCCGTTGCGGCCGCATTCCGGCCGAACACGCGCGCGGTGTATGTCGAAGTTCCGGGATCCTACACGTTCGACATGCACGATGTGCGTGCACTCGTCCGGCTCGCGCACGCGCACGGTGCGCTGGTCATCGCGGACAACAGCTGGGCGACGCCGCTGTTCTTCCGGCCGCATGCACTCGGTATCGATCTGTCGATCCAGGCCGGCACGAAGTATCTGGTCGGGCATTCCGACGCGATGCTCGGCGTCGTCTCGGCGAACGAGCGCGCGTGGTCCGCGTTGAAGCAATTGCATGGCGACCTCGGGCTATGTGTCGGCCCGGACGACGTCTATCTCGCGCTGCGCGGCTTGCGCACGCTGGGCGTGCGGTTGCGGCAGCACCAGCGCAATGCGCTCGCGGTCGCGACCTGGCTGACGACGCGCGCGCAAGTGCAGCGCGTGTTGTATCCCGCGTTGCCCGGCGATGATGGACACGCACTGTGGCGCCGCGATTTCCGCGGCGCGTCCGGGCTGTTCTCGATCGTGTTGCAGCCCGCACCGCGGCAGGCGGTCGACGCGTTTCTCGATCACTTGACGCTGTTCGGGCTCGGCTACTCGTGGGGCGGCTACGAGAGCCTCGCACTGCCCTTCGACCTGGATGCGCATCGTCTCGCGCAGCGCTGGCCACCGGGCAGCCGCGGCGTGCGGCTGCATATCGGACTCGAGGATGCGGACGACCTGATCGCCGATCTGGCCGCCGGCCTCGACCGCTACGCTGCATTCGCGCGCACCGGTAGCTGCGAGGATGCCGCGCGATGCTGACCGTCTGGGGGCGCCGCACGTCGTTCAACGTGCAGAAGGTGCTATGGCTCGTCGGCGAGCTGCGACTGCCGTACCGGCACATCCCGGCCGGCGGCGAATACGGTTCGCTGCAGACGCCCGCATTCGCGGCGCTGAATCCTGCCTGCCGGATTCCGGTGATCGACTGGGACGGCGACGTCGTATGGGAATCGCACACGATCCTGCGTTATCTCGCCGCGCGCGTGCCGAACAATCCGTTCTGGTGCCGCGACACGTTCGCCCGTTCGCGCGCAGAGCGCTGGATGGACTGGTCGCAGACCGCGCTCGAACCCGATGTGATGACCGGGCTATTCTGGGCGTTGGTCCGAACGCCGTCGGCACAACGCGACGATGCGATCGTGCGGGACAAAACCGCACGCTGCGCCATGCATTACCGGCTGCTCGACCGGTTGCTGTCGACGCAGCCGTTTCTCGGTGGCGCGACGCCGGGCCTGGCCGACATTCCGGCCGGTGCGACGCTGTTCCGCTATTTCTCGCTCGACGTCGAGCGGCCGCGGTTGCCGCATGTCGAGGCCTGGTACGCTCGCCTATGCCGTCGATCCGCCTATCGCGAACACGTGATGGTGTCGTTCGACGCGCTGCGCGGCCAGCCGGGTTGATCCTCCATCCGTCCACACAAGATGACGCACTCCACACTTCGCCCGATCCTGATCGTGCTGCATCGCGAACAATCGAGCCCCGGCCGGATCGGGCGCCTGCTGGCCGCGCGTGGTCATCCGCTCGACATTCGCCGTCCGCCGCTCGGAGATCCGTTGCCGGCGACGCTCGCCGGGCATGCCGGTGCCGTGGTGTTCGGCGGGCCGATGAGCGCCAACGACGACGATCTGTGGATTCGCGACGAGATCGACTGGATCGGCGTGCCGCTGCGCGAACGCGCGCCGTTTCTCGGTGTGTGCCTCGGCGCGCAGATGATGATTCGCCATCTGGGTGGCCGCGTGAGCGCGCATCGGGACGGGCGCGCGGAAATCGGCTATTGGCCGATTGCCGCGACACCCGCCGGGCGGCGGCTCGGTTCATGGCCGTCGCATGTCTATCAATGGCATCGCGAGGGCTTCGAACGTGTCGCGGGGCTCGAGGTCCTCGCGACCGGCGAGCATTTCGAGAACCAGGCGGTTCGCTACGGACCGTGCGCATATGGCGTCCAGTTTCATCCGGAAGTGAGCTATCCGATGATGCGACGCTGGAGCACGGCCGCCGCACACAAGCTGTCGGCACCCGGCGCGCAGGATCTCGCGACGCAGAATCGCGAGGGTCGGCGGCACGATCGCGCGACGGCAGCGTGGCTCAGCGCGTTTCTGGACCGCTGGGTCGCTGGTGAGCCCGCTGCGGCACTAGCCGGGCACCGTCACGTCGGAGATGCTGATCAGCCCCCACTCGACCGCGCGCAGCACGGCTTCGTGTCGACGTGACACGTTGAACTTGCGACGGATGTTCATGAAGTGGAAATTGATGCACGACTCGGTCACATTCAGGATGTGGCCGATCTCCCACGAGGTCTTGCCGGCCGCATGCCATCGCAGGCATTCGACTTCCCGTCGGCTGAGCCGCGGCACGCTGTCGGGCGGGGCATGGCAGGGCGTGCCGGCAATCGCTTCGCACGCGACGTCGCGCAGCAGCGTCAGCACCGCCAGATGGCGGTTACAGCGCGCACGCGTCGTGGTGATGTCGTCCACGCTCGCGCACGACAGCATGCCGACCTCCCCTTTCGCGCCGCGTGCCGGCAGCACGACCCCCGTACGCATGCCGTACGCGGACGCCGCTTCGTAACACCGCCGCTGCTCAGGCAGCGCGAACAGCTCGCCGTCCCATACGAGCGGCAGCGCCGAACGAAAGCAATGCCGCAGCATCGGGTCGACGCGGTCGAACTGGCGCTGTCGGTACAGTGCCGTCCAGCCGGGCACACCGCTGCTCCATTTACGCGCGAGATCGAACGATGCGCCGGCAAACGGCAAGACGATCAGCACGACCTTGTCGAACCCCATTCCGGCGGCCGCGTCGGTCATCCGCTGCCATGACGCGTTCGTGTCGCCGGGTACCAACCAATTCAGACATTCCAGTCCATTCATACAAGCCACCCCGTTTATTCGTTGGAATCTGCATTCAGGCGGACTTGCGCAACCGGTTCGAGGCGTTGCGCGCGCACGGCCCGCGCTAGACCGCCTCAGTCAGGCGTCGCCGGCCTGCCTGCCTTGCATCGTCGAGCGAAGCCGCCACGTCGAACGGAACGCCGAATGCCTTTTCGATTCCAGCCCCGTTTGCGACGGCCGCGTCACGTTCCTTCGGGTCCGGTTCGACGGTGATCAGTGCACGGCAGACCGTGGCGAGCGCGGCACGGTTCTCCTTGAGCCACTTGCCGCGTTGCTTGCGATCGTCGTGCGCTTCGTCCGGGCGGGCCGGCGGAAAGATCATGACAAACGGCTCGCCGTGCCGCAGCAGCACATCCATGTCGTCGAGCCAGCGCTGCGCATAGCCGTCGGAAGCGATCGCGTCGTTGCGTACGACGACGAGCGGAAAGTCGGTGACATCGAATACGGCGAGCGTCGCCAGTGCGGACGACATCTTTCCAGCGTGTTGGGTATGCATCAGGTCGATCTCCTTCGAGTTGAACAGCATGGGTCGAAACGGGCCGCGCGGCGCCCGTTTCATCGTTTCGCGCCGGCACGGGGGCCGAACGGCGGGCGGGCGAGCCATACCACCGCCATCACGGCGAGATAGACGCAGCCGAGCGCGAATGAAACGTCGTTGAACGAAATCTGATAGGCCTGCGCGTCGACCAGATTGCCCAGTAGCGCGGCGGCCCGTTGCGGGTCGCCGCCGCCGAGCCGCGCGACCTCGGCGCGCACGGCCGGATCGAACGCGCTCAGGTGCTCGCTGAGTTGCGCGTGGTGCACGACGGCGCGCCGATCCCACAGGAACGACGTGATCGATACCGCGAAGCTCGCGCCGAGCGTGCGCAGGAAGGTCGACAGGCCGGACCCGGCGGCGATCTCGTCGGGTTTCAGGTCGGACAGCAGGATGCTGTTGATCGGCATGATGAACAGCGCGAGGCCGAGCCCCTGCAGCAGCTGGATCAGCGCGATGTGCGTGAAGTCGACGTCGGGCACGAAGCCTGCGCGCAGGAAGGACGACGCACCGAGGATCGCGAATGCGCAGCACACGAGCGCGCGCATGTTGAAGCGCGGCGCGTACTTGCCCATGAACGGCGTCGTCAGCACCGGAATCACGCCCATCGGTGCGACGGCAAGCCCGGCCCAGAACGCCGTGTAGCCGAGCGTGCGCTGCAACCATTGCGGGACGATCACGTTGACCGCGAAGAACGCCGAGTATGCGAGCACGAGCGTCAGCGTGCCTGCCGCGAAGTTGCGATGGGCGAAGAGCCGCAGGTTCACGATCGGATTCGGTTCGTTGAGTTCCCAGATCAGGAACAGCGCGATGCCGAATGCGGCGACCACCGACATCACGACGATGAACGTGGAGTTGAACCAGTCGGCCTCGTTGCCCTTGTCGAGCACGATCTGCAGTGCGCCGACGCCGACCACGAGCGCGGCGAGGCCGACATAGTCGACGCGCGCGGCGACGGTCGTTTCGACGCGCGCACGCATCTGCGCGAAGATGCAGAGCGCGGCGAACACGCCGATCGGCAGATTGATCAGGAACGCCCAGCGCCACGAGTAATGCTCGGTGATCCAGCCGCCGAATACGGGGCCCGCGATCGGCGCGACGACGGTGACCATCGCGATCATCGACAGCGCGAAGCCGCGTCGCTGCGGCGGATAGATCGACAGCATCAACGCTTGCGTGGTGGGGATCATCGGCCCGGCTACCAGGCCCTGCAGCGCGCGAAACGCGACGAGCTGCGGCAGGTTTTGCGCGAGGCCGCACAGGAGCGACGCGAACGTGAAGGCGAGCGTGGCCCACACGAACAGCCGGACCTGCCCGATGCGCTTGACGAGAAACCCGGTCAGCGGCAGCGCGATTGCATTGCTGACCGAGAACGTGGTGACGACCCATGCGCTCTGCGTCGTGCTCACGCCGAAATTGCCGGCGATCGTCGGCAGCGATACGTTCGCGACAGTGCCGTCGAGCACCTGCATGAAGACCGCGAGCGCGAGACCGAACGTCGTCAGCGCGACGCTCGGCGGGCGAAAGCCGCCATCGGCGGCCGGCATCGGCCCGCTCATCGCACACGCTCCGCGCGCGCCGTCGCGGGCAGGTTTGCATGCAGGACATCGGCGATCAGCCCGTCGGCGCGCGCGAGCTCCTCACGGTATACATCGGTGCGGAACACGGGATCTCGCTGCGCGCGTTGCGACAGCATTGCGCCGCTGCGATCGTGCTGATCGACGCTTGCGTGCATCGACAGGCCGATGCGCAGCGGATGCGCGTCGAGCTGTGCCGGGTCCGTCAATTCGATACGAACCGGCAGCCGCTGCACGATCTTGATCCAGTTGCCGGTCGCATTCTGGGCGGGCAGCAGCGAGAATGCGCTGCCGGTGCCCACCCCGAGGCTCTGCACGCGGCCGCTGTAACGTACGTTGCTGCCGTATAGGTCGGCCGTCAGTTCGACAGGCTGGCCGATCCGCATGTGGTCGAGCTGCTTCTCGGTGAAGTTGGCATCGACCCACAACTCGCGCAACGGCACGACCGCGAGCAGCGGCACACCCGGCGAGACGCGCTGGCCGACCTGTACCGTGCGCTTCGCGACATAGCCGGTAACGGGGGCGACGATATCGGTGCGAGTGCGCGCCAGGTAG
Source organism: Burkholderia sp. 567 (assembly GCF_040545115.1). NCBI lineage: Bacteria > Pseudomonadati > Pseudomonadota > Betaproteobacteria > Burkholderiales > Burkholderiaceae > Burkholderia > Burkholderia sp. 567. The sequence goes on from NZ_JBEPLG010000018.1 coordinate 12,838, forward strand.
GCGGCACGCAGGCGTGACGCCGCGGCCTGAACGTCGGGATGAGAGGCGACGGCGGTGTCGTCGACCAGTGCCTTGCTCGTCTGATGCTGTTCGCTCAACGTGGCGAGCGCACTTTGTGCGGCTGCATACGCGCTTTGCGCGGATGTCAATGTATCGCGTGCATGAGCGAGCTCCTCGTGCGAAATCGCGCCGGAGCGGCCGAGATCCTCGCGGCGCCGGTAGTCGGCCTTCGCCTTGTCGAGCGCGGTGCGGCGCGCGGCGAGTTCGGCGCGCGCGCCGTCAATGCTGTTCGCGAGCCCGCGCTCGTTGCTGTACAGGCCGCGCACCTTCCGCACCGTTGCCGCGAGATCGGCCTGTGCGGCCGCGAGCGCGACCTGCGCGTCGCTCGGGTCGAGGCGCACAAGCGGCGTGCCTGCATGCACGAGGTCGCCGTCGTCCGCGTCGATCGACACGACGGTGCCCGTCACCTGCGGCGTCAGCTCGACGACGTTGCCTTGCGCGTACGCGTTGTCGGTCGTTTCGTACCACCGGCCGACGAGCGCATACCAGGCGCCCCACCCGGCAATACCGAACGCGAACACGGCGACGAGCGCGCGCACCAGATGCTTGCGTCGCGCGGGCGGTGCCGCGGGTACCGTCCCGCCCGCTCCCGGTTGTGCGCGGGGAGCGGTGTCGGCCGGCGAGCGCGATCCGCCCGGATGATCGCCGACGGGATGCTGGCGCGCGCTGGCCGGATCGGCGGCCGCGGGTCGAGGAGGAGTCTGCAGGGTGTTGTCGCTGCTCATGGTTCGATCTCAGGGACGGTGGGAAGGCGTGACGGCGAGTGCGACGTCGTCGGGTTCGGCGCGGAAGCCGCCGCCCAGTGCCGCGACGAGCTGCAGCGATTGATCCGCGCGCTGGGCGCGCAGCGCGGCGACTTCGCGGCTCGCGACCAGTAGCTGCTGGCGCACGACGAGCGCATCGAGGTAGCTGCCGACTCCGGCCCGGTAGCGCGCGTCCGCGAGTCGCCACGCGTCGGTGGCGGAATCGAGCGCACGCTGCTGCGCGTCGGCCTGCAGGGCGAGCGAATCAAGCCGGTGCAGATCGTCGGCCACTTCGCCGATCGCACCGATCAGCGTCTTGTTGTAGCCGGCGACCGCCAGGTCGTATTGCGCGTCGCGCTTGCGCAGCACGCCGCGCCGCTCGCCGCCGTCGAAAATCGGCAGGCTCACGGCCGGACCGATGTTGTAGGTGCGCGACGCGGCCTGGAACAACGATGCGCCGCCGCGTGTCGCCAGCCCGATCAGCGCGGTCAGGCTCACGTTGGGCAGGAAGTCCGCGCGGGCGGCGACGACGTTGCGGCTCGCCGCCTCGACCCGCCAGCGCGCGGCGACGATGTCGGCGCGCCGGCCGAGCAACGCCGCGGGCAGATCGGCCGGCACTGCGAGCGCCGCGATCGGCAATGGCGCGGGACGCGCGAGCGCAAGGCCGCGGTCGGGGCCCGCGCCGAGCAGGATCGCGACGGCGATGCGCGCGCTGCCGATCGCCTGAGCCGCGCGTGCCTGCTCGCGCGCGGCGGCCGCGACCTCGCTTTCCGCCTGGCGCTGTTGCGCGACGTTGTCGATGCCTTTGGCCACACGCTGGCGGGTCAGTGTCAGCGCTTCGTCGGCACGCTCGTATTCGGCACGCGCGACGTCCTGCTGATCGAACGCATACGCGAGGTTCACGTATGCGCGTGCGACGTTGACGGACAGCATGATGCGTGCGGCCCGCGCGTCGACCCGCGCGGCACGCGCTTCGCCGAGCGCGGCTTCCCATGCGGCACGGCGGCCGCCCCACAGATCGAGATCCCAGCTGAAGCCGAGATTCATCTCGCGCGTGTGGCTGAAGAAACCGCCGCCTTCGCCGGGCGAGAACTGCGTGCCGGACGGGCGCTCGCCCTTCGCGCTCGCGCGGCCGACGATGTGCGGCACGCGCGCGGCCTGCGCCTCGATCACCAGCGCCTGCGCTTCACGTGCGCGCGCATCGGCGGTGGCGAGATCGGGATTGCCGGCGAGCGCCTCGTCGATCAGCGCGTTCAGCTCCGGATCGTGCAGCGCACGCCACCAGTCGGCGGCCGGCCAGTCGGCGATCGATGCGTGGGCGAGGCTGCGCGTCGCAGCGAGCGACTCGGCGCCGAGCAGCGTGCCGGCCGGCGTGAGCCCGTCGCGGCTCGCGCACGCGCCGAGCATCGCGAGCGCTGCCGCGATCGCCATTCGCGACACGACGCGCCGCGCGCTGGCATCGTCCGTCCTGGGAGCAAGTGCTGCATGCATCGCATTCCTCTGCTTCGATTCGGTTTGAACACGACATGCATTGTTGGACGCCCAGGGACAAAGCTGATAATGTTGTTTAGACAAAAAATAATGAATTCCGGCCATGCCCATCCGTGAAGCTTCTCCGTCGCGCGCCGTGCAGCGCGCCGACGCCGATCCGAGTGAACGCGAGGACGGTCCGTCGCTGATCGCCGTGTGGGGTGAAGACGACGGCAGGAACGCGTATCAACTCGGCACGCGCGAAGTCGACTGGCACAGCCATTTGCGCGGTCAGGTGTTCTGCGTGGAGAGCGGGTTCGCGCACGTGCGCACGCCGCACGGCTCATGGCTGCTGCCACCGCATCGCGCAGGCTGGATTCCGCCGGGTGAGCAGCACAAGGTCAGCATCAGCGGTGCGTTGAGCGGCTGGAGCGTCGTGATCGCACCGGCCGCGAGCCGGCGGATGCCGGACCGGCCCTGCGTGATTGCGATCACCGAGCTGATGCGCGCGCTCGTGCGTCGTGCCGTGTCCTGGGCCGACCAGGACAGGCTCGATACCGAGCAGGCGCGCATGAGCATCGTGCTGCTCGAGGAGATGCGCCGCGCGCCGCATGAACCGCTGCATTTGCCGATGCCGCGCGATCGCCGGCTGCTGCGGATCGCCAATGCGATCCTCGGCCAGCCGCACGACAGCCGCACGCTCGACGCGTGGGCCGAATGGGCCGGGTTGTCCGCCCGCACGCTGACCAGGCTGTTCGTCGCCGAGACCGGCACGAGCTTCGCGCAATGGCGACAGCAGGCGCGGCTCACGCACGCGCTCGAACGTCTCGCGAACGGCGACAGCGTCGCCAATATCGCGGATGCGCTCGGCTATGCGACGCCGAGCAATTTCATCGCGATGTTTCGCCGTGCATTCGGCGATTCGCCCGCGCATTACTTCGCGAAGCGCAAACAGCCCTAGCAGCACAGGCGCGACGCGGCCCGGTGCGCTTCCCTATCCCCCTGTCAGTCGTGCGCGAGCATCGGTGCGGCTATAGTCGCCGTGTCGCCGGCGATCGGTCGCTCGATGCGTTTTCTGGAAGGGGCCGATGTCGAATGCCGTCGGATCGTTACAACCCGCCGATCGTCTCCGAGCAGCATCTTGTCGCCCGCTGCAAGCCCGCCGGGCTATTCAGGATAGGGGCCGAGCATGAAAAGTTCGTCGCCGCCTGTTACGACGGGCCCTCCGACATCGCTGCCGTGCGCTATCCGTTCTGATAGTGGCGCTCCGATACGTGTTCGATTAATTTTTCGGGTACCTGACTGTAAAGCAGGTTCGAATATATAAATCAACCCAGCCATTCCGGAGAGACATCATGACCAAGCGACATTACGAAACGCCGATTCACGTGAAGTATCGCGATACGGATTCGATGGGGCACGTGAGCAGTCCTGTCTATTACGACTATCTGCAGCATTCTTACCTCTGTTATATGTTCGATCTGCTCGGCCTGCCGCGCAGCGAGAAACTGCCGCACATCATGGTGAAGACGCAGTGCGAATACCTCGCGCCTGCGCAGTTCGGCGACAACCTGACGATCCGGTCGAGCATCGTGCGCTTCGGCAGCAAGAGCTTCGACCTCGAACATCTGATGGAGCGCGATGACCGGACTATCGTTGCGCGCGGCGCGTCGACGCACGTGATGTTCGATTACGCGAGCAATACGACGCTGGCCGTTCCGGACGACTTCAAGGCGCGCGTGCTCGAATTCCAGGGTTCGCTGTAACGCGCACAGGCCGCAGCGGGGGGCGCACGCGAATGCGGCGGTGACGCGCGCACGGCGTCGGATCGATGCGATCGTGGAGCGGCGCGACGATCGCCCCGATCACGCGATCATCATCGTGCGGCTGGGGGACGCGGGCGCCGCCGTTCCGCTCGATGCGGCGCCGCTCGCTCACGATGCGTCGTTGCTCGAGGTTGCAAGCTGGACTAGGCGCTGCGCTATGCCCCGCTTCGTCGCGCCGCGCCGCGAGGATGCCGTGCAGAGCGCGGCGCTGGTCGGCAGTCTCGCCGTCCGTTGGTGCGACCTGCGCCCACGCCCCGGCGACCGAAGTCCCCGTCAGACGCATTCTGGAACGAGCGAGTTCGTGTTTTTAATCGACCTATTGTGATAAGAAAAGTTATCCAGATAGCGTCGATAAATTGGCGAAGTGCCCGCCGTGTTGCGAACAAACCAGCGCCCGGCGTTCGCCTCGTTTGACCGCGCAAACCTCCGCATTCACGACGATTCGACGCGCGTCGTCATCCGATTGCCGGCGCATTGACAATCACGTCGATCCACTTGCGCGAACACCACCGCCGCACCGATCGCCGCTGCAGGCGCCCCGCATTTGTTCCCGCGACGCAAGACTGTTGCTCCATGGTGGGTGTTCGAACTCCGGCCCGACACGCCTAGAGTCTGGTCCATCGGATTCATCGATCCGGTCGGCACTGAAGCCGAAAACCAGTCACCTGTCGAGGCATATCATGAGCACGTCCAAAGTCATCATCGTCACCGGCGCATCGCAAGGCATCGGTGCTGAAACGGTCAACGCATTCCGCGCCCAGGGCCATCGGGTGGTCGCGACGTCCCGTTCGATCGGGCCGTCGAACGATCCCGATCTCGTCACCGTCGCGGGCGACATCGGCGATCCGGCGGTCGCGCGGCGCGTGGTCGACACCGCAATCGAGCGCTTCGGGCAGGTCGACACGCTCGTCAACAACGCCGGCGTGTTCATCGCGAAGCCGTTCACGCAATACACGGCGGACGACTATGCGGCCATCACCCGCGTGAACCTGGACGGCTTCTTCCACGTCACGCAGCGCGCGATCGCGGCGATGCAGCGGCATGGCGGCGGACACGTGGTCAGCATCACGACGAGCCTCGTCGACCACGCGAACAGCAACGTGCCATCGGTACTCGCATCGCTGACGAAAGGCGGGCTCAATGCGGCGACGAAGTCGCTCGCGATCGAGTATGCGAAGGCCGGCATCCGCGTGAACGCGGTGTCGCCCGGCATCATCAACTCGCCGATGCATGCGCCCGACACGCATGCAACGCTCGCAGCGCTGCATCCGGTCGGCCGGATGGGCGAGATGAGCGACATCGTCGGCGCGATCCTGTATCTCGATTCGGCGCCGTTCGTCACCGGCGAGATCCTGCACGTGGACGGCGGCCAGAGCGCCGGGCACTGAGCGGCAAAGTAGTGAGAACGGCCGGCGCGGATGGCGCGCGCCGGCCCGCTACCGGCTCAGCCGCGCCGTCCGCGCACCGGCCGCACGCGGCTAGCGCTTGCGCTTGTCGGGCGCCTGCTCGAGATGTTCGACGAGAAAGTCGACGAAGACGCGCACGCGTGACGACAGATAGCGTGCATGTGGATACAGCAGCATGAACGGCCGCGACCGCCCGCCCTGACCGGACAGCACCTCCGCGAGCGTGCCCTCCCGCAGATCCCGTTCGACGATGAAGCGGTAGGTCTGGAACAGGCCCGCACCGCTGCGCGCGAGCGTGACGCCTGCGAGGACGTCGCCCGACGTGCCGTAACCGCCGGTCGTCGCGATTTCGATTTCTGCCGCGCCGTCGTTGAACAGCCACGGAATCGGCCGGCCGCTGCTCGGGAGCTCGAACTGGATGCATTCGTGCGCGTGCAGATCGTCGACGGCGCGCGGCACGCCGGCGCGCTTCAGGTAGCCGGGCGTCGCAACGACGACGAGTTCGGCGTCCTCGAGCTTGCGCGCGACGAGGCTCGAATCCGCCGGCGCACGGCCGCGGATCGCAAGGTCGAAACCCTCCTCGGCGAAGTCGATGTTGCGGTTGCTCAGGTGCGTTTCGACGCGGACGTCCGGGTAGCGCTCGCGAAACGCGGGCAGCAGCGGCAGCACCCGATAGTGTCCGTACGGCGTCGGCATGCTGATGCGCAGCACGCCCGCCGGCGTTGCCTGCTGGCCCGTTGCCTCGCGCTCCGCGTCGACGAGCTGAGACAGCGCATCACGGCATTGCTCGAAGTAGCGCCGTCCGGAATCGGTCAGGCGGATTTGCCGCGTCGTCCGGACGAACAGGCGTACGCCGAGACGCTCCTCGAGCCGCGCGACCGACCGGCTGACGGCGGCCGGCGTGACGCTCGCGGCCGTCGCGGCGAGCGTGAAGCTGCCGAGTTCGGCTGCCAGGCAGAACAGCTCGATGCTGCCGAGCAGGAGGTCGTCGAATTTTCGTTGCATGAAGCGGCTCCAGCGGTGTCCGGTGCTTGTGTCGCGGGATGTCGAAGCAACGAGTGTGCATGAATCCCCGGCGGCGAACCAGCGAACCAGCGAACACGGCGGGCGGCACCGGGCCGCTTTGCCGGCACGCGTTCGCGCCGTTCGATGCCGCGCGCGATTCGTTACATCGTGTGCCAAATCAATTGCGCGAACGATATTTACCGGCGCCGACCGCCTCACTAGAGTGACTGACAGACCCGTCAATCATCCCCGAAGGAGAACGCGATGACGATCGAACAGAAACTGGCCGGACTCGGCTTTTCGCTACCCGAACCGCCGCAACCGCTCGGCAGCTATACGGCCGTCAGCGAAGCCGGCAACCTGTTGTTCGTGTCCGGGCAACTGCCGCTCGTCGACGGCAAGGTGGCCTATACGGGCCGCGTCGGCGAACAATTGAACGTCGATGACGGTCGGCACGCGGCGCAGCTCGCGGCGCTGAATGTGCTCGCGCAGATCGGCAAGCACCTGGGCGGGTTCGACCGACTGCATCACATCGTGCGGGTCGAGGGCCACGTCGCGTCGGCCGACGGCTTCTACGGCCAGCCGGCCGTGATCGACGGTGCCTCCGACCTGTTCGCCGCGGTGCTGGGCGACAAGGCCGGACACGCTCGCTCGGCCTTTTCCCAGCGCCAGTTGCCTGCGGACGCTGCCGTGATCCTGGTCGTGATCGCCGAAATCCGTCCAGCGTAACGGGGTTTCCGCTGCCAAGTCGATGGCCATTGAGACGCGTGTCTGCCCTGCCCGCCGGCGAATTTTCCCTTCGCATCGCCTTTTCAATATAAGGGATTGATCGCCGAAAAGCCTTGCCCCGCAAGGCCCGAAACGATTCAGATACATTGAAATACAAAATATCGCACGCGATTTAATCGAATCCGCTTGACGTGAGTCGGCGTCTCGACGAAACTGCATCGCATGCGATCGAATCGCATCTGAAAAGACCTTCAAACCTGACGGAGTGAATGATGAGCAAGATCGAAAAAGTGCTGTACACGGGCAAGACGCACACGACTTCCGGCGGCCGCGACGGCGCGGCGCGCAGTTCCGACGGCCGCCTGGACATCCAGCTGTCGTCGCCGGGCAGCGCCGGCACCGGCACCAACCCGGAACAACTGTTCGCGGCCGGCTGGTCGGCCTGCTTCATCGGCGCGATGCAGCTTGCGGCGCGCGAGGCGAAGGTGACGCTGCCGGCCGATCTCGCGGTGGACACCGAAGTGGACCTCGGCATGGGCGGCAACGCGTACTTTCTGCAGGCTCGCCTGAACGTGAGCGTGCCGGGGCTCGATCGCGACGTCGTGCAGCACATCGTCGATACCGCGCATCAGACCTGCCCGTATTCGAAGGCGACGCGCGGCAACATCGATGTCGAGATCCGCATCGTCTGAGCATTGGATCGGGCGGCCAGGCGCCGCCTTCACGAATCACCCACCCTATTCTTGTCGAGGTAAATGATGAAAACCCAACTGATCACTGCCCTTCTCGTTGCCGTGTCCGCCGCCGTTGCCGCTCCGGCCTTTGCCAGTGAAGCCGTCGTGACGCGTGCGCAAGTGCGTGCCGAGCTCGTCCAGTTGCAGCAGGCTGGCTATGCGCCGGGCCGCGCGAACGATCCGCACTATCCGGACGACCTGCAGGCCGCGCTGACGCGTATCCACGCCAACGACGCCGTCGCGGCCGATACGGCGACGTCCGGTTATGGCAGCGACGCCGCAGCCGTCACGCAGTCGGGCAGCCGTTCCGTCACGCGTGTCGCCGAGCGTTCGATCTACTTCGGCCATTGAACGAAACCGCGACCGACATTGATTGCCGGCGTGCCCGGACAACCCTGAATACGCTATTTTCTATCGAGGTGAATGATGAAGACTAAACTGATTGCAGCCCTGCTCGTCGCCGTGTCGGCTTCCGTTGCCGCACCGGTGTTCGCCGCTGAAACCACCGTGACGCGCGCGCAGGTGCGGGCGGAGCTGGCCGCGCTCCAGCAGGCCGGCTATCTGCCGAACCGCCCGAACGATCCGAACTACCCGGACAACCTGCAGGCCGCGCTGAAGCGGGTTCGCGACAATGGCGCGACGGCGGCCGACACGCAGGCAGCCGGTTATGGCAGCAACGCCGACGGCGCGACGCAATCCGGCGGTCGCAGCACGATTCGCATGGCCGAGCGCTCGATCTATTTCGGTCATTGAACGTCACGACGAAATCGGCGATACCGCCCGTCAAATAAAGCGCATGCGATGTAATCGCGTGCGCTTTTGTTCGTCTGCAACCTGCGTGACCGATCGCGTCTATGCTGTGCGGCGGACAGCGTTCAATCAAGGAGCACGCGATGCGGGAAGCAACGGCGGGACACGAAGAAGACGGATCGCACCCGCTCGACAACGCCGTTTGGCATGCGCTCGCCGGCGAGCAGCACCGTTTTGCGCTCGGCGATGCGCGTGCGCGGCGGTTTCCGCCGGCCCTCGCGCCATTTGCCGGCATGGCCGATCGCAGCCCGGCCGCGTTCGACGCGTTGCGCGGAGTGATCGACGCATACGGGCCGGCGGCACTGTTTTCACCGGACGAGATACCGACGCCGGCCGGCCTTTCGGTGGTCCGGCGCGCGACGCTGCATCAGATGATCTGGCAGGGAACGCTCGACGACATGGATCCTTCCGAGCATGTGCCGCTGACCGAAGCCGACGTGCCGGAGATGCTCGCGCTGATCGCGGCGACGGAACCCGGCCCGTTCGGCCCGCGCACGATCGAATTCGGCGGCTATATCGGCGTGCGCAGGCAGGGCCGGCTCGTCGCGATGACCGGTCAGCGGCTGCGGGCCAGCGGTCATGCGGAGATCAGCGCCGTGTGCGTGGATCCGGCGTTTCGGGGCCAGGGGCTCGCGGCCGGACTGATCCGCTCATTGATCGCGACCATCCGTGCGCGGGAGGAAACGCCGTTTCTGCACGTGCTCACGTCGAATCACGTCGCGATCGAGCGCTATCGGGCACTCGGCTTCGTGACGCGCCGCGACATGCATTTGCTGGTGCTTGAGCGTGCGCAGACCCGGACGGGTTAGCAGGAAAGGAGCCGGCCTTGCCTGGTTGCGGCGGTGCGTCGGCCGCGATCGCGGGAGGTGTTCGGAAATTGCGGAAATTTCCGCAATGGCCGGCGGCAGGTGCGCCGCCGGCTCGTGTCTATTCGTGTCTATTCGTCGATCGAATCGATCAGATTGCCGCGCAGCGTGACGATCGCCTTCTGCATCTTCGCGAATTCGTCGGGCTTCAACCCGGTGGCTTCGACGAGATCCATGTCGAGCCCCTTCTCGCGCACGCGGCGGCCGCTTTTCGTCAGGCTCACGAGCACCTGGCGCTCGTCCGACGGATCGCGGTGTCGCTCCAGATAGCCCATCGCCTCGAGTTTCTTCAGGATCGGCGTCAACGTGTTCGATTCGAGGAACAGCTTTTCGCCGAGCTGCCCGACCGTCTGGTTGTCCTCCTCCCATAGCGCAATGATCGTGATGTATTGCGTGTACGTGAGGCCGAGCTCTTCCAGGATCGGCTTGTATGCCTTGCCGAACGCGAGGTTCGTCGAGTAGATCGCAAAGCACAGGAACTCGGACAGTTTCGGCGTGGCTGGCGATGGTGCGTCGGTCGGTTTCATGAGCGTCCTCCCTCGACACGGGATCGTGTCGCAGATGAACCGATTATATATCGCGTGCGATCTTATCGGAAGCATGATTATCGTTTCCGATTGACAGCATGCGATACGCGCCGCGCCCGCCCCGCACTTGTATGTTCAGTACGGGCCGTCGTTCCGACCCCGGCGGGTGCCGACCCGCTGCCGGCTAATCGACAGCAGCGAACACTGCACCGGATGGGCGATTTCGGTCGCGAGGCCGCCCGCGGCGAATAGGAGGATCATCAGCCAGCGTTTCATGCGTCCTCCACGACCGAAAGGCTCGCACCGTTGGCGACCGTGGCTTCGAGCGCGTACGGATCGACACCCTCGAGGCAGCCGAGATTGACGCGCCAGCACGCGGGATCCTTGCGCGTCTGGTGGAACGGGTAGATCCCGCACCGGCTGCAGAAAAAGTGGTGGGCCGTGTGCGTGTTGAACCGGTAGCTGGTCAACGCGCTCTCGCCTGCGACGATCTTCAGTTCGCTTGCATCGAACATCGGGCTCATCAGCGCGCCGCGACGGCGGCAGAGGCTGCAGTTGCAGCGGGTCGCCGGCGCAAGCGCCGTCCGGACTTCGAATTTCACCGCGCCGCAATGGCAGGATCCGTTGAACCATGTTGCAGACATGTCGTGCTCCTCAGGAGGTCATGCCTGCTTTATAGCGGGCCGGGGCCCATGCTTTGTATCGCGTTGTATCCGCGCGGCGCTCGGATACAGAACATTGCAATTTTGTGGCCGGCGCCGTGCGTTGCGTATTGCGCGTTGCGGTGGCATCGCTGCGCATTCGCCCAGCCCGCTGCGCGCGGCGCGGGCCCTGGAATCAGTCCAGCACGTGCTGCAACCGCGCGATGGCCGCTCGCGTCTCGCGCTCGAGCGTCGCGAACAGTTCGGCCGCGGGCAGCGACCGGACGAGGGGCGCCGCCTGCCCGGCCCACTGCGCACCGTAGCCGAACTCGCCTTTCGCCTTCGCGGCCGCATGCAGTGCCTTACCGGCGTCGTACGCGATCGGATAGGCCGGGGTGGCCGGTGCGTGCGGATCGTCGCCGAGCGCGGTCAGCCGGTTCGCGATGCCGCGCGCGAGCCGGCCGGAGATCGCGCTCGTGAACGTCGTGCGGCGCGCCGCGTCGCCGAAGATCGCGTGGCGATAGCCGTCGTCGATCGATGTCTCCGGGCATGCGACGAAGGCGGTGCCGAGCTGCGCGGCCTGCGCGCCGAGCGCGAGCGCCGCGGCGATGCCGTCGCCGTCCATGATGCCGCCGGCGGCGATCACCGGCAGCGCGCATTCGCGCACGATCAGGCGCGTGAGCGCGAACGTGCCGAGCCGATCGTCGTGCGCCGTCGAGTCGAACACGCCCCGGTGCCCGCCGGCCTCGATGCCCTGCGCGACGATCGCATCGATGCCGGCCGCGGCGATCTGCCGGGCTTCGTCGGGATTCGTCGCGGTCGCGAACAGCGTGACGCCCGCGCGCTTCAACATCGCGATTGCCTCGTCGGACGGCAACCCGAAATGAAAGCTCACGACGGCCGGTTTTTCTTCGACCAGCATCGCGAGCATCGCATCGTCCTCGACGAAGCTCGTATAGATCTCCGACAGCGACGCCGGCGGCGTCGCGCCGTGTTCGCGGAATGCGGGCGCGAGCCAGTCGAGCCACGCGCGTTCGACGGCTGCGTCGGCACGGGCCGGCTGGTGGCAGAACAGGTTGATGTTGAACGGCCGGTCGGTCAGCGCGCGCGTGTCGTGGATCATCTTGCGCGCGCCGTCGGCGTTCGTCGCGCCGACGCCGAGCGAGCCGAGCCCGCCCGCGTTCGACACGGCTGCCGCCAGCGCGGGCGTGCTGACGCCGGCCATCGGCGCCTGGATGATTGGGGTGCGGATGCCGAGCGTGCGCAACAGCGTCCGGTTGTCGGTCGAGGGAATCATGTCGTGCGTCTCCTGTGGGCGGCGCGAACACAAACGGGAAGCATGCCGGCGGGCATGCGGGGCGGCCGGCGGGCCGGGGTTTCAGAAATCCAGCGCTCAGGATAGCGGACCTGGAAACCGCCTCCAAGTTGGCCGAACGGCAGATGCCACGTCGCGCCGCTTCGTGAAATACTGCGGCCACGCGTCCTTCCGGAACCCCGAGATGACCGACCTGCCTGCCGTACCCTCGTTCCTTTGCCTGGTCACGCGTTGCGCGCGGACGTTCATCGCCGCGCTGCTGATCGCCGGGCCGGCGACGGCCGCGTTTGCCGCGGACGTGCCGGGCGCGCCCGCGCCGGCGGCCCGCGCGCCGCAGCGCATCCTGTTCGTCGGCGACAGCCTCACACACGGCCGTTACGCGCCCGTGCGTTCGTACGGCGCAATGCGCGCCGGCAGCCAGGGCGTCGCCGGCACCGCGCAGGTCGTCGACGAAAACTTCGGGCGGACCGATGCCCGCGCGGAACGCGAGCCGGGCCCGTGGGGCGGAATTCCGGGTATCTTCGCGCGCCTTGCCGTCGAAGCCGGGCTCGACTACGACGTGCACCTCGAGGCGATGTCGGCGACGAGTCTCGCGAAACATGCCCGCGTGGCATCGGACGTGATCGATCGGCCCACGTGGGATGCGGTCGTTCTGCAGGAGCTGAGCGTCAAGCCGCTGCCGTTCGCGCTCACGCACAGCCGCGCGAGCGATCCGGCCGGTTTCTGTGCGAGCGTCGCAAAGCTGGCCCGCGGCATTCGTGCGGCGGCGCCGCAGGCGCGTGTCTATCTGTATGAAACCTGGCCGCGCGCCGATCTCGCGAAAGCGCTCGCGGGCGAGCCGGGCAGCGATGGTTTTCACGCACGCTACGTCGAGCGTCTCGCCGACATCGTCGCAGCGTATCGCGATGCATTCGATCGCGCGCGCCGCACCGATCCGTCGATCGCCGCGGTCGCGCCGGTCGGCCGCGCGTGGCAGCGTGCATGGGCGACCGGTGTTGCCGATCCCGACCCGTATGTGCCGTCCGGCGCGCCGCTGCTGTGGTACGGCATGCACGCGCGGAACGACCCGCCGATCTCGCGGCCCGATTATCTGCATCCGGGCGTGTCGGGCGCTTATCTGAGCGCGCTCGTGTTGTTCCAGCAGATCGCCGGTGTCGACGTCCGAACCTTCGGCCCGCGCGAGCAAACAGCCGCGCAACTCGGCATCGCGCCCGACCTGGCGGCAAGGTTGCAGGCTGTTGCGTCCGATACGGTCCGGGGTGAACGGGGCGACGCCGGAGGCGATGCTGGCGGCAGTGCCGGTGCGGATGTCAGTGCCGCTGCCGCTCCCGGTGCCGATGCTGATGCTGATGCTGATGCTGATGCGACCGCGACGGCCGGGCGTTCCGATCCGTGCGCGTCGCCATGAGCGGCAACGATGCGCGCCCTATGCGCCCTATGCGCCCTATGCGCCCGGTCGATCGCCGGACGCTGGACGCCGACGAACGCGGGAAACCGAGTTCGCAGCTCTGTTGTGCGCCGCCAGGCCAACCGAGCCGATATCGAACCGCGCGCTACGGCATCACGAAGCGCCAAACACGCGCCACACCACCGATGGTTTTCCCTGCCCTCGTGTTCCCGCAGCGGCCGCCGCACCGTCCGACGCCCGTCCCGCAGCCTTTCTGCGCAGGAAAGGATGCTTGAGGCATCCGCAATTATCGCGCCGCGCAAATTCGCCCACCATGTTTCGGACGATCGGCGCCCCCCGCGCATCCGGACTTTCACGGGCTTGGCGGGCACGTGCGTCGCGTCGTGCGAGCGGGCCCACAGGGCCGGCCGCGAACGGCCGGGCGTCGCGCCACGGCAAATCGATAATCAGGAGACACGATGAACAGCCAATCCCTCGACCTTGGCGGCACCGCGGGTGGACCCGCGTCCGCCGTACCGCCCACGGCCCGGGCCGGTACCGATGCGACGGCCCTGCCCGCCCGCGCCATCACGCTCGGCGAATTCATGGACGACCTGCCGGTCGGTGCGCTGCACCGGTTCGTCGTCTGGGTGATCGGCATCGGGCTGTTCTTCGACATGTACGAGATCTTCCTCGTCAGCACGATCGGTTCCGCGTTGCAGAACGAATACGGGCTGAGCCGGCAAAGCGCCGATTTCAAGCTGCTGCTGGCATCGGCATTCATCGGGATGTTCGTCGGCGCGATGTGTCTCGGCAGCCTCGCGGACCGCATCGGACGGCGCAAGGCGTTCCTGATGACGCTCGTCTGGTACAGCGCGTTTTCGCTGATCGGCGCGTTCTCGGTCAATGCCGACATGCTGGTGGCATGCCGGTTCCTGACGGGCATCGGTGTCGGCGCGATCTACCCGGTCGCCGACAGCTTCCTGTCGGAAATCCTGCCGAAGGAAAAGCGCGGGCGGCTCGCCGCGTGGGCCTATACGACCTCATACGTCGCGGTGCCGCTGGTCGGCTTCCTCGCGCTATGGCTGAACCCGCTTCACGTCGCGGGCGTGGCCGGCTGGCGCATCATCCTCGCGATCGGCAGCCTCGGTGCAGTCTACGTGCTGCTGATCCAGCACCGGCTGCCGGAGAGCCCGCGCTGGCTGCTCGCGCAGGGCCGCACGGCGGAAGCGCATGCCGCGGCGCGGCGCTTCGCGGAGAGCGCCGGCGTGCGCGTGCCCGAGCAGTTCGCGGCGTCGGTCGAACCGCAGCGGCCGCTGAGTCTCGGCGAGCGCATCGCGCTGCTGCGCCACCGGCCCTACGGCGCGCGCTACCTGATGCTCGCGGTGTTCCACCTGCTCCAGGGCTTCGGCTATTACGGCTTCGGCACACTCGCGGGCACGGTCGTCAAGAGCCGCGGTTTCGACGTGACGGACAGCACGCTGTTCATTGCGCTGTCGTTCATCGGTTATCCGATCGGCTCGCTGCTGTCGATTCCGCTGCTGAACTGGATCGAGCGACGCACGCTCGTGATCGTGTCGATCCTGTCGATCGCAGCGTTCGGGCTGTGCTTCGCGTATTCGGGCAATACGGCGCTGATCGTCTGCTTCGGTTTCCTGACGACCTGCGCGTCGAACGTGTTCAGCAACGCCTATCACGTGTACCAGGCGGAGATTTTCCCGGCGCGCGTACGGTCGACTGCGATCGGCAGCACGTACGCCCTGTCGCGCATCGTCAGCGGCGCGCTGCCGTTCGTGCTGCTGCCGGTGCTGGTCGCACACGGCGCGGGTGCGATGTTCGGCGTGATCTCGGTTGCGCTCGGCATCGTCGCCGTCACGTTGCGCGTGCTTGGGCCGCTGACCACGCGGCGCAGCCAGGACGACATCAACCCGGTATGACGCGGTGCGCTGCGCCGGGGCGTGCGCATGCGCGCCCGGGTGCTTCGCGTGCGGCGAGTTCCGCTCGTTCAGCGTGCCGACATGAAATCGAACAGCTTTGCGATGTCGGTGGTCAGCACGGTGCCGGCCTTTACGCCGACCCACAGCGTGCGCGTCGCCCACGCGTCGTCGAGCTTCACGACCCCGAGCCGAGCCGCGCGCTCGCCGGTCACCGCGTCGCGCGGCAGCACGCCGATCCCGAGCCCGGCCTCGATCATCCGGCTCACGCCGTCGAAATTCGATACCTGGATGCGCAGCTTCAGCGAGCGCTCGGCCGCGAACGCGGCGTCGGTCATCCGCGCGAGCAGCGAGCTGCCGTCGCTCAGGCCGACGTAGTCTTCATCGAGTGTATCCGCGAAGCGGATGCTGTCGTGCGCGGCAAAGCGATGCCCGCGCGGCACGAGCAGCACGAGCTCGTCGCGCCGGTACAGCCGCCGTTCGATGCCGGGTGCGGGCACGTTGTCCGCGAACACGCCGAGATCGGCCTTGCCGGAGCCGAGCGCGTCGACGATCTCGTGGCTCAGCCGCTCCTCGAGGCTGACCTTGATGCCGGGGTTGTCGGTGAGGAACGCGGCGAGATCGGCCGGCAGGAACTGGACGATGGCCGACGTGTTGGTCCACACGTGAATGTGGCCGCGCACGCCGGCGACGTAGTCGCTCATCTCGTGCGCCATCCGGTTGACCTGCTCGATGACCTTCGCCGCATGCTCGAGCAGCGCGCGGCCCGCGGGTGTCAGCTCGACGCCGCGCGCATGCCGAACGAACAGCGCGCTGCCGGTCACGCTCTCGAGCTCGGCGATTCGCTTGCTGACCGCGGACAGCGTGAGCTGGCCGTGTTCGGCCGCCTTGGTCAGGCTGCCGTGCTCGGCGACGAGCGCGAACACGCGCAGCGACTGCAGATCGAAATGAAGCGGGTTCACCATGATGAGGTCCTGGGAAAAGCCATGCGGCGCGGACGAACGGCACCGGCCCGGCCGGCCCGATGCCGATCATACGCCCCGCCCCGCGCGGCGCGAACCGGTGCGAACCGGTGTGACTCGGGGGCGAATCCGTGCGGATTCGTACGAATTGGCGCAATACGTCGCGCTCAGCGCGGCGCGATCGCCTGCAACGCGGCGAGCATCGCGCTGTCGGGTGTCGCGAGATCGTCGAGCACCGTGAAATGCTGCATGCCGGGCAGCCACGCGCGCGCGATGCGCTCGCCGGCCGCCTCGCATGCGTGCGCATATTCGTGGGCGTGGCGTACGAGTTCCGGCAACTCGGCCGCGCCGACCGCGACGACGGTCGGCGCGCCGGGCCCGATATGACGCAGCGGGCTGTAAGCGGCGATTTCGTGCGCGGTGAGCTGCAGCCTGTCGTCGAGCACGCACAGCGAGATCGGTTCGAGATCGACGAGCGGGCTGATCGCAAGCGCCGACACGACGGCAGGATGCGCGCGATGCACGGCCGTCAGGTGGCCGCCCGCCGAATGACCGCTCAGGTGGATCGGCCGTCGCGCGGTGCCTATGCCGTCGGGGTCGATCGACAGGTAGTCGAGCAACGCGCCGATCTCGCCGACGATGTCGGTCATCGACGCGGCCGGGGCAAGCGTGTATTCCGCGAACACGACGTCGAAGCCGCGCGCGAGCGGCCCGGCGGCCGCGTACGCGAAATCCTCTTTCGCGCAGTGCTGCCAGTAGCCGCCGTGAATGAACACGAACAGCGGCGCGTCGGGCCGGCCGCAGCGCAGCCAGTCGAAGCGCTGCGCCGGGCGTGCGCCGTAATGGAGGTCGCGGTGCCCGGGCGTCGCGTCGTACAGCGCCCGGCTGCGTGCCTGGCACGATGCGAGCACGGCCGGAAAATCGGCAATGGCTTTCGTGTTGAGGTAGGCGGCGTCGAGCGCCGCGCGGTCCATGCCGCGATAGAGGATCGTCATTCGGAAAGTGTCCGGTCGGATAGGCGGATACGCGGATAGGCGGATAGGCGGATGGCGCGGGACATTCGCGGGGCCCGCGGCGAAGGCACCGGACGGGCCGGCGCCGTTGCACCATTATCCGCAGCGCGACCGGGGCCGGCTATCCGGAATCGGCGGCTGCGGCGTGCGCCTGTCCGCTTTCGGCGGAGGACTGCCGCGCGGCTGGCACGTCGTGCCGCCGCGCGAGCAAGCGAGCAAGCGAGCAAGCCGAGCAAACCGAGCAAACGAGCAAACGAGCAATCGGGCGGACCGGCACGACAAAGCAAACGACCAACCGCCCGACGAGCCCCTCAAATCAATTCAGAGATCTCGATCAAGTTCAAATCCGGGTCGCGCACGTACACCGACCGGATCTTCCGCGTCGCCCCGGTGCGTTCGACGGGCCCTTCGACGATCGGCCATTCGACGCGTCGCAGATGCGCGATCACGTCGTCGAGCGGCACCGACGCGATGAAGCACAGGTCGAGCGCGCCGGGCACCGGCACGTGCGCCTTCGGCTCGAACTCCGCGCCGCGCACGTGCAGGTTGATCTTCTGGTTGCCGAAGCGGAACGCGAGCCGGCCCGCGCCGAAGGTTTCGAGCTGCATCTGCAGCACTTCGGTATAGAAATGCTTCGTCCGCTCCGGATCGACGCAAGTCAGGACGAGATGGTCGAGGTGATCGATCAGCGCCATGTGATTCGCTCCTGTTGACGACTGTTCACGAAAAAGCCCGCTGGGCCGGCATGTCGCCGGCTTCGGCGCGCGGCGCCGGATGCAGATCCGAGCGGCGCCCGGCCTTCAGGATCTGGCTCGGCACGTCATGCCCGATCAGCGCGGGCAGCCGTGCGGCCGCGGCGAGCACGGCCGCGAGGTCGATGCCGGTATCGTAGCCGTCGAGCGCGAGCATGTGCACGAGCTCCTCGGTGCATGCGTTGCCGGAGGCGCCCGGCGCGTACGGACAGCCGCCGAGCCCGCCGAGCGACGCGTCGAAGCGGTCGATGCCGGCGTCGAGCGCGGCGAGCGTGTTCGCGAGCGCCATCCCGCGCGTATTGTGAAAATGCAGCGTGAGCTGCAGCGCGCCGAAGCGTTCGCGCGCGCGTTCGGCCAGCGCGCGCACCTGCGACGGATACGCCATGCCGGTCGTGTCGCACAGCGTGAAACCGTGCACGCCGAGATCCGCGAAGCGCTGCATCCACGCGAGCACGGTTTCGTCGCGCACGTCGCCTTCCATCGGACACCCCATCGCGGTCGACAGCGACACGTTGATCGCGACGCCGGTGCCGCGCACCGCGTCGATCACGTCGCGCAGCTGGGCGAACGACTGCTCGCGGGTCATCCGCAGGTTCGCGCGGTTGTGGCTCTCGCTCATCGACATCACGAGGTTCACCTCGTCGACGCCGCACGACAGCGCGCGCTGCGCGCCGCGCACGTTCGGCACGAGCACCGTATAGACGACGCCCGGCGCGCGCACGATGCCGTGCATCACGGCCTCCGCGTCGCGCAGCGCGGGGATCGCCTTCGGCGACGTGAACGACGTGACCTCGATCTTCGCGTAACCGCAGGCGCTCAATGCGTCGACGAGCGCGATCTTGTCGTCGGTGTCGACGAAAGCCGCTTCATTCTGGAAGCCGTCGCGTGTCGCGACTTCTTGGATATAGAGTCGTTGGGGGTGCTGGCTCATGTCGTCGCTCCGCTGGCCGGTTCAGATCACGCCGCGCGTGCGCCACGCGTCGCGCGTCGCGCCATCGATGCCGATCGATTCGAGTACCGTGTCGGTATCGGCGCCGAGCGCGGGCGCGGGACGCTCGATGCGCCCCGGCGTCGCGCCGAGCTTCGGCACGATGCCCGGCACGAGCACGGGCGTGCCGTCGGGCAGCGCGGCGTCGACGATCATGTCGCGGGCGCGGTAATGCGGATCGGCCGCGATGTCCGCGACGTCGTAGATGCGCCCGGACGGGATGCGCGCGTCGTTCAGCGCGGCGAGCACGTCGTCGAGGTCGTGCCGCGCGCTCCATTCGCCGATCGCCGCGTCGATGCGCGCGACCTGCGCGACGCGCCCGTCGTTGTGCGCGAGCGCCGGATCGCCGCCGAGGTCGGGGCGCCCGATCAGCTCCATCAGGCGCCGGAAGATGCTGTCACCGTTGCCGGCGATCAGTGCGTACTTGCCGTCGCGGCAACGGTACGCGTTGGTCGGCGCGATGCCGGGCAGGCTGCTGCCGGCCGCCTCGCGCACCGCGCCGAAGGCCGAGTATTCGGGCAGCAGGCTTTCCATCATGTTGAAGACGGATTCGTACAGCGCGACGTCGACGACCTGCCCGCTGCCGCCCTGCTGCTCGCGATGCCGCAGCGCGAGCAGGATGCCGATCACGCCGTGCAGCGCCGACAGCGAATCGCCGAGCGACACGCCGACGCGCACCGGCGTGCGGCCTGGCTCACCAGTGAGGTGGCGCAGGCCGCCCATCGCCTCGGCGATCACGCCGAAGCCGGGCCGGTCGCGATACGGGCCGGTCTGCCCGAAGCCCGACACGCGCAGCATCACGAGCCCGGGGTTGATCGCGGACAGCGTCTCCCAACCGAGCCCCCAGCCTTCGAGCGTGCCGGGCCGGAAGTTCTCGATCAGCACGTCGGTCTCGGCGACGAGACGGCGCACGACGTCCTGCCCTTCCGGCGTGCGCAGGTCGAGCGTGAGCGACGTCTTGTTGCGCGACTGCGCGGCCCACCAGACCGACGTGCCGTCGTGCAGCAGCCGCCATTTGCGCAGCGGGTCGCCGACGCCGGGCGGCTCGACCTTGATCACGTCCGCGCCGAATTCGGCGAGCATCCGGCCCGCGAACGGCCCGGCGATCAGTTGGCCGAGTTCCAGCGCGCGGATACCGTCCAGGGGTCGCGTCATGACTGTCTCCGATGAAATCGTGTTGTCGATGACGTTGATCATGACGGCGTTCGCGCCCGGCGAAAATCGATCGATGCTCAACCAGCCTTTCCCGAACGGAAAGGCATGCACGGCGGAGAACCGGCAGAACGCCGCGCCGCCTTTCCGCGCGGGAAAGTGCGCTCGCGCAATGCGCAAGCCCGACGCGCGCCTGGCGTCGGCAGCGACGCGCCGGCTCGGGGGACATCAAGACAGGAAGACAGAAAGACGCAACGCCGCGTTGCGGACAACTCACCGCAGCGGGATAGGCCAATCGGGGAGACGGTATTCAGCCGACGCGCAACCCGAACCGGTGGCGCGGATGCGCGATGCGCGCCGCCGACGCGTGTCGGCCATCGGCCGCGCGTCAGCGGGAATCAGTATGGAGCGGCCAGCAGACGGCCGGGCTTCAGTAAGCGGACATCTCGACGCAAGGATCGACCTTGGACGGCGAGCAGATGACCGAATACTTGGCGCTTTCGCGCATCAGCGCTTCGCCTTCGTGCAGCGCGATCTTGATCTCGGGATGACGCTCGTACGCCAGGAAGGCGGAGCAGACCACCGCGGACATCACGACCAGTGAAAACACAAATTTTTCAAGGGGTTGGAAACGTTCTGGCATGGTTCGACCTTTCTTCTAGGCCGACATTATAACGAAGAATAAGGGTTTTCCCTATATTCGCGGCGGCATACCGAACATCCCCCAGTCGTACCCCTTTTATCGGTCAACCCACCCGCCGCCGCTCAAGTCCGCCCAGGCGCTTGCGCCACGTCGACGGTCCTGACCGGAGACGGATGAATGCCGAGATGGCCCGCGCCGAGGCCCACCCGGCTCTGCAGCGAGCTGTGCTCGAACCGCTGGAACGACTCCGCAATATGCTTGCGCAGCAGCGCGACATCCCACGGCTTGATCAGCAATTTCTGGACGGAGCCGTTGTCGGCCGCATCGGCGAGCGAGTCCCCTTCCCCTTCCCCATAGCCCGACAGCAGGATGCGCACGATGTCCGGGTACAGCGCCTTCACGCGCTGCAGCAGGTCGATGCCGGACAGGCTCGGCATGCGGAAATCAGACACGATCACGCCGACGCGATGCTGCGCGAGCAGGACAAGCGCTTCGTCGGGATCCGTGGTGTCGAGAATCTCGTAGCCGTCGCGGCCGAGCGCCCGCCGGAGCCTGCGCAGCACCTCGCGGTCGTCGTCCACCAGCAGCAGCGTCCGGTGCAGCAGTTCGCGCTGCCGGCAGTGCTCGGGAAGCTGCGAGCCGGCGGACAGCATGTCGGCGATTTCATCGCCGGTGACCGGATGGCTGAAGTAGTAGCCCTGCATCGCATGGCAGCGATGCCGGTTCAGGAACGACAGCTGCGCTTCGGTCTCCACGCCCTCGGCCACCGTCTCCATGTGCAGCGACTCGGCCATCGCGATGATCGAGCGCGTCAGCGAAGCGCCTTCGGCGCTGGTGGTAACGTCGTCGAGGAACGACCGGTCGATCTTCACGACATCGATCGGCAAGTCCTTCAGGTACGACAGGCTCGAATAGCCGGTGCCGAAGTCGTCGAGCGACAGCACGACGCCGAGCGCCTTCAGTTCGCGCAGCGTGTGCGCGATCGCTTCGGTGTCCTGCATCAGCACGCTTTCGGTGAGTTCGAGTTCGAGCGAGTCCGGCGCCAGCCCGGTTTCCTCGAGCGTCGTGCGCACCATGGCGGCCACGTCCTGCTGCCGGAACTGGCGCGCCGACAGGTTGACGGCGATCCGGATCGGCGGATGGCCTTCCCGGCGCCATGCGACGGCCTGCATGCACGCGGTGCGCAACACCCACTCGCCGATCGGCAAGATCAGCCCGCAGTCTTCGGCGATCGGGATGAAGCGGTCGGGCGGAATCACGCCGATCCCCGGCCGCCGCCAGCGAATCAGCGCCTCGACGCCGCTGATCTGGCCGGTCTTGAGATCCACCTTCGGCTGGTAGTACAGCTCGAGCTCGTGGTTCGCGACGGCCTGATGCAGCGCGTTCTCGAGGATCGTCTGCTCCTCGACGCGTGCACCCAGCTCGCGCGTATAGAAGCGGTAGCAGTTGCGCCCGTGTTCCTTCGCCGCATACAGCGCGGCGTCGGCCGTTTTCAGCAGCGTTTCGGCGTTGGTGCCGTCGGTCGGGCACAGGCTCACGCCGACGCTGGTCGTCACGTGCAGGTCGTGTTCGTCGAGCGTGAACGGCTCGATGAAGGTGTCGAGGATCTTGCGGGCGATCACGTCCGCGTCCGCTTGCGTCGCGAGGTTGACCAGCATCACGACGAACTCGTCGCCGCCGAGCCGCGCGACCGTGTCGCCGTCGCGCACGGAGCGCTTCAGCCGCGCGGCGACGACGCGCAGCAGCCCGTCGCCGACCGAGTGGCCGAAGCTGTCGTTGATGTGCTTGAAGCGGTCCAGGTCGAGCACCATCACCGCGACGAGCTGCCCGGTGCGGCGCGCCTGCGACATCGCCTGCTCCATCCGGTCGCTCAGCAGGTTGCGATTGGGCAGCCCGGTGAGGGCATCGTGGTTGGCAAGATATTCGATGCGGCCCTGCTGCATCTTGCGCTCGGTGATGTCCTGCACGATGCCGCGCAGGATGATCGCGTGATTCGGATCGCGCCCCGACTCCGCCTGATGCAGCACGCAGCGCTCGGTGCCGTCCGCGTGAACGAGCCGATGCTCGAGCGAGAACGGCACGCCTTCGGTGCGCAGGCTCGTGAACGACTGCACGAGCAACGGCTGTTCGTCGGCCGGCACGGCCTGCAGCAGCCGCTCGAACGTCGGCGGCGCGAGCGCCGCGTCGAGCCCGAGGATCCGGTACAGCTCCGGCGACCAGTAGCCGTCCGTGCGGCCAGCCTGGAATTCCCAGTTGCCGACATGCGCGAGCGCTTGCGCGTGCGTGAGGCTGACCTCGGTGGTCGCCAGCTTTTCGACCGCCGCGGCCGCGCGCAGCAGATACCGGATCCGGTAGCCGAGCAGCTTCCAGCGCATCGGCTTCGATACGAAATCGGTCGCGCCGGCGTCGAACGCGCTGGCGATCGATGCGTCGTCGTCGTTGCCGGTGAGCATCACGATCGGCACGCGGCGGCCTTCCGGCAACGCGCGCAGCGCGCGGCAACAGTCGAAGCCGTCGCCGCCGGGCATCTCGACATCGAGCAGCACGACGGCGGGACGATGACGCAGGAACGCTTCGATGCCTTCCTGCGGCCCGGTCGCCTCCTCGACGCGAAAACCATCGGGCTCCAGCGTTTCCACGACCAGCATCCGCGTCATCGCGTCGTCATCGATGATCAGAATCGCCGGCAAATCGGCATGTTCGTGGTTCACGACCGTCCTCCTGTTCCTGTATCTGTCGCTTCGCGATCGCGGTGGCGATCGGCCGGCGGCCAGTCAACTTTCGACGCGCTCCGCGACCAGCGCGGCGTGCGCCTGTTCGAATTCCGCATCCGTGCCGGCGACGAGCTCGACGGCCGCGTTCACGTCGGCGGCGCGCGCCAGCCGCTCGATCTCGCGGCAGCGGGCCGACAGCAGATGCGCGCCGACGTTCGCGCTGCTCGACTTCAGCGTATGGGCGGCAAGCTTCAGCGCATCGGCATCGCCCGCTTCGACCGCGGCGTGCATGTCGCGGATCAGCCGCGGCGCGTCCATCGTGAATTGATCGATGATCCGGGTCAGCACGTCCGGGCGGCCGGGCCGCTGGAGCGCGCGCAATGCATCGAGCGCCTTGCGGTCGATCACGTTCGCGTCCTCGTCCGGATCGGCGGCCGCCGCCGCGCTCGTTGCCGCGCTCGTTGCGGGACGCGTTTCGATGCTTGCTTCGAGGTTCGTTTCGATACCGGTCCGGGCCACCGCTTCCGCGTTTTCGCTCGCGGCAGCTGGCACGTGTGCGCCGCCGCGAACATGGCGTGCGAGCGTCTGCAGCAGCGCATCCCGGCGGAACGGCTTGCCGAGATAGTCGTCCATGCCGGCGGCCAGGCAGCGCTCGCGGTCGCCGCTGAGCGCATTGGCCGTCAGGGCGATGACCGGCAGGCGCGGCGCGCCGGCTTCGGCTTCGCGCCGACGCAGCCGCCGCGTCGCCTCGAAGCCGTCCAGCACCGGCATCTGACAGTCCATCAGCACCACGTCGAAAGCGTCTTGCTCGAGCATCTTCAATGCCTGCTCGCCGTCGTCGGCCACGGCGACCCGATAGTCGGTGTCTTCGAGCATCGCGAGCGCGATCTGCTGATTCACCGCGTTGTCCTCCACCAGCAGCACGCGCGCGGCGATCTCGTCGAGCGGCCTGCCCGAGTCCGGCCCGGCTTCATCCGACACCGGCGCGGCCGACGCCAGCCGAGGCGGCATCACGTGCACCGCGGCCGCGATCGCCGTATAGAGATCGTTGCCATGGAGCGGCTTCGTCAGCCGGGCGGCGATGTCGAGTTCGTGCGCGACCTGGATGCTGTCCATCATCTCGAACGCGGTCAGCGTGATGATCCGAAGCGCACGCAGCGCCGGATCGCGGCGGATGTGCTGCACGAGCGAGATGCCGTCCATGCCCGGCATCCGCACGTCGATGATCGCGAGGTCGAACGGCGCACCGTCGGCGACGGCGGCCCGCAACTGCGACAGCGCATCGTCGCCGCCGATCGCCGAGGCGACGCACAGGTGCCATTCGATCGCATGTTCGAGCAGCACGCTGCGATCGGTCTCGCTGTCGTCCACGATCAGCACCCGCAGGCCGGCGAGCGACGGCCTTCCGTGTGCCGCGACGCCGACCTCGCCGGACGCCGGCTCGAACGGCGTCGTCACGGTGAATACCGAGCCCTTGCCGGGCGTCGAGTCGAGCGCGAGCGTGCCGCCCATCATCTCGGCGAGCTGGCGGGAAATCACGAGCCCGAGGCCGGTTCCGCCGTATTTGCGCGCGGTCGAACTGTCGGCCTGCTGGAACGGCCGGAACAACTGCGCGGCGACATCGGGTGCGATGCCGATGCCGCTGTCGGCGATCTGGAACACGATGCGCCCGTCGTCCGAATACGCGGCGCTGAGCCCGACGTGCCCGTGCTCGGTGAACTTGATCGCGTTGCCGAGCAGGTTCGTCAGGATCTGGCGCAGGCGGACCGGGTCGCCGCGCATGCGCTGCGGAACGGAATCGGCACGCTGGTACACGAGCTCGAGCTCCTTGCGTTGGGCATTGGGCTCCATCAGCGCGACGACGTCGTCGAGCAATTGATGCAGGTTGAAATCGATGCGCTCCAGCGTCAGCTTGCCCGCCTCGATCTTCGAAAAATCGAGAATGTCGTCGATGATGACGAGCAGCGTCTGGCCGGACCGATACACAGTGTCGACAAACTTGCGTTGCTTCGACGTCAACCGTGTGCGCTGCAGCAGCTCGGTCATGCCGAGCACGCCATTCATCGGCGTGCGGATCTCGTGGCTCATCCTCGCGAGAAAATCCGATTTCGCGGAATTCGCGGCTTCGGCCGTCGCGATCGCGGCCTGCAGATCGACGTCGCGCCGCTCGATTTCATCGAGCATCATGTTGAAGCCGGCGATCAGCGCCGCGATTTCGTCGCGGCCCTTGTGGGACATGCGCAGCGACAGGTCGCTGCCGCTGCGGATGCGCGCCATCGTGCGCGTCAGGCTCGACAGCGGGCGCGCGATCGACGTGCCGAGCCGATGACTGATTACGAACCCGCCGATCGCGAGCAGGAACGAGACCACCACGATCATCAGGAACGCGCTCGTCACGGCGCGGTACACGTCCGACACGATGCCGCGCTGTTGCAGATCGACGCGCACCGCCTGCTGTTCCGTGTAGGCCGCGAGGCGATTGGCGGTGGTGTCGACGTCCGCGACGATGCGCTGCATCGCCACGTCGTTGGCAAGCATGTCCGACTTCACCGCGACGATGCGGCGCGCGGCGCCGGCGAGTTCCGTGGTGAGCGCAACCACCGCCTGCGCGCGGTTCGCGTTGCCCTGCCCGTCCGTGACGAGGGCGTCGCGCAGGGCGCTCGCGGACTGCGCGAGCGCGCCGGCAAGCTTGTGCAGTTCGGTGTCGGCGTGCTGCAGACGCTCGGCCGTCTCGCTTTGCGCGACCATGCGCAGGTGGAACGCCAGTGCGTTGATGCCGCCGTTCACCGCCGCCGACAGCGACGCAATCCGCGCGGCGCGGCCCCGGAACGCGATCGCTTCGTCGAGGCGCTGGCGCGCAGCGACGATCCGCAACGCGAACGGATCGGCGATTTCCGCGAGCTTCACATCCAGCGCGTCGAGCGCGCGCAGCACCTGGTCCTCTTTCGCGCGGTAGCGCGTCGTGACGGCCGGTTGCGCGAACATGCCGGCGCGCAGCGCGACGAGCCCGTCGTTGCCGTCGAAGATGTCGGCCGCCACGCGCCCGAGCGCGCTCGTGACGCCCTGCGCGGTCGCGGCATCGAGGTTCGGCGCCGCGAGCGCGAGCCCGTTGCGCGCGCCGTCGATGGATGCCTGCATGCGTTCGCGCAGCGGCGCGAGCCGATATCGGTTCGGCGCGACGTCGACGCGGCTGGCGACGGTCGTGACGTCCTTGACGTTCGTCCGGACCTGATCGAGCGCATGAATCGTCCGGTTGTAGGCGTTATTGGCCGCGAGCGCGTCGTTCACGCGGGCATCGGCGTCGGCGCCCAGCCGATCGGTTTCCTTGCCGATCTCGCTCAGCAGCGTGGTGCCGCGTGCCTGCACGCGTTCGATCAGCTGGCGTTCGGCGACGAGTTGCGCGTCGCCCCGCAGGCGCTTGTCGACGCCTTCGTTCATCGATCCGAGCATCGTGCGCAGATCGGCGGACGGCGCGTCGATGCCGCCGTGCCCGTCGATCGCGCGCACGGCCGCCGTGATGCGCGCGATGCGCTGCAATTGCGTGTCGATCTCCGACGATGACTGCTCGCGCTCCGATGCGTCCCGCGCCCGCTCGAGCTGGCCGAAATTCACCGCGAGTTCCGCGTACGCGCGCTGCAGCTCGTTGCTGTGCATCTGCAGCGGCAGCGATTCCGTCGTCAGCGTGCGCACGCCGGATGCGATACCGTGCACGGCGATCAGGCTGGTCATGGCAATCGCCACCGCGCCGAGCAGCATCAGGCTGGTGCTGGTGACGAGCTTCGCCTTGATGTCCATGCAGCCCTCCAGGGTCGGGATGGCCAATCGGACGGCCAGCGCGCGGCCGTCCGGCCGGTTATCTGGCCGATGCGTCGAGCGGCGTGACGCGGCCGTGTGCGATTTCAGTGAGGAACACGTCGTCGAACGCCTGATGATCGTCGGCATTCAGGTCGGCCACCAGGCCGCCCAGGTCGACATGCCGGATCGATTCGAGCGCCTGCTTCAGCGTGGCGCGGGTCGGCGCCGGACCCGCGCGCTCCAGCCCGATCAGCGCGATCTTCGCGTCGAGGCAGCCCTCGATGTGCACCACACCTGCCCGTTCGCCCGGAAAGCGTTGCTCGAACAGCCGGACGCAGTCGCGGATGACGGGGCGCTCATTCTGCGGAAGCGGCACGACCTGCGAGATCAGCGTGCCGTTTCCTTCTTCGCCGAGCAGGCGCAGCAAGTCGTCGGTGCCGACGAACGACACCGCCGCGAGCCGCGCGTTCAGCCCTTCGCGGTGCGCCGCGCGAATGAACGCGGCCACCGGCGTATACGGGCCGACCATGATCACGACGTCCGGCCGCCCCTCGAGCACGGCCGCCAGGCCGGTGTCGACGGCCGTGGTGCCGCGCCGGAACGTTCCTGTCGCGACGACGTCGAGGCCATGGCGCTGCAGCGCGAGCCGTGTGCCCGCCAGCACCGCGAGCCCGAAGCCGTCGTCCTGGTAGAACACCGCGAAACGCTTGGCGTGGTCGTGCGCGCGCAAACGCTCGACCAGGGCGCGCGTTTCGTCTTCGTAGCTGGCGCGGATGTTGAATACCTCCGGCGTGACCGGCCGGCGCAGCGCCATCGCGCCGCTGAACGTGCCGACGAGCGGAATGCCGGCGTCCCGGATGATCGGCAGCACCGCGGTGGTCGTCGGCGTGCCCACATAGCCGAACAGCGCCAGCACGTTGCGCCGCTCGATCATCTCCAGCGTGTCGTCGACGGTCCGCTCGGGCTCGTAGCGATCGTCGGCGACCACGAGCTCGATCTTCCTGCCGTGCACGCCGCCGTGCGCGTTCACATCGTCGAAGACGGCCTGCGCGCCCATCAGCAGCCCGCGTCCGAGCCCGGCGGAATTACCCGACTGCGCGTTGACCATGCCCAGGCGGATCGTGTCGTCGCTCACGCCGGGCTCCGCCGCGATGCACATGGCGTGGCCGGCCATCGCGGCGCAGCATGCGATGAGGGCAAGCGTGCGTCGGTAGCTTGGGCGGGCAAGCTTGTGCAACACGTTCGAAGACGAGGTACCCGAACACATCCGTGCGACAGACTCGCTCTCGTCCATGCTGGGTTCCCCTTCGGCACCCGGTTTTGTCGATTTGATGGTGCGCCGCGCCGTTGCCGTGGTACGCGTCAATTAGTCATATATATAGATTGCATCTATTAGGACTGCAAGGCGACGAGCGAACGATGGGGTTCGTGGCGGGCCTTGCACTGCAGCAATCGAACGCGACCAAGCGGCCGCGGCGGCGCCGGATCGCGCTGGCGGAATTTCGATACGGTCGTCAATGCGGGGCGTTGTTGCCGGAAACGGTTCGAGCGGGCCGGCGCCCGTCGCGGCGGCGAATTGGAAAATTCGGGAGATGGTGCGAGAAGATGCGACCGGGCGCGATGGACGACTTACCGCGGCGCCGATGCGCCGCTGGCCGCATTGCCGGGCCATGCGTTGCCGATCTTGTCGATCAGCGATTTGGCGGCGCCGGTCGCGATGGCGGCGTCGACCCCCGAGGTCTGCCACGCCCCATCGGCGGCCTGCACGAAGGTCAGGTTCGCTCGCGATGGCGCGTAATCGGTGTTGCGCCACGTGACCACGACATCGCACGTGTAAGTGCGCTCGCGGATCTTCCTGCAGTCGCCGTCGGGCTTCGCGGAAATCACGTCGGCAGACACGGGCAGCGGCTGGCCGAACAGCGCGTTCAGGCCGCCGTGGTTTTCCGCTTCGAGCGCGCGTCGCACCGCGGCGTCGACGTCGCTCGAGGCGGGGCCATCGTGGAGCAGGTTGCAGGCGGCGAGCAGCGTGGCCGCACAGCCGAGCGTCAGCAGCGTTGGAAACTTCATGGAACTCCGTGAGTCGGGTGAGCGTCGGGTGGCATGCGGCGATGCCAGTGAACGCATCGCCGGGCCGGTACGCTGCGTAGTCTGCAACGTCGGCGCGTCGTTCGCGGTATCCATTTGTAACGAATTGCACGCAGGCATGCGCAAGCACGGACAGCGCCGCACGGTGCGTCCCGCTGCTTCCTTAGCGTTTACTGCCGCTCCTGCTTCACGCGGCTGACGAGTTGCGTCGGGCTCACGAACTGCAGCGCGATCACGACCCAGATCAACGTGATGGCCATGTAGATCATCGCCATCGCGTCGATCGACTGCGGCGCGCGCACGCCGGTCGAGAACACCGCGTAATACAGCGCGACGACGAGCGTCTGCGTGCTCGGGCCGGCGGTGAAGAAAGTCAGCTCGAACATCCCGATCGTGCGCACCAGCACGAGCAGCGCGGCCGCGAGCATGCCGGGCACCAGCAGCGGCAGCAGCACGTAGCGGAAATAGCGCCATGTGTTCGCGCCGAAGATGCGCGCGGCGGCCTCGAGATTCGGGTCGATCTGCTCGATGAACGGCGTCATCACGAGGATCACGAACGGCAGCGCCGGCACGAGGTTCGCGAGGATCACGCCCGACAGCGTGCCGGCGAGCCCCACCTTGTACATCACGGTCGCCATCGGGATCCCGTAGGTGACGGGCGGCACCATCAGCGGCAGCAGGAACACCAGCAGCGCGAAGCGCTTGCCGCGAAACCGCACGCGCGCGAGCCCATAGGCGGCCGGCACGCCAAGCGCGACCGACAGCAGCACGACCGCGCCGACCACCTCGACCGTCACCCACAGCACGCTCGCGAGCTGGAAGTCTTCCCACGCCTTCGCGTACCAGTGCAGCGTGAAGCCCTGCGGCAGCGGCGTGCCGAACCAGCGCGTCGCCACAGAGTTCACCGCGACAGTCGCGATCAGCAGCATCACGTTCAGCAGGAAGAACGCCATCAGCCCCCACACGAGGGCCTTCCATGCCCGGCCGGCGAGGTTGCTTCTCATCTTCTGCGGTGTCCTCGCGTTGACGGGGCGCGCATCGGGCGCGCCCTGCTTCGGCGGCCAGGCCGGCGCGGCATGATTGTCGGTCGCCATCAGCCCTTGCCCCCTGTCACCGGCCCCGTATAGAAGAAGCGGCGCGCGCCGAGCATCGATGCGACCACCAGCAGCTGCACGAAGCCCATCACGATCGCGATCGCCGACGCGAGCGAATAGTCGTAGCTCTCGAACGCGGCTTCGGCGGCCGCGATCGAGATCACGCGCGTCGGCCCGGCCGGCGCGCCGAGCAGCACGGCCGACGGGAACACCGAAAACGCCTGCACGAACGACAGGCACGCGGCCATCGTGAGCCCCGGCACGAGCAGCGGCAGGTAGATCTGCCGGAATTGCTGCCACGGGTTCGCGCCGAGCGTGGCCGCGGCGCGCGCGAGCGTCGGGTCGATGCCGCTGATGTACGACAGCATCAGCAGGAACGCGAACGGAAAGCCCGATACGATCAGCGACAGCAGCACGCCCCAGTAGTTGTGCGTGAGGCGCACTTCGTCCGTGTACAGGTGCAGCCCCTGCAGCGCTTGCGGGAACCAGCCGTTCGGGCCGAAGTACGTGAGCATCCCGTCGGCGACGAGCACCGTGCCGAGCGTGATTGGAATCACGAGCAGCGTGGTGACGAACTTCTGGTACGGCGAGTTGCGGCGCAGCGCGAACGCGACCGGCACCGAGATGCCGACGTTGATCAGCGTCGCCGGCACCGCGAGCTTCAGCGTGACGAGCACGGTCGGCCACATCGCGGTGTCGGTGAAGAACTGCACGTAGTTCGCAAGCGCGCCGCCGCCGTTCATCGGCTGGAATGACAGCACGAGGCCGTAGGCGAACGGGTAGATGAACAGCGCGACGATGAACGCGAGCGCGGGCGTGACGAGCCACGCCTTCGCGTCGCGCGGCGTGGCGCCGGTCGTGAGCGTGCTCATGCGGCCTCCCGCCGGCGCATTGCCGCGCATGCGGCGCGGCGGCCGTTCATCGCGCGTCTCCCGCATAGACGAGCGTGCGCTCTGGCGGCACCCGAAGCCGCAGCCGCTCGCCTTCCACGAATTCGCCGGCGACCCGCGCCCAGATCGAGCCGAACGGCGTGATCGCACGGATCAGCGAATCGCGGCCGCCGTACTCGACCGTTTCGACGGTCGCGTCGAACGCGTTGTCGGCGCCGGCTTCCGCGCGCTCGATGTCGTCGGGGCGCAGCGCGACCACGACGTCCTTGCCGTCGAAGCCGGCCATTGGCACGCCGGTGATGCGCACGCCGGCGGCGGCGACGTTCACGTAGTCGCCGGCCATCCCTTCGAGCGTAAATGGCAGCACGTTGCGATAGCCCATGAAGCGTGCAACGTGCAGGTTGTGCGGGCGCGTGTATACATCCTTCGGCGACGCGACCTGCTGCACGACGCCCTCCTTCATCACGACGATCCGGTCGGCCATCGACAGCGCCTCGTCCTGGTCGTGCGTCACGTAGATCGTCGCGCGTTCGAGCTGCGTATGGATGCGGCGGATCTCGGCGCGCATCTCGATGCGCAGCTTCGTGTCGAGGTTCGACAGCGGCTCGTCCATCAGCACCAGCGGCGGCTCGATGACGATCGCGCGCGCGATCGCGACGCGTTGCTGCTGCCCGCCCGACAGCTGTCCGGGCAGCTTGCCCTCGTGGCCGACGAGCTGCACGAGTTCGAGCGCCTGCTGCGCGCGCCGCCGCGTTTCCTGCTTCGGCACGCCGCGCATCTTCAGCCCGAAGCCGACGTTATCGAGCACCGACATGTGCGGAAACAGCGCGTAGTTCTGGAACACCATCCCGAAGCCGCGGCGCTCGGGCGGCAGCACGTCGATGCGCGTGTCGTCGAGCCAGATGCCGCCGCGCGTGAGCGGCTGCAGCCCGGCGATGCAGTTCAGCGCGGTCGACTTGCCGCAGCCCGACGGGCCGAGCAGCGCGATGAACTCGCCGCGCCGGATGTCGAGATCGAGCCCGTCCAGTGCGGCGACCTGCGCCCCTTCCGCATTCGTGAAGCTGCGGCACACGCCGTCGAGCCGCAACCGTTCGAAACTGTGCTTCATTACGCGAACTCCGTCGGCGCGGGCGCCGCAGCGCCCGCGGGTTCATGCGTCATTTCGACTTCTGCGAACCGATCTCGCGGTCCCACTTCTGGAATGCGGCGACCATCGCCTGCGCATTGAGCGGCTGCACGTGCGGACGATCCGCGAGCAGCTTCGCGTACTCGGGGCGGCCGAACTTCCTGATCACCTCCTGGCTGTGCGCGGGCGCCATCTCGAGCGTCACGCCCTTCACCGCCGGGCCCGGATAGAAGTAACCGTCGTCGTAGGTCATCGCCTGCTGCGCCGGTTCGAGCAGGAAGTTCATCAGCTTGAACAGCGCGTCGAGCTTCTCCTTCGGCACGCCCTTCGGGATCACCATGTAGTGTGCGTCGTTGACCCACGTCATGCCGTCGAACGCCTGGATCCGGAAGTCGGCCGGCACGATGCCGAGCGCGCGCGGGTTGAGGTCCCAGCCGGTGACGGTCACGGTCATGTCGCGCGTGCCCTCGCCGAGCTCCTTCATCACGGCCGACGTGCCGCCCGGGTAATACGGGATGCAGTCGTTGAGCTGCTTGAGGAACGCCCAGGTCTTGTCCCAGCCGTTGATCGGATCCTGCGGGTTCTTGTCGCCCAGCACGTAAGGCAGCCCCATCAGGAACGTGCGGCCGGGGCCCGAATTCGCCGGGCGCGCGTAGATCAGCTTGTTCGGATGGGCCTTGCACCACGCGAGCAGTTGGGCGGGTGTCTTCGGCGGATCGCTGACCTTCGCCGGGTTGTATTCGAGCAGCGGGCCGGCCGGCATGTAGGTGACTTCGAGGCCGAAGCCCTGCGCGACATCCTGCATCTTGCGCGGACCGGGCGCGTACTTGTCGAGCACGCCGGGGAAGGCGCCCGCGTTGTCGGGCAGCAGCTTCATCCACAGGTTCTGCTCGATGCCGGCGGCGAGCGCGTCGGTGCCCGTCAGCACGAGGTCGATGTCGGAGCGCCCCGCCGCCTGCATCGCCTTGATTTTGCCCGGCAGTTGCGGCGCGGGCGCGTTCGTGAACGTGACGTTCGATACGAGGTTCGGGTTCTTCTCCTTGAACGCCTCGATGGCGCCGCGCGTGAGCTGCAGGTTGCCCGCGACGTCGACGACATTCAGCGAAACGGGGGCCGCGACGGCGGCTGCGCCCGACAGCATGAGGCCCAGCGCCAGGGTGATCCGGCGGACACGGCGCGCGATCGTGGTGGTGTTCATGTCTCCTCGCTTCGGTCGGTGGATGGGACCTTTCTTTCGGGGAATCATGACGGCGTTATACGATGTCGGTCAACAAAAAACCGAGCGGCGCGGGGCGGGAATTTCCCTAACAAAAACCTTCCGTTCGCCAATGATTGGCTGATTGACCGATTTCGCGGCGCGACCGGTGCAACGGCCAAGCCGCGTGTTAGGACGTCGTATATCAATCGATGCGGAAATGGAATCGGTTCACGGGGACGCGCAGGCATGAAATCCTGCGCGCCGTGTTGCGATACGTTGAGCGCGCTCAGGCCACTCAGGCCGCACGGAGCGCAATCACCTCCCCGATCAACCGCTCCGCGTCATGCCACACGCCATACCCCGACGCCGGGTTCAAATGCCCGACCTCGCCGAGATCGACGAGCTTGCTGCCCCACCCCGCCGCGAACGCCTCGGCGCGTTCGAAGCGCGCAAGCGGATCGTTGCGGCTCGCGGCCACGATGCTCGGAAACGGCAGCCGCTGCGTTGGCACCGGCGTCCAGCCGTGCGCGTCGAGCGCATCGGGTGTCGGATAGCCTGCGGGCATCGGCGTATCGAGATCGGCCGGCGCGGCGAGCAGCGCGCCGTCGATCGCACGCGTGGCCTGCCGCGCCCAATGCGCGACGATCATCACGCCCGCGCTGTGCGCGACGAGCATCACGGGGCCGTCGATCGCGGCCAGCGCCGCATCGAGCGCCGCGACGCGCGCGGCGCGGCTCAGCTTGTCGGCTTCCAGCGGCGCGACGGCGCGCGCGTTCGGCAGGCGGCGTTGCAGATGCGTTTGCCAGTGGTCTTCGACGTGATCGCGCAAGCCGGGCACGATCAGGATGGTGGGCGCGGTCGCCAGGGTCATGCAGCCTCCGGGAGAATTCGGTTCAGGAAGGTTCAGGAAAGACGGGATGCGCGCCGTTCGCGTTCGACGCGCGCGATATCGGCCGAGTAGCTCGCGCGTCCGATCGCGAACAGCACGGCGGCCGCGAGCGGCACGGCGGGAATCCATTGCAATGCGCCGACGAGACCGGCGCGATCGGCGACCCACCCGGTCAGCAGCGGGCCCGGCGCCATGCCGAGCAGGTTGTTGGCGAGCGTGAGCGTCGCGAACGCCGACGCATGGATCGCGGCCGGCGTCAGGTTCGCGACCATCGCGCCCGACGCGCCGGACGCCCCCGCGCCGACCAGCATGCCCGCGCAGATCAGCGCAAGCTGCAGCGGTCCGGGCGGCAGCCGGAACGCGATCGCGAGGCACACGCCCGTCAGCACGCAATACGCGATCGCGGTCAGCCATTTGTGCGTGCCGTCGGCACGCCCGACGCGATCGGTGACGATCCCGCAGCCAACCATCCCGACGCCCGACAGCAACACGAAGCCGGCTGCGAGCACGGCGGCGCGGTCGGGCGCCATCGCGTAATAGCGGTTCAGGTAGCTCGGCAGCCACGCGAACAGCGCGCCGGGCACGAACAGGTGCAGCCCGCTGCCGACGTACGCGCAGATCACCGAACGCGACGCGAACAACCCCGACATCAGCACGCGCACGCTGCCGCGCAGGTCGCGCGGCGCATCGGGATGGGGCCGGCACGGTTCGACGCGGCACGCCGCGAGCCTCCGTTCGGTCACCACGCCGCGATACGCAATCAGCAGCACGATGCCGAGCGCGGCCATCACGCCGAACGCCCAGCGCCAGCCGAGATGCGCGCCGACCAGCCCGCCGAGCGCCATCCCGAACACCGAGCCGAAGGCGCCGCCGGCCATGAACGCGCCAGTCAGCGTCGCGCGCAGGCGGGCCGGAAAGATGCTGAGGATCAACGCAACGCCGACGCTGCCGTACGCGGCTTCACCGAGCCCGACGAGCCCGCGCGCGACGAGCATCTCGGCGTAATTGGTGGACAGCGCGCAGCCGAGCGTCGCGACGCTCCACAGCGCGGCCATCAGCACGATGCTGCGCACGCGCCCGAAGCGGTCGGCGAGCACCGACAACGGAAACGTCAGCAGCCCGACCAGCAGCGCGACGACGCCGGACAGCGAGCCGAGCTGCGTGTCCGACAGCCCCCACGCGTGCTTGAGCAGCGGAAACACGGCGTTGAGCACCTGCCGCGACATATAGTCCGACAGCAGCAGGCCCACGGTCAGCCCGAACACGAGCCAGGCATAGGCCGGTGCGCGCCGGCCGGTGGCGGCCGCCTCCTGCAGCGACGGCTCGACGTGATGAATCAGCATGCGTGTCTCCTCCGGCACCGGAGCGGTCGTGCTCCGGCGCGGCTTGCGTGGCCCCGCTCCGTTGACCGGAGTCAGCCCCCGCGCCGTGCGCAGGGGTAGGTGCCACGCCACAACGATCGGCGGGCGGCGGCCACCAAGGCCGCTACCCGGATGCGCGGCGCGTCAAGCCGCGCGCAGCGGCACGCTCGCCTGGCCCGGCCGGCGGTTCGGCGCCATCCCGAGCTGCACGAGCGTCTCGTCGACGCCGTCGTACTGCACGCCGATCTTGTAGATCGCCTTCGCTTCCTTGCCGGTCGCGATGTCGCGGCCGAGTTCGCGCGCGATCCGCACGCACTGCTCGACCTGCTGCACGGACGTCATCCGGTTGCCCTTCTGGTCGATGATCGTGTCCTCGATCCCGCAGCGCGGATGCAGGCCCAGCGCCATCGCGACCGTGTTGATCGGCAGCACGTTCTTCATCAGCGATTCGAGCGTGATGCACGCGCCGTCCGGGCAGCGCCGCACGAATTCCATGAAGTTGTACGGATTCGGGCCGTCGAAGCCGCCGCCGATGCCGACCCACGTGACGTTCAGCGGGCCGCGATAGACGCCGCGGCGGATGATCCGTTCGAGCGTCTCGAGCGCGTGCATGCCGGTGAGCTGGAAATGCGGCTGGATCCCGGCCGCCTGCAGGCGGCGCAGGTGTTCGTCGACCCAGCCGGGGCCGGCCGGCACCGTCATCTCGCGGTACGCATCCCACAGCGCGGCTTCGTTCAGCGAGGTGCCGGCGATGTCCTTGCGGTTCATCAGCTCGGTGATGTTCATCTGCACGGTGTTGATCGCGACCGTCACCTGGTCGGGCTTCGGCGTCAGTTCGGCGAGCATGTGACGTGTGTCGTCGGACAGCCATTTCGCGTCCGCGCCATCGCCTTCCGGCGCGAACGAGATCGAGCCGCCCACCTGCAGGATCATGTCGGGCACGGCCTCGCGCAGCCGGCCGAGCAGCTCGTTGAACTTCGACAGTCGCTTGCTGCCCTTCCCGTCGAGTTCGCGCACATGCATGTGCAGCACCGTCGCGCCCGCGTTGTAGCAGTCGACGGCCTTCTGCACGTGCTCGTCCATCGTCACCGGAATGTCTTCCGGGAAATCGGCGGGCATCCATTCGGGGCCGTACGGCGCGACCGTGATGACTACCTTGTCCTGGTTTTCCGGGTGCAGCGAATCGTCGAAAAATTGCATGTCGTCCTCCAGTGGAAATCGTTGTGTTCGGGCGTACGGGCGTGCGTATCCCGCCGTGCCGGGCGGCGAGCCCGGCGCGTTGTATCGGTCGTGGATCGGTTACGGTGCGCGCGTGCTCAGAACGGCACGTCGCCGACGATGCCCGCGCGCTCCATCCGGCGCACGCACGGCGGGTAGTCCATCACCGCGTAATGCTGGGTGGCGCGGTTGTCCCAGATCGCGACGCTGTTCTTCTTCCAGCGCCAGCGCACCTGGTATTCGGGGATCATCGCCTGGCTGATCAGGTAGTGCAGAAGTTGTCCGGCGCCGGGGTTCGCGTCCTGCCCGACGCGCACGCGTCCTGGTGTGTGGAAGTTGGTGAAATGCGTGGTGAACGCATTTACGTACAGCACCTTCTCGCCCGTTTCGGGATGCGTGCGCACGACCGGATGCTCGGCGTCCGGATACTGCGCCTTCAACGCGAGGCGCTTGTCGATCGGCATCGCCGCGCCGAAGCTCGCCTCGATGCTGTGGCGTGCGCGCAAGTCCGCGATTTGCTGCTTCACGTGGTCCGGCAGGTTCTCGTATGCGAGCACCATGTTCGCCCACATCGTGTCGCCGCCAACCGGCGGACCGTCGATGCAGCGCAGCACACAGCCGAACGGCGGCGCCACGCGCCAGCTCGCATCGCTGTGCCACGCATTCTCGTAGCGGTCGTTCGGCTGGTCGGGCGACTTGTAGATCCGCACGAGCCCGGGGTGCTCAGGGTCGCTGCCGGCGACCGGGTGATCCTCGAGTTCTCCGAAGCGGCGCGCGAATGCGACGTGCTCGGCACGCGTGATGTCCTGGTCGCGCAGGAACAGCACGCGATGGCGCAGCAACTGCGTGCGGATCTCGGCGAACAGGCCGTCGTCGTGCACGGCGTCGGCAAGGTTCACGCCAAGTAGTTCCGCGCCGATCGCACAGGTCAGGGGTTCGACTCGCATGCGCGTCTCCTCAGACGATGAATACCGACGAGCCGGTCGTCTTGCGCGACTCGAGATCGCGGTGCGCCTGCGCCGCGTCCTGCAGCGCATAGCGCTGGTTGATTTCGATCCGGATGCGGCCCGCCGCGACGTGCGCGAACAGTTCGCCGGCGAGATCGTTCTTCTCGGCCGGATCGGCGATGTAGTCGGCCAGCGCCGGGCGCGTCAGGTACAGCGAGCCCTTCATCGCGAGGCGCTGCGGATCGAACGGCGGGATCGGGCCCGACGCGGTGCCGACGCAGACCATCAGCCCGCGCCGCTTCAGCGAATCGAGCGAGCCTTCGAAGGTGTCCTTGCCGACGCTGTCGAACACGACGTCGACGCCCGCGCCGCCGGTCAGTTCGCGCACGCGCTTCGCGACATCCTCGCGGCTGTAGTCGATCGTGTGGTCGCAGCCGTGCGCGCGGGCGACCGCCGCCTTGCGTTCGCTCGACACGGTGCCGATCACCGTGAGCCCGAGCAGCTTCGCCCATTGCGACACGATCAGCCCGACGCCGCCCGCTGCCGCATGCAGCAGGATCGTGTCGCCCGGCGCGAACGCATGGATGCGGCGCAGCAGGTAGGCCGACGTGAGCCCGCGCATCGTCATCGCCGCCGCCGTTTCGCATCCGATGCCGGCCGGCAGCCTGACGAGCGGCGCGGCCGCGATCAGCCGCTCGGTGCTGTACGCGCCGAGCGTATTCAGGAAGCCGGTGTAGGTCACGCGGTCGCCCACGGCGACGTTCGTCACGCCGGGACCGACGGCCTCGACCACGCCGGCCGCCTCGACGCCGATGCCGGCCGGCAGCGCGACCGGATACAGGCCGCTGCGGAAATACGTATCGGCGAAGTTCAGGCCGACCGCCTCGTGCCGCAGGCGCACCTGGCCGGGGCCCGGATCGCCGACGTCGACTTCTTCCCAGCGCAGCACGTCGGGGCCGCCGGTTTCGTGGAATCGCACTGCATGTGCCATCTTGTTCTCCGTAGGTATTCAGTCGGATGCGCGTCACGCATCGTCGGGTTCGTCCGCGCCCGGTGGCGTCGCGGTGGCGCCGCTCGCCGGGGGCGCGTCCAGTTCGGTCCAGTCGGCGTCGGCCAGATAGCGCCGCGCGGCCGGGAAAATCACGCCTTCCATGCGTCCCATCTGCTCGAATGCGCCGCGCGCATAGACGGCGAGCGCGGCAGCGAACGCGCTCGACGGCAACCCGTCGGCAGCGAGCCGCGCCAGCGCGTCGAGCGCGTGCGCATCGCGGCGCCGCTGGCGATCGAGCTCGTCGAGTTCGGCCGCGGTGCTCTGCGCCCGGATGCGCAATGCCGAGCAGAGACGGGCTTCGGCGCCGGTGCCGAAGCGTGCGTGCTGCAACGCCGCGAGCGAGGCCAGTGCGGCCAGCGTGCCGCGTGCGTCGGCCGTCGGGTGCTCGGCAGCGTCGGGGCCTTCGCTCGCCATCATCAGCGCCTCCAACCGCTCGCCGAGCGCACGATGCGCGGCGAGACAGCGAGCCATCACGCGCGCCTCGGCCGGCCCATGCCGCGCCGGGCATACGAGCACCGGCACGATGCTGGTCGCGAGCAGTTCAAGCCGTTGCGCGGCTGCCGCGGCATCGGCGTCGTGCGGCAGCGCCGCCACGCCGATCAGGTCGCAGCTGAGCGCGCCGGCGAGCATGGCGGGCGACGTGTCGCCGGCCGCCGGATGGCCGGCGCCCGGTTGGCCGGCCACCGGTTGGCCGGCCCCCGCGATCACATGGGACAGGCCCTGCGCGCGCGCGGCGGCTTCCACTTTCGCATCGTGTCGCGGCATCCGCGCTCCGGATAAACGCGAGTCGGGCACGGCGCCCGACAGCACGAACGTGACCCGCGCGCCGACCGCACGCGCCAACTCGAGCGCATGGCCGATCGCGTCGATGCCGCCGGGCGCGCCGTCGACCATCACGAGCAGATGGCGATACATCTTGCCGCTCCGCTTATCCGGCGCTCGGCACGCTGGGTCGCGCGCCGGTCGATACGATGTTCATGGTCCACTCCTCGTTGCATGGGTAAATTGCATTCGTCAGTTGCATGGGTCGGTTGCGTTCGTCATGCTTCGGAACCCATGCTATCGACCGCGCGGCGCCGGGGCCCCACTCGTCGCGGGGGGGATTGACGCGCGAGCGCGGTTCGACCGATCCTTCCCCCCACGCCCACCCCGGACGCTGGCCCGCACGGCATCGCCGGAATCCCACTGCTGCCCCGATGGCCCACCCACCCGATCGCGCCGACGCGCCCCCGACCGAACTCGTGCTGAAGACGACCGCGCCGCGCGTGCCGGCGCAGTTGCTCGCGCGTGCGCGGCTGAGCCTCGCCGCGCCGGCGTTCGACGCCCGGCCCGTGATGCTCGTGCAGGCGCCGGCCGGCTACGGCAAGACGTCGCTGCTCGCGCAATGGCGCCGCGAATCGCTCGCGCTCGGCCGCGCGGTCGTGTGGCTGTCCGCCGACGAGCGCGACGACGCGCCGCGCCTGCTGCAGGGGCTCGTGCAGGCGGTGCGCACCGGTTGCGCGCGGCCCGGCTTCGGGCGCCTGATCGCGGGCGGCGCGGCGCGCGCGCTGGAGGGGCTGACCGCGTGGCTGGCCGAAGTCGCGCAACTGTCGATCGACGCGCTGTTGATCGTCGACGACGCGGAGCGGCTGCCGGCCGCCGGCCTCGACGCGCTGACCTATGTGCTGCACAACGCGCCGCAGAACCTGCGGGTGATCGTCGCGGGCCGGCGCGGGCTCGATCGCGCGGCCGGCGACCTGCTCGCCGGCGGCCAATGCACGCTCGCGGGGCCCGAGTGGCTGCGCTTCACGCTCGACGAGACGA
This sequence comes from Burkholderia sp. 567, assembly GCF_040545115.1. NCBI lineage: Bacteria > Pseudomonadati > Pseudomonadota > Betaproteobacteria > Burkholderiales > Burkholderiaceae > Burkholderia > Burkholderia sp. 567. The sequence goes on from NZ_JBEPLG010000018.1 coordinate 53,972, forward strand.
TCGCGCTGGTCGGTGCGCGCTTCGCGCAGCGGGTCGACGCCGATGCGTGCGCGCGGCTGTTCGAGCGCGTCGACGGCTGGCCGCTCGGGTTGCAGCTTGCCATGGCCGCGATGGCGCGCTCGGCCGATCCGCGCCAGGCCGTCGACGCGCTCGCCGCGCGCATGGACGGCACGCGCGACCGGCTCGTCGAGCTGCTGCTCGCGAACCTGTCCGCCGACGACACCGCGTTCCTGACGCGCACGAGCATCGCCGACCGCCTGCATCCGTCGCTGTGCGCCGCGCTGCTCGACGATGCGGATGCGCCCCACCGGCTTGCGCGGCTCGCGCGCGATACGCCGCTGTTCATCGCATCGGATGACTCCGACTGGTGCCGGCTGCATCCGCTCGTGCGCGATACGCTGCGCGACCGGCTGGCGGCGGGCCCGGCCGCGGCGCGCGGCGCGCTGCATGGACGCGCGGCCGCATGGCTCGATGCGCACGGGATGACGGAGGAAGCCGCACGTCACGCGTATGCGGCCGGCCAGGTCGAGACCGCGTACGCGCTCGCGCAGCGCTGCCTCGAGGATGCGATCAAGCAGGGCCGAATCAACGACGTGCTCGACTGGCTCGCGCTGCTGCCCGATGCGGAGCTCGACAAGCGGCCGACGCTGCGGATCGCGGTGGCCTGGGCGCTGGCGCTGGGCGAGCGCCATGTGGAGGCGCAGCGCCAGATCGCCGGCATCCTCGCCGACGCCGCCACGCCGGCCGCGATGCGCTACGAATGTGCGCTGATCCTCAGCGCGGCGGCCTATTACGCGGACGAGATCGACCGCTTCGTCGAGCTGTTCGAGCCGTGGGCCGACTTCACGCCGCCCGCGGCGACGTGGCTCGCGCAGATGCATGCGAACCGCCTGTCGGCACGCGCGATCATCGTCGGCGAACCGGCGCAGGCGCGCCGCTACCAGCAGGCCGCGCCGCGCGGCGGCACTGCTGCCGGGTTCGGCTACGTCGCACGCTGGGGCGAGCTGATCACCGGCCTGAGCTACCTGTGCGAAGGCCAGATCCGGCTCGCGGATGACGCGTTGTCGCCGGCCCTCGCGCGCGCGGAAGCCGACCTCGGGCGCCGCCATCCGCTGACCTGCATGTTGGCGGCGATGTGCGCGGCGATCGCATACGAGGCCGATCGCGTCGACCAGGCCGCCGCGCTGCTCGCGAACCGGCTCGACGTGCTCGAGCACGCGGGCACGCCCGACACCGTGCTGCTCGGCTATCGGACGGCCGCGCGCGTCGCGTTGCTGCGCGGTGTCGAGCATCGCGCGATCGACCTGCTCGAGGCGCTCGACGCGCTGGGCGTCGCGCGCCGGCTGCCGCGGCTGTCGGTGGCGAGTCTCGCCGAGCAGGTGCGCATTCACGCGGCGCGCTATCGCGAGGCGACCTGCCATGCGCTCGTCGAGCGGATCGATGCGATCGCCGCGGCCGAGTTTCCGTCGCATGGCCCGCTGTGGCGGCGTCCCGTCGTGCTGCTGCAGGCGATCGCGCATGCGGGCGCCGCGCTTGCCGCGCGCCGCTGGGACGATGCGTGCGCGGCGCTCGACGAAGCAGCCGTGCTGGCCCGCGAGATGAGTCTCGGGGGCGCGCGCATCGAGATCATGGCGCTCGGCGCGTTCGCGCTCGAACAGTCGGGGCACGGCGGCCGCGCGCGGCTCGACGAGGCGATGAACCTCGCGGACATGTTCGGCCTCACGCGCACGCTCGCCGATACGCATCCGGCCGTCGCCGACTGGGCGCGCCGCATCGGCGACGAGGCGATCGAGCGCGATGCTCCGGCGAGGTCCGCGCAACCGCAGCCGCGCATCGTGCCGCCCGCGCCGCGCAGCACGGCGAGCCCGCGCGCGGTGCCGAGCGTCGTGCTGACGCCCAAGGAGCGCGCGATTCTCGAGCTGCTCGCGCGCAGCCTGTCGAACAAGGAGATCGCGGTGGCGCTCGCCGTCGGCGAGGAAACCGTGAAGTGGCACCTGAAGAACCTGTTCGGCAAGCTCGACGCCAGCTCGCGCAAGCACGTCGTGCGCCGCGCGCTGGTGCTCGGGTTGCTCGAAAGCGCGCCTTGATCGCTGCGTGTGCCGGCTGTTGCGCCTGTTGCACCGGTAGCGGCTGTTGACGGCGGCATCCTCGCCGCTTCCCCTTCGATTCTCCGCAACCCTGCCCCCCGCGCATGGGGGGGAGCGGCCGCGCGCCGTTGCGTAGTCTTTCCGCACGGCTTGCACCGGCGTCGCCTCGCGCGCGTTCCCGCCTGCCTCGATGCTGCCCCGCTTCACCCGCTTCACCCGCCCGGGATCGATCCCGTGCGGTCCATTACGATCCTGGAGACTTCGATGAAGACGAAACTGGCCGCGCTCGCGGTGCTTGCCGGCTGTTCGGCGCTCGCGCAGGCGCAATCCTCCGTCACGCTGTACGGCGTGGTCGACACGGGCCTGCTGTACCAGAGCACGTCGGCCGCTTCGTTCCGCCCGAACGCGCCGAACACCGGCAAGGTGTTCCGGATGAAGGACGGCGGCATCTACTCGAGCTTCTGGGGGATCAAGGGCAGCGAGGACCTCGGCGGCGGCTACAAGGTCAACTTCAAGCTGCAGGGTTCGTTCGACAGCGGCACCGGCCGGCTCCAGCTGAGCGACACGCCGGGCGCCGTCGCGATCTTCAACCAGATTGCGTCGCTCGGCGTGTCGGGGCCGTTCGGCACGGTGACGGCCGGCCGCCAGATCGTGCCGATGATCTACGCGATGGCCGACACCGACGTGCGCAACGCGCAGTTCTTCGGCAGCGTGCTGACCGCGTGGCTCGGCCTGAACACCGCGGCCGGGTGGCCCGCGACGAGCACCAACGGCGCGATCGGCGCGCTGTACGACAGCAATGCGCTCGTCTATCAGTCGCCGACGTTCGCGGGCGTGTCGCTCGCGCTCGAATACGCACCCGGCGGCGTCGCCGGCCAGTTTCAGGGCGGCACGCGCGAATCCGTCGTGCTCAGGTATTCCAACTACGGGCTCAATGCATCGGCCGTCTACTACAACGGCCACGACACGAATCCGGCACCGGGTGTCGCGCCGACCGGCGTCGACAACAACCGCTTCGTCTACGTCGGCGCGAAATACACGATCCGCGATTTCTCGGTGTCGGCATCGTACGGCAACGGCCGGAATCCCGCGCATGCGGACCGGGTGAACCTCGACATGCTGTCGGCCGGGGTCGGCTATCGCTTCACGCCCGCGCTGCAGGTTGCCTCCGCCGTGTACTACCTGAAGGACCGCAACCGCGCCGCGAACCGGTCGACGGCCGTCGTGCTCACGGCCGACTACAGCCTGTCGAAGCGGACGATGGTCTATGCGCAGGCCGGCCACGTGAACAACCGCGGCACGATGGACCAGATGCTGGTGTACGGGCAGCCGGTCGCGCCCGGGGTCGGCACGACGGCCGCGATGGTCGGGTTGCGGCACAACTTCTGACGACGAAGTGACATGCGGCGGCACTCGCGCGCGATGCGCGGCGGCCGTCTGCAGCGATTGCGGGGATCGGCTACAGTGGGCGTTTTCGGCGCGGCCCGCCCGCCTGCCGATGCGCTCGTCCCGCCCCTGCCGCCGTGCCGGGGGCGCTTGGCGGCGCACGGCCGGCCCGGCGGATCGCGGAACCTCCACGTTGACGAGCGAATCTCCATGCCCGACCTGTCCGCCTTCCCGATCACGAAAAAATGGCCGGCCCAGCATCCCGACCGTCTCCAGCTGTACTCGCTGCCGACGCCCAACGGCGTCAAGGTGTCGATCATGCTCGAGGAGACCGGCCTGCCGTACGAGCCGCACCTCGTGAGCTTCGACACGGACGACCAGATGTCGCCTGAATTCCTGTCGCTGAACCCGAACAACAAGATCCCGGCGATCATCGATCCGAACGGCCCCGACGGCCGGCCGCTGCCGCTGTTCGAATCGGGCGCGATCCTGATCTATCTCGCCGACAAGACAGGCCAGTTGATCCCGAAGGACGCCGCGGGCCGCTACGAGACGATCCAGTGGGTGATGTTCCAGATGGGCGGCATCGGCCCGATGTTCGGCCAGGTCGGCTTCTTCCACAAGTTCGCCGGCCGGGACTACGAGGACAAGCGTCCGCGCGACCGCTACGCCGCCGAATCGAAGCGCCTGCTCGCCGTGCTCGACGCGCATCTCGCGAACCGCAAGTGGATGATGGGCGATACGTACACGATCGCCGATATCTCGATCTTCCCGTGGGTGCGCAACCTGGTCGGGTTCTACGAGGCGGGCGATCTCGTCGGCTTCGGCGAATTCCACAACGTCAAGCGCGTGCTCGACGCGTTCGTCGCGCGGCCGGCCGTCGCGCGCGGGCTCACTATTCCGGCACGCGGCTGATTCGCGGCAGCGGGCGCGCCGGGTGCGGCCTGCTGCGTGACTGGCTCGACGCCTGTCCGGCCCGCCGCCTTGCGCGGCGGGCGGTTTGCTGGTTTCCTTTCTGCTTTCCTGCTTTCCTGCTTTCCTGCTTTCCTGCTTTCCTGCTTTCCTGCTTTCCTGCTTTCCTGCTTTCCTGCTTTCCTGCGTTCTGCGTTTCTGCTTTCCGCGCGTCGCGTTCAGCGTGACTCAGCGCGACGAGCCGCGCCGCTGCTTTTCGCCCGGCGTCGGCTTCCCTTCCTCCAATCCCACCAGCAGCTTTTCCAGCAGCGCTGACAACTGCGTCTGCTCCGCCTCCGACAGCACGGCCAGCATCGCGCGCTGATTGTCGACGTGCGCGACCACCGCCTCGTCGATCAGCGCGCGGCCCGCGTCCGTCAGCGCGACGAGCGTGCCGCGGCCGTCGGCCGGATTCGGCCGGCGCTCGACCCAGCCGGCCTTGTGCAGCCGGTCGATCCGTGCGGTCATCCCGCCCGACGACATCATCAGCGCGTCGTACAGCGCGGTCGGCGTCAGCGCGAACGGCGCGCCGCTGCGCCGCAGCGTCGCCAGCACGTCGAATTCGCCCGGCTGCATCCCGTAGCGCGCGAACAGCGGATTGAGACCGTCGCGCGCGATCACGAGCGCGGCCTCCTGCAGCCGTCCCATCACGAGCATCGACGACGCATCCAGATCCGGGCGCTCGACGCGCCATTGCGCGAGCGCATGCGCGGCTCGATCCATTAACCCTCCTCGGCTCACCAGTTATCTTGACGTCGAGATAAATGCCGATTTATCTTGATGTCGAGATACTTTACATGAAAACGCACGCCGCCCCCACGGGGGGGCCGTGCACCGATATCGAGGGCCTTCCATGAATCGCTGCATTTCCCCCGGCTGGCGGCTGGCCGCCATCGTGCTGGTCGGACTGAACCTGCGGCCGGCGCTCGCCGCGATCGGTCCGCTGCTCGACATGATCCAGCGCGCGACCGGCATCGGCGACGGCGCGGCGAGCCTGCTGACCACGATCCCGATCCTGCTGATGGGCGTGGGCGCGCTGAGCGCGCGGCGGCTGCAACGCGTGACGGGGATCGCTGGCGGCGTGTGGCTCGGCGTCGTGCTGATCGGATTCGCCTGCGCGTCGCGCATTGGTGCGCAGCATGCGTGGGTGCTGCTGGCGAGCGCATGCTGCGCGGGCATCGGGATCGCCATGGTGCAGGCGTTGCTGCCGGGGTTCGTGAAGACGCATTTCGCGACGCGGATCGGCGGCGCGATGGGCGTCTATTCGACGTCGATCATGGGCGGCGCGGTGCTCGCGAGCGTCGTCGCGCCGTTCGCCGCGGCCCGCTGGGGCTGGCTCGCCGCGCTCGCGGGCTGGGCGCTGCCGGCCGCCCTTGCAGCGCTCGCGTGGCCGCTGGCCAGTCGTCGCGGCGACGTGCCGGCGTCTGGAGCGCTGCCGGCGTCGGCCGCGACATCGATGGCGCATGCGCGACCGTCGCGCTCGCCGCGCGCATGGCGGCTCGCGGTGTTCTTCGGGATCGCGACCGGTGCCTACACACTAGTACTGGCATGGCTGCCGCCGTACTACATGCGGCTCGGCTGGTCGCCGACCGCGGCCGGCGGCCTGCTCGGCGGCGTGACGCTCGCGGAAGTCGTCGCCGGGCTGACGATCTCGGCGACGATCGACCGCCTGCCCGATCGCCGGCCGGCGCTGCATGCGGCGATCGCGTCGCTGCTGGCGGGGCTGCTGGTGATGCTGGCCGCGCCGCAGGCGCTCGCATTGCCGGCCGCGCTGCTGCTGGGTGCGGGCATCGGCGCGCTGTTTCCGCTGTCGCTGATCGTCACGGTCGATCATGCGGCGACGCCGGCCGATGCCGCATCGTTGACGGGGTTCGTGCAGGGTGTCGGCTATCTGATCGCGGCGCTGTTTCCGTTCGCGGCGGGCATCGTGCGCCAGCATCTCGCGGATCTGTCGCCCGCGTGGGTCGCGATGGCTTGCCTGTGTGTCGTGCTGTTCGCGCTGGCGGCGGGTTTCGCGCCGCAGTTTGCGCGGCGCGTCGCGGGGGCGTAGAGCGTGACAACGGCCTGTCGGACCTCGAGGCGAAGCTGAAGGAAGCCGACGCAGCGGGCGCGCGCCGCCACAAGCTGATCGCGCCCGACGGCGTGTTCTCGATGGACGGCTAGCGGGTCAGACGCAGCGCGTGAACGCGCGTGGGCGTCGATGCACTTGCGCACGGCATGCGCGCGGCACTGGCATCCGGCGGCACCCCTTCCGCCGCGTATCGCCCGCACGTACGCGACGCCACGCTCAATTGACCGGCTTGCGAGAAAACCCGTTGCCGCAATGCCTCGGCGCGCATCGCGTTTCGCTTACGCGCAATCAGCCGCCGCTTGCATACAGCGTCGAATCCGCGAACCCTTCCGCATCGAGCACGCGCCCGATCAGAATCAGCGCGGTGCGTTCGATCTGCGTGCCCTGCACCTTGCCGACGATGTCGGCCAGCGTGCCGGTCACACGTTCCTCGTCGGGCCAGCTCGCGCGATAGATCACCGCGACCGGGCAGTCGGGTCCGTAGTGCGGCAGCACTTCGTCGACGATCCGCGCGAGATGGCGCACGCCGAGATGGATCGCGAGCGTCGCGCGGTGCGCGGCGAGCGCGCCAAGCGCTTCGCCTTCCGGCATCGTCGTCTTGCCCGCGAAGCGCGTGAGGATCACCGTCTGCGCGATACCGGGCAGCGTCAGCTCGACGCCGAGCGTCGCCGCGCATGCGGCCGTGGCCGTCACGCCCGGCACGATTTCATACGGAATCCCGAGCGCTTTCAGCCGGCGGATCTGTTCGCCGATCGCCCCGTACAGCGACGGATCGCCCGAATGCACGCGCGCGACGTCTTGCCCTTTCGCATGCGCATCGGCGAGCAGCGCGACGATCGCATCGAGATCGAGCTCGGCAGTATTGACGACCTGCTCCGCGCGATGGCCGTCGAGCACGGCCGGCGGCACGAGCGAGCCCGCATACAGGATCACCGGGCACGTGCGCACGAGGCGCTGGCCCTTCACCGTGATCAGTTCGGGGTCGCCAGGGCCCGCGCCGATGAAATACACCGTCATCCAGAAATCTCCATCCATTCATTGGGCAACCGGTCGCGCGGCATCACGTGCGCGCGGCCGGGTCGAGCGCGTCAAGCGCCTCGAGCAGCGCGGCGGCCGAGTCGAACGCGCGGTCGGCGTCGGGCAGCGGCGGCCGGCGCAGCATCACGACCGGCAGCCGTCGTTCGCGCGCGACGTCGAGCTTGGCCTCGGTCGCGGCGCCGCCGCTGTTCTTGCTGACGACGACGTCGATGCCCGCGAGCGCGAACAGCGCGCGTTCGCCGTCGAGCGTGAACGGCCCGCGCGTCGCGACGATCTGCGCGCGCGCGTTGCCGGGATGCGCATCGAGGCAGCGCACCAGCCAGAACTGGTGCGGCGGGATCTCGTCGAGATGCGCGAGCGGTTCGCGCCCGAGCGTGAACAGCGGCCGCCGGAACGGCGCGAGCGCGGCCTCGATCCCGGCCCAGTCGTCGACCATCCGCCAGTCGTCGCCGGGGCGTGGCGTCCACGGTGCGCGACGCAGCGCCCACAGCGGCACGCCCGCGTCGCGCGCGGCGGCCGCTGCGTTCGCGCTGATTTGCGCGGCATACGGATGCGTCGCGTCGATCACGAGACCGATGCCGGCGCTGCGCAAATAGGCGGCAAGCCCCACCGCTCCGCCGAAACCGCCGACACGCACGTCGCAGCGCAGGTCGTCGGGCACCTTGCCGAGGCCCGCGAGGCTATACACGTGTCGCGGGCCGAGCGCGCGCGCGACCGTCAGCGCGTCGCCGGTGCCGCCGAGAAGCAGGATGCGTACGCTCATCGCGCACTTCCGACGAAACGGCCCTGCCGATCGATCGCGAACATCTCGACGGCCACCGAGGCCGGCACGATGTCGCGTGCGACCCGCAGCGCGTGCGCACAGACGAGGTCGCCGAGCGGCACGCCGTCCGCGAGCGCGAGCTTCAGGGCTTCCTGGCTGGTGTTTGCCGCGCGCATCGCGGCCTGCAGCGCGTCGCTCGCACCGGCCTCGGCCGCCCACTGCGCGAGCAGCGGCAGGTCGATGCTCGAATGGCGGCTGTGCAGGTCGAGATGGCCGGCTGCGAGCTTGCTGAGCTTGCCGAAGCCGCCGCACATCGACAGGCGGGCGACCGGCGCGCGGCGCAGATGCTTGAGCACCGCGCCCGCGAAATCGCCCATTTCGATCAGCGCCATGTCGGGCAGGCCGTAGTGCGCGCGCATCGCATCCTCGCTCGTGTTGCCGGTGCACGCGGCGATGTGCGCGATGCCGTTCGCGCGTGCGACGTCGATGCCCTGGTGGATCGACGCGATGTAGGCCGAGCACGAGAACGGCCGCACGATGCCGGTCGTGCCGAGGATCGACAATCCGCCGACGATGCCCAGCCGCGGGTTCATCGTCTTCAGTGCGAGCGCCTCGCCGCCCTCCACGCCGATCGTCACGTCGAAGCCGCCGGTATAACCGTATTCGGCCGCAAGCGCGTCGAGGTGCGTGGTCATCATCTGGCGCGGCACCGGATTGATTGCCGGTTCGCCGACCGGCAGCGTGAGCCCCGCGCGCGTGACCGTGCCGACCCCCGGCCCCGCATGAAAACGCACGCCGGGCGCGGCGGACAGCGCGACGCGCGCGAACACCAGCGCACCGTGCGTGACGTCCGGATCGTCGCCAGCGTCCTTGACGGTGCCGGCCTCGGCGCCGTCGGCGATGGTCCGGCAGAACTCGAGCCGCATCATCACGCGTTGCCCCTTCGGCAACACGATCTCGACCGCATCGTCCGCGTGGCCCGCGAGCAGCAGGCGCGCGGCGGCGAGCGACGTCGCGGTCGCGCAGCTGCCGGTCGTATAGCCGAACCGCAGTGGCGCAGGTCGTTCGGGGGTTTCGTCGCGCATCACGCGGGGCCTGTGAATTCCGTTGCCGCGGGATCGGGCTTGCGCCCGTCGTACAGCGTGACCGGCAACGGCTGCCGCCACGTGTCGAAGCGGCCGAGCGGCTCGGCATGCGCGAGCGACACGCGCGTGAGCGTGCCGCCATGGGCGTCGCGCCAGGCCGCGAGCGCCAGTTCGCCCTGCAGCGTGACCGCGTTCGCGACGAGCCGGCCGCCGGGGTTCAGCGCCGACCAGCACGCATCGAGCACGCCGGGTGCGCTCGCGCCGCCGCCGATGAAGATCGCGTCGGGCGCGGCGAGCCCCGCGAGCGCGTCGGGCGCGCGCCCCGCGACGAGTTGCAGCCCCGGCACGCCGAGCGCGTCGCGGTTGTGCTCGATGAAGCGCTGCCGTTCCGCATGCGACTCGATCGCGATCGCCTGGCACGACGGATGCGCACGCATCCATTCGATGCCGATCGAGCCGCTGCCCGCGCCGACGTCCCACAACAGTTCGCCCGGTGCGGGCGCGAGGCGCCCGAGCGTCAACGCACGCATGTCGCGCTTGGTGAGCTGGCCGTCGTGGCGGTACGCGTCGTCGGGCAGGCCGGGCGTGAGCGCGCGGCGCGGCGCATCGGGGCCGGCCCGGCAGTCGAGCGCGATCAGATTGAGCGCGGCGGTTTCGGCGATCGGCCAGTCTTGCGCGAGGCCGTCGACACGCCGCTCGAGCGGGCCGCCGAGATGCTCGAACACGCTGATGCGGGTCGGGCCGAAGCCGCGCGCCGTGAGTTCGGCGGCGACCGTGGCCGGCGTGCGGCCGTCGGCGCTCAGCACGAACAGGCGCCGGCCCGGCAGCAGGTGGCGCACGAGCGTCGCGAGCGGCCGGCCGACGAGCGACACCGCGCCGACGTCCTGCAGCGCCCAGCCGAGCCGTGCGGCCGCCAGCGACAGCGACGACGGTGCAGGCAGCACGCGCCATTCGTCAGGGGATAGCTCGCGCGCGAGCGTGGCGCCGACGCCGAACAGCATCGGGTCGCCGCTTGCCAGCACGCAGACGGGCGCGTCGCGCCGCGCGAGCAGGCCCGACATGTCGAACGGCGACGGCCATGGCTCGCGCGCGGCCCGCAGCCGCGCGGGCAGCATGTCGAGGTGCCGCTTCGCGCCGACGACCCGCGTCGCGTCGAGCAGCGCGCGGCGCGCGCTGCGTCCGAGCCCCGCGTAACCGTCGTCGCCGATGCCCACTACCGTCAGCCACGCCGTCATGCACCCTTCCCCATCGTCCGATTCCATCGAGTCGCCGCACGGCGGCCGTGAAGGCGCCGGTGCGGCCGTCCGCGTTGCGAAAGTCGGCATGGTACCGTGTTCCACCGCGCGTTTCATCTGCGGGACTGCCCGCGCCGGGCCGCGTTTCGCTTCGGTCATGGCGCCCGCTCGACGGTCGCGAAGCGCCGGTGAAATCGGGTATCCTACGGCCGTTCGTTCGCCGGTGCCCTTCGGGGCCGAAGAGGGAACACAGGGCGCGCATCGCGCCGCTGTGGCTGCCCCCGCAACTGTAGACAGCGAGCCGATCTCCCCCCTCATGCCACTGGTTTCACCGGGAAGGCCGGGAGCCGGCGCCGACCTGTCAGCCAGGAGACCTGCCGGCCTGAAAGTGCGTGCGTGCCAGTCGGCGTCGGGCGGGGTGTACCGATGCGTTGGCCGCGGCGCCACACTGCCCGGTATCCCGTTGAGTTCCGCCCCCGTTTCGATTCCTGCGTTGCCCGTCGTGCGCCCGTCGGCTTGCCCGGGGCTCGTGCGCGTCGTCGCGGCCGCCGACGGCGGGCTGTGCCGGATCAAGCTGCCGGGCGGCCGGCTCGACGCGCGGCAGGCGCGCGCGATCGCCGCCGCGGCGCGCAGCTACGGCTCCGGCGTGATCGACGCGACCAATCGCGCGAATCTCCAGCTGCGCGGCATTCGCGACGGCGCGGGCGATGCGCTGGCGGGCGCCTTGCTCGACGCGGGCCTCGGCCCGCGTGCGAGCGCGGCCGATGCCGCTGATGCCGCTGATGCCGCCGATGCCGCCGATGCCGCTCACGATAAGGCCGCGCTCGCCGCGAGCGACGACGTCCGCAACCTGATGCTCAGCCCGCTCGCCGGGCTCGATCCCGCCGCGCTGCTCGACAGCCGCGCACTCGCACGGCCGTTGCTTGACATGCTGACGCACGAGCCGCGCCGCGGCGAACTGTCGCCGAAATTCTCGATCCAGCTCGACGGCGGCGAAGCGGTCGCGGCGCTCGATCATCCGCACGACATCTGGCTTGCCGCGCGGCGTCGCGGCGACGGCGCGCTGCGCATCGCCGCCGGCCTGGCCGGCTGTCCGCCCGTCTCGTCCGACGATTCGCCCGCTTCGTTCGACGTGGCGCCCGACCAGGCCGTCGCGCTGGTGCGCGCGTTGCTGCTCGCATTCGTCGATCTTGCGCCGGCCGACGTCACGCGGATGCGCGGGTTGCTCGCGACCGGCGGCGAACGCGCACTGCGCGAGCGCGCGCAGCACTACGCACCCTTCCCGCTCGCGGCCGATCGAGCACTGGCCGACTGGCGGCGCATGCCCGCGGATGCCGCGCTGCGTTTCGGCGCGCGGCCGTCGCTCGATGCGGCGCGCTGCAGCGTCGGCGCGCAGTTCGTGCTCGGCCGGCTCGACGCGAGGCAACTGGAACGGCTCGCGGCACTCGCTGAAGCCGAAGGCGACGCCACGCTGTCGATGACGCCGTGGCAAGGCGTATTCGTGCACGGCGTGCGGCGCGAACGCGCGCCGGTCGTGCTCGATGCGCTCGCGTCGCTCGGTCTCGTGTGCACGCCGTCCGACCCGCTGGCGGCGCTGGTTGCCTGCACCGGCAGCGCGGGCTGCGCGAAGGCGCGCGCCGATACGAAACACGATGCGCTCGCGCTGGCCGCGCGCGTCGGCCAGCCGGTCGACGTACACCTGACCGGCTGCGAGCGCCACTGCGCGCTGCCGCACCCCGCGACGTACACGCTCGTCGCGGTTGCGCCCGCACACTACGACCTTTACCGGCGCGACGCCGCCGCGGGCCTCGGCGCCCCGCTCGCGCGCCATCTGACGATTGACCAGACCGCGGCCCGATTGACGGGCACGCGGCACAGCCAGGACACCACCGATGCTTGACTACATTCGCGACGGGCAGGAAATCTACCGCCAGTCGTTCGCGACGATCCGCGCCGAGGCCGACCTGTCGCAGGTTCCGCCCGATCTCGAGAAACTCGCGGTGCGCGTGATCCACGCGTGCGGGATGGTCGATGTCGTCTACGACCTGCGCTTCTCGGCCGGCGCCGGCACGGCGGGCCGCACGGCGCTCGCGGCCGGCGCGCCGATCCTGTGCGACGCGCGGATGGTCGCCGAAGGCATCACGCGCGCGCGGCTGCCGGCCGGCAATCGCGTGATCTGCACGCTCGGTGAACCGGAGGTGCCCGATCTCGCGCGGCATCTCGGCAACACGCGTTCGGCCGCGGCGCTCGAACTGTGGCGCCCGCAGCTGGCCGGCAGCGTCGTCGTGATCGGCAACGCGCCGACCGCGCTGTTCCACCTGCTCGACATGATCGACGCCGGCGCGCCGCGCCCCGCGCTGATCCTCGGCTTTCCGGTCGGCTTCATCGGCGCGGCCGAATCGAAGGCGCTGCTGGACGCCGAGAGCCGCGGCGTGCCCTACGTCACGCTGCTCGGCCGGCGCGGCGGCAGCGCGATGGCGGCCGCCGCCGTCAACGCACTCGCGACGGAGGCCGAATGACGGCCCCGCGCGGACGCCTGTTCGGGGTCGGCGTCGGCCCCGGCGATCCTGAACTGATGACGATCAAGGCGCTGCGCGTGCTGCAGGCCGCGCCGGTGGTCGCGTATTTCGTCGCGAAGGGCAAGAAAGGCAATGCGTACGGGATCGTCGAAGCGCACCTGCTCGACGCGCAGACGCAACTGCCGCTCGTCTATCCGGTGACGACCGAGGCGCTGCCGCCGCCGCTCTGCTACGAGACGGTGATCGCCGACTTCTACGACACGGCCGCCGAGATCGTCGCGGCGCATCTCGACGCCGGGCGCGACGTCGCGGTGATCTGCGAAGGCGATCCGTTCTTCTACGGGTCGTACATGTACCTGCACGATCGCCTCGCGACGCGCTACGACACCGAGGTGATCCCGGGCGTGTGCGCGATGCTCGGCGGCACGGCCGTGCTCGGCCAGCCGCTCGTCTATCGCAACCAGAGCCTGTCGGTGCTGTCCGGCGTCCTGCCGGAGGACGAATTGCGCACGCGGCTCGCGCAGGCCGACGCGGCCGTCGTGATGAAGCTCGGCCGCAACTTCGACAAGGTGCGGCGCGTGCTCGACGAACTCGGGCTCGCGAAGCGCGCGCTGTACGTCGAGCGCGCGACGATGGCGGCCCAGCGCATCGTGCCGCTCGACGAAGTCGATCCGATGGCGTCGCCGTATTTCTCGCTGCTCGTCGTGCCGGGGGAAAAATGGCAAGGATGACGACTCCGCCCGCGATCGTGATTCTCGGCGCGGGCGCGCTCGACACCGCGCGGCGCATCCAGGCGCGTTATCCGGGCGCTCGCGTGCACGGGCTCGCGTCGCGCGTCGAGGCCGACGTGCCGTTCGACGAACTCGGCGCGCACCTGCGCGCGCTTTACGCGCGCGGCCTGCCGATCGTCGCGCTGTGCGCGGCTGGCATCGTGATCCGTTGCGTCGCGCCCGCGCTGGCCGACAAGGGTGTCGAGCCGCCGGTGCTCGCGGTCGCGGAAGACGGCTCGGCCGTCGTGCCGCTGCTCGGCGGTTTGACGGGCGTGAATCTGATCGCGCGCGAAATCGCGGAATGCCTTGGCGTTGCACCGGCGATCACGACGAGCGGCGAACTGCGCTTCGGCGCGTGCGTGCTCAATCCGCCCGACGGCTATGCGCTCGCCGATCTCCAGCAGGGCAAGCGCTTTGTGTCCGACCTGCTCGCGGGCGCGGCCACGCGCATCGACGGCGCGGCGCCATGGCTCGACGACGTCGCGCTGCCACGCGACGACGCGGCTGCGCATGCGATCCGCGTGACGCCCGATGCGTGGCGCGGCGCGCGCGACGAACTCGTGATCCATCCGCGCAGCGTGGTGGTCGGCATCGACGCGCGCGGCGTGCAGGCCGACGCATCGCCATCGCTCGCCGAACGCATCGATGCGCTGCTCGACGCACACGGCCTCGCGCGGCTGGCGCTCGCCGCGCTCGTCGCGCCGACGACGTTGCTCGGCGATGCGCGGCTCGAAGCAGCGGCGCACACGCTGGGCGTGCCGCTGCGCTTCGGCGACGTCGAAGGCAAAGATGATCGCAACACCGATGCCGCCGCACTGCTCGCCAGCACGTTGCGCGTCGCGCACACGTTGCGCGCAACCTCCGACGGCCTCGCCTGCGCGGTCGCTGCACACCCCGTCGATCCCGCCACGCTCGGCCGTGCACGCGGCCTCCTGACGGTGTTGGGCCTCGGCCCGGGCGATGCCGCATGGCTGACGCCCGCCGCACGCGACGCGCTCGCGCAAGCGACCGATATCCTCGGCTATACGACCTACGTGACGATGGCCGGCCCGTTCCGCGCGGACCAGCGCGTACACGGCACCGACAATCGCGAGGAAATGCAGCGGGCGCGCCATGCGTTCGAACTGGCGGCCGAGGGCCGGCGCGTCGCGGTCGTGTCGTCGGGCGATCCGGGTGTGTTCGCGATGGCCGCGGCCGTGCTGGAAGCGCTCGACGAAGCGCGCGACCCGCGCTGGGCGGCGGTCGAGCTGCGCGTCGAACCCGGCGTATCGGCGTCGCTCGCGACCGCCGCACAGGCCGGTGCGCCGCTCGGCCACGATTTCTGCGCGATCTCGCTGTCGGACAACCTGAAGCCGTGGGACGTGATCGAGATGCGCCTGCGGCATGCGGCGCAAGCCGATCTCGTGATGGCGTTCTACAACCCGATCTCGCGTGCGCGACCGTGGCAGCTCGATCGTGCGCTCGACGTCGTGCGCGCGCACCGCGCGGCCGACACGGTCGTCGTGCTCGGCCGCGATATCGGCCGGCCGGGCGCGACGCTCGCGACGACAACGCTCGGCGCGCTGCGCAGCGACCAGGTGGACATGCGCACGATGGTGATCGTCGGTTCGTCGACGACGCGGCGTTTCGCGATCGGCGACGGCCGCGAGTGGGTGTATACGCCGCGCTGGTATCGCTGAAGGCCGCTGCGCACGGCGCGGCGTGTCCGCGCCCAGCATGCCGGCCGCCGGGGCCGGTGCCGGAGCGACTCACCCATGCACGCATCGGCCGCGCGCCGTGGGCACGGTATCGAGCGTCCGGCGCTTGCGCTTCATCGCACGACCAAACGGACAAATCGCCCGCTTTACGTTTCGATATTCGCTCGAATCGGCAGGATTGTTACTTACACACAGTGCAATAATAAAAAGAACGCACAACCGTTCATTGTTCAGAACTAATCCTTCAAGATGTGCATGCCGCTGAGCGGGCATGTGCAGCCGCCCGACGAGCGGCGATACGCGGGCCAGCGTATCCCTTTTCCACTTGGAGAAAACAATGAACAACACCGTGTTGTCGCGATTCAACCCGCGCGCGCTCGTCGCGGGCTGCCTGCTCGCCGCCGCGAGCGTGTCTCATGGCGCGGGCGTCTATGCGCCGTTCGTCGACGTGACGCTCTACCCGACGCCGCTCGTCGACCGGATCGGCGTCCAGCAAGGCATCCAGCAGTTCACGCTCGCGTTCGTGACGGCGGGCAACGGCTGTGTGCCGTCCTGGGGCGGCGTGCAGCCGATCGGTAACGGTGCGAGCGGCGATCTGCTCGCGTCGCTGTCGACGTCGATCGCGAGCTATCGCGCGAAAGGCGGCGAGATCGCGGTCTCGTTCGGCGGCGCGAACGGCACGCCGCTGATGCAGGCGTGCTCGACCGTCCCCGCGCTGAAGACGGCCTATCAAACCGTGATCGACACCTACGGCCTCACGCATGTCGACTTCGACATCGAGGGCGCATCGCAGCAGGACAGCGCCGCCGTCGCCCGCAACTTCCAGGCGGTTGCGCAGCTGCAGTCCGACTACGCGGCGAAAGGCCGGCCGCTGCACGTCACGCTGACACTGCC
The DNA here is from genome assembly GCF_040545115.1 of Burkholderia sp. 567. Lineage (NCBI taxonomy): Bacteria > Pseudomonadati > Pseudomonadota > Betaproteobacteria > Burkholderiales > Burkholderiaceae > Burkholderia > Burkholderia sp. 567. Next base: position 70,468 of record NZ_JBEPLG010000018.1, read on the forward strand.
GACGATGCCGACCGGGCTCACGCAGGATGGCGTGAACGTCGTGACCGCGGCCATCGCGAACAAGGTCGCGTTCGACGCGGTGAACCTGATGACGATGGACTACGGCCCCGCGAACATCGACATGGGCGCGGCCGCGATCAGCGCCGCGCAGGCGCTCTACGCGCAACTCGACACGGCGTTCAAGTCGGCCGGCCAGCCGAAGACCAGCGCGCAACTCTGGCAGATGGTCGGGGTCACGCCGATGATCGGGATGAACGACGTGCAGGGCGAAACCTTCATGCTCGCCAATGCGCAGAGCGTGCTGAATACAGCGCTCAACAACGGTTACGGGTTCTTCGGCAACTGGTCGGTCGGCCGCGACCAGCCGTGCCCGAACAATGGCGCGTATGTGTCGCCGACCTGCTCGGGCATCGCGCAGCAGCCGTACGCGTTCGCGTCGATCTTCCGCAAGCTCGACGGCAAGTGGGGCGCGGGCGTCACGCAGGATCCGAACTACGGAGGCGGCGCGAACGGCGGAACGCCGCAGCCCGGCGCGCCCTGGTCGGCCGGCCAGGTCTATACGGCCGGCGCGACGGTCACCTATCAGGGCACGACGTACCAGGCGCAATGGTGGACGCAGGGCGACGTGCCGGGCCAGGCGAGCGTGTGGAAAGCGATCGGTGGCGGCACGGCGACGTGGTCGGCAACGACCGCGTACCAGGGCGGCACGTGCGTGATGTATCAGGGCGCGAAATACTGCGCGAAATGGTGGACGCAAGGCGACAACCCGAGCGCCGGGGGCGTGTGGGTGAAGTCGTGACGTCATGAGGTCGGGACGCGCCGGCGCGTGACGGGCCGGCCGCGGCCGTTCCCCGGGGCGCTGTCCGGCGCAGCGGCGAACGGCCGCCGAAGCAGGCGCTGCGTCCTGCTTCGCGGCCCTTGCTACCCGCGCCCCTGCTCGGCCAGCAACCGCGCCTTCGCATCGACCAGCAGCGCCGCATGCGAGTTGCGATGCTGGCGGATCCGCTCGGTCGGGCCGACGACCGACAGCCCGTACCAGTCGCCGTCGAGCGTCAGCGCGACGGCGATCGCCGACAGCTCGGGCGCGCTTTCGCCGAAGTTCTCGGCCCAGCCGAGTTCGCGAAACCGCGCGGTTTGCGCGACGAGCGCCGGCAGGTCCGCGACGCTCGCGTCGGTGAAGCGTTCGAAAGACAGCTGCGCGCCGAGCGCCTGCTGCGCCTCGCTCGCGAGCTCCGCGAAGATCGCCTTGCCGATCGAATTCGCATGCAGCGGGCGCAGCTCGCCCGGCTGGCGCGTATAGCGGATCGCCTGCTCGGATTCGACGACGTCGAGATACGTGACCGACGTGCCCTGGATCTTGCCGAGCACGGCCGTCTCGCGGCTCGCATCGCGCAGCGCGACGAGATGCGGATGCACGATGTCGACGACCGGATCGGTCGCGTCGATTGCCGCGGCGATCGTCTGCAGCCGCCGCGTCGGGTAGTAGCCGCCGCGCTTGCGCACCTCGTACAGATAGCCGCGGCTCACGAGCGTGCGCGCCATCGCCAGGCAGCTCGACGCCGGCACATTGAGCAGGCGCGCGAGCTCGGTGAGCGGCAGCGGCCGCCGTTCGGCGGCGAACAGCTCGAACAGGTCGAGCGTGCGGGCAACGAGTTTGACGTCCATGTCGAGCGCTTGATTCGGAACGGGAAGCCGCGCGCCGGGCGAGCCGCCGGGTCGGTACGGTCAGTACGACTTCGGCAGCCCGAGCACCTTCTCCGCGATGTAGCAGAGGATCAGTTGCGGGCTCACGGGCGCGAGCCTCGGAATCATACACTCGCGCAGGTAGCGCTCGACATGGTATTCCTTCGCATAGCCCATCCCGCCGTGCGTCGCGATCGCCGTCTGGCACGCGTGGAACGCGGCTTCCGCGCCGAGATACTTCGCGGCGTTCGCCTCGGCGCCGCACGACTGCCCCGCGTCGTAGCGCGTCGCGGCCTTCATCACCATCAGCCACGCGGCCTCGAGCTGCATCCACGCCTGCGCGAGCGGATGCTGGATCGACTGGTTCTGCCCGATCGGCCGGCCGAACACGACGCGCTCGCACGCATACTGCGTCGCGCGCCGCAGCGCGGCCTGCCCGAGGCCGATCGCCTCGGCGGCGATCAGGATCCGCTCGGGGTTCAGCCCGTGCAACAGATAACGGAAGCCGTCGCCCTCGTTGCCGATCAGGTCGTCGCGCGGCACGCGCAGGTTGTCGATGAACAGCATGTTCGAATCGACGGCCTTGCGGCCCATCTTCTCGATCTCGCGCACCTCGACGCGCGACCGGTCGAGGTCGGTGTAGAACAGGCTGAGCCCGTCGGTCGGCTTCGCGACCGCGTCGAGCGGCGTCGTGCGCGCGATGATCAGCATCTTGTTCGCGACCTGCGCGGTCGAGATCCAGATCTTGCGCCCGCTCAGCACGTAGTGGTCGCCGTCGCGGCGCGCCTGCGTGCTCAGGTGCGTCGTGTCGAGGCCCGCGTCGGGCTCGGTCACCGCGAAGCAGGCCTTGTCGCGCCCGGCGATCAGCGGCGGCAGGAAGCGCGCCTTCTGCGCGTCGTTGCCGAACACCTGCACCGGGTTCAGCCCGAAGATGTTCATATGGACGGCCGAGGCGCCCGACAGGCCGGCGCCCGACGCGCTGATCGTGCGCATCATCAGCGCGGCCTCGGTCATCCCGAGGCCGGCGCCGCCGTGGGCCGGGTCCATCGCGATGCCGAGCCAGCCGGCCTCGGCGAGCGCCGCGTGAAAGTCGGACGGAAACCCGCCCGCGCGATCGCGTTCGAGCCAGTAGTCGTCGCCGAAGCGTTCGCAGATTTTCTCGATCGCGCTTTCGATCGCGCGCTGGTCGTCGGTCAGGTCGAACTGCATGGATTGCTCTCCCGGAAATAGGCGAGCGGCCGCGCCGCTCTCAGGAAACCACCGGATGGCGCCAGGGCTTGCGCGTCGAAAAGCGTCCGTTTGCGGGATGGACCGCCCGGAACATTGGCGCGAAGCGGCACGTCCGGCGCGCTCACAACGGAAACACGCCCACGATCACCGCGGCGAACACCATCAGCACGGTGGCGGCGAACAGGAACGGAATCGTGAATTTCTGGTGCTCGGCCAGCTCGACGCCGGTCAAGCCGACGATCAGGAACGTCGCCGGCGTGAGCGGGCTGACCGGAAAACCGGTCGTCATCTGGCCGAGCAGCGCGGCCTGCGCCATCTGGATCGGCGGCACGCCGAGCAGCTTGCCGCTTTCCGCGAGCACCGGCAGCACGCCGAAGTAGAACGAGTCGGGATCGAACAGCAGACTGAGCGGCATCGACAGCAGGCCGAGCACGAACGGCATGTGGCGCGCATGTTCGACCGGCACGTGCGCGACGACGACCTCGGCCATCGCCTTCAGCATCCCGGTGCCCGACATGATTCCCGTGAACGCGCCGGCCGCGAGCAGCACGCTCGCCATCATCAGCGCGGCCTTCGCGTGTGCGTCGATCCGCTCGCGCTGCGCCTGCACGTCCGGATAGTTGATGACGAGCGCGGCGACCGTGCCGAGCATGAACATCACCATCGGGTCGACGATGCCCGACACCAGCGTGCCGAGCACGACGAGCGTCAAGGCCAGGTTGATCCGGAAGCGCGCGGGCCGGCGCAGCGCGCGTTCGGCGTCGGTCAGCTCGCGCGGCGCGATCGCGAGCGACGCCGCGCCGGCGCGATCGAGCCCGAGCCGCTTCGCCTCGCGCACACCGAGCACGTACGCGGTGCCGAACACGAACACGAGGCCGACGATCTGCACCGGGATCATCGGCATGAAGATCGCCGAGCCGGGAATATGCAGCGCCGCGGACGCGCGCAGCATCGGCCCGACCCACGGCAGGAAGTTGACGCCGGCCGCCATCGACGCGACGCACGCGAGAATTCGCCGATCCATCCCGAGCCGCGTATAGAGCGGCATCATCGCGGGCAGCGTGACGAGAAACGTGACGGCGCCCGAGCCGTCCAGATGGATCAGCAGCGCGAGCAGCGCCGAGCCCATCACGATGCGCGGCGGATGGCAGCCGATCACGCGCAGCACGCCCGCGATGATCGGGTCGAGCATCCCCGCGTCGGTGAGGATTCCGAAAAATAGAATCGCAAAAACGAACATGCCGGCGATCGGGCCGATGTTCTGCACGCCGTGCACGATGAACTTGCCGGTCGAGAGTCCGAAGCCGGCCGCGAGCGACGCGGCCACCGGCACGACGATCAATGCGACGAGCGGCGACAGCCGTTTCGTGATGATCAGGCCGAACAGCGCGACGATCGCGATCGCGCCGATCCATGCGAGCATGATGTGTCTCCTCTGGCGCCGGCGCGCATCGGGGCGCAGCGCGGCATGATGTTCGAAGCGGCGTGAGGCCGTGCGGCGGCTTCAGACGCCATTGCACGGCCGCCGGCCGCGATGCGTGTCAGTTGCCGTGCTCGCCGTTGTCGTCTCGTGGCGCGTCGGCAAACACCTGCGCCGCGTGTTCGTTCAGCGCGGGCGGCGGCCGCCGGTACGTGGCCGGCGTGCGACCGAGCTTGATCGGCGACGCGATGCCGCGGTGCCGGCCCAGTTCGATCTTCATCTGCCGATGCGCGACGTGCGGATGGTCGAGCGCCGCATCCAGGCCGAGCACGGGCGCGCACGGCACGCCGCGGCGCATCAACTGCTCGGCGAGCGCCGCGCCATCGTGTGCGGCCAGCGCCGTTTCGAGCAGCGTGCGCAATGCGGAGCGGTTCGCGCTGCGCGCGCGGTTGTCGGCGAAGCGCGGGTCGTCGGGCCAGTCGCGCGTGCCGAGCACGTCGCACAGCGCGGCGAACTGCCCGTTGTTGCCGACCGCGAGAAAGATGTCGACGCTCGCGGTCGGAAAGCTGTCGTACGGCGTGATGTTTGGATGCGCGTTGCCGGTGCGCACCGGCGCCTTCCCGGAGTGGAAGAAATTCGGCGTATGCGGATGCAGGATCGACAGCGCGCAGTCGAACAGCGTCGATTCGACGAACTGGCCGCGCCCGCTCGCATCGCGTTCGCGCAGCGCCATCAGCACGCCGAGCGCCGCGTTCAGCCCGGTGACGAGATCGACGATCGGCACGCCCACGCGCAGCGGCGCGCCGCCCGCTTCGCCGTTCACGCTCATCAGCCCGGCCAGCGCCTGCACGGCCGCGTCGTAGCCGGGCAGCCCGCCGAGCGGGCCGTCCGCGCCGAAGCCCGACACGCGGCAATAGACAAGCCGCGGAAAGCGCGCATGCAGCGCATCGAAGCCGAGGCCCCAGCGCTCCATCGTGCCGATCTTGAAGTTCTCGACCAGCGCGTCCGCGTGCTCGAGCAGGCCAAGCCGCCGTTCGCGATCGTCCGGCTTCGTCAGGTCGAGCGCAATGCCGAGCTTGTTGCGGTTTACACCGAGGAAATACGACGCGGTGTCGCCGTCGAACGGCGGGCCCCAGGTGCGCGTCTCGTCGCCCGACGGCGGTTCGACCTTGATCACCTCCGCGCCGTGGTCGGCGAGAATCTGGGTCGCGTACGGGCCGCCCAGCACCCGCGACAGATCGATGATGCGCAATCCCGCCAACGCGCCCTGCTGCTCCAGCTCCGCCATGCGTCTCGCTCCTGCTTCCGGTTGTTCGGACCGCCGGTTCCGCCATGCCGACTTGGCGGCGCGGTTTTCCTGGCTCGAATAATAATTCTTGTACGTGAATTTATATTCACACCGGAGAATTTTATTGTCAAGCCGGGCATACGCCGGTAAGCCTGTGGAGACTGCGGCAGCCGTGGGGGCGACGCCGAACGCGCGCCGGTTGCCGCGCCGGGCCGCGGTTCGCTAAGCTGCGGACAGTGCTCATCCGAACCCAGGCGGAAATTTCATGAAACGCATGCTGCTCGCGGCCCTCGTGCTCGCGGCGACGTTGGGCGTCGCCCGCGCGCAAACCCAGACCTTCCATTTTGGCGAGGGACAATCACAGCCGCGGGCCGCCGCGCCGACGGCACGGCCCGCGCCCGCGCATCGGCACGTGACGCCGCCGCGTCACCGACATGCGCTGCACAAGCGGCGCCACACGCGGTCCGGCAAGCCGGCACGCCCGGTGATCCAGACGCAAGCGTGACGCGCGGCAACGCACGGAACTGTCACGAACGGCCGGTATGATCGGCGCGGCGGCTTTGCATGCCGTCGTGCCCGAGCATCGGGCGACTGGCCGGCAACGCCGGTCGACGTGCATTTCACTCCACGATTCAGTACCTGTTTTGCCGAACATGAATACCGGGCCGGATACCGTCGCCAGCATCAAGGAGCGCGCCACGATCGTGTGCCGCCAGCGCAGCAGCGTGCTGCTGGTCGCGCGCACCGCGGCGCGCTGGACGCTGCCCGGCGGCACGATCCGGCGCGGCGAGACACCGCTGGAGGCCGCGCAGCGGGAGCTGGCGGAGGAAACGCGGCTCGAGGGGCTCGCGCTCGACTATGCGGTGCAGTTCGGCGGTCTCACGAAGCTCCATCACGTGTTCGTGGCCGACGTGCCGAAACATCTGGTCCCGCGCGCGAGCAACGAGATCGCGCGCTGCAAGTGGTTCGACGTCGAACGCCTCGAGACGCTGCGCGCGAGCGTGCCGACCCGCAAGATCATCGAGCTGCTGCACCTCGACCGCTTTTCCCCGCTCGCGGACGGCCCGCTTCGTCTGCGCTGAAGCGGCCCCGCACCGATCACGCACCGGTCATGCGCGCAGCAACGGCCCGGCCTTGCGTTCGAGCAGCGCGACTAGCTCGGGCTGCATGTACGCGTAGCGGTCGGGAATGTCGAGGCAGACGATCTTCTTGTGTTTCAGTCGGGCGCCGAACCGGGCGGTGAGCTTCGCCTTATGCGCGCGCTCCATCACGAACACGATCTCGGCCCATTCGAGCTGCTCGACGCACACTTGCGTGTCGGCGTCGGGCGCGAGCCCCGCGGAGTCGGTTTCGACACCCGGCCATCCCGCGAACACCGCCTCGGCGGTCGGGCTGCGCAGCCGGTTGCGGCTGGAGAGGAAGAGCGCCCGCGTCATGCCGGCGCGCCGCGACCGGCTCGTCCGGTCATCCGTTCAACCCTGCGGAATCGTGTCGGGCCGCACGTACGCCAGCATGTGCGGCACGTAGTCGGCCTTGCCGAGCTCGACGCCGTAATGGCGCAGGATCGCGTACGCGGCGATCGCGTGAAAGTAGAACTGCGGCAGCGCCCAGTCACGCACGTACTGCTCGCCCGTCATGTCGAACGCGATGCCGTTCGGCAGCTCGAGGGCGATCGGCCGCGCGGCGCCGCCATCGAGCGCATCGGGCGCGAGTTCGCCGAGGAATGCGATCGTGCCGGACAGGATCCCCTGCGCGTCGCTCACCGTACCCGGCTGCGCATCGGCGTGCCAGCCGGCTTCGCGCAGCGCGAGCAGCGCATCCGGCAGCGGTTCGCCGCGCAGCCGGTAGATGGGCTCCATCGCCTGGAAGCACGAGAACCGCACCTGTGCGGCGAGCGGATACATGTCGGGCGCGAGCTTCAGCGTCAGCACCGCATCGGGTGCGTCGCCGGTGGCCTGCCGGTGCGCGACGGCCTTGTCGAGCCACGCGGATTGCGCGCGCAGCATCTGGGTCAACGTCGGAACGAGAAGTTGGGTTGGTGACATCCATGCCCTCCGGTGGTTCGTTGGCGCTGCGATATCGATGTCGCGGCGAATCCGTATTCTGCCGCAGCCGACGATTCGACGCGAAACCGGTGACGCATCGCACGTCGCACGGCCGGCGCCGGGGGCGTCAGGGTTTGCCGTGGCGTGCCAGGAACCGGTCGAGCTGCGACGCGAACGCCTTGCCGTCGCGTGCGCTGAACGGGGCCGGGCCGCCCGTGTCGACACCCGAGCTGCGCAGTTGATCCATCATCGCGCGCGTCGACAGGCGTTCCTCGATGTTCTCGCGGCTGAACCAGTTGCCGCGCGGGTCGAGTGCGTGCGCGCCCTTGTCGAGGACGGCCGCGGCCAGCGGGATATCGGCGGTGATCACGAGATCGCCGGCTTGCGCGAGCTCGACGATTCGCGCGTCGGCGACGTCGAAGCCGGCCGGCACCTGCACCGACTTGATGAACGGCGACGGCGGCGTACGCAGGAACTGGTTCGCGACCAGCGTCACGCAGATCTCGGCACGACGCGCGGCGCGAAACAGCATGTCCTTGATGACGGCGGGACACGCGTCGGCATCGACGAGTACTTGCATGGCAGACGTTCCGGTAAGCAGAAACCGCGATCATAGCGCAGCGCCGGCGATCGTCCCGCGCGGTCGCTGCTCCGATCAACCGATCAACCGATCAGCCAGTCAGCCAGTCAGCCGGTCAGCCGGTCAGCCGGTCAGCCGGTCAGCCAGTCAGCCAATCAGCCAATCAGCCAATCAGCCAATCAGCCGGTCACCCCGGCGCACAGCGACGCGGCCGTCGTCCATTGCGCGCCCCATCCGTCGGCGAGCCGCTTGCCCTGCCCGATCCGCACGGCCGCGTCATCGAAATCGACGAACACGACGTGATCCGCGGTCGCCGGTTTCGGTGCCGTTTCGCGCGTGCGTCCATCGGACAGCACCCACAGCCAGCGCTGCTGGTCCGGCGTACGCCGTGCCGCGCGCGCGAGCAATTGCGCGGCGGCCGCGATGCCGTCCGCGAGCGGCGTGCCGCCGCCGCCGTCCACCGGCTCGAGCCAGCGCGCGTTCCACCACCGCGGCACGGCCGGGCCGAAACGCCGCGCGGCGCCGTTGCCGCCGAAGCAGATCAGCGCGGTTTCCACGCGGTCACGCGCGGCCTGGTCGAAGTACGCGACGATCAACCCTTTTGCGAGCGCGAGCCGTTCGTGCGACAGCATCGACGCCGAACAGTCGAGCACGAAGCAATGGAGCGCGCGCGGGGTGCCGGCCTGTTTGCGAAAACGCAGATGGCCGGCGTGCAGCGGGCCGCCGCGCTTCGCGGCGAGCGTCGCCGGCCACGCCACGGCCTTGCCGGCGCGTGCCGTCCCCGGCACGCGCGCGGCGGCGCCTGGCTGCCATCGAGGACCGCGAACGGCGTTCGCGGCGGCGTCGGCTCGATGGCTCAGCGTTTTTTTAGCGGCAGCGGCACCACGCTTTTCACGTCGCGCAGGCCGGTCGGTTCGGGCGGCAGATAGCCCCACTCGCCCTGCGATGCGGTCGCATCGTTGCGTGCCGCGTCCGGTTGATCGTCGGGTTGCCGGCGCGTGTCGGGTGGAGAGCGGTCGTCGCGGTCTCGTTCGCCCTCGTCGCGCGATGGCGACGCGCCCGACGACGGCGGCGCGCCCGCATGACGCCGATGCCGCAGCACCGCGTCGGCCACGCGTTCGACATGCGACACCGTCACCGCGTCGTCCTGCTCCAGCGCCGCGAGCGCGCGCGCGGCGCGCAGCATCACGAGGTCGGCACGCAGGCCGTCGACGGCCGCGTCGATGCACAGCGCGCTCACGCGGGCGTGAACCGCATCGTCGAAATCCAGCGTCGACAGCCGGGCCCGCGCCGCATGAATCCCGTCGCGGAGTTCCCGCTGTGCGCTTGCGTGACGCGCCCGAAACGCGTCCGGATCGAGATCGAACGCGAGGCGCGCCTTCACGATCCGTTCGCGCTGCAGGGCGTCGAAGCAGTTCTCGAGCTCGACCATCAACCCGAAGCGGTCGAGCAGTTGCGGGCGCAGTTCGCCTTCCTCGGGATTCATCGTGCCGACCAGCACGAAGCGCGCATTGTGCGCGTGCGACACGCCATCGCGCTCGACCACGTTCACGCCGCTCGCGGCGACGTCGAGCAGCGTATCGACGAGCCCGTCGGCGAGCAGGTTCACCTCGTCGACGTACAGCACGCCGCGATGCGCGCGCGCGAGCAGGCCCGGCCGGAAGCGCACGCCGTTGGCGGCGAGCGCATGGGCGAGATCGAGCGTGCCGGTGACCTGCTCGTCGCTCGCCGACAGCGGCAGCGTGACGAATTCGCCTTCGGGCAGCAATTCCGCCAGCGCGCGCGCGGCGGTCGATTTCGCGGTGCCGCGCGGCCCGCTGACGAGCACGCCGCCGAGCGACGGGTCGATCGCGGCGAGCAGCAGCGCCTGCTGCAACGGTTGCTGCGCGACCAGCGCCGCGAACGGGAACACCGCGCGGGCGCGGGGCGTCGTCGGATCGGTCATCGCCGTCCTCCTTCCTGGAGTTGTTCGCTGTCGAGCCAGACCGCTTCGATCCGCTCGCGATAATCGCCCGGCTGCTGCCACAGCCCGCGCTGCATCGCTTCGACGAAGCGTTCGCAGATGCCGTGCAGCGCCTTCGGGTTGTGTCGTTCGAGGAACGCACGCGTGTCGTCGTCGAACAGGTACGCATCGGCGACGAGCGCGTACTGGTGGTCCGACAGCACGCGGGCGGTCGCGTCATAGCCGTACAGGTAGTCGACGGTCGCGGCCATTTCGGCCGAGCCCTTGTAGCCGTGACGCTTCACGCCGTCGAGCCATTTCGGGTTGACGACGCGCGAGCGGATCACGCGCGCGATCTCCTCGCGCAGCGTGCGCATCTTCGGCGCGACCGGGTTCGCATGGTCGCCGTGGTAGATGCTCGGCTGCTGGCCGGACAGGTGGCGCACGGCCGCCGTCATCCCGCCCTGGAACTGGTAGTAGTCGTTCGAGTCGAGGATGTCGTGTTCGCGGCTGTCCTGGTTCTGCACGACGACGTCGATCGTCGCGAGCCGCTCGCCGAACACGTCGGGGGCCGCATCGCCCGCGCTGTTCTGCGCGTATGCATGGCCGCCCCACTGGCGGTACGCGTTGGCGAGATCGGCGTCGGTCTGCCAGCGGCGCTGGTCGATCATGTCCTGCAGGCCGGCACCGTAGCTGCCCGGCCGCGCGCCGAACACGCGCCAGCCGGCGCGGCGTCGCGCTTCGTCGGGCGCCACGCCCCGCTCGATCCAGGTCGCGCGTTCGCGCTCGATGCGCGCGCGGATCGGGTTCAGCGCCTCGGGCTCGTCGAGCGCGGCGACGGCCTGCACGGCCGCGTCGAACAGGTGCATCAGGTTCGGAAACGCGTCGCGGAAGAAGCCCGACACGCGCAGCGTCACGTCGATGCGCGGCCGGTCGAAGATCTCGATCGGCAGGATCTCGAAGTCGGTCACACGATGACTGCCGTGCGCCCATTTCGGCCGCACGCCGATGAGCGCGAACGCCTGCGCGATATCGTCGCCGCCGGTGCGCATCGTGGCCGTGCCCCAGACCGACAGCCCGATCGCGCGCGGATAGTCGCCGTGATCCTGCAGATGGCGTTCGATCAGCTGCTGCGCGGATTTCAGCCCGAGCGACCACGCGGCCTGCGTCGGCACCGCGCGCGTATCGACCGAATAGAAGTTGCGGCCCGTCGGCAGCACGTCGGGACGGCCGCGCGACGGCGAGCCGCTCGGCCCCGGCGGCACGAAGCGGCCGTCGAGCCCGCGCAGCAACTGGCGCAGTTCCTCGCCGCCGCACGCGTCGAGCGCGGGCAGCAGCGTCGCGCGCACGCGTTCGAGCACGGCGAGCGTGTGCGGCCATGCCCCCGGCGGCGTCGCATCGATGCCGGCGTCGCCGCCAACATTCGCACGGCACAGTCCATCGAGCCACTGCTGCGCGAGCCGCTCGAGCCGCTCGCGCGTGTCGCCCGCATGGCGCCACGGCGACGCGTCGAGCGCCTGCAGAACGGCCGGCCGCGGGCCCGTCCACGGCGCGGCCCAGTCGGCCGCGAGCGGATCGAAATCGTCGCCGAGCGCGAGATCGCGCGCGAGTGCGGCGATCAGCCCCGCGCGTTCGCCCTTGCCGTCGCCGACCGGAAAGCGTGCGAGCGCGAGCAGCGTATCGCGCCGCTGACGGTCGAGCGGCGACGCGCCGAACACGTGCAGCCCGTCGCGAATCTGCGCTTCCTTCAATTCGCACAGCCAAGCGTCGACGCGCGTGAGCAGCGCATCCTCGTCGCCGGCGTCGCGCGGCGGCGACACGCTCAGCTCGTCATGCAGCCGGTGTTCGGCGATCGTCGCGAGGATCGTCTTGCGCAGCAGCTTCGCGCGCCGCGCATCGACCATCAGCGCTTCGTAGTATTCGTCGACCTGCCGTTCGAGATCCTGCAGCGGGCCGTAGTTTTCCGCGCGCGTGAGCGGCGGCATCAGATGATCGATGATCACGGCCTGCGCGCGGCGCTTCGCCTGGCTGCCCTCGCCCGGATCGTTGACGATGAACGGATACAGGTGCGGCAGCGGCCCGAGCGTCAGGTCCGGCCAGCACGCGTCGGACAGCGCGACGCTCTTGCCCGGCAGCCATTCGAGGTTGCCGTGCTTGCCGAGGTGGATGACCGCGTCGATGCCGAACGCATCGCGCAGCCAGAAATAGAACGCGAGGTACGCGTGCGGCGGCACGAGGTCCGCGTCGTGGTAGCTCGCATAGTCGTTCTCGCCGCGCGAACGCGACGGCTGGATGCCGACGAACACGTTGCCCGCGCGCCAGCCGGCGATCGGGAAGCGCCCCTGGCGCAGCGTCGGGTCCGCGTCGGGCGGCCCCCAGCGCTCGTTCAGCGCGTCGCGCACGGCGGCCGGCAGCCGCGCGAAATGCGCAATATAGTCGGCGAGCGCGAAACTCTGGAACGCGGGGCGCAGTGCGCGCACGGCCGGGTCGTTGGTCACGCCTTCGGTGAGCCGCGCGATCAGCGCGTCGCCGTCGGCCGGCAGGTCGGCCACCGCATAGCCCGCGTCGCGCAGCGCCGCGAGCACGCGCAGCGCGGACGCCGGCGTATCGAGCCCGACGCCGTTGCCGATCCGCCCTTCGCTTTGCGGATAGTTCGCGAGAATCAGCGCGATGCGCTTGTCGGCGTTGTCGAGCGTGCGCAGCCGGCACCAGCCGCGCGCGAGCGCCGCGACGAACGCGATGCGTTCGGTGTCCGGCTGGTAGCGCACGACGTCGACTTCGGTGTGCGGACACCGATACGCGAGCCCCTTGAAGCTCACCGCGCGCGTGACGATACGTCCGTCGACTTCAGGCAACGCGATGTGCATCGCGATGTCGCGCGCGTGCAGCCCCTGGTTGTCGGCCACCCATGCGTCGCGGTTGCCGCCGGACAGGATCACCTGCAGCACCGGCGCGTCGCCGGCGAGTACGTCGGGTTCGGGGCTGTCGATCGCGCCGGCCGCGAAGGCCGTGGTGTTCAGCACGAGCGCGACGTCGTGCGTGTCGCAGAGCTGCGTGATGACCTCGCGGCTCACCGCGTCCTTCAGCGACGTGACCGCGATCGGCAGCGGATTGAGCCCTTCGCGCACGAGCGCATCGGCCAGCGCGTCGAACACGGCCGTGTTCGCGGCCTGCCAGTGCGCGCGATAGAACAGGATCGCGACCACGCTCGCGCCGGGCGTCCAGCGCGCGCGCCAGTCGTCGACGCTCGCCGGGTCGCGCGCCGGGTGATACAGCGCGGCGGCCGGCAGCGGGCGCGGCGGCTCGGGTTCGTCGCCGAAGCCGAGCGTATGGAATGCGATGCTGCGCAGCAGCGCTTCGGCGTTGTGCATCCCGCCGTCGCGCAGGTAGCGCCACCACAGCCGGCACAGCGCCGGCGCGACCGTGCTCTTCGCGACGAGGTTCGGGTCTTCCTGCAGGTCGCCCGAGAACATCGCGAGCTGCTGCCGGCGCTTCGATGCGAGCGACACGGCCTGTTCGATCCCGTACGGCCAGTATGCTTCGCCGCCGAGATGATCGATCACGACCGTCTTCGCATGACGCAGCACGTCGTCGACATAGAAATCGACCGACGCCGGCTGCCGCAGGAACGTGACGTTCGCGAGCCGCACGCTCGGAAAGCCGGGCGGCAGCTTCGGCACGACGCTGGCCAGCAGCGACAAGGTCGTATCGGCCGAACTCAGGATCACGATGTCGGCCGGCTGCTGGTCGATCCGGACGACGCCCTGCGTATCGTCGACGAAGCCGCCCGGCGTGGTGCGCAGCAGATGCATCGCGCGTTACGCCTGCTGCATCTGGGCCGCGCACGCGGCATCGAACGCGCGCTGCAGTTCGGCCGCGTCGAGATCCTCGCCGATCAGCACGAAGCGGCTCGCGCGCGTTTCGCCGTCCTGCCAGCGACGGTCGAAATAGCTGTCGAAGCGGCGGCCGACACCCTGGATCACGAGCCGCATCGGCGCATCGGGCAGCGCCGCGAAGCCTTTCGCGCGGTAGATCGTGTGCGTCTCGACGACGCGCTGCAGCGCGGCGATCGTCGCTTCGCGCGAGCCTGCGTCGCCCGACACCACCACCGAATCGAAATCGTCGTGATGGTGGTCGTGATCGCCATCGTCGGCCGAGCCGTGATGGTCGTGCCGCAGGTGGATCGTTTCCTCCGACGCCGATTCGAGCCCGAGCAGCATCGCGAGATCCAGTTCGCCGCGCGTCGCGCGCACGATCTTCACCTGCGGCGGGATCTCTTCGCGGATCGCGGCCTCGACTTCGGCGAACTGCGCGTCGGCGACGAGATCGGCCTTGTTCACGATCACGAGATCGGCGGACGACAGCTGGTCGGCGAACAGCTCGTGCAGCGGCGATTCGTGGTCGAGGTTCGGATCGGCGCGGCGCTGCGCGTCGACGGCCTGCGGGTTCTCGGCGAACTGGCCGCTGGCGGCAGCCGGCCCGTCGACGACGGTCACGACCGCGTCGACCGTGAAGCTGTTGCGGATCGTCGGCCAGTTGAAGGCCTGCACGAGCGGCTTGGGCAGCGCGAGGCCCGACGTCTCGATCAGCACGTGGTCGATGTCGGCGCGGCGCTCGACGAGCGCTTCCATCACCGGATAGAACTCTTCCTGCACGGTGCAGCACAGGCAGCCGTTCGCGAGTTCGTACAGCTGGCCCGACGCTTCGCCCTGCGTGCCGTCCGCATCGTCGCAGCCGATCCCGCAGCCCTTGAGGATTTCGCCGTCGATGCCGAGCTCGCCGAATTCGTTGACGATCACCGCGATGCGGCGGCCTTCCGCGTGCTGCAGGATGTGGCGCATCAGCGTGGTCTTGCCGCTGCCGAGAAAGCCCGTGACGATCGTGACGGGAAGCTTGCGTAGGGTCATGGTAGGTCCTATGGCGAAAATGGAATCAGGCCGGGATCGTTGCGTCGAATGCGGCGCGGCATGTCGTCGGGCGGATCGCGGGGATGGCGCGGCGCAGTCCGGCCGGACGGCCGCACGACGCACGGAACGACGAATCGGACATGACGCTTCCTTGTGAACGGTCGGCATGGTCAATGCCGGTACGGCTGCCGCCGGCCCTGCCCGCGCCGCCTGCCGTTCGTCGCGCCGGCCCGGCGCGGCGCGCATGCGGCGGCGGGCGGATTGGCGGAGGAAGCGGGAAACGCTCGGGTGTCGGGCATGCTGCGGCCGTGGACGATGCGCCGCCTCCCCGCGGCGCTGAACCCCAATGTTTCGGCCGGTATCCGGGCTGACGAACACGCCGCTTCGCCTTCCCGGATGCGCGGCATCCAGTGGCGGTCGTCCGCATGCGGCAGGCATGCGGCGAAGCGGCGCTGCATCGCGCTGGGCGCGACGCGTTCGCTTACCGTTGCGGGGGCAGCACAGGTTGGCTCGACTGCGGCGCAGGCAGGCTCCCTGTTTCCCGTTTAACTGCGCGCGCCGGGGGAGCGCGCGCGAGCACCAAAACGCGTGCGAGTGTAGGCGGCGGTGCGGGGAGCGTCAAGGTGAAACGGGCCGCCGCGGGGTGTCCGGCATGGCCGCGGCAGCGCGTCCGGGGTCACGTCCGGGGGTTACCCCAGGCGCCCGCGCGGCGGGTTCGCGCGGGCCGGGCGCTGTGCTATCGTATGCGCCGCGTTCGGTGCTCGCGCGCGCTCCTCCGGCGCACGCAGTTAAACGGGAAACAGGAGGCGGACGTCCGCCCGGCCTGTGCTGTCCCCGCAACGGTACGCCGCCCGCGCGTCGCGGTTCCCCGCACGCGCCCAGGCCGCCCGCGATGCCACTGCCCTTCAGCGGGCGGGAAGGCTGCGGCCTGGCAAGCGGCCAGCCCGGATACCGGCCGACGCAAGGGGCGAGCCCGCTGCTCGCCGAACGCCCGATCCGCGGGGGACGGATGGGGTGCGCTTTCCGCCCGCGCTCGCGCGGGCTTCGCTCGATCCGTCATGCATTGCCTGTCCGCCGGCCGCCGATGTGCCGCTCGCTGTCCCCTTTCCACTGCCACGACACGGTACGCGCCGTGCCGCGTCCGATGAGCCGCGCATGGCTCGTCGGCGCCGGCCCCGGCGACGCCGATCTGCTCACGCTGAAGGCCGTGCGCGCGATCGCCACGGCCGACGTGCTGCTCGTCGACGATCTCGTGAACCCCGACGTGCTGCGCCACGCGCGCGCCGACGCCCTGATCGAGCACGTCGGCAAGCGCGGCGGCCACGCGTCGACGCCGCAGGAAACGATTGTCGCCGCGATGCTCGCGCATCTGCGCGCGGGCCGCAGCGTCGCGCGGCTCAAGGGCGGCGATCCGTTCGTGTTCGGCCGCGGCGGCGAGGAATTGCTCGCGCTCGGCGCGGCCGGGTTCCCGGTCGAGGTCGTGAACGGCATCACGGCCGGGATCGCCGCCCCGGCCGCGCTCGGCATTCCGGTCACGCATCGCGGCGACGCGCAGGGCGTGATCTTCGTCACGGGCCACGGCGCGGGCGCGGACGAACCCGACTGGCGCGCGCTGGCCGCGACGCGGATGACGATCGTGATCTACATGGGCATTCGCCGGCTCGACACCATTGCAGCCGCGCTGCGTGACGGCGGCGTGGCCGGCGACACGCCGTGCGCGGCGATCGAGAACGCGACGCGTGACGGACAGCGGCACGTGCTCGCGACGCTCGACACGATCGTCGAACGCGTGCGCGCGACCGGTATCGGTTCGCCCGCGATCGTCGTGATCGGCCGCGTCGCGGCGCTCGCCGACGATCCCGCGGTGCGCGCGGCGCTTGGCGGCCGCGCATGATACGCGTCGCGCTCGGCGTCGGTTTCCGCGCGGGCGCGACGGCCGCGCAACTCGATGCCGCGATCCGCGCGGCGCTGGCCAGCCACCCGGGCGCCGAGCCGGCCGTCGTCGCGACGCTCGCCGACAAGGCGCGTGCCCGGCCGCTGCGCACGCTGTGCGCGCGGCGCGGCTGGCCGCTCGTCGCGTTCGACGCGGCGCAGCTCGCGCAGTGCCCCGAACCGGCATTGAGCGGCCCGTCGGCGACCGCGCTGGCGCGTTTCGGCGTCGCGGGCGTGGCCGAGCCATGCGCGCAACTCGCGGCGCCGCATGGCCGGCTGCTCGGCCCCAAATCCAGCCGGGACGGCGTGACGGTCGCGCTCGCCGGCCCGCTCTGAACCCTTTGTTTCGCTTTCGACAGGACGACTCCCGATGAAGACCGATGCCGAATCCCATCAGCGGATGGCCGAACGCCGCCGCGCCGGCCATGAAAAGAAGCAGGCTGCCGCCACCCAGGAAAAGGGCCTGCTGATCGTCAACACCGGCAACGGCAAGGGCAAGAGCACGGCCGCCTTCGGCATGGCCGTGCGCGTGCTCGGCCATGGCATGCGGCTCGGCGTCGTGCAGTTCATCAAGGGCGCGCTGCACACGTCCGAGCGCGACTTCCTCGGCGCGGTTGCGCAATGCGACTTCGTGACGATGGGCGACGGCTATACGTGGAATACGCAGAACCGCGACGCCGACGTCGCCACCGCGCGCAAGGGCTGGGACGAGGCGCGCCGGATGATCGAAAGCGGCGAGTACCGGATGGTGATCCTCGACGAGCTGAACACCGTGCTGAAATACGAATACCTGCCGCTCGACGAAGTGCTCGCGACGCTCGTCGCGCGGCCGGATTCGGTGCACGTCGTCGTCACCGGACGGCATGCGCCCGATGCACTGATCGACGCGGCCGACCTCGTCACGGAAATGCGGCTCGTCAAGCATCCGTACAAGGAGCAAGGCGTGAAGGCACAGCCCGGCGTGGAGTTCTGAGCGATGCCGGCCTGCCCCGCGCTGTTCGTCAGCGCGCCCGCGTCCGGCCAGGGCAAGACGTCGGTGACGGCCGGCCTCGCGCGGCTGCACCGCCGGCTCGGCCGGCGCGTGCGCGTGTTCAAGACCGGTCCGGATTTTCTCGATCCGATGCTGCTCGAACGCGCGAGCGGCGCACCCGTGCACGCGCTCGACCTCGGGATGGTCGGTGAAGCCGGCTGCCGCGCGTTGCTCGCCGACGCCGCGCGCGATGCGGATCTGATCCTGATCGAAGGCGTGATGGGGCTGTTCGACGGCACGCCGAGCAGCGCCGATCTCGCGGCCGCGTTCGGCGTGCCGGTCGTCGCGGTGATTTCCGCGAAGGCGATGGCGCAGACGTTCGCGGCGATCGCGTTCGGGCTCGCTCGGTTCCGGCCGGAGGTGCCGTTTCACGGCGTGCTCGCGAACCGCGTCGGGTCGCCGCGACACGCGGAACTGTTGCGGCAGGCGCTGCCGGACGACTTGCGCTGGCTCGGGCACTTGCCGGCCGATGCGGGCATCGCGCTGCCGGAACGCCATCTCGGCCTGCACCAGCCGGCCGACATCGGCGATCTCGACGCGCGGCTCGAGCGTGCGGCCGACGTGCTCGCGCAGACCACGCTCGCCGAATTGCCGCCTGCAGTCTCGTTCGCGGAACCGGCGGCCCTCGCCCCGCTGCCGCGCGCGCTCGCCGGCAAGCGAATCGCGATCGCGCGCGACGCGGCGTTCTCGTTCATCTATCCGGCCAATCTCACGCTGCTCGAGGCGCTCGGTGCGCAGCTGCGGTTCTTTTCGCCGCTGGCCGACGAACCCGTGCCCGACGCGTGCGACGCGCTGTTCCTGCCGGGCGGCTATCCGGAACTGCATGCGGCGACGCTCGCGGCCAATGCCGTAGCCGCGCGGACGATTCGCGCGCACGCGGCGGCCGGCCGACCGATCGTCGCCGAATGCGGGGGAATGGTGTACCTGTGCGAGTCGCTGACCGACGTCGAAGGCGCGACGACATCGATGCTGGGGCTGCTGTCAGGCCATGCGACGATGCAGCGCCGGTTCGCGGCGCTCGGCATGCAGCAGTTGGACACGCGCAGCGGGCCGATGCGCGGTCATACGTTTCATTATTCGCGGCTCGACACGCCGCTGGCGCCGGTGGCGGCCGCCGCCCGGCCCGATGGGGAACCCGGCAGCGGCGAAGCCGTGTATCGCACGGGTTCGATCGTCGCGACGTACATGCATATGTACTGGCCGTCGAATCCGGATGCGGTGGTGGCGTTGTTCAGCGGGGATGTTGTGTTCTAGCTCGGCACATGCCGCGATTGAACCGATTCCCCGCATTCACCGTCACACCAGAAACGTCTCGGCCAGCTTGACCCAGTACGACGCGCCGGTCGGCAGTACCGCGTCGTTGAAGTCATAGCCGGGGTTATGCACCATGCAGCCGCCCTCGCCGTCACCGTTGCCGATGATCAGGTAGCAGCCCGGCCGCTTCTCGAGCAGGAACGCGAAATCCTCGCTGCCGGTGAGCGGCACCATCTCGTCGATCAGGTTCGCTTCGCCCACCCACTCGCGCGCGACGTCGCGTGCGAACGTGGTCATCTGCGCATCGTTGACGAGCACCGGATAGCGGCGCTGGTAGTCGATCGTCGCGGTCGCGCCGAACACGGCCGCCTGCGCATGAATGACTTCCTTGATGCGCGCCTCGAGCAGGTCGCGCACCTCGGGCTTCAGCGCGCGCACGGACAGGCGCATCTGGGCGCGATCGGGAATCACGTTCGGCGCATCGCCCGCGTGGATCGCACCGACCGTGACGATCGCCATGTCGAGCGGCGACACGTTGCGCGACACGATCGTCTGCAACGCGATGACGATCTGCGCGCACACCACGACCGAATCGATCGCCTTGTGCGGCACCGCGCCGTGGCCGCCGCGCCCCTGCACGTCGACGATCACGGTATCCGACGACGCCATGAACGGCCCCGGCAGGAAGCCGAACTTGCCCGTCGGGAAGCCCGGCATGTTATGCATCGCGAAGATCGCGTCGCACGGGAACTGCTCGAACAGCCCGTCGTCGAGCATTTTCTTCGCGCCGCCGAGCCCTTCCTCGGCCGGCTGGAAAATCAGGTTCAGCGTGCCGGAAAAGCGCCGCTCGCGCGCGAGATGCTTCGCGGCCGCGAGCAGCATCGCCGTGTGGCCGTCGTGACCGCACGCGTGCATCTTGCCGGGGATCGTGCTCTGGTACGGCAAGCCGGTCGATTCGTGGATCGGCAGCGCGTCCATGTCGGCGCGCAGGCCGAGGCGCTGCGTGCCATTGCCGACCTTCAGCTGCGCGACCACGCCCGTGCCGCCGAGCCCGCGGTGCACCGTGTAGCCCCATGCCTGCAATTGCTCGGCAACGAGGTCGCTGGTCGCGAATTCCTCGAAGCCCAGTTCGGGGTGGGCATGAATGCGGTGCCGGATTTCGATCATTTCGTCGGCGAGGCCTGCGGGGATCACGCTGTGCGTCACGGTGTCGTCTCCTGGATTTAGTGGGAATGTGCAGGCAAGGATAGTCCGTTGAGGGGCAACCGGACAGGCAGAAAGTCGTCGTGGAGGCAACCTGGGGTTGCTGGCGCCTCATCGCCGCACATGAGAAATCGCCTGCTGGCGGAACCGGCCGTCCGGGCGACTGCCGCGCATGAGCCGGATTCGCGACACTGGATGTTCCGGTCTCGATTTCTCAGGTGGGGGTTGCGTTGATTGTCGGTTGCCATTCCGGAATAATTCCGTCACATCAAAGAGTTGAACGTTATTGTTCATTTTTTGACGGCTGTACATTTTTTGTGTACGCTGACAAAAAAGTGAACAAGCGACCCCTCCCGATGCCCGAGAACGCCACCCTGTCGATAGCGGAACAGCACGTGCTCGACGAAGCTTGCGCCGCGTTCGAACGCGCGACCGGACGCTTCAACGCACGGCCGGTGCGCGTGCCGGCCGCATTCCGCGCGCATGCCGACGCGATGATCCGCTTCGGCATTGGCGGGCAGACCTTCGAGATGCCGGCCGCCGTGACCGTCGGTGTCGAATCGGTACAGGACGCCCACGCCGCGCTGCTTCGCCGCAGCGCCACCCCGCTGCCCGGCGAGCGGCAACTCATGCTGGTCGCGCCGTATGTGTCGGCCGAGCTGGCCGCCCGCCTGACCGACCAAGGCATCCCGTTTCTCGATACCGCCGGCAACGCAAGCCTGATCCTGCCGGAGGCAACCGTGCTGATCTCCGGCCGGCCGAAGCCTGCGCGCACGCCGCGCCGGCAGGTGTCGCGCGCGACGACGCCCAAGGGGCTCGCCGTGATGTTCGCGCTCGCGACGCAGCCGGGCCTCGTCGCGCAACCGTACCGGGCGATCGCCGCCGCGTCCGGTGTCGCGCTCGGCACGGTCAATCTCGCGATGGACGACCTGCTCGCGCGCGGCTTCGTCGCGCAGCGGCGCAATGGCGAGCGCCTGATGCCCGACTGGCCGCGCTTCGTGCAGGAATGGGTGGCGCTGTATCCGAGCCGCCTGCGCGCGAAACTGCCGGCCCGGCGGTTTGCCGCCGTCACGCCCGACTGGTGGCGCGACTTCGATTTCGCGGCATTCGATGCGCGGCTCGGCGGCGAACCGGCGGCCGACCTGCTGACGCACGACCTGAAGCCAGCCGCGGTCACCGTCTATACGCACGGCGCCGTGTCGAACCGTATGCTGCTCCAGGCGCGCCTGCGCCCGGACGAGCACGGCGACGTCGAGCTGCTCGAAGCGTTCTGGCCGCCGTCGCCGGCGCTCGACTGGCGCGAGCAGGACGTGCCGCTCGTGCCGCCGCTGCTGATCTACGCGGATCTCGTCTCGTCCGGAGACAGCCGCAATCTTGCCGCCGCCGAACACATCCATGACCGATACCTCGCCCACCCGCCCGCTTGAAGTCGACGTGCGCCGGCCGCTCGAGCCGGCGGCGGCCGCGCTGCTGCAGGCGGTCGGCACGACCTGCGTGCAACTCGACACAGCATTCGTCGTCGCCGGCGCAACCGCGCGCGACATCCTGATGTGGCATGTCCATGGCATCCGGCCGGTGCGTGCGACGCGCGACGTCGACGTCGCGGTGTGCGCGGTGAGCTGGCCGTTTCACGAGCGGCTCGTCGATGCGCTCGTCGCGACCGGGCAATTCGCGCGCGCGCCGAAGCATCAGCAGAAACTACTGTTCGCCAGCGGGACGCAAGGATTTCGCACGGAGCTCGATCTCGTGCCGTTCGGGCCGCTCGAAGCACCGCCCGGCGAAATCGCGTGGCCGCCGCGCGGCGATTTCGTGCTGAACGTGCTGGGATTTCAGGAGGCGGTCGATACGGCGCTGGCGGTGTCGATCGGCGCCGATATCGCGGTGCCGGTGGCGAGCCTGCCGGCGCTCGCGCTGCTGAAGTTGCTCGCGTGGAAGGATCGGCGCGCGCGCCAGAACAGCGACGCGTACGACCTGCTGTTCCTGCTCACCCATTTTCACGACGCGGGCAATCGCGAGCGCATCTGGGACGTCGCGCCCGATCTGCTCGAACGGCACGGCTTCCAGCCGGAGCTGGCGGCGGCCGGGTTGCTCGCGCGCGATGCGAAGCGGATCGCTTCGCCGCAAACGCACGAGGCGATCCGCGCGCTGTTATCGGACGAAGCGGTTTACGCGACCCTCGCGCAGGACCTGCAGGCCCGCGCGTTCGCGCTGCTGCCGGGTGAATTCAACGATGACGCCGACCGGTATCTCGACGCGTTCCGCGGTGCTTTCCTGGCAGAACCGCCCATTCCTCGCGCGTGACGCGCTGCCGCGCGACAACACCGCCATCGTGCATTCGCCGCCCTAGGCCGAGGCTGATCCGATGACCCCAGATGAGATTGATCAAAAATTCATTAAATGCGTCAAGCACACTGGGGATGCGCGACTGATCCAGAACGCCTGTGAGATCCTGTCGCTGCTGCACAGACTTCCTCGCGGCAAGGACACCATAAGCGACCTCACATCGCTGCTCTGATCCGGGTCAAGCAAGTTGAGACCTCGAATCCGACGTTTCAGGGAAATTGCATGCAATTGACGTCCTCACCCGCCTAAAGGCAGGTGATTCCCACACCCGGCGATGCACGTCCGCATCGGAGAATGTTCAGCGCAGCGTTGGTATCTCGATCATGCACGACACCACAGCCATCGCAGGCCCACTCTCTCATTCGCAGTCCCGCGATACCTTTCGGCCGCGTCGTGCTGTCTTTCGATCCGCACGACGAACAGGACTGGGTAGAACCGCTCTCGTCGACTTCCTCGAACGTGGCTCCGTGCGCCATCGCCTTGTAACGGAGTTTGTCTCGGAAGGACGACCAGGATGCGTCGTAGACGCTTTTCGCCATCCTGGTTCTGGCGAGTTTGGCGGCCGACACGTTACCGACCGCGATGTAGTCAA
>NZ_JBEPLG010000019.1:0-87110 GCF_040545115.1 Burkholderia sp. 567
ATAGTGCGGATTCCCGTGTGAAAGTAGGTAATCGTCAGGCTCCCTAAGCCAAGAACCCCCGCCCGAAAGGCGGGGGTTTTTGCATTGGCGCGGCGCTGATGGTTTGGCTTGAGGCGGTGAGGCCAAAAATGGCAAGGAGGTGGAAGCCACCCTGGACCGAAATCTCCACGCCGGGAAACAGATGCAACTCGCGAAAACCTGCTGGCGCGCTGCCGGCATCGGCCTGGCGTTTTATCTCGGCATAGGCGTTTTTCAGCTTATCGATCCATTCACCACTGTTGTGGTCGGTCACGGCCACGCAGTCAATCCCCGTTTCCATGTACTTGAGCAGCCAGGTCTCAGGCTTAAGCGCTTGAGGCGTGTCAATAACCGCCTGCCAGGCGGTAGTGTCCTTGGACGTGGGTGTGTGGAAGTCGAATTTCCACCAGCGCGCACCGGGGTAAGACCAAGTCTGACACGAGATATCGCTCATTTTTCCCCTCAGTAATACTGCCGGATGTAGTTGTAGGCCTTCTCGAACAGTTCCTCATCCGCATGTAGCTTGTACTTGAAGAGGGCCTTGCGCAGAGCCTTCTTCACCTCACGCTCCCCGGCTTGCGTTCCTTGCCAACCGGGGAAGCGGACCAGGCGCACAATCTCGTCGATGTCTGCCACCACTCGCTCGACCATGATGGGCGTCTCGGCAGTCTTCGCTTCGTTAAAAAGCTCGGTCAGTGCTGCCTTGCCGCGATCCTCGTCTTCCTCAGGCGGGACCTCCTTCTCGGCTTGCAGGGTTTCCTTGGCGATCTCCAGCAACTGCTTCAAAAACTCGACACTGTTGATCTGTCCAGACTCAAAACGGTCTTTCAGCGCGTCGAGCCGTTCCGACAGTTTCTTGAACTTCGGGTTACCCGCGTGCTTGCGCAACCTTCGGTTGAGCTTGATCTCGATCTCCTTGGACTTCTTCGGATCGGGGTTCGAAAGCACCGCTTCAAGCAAGTCGGCATCCAGTACCAGAGTGTCGAGGTCATCTCGCACCGCATCCACATGCACGTTCTGATGGATCAGCTCAATGGTCTTGGCGCCGAGAGAATGCCAGATCAGCTTGCCATGGCCGCTGGACGGCTGCACAGACTGGTACACCTGCGACAGCCACTTGTAGTCCTTCTCGAAGGGCCCCAGCACCGTATCAGGTGACAGCGCTTCCCAGATCTTGTTGAGCAGGCTGTATTCGGCCGCGAAGCTGTCGCGCACCTCGTTATTGGGCAAGCACTGTTGCGCCGCGATCAGGCCTTCGTAGCCTTGCAGCGTGCGGTCGCAGCCCTGGAAGAAGGCCAAGCATTTCTGAATCGCTTCGGGTAGCCTGTCCTTCAGCTCCTGAATGTTGCTGACCACCTGCTTGACGCTCTGGTCGTCGAACTCTAACGCTGCAGCCACGTCATCGAAGATACCGAGGTAGTCGACGATCAATCCATGTGTCTTCTGCTCGGAGTACGTGCGGTTGACCCTGCAGATGGCCTGCAACAAGGTGTGGTCGCGCAATGGCTTATCCAAGTACATGGCCTGCAGGATGGGCGCGTCGAAGCCGGTTAGCAGCTTGGCCGTGACGATAATCAACTTCAACGGGTCGGCCGGGTCGCGGAAGCGATCCAGCAGTCGCTCCTCTTCGTCTCGGCTTCGGTCATAGGGCGCGTACTCTGGGTGCTCCTTCTTGTCCGCCGCCTGCACTGACATGACGATGTCCGTGGCCTCGGGCGGCAGCAACTTGTCGAGCTCGGCCTTGAACAGCAGGCATGATTCCCGGTCGAATGTGACGATCTGCCCTTTGAAGCCGTTGGGCTCCACCTTGGTTTGGAAGTGTTCGACGATGTCTTCGCAGATCTTGCGGATGCGCTCAGGTGTCTTGACCAGCACCGCCATCTTGGCGGCAGTCTTCGCGAGGTTGTCCTTGTCCAGATCCGACAGGCCGCCCGTCAGGTCTTTGTACGCGGCGTCCAGCGCCGCCTTGTCGATATGCAAATCGATTAGGCGAGGCTCGAAGTGTAGCTTCAGTGTGGCGCCGTCGCGGATCGACTCTTCGAAGCCGTAGCGGCTCATGTAGCCCTTTTCGTCTTCGTCGGCACCGAAGGCGTAGAAGGTGTTACGGTCTGAGCGGTTGATTGGCGTGCCGGTCAGGCCGAACAGAAACGCATTGGGCAGGGCGTCGCGCATTTTGCGGCCCAGGTCACCTTCCTGGGTACGGTGGGCTTCGTCCACCAGCGCGATGATATTGCTGCGGTCGTTGAGGCTGCCCGTGGCCTCGCCGAACTTGAAGATCGTCGTGATGATGATCTTGCGCACATCCTGCGCCAGCAGTTGCTGCAGCTTTTCGCGCGTGTCGGCCTTTTCCAGATTGGGAATGTCCGCCCCGGTGAAGGTCCCGGTGATCTGCGTATCGAGATCGATCCGGTCCACCACAATTAGAACGGTGGGGTTCTGCAGGCCGGCATGCATGCGCAGCTTCTGCGCGGCGAATACCATCAGCAGTGACTTGCCCGAGCCCTGGAAGTGCCAAATCAAACCTTTCCTGGGATAGCCCGCCAGCACGCGCTCGACGATCTTGTTGGCCGCCTCGTACTGCTGATAGCGGCAGATGATCTTGATGCGACGCTTCTTCTTGTCCGTTGCGAACAAGGTAAAGCTGCCGAGGATGTCCAGCACCACATGCGGGCGCAGCATGCTCTCGGCCGACAGCTTGAGCGACTTCAGTGGGTGGTGCTGCGCATCGCCACCGTCCAAGTGCCACGGCCCCCAATCCTTGACCGGCAGCCCGATGGACCCATAGTGGTAGGCCTTGCCCTCGGTGGCTACAGAGAACACGTTGCATACGAACAGCTCCGGCACGAACTTCTCGTAGTCGTCGTGCACCTGTACCGCGCCATCGACCCAGCTGATGCACTTCTTGACTGGCGTCTTGGCCTCGATTAGCACCAGCGGAAGACCGTTCACCAACAGCACCAGATCAGCCCGGCGTTCGGTGGGGCCAGCACGGTAGGTGTACTGCTGGGTGACGACGTAATGGTTCTGCGACAGATCATCCAGGTCGATCAGCCGCACCGGCACATGCTCGTTGTTGTGGCCGAAGGGCATCGAGCGCTCGCCACGCATCCACGCGGTCATTTCCTCGTTGGCGCGAATCAGACCATCCGAGCGCACCGACAGCACGATGGCGCGCAGCTTGTAGAGCACTTCATCGGCGCGGTCGGGCTGAGCTGCAATCTCCGGATTCAAGCGAATCAGTGCCTCGCGCAGCCAGGGCTCGACCAGCACTTCCTGAATCTGGCGCGGCACGTCAGCGGGGGCGGCGTAGCGCCAGCCGATACCTTTGGGGCTGGGGCCGTAGCTGGCAAGGGGCTCCTGGACTGTGTTGGCAGGGACTGACTTGATCGGGCCAGCAAGCAGGTCGCGGACGTAGGCCTCGACAGTGTTTGATTCAGTGAATGACATTACTGATTGCCTCCTCTCGCAACTTGCGCTTCATCTCAGCCGTCTGCTTACGTCGTTGCTGAATCTCAGCCTTTGCTTTGGCCACCGCGTCAATACTGGATACTGCTGCTTTTTGCTCTTCCAGTGTCGGTGTCGGTATGACGAATCCTTTGATTATCGCCAGATTTAGATTGGGCTGCGCAGCACCCTGAGCCATCGCGCGAAGCGACAGGTACTTGCCAGACAAATAGTAATAAACAAACCACGGATCAAAATCAGCGTTCGGATAAATCGCAGCGCAGGCTTGGTTAACGGCAGCCTCTATACCGAGCATGCCGACTCGGCCACGCGTGGGGCCCTGCCCGTAAAGCGCAACCAAGACGGAATTTGGAGGACAAAGTTTCGCAGCTGATCCCTTCAATCCCTCGGCAGTTATTCGCTCTTCCGTTGATTCAACGACGTAGTAATTAACCTCGCCAGTTTTGACCCAGGGTATGTCGCCATTCCAAAACGTGGCGTTGATTCGGCTCGGTGTCCCACCTGTCGTAACTTTAAATACTTCACCAATTGGTTTCGAGGGCCAACCATTCAGATCGCCATCAAGCAAGTCCTGCATCGCAGCTTTCTGCAGTCTATTGGCTTCGTTTTCGGCAACCCTCAATTCTTCTTCAAGCGTGGCTATTGATCCAGCGAGTTCAACGATCCGCTTCTGCTCATCCATCGGCGGGAGCATGAGCTCAAAGTCAGCCAAGCTCGTCCAGTTGGTGCGCGGGCTCAGCGAGCCTGCCGATGTGCCCACTGCGTGATCGAAGAAGGCGTCGGTCTGGCAAATGAACGGCAGCAACTCCGGCAGCAAGACCCGCGCGTCCTTGGTCTCCAGCACGTAGATGTCACCGGAGCAAACGCCGGAGAAATCCGCCACGGCCACCTTGCGTTGGTAGGCGCGGCGCTTGCCGAACAACACCTGCCCGGGTTGAAACACGCTGGTGAAGGTAACGCCGTCAGCGACGTTGCCCCAACTGCGGATGCGCAAATCGCCTGGTTCGATGTGTTCCAGACCAACGTAGCGTTCAAAGCCATCGGCCAGCGGATCTTGGCTGCGTGCCTTCGAGAGCCGCACCACGTCGCCGAACTTCACTTGGAGCCAGCCGGGTTTAAGGTTTTTGTTCTTCTTATCAGACACGCTCGATATCCTCCGAAATCAGGCCATCCAGCGTTTCCACCAGCGCGTCCATCTGCTGCCAGAAGGAACGGCCGTAGTTCTGCCACTGCGCCCAGGCCGAGCGTAGTGATACTGCCTCGCCATTGCTGTCGGTGATGATGGCTGCGGCAAGACGCTTCACGTACAGCGGGATCGAAAGGTTGCCCCCATAAGCGTCGATCTCGGCCAGGGTGGCGACCTTGGCGAACCCGGGCACATCCGCAAAGGTCTGGTAAGCGGACAGAATGCGCTCCTGGTGCTCGGGCTTGAGGAAGCTCTGCGCTCGCTCACGGGTGACCCCATTCACCGCATCGATGAAGATCACCTTGCCTTTTCGTGCTGCCATCTTCTTGCGGTTGCAAATGACGATGCATGACTCCATCGGGGAGTTATAGAACAGGTTCGGCCCCAAGCCGATGACTGCTTCGACCCAATCCTGTTCGACCATCTTTGCCCGCATCGTCTGTTCTTCATTGCGGAACAGGACACCGTGGGGCCAGAGCACCGCACAGCGGCCCTTGGCTGTGAGACTGGTCAGGATGTGCTGCTGGAACGCATAGTCGGCGCGGCCTTGCGGCGGCGTGCCCAGCGAGTTGCGGCCCCACTTGTCACTACTCCAACCCTCGCGGTTCCACTGCTTGATGGAGTAGGGCGGGTTGGCCAGGATCACATCAAACTGGCGCAGACGATCACCCTCGATGTGCTTGGGGTCGGCCAGTGTGTCGCCCCGGACGATCTCGAAGTCCTCCACGCCGTGCAGGAACAAGTTCATGCGGGCGATGGACGAGGTGATCAAGTTGCGCTCCTGCCCGTAGAGCTTGAGCGTGCGGTATTCGCCGCCGGAGCGCTTCACTTCGTCCAGCGCTGAGATCAACATGCCGCCGGTGCCGCACGTGGGGTCGTAGATCGACTCGCCCGCCTGCGGCGCCAGGAGTTGCGTCATCAGGTGGACAACGGTGCGGTTGGTGTAAAACTCGGCGGCCGTGTGGCCGGAGTCGTCCGCGAACTTCTTGATCAGGTATTCGTAGGCGTTGCCCAGCTCGTCCTCGGGGACGTTGGCCACCGACAGCGTTTGGGTCGAGAAGTGCTCGATCAGGTTTTTCAGCGTTTCGTCGGGCAGGCGCTCGCGGTTGGTCCAGGGGGCATCGCCGAAGATGCCATCGAGCATATCCGGGTTGGCCGTCTCGATGGCGCGCATGGCCTTCTGAATGGCTGCGCCGACGTTCTTCGGGGTCTGTCGCATGTCATTCCAGTGCGCGCCCGCAGGAATCTGGAATCGGTGGTTCTCGGCAAACTGCGCGTAGGAAAGATCGCCGTCCGAGTTGGCCAGCGCCACTTGGTATTCCTCGTCCCAGACATCCGACACGCGCTTGTAGAACAGCAACGGGAAGATGAACTGCTTGTAGTCACCCGCGTCGATGAGGCCGCGCAGCAGCACGGCCGCGCCCCACAGGTAGCCTTCCAGCTCTTGCTGGCTGATGCGCTTAGGGCTACCAGGTTTCTCTTGTTCCATTTGGGCAAACTTTTCCTTCAGTCGCGGACGCGCAACGTTCGCAATTTCTTCAGTGAAGATCTTGTTGTCCTTGAAGGGGCGGTCTGAACTCATTGCAGCCATCCCCCTTCAGTCATGATCTTCCCGAGCCGCTCTTCTGCCTCGCGACAGCGGGTAAGCGCATCCTTGAATGTCGCAATGGCGTCCGGCAGTGGTGGGATGTCTTCTTGCAGTGGTGGCAGGACGTAGCGCGAAATGTTTAGGGTCCAGTCCTCGGCCTTGATCTCGTCGAGGCTGACCACACGAACCGCGTCCTGAACGTCGGCAAAGCCGCGATACCAGCCCAGGATTCCGGCGGCGTGCTCGGGCTCCAGATAGTTTTGGGCACGCCCCCGACGGAACAGTCGTGAGGCATCGGCGATTAGCACCTTCTTCTTGTGCTTGGTCGGTTTGCGCGTACGCAGTACCAGGATGCATGCAGCGAGCCCTGTTCCGTAGAACAGGTTGGGCCCGAGCCCAATCACGGCCTCGATCAGATCCAACTCCAGCAGTTTTTGGCGGATGCTGCCTTCCACACCTTTGCGGAACAGGGCGCCCTGGGGTAACACCACCGCCATCCGGCCGGTCACGTCTGCCATCGACTTGACCATGTGCTGCACCCAAGCGAAGTCCCCGCTGGATGACGGTGGTAGCCCAGCAAAGTTGCGGCCAAAAGGATCGTTCAGCCACAGGTCCTCGCCCCACTTTTCCAACGAGAACGGCGGATTTGCGATCACGCAATCAAAGGTGGCCAGCCGATCGCCCTCGAAGAAGGCTGGGTTGCGCAGCGTGTCACCGCGCACCACCTGGAAGTCCTCAATGCCATGTAGGAACAGGTTCATCCGCGCGATGGATGAAGTCGTGAGGTTCTTTTCCTGCCCGTACAGCTTGCCCCACAGGCGTTTAACGTCGCCATGCATCTCTTTGACGTGCTGCACCGCCGCCAGCAACATGCCGCCAGTGCCGCAGGCCGGGTCGTAGATGCTCTCGGCTTCTTTGGGGTCTAGCATGTCGATCATCAGCCGTACCACGCTGCGCGGGGTATAGAACTCGCCCGCCTTCTTGTTCGTTGCGTCCGCGAACTTCTTGATCAGGTACTCGTAGGCATCTCCGAGGAGGTCTGAGTTCACGTTGTCGTTGCCGAGGGGCAGCGCCGAAAAATGCTCAATCAGATCCTTGAGCAGCGCGTCGGACAGGCGTTCCTTGTTGGACCACTGCGCGTCGCCGAATACGCCATACAGCGTGTCTGGATTGGCCTTCTCGATTTCGCGCATCGCGTGTTGCAGCGCTGCCCCGACGTTGTTGGCTTTGGTGCGGACGTCGTTCCAGTGGCAGTCTTCCGGGATCTGAAATCGGTGCGATTCGGGGAACCAGGCGAGTTGCTCGTCGCCAGTCTCGTCAACAATCTCCTGGTATTCCTCGTCCCAGACATCGCAGATGCGCTTGAAGAACAGCAGCGGGAAGATGTAGGTTTTAAAGTCAGCAGCATCCACCGGGCCGCGCAGGATGTTGGCGGATTCCCATAGGTGGCCTTCGAGCTGGCCGAGGGTGAGGGTTGGCAACGGACGATTCATTTCGATTGTATTCTCTTGGGCGACGCATGCTGAGGACCATCTGCGTGCAGGCCGTGTTGCTGCGCATACTCCAGCACAAGAATCTCGATCATTGATGCCACCGACCTGCGCTCATGCGCAGCAGCCATGCGCAGCAGTTGCTTGATGTCGGCAGAAGTGCGGATGGAAAGGGTTTCGTCTTTCAG
The DNA here is from genome assembly GCF_040545115.1 of Burkholderia sp. 567. Classification (NCBI taxonomy): domain Bacteria; kingdom Pseudomonadati; phylum Pseudomonadota; class Betaproteobacteria; order Burkholderiales; family Burkholderiaceae; genus Burkholderia; species Burkholderia sp. 567. The sequence continues at coordinate 7,936 of NZ_JBEPLG010000019.1, forward strand.
GCGTGACATGACGTCGCCTCAGTAACAATGTCACGCAAATGTACTGCATTTTGCACTGCATGCCTACCCGGACGTCTCATGCGCTTAACCGGCGGGTTGTATTTGGCTCGCTAACCCACTACGCGCGGGACTAGCGAGAGGAAATGGTTCTTCCGGCGATTCAACGAAATTTGAGCAACCTATCACCCGCGTGAGCACGACCGGTTGCCCGGACGCTTTCCTTCTGCGTCCTCGTGGTGTCCAACGTTACAAATTCCTCGCGATAGCTTTCGTCGACAAGGCCAAGTCGTATGGGGCACTTTCGTGACAAGGGGGCATACATCCCTGGCGAATGGGAAAACGTCGCCGAATTCTCTCGGCTGTCAAGGGAAATCAAAATCCAGACAAGCAAATAAAAAACCCCGCTAACCATACGGAAAGCGGGGTTTGCGAATGCAGCGGAATTCGAACCGTTGTCGGAGAGCGGAGGGGACAAACCCTCGGTACTGAAAAGCCGAGCTCCAACGCTATGGCTTTGCACTTGCCTTTAAAAATTTCCGCTTGGAACGGCGCATAACACGCGCCAAATTTCTTCGGAAATTTTCACCAAAATGCGTCTTCAGTTTTTCAGCTTTTGTGTCGAATTTTTCACTTATAGTGACATTCGACAGCAGCATCAAACATCAATATTCCCCGCCCGCAACGCATTCGACTCAATAAACGCCCGCCGCGGCTCGACCTCATCCCCCATGAGGGTAGTAAAGATCCCATCCGCAGCAATCGCGTCTTCGATCTGCACACGCAGCAACCGCCGCACCGCCGGATCCATGGTCGTTTCCCACAGCTGCCCGGGGTTCATCTCGCCGAGCCCCTTATAGCGTTGCTTGGAAACGTTCCGCTCCGCATCCGCCAGCAGCCACTTCATCGCGCTCTTGAAGTCGCTCACAGCCATACTGCGCTCACCACGCTTGATGACCGCACCTTCCCCGATAAGCCCCTTAAACGTATCCGCGGTGGTCACAAGCTGCTGATAATCCGCCGTGTGCTGGAATTCCTGGTCGATGACCGAAACCCGCACATTCCCGTGATGCGTCCGCTCGACATGCAGCGACCGTTGCTCACGAACCGGGTCGTACGAAGGCACAACACGCACGTCGTTCTTGAGCGCGTCATCATGCAGCGCGGCGTGCAGCGCCTTGGCCGAAGCCTCCGTCGAAGCCTCATTGGAGAGATCGATCGCCACCCCATCCATGACCGCTTCCAGCGCGGCCGGATCATACAACCGGCTCAACCGCTCGATCACGCTCTTCGACAGCAAGTACGACCGCGCCAGCTCCCCGAGCGCATCGCCGGAAATCGCCGCTGCGTTCTCGCCAGGCACCAGTTCCGACCCTTGCAGCGCCAACCGCAGCATATGCGCGTTCAGCTCCGTATCGTCCTTCAAATACCGCTCGTCCTTGCCCGCCTTGATCTTGTAAAGCGGCGGCTGCGCGATATACACATACCCGCGCTCGATCATGTCCGGCATCTGGCGATAGAGGAACGTGAGCAGCAGCGTGCGGATGTGCGCACCGTCGACGTCCGCGTCGGTCATGATGATGATGCGGTGATAGCGCAGCTTGTCGAGGTTGTAATCGTCCTTGCCGATGCCGCATCCAAGCGCGGTCACGAGCGTGACGATCTGCTCCGACGACAGCAGCTTGTCGTAGCGCGCCTTCTCGACGTTCAGCACCTTGCCGCGCAGCGGCAGGATGGCCTGGAACTTCCGGTCACGCCCTTGCTTGGCCGAGCCGCCTGCCGAGTCGCCCTCGACGATGTAGATTTCGCACTTCGCCGGGTCTTTCTCCTGGCAGTCCGCGAGCTTGCCGGGCAGGCCGACGCCGTCGAGCACGCCCTTGCGGCGCGTCATCTCACGTGCCTTGCGTGCCGCATCGCGCGCACGCGCAGCTTCGACGATCTTCCCGCAGATGATCTTCGCATCGAGCGGCGTTTCGAGCAGGAACTCTTCCAGCGCCTTCGCGACGACTTCTTCAACCGGCGCCCGCACTTCGGACGACACCAGCTTGTCCTTCGTCTGCGAGCTGAACTTCGGCTCCGGCACCTTCACCGACAGCACGCACGACAACCCTTCGCGCATGTCGTCGCCGGTCGTCTCGACCTTCGCCTTCTTCGCGATTTCGTTGTCGGTGATGTACTTGTTGATGACGCGCGTCATCGCGGCCCGCAGGCCGGTCAGGTGCGTGCCGCCGTCGCGCTGCGGAATGTTGTTCGTGAAGCACAGCACGTTCTCGTTGTAGCTGTCGTTCCACTGCATCGCGACTTCGACGCCCACGCCATCCTTCTCGCCGTTGGCGTGGAAAATGGTCGGGTGCAGGTTGGTCTTCGTCTTGTTGATGTACTCGACGAAGCCCTTCACACCGCCGGCGAACGCGAAGTCGTCTTCCTTGCCCGAACGCAGGTCGGTGAGGCGGATCCGTACGCCGTTGTTCAGGAACGAAAGCTCGCGCATCCGCTTCGCGAGGATGTCGTAGTGGTATTCAACGGTGCCGAAGATCGTCGGATCGGCCATGAAGTGCACTTCGGTGCCGCGGTTCTCGGTGTCACCGGTCACCAGCATCGGCGACACTTCCACGCCGTCCACCTTCTCGAGCACGCGCTCCTGCGCGACGCCGCGATGGAACTCCATGAAATGCTTCTTGCCGTTGCGGCGCACGGTGAGGCGCAGCCAGCTCGACAGCGCGTTTACGCACGACACGCCCACGCCGTGCAGGCCACCGGACACCTTGTAGCTGTTCTGGTCGAACTTGCCGCCGGCGTGCAGCTCGGTCATCACGATTTCGGCGGCGCTGCGCTTCGGCTCGTGCTTGTCGTTCATCTTCACGTCGGTCGGAATCCCGCGGCCGTTGTCGGTCACGGAAATCGAGTTGTCGGCGTGAATCGTCACGTGGATGTCGTTGCAGTATCCGGCCAGCGCTTCGTCAATCGAGTTGTCGAGCACCTCGAACACGAGGTGGTGCAGACCGGTGCCATCCGACGTGTCGCCGATGTACATCCCGGGGCGCTTGCGCACCGCTTCCAGACCTTCGAGGATCTGGATCGACGAAGCGCCGTAGCTGCTGTTATCGGGTTGCGAATTGTGCTGTTCACTCATGGATATCTTCCGGTTCTGCGAGGCCACTCTCGTGGCGGCGCGGTGCGTTTCAGCGAGGGAAAGCGCGGGGCCGCCCAGGCCGGCCGCTCCAGTTTCCTGGCCCGTCCGAGGTGCCGAAAAGGCACCAAAGGGACGGGTTGTCGGTTCGCCATAAAAACGCCAAAGGGGCTTGCCGCCCCCTGGTGTGTGTTGCGATGTCGAGCGCGTCAGATGCGCATCGGCATCACGACATACTTGAACTCTTCGTTCTCGGGCACGGTGATCAGCGCGCTCGAGCTGGCGTCGCCGAGGCTCACTTGCACGGTGTCGACCTTCAGGTTCGCGAGCACGTCGAGCAGATACGTGACGTTGAAGCCGATGTCGACGGTATCGCCCTGGTACGCGATTTCCAGTTCTTCCTGCGCCTCTTCCTGATCGGCGTTGGTCGACATGATCTTCAGCTGGCCCGGCGCGATGATGCAGCGCACGCCCTTGAATTTGTCGGACGTCAAAATCGCCGCACGTTGCAGCGAACGCTGCAGTTCTTCACGGCCGATCTCGAACGTGTTCTTGTGCGCCTTCGGGATCACGCGCTGGAAGTCGGGGAACTTGCCCTCGACCAGCTTCGACACGAGCTCGACCTGGCCGAACGTGAACTTGGCCTGGGTTTGCGCGATGTCGATGGTGACGGTGTCGTCGATGTCTTCGAGCAGGCGCTGCAGCTCGAGAATCGTCTTGCGCGGCACGATCACTTCCTGGCGGCCGAACGTGCCGCCTTCGAGCTTCATCGACGAGAACGCGAGGCGGTGACCGTCGGTGGCCACGGCCATCAGCTGGTCGCCGTCGACGACGAGCAGCATGCCGTTCAGGTAGTAGCGGATGTCCTGCTGCGCCATCGCGAAGTGCACCATGCCGAGCAGCTGGCGGAACGACTTCTGCGGGACGGTCAGCGTCGCGCCGAAATCCTTCGCCTGCGCGACGGTCGGGAACTCGTCGGCCGCGAGCGTCTGCAGTGCGAAGCGGCTCTTGCCCGATTGAACGGTGAGGCGCTTGTCGGCGAGCGACAGCGTGACCTGGCCGTCAGGCATCGCGCGCAGGATGTCGAGCAGCTTGCGCGCCGCGACGGTGGTGGCCACCTGGTCGCCGCCGACGCCGAAATCGGCGCGCGTGGTGATCTGCAGCTCCAGGTCGGTCGACAGGAAAGAAACGTCCGGGCCGTTCTTGGTGATCAGCAGGTTGGCGAGGATCGGCAACGTATGGCGGCGTTCGACGATGCCGCTGACCGTTTGCAGCGGCCTGAGGAGTGTGTCTCGTTCGGTCTTGACCAGTTGCATAGAGTTCCTTCGTTGAGTAACGGCCTGCAGCGCAGCAGCCACGCAGCGCCCCGCCAGCCGGGCTCTTGGCCGGCCTCCGCCGGGGCGGTCAAACCTGTATTGTGCCTCAAAACCGAACCGCCCCCCTTAATTTGGGGCGGATGCCGAATTATCAAGCGCGCCGCGCGCTCAGCCCTTCAGCGTCTGTTCCAGCACGTGCAGCTCGTGGTTGAGCTGCGCGTCCTTGCTGCGCTCGTCGGCGATCTTGCGCACGGCGTGCAGCACGGTGGTGTGGTCACGCCCGCCGAACAGCTCGCCGATCTCGGGCAGGCTCTTCTGCGTGAGTTCCTTCGCCAGGTACATCGCGATCTGCCGCGGCCGCGCGATGTTCGCGGGACGCTTCTTCGAATACATGTCGGCGACCTTGATGTTGTAGAAGTCGGCGACGGTCTTCTGGATGTTCTCGACCGAAATCTGCCGGTTCTGCACGGTCAGCAGATCCTTCAGCGCTTCCTTGGTCAGCTCGATCGAGATCTCGCGGCCGTGGAACTTCGAATACGCGAGGATCTTGCGCAGCGCGCCTTCGAGTTCGCGCACGTTCGAGCGCAGGTGCTTCGCGACGAAGAACGCGACGTCTTCCGACAGGTTCACGCCTTCCGACTGCGCCTTGCGCATCAGGATCGCGACGCGCATCTCGAGCTCGGGCGGTTCGATCGCGACGGTGAGGCCGGAGTCGAAGCGCGAGATCAGGCGATCGTCGATGCCCGAGATCTCCTTCGGATACGTGTCGCTGGTGATGATCACCTGCGCCTTGTTCGCGACGAGCGCCTCGAACGCGTAGAAGAATTCCTCTTGCGTGCGCGACTTGCCCGAGAAGAACTGAATATCGTCGATCAGCAGCAGGTCGAGCGAGTGGTAGTAGCGCTTGAAGTCGTCGAACGCCTTGCGCTGGTATGCCTTCACCACGTCGGACACGTATTGCTCGGCGTGGATGTAGCGGATCCGGGCGCCGGCCTTGTCGAGCAGCAGCTGATTGCCGATCGCGTGGATCAGGTGGGTCTTGCCGAGGCCGACGCCGCCATACAGGAACAGCGGGTTGTACGAGATGCCGGGGTTATCGGCGACCTGGATCGCGGCGGCGCGTGCGAGCTGGTTCGCTTTACCGGTCACGAAGTTGTCGAACGTGAGCACCGGGTTCAGCTTCGAACGTTCGTACATCGAATCGGCTTCACCGCCGTTCGCGGGCGCGGCGCCGGGGCCCGGACGCCACGTGCGGCGCCCGGCAGCCGCTTCGTGCGCGGGCAGGCTCGGCAGGTCGATGTCGGCGTCGTCGGCGTTCAGGTGGTGCGCGGCGGCGGCCGACGCCGTCATCGGCACGTCGGCCGGCGCGCTGGGCGCCGCACCGGCATTCGCGGCCAGATTGGCGGCGATCGCGGCGACCGTCGCGGCGGGGCCGTTCGGTGTCAGCGGCGCGCGCTGGGCGGCCGGCGCGGCGTGCGCGGCGGCGCTGCGCATGCCGGCTTTCGGATCGAGGACGAACTGGACTTCGATGGGCGCATTCCAGAAATCGCGGGCCAGATCGGAGATCCGGCCCGAAAACTGGCTCTTGACCCAGTCCAGCTTGAAGCGGTTCGGCGCGGCGATGGACAGCGTGTTCGCCGACGCATCGAAGGCCACCGGGGCCAAGGGTTTGATCCACGTCACGTACTGCTGGGGCGTCAGCTCGCGCTCCAGCAGTGCGGAACAGTGTTGCCAGAAATCGTTCATCAAGTAGCTGTCGTTTTTTGCATGCACAGCGCGGCTCGCCGGCGCCCTTGTCGCGGTGGCGCAACAAGGCCCGAAGCGGTCGTGCGAGCGTGCGTCGGACGCCTGCGTCACAGTGTGGAGGGGCAGGCGCGGGCCGAAGCGGCGTGCGGGATTCTTGGAGATAAGGCGAGATTCTAACGCCAAACGCGGCCACAGCGGGACTTATCCACAGGCTGCGGTTGTGGGTCGCGGGGCCGGATCGGCCGGGGCCGGCACAGGCGGACGACTCGTAAAGTATTGACCGCCAAGAGAAAAACGGTTTAAATAGCGGGTTCCGCGAAAACCAATCCTGTATTCCCGGCGATTGCGTTCGCCCGAATGCCTCCGGTTAAGGGCACGCGGTCCCCTGAATTTCGACATTCTCGAACAAGTGAGAACATCATGAAACGTACTTACCAACCGTCCGTGACGCGCCGCAAGCGCACCCATGGCTTCCGTGTCCGCATGAAGACGGCAGGTGGCCGCAAGGTCATCAACGCTCGCCGCGCGAAGGGCCGCAAGCGCCTCGCCATCTAAGGCAGGTTGCGCGCTGTGTCCGCCGTCCGCAGTCCTGCGGAAGGTGCCGTCGAGCCGGGTGCGAATCCGTCGCAGACGAAAGCCGCCTTCCCGAAAGCTGCGCGACTTCTGAAAACGGATGAATTTTCATCCGTTTTTCGTTTGCGCCCCTGGCGGCGTTCCGCGCACTTCGTGATCTACGGCAAGCCGACCGGTCAGCCTGCCCGTCTGGGGCTCGTCGTCGGCAAGAAGTATGCGCCGCGTGCAGTAACACGTAACCTCGTGAAGCGGCTGGCGCGCGACGCGTTTCGCTTGCGCCGGGCCGAATTCGCCGGTTACGACCTGCTGCTGCGGCAGCACACGCGCTTCGACAAGAAAGCGCTGCCGAGCGCGGCTTCCGCCCCGCTCGCGGCGATGTGCGCGGCCGAAATCCGCGAACTGCTCGACAGGGCAGTCCGGGAAATCGCGCGCCGGGCGTCGAAGCCCGCGTCCGAGTGACGCATCCGTGCCCGGTGCGGCGTTCGCGCCTGCCCGGCCGGTTTTGACGCGGCGTCGAACGGCGCCGCCCAAGGTATGGAAACGGTATTGATCGCCTTGCTGCGCTTCTACAAGGTTGCCGTGAGCCCTATGCTCGGCAACCGTTGCCGTTTTTATCCTTCCTGTTCGGATTACGCGCGCGAGGCAATCCAGTATCATGGCGCCGCGCGCGGCACGTATCTCGCCGTCAGGCGCGTGTGCCGATGCCATCCGTTTTCCGCGGGCGGCATCGACCTCGTCCCGCCGCCCAACTCCGACACTCGCGCTCGCGGCGAAGCCGACGCGCGGTCCCATCGACTCTGAGACAACGCATGGATATCAAACGCACCGTCCTATGGGTGATCTTCTTCATGTCAGCTGTCATGCTGTACGACAACTGGCAGCGCTCCCATGGACGCCCGTCGATGTTCTTCCCGAGCGCCACGCAGACGGCCCCCGCCGCTGCCGGCGGCGCATCGGGCACGGGCGCGACGACGACGACCGCAGGTGAAGTGCCTGCCGCCGCGGCGGGCACCGCACCGTCGACGACGGCACCGGCCGCGCAGGCGCAGCTCGTGAAGTTCTCGACCGACGTCTATGACGGCGAAATCGACACGCGCGGCGGCACGCTCGCGAAGCTGACGCTGAAGAAGCAGGGCGACGGCAAGCAGCCCGACCTCTACATCACGCTGTTCGACCACACGGCCGGCCACACGTACCTGGCACGCACGGGCCTGCTCGGCGGCGACTTCCCGAACCACAACGACGTCTACACGCAGGTCAATGCGGGCCCGACGTCGCTGACGGGCGACCAGAACGCGCTGAAGCTGTCGTTCGAATCGCCGGTGAAGGGCGGCGTGAAGGTCGTGAAGACCTACACGTTCACGCGCGGCAGCTACGTGATCGGCGTCGACACCAAGATCGACAACGTCGGCACGGCACCCGTCACGCCGACGGTCTACATGGAGCTGGTGCGCGACAACACGGCCGTCGAAACGCCGATGTTCTCGCATACGTTCCTCGGGCCGGCGGTCTACACGGACGCGAAGCACTTCCAGAAGATCGATTTCAGCGACCTCGACAAGAACAAGGCGAACTTCGAGAAGGCGGCCGACAACGGCTGGGTCGCGATGGTGCAGCACTACTTCGCGTCGGCCTGGATTCCGCAGCAGGGCGCGAAGCGCGACATCTATGCTGAAAAGATCGATCCGGCGCTGTATCGCGTCGGCGTGAAGCAGCCGGTCGCCGCGATCGCCCCGGGCCAGTCGGCCGACGTGCAGGCGCGCCTGTTCGCCGGTCCGGAAGAAGAGCGCATGCTCGAAGGCATCGCGCCGGGCCTGGAACTCGTGAAGGACTACGGCTGGGTGACGATCATCGCGAAGCCGCTGTTCTGGCTGCTCGAGAAGATCCACGGCTTCGTCGGCAACTGGGGCTGGGCGATCGTGCTGCTGACGGTGCTGATCAAGGCCGTGTTCTTCCCGCTGTCGGCCGCGAGCTACAAGTCGATGGCGCGCATGAAGGAAATCACGCCGCGCATGCAGGCGCTGCGCGAACGCTTCAAGAGCGATCCGCAGAAGATGAACGCCGCGCTGATGGAGCTGTACAAGACCGAGAAGGTCAATCCGTTCGGCGGCTGCCTGCCGGTCGTGATCCAGATCCCGGTGTTCATCTCGCTGTACTGGGTGCTGCTCGCGTCGGTCGAAATGCGCGGCGCGCCGTGGATTCTGTGGATTCACGACCTGTCGCAGCGCGATCCGTTCTTCATCCTGCCGGTGCTGATGGCCGTGTCGATGTTCGTGCAGACGAGCCTGAACCCGACGCCGCCGGACCCGGTCCAGGCGAAGATGATGAAGTTCATGCCGATCGCGTTCTCGGTGATGTTCTTCTTCTTCCCCGCTGGCCTGGTGCTGTACTACGTCGTGAACAACGTGCTGTCGATCGCGCAGCAGTACTACATCACACGCAAGCTCGGCGGAGTCAAGAAGAAGCCGGCCTGACGCTCGTGGCACGCGCGGGCGGCCCGCCGCCCGCGATGCACGTGAAAAAGCCGCATGGTGCGAACCATGCGGCTTTTTCGTTTCCGGCAGGTGGCGCGATGGCGCGGTGGCGTGCGCGTACGTCGGTAGCTGCCGTTCAGGCCTTCTTCGCGTCGATTTTCGGTTCGCCGCCGTAGAACTGCTCGATCAGTTCCTGAACGAGGTAACGCTGATGCGGTGGTAGCGCCTCGATCTTCGACGCGAGTTCGATCGTCTCGGGCGTCGGCGGATAGCGCTCGTCGCGCGGCAGCGGTTGCGGCGTCGTATGCTCGATCACGCTCGGCGATGGGCCGTAGTGCAACCAGTGCAATTCCACGCGCAACCAGCTGGCGAGCGTTTCGAGTTTGTCCGGCGTTGGAATCGTGCGGCCCGTCAGCCATTTGTGCGCGGTTTGTGGCGAAACCGGTTGCGCACCGCGATGACGCAGATTGAACCGGTTCGCCAGTTCCGTCGCACCGGTGATCTTCTCCGGGCTGCGCCGCAAGGCGAATTTCAGGCGTTCCGAGAACGCTGCTTTTTCTTCGGGTGTCGGCATGGGGGTGATTGTGCAATTCCGCCGACGCGTTTCAGACAACCGTATAAGCTAAACATAGCCTATTCAGATGAATCCCAACCTGCGACGGCGCGTGCGGCGGATTTGAGGGCCCCAGCGTCGAGCCACTCCGACAGGCATATTCGTCCGAAACGGGCAGTATGTGGGTGCCCGGGATTGATACTCGACTTAGCTCTGTCGGGATAAATTCGGCCGAGTTCGAAGCCGCCGGGGTGTCCGGTGGCGTGCGGGCCGGCGCGCTACAATGCCGGCGTCCCGATGCCCGACTGTTGTGCGGGCACACCATTCATTGTCTGCTTACCCGATTCGTCCGATTCCCATGCTCGCTACCGACTCCGATCCGATCGTCGCCATTGCCACTGCTGCCGGCCGGGGCGGCATTGGCGTCGTCCGCGTGTCGTTCGGGCGCGGCGGCGAGGCGGCCGCGCTGCCGCTGATCGACGCGTTGTGCGGGCAGCGGCTCGCGCCGCGCCATGCGAGCTACGTGCCGTTCCTCGACGAGCACGGCGCGCCGCTCGACCGCGGGATCGCGCTGTATTTCCCCGCGCCGCATTCGTACACTGGCGAGCACGTGCTGGAACTGCAGGGGCATGGCGGGCCGATCGTGATGCAGCTGCTGCTGCAGCGCTGCCTGGATGCAGGGCGCGGCTTCGGGCTGCGGCTCGCGCAGCCGGGCGAGTTCACGCGGCGCGCGTTCCTGAACGACAAGCTCGATCTCGCGCAGGCCGAGGCGGTCGCCGACCTGATCGAGGCGAGCACCGAGGCGGCGGCGCGCTCGGCCGGGCGCTCGCTCGACGGCGCGTTCTCGCGGCAGATTCATGCGTTGGTCGAGGACGTGATCACGCTGCGGATGCTGGTCGAGGCGACGCTCGATTTCCCGGAAGAGGAAATCGACTTCCTGGAAGCGGCCGATGCGCGCGGCAAGCTCGCGAGGATCCGCGAGCAACTCGCGCACGTGCTCGGCGACGCGCGGCAGGGTGCGCTGCTGCGCGAGGGGCTGTCGGTCGTGCTGGCGGGGCAGCCGAACGTCGGCAAGTCGTCGCTGCTGAATGCGCTCGCCGGCGCGGAGCTGGCGATCGTCACGCCGATCGCGGGCACGACGCGCGACAAGGTCGCGCAGACGATCCAGGTCGAGGGGATTCCGCTGCACATCATCGATACGGCCGGGCTGCGCGAGACGGAGGACGAAGTCGAGCGGATCGGGATTGCGCGCACCTGGAGCGAGATCGAGCGCGCGGACGTCGTGCTGCATCTGCTCGATTCACGCACGGGGATGACGGCGGATGACGAGGTGATCGCCGCGCGGTTTCCGGGCGGCGTGCCGGTAGTGCGCGTGCTGAACAAGACGGACCTCACCGGCGTGCCGGCGTGCGTCGAGCATCCGGCGGCGGAAGGCAATCTGACCGAGGTGCATCTGTCGGCGAAGCGCGGCGACGGGATCGACATGTTGCGCGCGGAGCTGCTGCGGATCGCCGGGTGGCAGGCAGGGGCCGAAGGGGTGTATCTCGCGCGCGAGCGGCATCTGATCGCGCTGCGGGCCGCGCAGGAGCATCTTGCGCAGGCGGCGGATCATGCGGAGCAGCGGGCGCAGTCGCTCGATCTGTTCGCGGAGGAGCTGCGGCTCGCTCAAGAGCAACTCAATGCGATTACCGGGGAATTTACTTCCGATGATCTGCTGGGGGTTATCTTTAGCCGGTTTTGTATCGGGAAGTGAGCGCGTACTCGCGCGGCGGCTTGAGAGTGCGGACATTCCCCGTTAGCCCGTTAATCCCGTCAACGACTGGAAAAAGCATGCGCGGCTCGAACGTCTTCATGGCGAACGCTCGCTGCGCTACAGGTACTTCTGATGCATGCAGAGCCAGTCAAGCCGGCTTGATCGGGTTGCAGCCCGGACCGTCGACGCTGCTCGCTACAGCTGCATGCCGACGCATCCGAACCCGCACCCACCATCAATCCCAATGCCGATGATGATGGTAATACCCGCCACCACCGTAATACCCGCCGCCATCCGGCACCACGATGCAACCGCTCAACAGCACGGCCACACCGGCAATCAGTAAAAGGGTTTTCTTCATCGCGTTCACCTGCTCGGATTCGAGATGAACCGAGCATAGCGAGCGCGCTCAACACGGCGTGTAAGCGATCGTATCCCCGTGCCGGATTCGGTAACGGCGGATTATTCCGGTCACAATGACCGTAACAAATCACGAATCCGCAGACGATTTCACGCCCGCGACGACGCGGTTTCTCCCCCCATCCTTCGCGCGGTACAGCGCGGCATCGGCGGCTTCGATCAACGCATCGGGCGTCGACAGCTCGTCGGCCGACACGGTCGCGCAGCCGACGCTGACGCTCACGCGTCCTGCCGGCGACGAAGGCATCGCGAGGTCGAGCCGCAGTACGGCTTCGCGCGCTTCCTCGGCAACGAGCCGCGCACCGCGCGCGCCGGTGTTCGGCAGCACGATCGCAAACTCCTCGCCGCCGTAGCGCGCGACGATATCCGCCGGGCGCCGCACGGCGCCGGCCAGCGCATTCGCGACCGCGATCAGGCACGCATCGCCCTTCACGTGACCGAACGCGTCGTTGTATGCCTTGAAGTGATCGACGTCGACCATCAGCAGCGACAGCGGTTCGCCCTGTCGCCGCGCTTGCAGGAACAGCGTGTGAAAGTGATCGTTGAAGTGGCTGCGGTTGAACGCGCCCGTCAGCCCGTCGCGTGCGGACGAACGGATGAGCATCGTATGCGCCTCGAACAGCCGCTGATACAGCATCGTCACTTCCCAGGCGAGCACGCACACGAGTATGCCCGGCGTGAACATGCTGAACACGCGCGCGAGATACCAGCCGATCGTGAAACGATGGGTGCTCAACAGGTTCAGCGTCGTGTCGGTGAGGCACGCGAGCACCGCGATTGCGAGCCAGAGGTCGAGTGTCGTGCGCAGCCGGCCGGAGACCAGCACCGCGACGAGCGCCAGCGCATTGAGCATCCACACGACGAGCGCGACACCGTTGACGGGCAGCACGGCCGCGTTGCCCGGCGGACGAAACGCAGGCGGCAGCGACACGTTCAGCGCGAACAGGCACAGCAGCCCGGCGGCGACAGCGGGCCCGCCGACTAGCGCGAGCGTCCACCAGCGCGTCTGCCGGGCGCCGATCGGCGCGCGCGCCAGCCGGGCACGCGCGAGCAGCGCGAGCATGACGAAACCAGGGAAGCCGGCGTGCCAGAAGATCCACATCCACGCGGCGCTTTGCGGTTGTGCGCCGAACAGCCCATGCGGCGCGAACACGCCCGGGAAGGTCAGCAACTGCAGCGCGACGGCGAGCGCGGTGAACGCATAGGCGCCGCCGAGCGCGCCGAGCACGGGCTGGCGCGTCACGGTGAACTGTGCGCCAAGGAAGAATGCGGCGATGCTCGCGGTGGTGAATACGGTCAGCGCGCACATCGGCATGAACGGCTCGACGGCCGGCAGCGCGACGTTCGCGTGTGGCGCGGCGATCCCGAGCGCGAGCACGATCACGAGTGCCGTGAGCGCGCCGAACCACAGCTGACGACGCGTCGTATGCTGGATCAGGATACCTTCCATGGACTCCCCCGGGCGCTCGTGCGGAAACGCCCGGTCTTGGCGCCGGGCGGCGTGCATCCGGCCGCGATGCGATCGGTGCGGCCCGATCCTATCTCGTTATTGGCGTGCGCTCAAACACCGAGGCCGGGGCCGAAGTTGCCGGCAACCCAGCGCGTGACGGCATCGACGTCCGCGTAGTCCTGTTCGGGCAGGCCGTCGAGCATCGACAGCACTTCGTTGCTCGCGCCGGCATCGCGCGCGGCGTCGACGATCGCATCCTTGTTCGCGGGGTAGCGGACGGCGGCCAGCACGTCGGCGATCTGCAGGTCGATCGCTTCGCCGGGGATATCGTGCGGAGGGAGAGCGGGTTTGTCGTTCACGTCGGCGTCTCGCTGGTTGAGCGGGAATCGGTTCGTAGCGGAAGGCTGCGCCGTTCGGGGCGACCCGCCCGGACGGCTGCACTGCGGGGAAGGCGATCGACTCAGTGCCCGCGCCGCACGCGGCGCCACGGATGCTTCCAGTCGATATGCGGTGCGTTTTCGTCGCGCGGATGCTGGCGCCGATGTTCCTGCCACAGTTCGTCGGAGAACAGCGCAGCCACGATCACGAGTGGCAGCACGAGGAAGATGCCGAGTATGACTTGCTCGATCACGATAGCCTCCTTGCGGTGGCAGGAACCCTTGCTCCCATTCTAGGCTCTGAACTTCGCCCGTGGTCAACTTCTTGCACCGCGGAATACCCCTGTTCGAGGGAGCGCCTCACGGGTGTTTCACGCACGCGCGGGCATCAAAAAGGACACCAACATGCAACTCCAGAACGACAAGCACACGCTTGCATTGCGGCCGCTGGAGCGCCAGGACCTGCGCTTCGTTCACGAGCTGAACAACGACGCGAAGATCATGCGCTACTGGTTCGAGGAACCGTACGAAACCTTCTCCGAGCTGTCGCAACTGTATGACCGCCACGTGCACGACCAGCGCGAGCGCCGCTTCGTCGCGGTCGATCCGCAGGACGAAATGGTCGGCCTCGTCGAGCTGATCGAGCTCGACTACATCCATCGTCGCGGCGAGTTTCAGATCATCATCGCGCCCCAACGCCAGGGGCGCGGCTATGCGGGGCAGGCGACGCACCTCGCGATCGAATATGCGTTCAAGGTGCTGAACATGCGCAAGCTGTACCTGATCGTGGATACGTCGAATGCGGCGGCCATCCACGTGTACGAGAAATGCGGATTCCAGCACGAGGCGGAATTGAAGGAAGAATTTTTCGGAAACGGCGCGTATCACAACGCATATCGCATGTGCATTTTCCAGCGCGATTATTTCGAGCGCCCGCAATCGGACTGAATAACGCCGGGTAAAAAACACGGATGAAAACCCCCGCGGCCCCGCTGCCGCGGGCGCCCGGACTGCTCGGGAAAATACGGGTTAATACGAACGCGCTTATACCTGGCATTTTTCTTGTATCAGGTAAATGCGATTCCGCACTGCGGTAAATTCATATCGTTTCGGATGACTTTGTGTGCGGCGCACCAAAATAATCCGGATATCGAAATGAATTATCCAAACCGTTCAATCGGCTCATTGTAACTTTGGTGAAAGCCTTGCCCCGCAATTCTTTGCGCTTGGGGGATTCGCGCCTGACCGCGAGCCAGAAGACATCCGTGCACACGCGCGACACGCGAAAACCCGGTGCGCGCAGGGTGCGACAATTCGCCGCTATTGCGACCGCACAACAAATGTGCTTGCTATCGCTCACCGGTCTTCTAAAGTGAAAAACGCGGGTTCACGATCACCTTTAAACACATAGCTAACCCAGCCTGGTGCCCGCAAGCCTGGAGACAAAAACATGATGAAGCGAACCGGTGTCCTTGTTGCCCTTGTCGGCGCATTTTCCGTGGTGTCGATTGCCCAGGCAGGCGGCGATGCGGCTGTCCAGCCGAAGCAGGAAATCCAGCTGACGAAGAATGCATGGGGTTGTCTGTCGAAAGACAATCTGGACTCCGTACTGAACCACGAGCGTGACGGCAAGTCGCAGGCGAAGCAGCAGTACTTCGACGACTACCGTTGCCTGTCGGTGCCGGAAGGGCAGCGCTTCCGCGTGGTGTCGGTCGACCAGGGCGACGTTCAGTTCGTCAGCGCCGACAACAGCGACCAGCAAGGTCTCTGGACCGATTCGCGCTTCGTCAAGCAGTAACCGCACGCGCACCTCTCGCGCCCCCGCGCGCCGGCCCGATTCGCCGGCGGCGCGGCCAAAACGCGGCCCGGCCGATGCCGGGCCGTCGTGCTGTGGAGCTTCCGTCGCGTGCCGGGCCGCGTGCATTCGGTATCATCACGACCCACCGAACCGAATGCCCGCCCGGGCCGTATCCGCATGGCGCTGAAATCCACGATCTACAAAGCCGAGCTGCAAATCGCCGACATGGATCGGCACTACTACGCCGATCACGCATTGACGGTCGCCCGTCACCCGTCGGAAACCGACGAACGAATGATGGTGCGCATCGTCGCGTTCGCGCTGTTCGCGCACGAGCGTCTCGAATTCTCCAAGGGGCTGTCGGACGTCGACGAGCCGGACCTGTGGCAAAAGGACCTGACGGGCGCGATCGACGTCTGGATCGAGGCCGGCCAGCCCGACGAACGGCGCATCTCGAAGGCGGCCGGCCGCGCCGGGCAGGTCACGGTGATTGCGTACGGCGG
Source organism: Burkholderia sp. 567 (assembly GCF_040545115.1). Classification (NCBI taxonomy): domain Bacteria; kingdom Pseudomonadati; phylum Pseudomonadota; class Betaproteobacteria; order Burkholderiales; family Burkholderiaceae; genus Burkholderia; species Burkholderia sp. 567. The sequence continues at coordinate 24,026 of NZ_JBEPLG010000019.1, forward strand.
CAAGGCGTCGGACATCTGGTGGCAGGGCGTGCGCAGCAAGGTGGAGCGGCTGCGCAACGTGCAGGTGCTGTCGCTGGCTGACGGCGTCGCGGCCGCGCTCGGGCGCCTCGCCGAGCGCACGATGCGTCTGCAATGCACGGTGCAGGACGGCGCCGCATGGATCTCGAGCGCCGACCACGATCCGGTTGCGGTCGAATGGACCGTGCTGAAGGCGCGCGCCGGCGCGTGACGGCCGGCGCTCAGCCGATCGCGGCGGGCGGCCCCTTGAATTCCAGCATGTTCCCTTCGGGATCGAACAGATAGATCGACGGCCCGTAGCCGCCGGCGCCGTAGCGCTCGGCGGGGGCGCCGGGGCGCGCGCCGTGCGCGGCGAAATGCGCGATCAGCGCGTCGGGGTCGAACGGCTCGACGCGCAGGCAGAGATGGTCGAGATTGCGGCCGGTGCCGGGCGGGCCGCTGTCGGGACGGTCGATCGGGCCGCCGACCGACAGCAGGTCGATCAGCGCGTCGCCGGCGCGCAGCTGCACGAGGCCCAGGTCGGGTTGTTCCTTCTCCACGTGGCAGCCGACGGTGTCGCAGTAAAAGCGCGTCATCGCAGCCATGTCGGTCACGCGCAGCACGACGTGATCGATCGCGCGGATGGTCGGTTTCATGGGCGGGCACTCCTTCATGGATGGCGTGCCCCGAGTGTAGACCGCGCCGGCGCTGGCCGGAACGCGCTCCGATCGACGCACGAAAAAAAGCCCGTTCACGCAGAGCGGAACGGGCTTAATCCATATCAGGAGGAGACATGGAGGAGACAGTTCCAACTATACACACGGCGATGGTGCGTTGCAATATTCCGAGTGTAAAAAATGGTCAGGACGGCGATTTGTCGCATTCGCACTGCAGCAAAAGGGTGACGGGAAGATGACGAAAGCGGCGTCCCGGCGGCGCTCGCGGGGCTTTTCGTCCGATTGATCGATCGGGATGCGTCCCCGGTTTTGCCGATGCGAATCACAGAGCAAGATTCAGGGCGCGACGGCCCATGCCGATGTCTAGAGTAGGCACCATCTACACTAGAGAGTGCGAGGTTCAGATGAAAACCGCCTATCCGACCGACGATGCCCGCTGGGGCGCCGTGACCGCCCGCGATCCGCATGCGGACGGCGCGTTCTTCTATGGCGTGCGCACGACCGGCGTGTTCTGCCGCCCGAGCTGCGCGTCGCGGCTGCCGCGGCGCGAACATGTGTCCTTCTTCGCCGATCCGGCCGCGGCGCGCGCTGCAGGCTTTCGCCCGTGCAAGCGCTGCCAGCCGGAAGGGCTGCCGCGCGAGCTCGACATCGTCAATCGCGCATGCGCGGTGCTCGACGCGCATCCGGAGCGGCTCACGCTGCAGCAGCTGAGCGATGCCGTCCACGTGAGCCCGTTCCACCTGCAGCGGCTGTTCAAGCGCGTGGTCGGCGTGTCGCCGCGGCAGTACCAGGCCGCGCAGCGCGGCGCCGCGCTGCGCGAGGCGCTGCAAAGCGGGCAGCCGGTCACGCAGGCGGCCGTCGACGCGGGTTTCAATTCGCCGTCGCGGCTCTACGCATCGGTGCCGCGCGAACTGGGGATGGCGCCGTCCGCGTTCCGTCGCCAGGGCGCGGGCCTGCGGATCGACTATGCGACCGCGTCGACGCCGCTCGGCACGGTGCTCGTCGCCGCGACCGAACAGGGCATCTGCCGGATCGCGTTCGGCGACGAACCGGCGCCGCTCGTCGACGAACTGAAGGACGCGTTCGCGCGCGCCGAACTGGTCGAAGCGCCATCGCGGCTCGCGCCGTTCATCGCGCAGATCCGTGCGTATCTCGACGGCACGCGGCACGCGTTCGACCTGCCGCTCGACATCGCGCCGACCGCGTTCCAGCAGCGCGTCTGGGAAGCGCTGACGCACATCCCGTACGGCGAAACGCGCAGCTACTCGGAGATCGCCGAGGCGCTCGGCTCGCCGCATGCGGTGCGCGCCGTCGCATCGGCCTGCGCGTCGAACCCGGTCGCGCTCGCGATTCCGTGCCATCGTGTCGTGCAGAAGGGCGGCGCGCTTGCCGGATATCGCTGGGGCGTGCGCCGCAAGGCGACGCTGCTCGCGTCCGAGGCGCGCCGTGTGCGCGACGATGAAACCGAAGCCGTTGCGGAGGGCAACGTAGTTTGAGCATCGAAACAACCACGATTACGTCGATCGCGAACGGCGGCCAGGTGCCGCCGTTCGCGCAGATGGAACTGCGCTTCAAGGCGCCGTACGACTGGGCGCGCGTGCTGCGCTTTTTCAGCGGACGTGCGATTCCGGGTGTCGAACAGGTCGTCGACGGCGTGTATCGCCGCATCGTCGATCTGAACGGCGACGCGGGCCGCCTTACCGTCACGAAGCATCCGCGCCGGCATTGCCTGATCGCGACGGTCGACGGGGCGGCCGCGCGCCATGTCGACGACGCGTTCGCGCGCCGCGTCGCGTCGATGTTCGATCTCGGCGCCGATCCGGCCGCGATCGGCGGCGGGCTCGCGCGCGACCCGTGGTTCGCGCCGCTCGTCGAGGCCGCGCCGGGGCTGCGCGTGCCGGGCGCCTGGTCGGGGTTCGAGCTTGCGGTGCGGGCGATCGTCGGCCAGCAGGTGAGCGTGAAGGCGGCCACGACGATCGTCGGCCGGCTCGTCCAGCGGGCCGGCGAGCGCGTCGTGCACGACGACGGCATGCCGGCGCCGGATGGCGCGCCGGCCTGGCGCTTCCCGACGCCGGACGCGCTCGCCGCATGCGATCTGGAGAAAATCGGGATGCCCGGCAAGCGGGCCGCGGCGCTGACGGGCATGGCGCGCGCGGTGGCGGCCGGCCACGTGCCGCTCGATCCCGCGCAGGCCGACCTCGGGACCTTGCGCCGCGCGTGGCTCGATCTGCCCGGCATCGGCCCGTGGACCGTCGAATACATCGCGATGCGTGCGTGGCGCGACCCCGATGCGTGGCCGGCGTCGGATCTCGTGCTGATGCAGTCGATCGCGGCGCGCGATCCGTCGCTCGACCGGCTCGCGAGCCAGAAGCACCGCACCGAAGGCTGGCGGCCGTGGCGCGCGTATGCGGCGCTTCATCTGTGGAACGACGTGGCGGACCGGGCCGGCGGCGCGCGCGGCGGATGACGGTCGTGGTGGCCGGCCCGCGGGGCGAGCGGGCAACGCCGCGATGCAACCCGTGGCGGGCGCCGGTCCGGCTGTGATCGGTCGGTCGTCCTCATGGTTGCGACGCCTGACGGCGATCAAGCCGCTCTGCCGCCTGTCCCCTGTCAACCGTAGCTGGACGTCGCCCACATCCGGCGGCCCAGCACTGACGGCTGCGCCACCGATCTGCGGACCGAGATCGCCGCCGGCGTACGGTCGACCGAGCGGCGACGATATCGCGCGGCGCGTTCGGCGGCACGGGTTGCACCTGTCGGCGCTGCTGCGCGCACCGTTCGAGCCATTCGACCCATTCGCATTCCATCCGACGAATTTCACGTGATCGCTGCGTCCGGCGGTGCCGACGGCCGTCGGATGCGAACGCTGCGATCGTCGCCACCGGCCCGCCCGGCGGCCCGCTGCGGCGGGCGCGCACCGCCCGGAGCCACCTCAAGCGCGTGTTTCGGCGAGATGTTAAAGTGCCCGCTACCAACGAAGCGACCAATAATCCAGCCGGCCGCGCGCGGCGTTCCGCGCGCGTCCGTCACGCCCTTGCGCCTCCATGTCGAACACCATGACTCACCGCCAGTCCGAACTGCTGCTGAATCGTCTCGAAGCGCTGAGCTCGGGCCCGACGCGGCAGCATCTGCCCGACGGCCTGCGCGGCATCGAAAAGGAAAGCCTGCGCGTGACGCGCGACGGGATGATCGCGTTTACGCCGCATCCGCGCGCGCTCGGCTCGGCCCTCACGCATCCGTCCTTGACGACCGACTATTCCGAAGCGCTGATCGAATTGATCACGCCGGCGGAGCCCGACGCGTCACTCACGCTCGAACGTCTCGACGATCTGCACCGCTACGTGTATGCGTCGCTCGACGACGAGATGCTGTGGAACGAATCGATGCCGGGCCTGTTGCCGGCCGACGATGAAATCCCGATCGCCGACTACGGCACGTCGAACATCGGCCGCCTGAAGACGGTGTACCGCCGCGGCCTCGCGCATCGCTACGGCCGCACGATGCAGTGCATCGCCGGCATTCACTACAACTACTCGCTGCACGAGGAAGTGTGGCGCCGCCTGCACGCGGACGAAGGTTCGACGGCCACGCTCGTCGATTACCAGTCGGAGCGCTATCTCGCGCAGATCCGCAACTTCCGCCGTCGCAGCTGGCTGCTGATGTACCTGTTCGGCGCATCACCCGCGCTCGACACGAAATTCCTGCGCGGCAAGCCGCACAGGCTCGACGCGTTCGATGCCGACACGCTGTACCGGCCGTATGCGACGAGCCTGCGGATGAGCGACCTCGGTTACTCGAACACGACCGCGCAGGCCGCGCTGCACGTCGACTACAACACGCTGTCCGGCTATCTCGACGCGCTGTCGACGGCCGTGAGCGAGCCGTATCCGCCGTACGAGGCGATCGGCACGCATCGCGACGGCGAATGGATCCAGATCAACACGAACGTGTTGCAGATCGAGAACGAGTTCTATTCGACGATCCGTCCGAAGCGCATCACGTATTCGGGCGAGCGTCCGCTGCATGCGCTCGCGTCGCGCGGCGTGCAGTACATCGAAGTGCGCTGCCTCGACATCGATCCGTTCGAGCCGACCGGCATCGCGCTCGAGACCGCCCGCTTCATCGACGCGTTCCTGCTCGCGTGCGCGCTCGACGAGAGCCCCGCGCTCGACTGCGACGCGTACAAGGAAGCGAATGCGAACTTCGCCAGCGTGACGATGGACGGGCGCAAGCCGGGGCTCACGCTGATGCGCGATGGCCAGCCGGTCACGCTGCAGGCATGGGCGGACGACCTGATGGCCGATATCGAAACCGTCGGGCGCCGTCTCGACGAGATCCGCGGCGGCGACGAGCATGCGCGTGCGATCGCCGCGCAGCGCGAGAAGCTTGCCGATCCGGAGCGCACGCCGTCGGCGCGTGTGCTGCGCGAGATGCGCGACAACGGGCAGTCGTTCCTCGCGTTCGCGCTCGCGCACAGCGAAGCGCATGCCGCGCATTTCCGCGCGAACCCGCCGTCGGCGGAGACGATGCGCGCCGAGCAGGCGCTCGCGGCGAAGTCGCTGGCCGAGCAGGCCGAGCTGGAAGCGAAGGAGGCCGGATCATTCGACGCGTTCGTCGCGGCCTATCGCGCGTATACGCTGAACCGCTTCAGCGTTTGATGGCAGCAACCCGCTGCGCGTCGCGCGGCGGGTAGCCGACTGGTCGCGTGTTCACGCGAGCGGCCCGGTTTATCCGCTTCAGTGATGCGCGTACGTGTCGCGATCGACCACGTGCGGCAGCGCCGGCTTCCCCGATTCCACGTTCGCATGGCCGTCGCTGCCGTAGCCGGCCGCGTCGCCGCGCGCCTGGGCGGCACGCTGCATGATCGCCTGCATGTTTTGCGGAAAGTCGGGACTGCTGGCGAGATTCGCCCGGTAGCCGGCGGCCTGCAATTCAACGAGTTCCTGGCGAACTTCCGCACGCGTCAATGTCGACACGGCGTGGGCCTGGGCCTGGGCGGCGATAGTCGAGCCGATCAGCAGTAACGTGCAGGCCGCAAGCTTCATGGTTTTCATCGTGTTTGCTCCGTGAGTCTCCGGAGCCGCGCCGTCGTCGGCACGGGCGGAATCGATGCAGCGAGTCTAGGCTTCGGACGCCAAACGAAACACCCCGCCCGCCATCAGTCACCTTTGCCGGTTGAGCAACATTGCGCCCCGGTGGCTTGCTGGCGCACGTGTCAGCGGGCTGCCGGCCGGCCGTCAGCGTGCGGCGGACGTCGCGTATCGGCGCCGCCCGCATCGGGCTTGCCCTCCTTGTACAAGCGCGATGCGCCTCCTAACCTCTTTTAAGCGACCGATCGGTCGGCGCCGCGGCATGGTTGCATGCGCAAGCGTCGGGCGCCTTCGCCGCCGTGGAACGTACTAAAGCGCTAACTCCTATCGACCGCGAAGCATGGGGCAGCAGTAAGCGCCAAAGCGCTAACTCCTGCCGACCGCGAAGCATGGGATAGGAGTAAGCGCTAAAGCGCCAACTCCTATCGACACGGAGACACGAGACACGATGAATCCCACCGCAGCCCTGCCGCCCGGCATCCTCTTCGCGCAGCCATTGACGCCTATCGCCAACTCGCTGCTCCTGTCGTTCCTCGTCGCGGTGATCCCAATCGCGGTCGCGCTGGTCGCGCTCGGCGTGCTGCGCCGGCCGGCGTGGCAGGCATCGCTGGCCGGGCTCGTCGCCGGCCTCGCGGTCGCGATCGGTGCGTGGGGCATGCCGGTCGGCCTCGCGTTCAACGCGGTCGGCGCCGGCATGGCGCTCGCGCTCGTGCCCGTGATGTGGATCGTGTTCAACGCCTTGCTGCTGTACAACATCGCGGTGAAGTCGGGCCGCTTCGATCAGTTCCGGCAATGGATGCTCGACAACCTGCCCGACGACCGCCGCCTCGTGCTGCTAGTCGTCGCGTTCTCGTTCGGCTGCCTGCTCGAAGGGATCTCCGGCTTCGGCACGCCGGTCGCGATCACCAGCGCGCTGCTGATCGCGCTCGGCTTCCCCGCGCTCGAAGCGCTCACCTACACGCTGCTGTTCAACACGGCCCCGGTCGCGTTCGGCGCGCTCGGCGTGCCGATCACCGTGCTCGGCGCGGTCACGTCGCTGCCGCCCGCGACGCTCGGCGCGATGGTCGGCCGGCAACTGCCGTTCTTCGCGCTGCTGCTGCCGTTCTACGTGGTCGGCGCATACGGCGGCATGCGCTCGATCGCGAAGCTGTGGCCCGCGCTGCTCGTGTCGGGCGCCAGCTTCGCGATCGCGCAGTTCGTCACGTCGAACTTCCTCGGCTACCAGCTCACCGACGTGCTGTCGTCGCTCACGTCGCTGATCGTCACGATCGGCTTCCTGCAAGTGTGGAAGCCGCAGCCCGATCCGCAATACGCGCTCGCGCGCAGCGTGCCGGCCACCGCCGGCGCCGCGCGCGCGGGCTTCGGCGGCTGGCTGCCGTGGCTCGTCGTGTCGGTGGTCGTGATCGTGTGGGTGCACGCGAACATCGCGGCGATCGGCGACGTGAAAATCAAGTGGCCGGGCCTGCACAACGCGGTGTTCGTGTCGCTGTACCACAAGCCGTATGCGGCGATCTGGGACTTCCAGCCGCTCGGCACCGGCACCGCGATCCTGCTGTCGGCGATCATCACGGCCGCGCTGACGCGCACCGGCGTCGGCGCGTTCTTCGAATGCGTGGTCAAGACGTGGCGGCAAACGTGGATCGCGATCGTCACGGTGATGATGATCGTCGGGCTCGCGTACCTGCTGAACTACTCGGGGATCAGCTACACGCTCGGCACCGGCGTCGCGTCGACCGGCGCGTTGTTCCCGCTCGTGTCGGCGTCGCTCGGCTGGATCGCGGTGTTCCTGTCCGGCAGCGACACGTCCGGCAATGCGCTGTTCGGCAACCTGCAGGTCGTCGCCGCCCGCCAGCTCGGCCTCGATCCGGTGCTGATGGCCGCGACCAACTCGTCGGGTGGCGTGATGGGCAAGATGATCTCGCCGCAGAACATCGCGACGGGCGTGTCGACGACCGACCTGAAAGGGCAGGAAGGCGTCGTGTTCGCGCGCACCTTCTGGCACAGCGTGATCCTCACGCTGCTGCTCGGCGTGCTGGTGTTCCTGCAGCAGCACGTGCTGACGTGGATGATCCCCGCGCTGCCTAAATAACGCGCGGCGAAGCAACAAGGAAGGCACGAGGACAACAACGAGGGAAAGCGCCGGAAAGTGCAGGGAAGTGCGACGGAAGTCCGCGAAACCGGTGAACGCGCGGCGGCTCAGCGCGCGTTCACCGGCCGCGCCGCGCTTGCCGCGTCGTGCATGGCCGGCTGCGCACGCAGGATGCACGCGAGGAACGCATCGATCGCGGGGCTCTGGCGGCGCGCCTTCAGGTAGTACACGTATTCGTCGATCGTCGTGTCGACGCCCCGCAGCGCGACGACCCGCAGGTCCGGATGGCGCTCGGCCTCGCCGCGTGGAAACAGGCTCCCGCCAACGCCATGCAGGATCGCCTCGCGGATCGCTTCGCGGCTGCCGATCTCGGCGACCGACGTGGCCGCGACGCCGGCCGCCGCGAGGATCGTCTCCGTGCAGCGGCGCGTGACCGACCCTTCCTCGCGGATCAGCAGCCGCACGTCGGCGAGCTGCGCGGCGTCGATCGCGTCGAAGCGCGCGAGCGGATGGTCGCGATGCACGACGAGCACGAGCGGATCGGTGGAGATCACCTTGCGTTCGAGGCCGTCCGCGTCATTGCGCTGCGACGACACCGCGAGGTCGATGCGGAATTCCTGCAGCGCCTGCAGGATTTCCTCGGAATTGCCGATCCGGCACGTGAGCGCGATCGACGGATGCGCATGCGAGAAGCGGCCGACCGCGTCCATGATGTAGTACGGCCCCGTCGCGCCGATCCGCAGATGGCCTTCGAACAGGCCGCCGACGTTGCGCAGCATGATGTCGGCCTGCGCCTCGAGCGCGATCATCTTTTCGACGAGCGGCAGCAGCTCGATGCCGGTCTCGGTGACCTCGAGCTTGCGGCCGCTGCGGTAGAACAGCTCGACGCCGTACACCTGCTCGACCTGCCGGATCTGCGCGGCGATCGTCGGCTGGCTCACGCCCAGATGGCGCGCGGCGCGCGTGATGCTGCCCTGCCGGACGGTCGCGTGGAACGCCTTCAGCTGATCGAACACGACTCGGCTTCTCCCCCGTCTTCATCGCGCGTCAGCGTAGCGTACGCATGTGTCGGCCGGATGAAAGGCGCGTCGTGCGCCGCTTCGAAAAAAAGCTGGGGGTGAGCGCAAGAAACCTGCTGGAACCGGTCACGGCCGGGACATGCCGGTGCGGACTAATAGCGGCAACGCACGACCGCCGGCCCCGCTCGACCGGCGCCCACCCCTACCGACCCACAGGATCCTCTTCATGTCCGCCAACAATCGACGCGATTTCCTGCGCCTCGCCGCCCAGTCGGCCGGCGCGATGGCCGCCTACGCCGGCTTTCCGCCCGCAATCCGCAAGGCGCTGGCCATGCCGGCCGCGTATCGCACCGGCACGATCCGCGACGTGGAACACGTCGTGATCTTCATGCAGGAAAACCGCTCGTTCGACCACTACTTCGGCGGGCTGCGCGGCGTGCGCGGCTTCAACGACCCGCGTCCGCATCTGCTGCCGAGCGGTGCGCCGGTGTGGCAGCAGCCGCCGGCGTCGGTGTTCACGAAGAACTACCATGCGCGCGGGCTCGACCCGGCCGCGCCGTACGTGCTGCCGTTCTACCTCGACCCGAAGCAGACGACCGAATTCCAGCCGGGCACCAACCACGGCTGGAGCAGCGGCCACCTGTCCTGGAACAACGGCCAGTGGGACCAGTGGGTGAATCAGAAGCAGGACGTGCTGACGATGGGCTACCTGAAGCGTCAGGACCTCACGTACCACTACGCGCTCGCCGACGCGTTCACGATCTGCGACTCGTACTTCTGCTCCGCGCACGCGGACACCGCGCCGAACCGCATCTACCTGTGGACCGGCACGGTCGACCCGCGCAACATCTACGGCACCCAGCCGAACGGCCCGGGCATCGGCGAGCGCAACGACGTGAACGGCTACACGTGGACGACCTACGCCGAGCGCCTCGAGGACGCGAAGATCAGCTGGAAGGTGTACCAGGGCGGCACCGGCATTCCGGGCGATCCGACCGACAACTACACCGACAATTCGCTGATGTTCTTCAAGCGCTTCCAGGTGAAGGAAGGTGCGAGCGGCGCGCTGGTCGACAAGGGCGCGTCGGACCACACGCTCGCCGAGCTGAAGGCCGACGTGCAGGCGAACCGGCTGCCGCAGGTATCGTGGATCGTGTCGCCGTACAAGTACAGCGAGCATCCGCAGGCGTCGCCGACCGACGGCGCGTTCTACATCAACATGGTGCTCGAGGCGCTGACGTCGAACCCCGAAGTGTGGGCGAAGACGGTGTTCATCCTCAACTACGACGAGAACGACGGGCTGTTCGACCACGTCGTGCCGCCGGTGCCGCCGGTCACGAGCGGCGTGGGCGGCCAGGGCATCGTGTCGTCGAACCTGCTGTCGAACCTCGGCGACGAACTGCTCGACCTGAACAAGTACCCGGGCGAGATGAGCCCGCTGGTGCCGGGCGCGGACCCGGGCGGCCTCCAGCCGATCGGCCTCGGGCCGCGCGTGCCGCTGATCATCATCTCGCCGTGGACGAAGGGCGGCTGGGTCTGCTCGGAGACGTTCGATCACACGTCGGTGCTGCGTTTCCTCGAAGCGCGCTTCGGCGTGAAGGAGCCGAACATCAGCGCGTGGCGCCGGTCGGTCTGCGGCGACCTCACGTCGGCGTTCGATTTCTCCGCGCGCCCCGATACGCGCACGGTGAGCTTCACGGTGCCGCAGCACATCGCCACCGCCGGCCACGCGTATCAAGTGCCCGCGCAGCAGTCGATGCCGGCGCAGGAGCCCGGCACGCGTCCGGCGCGCGCGCTGCCGTACGAGCTGTTCGTGCATGCCCGCGTGAACGGCCGCGACGACAGCGTGTCGCTCGATTTCGCGAACTCGGGTGACGCGGGCGCCGCGTTCTACGTGTACGACCGCCGCAATCCGGCGACGCCGCCGCGCCGCTACGCGGTGTCCTCGCACGACCGCTTCGCCGATACCTGGAGCACGTCGGCCGCGCGCGGCGACTACCATCTCGCCGCCTATGGCCCGAACGGCTATCTGTGCGAGTTCCAGGGCAACACGCGGCTGGCCGCGGACGGCAGCCACGCGAACCCGGAAGCGAAGATCGGCTACGACGTGCGCAACCGCCACGTGTACCTGCAGCTGCGCAACAGCGGCCGCGCGGCATGCCGGGTGGTCGTCGACAACGCGTACAGCCATGCGCATGCGCGCACCTACACGCTGGAGCCGGGCGCGCGCATCGAGGATCACGTCGAGCTGTCGTCGAGCCACGGCTGGTACGATCTGACGATCACCGCGACGACGCTGCGCGGCGGCGACGACAAGGTCGTGCGCCGCTTCGCGGGCCACGTCGAGACGGGCCGGCCGAGCCAGAGCGACCCGGGGCCGGTGAAGCAGACGGCCTGACGGCGGGCTGACCTCGCGCGGTCCGGCGTTTTTTCGCGCCGGCCGCGCGATTGGTTTTTTGGAAACTGAAAACTGTTGACAATGTGCCGGGCCGACGGTATACAGGGACCATTCGCCGATATGGTGCCCTCGTTTTCACCCGCAGCGTCGCTGCCTGCCCGACCATGACCGCCCCGACCGCCCTCAACGCCATCGAACTCCTGCAAAGCCAGTCGCTCGCGATGATCGTGCAGGACATGCTCGAGCGCGCGATCGTGTCCGGCGAATACGCGCCGGGCGAGAAGCTCAACGAAGTCGATATCGCGACCAGGCTGAACGTGTCGCGCGGCCCCGTGCGCGAAGCGTTCCGCGCGCTCGAGCAGGCCGGGCTGCTGCGCAACGAGAAGAACCGCGGCGTGACGGTGCGGGTCGTGCCGCTGCGCGAGGCCGAGGAAATCTACGAAGTGCGCGCGATGCTCGACGAGTCGGTCGCGCGTGCGCTCGCGAAGCGCATTTCGCCCGACACGCTGAAGGTGCTGAAGGGCATCATCCAGTCGATGAAGCAAGCCGCGAAGGCGCACGACGTCACGCGCTACACCGAACTGAACGTGCAGTTCCACGACGCGATGGTGGTCGGCGTCGGCAATACGCACCTCATCGATACCTATCGCCGGCTCGTGCGCCAGCTCGGGCTGCTGCGCCAGGCCGCGATCGAGGCGGAAGAGGATGCGATCGCGGTGTCCGCGGCCGAGCACGACAAGATCGTGCAGGCGCTCGCGAGCGGCGACGAGGAAAAGGCGGTCGCGCTCGTGCGCGAGCACGTCGCGCACGGCCTCGCGCGGATGCGCCGCACGCACGAGCAGGGGCTGCCCGCGGCGGGCAAGGCGGCGCGGGAGAAAGCCGAGCGCGTGTAACGCGGCTACGCAGGCCGCCGTACCAAAAGCAAAGGGACGCTTCGCAGCGTCCCTTTTTCGTTGCGCGTCACGTCATCGCATCGGCACCTCGTCACCCCTTGTCCGCCTTGCCCGCCGCGCTTGCAAACTTCGCGAGCCACGTGTCGACGGCCGCCGGCCGCCGGCTCTCGTCTTCCGCACGCTCCTTTCGGCGGATCGCATTGCGCACGACGTGCGCGCCGACATAGCGGATCGGCTCCGGCGGGAAATGGCCGAGCGGGCCGCGCACGATCGGGCTGCGCGTCCACGCGTTGTCGAGGCCGAGCACCAGCGACGACAGGATCTGCCCGCCCATGTAGGTCGGCCCGACGCCGTTGCCCGAATAGCCGAAGCCGTAGAACACGTTCGGCGCGTCGTCGAGGCGGCCGAAGAACGGGAAGCCCGTCACCGAGCGGTCCGACGGACCGTTCCAGCTCGCGGTGATCGGCACGCCGGCAAGCGACGGGAAGAAGTCGCGCAGGCTCCGCGTGAGCTGCGCCTCGTACGGCGAGCGCCGGTCGAACACCGGCGCGATGCGGCTGCGCCACGAGAACGTATTGCCGCCCTTGCCGAGCATCAGCCGACCGTCGGCCGTCGTGCGGTAGTAGTACACGAAGATCCGCGAATCGAGCACCGATACGCCGTCCACGAGCCCGGTTTTCTCGAGCAATTCCGGGCATTTTTCGGTGATGACCATGTCGCTCGACACGACGGCGATCGTGCGTTCGAACTGGGGGAAGCGGCTCGCCATCCACGCGTTGATCGCAAACACCAGCTTGCCCGCGCGCACGCTGCCCGACGGCGTGCGCACGACGGCCGGCTGCCCCGGCGTGAAGTCGACGAGCGGCGTGCGCTCGTGGATCCGGATCCCCATGTCGAGCGCGACGCGCCGCAGCCCGCGCACGAGCTTGCCTGGATGCACGGTCGCGGCGATCGGCGAGTACACGCCGTCGAGATTGCGGGCGGAGCCCGAGCGGCGCGCGACGTCGGCGGCCGGCAGCGGTTCGTAGCTGTGGATGCCGCACGCGGCGAGCGCGTCGAGCACCGGCGCGAGCGTGCCGATCTGCGCGCGCGACGTCGCCGTGTACAGCGTGCCGTCGAGCCGCAGTTCGGCATCGATGCGATGCGCACGGCAGAAGTCGGCGATGTGCTGGACGGCCGCCTCCGACGCCTTCACGAGCCGGATCGCTTCCGCTTCGCCGAACAGCCGGCGCAGCGTCAGGAATTTCGCGGACCACGTGAGCAGGCACCCGCCGTTGCGTCCGCTCGCGCCGGCGCCGCACAGGTCGGCCTCGAGTATCGCGATGTCGAGCGCCGGGTTCTGCTGCTTCGCCTGGATCGCGGTCCAGAGCCCGGTGAAGCCGCCGCCGACGATACAGACGTCGGCCTGCGTCGTGCCCTGCAGCGCGGGGGCGAGATCGCCGTCGTTGAACAGTGCTTGTTCGATCCAGAAGGGTCGCATCGGGTGTCGTGCCGGTAAGAGTCGGGTTGCCGTGCCGCGCACGGCGGGAAAACGAAAGCGAAACCGCCGCACGGCGACGCGCGGCGATTCCGCGATACGGCCGGGTGCATCGCGTCAGGCCGCCGCTTCGGAGGACACGCGCCGCACGCCCGTCGCCTTCAGCGTGTCGGCGATCGCGCCCGGAATGCCGGCTTCGCGGAAGTGGCCGATGCAGCCCACGCGGAACGTGTCGACTTCGGTCAGCTTGCCCGGATACAGAATGTAGCCGCGCTTTTTGACCTCCTGATAAAACCGTCCGCCGCGTGCGGCGAACCCGCCTTCGTCGACGTATTACGCGACAGCCGCGTCGAGCGCCGCAACCACGTGCGTCGGCGCCGTGAAGCGCCATTGCGTCGTGCGCTGCATGTACATCCGCTGGTCGTACAGATCCTCGTCGTGCTGACACTTCCTGCTTTCTGTTCTTTGCCTATTGTTGACAATCTACAAATCATCCCTTTTAATGTCAAGCACGGAAAAACCCCCCCATCGGCGCGGCGCGGGCGCCGACGACTCAACCCCTCTTCGAACCGAAAGGAATGAACGTCATGACTGAAACGCCTGTATCCGTGGAAGTGAACGGCCGTCGCTACAACTGGATGAGCCGGCCCGTGGTGGTGGTCTGCGTCGACGGCTGCGCGTATGAATATCTCGAGATGGCGGCCGAGGCCGGCGTCGCGCCGTTCCTGCGCACGCTGCTGAAGCCGGGCACGGCGCTCAAGGGCGAGTGCGTGGTGCCGAGCTTCACGAACCCGAACAACCTGTCGATTGTTACCGGCGTGCCGCCCGCGATCCACGGGATAAGCGGCAACTACTTCTACGATCGCGACACCGGCGCCGAGGTGCTGATGAACGATCCGAAGTACCTCGTCGCGCCCACCGTGCTCGCCACCTTCGCCGAGCGGGGCGCGCGCGTCGCGGTCGTCACCGCGAAGGACAAGCTGCGCCGCCTGCTCGGCAAGGGGCTCAAGGGCATCTGCTTCTCGTCGGAGAAGGCCGACGAGGCGAGCCTCTCGGAAAACGGCATCGACAACGTGCTCGAGCTGGTCGGCAAGCCGGTGCCGAGCGTGTACAGCGCCGACCTGTCGGAATTCGTGTTCGCGGCCGGCGTGCGCCTGCTCGAGACGCGGCCGATCGACCTGATGTACCTGTCGACGACCGACTACGTGCAGCACAAGTGCGCGCCCGGCACCGACGGCGCGAACGCGTTCTACCAGATGATGGACACGTATCTGAAGCGGCTCGACGAGCTCGGCGCGATCGTCGCGATTACGGCCGACCACGGGATGAACGCGAAGCACGACGGCGAGACCGGCGAGCCGAACGTGATCTACCTGCAGGAGCTGTTCGACGCGTGGCTCGGCCACGACGCGGCGCGCGTGATCCTGCCGATCACCGACCCGTACGTCGTGCATCACGGTGCGCTCGGATCGTTCGCGACCGTCTACGTGCCGGCCTCCGCCGACGTCGACGCGCTGCGTGCGCGGCTCGCCGCGGTGGACGGCATCGAGGTCGTGCTGACGGGCGCCGAAGGCTGCGCGTGCTTCGAGCTGCCGCCCGACCGGATGGGCGACCTGATCGTAATCTCGAAGCAGGACGTCGTGCTCGGCACGCGCCGCATCAAGCACGACCTGTCGGGGCTCGACGTGCCGCTGCGCTCGCACGGCGGGATCTCCGAGCAGATCGTGCCGCTGATCTTCAGCAAGCCGGTCGCGACTGACGTCACGAGCCGCGCGCGGCTGCGCAACTTCGACATCATCGACATCGCGCTCAACCATCTGCAGTGACGCGGACGCATCCGCCAGGGAGATACTCATGAACGCCATTGCAGCATCGACGGTTGCCCGCGCGCTTCATCGTGAAGCACTGCGAATCGACGGGGAAAGAATCCATCGCGACGCGGTGATCGAGGTGCGCAACCCGTACGACGGCGCGCTCGTCGGCACCGTGCCGAAGGCGACGCTCGACGACGTGCGGCGCGCGTTTGCGGTCGCGCGTGCCTACCGGCCGTCGCTCACGCGCCACGAGCGCGCGGCGATCCTGCGCCGCGCGGCCGACATCGTGCGCTCGCGCACCGCCGAGATCGCGGCGCTGATCACGGCCGAGGCCGGGTTGTGTCTGAAGGATTCGACGTATGAAGCGGGGCGCGTCGCCGACGTGCTCACGTTCGGCGCGGGCGAGGTGCTGAAGGACGACGGGCAGATCTTCTCGTGCGATCTGACGCCGCACGGCAAGAAGCGCCGCGTGTACACGCAGCGCGAGCCGCTGCTCGGCGTGATTTCCGCGATCACGCCGTTCAACCATCCGATGAACCAGGTCGCGCACAAGGTCGTGCCGTCGGTCGCGACCAACAACCGGATCGTCGTGAAGCCGTCGGAGAAGGTGCCGCTGTCGTGCTACCTGTTCGCAGACATCCTGTATGAAGCCGGCCTGCCGCCGCAGATGCTGCAGGTGCTGACCGGCGACCCGAAGGAAATCGCGGACGAGCTGATCACGAACCCGGCGATCGACCTGATCACGTTCACGGGCGGCGTGTCGATCGGCAAGTCGATCGCGGCGCGGATGGGCTACCGGCGCGCGGTGCTCGAGCTCGGCGGCAACGATCCGATCATCGTGATGGAGGATGCCGATCTCGACGAGGCGAGCACGCTCGCCGTGTCGGGCTCGTACAAGAACTCGGGGCAGCGCTGCACGGCGATCAAGCGGATGCTCGTGCACGAGGCGGTGGCCGATCGCTTCACCGAGCTGGTCGTCGAGAAAACCCGTGCGTGGGCGTACGGGAACCCGGCCGATCCGTCGGTCGACATGGGCACGGTGATCGACGAAGCGGCCGCGAAGTTCTGCGAGCAGCAGGTGAACGACGCGATTGCGCGCGGGGCGCGGCTGCTGGTCGGCAACGTGCGCGACGGTGCGCTGTACTCGCCGACCGTCGTCGATCGCGTGACGCCCGACATGCCGCTCGTGAAGTACGAGACGTTCGGCCCCGTGTCGCCGATCATGCGCTTTCGCGACATCGACGAGGCGATCCGGATGTCGAACAGCACCGACTATGCGTTGTCGTCATCGGTCTGCACGAACCGCTTCGACAGCATCACGCGCTTCATCACGGAGCTCGAGGTCGGCAGCGTGAACGTGCGCGAGGTGCCGGGCTACCGGCTCGAACTGACGCCGTTCGGCGGCGTGAAGGATTCGGGCCTCGGCTACAAGGAGGGCGTGCAGGAAGCGATGAAGAGCTTCACGAATACGAAGACTTATTCGCTGCCCTGGTAAGCGACACCGCACATTGCACCCGCGCCGATGCGCCTACCGGTCGAGCACCGCGGCGACGATCGCCTCCGGCGCATCTTCCTGGACCAGGTGACCCGCGCGCGGCACCCTGATCAGCTTGCCGTTCGCGATGCGATCGGCAAGCGCCTGCCCCTGTTCGAGCGGAATCCACCGGTCGTCCTCGCCCCAGACGATGCGCACCGGAAAGTCCGGCGGCGCGTAGCGGGCCTCCGCTTCCTCGATGTAGCGCTGGCGCATCTGCGCGATTTGCCGATAGAACGCGGCGTGGCCCCCGGGCGTGAGCCATGGCGCGCGGTAGATCGACAGCACGTCGTCGCTCAACGGCTGCGCGACCGCTTGGCCGATATAGGCCGACACGAGCGCGTGATGCGCATAGGCCGGCAATCCGGTGAACGCGGCCTCGTGCTGCGCGACGTGCCGCACGAACGGCGAGCCCTGCGGCGCGATCGCGACCGGGTTCACGAGCGTCAGGTCCGAATACGCGATGCCGTCGAGGAAATGCGCGCGCAGCACCGTCGCGCCGCCGTAGTCGTGCGCGAGCACGCGCGGGCGCGAAATCTTCCATTCGTCGAGCAGAGCGCCGAACAGCACGTTCTGCCGGCCGAGCGATACGTCCGCGTCGGGCATGTCCGACTGGCCGTAGCCGAGCAGGTCGTAGAAGAACACGCGATGGCGCCGCGCGAGCCACGGCGCGATCCGGCGCCACACCTGCGATGAAAACGGCGTGCCGTGCACGAGCACGAGCGGCGGCCCTTCGCCGAGCGTGCCCCAGGCGATCCGGTGACCTTCGAAATTGAAGCGATTGGCGAGATCGAGCATCGGTACCTCCGTGCTAACCTGTATTGGATGTTAACAGGTTACGCCGGTTCGTCCGGATATGAAACCGATAGGTGCAAATAAATGGTTACTCGATACGAGCCTGCGCGACAGGCGAATGCGTGGAGCGCGGCCGATTTCGTCGGTGGCCATCCGGCGCTCGACTTCCTGAATACGGTGGCCGACACGGGCAAGACGCGCGACGAGGACAAGCTCGTCGACTGGCCGGCCGTGCGCGCGTGGGCCGCGAAATCCGGGTTGCTGGCGGAGGCCGATCTGACACGGTTTCTGCGTCATCCGCGGCAGGACGGCGCCGACGAACTGGCTGCGCTGCACGGCTTTCGCGAGGATGCGTATGCGGCGCTCGCGTACCTGACGGCCGGCGACTGCGGCAGCCCCGGCGCGCGAGCGGCGGACCGGCTCGCCGTGGCGATTCGCGATGCGATCGGGCGCAGCACGTTCGAGGCCGTCGACGGCCGCTTCGCGTGGCGCCCCGATGCGCGCGCCGCGTCGCGCTGGATCGACGCGGCCGCGCTTGGGTTCGAGCATCTGCTGCGCGGTGACGATTTCGCGCGCGTGCGGCAGTGCGGCCGCTGTACGTGGTTCTTCGTCGATCGCGGCCGCGGCGTCGGGCGACGCTGGTGCGACATGCGTACGTGCGGAAACCGCGCGAAGGTGGAGGCGTTCAGGGAGCGGTGAGGCGGGGGCAGCGGCGTCGCCGGCCCGGTTCGTTGTTGGTCATTCGGCGATTTCGTGCGGCCGATGGTCGGGCCACAGGGTGCCGGCAATGAACAACCCTGCCACCAGGAACGGCGCGCCGATCGCGAACAGGATCGCCGTGAGCGCCCACCGGTCCCAGAACCGGTCGACGAGCGCGCGCTCGGGCGTGACGGGGTCGTACAGCACGTCGACGATCTCGCCTTCGTACAGCCCGGGATTCGATGACGCCGAGCCTTGCGCGAACGTGACCTGGCGGCCGCTGTCGGTCGTGAACGCGACGCGCACCGAGTAGAGCGACGTGCGGGCGGGAGGCGAGTGGGCCGTTTCGGCGATCTCGACGACATGGCCGGTCGAGCGCGCGTAATGGCGGTCGATCTGCCACTGGCGAAGCCCGACAGCGCCGGCGCCGGCCAGGAAACCGGTGCCGATCGCGATCGGGATCAGCACGATCGCGATGTTCCAGCGGCGCCGGATCGCCTTGCGGTCGGCCGGTGCGGAAAACGCGTCGGCTTGCCGGCTGCGGCGCTCGTTCACGTACAGCAGGCTGCCGATCGCAAGCGACGCGAGCGCGAGCAGGGCGGGCACCGCGACGGGAAACCAGCGTTGCGCGAAATCGTCGATCAGCGCGGGACGGTTCGGATGGTCGGGGTCGACCAGGACGTCGACGCTTTCGCCGATGTCGTAAGCCGGGACCATCGACGCGGTATTGCCGGCGACTTCGCGGCGCCGGCCGTCGTTCGCGAGATAGGCGACGATCGGGCGATATGCACGCATCGCGTCGCTGTCCTGCACGATGCGCACGACCGTGCCCGGCGCGCGGACCAGATGGCCGGCCGCGCCGCCCGCGGTGACGGCGAGCGCGGCCGCGGCCACGAGCAGCGCAATGCCGAGCGCGAACGCGACGAGTGCGTCCTTACGCAGCATGACCGGCTTCGCTTCGTGCGTCGTGTGATGCATCCGGATGCGATCGGGTGGAGGGTGCGACTCGACGTGCGCACCGATATCGGCGTGACCATGGCCTCTGAATGGTCGCGTCTCGCTCACATGATTCCATGTTCGACGTCCCATGCTCTCTCAGTGCCGGCGGGGATACGGCGATCACCGTGCCGGTTATGTGATATTTGTCGGACGATTCTAGCGGGAAAGCGCAGAAGCGGGGCATGTATGTATGCGCATGCCGTGATGCGGGAGAGCCGGGCGGGCGCCGGAAATGGAAAAAGCCCGGTTAGCTTTCGCTAACCGGGCTTCGGAATTCCTGGTGGGGCGTGAGTGACTCGAACACTCGACCTACGGATTAAGAGTCCGCTGCTCTACCAACTGAGCTAACGCCCCCAACAGAAGAAAGATTATGCACGGGTATTCCGGTCTTTGCAACACCTTTCTGCGAATTTCCTGAAAATATTTCGTCACCCCGACCGCTGCCGTCCGTGCGGCGGCGAGCGATCGCAGTTGGCGCGCTCCCGGTATGATGACGTCCACACCTGTTGCGCGGCGGTCGCGCAACGTTTTCTGGACATTCGAAGATGGACGAAAACGCAGTCCGCGAATTGCTGGATCGCCTGCTGGCCCCGTGGGTCCGCTCGCTCGGTCTGGTCCCCGTATCGATCGGCGACGACAGCGTGACGATGCGTCTGCCGTTTTCCGGCGAATTCCGTCATTCGGGCGGCATCATCTGCGGCCAGGTGTTCACGGCCGCCGCCGACACCGCGATGGTGGTCGCGATCTCGGTCTCGCTCGGCGAATTCCGGCCGATGACGACCGTATCGCTGAACACGAACTTCATGCGTCCGGTGCGCAAGGGCGACGTGCTCGTCACCGCGCGCGTGCTGCGGATGGGCCGCAACCTGGTATTCGGCGAAGTCGAACTGTTCGACGAGGACGGCAAGATGGCCGTTCACGCGACGTCGACCTACGCGCTCGTCAGCTGAGCGGCGCGATGTTCGACCAGATCGTGTTCGCGGGAGGCGGCAATCGCTGCTGGTGGCAGGCCGGCTTCTGGGATGTCGCGCAGCCGGCGCTCGGCTTGCGCCCGCGCGTGATCGCCGGCATCTCGGCCGGCGCGGCGACCGCCTGCATGCTGTATACGCGCGACGCCGCGTGGGTGATGCGCTATTACGAGGACGCGCTGCGCCACAACCGCAAGAACGCATACTGGGGCAACCTGTTCGGGCGCGAGCCCGTGTTTCCGCATTACCGGATCTACCGCCAGGCGCTGCTCGACATCTACGGCGAGCCGTTCGCGCAACTCGCCGACGCGCCGGAGATCCGCATCGGCGTGTCGCACGTGCCGCGCTGGCTCGGCGCGCGCAGCGCGGTCGCCGCGGGCCTCGTCGCTTACAACATCGAAAAGTACGTGCGCAAGACGCTGCACCCGACGCTCGGGCGCACGCTCGGCTTCCGGCCCGAGTTCGTGCGCGCGCAGGCCTGCACGAGCGTCGACGAACTCGCCGACCTGATCCTGCAGTCGTCGTGCACACCGCCGTTCACGCCGGTGCTGCGTCGCGGCGGCCGGCCGGTGCTCGACGGCGGCATGGTCGACAACGTGCCGGTCGGCGCGCTCGATCCGTCGCCGGGCGACGTGCTGGTGCTTGTCACGCGGCTGTATCCGCGCCCGCAGATGTTTACGGTCGCGCACGGCGAGCAGCGGCGGCTATATGTACAACCGTCGAGCAAGGTGCCGATTTCGAGCTGGGATTACACGAGTCCGTCGCAGATGCGGCATGCGTACGACCTCGGGCGGCGCGACGGCGAGCATTTCCTCACGCGCGTCGACGCGATGACAGGCGGCCGCGTGGCCGCCTGAAGGCGGGAATGGAGAAATGGGGCCGCGCGGCGTGCGCGGCCCGCGCCGGTCAGCGCACGCGGCGCGGCGTCAGCGCTTCCGGGTTGACCACGCTCGACATGTCGCCCTGGTCGAACGCGAGAATGTTCCGGAACGCCGCGCTGAAATAGAGCTCGTAGCTTTCGCGTTCGACGTAGCCGATGTGCGGCGTGCAGATCACGTTTTCCATCCGCAGCAGGCTGTAGCCTTGCAGGATCGGCTCGCTTTCGAACACGTCGATCGCGACCATCCCCGGACGATTGTGCGACAGCGCGTTCACGAGCGCGTTTTCCTCGAGCAGCTCCGCGCGGCTCGTGTTGACGAGCAGCGACGTCGGCTTCATCCGCATCAGGTCTTCCTGCTTGACGATCCCGCGCGTGTCGTCGTGCATGCGCAAGTGCAGCGACAGCACGTCGCTCTGCTCGAACAGCGCTTCGCGGCTCTCGGCGGCCGTGTAGCCGTCGGCGCGCGCGGCCTCGAGTGAATGCTCGCGGCCCCAGATCAGCACGTTCATCCCGAACGCCTTGCCATAGCCGGCGACCAGCCGGCCGATCTTGCCGTAGCCCCAGATGCCGAGCGTCTGGCCGCGCAGCACCTGGCCCAGGCCGAAGTTCGGCGGCATGGCCGACGTCTTCAGGCCCGACTGCTGCCACGCACCCTGCTTCAGGTTCGCGACGTATTGCGGAATGCGGCGCTGGGCGGCCATCACGAGCGCCCAGGTCAGTTCGGCCGGCGCGACCGGCGAACCCGTGCCTTCGAGCACCGCGATGCCGCGGTCGGTACACGCTTCGAGGTCGATGTGGGTCGAGATTCGGCCGGTCTGGCTGATCATGCGCAGGTTCGGCAGCTTGGCGAGCAGTTGCGACGAAATCGGCGTGCGCTCGCGAATCAGCACGAGCGCCTCGACTTCCGCGAGACGGCTCGCGAGCTGCCCCAGGCCGCGCACCGTGTTGTTGAAGACCTTCACGTCATGCTCGGCGAGCATCTCGAAGCAGTTCAGCTTGCGGACGGCGTCCTGGTAGTCGTCGAGAATGGCAATTTTCATGATCAGCGGGAGTCGCGCGTTGAAAGCGGCGGCGGTGGCGGCGGCGCACGTGCGGCGCACCCGTCCCGCCCGGCCGGGGCCGACATGATGCTACGTCGGTGTCCGTCGTGGTGTCTTTTTAACAGGTTGTTACGCTCCGCCGCAATCGCGCCCGCCTGATGCGGCGCCGCTCCCATGTCAGGAGCCGGGGTGCGCTGTTGTGTCGCACCAAATACGTCCTTTCTGATTCGACCGTTTACCCGCCGAGGTTCACCCAATTGTTGCTTCGATCAGAATAATTGGATCATCCGTTCGCGATGAGTGAGGATTTTTGACTATTTTTATCGTCAACGACCACCTTGTTGAGCAACTCTGCATCATTTCCGTTGTCGTAGGAGAATTACGCATAGGCTTCAACTTTTTGAAGTTGTAACAGCGGCAGGAGTCGTTTATGGATCATTTGCAGTCGATGCGCGTGTTCGTCAAGGTTGCGGATCTCGGCAGTTTCGCGCGGGCCGCGAGTGCTATGGATATCTCCAATGCGGTCGCGACGCGTCACGTCGCCGATCTGGAGGGCCGCCTCGGCACACGGTTGCTGAACCGCACCACCCGCAGCCTTTCGCTGACGGAGTCGGGCCAGGTCTATCTGGAGCGGGCGCGCCAGATTCTCGATGAGCTCGAGGATGTCGAACAGATGGTCGTCGCGCGCAATCACGAGCCGGTCGGCACGTTGCGCATCGTCGCGCCGGTCGTGTTCGGCCTGCATAACCTTGCGCCGGTCCTGCAGTCGTACACGGAGAATTTCCCGAAAGTCGTGCCGGATCTGACGCTGGTCGACCGCCAGGTCGATCTCGTCGAGGAAGGTTTCGACGTCGGCATCGTCGTCACGCGCCAGATGCGCAGCGCGAGCATCGTCACGCGGCGCCTGACCACGGGCTGCATGACCGTGTGCGCGACGCCGAGCTATCTGGAAAAGCATGGCGTGCCGACTCATCCGGAACAACTCGCCGAGCACCCGGCGCTGAGCCTGCCGACCGAATACTGGGGCGACGAGCGTGTGTTCACGGGGCCCGACGGCGAAGTGCGCGTGCGCCCGACCAACGTGATCGTCGCGAACAACACCGCGATGCTGCGCCAGTTCGCGCTGCTCGGGATGGGCGTCGCGATCCTGCCGAGCTACCTGATCGGCGGCGACATCGCGCGCGGTGCGCTGGTGCGGTTGCTGCCGGATTTCCGGCTGCCGCAGGTCGAGATCAACATTGCATACCCGAGCCGGCGCCATCTGCCCGCGAAGGTGCGCACGTTCATCGACCACCTCGTCGAATATTTCAGCCACGCGACCGACGCGGTGATTGGCGAACAATGGGCCGCACAGAGTGCGATGCCGGCGCCGATCGGCGTCGAGATGCGTGCCGAGCAGCCCGAATCGACCGACCCGAACCTGCAGCCGCGCGTCGCGCGCTCGGCGCGCCCGCGCGTCGCGGTGCCGTCGCCGCTGTAACGGCGCGGCGGCCGCGCACTGACGCGGCCCCCGGCGCCAAAAGAAAAAACGCGGATCGAGCGATCGATCCGCGTTTTTTTATCGCCGTTTGACCGGCGTGCGACGCGCCGGGGATGTCCCGGCGGCCGGGTCGTTACGAGCCCGTCTTGCGCGCCGTCGTCTTGCGGGCGGCGGTCTTGCGGGCCGGTGCCGGTTTCTCGTCGGCGCCTTCGGTCACGGTTTCGGCATCCTTCGTCGCCGATTTTGCCGTCTTCTTCGCGGCGGCAGCCTTCGGCTCCTTCTTTTCGAACTCGAAACCGATCTTGCCGTCCGGCTGCTTCACGAGGAACGCCTTGAAGTTGCGGCCCGTGCGCGACGACTTGAAGTTCGGCATCAGATCCGTGCGACCGTCGGCGAGCAGCTTGGCCATCTGATCGCGCGTGATTTCCTGCTGCAGGATCACCTTGCCCGAACGGAAGTCGCAGGTCTTCGGATTCGCGACCGAGTGCTCGCACACATAGCTCATCCCGTGCTCGAACACGCGGCCGTTGCATTTCGGGCACGCGCCGACCGGTTCCTGCTCGGAGAAGTCGGGCGCCTCGCCTTCCTCGCCGCCCTGGTCCTGGCCGAAGTCGAACTCGAGCTTGTAGTTCTTCGTTTCGTCGTCGAACGAGAGCTTCAGGATCGCCGAGAACGGACGGCCCATCTTGCTGCGGAAACCGGACAGCGGACCGATGGTCTTCTGCTGCAGCAGTTCCTCGACTTCCGCGATCTCGAACTGCCGGCTGCCCGGAATCTTCGAGATCGAGAACTCGCACTTCGTGCACGCGAAGCGCCGGTAGTTTTCCTTCACCTGGCCGCCGCAGTTCGGGCACGGCGTCTGGAGCGTCGCGTAATCGCCGGGGATCGTGTCGGAATCGTATTCCTTCGCGCGCTTGACGATCTGCTGCGTCATGCGGGCGATTTCCTGCATGAACGCATCGCGGCCGAGGTTGCCGCGCTCCATCTGCGACAGCTTGTATTCCCATTCGCCGGTGAGCTCGGGCGCGGTCAGTTCCTTCACGCCGAGCCCGCGCAGCAGCGTCATCAGCTGGAATGCCTTCGCGGTCGGGATCAGCTCGCGGCCTTCGCGGACGAGATACTTCTCGCCCAGCAGGCCTTCGATGATCGCCGCGCGCGTGGCCGGTGTGCCGAGGCCCTTCGCGGCCATCGCCTCGCGCAGTTCGTCGTCCTCGACGAGCTTGCCGGCGCCTTCCATCGCGGACAGCAGCGTCGCTTCCGAGTAGCGTGCGGGCGGCTTGGTGACGAGCGCGACGGCGGCGATCTCGTCCGTCTTCACCTTCTCGTCCTTCTGCACCGGCACGAGGTTCGCGTCCGCGCCTTCGGCGTCGCGGCCGTACACCTGCAGCCAGCCCGGCTCGACGAGCACCTTGCCTTCGGTCTTGAAGTGATGGCCGGCGACTTCGGTGATCCGCGTCGTGACACGGAATTCGGCCGCCGGGAAGAACACCGCGAGGAAGCGCTTCACGACCATGTCGTACAGCTTCTGCTCCGGCTCGGACAGCGACTTCGGCGCCTGCAGCGTCGGGATGATGGCGAAGTGGTCGCTGATCTTCGAGTTGTCGAAGATCCGCTTGTTCGGCTTCACCCAGCCCTGGTCCAGCACCCGCTTCGCATGCGGCAGGTAGTTGTGGCTCTCCTTGAGCATCTCGAGCGTCGACTGCACCGTCGAAATGTAGTCTTCCGGCAGCGCGCGTGCGTCGGTACGCGGGTACGTCAGCACCTTGTGCTTTTCATACAGCGCCTGCGCGAGGCCGAGCGTGTTCTTCGCGGAGAAGCCGAAGCGGCTGTTCGCCTCGCGCTGCAGGCTCGTCAGGTCGAACAGCAGCGGCGACAGCTGGGTCGACGGCTTCGATTCCTCGGAGACCGTGCCGACCTGGTCGCGGCATGCGGCGACGATGGTTTCGGCGGCCGGCAGGCTCCACAGGCGCGAGTCGCGCCTTTCCGGATCGAACTCGTCCCGCTTGAATTTCGGGTCGTACCACTTGCCTTCGTAGAAGCCGTTCGCGCAGGCGAACGCGGCCTTCACTTCCCAGTAGTCGCGCGGGACGAAGCGGCGGATTTTCTCTTCACGTTCGACGACGATCGACAGCGTTGGCGTCTGAACGCGGCCGACGGTCGTCAGGAAGAAGCCGCCGCCCTTGCTGTTGAACGCCGTCATCGCACGGGTGCCGTTGATCCCGACGAGCCAGTCGGCTTCCGAGCGGCAGCGGGCGGCGTCGGCGAGCGGCTGCATGTCGGTGTCGCTGCGCAGGTGCGCGAAACCGTCGCGAATCGCCTGCGGCGTCATCGACTGCAGCCAGAGGCGCTGGACCGGCTGCTTCGCCTTCGCGTGCTGGACGATCAGGCGGAAAATCAGTTCGCCCTCGCGCCCCGCGTCACATGCGTTGATCAGGCGGTCGACGTCCTTGCGCTTCATCAGCTTGGTAAGGACCTTCAGGCGCGATTCGCTTTTTGCGATCGGGTTGAGGTCGAAATGCGGGGGGATGACGGGCAGATGGGCGAAGCTCCATTTGCCGCGCTTGACCTCGTACTCTTCCGGGGCGGCGATTTCCAGCAGGTGGCCGACCGCGGACGAAAGGACGAATTCGTCGCTTTCGAAGTATTCGTCATGCTTGGTAAAGCCGCCCAAAGCGCGCGCGATGTCGTTCGCGACAGAAGGCTTTTCCGCAATGATCAGAGCTTTGGACATGACAGGTGTGTGTTGGTAGACCGGGTTCGCCGGCGTGGGTCCCTTTTACGACGGCTTTATAGCACACGCGGCGGCGACGGCGGCGCGGCGTGTAAAAAGCGGCTCATCATAGAGGGGGCCCGCAATGGCGGCAAGCGCCCGGCCCGGCGGCACGCGCAACGTCGCGCGAAGCCGCCTGGCCGGGGCGCGGTTTACGCCTCGACGTTCAGGATATTGCGCAATTTCGGTGCGTGCGGCGCGCCGGGTACCGCGCTCAGGTCGGACAGCATCCGTTCGACGATCGCCGCATGCGGCAGCACCGTGCCGAAGAAGCGCGCGGTGTTCGCATCCTCGATCAGGATCGTCGGGAAATTCTCGACGTCGAGATCGTCGAGCCGGTCGGCATGGGTTTCGATGTCGATCCACGCGAAGCAGGCGTCGGGATGGGCGTCGGCGAGCTGGTCAAAGGCCGTCCGGTAGTCGCGGCAGGTTCCGCACCACTCGGCGCACAGGCAGGCGACCAGCAGCGTGTCGGGATCGGCGAGGCGCTCGGCGATCCGATCGGCATCGGTGTCGAGATTCAGCGCGGGCATGGAATTCCTTGGGTAACGTCGACGGCATGGCCGCCCCTATTCGGGGGAATGTAGCACGCCGGACCGGGGCGGGGTGGGCGCCGCGTCAAGCCGTGCGAAGCGTCCGCCGGCCACGCTCGCGACGCGGCCGGCCAGTTCGAGCGCGAGTAGCGCGCTATGCAGCACGTCGTCGGACAGGCCGCTGTGCTCGGCGAGCCACTCGTAGGTAACGGGGCCGTATCCCAGTGCGGCCAGCACGGATCGTTCGGCTGGGGTATCGGGCGGTGCGCCTTCGCTTGCGGCGGCCCCGGCGGCCGCAACGGCGGAGCCGGCCTTCGCGGCAGGCTCGCCCATGCGTTGCCCCGCGGTGCCGGCTGCGTCGGCGTTATCGGGGCTCGATCCCGAATGCTGGGCGATGTGAGCAGCCGCTTCGCCCAGCCCGTATTCCTCGAGCACGTCAAGCGGCGCAGCGGTGAGCTTCGCGCCGTCGCGGATCAGCGCGTGGCAGCCCTGCGCGAGCGGCGCGTGGATCGAGCCCGGCATCGCGAACACGTCGCGGCCGAGCTCGTTCGCGAGCCGCGCGGTGATCAGCGAGCCGGAGCGCGGCGCGGCTTCGACGACGAGCGCGCCCAGCGCGAGTGCGGCGATCAGCCGATTGCGCTGCGGGAAATGCGACGCTCGCGCGGGCGTGCCGAGCGGCCATTCGGACACGATCGCGCCACGCGCGGCGATCTCGTGCGCGAGCGTGCGGTGCCGCGCCGGATAGACGAGGTCGGCGCCCGTCGCGATCACTGCGATCGTGCTGGCGCGGCCGGCGAGCCCGCCGCGATGCGCGGCGCCGTCGATGCCGAGCGCGAGGCCCGAGACGATCGCGAGCCCCGCATCGGACAGCGCATGCGCGAAACGCGTTGCGTCGGCGAGCCCTTGCGGCGTCGCGTGGCGGCTGCCGACGACGGCGAGCCCCCGTGCGTGCAGCAGGTCGAGCCTGCCCTTTACATATAGCAGCGGCGGCGGATCGTGCAGGTCGCGCAGCCGCGGCGGATAGACCGGATCGTTGAGCGTGACGATCGCGTTGCCCGGTGCATCGAGCCACGCGAGCGCGGCGTCGGTGCGCGCGTCGAGGTCGTGCCGCTCGCTGGCGCGCACCGCCCGCGCGGCGGCCGCGCTGCTCGCCGCGCAGATGGCCTCGTCGGATGCGCGCAGCAGCGCCGCCGGCGCGCCGAATGCGTCGAGCAGCGCGTGCAGCACGGCAGGCGGGAGGCCCGGCGCATGCGCGAGCTGCAGCCACGCGCGCAGCGCGGAAGGGGTCAGCGCTTGCGGCGACATGAGGTTCCCCTCGAATGCGACGGCCAGCGGACAGCGTGGCGCCATGATAAAATTTTCATCATCCGAAATACTCGACAGGGCCGCGCGCCACCGGCGTCCGGCCATTTGCAGGAGGCATGACCTGCGGCATTGATATGCCGCGCGTCCGCCTCATCTTCATTGCATCCCGGCAGTGGCGCCAGCCGGCCGGATGGCCGATGCGGCCCGCCGCTCCACCGAATACCGAACACCATGGCATTGCTGAACATTCTTCATTACCCCGACAAGCGGCTGCACAAGGTCGCCAAGCCCGTCGCCAAGGTCGACGACCGGATCCGCAAGCTCGTCGCCGACATGGCCGAGACCATGTACGCAGCGCCGGGCATCGGCCTCGCGGCGACGCAGGTCGACGTGCACGAGCGCGTGATCGTGATCGACATCTCCGAGGAGAAGAACGAGCTGCGCGCGTTCATCAATCCCGAGATCATCTGGTCGAGCGACGAGAAGCAGATCTACGAGGAGGGCTGCCTGTCGGTGCCCGGGATCTACGACGAGGTCGAGCGCCCGGACCACGTGCGCGTGCGTGCGCTCAACGAGCAGGGCGAGACCTTCGAGCTCGACTGCGAGGGCCTGCTGGCCGTGTGCGTGCAGCACGAGATGGATCACCTGATGGGGCGCGTGTTCGTCGAATACCTGTCGCCGCTGAAGCAGACGCGCATCAAGACGAAGATGAAGAAACTCGAACGCGCGATGTGACGCGTATTCGCCAAGCCCGCTCCCGAACGCTTTCATGACCCATACGTTGCGCGTGATTTTTGCCGGCACGCCGGAATTCGCCGCGGCCGCACTCGCCGCGATCCACGAGGCCGGTTTTCCGGTGCCGCTCGTGTTGACCCAGCCCGATCGCCCTGCCGGACGCGGGATGAAACTGCAGGCGAGCGCCGTGAAGCGCTATGCCGTCGAGCACGCGATGCCCGTCGCGCAGCCGCCGTCGCTGCGCCGCGCGGGCAAGTACCCGGCGGAGGCGGCCGACGCGATCGAGCTACTGCGCACGACCCCGCACGACGTGATGGTGGTCGCCGCGTACGGCCTGCTGCTGCCGCAGGAGGTGCTCGACATTCCGCGCGCCGGCTGCATCAACATCCATGCGTCGCTGCTGCCGCGCTGGCGCGGCGCCGCGCCGATCCACCGCGCGATCGAGGCCGGTGATGCCGAGACTGGCGTCACGTTGATGCAGATGGACGTCGGCCTCGACACCGGCGCGATGATCGAGGAAGCGCGCGTCGCGATCGCGCCCGACGATACGACCGCCACCCTGCACGACCGGCTGGCCGCCGACGGCGCGCGTCTGATCGTCGACGCGTTGGTACGGCTCGAGCGCGACGGCGCGCTGCCCGCCACCCCGCAGCCGGCCGCCGGCGTGACCTATGCGGAAAAGATCGGCAAGCACGAGGCGGCGCTCGACTGGCGCAAGCCGGCCGACGTGCTCGCGCGCCAGGTGCGCGCGTTCGACCCGTTCCCGGGTGGCGTCGCGACGCTCGACGGCGCGGCCATCAAGCTTTGGGCGGCCGAGCCCGTGGCGGCGCGCGGCGACGCGGCGCCCGGCACGATCGTCGACGCTGCGCCGGAAGGCGTGATCGTCGCGTGCGGCAGCGGCGCGCTGCGCGTCACGCAACTGCAGAAGCCGGGCGGCAAGCGGTTGCCCGCGCGCGAATTCCTGGCCGGCTCGCCGCTCGCCGCAGGCCAGCGCTTCGCGATGCCCGAGGGGGCCTGAGCGTCATTCGACCCGACCTGCCGGCCGCGCGCAATCGGCCGAATGGCCGAGTCGCACGGCGCGGCAGGCGCGCGTAGAATTTCCCTGCGCAGTTCGGTTTCGAGGTCTTCATGTTTGGCATCACCCATTTCGGCTTCTTCGTGTTCGCGGTGTTCCTGCTGAACATCACGCCCGGCCCCGACACGGCCTATATCGTCGGCCGCAGCGTCGCCCAGGGGCGCGGCGCGGGGCTGATGTCGGCGTTCGGCATTTCGGCCGGCTGCTGCGTTCACGCGCTCGCATGCGCATTCGGCCTGACCGCGTTGCTCGCGGCATCGGCCACCGCGTTCACGGTGAGCAAGCTGGTCGGCGCCGCCTACCTGATCTACCTCGGCGTGCGGATGATCATCGCGAGGCAGGCCGCCGAGCCGTCGGGCGCTCAAGCCGCGCAGGGCACGGCCGCAAAGCCGCTGCGCCAGCTGTTCATGCAGGGCTTCTGGACCAACGTGCTGAATCCGAAGGTCGTGCTGTTCTTCGTGTCGTTCTTCCCGCAGTTCGTATCGGCCGACAGTCCGCACAAGGCTTGGGCCTTCCTGACCCTCGGCGCGGTATTCGTTGCGATGAGCACGGTGTGGACCAGCCTCGTCGCGTGGGTCGCGGGCAGCGTCACGCAGCGCTTTTCCGGCAAGCCGGGCGTGAAGAAGTGGCTCGACCGTACGGTCGGCAGCGCTTTCGTCGGCCTGGGCCTTCGTCTTGCAACATCGCAACGCTGAGATTGAATTTTTCGCGCAAGACCTTATCTAACAAATCGCTTACAATTTTCCGCCGCGCCCTTTGATGCGCGACGGGTCCCCTGACGGATAAGGAGTGGGTATGTTCAATTGGGTCAAAACGGCGATGCTGATGGCCGGGATCACGGCCCTGTTCATCGTGATCGGCGGCATGATCGGCGGCACCCGCGGCATGACGATCGCGCTGCTGTTCGCGCTCGCCATGAATTTCTTCTCGTACTGGTTCTCCGACAAGATGGTGCTGCGCATGTACAACGCGCAGGAAGTCGACGAGAACACGGCGCCGCAGTTCTACCGGATGGTGCGCGAGCTTGCCACGCGCGCGAACCTGCCGATGCCGCGCGTCTACCTGATCAACGAGGATGCGCCGAACGCGTTCGCCACGGGCCGCAACCCGGAGCACGCGGCAGTCGCCGCGACCACAGGCATCCTGCGCGTGCTGTCCGAGCGCGAGATGCGCGGCGTGATGGCGCACGAGCTCGCGCACGTGAAGCACCGCGACATCCTGATCTCGACGATCACCGCGACGATGGCCGGCGCGATCTCGGCACTGGCCAACTTCGCGATGTTCTTCGGTGGCCGCGATGAAAACGGCCGTCCGGCCAACCCGATCGCGGGGATTGCGGTCGCGCTGCTCGCGCCGATCGCCGGCGCGCTGATCCAGATGGCGATCTCGCGGGCGCGCGAATTCGAGGCCGATCGCGGCGGCGCGCAGATCTCCGGCGATCCGCAGTCGCTCGCCACCGCGCTCGACAAGATCCATCGCTATGCGGCGGGCATCCCGTTCCAGGCGGCCGAAGCGCACCCGGCCACCGCGCAGATGATGATCATGAACCCGCTGCACGGCGGCGGCCTGCAGAACCTGTTCTCCACGCACCCGGCGACCGAGGAGCGCATCGCGCGCCTGATGGAGATGGCGCGCACCGGCCGCTTCGACTAACTCGCGTCGCATTCGCACCTCGCCCCGCACGCCTCGCGCTGCGGGGCGTTTCATTTGTGCGTCCGGTAAAGGGGCCGCATGGCCTCACGCTACAATGCGCGGTTTGGAATCGCGGCGGCCGCGCACGGCCGCAGGGTTCCCGCCGCTCGCGGCGCCCGTTTGCCGATTTTGCTCCGATGACACGAACCCGTTCCTCCGCTCCGTCTTCTTCCGGCCGCCCCGCGCGCCTGTCCGCGCTGCGTCTCGCGCCCGATTCGCTCGGCTTCGCGCTCGACGCGGCCGCGCAGGCAGTCGATGCGGTGCGGCGCGGCACCGCGCTGCCGGCGGCACTGGCCGCGGTGTTCGCGCAGATGCCGGCCGACGCGCAGGCGCTGGCGCGCGGCGCGACGCAGGACGTCGCTTACCGGACGATGCGGCGCCTCGGCAGCGCGGACTGGCTGATCGGCCGGCTCGTCAGCAAGGCGCCGCCCGCGCACGTGCAGGCGGTACTTGCCGCCGCGCTCGCGCTGCTGCTCGATCCGGAGGAGACGGCCGCGTATCCGGCGTTCACGATCGTCGACCAGGCCGTGACCGTGATCGGCGCGCGGCGCGAATTCGCGTTTGCGAAGGGGCTGGTGAACGCGGTGCTGCGCCGTTTCCAGCGTGAGCGCGACGCGCTCGTCGCGGCGCTGCGGGACGATCCGGTCGCCCGCTGGAACTACCGTCCGTGGTGGATCGATGCGGTGAAGCGCGCGTGGCCGGACGCATGGCAGGCGATCCTCGCGGCCGGCGAGCGCCAGGGGCCGCTGACGCTGCGCGTGAATGCGCGCCGGGCGAGCGTCGACGCGTATCTCGACACGCTGCGCGCGAACGGGATCGACGCGACCGCGATCGGCCGCCATGCGGTGCGGCTCGCATCGGCGCTGCCGGTCGATCGCATTCCGGGCTTCGCCGACGGCGTCGTGTCGGTGCAGGATGCCGGCGCGCAGCTCGCCGCCGAATGGCTCGGCGCGCGTGACGGTATGCGCGTGCTCGACGCATGCGCGGCACCGGGCGGCAAGACCGGCCATATCCTCGAGCTGGCCGGCGCAGAGGTCGTTGCGCTCGAAAGCGACGCGACCCGTGCGGCGCGCATCGGCGAGAACCTCGCGCGCCTGTCGCTCGCGGCGGACGTGCGCGTCGGCGATGCCGGCGCACCGGAGGCGTGGTACGACGGCCGGCCGTTCGACCGCATCCTCGCCGACGTGCCGTGCTCGGCGTCGGGCATCGTGCGCCGTCACCCCGACATTCGCTGGCTGCGCCGCGAAGCCGACATCGCGGCACTCGTCGCGGAACAGCGCCGCATCCTGACGGCGTTGTGGCCGCTCGTGAAACCGGGCGGCGAACTGCTCTACGTGACCTGTTCGATCTTTCCCGAGGAGGGCGAATTGCAGGCCCGCTGGTTTGAAGCGGCCTGTGAAGATGCGGTACGATTGGACGCGCCCGGCCAACTGCTGCCCGGCGGCGTGCCCGCCGGAGCGGCCGGCGCACTCGACCAGACCACCGATCACGACGGATTTTTCTACGCGCGGTTTCAGAAACGGTGACGATCAAACACCTTTTTTCACTTCGGCTTGCGGCCGTCCTGCTGGTCGCATTGGCGCTGTGCCTGACTGTCGTTCGGCCGGCGCGCGCCGCCGAGTCGATCGCCGTGCAGCGCGCGTCGCTGCAGGCTGACGGAAGCGGCTGGAGCCTCGATGCCCGCTTCGATTTCGAGCTGAACCCGAACCTCGAGGATGCCGTCAACAAAGGCATCCCGCTGTACTTCACGACCGACTTCGAACTGAGCCGCGCGCGCTGGTACTGGTTCGACGAGCAGCCAGTGTCGGTGTCGCAGACGATCCGCCTGTCGTTCCAGCCGCTCACGCGCGAGTACCGCGTGTCGACGGGCGGGCTGCAACTCGGCTTCCCGTCGCTGAAGGACGCGCTCGCGGTCGTCCGGCACATCACGTCGTGGCACGTGATCGATCGCAACCAGGTGCGGGCCGGCGAAACCTACATGGCCTCGGTGCGCATGCAGCTCGATACGGCGCTGATGCCGAAGCCGTTCCAGGTCGACGCGGTGAACAACCGCGACTGGACGCTCGGCTCGGACTGGAAGCGCTTCAACTTCACGGTGACCGAACGTGCTAAATAAAGTGCGCCGTGCGGCCAGCGGGAAGAGCCTCCTCGTTCGCGTCATCGTAGCGACCGTCGCGCTCACCGCGCTGCTGCTGCTCGTGCTGCTCGCGGCCGCGAGTGCGAACACCGAGTTCTTCGATCGCTACTACTCGTGGCTGTACGCGATGAACATCATCGTCGCGCTCGTGTTCCTGCTGGTGGTGCTCGGGCTGATCGGGATGATCGTCGTGCGCCTGCGGAAGGGCAAGTTCGGCACGCGGCTGCTCGCGAAGCTCGCGGTGTTCTTCGCGCTCGTCGGCGTGGTGCCGGGCGGGATCATCTACATCGTGTCGTACCAGTTTGTGTCGCGCAGCATCGAGTCGTGGTTCGACGTGAACGTCGAAACCGCGCTGACGGCCGGCCTGAACCTCGGCCGCGGAATGCTCGACGCGTCGCTGTCCGACCTGCAGACGAAGGCGCGCCTGATGTCCGACCAGCTCGCGAGCGTCGATGCGAACACCAACGGCACGACGCTCACGCTCCTGCGCCTGCGCGACCAGTTCGGCGTGCAGGACGCGACGATCGTCGAGCCGAGCCGCGGCGGCTCGGGTGCGGCGCCCGACCTGCACATCGTTGCGCAGGCATCGGGCAATTTCGCCGTGCTGATTCCGGACGACCTGCCCACGCCGCTGATGCTGAGCCAGGCGCGCGAGCATGGCGCGTACGCGGCGATCGAGGGCGAAGTCGACGGCGACCCGCGCGCGCACGGCGCGAAGGGCGCGTTGCGGCTGCGCGTCGTGCGGCCCATTCCCGACGCGACGACGTCGCTGCTGCAGCCGGCGGAACGCTTCCTGCAGCTCACGCAGCCGGTGCCGCCCACGCTCGCGCACAACGCCGACGCGGTGCAGCGCGCGTATCGCGAGTACCAGGAAAAAGCGCTCGGCCGCACCGGGCTGCGCAAGATGTACATCGGCACGCTGACGCTCGCGCTGTTCCTCGCGACCTTCATCGCGATGATGCTCGCGCTCGCGCTCGGCCAGCAGCTCGCGCGGCCGCTGTTCCTGCTCGCGCAGGGCACGAAGGAGATCACCGAAGGCGACTACACGCCGAAGCGCGAGATCAAGTCGCGCGACGAGCTCGGCTTCCTCACGCAGTCGTTCAACGCGATGACGCGCCAGCTGTCCGAGGCGCGGCTCGCGGTCGAGAAGAACCGGATCGCGCTCGAGCATTCGAAAACATATCTCGAAAGCATCCTCGCGAACCTGACCGCCGGCGTGTTCGTGCTCGACCGCCAGTTCCGACTGACGACGGCCAACCGCGGCGCCGAGCGGATCTTCCGGCAGCCGTTCGGCGCGATGATCGGCACGGCGCTCGACCGGATCGACGTCGTCGCGGAATTCGGCGCGATGGTGCGCAAGGCATTCGCCGATCGCGAGGCGGCTTCCGACGGCGCGAGCGGCGATCGCGGCCACTGGCAGCAGCAGTTCGCGGTCGAAGTGCCGGGCGAAGCCGATCCGCTGACCTTGCTCGTGCGCGGCACGCGCCTCGTGTCGACGGTCGAGGGCGAAGCCGACGATCCGCAGACGTCCGGCTACGTGGTCGTGTTCGACGACATCTCCGACGTGATTTCCGCGCAGCGTTCGGTCGCATGGGGCGAGGTCGCGCGGCGGCTCGCGCACGAGATCAAGAACCCGCTGACGCCGATCCAGCTGTCGGCCGAACGGCTGCAGATGAAGCTGTCCGACAAGCTCGCGCCGCCCGATGCGGACGTGCTCAAGCGCGGCGCGACGATGATCGTCAATCAGGTGGCCGCGATGAAGCGGATGGTCGACGACTTCCGCGAATATGCGCGCACGCCGCCGGCTGTGCTCGGCAACCTGCAGTTGAACGAACTGGCGAGCGAGGTGCTCGGGCTGTATGGTGTCGGCGAAGGCAAGAGCCCGATCGTCGCCGAGCTCGCGCCGTCGCTGCCGGTGATTCGCGGCGACGCGACGCAACTGCGCCAGGTGATTCACAACCTGCTGCAGAATGCGCAGGATTCGGTGGCGGAAGTCGCGCAACCGCGTGTGTTGATCGAAACCAAGACAGTAGAATATGGCGATCCCGACGCCGAGGGCAAAACGCGCGTCGCGGTACGTCTTACCGTGTCCGACAACGGGCCCGGTTTTCCGGCACGCATCCTGACGCGTGCGTTCGAGCCTTACGTGACGACGAAGGCGAAGGGCACGGGGCTCGGATTGGCCATGGTCAAGAAAATCGTCGACGAGCACGGCGCGCGGATCGATCTGCGCAATCGCATGCACGGCGAGACCGTCGAGGGTGCGCAGGTGTCGATCCTGTTCCTGCAGATGGCGAGCGATACGCCAGGCGCCGAACCCGGCGCGCAGGTCGGGACGGCTCCCGCTAAGACAAAAGCAAGTGTGCAGACAAAGGCAGCGTAAATGGCAACCATCCTGGTGGTAGATGATGAAATGGGCATCCGGGAATTGCTCTCGGAAATCCTCAGCGATGAAGGACATGTCGTCGAGGCGGCGGAGAACGCGCAGGCCGCGCGGGAATACCGTCTGAATCAGGCGCCCGATCTCGTGCTGCTCGATATCTGGATGCCCGATACCGACGGCGTCACGTTGCTCAAGGAGTGGGCGGCGCAGGGCCTGTTGACGATGCCCGTGATCATGATGTCCGGGCACGCGACGATCGATACGGCCGTCGAGGCAACGAAGATCGGCGCGCTCGATTTCCTCGAGAAGCCGATCGCGCTGCAGAAGCTGCTGAAGTCGGTCGAGCACGGTCTCGTGCGCGGCGCGGCACCGGTGTCCGTCAACGCGGCGGCGAAGGCCGGCGTCGGCCAGGCTTCGGGCCCGGCGGCGGTCGCGTCCGCGGCCGCGCTGCCGACGCTCGGCGACGACATGGCCGCGGCCCTGGGCCTCGCGGGCCAGACGGCCGCGATTCCGTTCGACATCCCGTTGCGGGAAGCGCGCGATGCGTTCGAGCGCGCGTACTTCGAATATCACCTCGCGCGCGAGAACGGCAGCATGACGCGCGTCGCGGAGAAGACGGGCCTCGAGCGCACGCACCTGTATCGCAAGCTCAAGCAGTTGGGCGTCGAGCTCGGCAAGAAGCCGTCGGAAGGCGCCGCGTAAAATATTTTGCGAAAACTACTTGCGCAAAGTAACAGGGCTGGATATACTTTCTCTTCTTCGTTGGCCCGGTAGCTCAGTTGGTAGAGCAGCGGATTGAAAATCCGCGTGTCGATGGTTCGATTCCGTCCCAGGCCACCAGCAGTTCCAACCCCAAGAATCGGAAGGTTCTTGGGGTTTTTCGTTTGTGGTGGGTTTGGCGGCATCGGTGGTGCGGCCGGCAGCATTCGCCGGAGCGTGATAAAATCCGTGCCCGCTCAATGACTTAGCGCATCGCTTCAGGCGCACGGCAGGGCTGCCCGCAGGCGCCGCCGTGACGCGCGGCACCGATGCCGCGCGATGGGCGGTATAAGCGCTCCGCCGCGTTCGCGCACAACCGCGCTGCCTATACTGGTCGAGCCGGCGCAGGCCGGCACGTGTCGGGCCGCCCGGCGGCAGCCGGCCCCGGGGTGCAGCGCGACGCGAGCCTATACATTCACGGAGTATCACGGTGATTCGGACAGACGCTAAAGACGGCGCGCTCGTGCTGTTTTCCGGCGGGCAGGACTCGGCCACGTGCGTGGCCTGGGCCCTGGAACGCTATCAGACGGTCGAGACGCTCGGCTTCGATTACGGCCAGCGCCACCGCGTCGAACTCGAATGTCGCGAAGGCGTGCGCGACGCGCTGAAGCATCGGTTTCCCGCCTGGGCCGGCCGCCTCGGCGACGATCACATGATCGACCTGTCGGTGCTCGGCGCGATCAGCGATACCGCGATGACGCGCACGATCGAGATCGAGACCACGGCGAATGGCTTGCCGAACACGTTCGTGCCGGGCCGCAACCTGCTGTTCATGACGATCGCGGCCGCGATCGCCTATCGCCGTGGGCTGCGCGTGCTGGTCGGCGGGATGTGCGAGACCGATTTCTCGGGCTACCCCGACTGCCGCGACGATACGATGAAGGCGCTGCAGGTCGCGCTGAACCTCGGGATGGACACGCGCATCGTGCTCGAGACGCCGCTGATGTGGCTCGACAAGGCGCAGACCTGGCAGCTCGCCGAACAGCTCGGCGGCGACGCGCTCGTCGAGCTGATCCGCGTCGAGACGCACACGTGCTACGTGGGCGAGCGCGCGGAACTGCACGACTGGGGCTTCGGCTGCGGCGAATGCCCGGCCTGCAAGCTGCGCAAGCGCGGCTACGAGGCCTACCTGAAGGGCGAGCGGGTGACCGAAGCGCCGCTGTGACGCGGTGCGCCGGCGGCGCTTGATGAATAACGGATTCTGATCGACAACGAGCGGCGCGAGCCGGACGAAGCACGATGACTTACGCGGTCAAGGAAATTTTCTACACGTTGCAGGGCGAGGGCGCGAACGCGGGCCGTCCGGCCGTGTTCTGCCGGTTCGCCGGCTGCAATCTGTGGTCGGGCCGCGAAGAGGATCGTGCGGAGGCCGTGTGCCGCTTCTGCGATACGGACTTCGTCGGCACCGACGGCGAGAACGGCGGCAAGTTCAAGGACGCCGAAGCGCTCGTCGCGACGATCGCCGGCCTGTGGCCGGACGGCGAAGCGCACCGCTTCGTCGTCTGCACGGGCGGCGAGCCGATGCTGCAGCTCGACCAGCCGCTCGTCGACGCGCTGCACGCGGCGGGCTTCGAAATCGCGATCGAGACCAATGGCTCGCTGCCGGTGCTCGAGACGATCGACTGGATCTGCGTGAGCCCGAAGGCCGACGCGCCGCTCGTCGTCACGAAGGGCAACGAGCTGAAGGTCGTGATCCCGCAGGACAACCAGCGGCTTGCCGACTACGCGAAGCTCGATTTCGAGTATTTTCTCGTGCAGCCGATGGACGGCCCGTCGCGCGATCTCAACACGAAGCTCGCGATCGACTGGTGCAAGCGGCATCCGCAGTGGCGGCTGTCGATGCAGACCCACAAATACCTGAACATTCCCTGAGCCACGGCCTTTGACATCGTGCTGATTACCCGAAAACTCGAATTCGACGCGGGCCACCGCATTCCCGATCACCGCAGCCAGTGCCGGAATCTGCACGGCCATCGCTACGTGCTCGAAGTCACGCTGCGCGGCGATCTCGTCGATACCGAGGGGGCGCCGGACCGCGGC
Source organism: Burkholderia sp. 567 (assembly GCF_040545115.1). NCBI lineage: Bacteria > Pseudomonadati > Pseudomonadota > Betaproteobacteria > Burkholderiales > Burkholderiaceae > Burkholderia > Burkholderia sp. 567. Next base: position 63,304 of record NZ_JBEPLG010000019.1, read on the forward strand.
ATGGTGATGGATTTTGCCGACGTGAAGGCGCTCGCGGTCGAGCATCTCGTCAACAAGTGGGACCACGCGTTCCTGGTCTACGCGCGCGACGAAGTCGTGCGCTCGTTCCTCGAGCAGATGGCCGACCACAAGACGGTCGTGCTCGACCGGATCCCGACGGTCGAGAACCTCGCGGCGATCGCATTCGACATCCTCGCGAACGTGTACGACGCGCACTACGGCGTGAACCTGCGGCTGGAGCGCGTGCGCCTGTACGAAACGCCGAACTGCTGGGCCGACGTCGAGCGCGATCCCGCCCGCTGACGCGTCATTGCCGGGCCGAGCGTGCGCTCGGCGGCCGGCCGCCGCTCGCCCGCAGCCGATCGCCTGAAGCCGGTCGCTTGCAGCCGGCCCCCCCCACAGCCGGTCGCCCGCAGCCGGTCGCCCGCAGCCGGTCGCCCGCCACGCGGTGCCCGACCGGGCCCGCTTCACCTGTCTCCCCACATTTCGCCCGACGGCGCGCTATGATCGTTGCGTGGCGCAGCCTGCGCGCCCGCGATCGGGCTGCTGCCGTCCGGCCGTCCCCCGTTGCCTGTTCCGTTCGATTGCCTGTCCGCCAGGAGGCCGTATCGATGAGCACGCTCACCAATTCCCTCAAAGAACGTCTGCACGACGGCGACGAGCCGCTGTACGGCCTGTGGCTGTCGCTCGGCTGCGATTCGGCGGCTGAAGCGCTCGCGCACGCCGGCTACGATTGGCTCTGCATCGACATGGAGCATGCGCCGAACGACAGCCGGGACGTCGCGTCGCAACTGCGCGCGCTGGCCGCCGCGCACCTGCCGAGCGAGCCTGTCGTGCGGGTGCCGGGGCGCGAGCCGTGGCTCGTGAAGCGCGCACTCGACGCCGGCGCGCGCACGCTGATGTTCCCGTGCATCGAGACGGCCGACGAGGCCGCGCACGCGGTGCGGCTCACGCGCTTCCCGTCGCCGGATTCCCCGGACGGGCTGCGCGGCGTGGCCGGCATGGTGCGCGCGGCAGCGTTCGGCATGCGCCGCGATTACCTGCAGACGGCGAACGCCCAGATTGCGGTGATCGTGCAGATCGAATCGGCGCGCGGCATCGACGAAGTCGAGCGGATCGCCGCGACGCCGGGCGTCGACTGCCTGTATGTCGGCCCGGCCGATCTGGCGGCGAGCCTCGGGCATCTCGGCGACAGCCGCCACCCGGATGTCGAGACCGCGATGGCGCGCGTGCTCGCGGCCGGCAAGCAGGCCGGCGTCGCGGTCGGCATCTTCGCGAGCGATACGGCCATCGCGCGCCAGTATCGCGAGGCCGGCTACCGGATGATCACGCTGTCGGCCGACGTGACCTGGCTGCTGCGCGCGACGCGCCAGGCGCTGCAGGAGATGCGGTCATGAACGACGATGAGGGAGCGGGACGCGCGCGGCGTGCGACCGGTGCGTGCGGGCGACTCGGTGCGATGCTCGGGCTGTGGGTCGTGTGCGTTGCGGCGTCGGCGCAGAATGCGCCGCACGCAAAACCGGATCCGGCACACGAGACGCAGGCGGCGGTGGCCGCCTACAACGCCGGCGACTATCGCGCGGCGCTGGTGCAGTTCCACGACGCAGCCGAACGCGGCGACCGGCTCGCGCAGTTCAACTACGCGATGATGCTGCTCACCGGCGTCGGCGTGACCGCGAAGGTCGACGAAGGGCTGCGCTGGCTGAAGCGGGCGGCCGACGCGAACATGTCGCATGCGCAGTACGTGTACGGACGGATGTTCGACGACGGCGAATTCGTCGCGCGCAATCCGGCCGAAGCGCACCGCTGGTTCCTGCGCGCGGCGAAGCAGGGGCACGTGCAGGCCGCGCTGTCGCTGGCGAACCAGTTCCTCGACGGGCGCGGCACGCCGCGCGACAACCGGCAGGCGTTCGCGTGGTACAAGCAGGCGGCCGACGCGGGCGAGCCGACCGCGCAGTACGTGACCGCGTCGTTCTACGAGCGCGGCGGCGACGGCGTCACGCAGAACCTGAACATCGCGCGCGCGTACTATGCGGCCGCGGCCGCGCAGGGCGACGAGACGGCCGAGCTGAAATTCAAGGAGCTGAGCGCGCGACTGAAGACGCAGGAGCCGGCATCGGGCGCCGGTGCGGACCACGCGAGCCCGCGCGCGACGCCGCAGTGACGGGCGGTATCGGCTGAATTCGGCCGGCCCAACGAAAAACGGCGCCCGCGGCGCCGTTTTCCTTTGCTGCGACTGCTTGCAGCCGCGTGCCACGCCGCAGCGTCAGCTCTTCATCAACCGCCGCTGTCGCCCGACGCTCATGATCATCCCGATCGCGACGCCGAGCGTCGCCAGCGCGGTGCCGCCATAGCTCATGAACGGCAACGGCACGCCGACGACGGGCAGCACGCCGCTCACCATCCCGATGTTGACGAACGCGTAGACGAAGAACGCGAGCGTGAGCGAGCCCGCGAGCAGCCGGCCGAACAGCGTCGCGCCCTGCGCGGCGATGTAGAGCCCGCGCGCGATCAGCGCCATGTACAGCGTCAGCAGCACGAGGCCGCCGACGAGCCCCCATTCTTCCGAGAACACCGCGAAGATGAAGTCGGTGTGCTTCTCCGGAATGAATTCGAGGTGGGCCTGCGTGCCCTTCAGGTAGCCCTTGCCGAGTGCGCCGCCCGAGCCGATCGCGATCACGGCCTGGATCGTGTGGAAGCCCTTGCCGAGCGGGTCGGAGGTCGGATCGAGCAGCGTGCACACGCGGTGCTTCTGGTAGTCGTGCATCAGCGGCCACTGCACTTCGGGCTGGCAGATGCGATCCTCGAACACGGCGATCGAGCCGACTGCGATCACGCCCGCGACCAGCACCGGCACGATCAGCTTGAACGACAGGCCGGCGAGGTAGATCACGAAGAAGCCGGCCGCGAACACGAGCAGGCCGGTGCCGAGGTCGGGCTGCTTCGCGATCAGGCCGACCGGCACGAGCAGGATCCCGAACGCGACGACGAAGTCGTACCAGCGCAGCCCGCCTTCGCGGCGCTGGTAGTACCACGCGAGCATCAGCGGTGTCGCGATCTTGAGGATTTCGGACGGCTGGATCACGACGCCGACGTTCAGCCAGCGTTTCGCGCCTTTCTTGGTCATCCCGAACAGCGCGACCGCGACCAGCAGCGCGACCCCGAATGTGTATAGCGGGACCGCGAAGCGCATCAGCGTCGTCGGCGGGATGTTGGCGATCACCCACATCAGCACGAACGTCAGCAGGATGTTGCGCAATTGGTCCTCGACGCGGCCCGGCATGTCGATCGCCGCGCTGTACAGCGTGACGATGCCGACGCACAGCAGCAGGAACACGATGAGGGCGAGCGGGCGGTCGAAACCCGCGAACATCTGCTTGATCTTGTCGAGCCAGGCGCGCTTGTCGAATTGCATGCCTTTCTCCGTTAATGAGCGGTGCCGGCGTTCACCGCTTTCGCGGTGGCCGAGGCACGGAAGTTGTCGTCGCGCGGCGCGGTGGCGACCGGTTGTGCGCCGCTCGCGGGCCGGTGCGGCCGGTGCGGGCGCCGGATCGGCGGCAGGCTCGCGGCCATCGGCGCCGCGGCGCTCGCGTCGGACGGCTGCGCCGCGCTCGACGCGTCGGGTGCCGACGCGGCGTCCGCCGCACTCGCCGCACTTGCCGCACTCGGCACGACCGGCTGCGGCAGCGCGGTGAAGCCGGCCGCGACGGCGGCGGGCTTCGATGCGTCGCCGACCACGGGCGCGCTCACCGGCTCGGTCGCCGACGCGGCGGCGGCCACGGCCGCGGCTTCGTTGTTCGGGTTCTGACGTTCGACGAGGTAGTAGTCGAGCACGCGGCGCGCGATCGGGCCCGCGGCCTGCGCGCCCCAGCCGCCGTTTTCGACGACCAGCGCGACGGCGATCTGCGGATGATCGACCGGCGCGTACGCGATGAACAGCGCGTGGTCGCGCAGGTGCTCGGCGAGCAGATGGCCCTTGTAGTTCGAGCCCTGCAGCGAGAACACCTGCGCGGTACCGGTCTTGCCGGCGGCGAGGTACGACGCACCGCGGAACACCTTGTACGCGGTGCCGGACGGATTCTCGATCACGTTTTCCATCCCGCGCTTCACGACGTCGATGTCGCCCTGCTTGAGCGGAATCACTTCGCTTTCCTTCGGCACGGTCAGGTGGCGCGCGCGCGAGATCGGATCCTCGACTTCCTTCACGAGGTGAGGCTTCATCACGACGCCGTTGTTCGCGAGCGTCGCGGTGGCGTGCGCGAGCTGCAGGATCGTGTACGAGTTGTAGCCCTGGCCGATCCCGAGGCTGATCGTCTCGCCGTCGAACCACTTCTGCTGCGCGGCCTTCTTGAACGCCTTCTTCTTCCAGTCGGTCGACGGCAGGATCCCGCGCGCCTCGCCCTGAATGTCGATGCCGGTGATCTGGCCGAAGCCGAACGGCTTCATGAAGTTCGCGATCGCGTTCACGCCGAGGTCGCGCGCGAGCATGTAGAAGTAGGTGTCGTTCGACACCATGATCGCCTTGTTCATGTCGACCCAGCCCTGGCCCGAGCGCACGTCGTTGCGGAACGTGTGGCCGCCGAACGTGAAGTAGCCGGGATCCTGGAAGCCCCAGCCCGGCGTGCGCTTGCCGAGCGTCAGGCCGGCCAGCGCCATGAACGGCTTGTACGTCGAGCCGGGCGGGTAGGTGCCGTGCAGCGGCCGGTTCAGCAGCGGTTTGTCGGGCGAGTTGTTCAGCTCGTCCCAGGTCTGCTGGTCGATGCCGTCGACGAACGAGTTCGGGTCGAAGCTCGGCGACGACACGAACGCGAGCACGTCGCCCGTCTTCGGCTCGATCGCGACGAGCGCGCCGCGCTTGCCGGCGAACGCCTGCTCGGCGACCTGCTGCAGCCCGATGTCGAGCGACAGCACCAGGTTGTTGCCGGGCGTCGCCTGCGTGCGCGACAGCGTGCGCACGGGCCGGCCGCCGGCCGTCACCTCGACTTCCTCGAAGCCCGTGAGGCCATGCAGGTCGGCTTCGTAGCTCTGCTCGACGCCGATCTTGCCGATGTAGTCGGTGCCCTTGTAGTTGTTCGCGTCGCGGCGCGGATCGTAATGTTCCTGGTCGCTGTCGTTCTCGTCGCTCATCGCATCGATGCGATCCTGGTCGCGCTTCGAGATCCGGCCGATGTAGCCGATCACGTGCGCGGCCGTCATGCCGAGCGGGTACTGGCGGAACAGCCGCGCGCGCACGTCGACGCCGGGAAAGCGGAAGCGCTGCGCGGTGAAGCGCGCGACTTCCGCGTCGGTGAGGCGTGTGCGGATCGGCAGGCTCTCGAAGTTCTTCGAGTCTTCCTGCAGCTTCTTGAAGCGGCGGCGGTCGCGCGCGTCGATCGGGATGATCTCGGACAGCTTGTCGATCGTGTTGTCGAGCGTGTCGTCGAGCTTCGACGGCGTGATCTCGAGCGTGTACGCCGAATAGTTCTTCGCGAGGACCACGCCGTTGCGGTCGGTGATGATCCCGCGGTTCGGCACGATCGGCGCGACCGAGATGCGGTTTTCCTCGGCCTGCAGCGCGTATTTGCCGTGCTGCATCAGCTGCAGGTAGAAGAAGCGGCTCGCGAGCAGCCCGAAGCAGACGAACACGAACACGCCCGCCGCCGCGACGCGCAGGCGGAACTTCGAGAGCTGCTGTTGGGTGTCGTTGAATTCGGTCATGCGGTTACATTTGATCCGGCCCATGCACGGCGAGCGCGCGCGGGCGAGGGGCCGCCCCGGAGCGCAGCGCGCGGCGGGCGTGGGGGCGGCGGGTGTTCAAGGTCGGTTCCGGTGCGGCTCAGATGGGGCGCGTATCGTCCGGGTCGACCGGGCGGCGTTGCGGCATCAGCAGCAGGTGGCTCGCGATCGGCCACAGCGCGGCCTCGACGAAGCCGTCCACCAGATAGCGCCAGCCGGGAAACGCGGCGCCCATCATCAGGCGGATCACGAACGGCACCAGCTGCGCGGCGACGAGCAGCGGCGTGACATACAGCACCTGCACGCCGATCGGCATCCACAGCACGCGGCGGTGGATCGTGATCGCGCCGTACGACAGCAGCGTATAGGCGAGCGCGTGCTCGCCGAGCAGCCCCGCGTCGTGCACGTCCATCAGGATGCCGAGCACGAACGCGACGCCCATCCCGACCTTGCGCGGCTGGTGGATGTTCCAGAACAGCAGCACGAGCGCGACGAAGTCGGGCACGCCGGGCAGGCGGCCCCACGGCATCAGGTTCAGCAGGAACGCGGCGGCGAGGCTGAAGACGATGAAGTACGGGTTGACCGGCTGCAGGATGTATTGCGGACGGTTCATCGCGGGGCTCCTGGTTGCCCGGCCGCGGGCTTCGCGGGCACGGCAGCGGGCTGGGCCGGCGCCGCCAGCGCGGGTTTCGCGCCGGGTGCGGCCGCGGCGGCCGGCTTCGCGTTCGCGTCGGCCTTCTCGGCTTTCTCCGCTTTCTCGCCCTTCGCGGCGGCCTTCGCGCCTTTCTTTCCCTTCTTGTCGGCGGCCGGCTCCGGCTCGGCCGGACGCGGCGGGACGCCGTTCTGGTAATGCAGCACGAGCATCTGGCGCGCGCCGCGCACGGCGGCGACCGGTGCGCAGGTCACGCGGGCGAACGCGGTATCGGCGAGCTTGTCGACGTGCACGACCTTCGCGACCGGCAGGCCCGGCGGATAGACGCCGTCGAGGCCGCTCGTGACGAGCTCGTCGCCCGCGACGAGATCCGAGCTGGTCGGCACGAAGCGCAGATCGAGCGAATCGCCCTTCGGCGTGCCGTAGATCACGCTGCGCAGGCCGGTGCGCAGCACCTGCACGGGAATCGCGAGATCGCGGTCGGTGATCAGCGTGACTTCGGCCTGCAGCGGGAACACGCGCGTGACCTGGCCGACCACGCCGTCTTCACTGACGACCGGCGAGCCGTCCTGGATGCCTTGCTGCGAACCCTGTCCGATCACGATCTTCTGCGTGAACGGGTCGCTCGTGTCGTACTGGATTTCGACCGGGGTCGACTGCGTCGCGATGTGCTGGCGCAGCTCGAGCACCGCGCGCAGATGCATGTTTTCCTGCGCGAGCACGGCGGCCTGGTTGGCCTGCGTGGACAGTTGCAGGTTGCGCTTGCGCAGCGCGTCGTTGTCGTGGCGCAGCGATGCGCCCGTGACGGCGATGTCGGCCGCGCCCATGAACAGGTCGCGCGGCACGAGCGCCGCGCGCTGCAGCGGGTACAGCACGGTGCCGAGCACGCCGCGGACGATTTCGAGCGTGCTGAAGCGCGCGTCCGATACGAGGAGCGCGATGGCGAGGGCGACGAAGAAGATGAGCCGCGCGAGCGCGGGCGGACCTTGCTTGAAGAGGGGCGGCGGACTGTATTCCATGGTCGGCGCCGGGCGCGTGGTGATCGGTTAAATAATGCTCAGACGCGCAAACGGCGTGGCGGTTCGTTCTGAACGAGCGATCCGGCCACGCCGCGGGTGCGTCATATCAAACGGGACTGCTTAGGCGATCACTCGGCGATCACTCGTACGAGAAGATGCTGCCCAGCTTGTCCATGCGCTCGAGCGCCATGCCCGAGCCGCGCACGACGCAGGTGAGCGGGTCTTCGGCGACGAGCACCGGCAGGCCGGTTTCTTCCGCGAGCAGGCGATCGAGGTCGCGCAGCAGCGCGCCGCCGCCCGTCAGCATCATCCCGCGCTCGGCGATGTCGGCGCCGAGTTCCGGCGGCGTCTGCTCGAGGGCGATCTTCACCGACGACACGATCTGGTTCAGCGGATCGGTCAGCGCTTCGAGGATTTCGTTGCTCGAGATCGTGAAGCTGCGCGGAATGCCTTCCGACAGGTTGCGGCCCTTCACTTCCATTTCCTTGACTTCGGAGCCCGGGAACGCGGAGCCGATTTCCTTCTTGATCGCCTCGGCGGTCTGCTCGCCGATCAGCATCCCGTAATTGCGGCGGATGTAGTTGACGATCGCTTCGTCGAACTTGTCGCCGCCGACGCGCACCGAGCCCTTGTACACGATGCCGCCGAGCGAGATCACGCCGACTTCTGTCGTGCCGCCGCCGATGTCGACGACCATCGAGCCGGTGGCTTCCGACACCGGCAGGCCCGCGCCGATCGCGGCCGCCATCGGCTCCTCGATCAGATAGACCTGCGATGCGCCGGCGCCGTGCGCCGCTTCCTTGATCGCGCGGCGCTCGACCTGGGTCGAGCCGCACGGCACGCAGATGATGATGCGCGGCGAAGGCGAGAACATGCGCGACTCGTGCGCCGTCTTGATGAACTGCTTGATCATCTGCTCGGTGACGGTGAAGTCGGCGATCACGCCGTCCTTCATCGGGCGGATCGCCTCGATGTTGCCCGGCACCTTGCCGAGCATCTGCTTGGCTTCCTTGCCGACCGCCTGGATCGTTTTCTTGCCGTTGGGGCCGCCTTCCTGGCGAATCGACACGACGGAGGGCTCATCGAGCACGATGCCCTTGCCGCGCATGTAGATCAGGGTGTTTGCGGTGCCGAGGTCGATCGCGAGATCGTTGGAGAAGTAGCTGCGCAAAAAACCGAACATTCAGAATCCTGTTTCGCTCTGGGCCGGCCCTGCATAGCGAGCGCTGAGGGCGGCAGCGGAAAAAATAACAGCCTCGGGAAGCGTGGCGGAAGCGGCCGCCGCGGCGCACGAAGCTGCGAGTGATGTCTACCGGGGATCGCACGAAGCACGCACGGCTTGCCGAAACGAGGCGAAACGGTGCGGGAAAAGGCTGCCGGGTTTGGGTCGAACGCGTAATGATACCTTATAATTTCACGGTATTTGAATCGAAACGGGCGGTATTTTTGCCGCTTCGGCCCCGATTTTTGAGGGTGGGATCGCACCCTCCAACCCCCCGCCGCAGCGCTGCTTTCGCTGCGCCGCGCAGCCTTGTTTTTCCGGTGATCGAATGGCCCTGACCCTGACCGATGTGAAACGCATCGCGCACCTGGCGCGACTCGAAATGGCCGACGCCGACGCCGAGCACATGCTCGGCCAGCTCAATGAATTCTTCGGCCTCGTCGAGCAGATGCAGGCGGTCGACACCGCCGGCATCGCGCCGCTCGCCCACCCGATCGAGCAGATCCAGGAAGTCGCGCAGCGCCTGCGCGACGACGCCGTGACGGAAGTCGTCAATCGCGACGACAACCAGCGTCCGGCGCCGGCCGTCCAGGACGGCCTCTACCTCGTGCCGAAGGTGATCGAGTAAGCATTCGATGACAAGCGCGCCGGCGCCGCGCCGCGCGCCACCCAGAATTCCCAGGAAAACCACTCAATGCACGCAAAAAGCCTGACCGAACTGCGCGCCGCGCTCGCCGCCAAGGAATGCTCGGCCGTCGAGCTCGCGCAGCTCTACCTGAAACGGATCGACGCGGCACGCGACCTGAACGCGTTCGTCCACGTCGACGCCGACCTCACCCTTGCGCAGGCGAAGGCCGCCGACGCCGAACTCGCGCGCGGCGCGGGCGGCGCGCTGACCGGCCTGCCGATCGCGCACAAGGACGTGTTCGTCACGCGCGGCTGGCGCTCGACCGCCGGCTCGAAGATGCTCGCGAACTACGAGAGCCCGTTCGACGCGACCGTCGTCGCCCGCCTGCAGGCGGCCGGCATGGTCACGCTCGGCAAGACCAACATGGACGAGTTCGCGATGGGCTCGTCGAACGAGAACTCCGCGTTCGGCGCGGTGAAGAACCCGTGGGATACCAACGCGGTGCCGGGCGGCAGCTCGGGCGGCAGCTCGGCCGCCGTCGCCGCGCGCCTCGCGCCGGCCGCGACCGGCACCGACACCGGCGGCTCGATCCGCCAGCCCGCGTCGTTCGCGGGCGTGACGGGCATCAAGCCGACCTACGGCCGCGTGTCGCGCTACGGGATGATCGCGTTCGCGTCGTCGCTCGACCAGGGCGGCCCGATGGCGCAGAGCGCGTCCGACTGCGCGCTGCTGCTGAACGCGATGTCCGGCTTCGACGAGCGCGACTCGACGAGCCTCGAGCGTGAGGACGAGGATTTCACGCGCCACCTCGGCCAGCCGTGGGCGGCCGGCAACGATGCGGGCAAGCCGCTTGCCGGGCTGCGCATCGGTCTGCCGAACGAGTATTTCGGCGACGGCCTCGCCGACGACGTGCGTGCGTCGATCGACGCGGCGCTCAAGCAGTACGAGGCGCTCGGCGCGACGCTCGTGCCCGTGTCGCTGCCGAAAACCGAACTGTCGATCCCCGTGTACTACGTGATCGCGCCGGCCGAGGCGTCGTCGAACCTGTCGCGTTTCGACGGCGTGCGCTTCGGCCACCGCGCCGCGCAGTACGGCGACCTGCTCGACATGTACAAGAAGTCGCGCGCCGAAGGCTTCGGCCCCGAGGTGAAGCGCCGGATTCTCGTCGGCGCTTACGTGCTGTCGCACGGCTACTACGACGCGTACTACCTGCAGGCGCAGAAGATCCGCCGCATCATCGCGCAGGATTTCCAGGAAGCGTTCCAGTCCTGCGACGTGATCATGGGCCCGGCCTCGCCGACGGTCGCATGGGATCTCGGCGCGAAGGGCGACGATCCGGTGCAGATGTATCTCGCGGATATCTATACGCTGTCGGTGAGCCTCGCCGGCCTGCCCGGCATGAGCGTGCCGTGCGGCTTCGGCGCGGGCGCGAACGCGAAGCGCCCGGTCGGTCTGCAGATCATCGGCAACTATTTCAACGAAGCCCGGATGCTGCAGGTCGCCGACGCGTTCCAGCGCGCGACCGACTGGCACAAGCAAGTTCCGGCAGGGGTGTAAGCATATGGCTACTCAATGGGAAGTCGTCATCGGTCTCGAGACGCACGCGCAACTGTCGACCGTCTCGAAGATTTTCTCGGGCGCACCGACGCAGTTCGGCGCCGAGCCGAACACGCAGGCGTGTCCGGTCGATCTGGCGCTGCCGGGCGTGCTGCCGGTGCTGAACCGCGGCGCGGTCGAGCGGGCGATCCGCTTCGGCCTCGCGATCGGCTCGACCATCGCGCCGCGCAGCATCTTCGCGCGCAAGAATTATTTCTACCCCGATCTGCCGAAAGGCTATCAGATCAGCCAGTACGAGATTCCGGTCGTGCAGGGCGGCCGGATCACGATCCAGGTGCCGGCCAACGAGAAAGCCGGCAAGCCTGCGTACGAGAAGACGGTCAACCTGACCCGTGCGCACCTCGAGGAAGATGCGGGCAAGTCGCTGCATGAAGACTTCGCCGGCATGACCGGGATCGACCTGAACCGCGCGGGCACGCCGCTGCTCGAGATCGTCACCGAGCCGGAAATGCGCAGCGCGGCCGAGGCCGTGGCCTATGCGAAGTCGCTACACGCGCTCGTCGTGTGGCTCGGCATCTGCGACGGCAACATGCAGGAAGGCTCGTTCCGCTGCGACGCAAACGTGTCGGTGCGGCCGGTCGGCCAGGAAAAGTTCGGCACGCGCGCGGAAATCAAGAACCTGAACTCGTTCCGGTTCCTTGAAGAAGCGATCAACTACGAAGTGCGTCGCCAGATCGAGCTGATCGAGGACGGCGGCGAAGTCGTGCAGGAAACGCGCCTCTACGATCCGGACAAGCGCGAGACGCGTTCGATGCGCAGCAAGGAAGACGCGCACGACTACCGCTACTTCCCCGACCCCGACCTGATGCCGCTCGTGATCGGCCAGGACTGGATCGAGCGCGTGCAGGCCGGGATGCCCGAACTGCCGGCCGCGATGCAGCAGCGCTTCGTCGAGCAATATGGCGTGTCCGCGTACGACGCCGGCGTGCTGACGTCGAGCAAGGCGATGGCCGCGTACTTCGAGGCCGTGGTCGCGAAGGCCGGCGCCGCGAACGCGAAGATCGCCGCGAACTGGCTGATGGGCGACGTGTCGTCGCAGCTGAACCGCGACGGCATCGAGATCGACGCGATTCCGGTGTCGGCGGCGCAGCTCGCGCTGGTGCTGCAGCGCATCGCCGACGGCACGATCTCGAACAAGATCGCGAAGGAAATCTTCTCGGCGATCTGGGACGAGAAGGCGACCGACGAAGCCGCGGCCGACCGCATCATCGACGCGAAGGGCCTGAAGCAGATCTCCGACACCGGCGCGCTGGAAGCGATCATCGACGAGGTGCTCGCCGCGAACGCGAAGTCGGTCGAGGAATTCCGCGCGGGCAAGGAAAAGGCGTTCAACGCGCTGATCGGCCAGGCGATGAAGGCGACCAAGGGCAAGGCCAATCCGCAGCAGGTCAACGAACTGCTGAAGAAGAAGCTCGGCTGAACATGGCCGCGTGCCTGAACCGCGCCTGACGACGGGCCGCCGCCGAACCTGTTCGGGGCGGCCCGTCGCTTTGGTGCATGCGTTATCGTGTGCGCGTGTGCATCGCACCGTCCAACGGAGGAACGAATGGCGAAACAACCGTCGCTCGATGATTTCCGCGTGCCGTACAGCACGCGTGACAAGGAAGCTGCCGCATTCAGGCTCGATGCGTTCGATCCGGCCGCGAAGCCGTTCTCGTCGGGCTCGAAGGATGCCGACCGCGAACGGCTCAGCGCCGTGTCGACGGAGCTCGACGTGCAGCAGGAGCGCCTGCACACGCAGCAGAAGAAGCGCGTGCTGCTGGTGCTGCAGGGGATGGACACCAGCGGCAAGGACGGTACCGTGCGCGCGGTGTTTCGCGACGTCGATCCGCTCGGCCTGCGCATCGTGCCGTTCAAGGCGCCGACGCCGATCGAGGCCGCGCACGACTTCCTGTGGCGCGTGCATGCGCAGGCGCCGGCCGCGGGCGAACTCGCGATCTTCAACCGCAGCCACTATGAGGACGTCCTCGTGCCGCGCGTGCTCGAGCTCATCAGCGACAAGGAATGCGAGCGCCGCTACCGGCAGATCCGCGATTTCGAGACGATGCTCGCGGAGAACGGCACGACGATCGTCAAGTGCTTCCTGCACATCTCGAAGGACGAGCAGCGCGAGCGGCTGCAGGCGCGCATCGACGATCCGACCAAGCACTGGAAGTTCGACATCGCCGATCTCGACGCGCGCAAGCACTGGGATGCATACCAGTCGGCGTACCGCGACGCGCTCGCCGCGACGTCGGCCGAGCATGCGCCGTGGTACGTGATCCCGGCGAACTCGAAAACCCATCGCAACGTGATGATCGCCGAGCTGCTGCTGCGCACGATGACCGACATGAAGCTCGAATTCCCGCCGCCGAAGCCGGAGCTCGAAGGCGTGAAGATCCGCTAGGCTGCGATCCTGTCAAACATATCGAACTGAACTGAACAACGGAACCCGACATGATGCGAGTGATTACCGCCAACCTGAACGGCATCCGCTCCGCCGCGAAGAAGGGCTTTTTCGAATGGCTCGGCGAACAGAACGCCGACTGCGTATGCGTGCAGGAAATCAAGGTATCGGCCGACGACCTGCCGGCCGACTTCGTCGAGCCGCATGGCTTGAGGAGCTATTTCCATCACGCCGAAAAGAAGGGCTACAGCGGCGCGGGCATGTACAGCCGCCACGAGCCCGATGACGTGATCATCGGCTTCGGCAGCAGCGAATTCGATCCCGAGGGGCGCTACGTCGAGGCGCGCTACGGCAAGCTGTCGGTCGTGTCGGTGTACGTTCCGTCCGGCTCGAGCGGCGAAGAGCGCCAGCAGGCGAAGTACCGCTTCATGGACGAGTTCATGCCGCATCTCGCGGAGCTGAAGAGCAAGCGCGAGGTGATCCTGTGCGGCGACGTGAACATCGTCCACAAGGAAATCGACATCAAGAACTGGAAGAGCAACCAGAAGAACTCGGGCTGCCTGCCGGAAGAGCGCGCGTGGCTCACGCAGCTGTTCGACGATGTCGGCTATGTCGACGTATTCCGCACGCTCGACCCGCGCCCCGAGCAGTACACATGGTGGAGCAACCGCGGCCAGGCGTACGCGAAGAACGTCGGGTGGCGGATCGATTACCAGATCGCGACGCCGGGCGTGGCCGGCACCGCGAAGCGCACGTCGATCTTCAAGGACATCAAGTTCAGCGATCACGCGCCGCTGACGGTCGATTACGACTACAAGAAGTGATCTTCGGCGCTACGTGATGCACGTAGCGGTCGAGCCAACCGGTAGCCGGATGCAAAGCGGGCCGCATGTCGAACATGCGGCCCGTTTTGCTTTGGGGGCGGCGCCTGCTGCGTTACTGCTTGAGCGACGCCATGTCCACCACGAACCGATACTTCACGTCGCTCTTGAGCATGCGCTCGTAAGCGGCGTTGATCTGCTGCATCGGAATCGTTTCGATGTCCGACGTGATGCCGTGCTCCGCGCAGAAATCGAGCATTTCCTGCGTTTCCGCGATCCCGCCGATCAGCGAGCCCGCGAGGCGGCGGCGCTTGAAGATCAGGTTGAACACCTGCGGCGACGGATGGTCGTGCTCCGGCGCGCCGACTAGCGTCATCGTGCCGTCGCGCTTCAGCAGGTGCAGGAACGGGTTCAGGTCGTGCTGCGCGGCCACCGTGTTCAGGATGAAGTCGAAGCTGTTCAGGTGCGCGTTCATCTGCGCTTCGTCCTTCGAGATCACCACTTCGTGCGCGCCGAGCCGCTTGCCGTCCTCGATCTTCGACGGCGAGGTCGTGAACAGCACGACGTGCGCACCCATCGCGCGCGCGAGCTTCACGCCCATGTGGCCGAGCCCGCCGAGGCCGACGATCCCGACTTTCTTGCCGGGCCCGACGTTCCACTGGCGCAGCGGCGAGTAGGTCGTGATCCCCGCGCACAGCAGCGGCGCCGCGCCGGCCGGGTCCAGCGTGTCGGGCACGCGCAGCACGAACGCCTCGTCGACCACGAGCTGGGTCGAATAGCCGCCATACGTGATGTCGCCCGTCACGCGGTCCTGGCCGTTGTAGGTGCCGACGAAGCCGTTCTCGCAATACTGTTCGAGGCCTTCCGCGCAGCTCGGGCAGGTGCGGCACGAATCGACGAGACAGCCGACGCCGACCAGCTCGCCGACCTTGAAACGCGACACCTGCGGGCCGGTCGCGGTCACGCGGCCGACGATTTCATGGCCCGGCACGACCGGATAGATCGTGTTGCGCCATTCGTTGCGGGCCTGGTGCAGGTCCGAGTGGCAGACGCCGCAGTAGAGCACCTCGATCTGGACGTCGAGGTCGCGCAGCGCGCGGCGCTGGAATTCGAACGGGGCGAGCGGCGATTGCGCATCGGTCGCCGCGTAAGCGTAGGTTGTGCTCATGCAGGGGGCTCCTTGTCCGGGAAAACATCCGGCGAAACAGACTGCCGCCGCGCCATGTGGCGACGCGGCGAGACAGGTGCCCATCGTACGGAGCGAGCCGCCGCGGCGAAATACACGAAGGTCTGGAAGATTTGCCCATTCCTCTCGAATTGCGCGCCAACAGCCGTCAAAACGCTTTCAAAGTGCTACATTGCAAGCCAGATTCTCTTGCCGGACAGGACGACGCCGATGAGCTTCCAGCCCCTTTTCGACGATATGGGCGACCGTGTGCGGCGCCGCATGATCGAGCTGCATTCGAGCCTCGCGCCGAACGAGGGCGATACGCTGGCGACGCTCGACGGCGTGCGCTTCTTCCGCGTGAGCCGCCCCGTGCCGCGCATGCCGGTGCTGTACGAGCCGAGCATCATCGTCGTGTGCCAGGGCCGCAAGCTTGGCTATCTCGGCGACCGCTCGTTCGTGTACGACGCGCAGCAGTATCTCGTGCTGTCGGTGCCGCTGCCGTTCGAATGCGAAACCTTCGCGAGCCCGGACGAGCCATTTCTCGCGATCTCGATCCGCGTCGATCTCGCGGTGATCGCCGAACTCGCAATCCTGCTCGACGAGACGCTCGGCGCGGCGGTCAGCGAGCCGCACGGCGTCTATTCGACGCCGCTCGATGCGCCGCTCGCCGACGCGGTGGTGCGGCTGCTCGAAGCGCTCGCGTCGCCGCACGACACCTGCGTGCTCGGGCCGGCGATCATGCGCGAGATCGCATACCGCGTGCTGACGGGCGCACAGGGCGACGCGATTCGCGCGGCGCTCGCCCAGCAGCATCATTTCGGCCGCGTCGCGAAGGCGCTGCGGCGCATCCATGCGGACCTGAAGGCCGATCTCGATGTCGAGACGCTCGCGCGCGAGGCCGGGATGAGCCTCGCGGTGTTCCACGCGCAGTTCAAGCACGTGACGGCGACGTCGCCGATGCAGTATGTGAAGGCCGCGCGCCTGCACCAGGCGAGGTTGATGATGGTGCAGGACGGCGTCGGCGCGGGTGCCGCCGCCGCGCGGGTCGGCTATGCGAGCGCGTCGCAGTTCAGCCGTGAGTTCAAGCGGCTGTTCGGCCGCAGCCCCGGTGACGAAGTGCGCTGGATGCGCGAGAGCGGCAGCCGGCCGGTCGAATCGGACGTCGGCGCGTAGCGCCGTGTCACACGCCGGCGATGCCCGACGGAAAGCCGCGGCCTGCGGCGATGCTCAGCGCCGCGCGACCTTGCGCCGCTGCGCGCTGATGCCCGCGTAGTCGGGCAGCGTGTCGACGCGCTTGCCCGTCGCCTTCGCATACAGCGGCATCAGGTCCTGCAGCCGGTTCAGCAGATCCTGCCGCCGCGTCGCGCCGTACGGATGCGTGTAGATGAAGCCCGACGTCTTGTTCGCGCGGGTGGCCGCCGCGAGCTTGTCCCACAGCGTGATCGCCGCGCGCGGATCGAAGCCCGCGCGGGCGGCGATGTCGCCGCCGATCACGTCGGCTTCCGTCTCGTCGGTCGGGTCGTAGCGCAGCGTCTGCAGACGTGCGCCGAGGTTCAGCGCCTGCGGCAGCGGATCGCCGACGCCGAACAGCGGCGGCAGCGCGGCCGCGCGCAGCGACGTTTGCGACGCCGTGCTGAGATTGCTGCGCGCGTGTTCGCGCAGCGCATGGGCGATGCCGTGCGCGAGCAACACGCCGAACTCGTCGTCGTTCAGGCGGACGCGATCGAGCATCCCGCCGTACACGAGCACCTTGCCGCCCGGCAGGCACGTGACGCGGATGTCGCGCGAGCGGATCGCATTGACGTCCCACGCCCAGCTCTTCACGCGGTCGTTCCACTTCACCGAATACGGCGCCAGCTTCATGACGATCGCGCGCAGGCGTTTCACGCGCGGCTGATTCGCGGGCAGCAGGCGGTCGCTGTCGGCGGCCGTTTGCACGATCTGCGCGTATTCGCTCGCGGTCAGCTGTTCGAGCAGCGGCGACGGGATCAGCGTGCGGAACGCGATCGCGTCGCCGTAGCGGACCTGCTGCGACGTCGGCGCATAGGCTTTCGACGGCACGGCCCCGCCGCTCGGCTGCGCGGCTTCGGCGGCGGACGGCGCGACGGTGGTCGCCGGCGTGGACGGCGCAGCCGCCGCGGAGCCGGCCGCGGCTGCCCCGGCGTCGGTCGGATGCGTGCTTGCCGCCGCGCCGAGCGCCGCGACGCCGACGCTCAGTGCGGCGGCGACGCGTGCGGCGCGAAGCAGGCGGTCATTGCGCACGGCTCGCCTCGCCGTTGCGCGCGACACCGTTCCACGGCGCGATCTTGAACAGCAGCAGCATGCCGGGGATCGCGAGCGCGGTGCACACGATGAAGTAGTCGAACCAGCCGATCTTCGCGACGATGAAGCCGCTCGCGGCCGACGCGAGCGTGCGCGGCACGGACGCGAGGCTCGTGAACAGCGCGAACTGCGTGGCCGTGTAGCGCGGGTCGGTCGTGCTCGCGATGTACGCGACGAACGCGGCCATCGTCAGGCCGGTGGTGAAGGTTTCGACGCCGTAGACGATCGCGAGCGCGACCGTCATCGGGCTGAACTGCGGCGTGACGACGACGCCGAACACCGACAGCGCCGACGCGATCGCGTGGCTCGTCGATACCGTGAAGTCGTACAGCACGGCCAGCACCGGCGAGCCGGGGCCGAGCTGCGCGAGCCACGCGAAGCCGAGGGTCGACACCATCTGCAGCGCGCCGAAGATCCACAGCCCGCGGCCGATCCCGATCTTCACGAGCCACACGCCGCCGATGATGCCGCCGGCGACGCTCGCGACCAGCGCGGTGGTTTTGGCGACGATGCCGATCTCGGTGCGCGTGAAGCCGATGTCGAGGAAGAACGACGTCGACAGCGTGGTCGCCATCGTGTCGCCGATCTTGAACAGGAAGATGAACGCGATGACCAGCAGCGCGCCGGCCCAGCCGTCGCGCTGGATGAATTCGCGGAACGGCAGCACGATCGCGTCGCGCAGGTTGCGCGGCGGCGTGCCGACCACTTCGGGCTCGCGCACGACGAGCGTCATCAGGATGCCAGGCAGCATGAACGCGCCGGTGATCGCGAACACGGCGTCCCACGGCAGGTGGTCGGACAGGATCAGCGCCAGCGAGCCGGGAATCAGCGCGGCGAGCTTGTAGGCGTTCACGTGCACCGCGTTGCCGAGGCCCTGCTCGGTGTCGCGCAGCAGTTCGCGGCGGTACGCGTCGATCACGATGTCGGCGCTCGCGCCGAAGAACGCGACGAGCGTGGTGAGCGCGGCGACCGTCCAGATCGAGTCGCGCGGCGACACGAAGCCGAGCGTGGCGATCGCCCCCGCGACCAGCAGCTGCGTGAGCAGCAGCCAGCCGCGCCGGCGGCCCGGCCGCCAGCCGGGCAGGCGCGGGATGTAGCGGTCCATCAGCGGCGCCCACAGGAACTTCCACGTATACGGGAACTGGATCAGCGCGAACAGGCCGATTTCCTTCAGGTTCACGCCTTCGGAGCGCAGCCATGCCTGCACGAGGTAGACGAGCGTGAACAGGGGCAGACCGGACGTGAACCCGAGGAACACGCAGATCAGCATGTGCGTGTTCAGATAGGCTCGCCAGCCGGGGTGATCCTCGTGAGCGGTGAGCGCGGGCGCCTCGTGTGGCGTTTTGGACATGGAATGGAACTGGGTAGCGTTGACTGATTGCGGCGGCAGCGCAGGCGGCGCGAGCAGCGCAGAAGGGGGCGGCCGCACGCGCGTGCGGGCCGGATCATCCGTCAACGGCCCCCGGGCTCAGCTGCGCTTGACGCGATAGACAGCAAGACTACCACGCCAGTTCGCTCCCCAACGAATCGGCTGGCCTTCGTGCAGCACGACGCGGTCGAGGATCGTGACGCCGACTTCCGGCGCGAGCGCCTCGAAATCCTCGATCGTCAGCACCCGGACGTTCGGCGTGTTGTGCCATTGGTACGGCAGCGCCTTCGACACCGGCATCCGGCCGTTCAGTACCGACAGCCGATGCGGCCAGTAGCCGAAATTCGGGAACGACACGATGCATTCGCGCCCGACCCGCGCGGTTTCGCGCAGGATCGCGGCAGTCTGGTGAATCGTCTGCAGCGTCTGCGACAGGATCGCGATGTCGAAGCTGTGGTCCTCGAACAGGCGCAGGCCGTCTTCCAGGTTCTGCTGGATCACATTGATGCCGTTCTTCGCGCTCGCGAGCACGCCCGCGTCGTTCAGCTCGATCCCGTAGCCGGTCACGTCCAGTTCTTCCATCAGCAGCGCGAGCAGCGAGCCGTCGCCGCAGCCGAGGTCGAGCACCGTCGAGCGAGGTTCGACCCAGCGCGCGATCGTGCGGAAGTCCGCGCGCGCGGACAGGGAGTTCAGGGCTTGCTGGTTCATGCGCCTACCTCGTTGGCGATTCGTTCGTAATACGCGCGCAGAAGGTTGTGATAGCGCGCGTCGTCGAGCAGGAACGCATCGTGGCCGTGCGGCGCGTCGATCTCCGCGTAGCTGACCGTGCGCTTGTTGTCGAGCAGCGCCTTCACGATCTCGCGCGAACGCGCGGGCGCGAAGCGCCAGTCGGTCGAGAAGCTCGCGATCAGGTATTTCGCCTGCGTGTGCGCGAGCGCGGCCGTCAGATTGCCGTCGAACGCCTTGGCCGGATCGAAGTAGTCGAGCGCGCGCGTGATCAGCAGGTAGGTGTTCGCGTCGAAGTAGTCGGCAAACTTGTCGCCCTGGTAGCGCAGGTACGACTCGACCTCGAACTCGACGTCGAAGCTGAAGTTGTACGCGTCGAGCGCGCCGTCCGCGCGGCGCAGCGCACGGCCGAATTTCTCGGCCATGTCGTCGTCGGACAGGTACGTGATGTGGCCGATCATCCGCGCGACGCGCAGGCCGCGCTTCGGCTTCACGCCGTGCGCGTAATAGTCGCCGCCGTGGAAATCGGGATCGGACAGGATCGCCGAGCGCGCGACTTCGTTGAACGCGATGTTCTGCGCGGACAGCTTCGGCGTCGACGCGATGTCGATGCAGTGGGCGACGCGCTCCGGATACATCAGGCTCCACGCGAGCGCCTGCATCCCGCCGAGGCTGCCGCCCATCACCGCGGCGAAGCGCTCGATGCCGAAGGCATCCGCGACGCGCGCCTGCGCGTGCACCCAGTCCTCGACTGTGACGACCGGAAAGCGCGCGCCATACGGCTTGCCGCTCGACGGGTCGATGCTCATCGGGCCGGTCGAGCCGAAGCACGAGCCGAGGTTGTTCACGCCGATCACGAAGAAGCGGTTGGTGTCGAGCGGCTTGCCGGGGCCGACCATGTTGTCCCACCAGCCGGTGCTGCGCGGATCGTCCGCGTAGACGCCGGCGACGTGATGCGACGCGTTGAGCGCGTGGCAGACGAGCACCGCGTTCGAACGCGCGGCATTGAGCTCGCCGTACGTTTCGACGACGAGCTGATAGTTGCCGATCACGCTGCCGCTTTGCAAGCGCAGTGGTTCGGCGAAGTGCATGGTCTGTGGAGCGACGATGCCGATCGATTCCATTCGTTCCGCCTTATGACTGGGCGGCTAAACGGTGTCGGCGATGCGCGGAGGCGAAGGTGCGCGGCTGACGACCTCTTTAGCCGCATTTGTAGTGAACCTGCCGGGACCAAGACGCATCAAGGCCCGGCCGGTTCGCGCGCCCGCAATCGAGTCAGCAAATCGGCGCGCTTCCGACCTGCCGCCAAGTGGCGGCAGTCGGCAAAGTATAGCGGATTTTCTGGCGAGGGAGCGGTCCGGAAGACCGCGCTCGAGCATGGGTCGGCGCATGCCGGCCAGCGTCACTGTTCAGTGAAACGCGTTGTCGCCACGACTTTTTTAATACAGAAAATATTGAATTATTCCGATAGCCGGTGCGGCGGTAAATCCTTTAAATCCTGTGACATTTATTAAAATTAAAAAGTAATTCGTACAGGTTCTAAATGAATTTTCACACATTTAGTTCGTGTCCTGTTTTTGGGATGAGGGCATGTCAATAGAGTTTCAGCCAGCTTTCAGTATCCGGTTGAAACCCGCGATTTCGCAGCGCTGTCGACGTGATCGTCCCCTGTGTTCATGCGATTTCTCAGTATGCACGTTTCGCATTTCTTCCCGGAAAGCCGTAAGCGTTGAGCTACTTGTCACCGCTCGCCGAGTCGTCGCATCGATATGGCTTGTCAAAGCCGATGCGCGTCGAGGAGAGGTTTACCAAAGGAAAAGGTTCGTATGAACAAGTCGTATCGTGTCGTGTGGAACGCCTCGACCAGCACTTGGTGCGCGGCATCGGAAATTGCACGTGGGCGCTCGAAATCGTCGCGCTCCGCGAAATCGAAAATTGCGGTAGCCGCCGCGCTTGTCGTTGCCTCCATGGGGTCTGCGTACGCGGACGAAGTCGACGCGGCAGATCCGGTGCTCGATGATCCGACCCATCTGACCGACGTCAAGCAGGAAGATCAGAAGACGCTCAAGCGCAGTGGTCTTGATACGCGGGTAGTCGTGCCCGACAACAGCGCATACGTGAAGATCAATGCGAAGGGCGATGGCACGGATAACGCGTCGGCGACGGGCGACAACTCGATCGCGATCGGCGCCAGCGCCAGCACGCGCCCGGCTACGTCGGGTCTCGGCGGTGCGGTGGCGATCGGTAACAAGGCGACCGCGGCTGGCAACAACGTCGCATTCGGCGCCAATGCATCGGCACTCGGAGAGGAAGGCGCGATTGCGCTGGGTACCGGGGCCAATGCGGGCGGCAAGTCGTCGATCGCGCTCGGCAACGAGGCACAGGCGACCGGTTGGGGCGCCTATGCGCTGGGGCGCAAGGCGAAGGCAGCGGCGGAATCCTCGCTGGCGATCGGTGATTCGTCGATGGCGACGCGGGCCGGCACGATGGCGATCGGCTCGCAGGCTGCCGCAGCCGCGGAAAATGCGATCGCGATCGGTCAGAGCGCGGCGGCGCGTGGCGCCGACTCGCTGGCACTCGGTTCGTATTCGGAAGCAGACCGGGCCAATACGGTATCGGTCGGTACCGCCGGTTTCGAGCGTCAGATCGTCAACGTCGGGCGCGGCACGCAGGCGACCGATGCCGTCAACATTGCGCAGCTCAAGGACGTGACCGCCACGCTGGGCGGTAACGCTGCCGTCGACGCGACCGGCAACATCAAGAAACCGGCGTACACGATCGGCACCAAGACCTACGACAACGTCGGCGACGCGCTGCTGGCGGCGTCCGAATCCGGCGGCGGCTCGGCAAACGCGGTGGAGTACGACTCCACCACGAAGAACTCGGTCACCCTCGGCGGCACCGGTTCGGCCGCGGTCAAACTTACCAACGTGCGTGCGGCCACGTTGGCGGCGAACAGCACGGACGCCGTCAACGGTGCGCAACTGTTTGCGACCAACAACCGCGTGACCAATGTCGAGCAGTCGCTGAACGATAGCGGCCTGATCGATCCGTCGACCGGCGAGTCGCTCGCGGTCGTGTACAACGATGCGACGAAGAGCACCGTTGCGCTGGGCGGCACGGGCGGTACGGTCGTCACGAACGTGAAGGCGGGCAAGGTCGCATCGGCCAGCAAGGACGCCGTGAACGGCGGCCAGCTGTATGACGTGTCGTCGAGCGTCGCGTCCGCACTCGGTGGCCAAACGACCGTCAATACGGACGGCACCCTTTCGAAGCCGACCTACAAGGTCGGCGACAAGACTTTCAACAACGTCGGGGACGCGCTTCAGGCCGCGGCCGCCTCGGGTGGCGGCGCCGGCGGCGAGGACACGAACGCCGTGCATTATGACGGCGCGGGTAAGGCGAGCGTGACGCTGGGCGGTGCGGGTGCGTCGACGCCGGTCGCGCTGAAGAACGTCGCGACGGGCCAGGCCGCCACCGACGCTGTCAACGTAGCCCAGCTCCAAAGCGGCATGAGCGACGTCAAGGACGAGATCAAGAAGGATCTCGGCGACGGCACGCTTGACATGAAGTACATCAAGGTTCGGGCCACGGGCGCGCAAGCCAGTGCGCTCGGCAAGAACAGCGTGGCGATCGGCTCGCAAGCGAGTGCGACGAACGTCGATACGCTGGCGATCGGTTCGGGTTCCCGCGCGTCGGGCATGAACTCCATCGCGATCGGCGTCAACTCGGTTGCTATGGCAGCCAATACCGTTTCGGTAGGCGATGTGACTCAGAAACGTCGGATCGTCAACGTCGAAGACGGTATCGATGAGTCGGATGCCGTCACCATGAAGCAGTTGACCGACGCGATGCATACCTCCACTGCGCAGTTCGACACGAAGATGACGCGGATGACGCGTGACGTCGAATCGAAGCCGGGCAGCTTCGTCGCGATCGAAGGGTTGGGTGCGGACGGCAGCTTGCCGAACATTGCATCGATGAACGGTCGCGATCCCAAAATGGGTACCGCTGCGGCCATCGGCGTGGCAAGTGGCGCGGGCGGGCTCAATACCGTCGCAGTGGGCCTGCAGGCGGTCGCGAGTTCGGACAACGCGGTGGCGATCGGCAGTATTGCCCAGACGGGGGTCGATCAGCCGTATTCGGTCGCGATCGGCAGCAT
>NZ_JBEPLG010000020.1:0-18431 GCF_040545115.1 Burkholderia sp. 567
GAGCAAACCAGGATCGCGCCGTCCATCTGCGCTGCGCCCGTGATCATGTTCTTCACATAGTCAGCGTGGCCCGGGCAGTCGACGTGTGCGTAGTGACGGTTAGCCGTTTCGTACTCGACGTGTGCCGTGTTGATCGTGATGCCGCGCGCCTTTTCTTCCGGTGCCGCGTCGATCTGGTCGTATGCCTTCGCTTCGCCGCCGAACTTCTTCGTCAGCACCGTCGTGATCGCTGCCGTCAGGGTCGTCTTGCCGTGGTCAACGTGACCGATCGTACCAACGTTCACGTGCGGCTTGGTCCGCTCGAATTTACCTTTTGCCATGATTCTCTTCTTTCAAAAATAATCGATTGTGATAGCGAATTACTTCGTCTTCGCGCTGATGATCGCTTCTGCAACGTTCTTCGGAGCTTCAGCGTAGTGCTTGAACTCCATCGTGTACGTTGCGCGACCCTGCGTCAGCGAACGCAGCGACGTCGAGTAGCCGAACATTTCCGACAGCGGCACTTCGGCGCGCACGATCTTGCCGCCGCCTACCATGTCATCCATGCCCTGGATGATGCCGCGACGACCCGACAGGTCACCCATCACGTTACCCATGAAGTCTTCCGGCGTTTCCACTTCCACGGCCATCATCGGCTCGAGCAGAACCGGATCCGCACGACGCATCGCTTCCTTGAACGCCATCGAACCGGCCATGCGGAACGCATTTTCGTTCGAGTCGACGTCGTGGTACGAACCGAACGTCAGCGTGACCTTCACGTCGACAACCGGGAAGCCTGCCAGCACGCCGCTCTTCAGCGTTTCCTGGATACCCTTGTCAACCGACGGGATGTATTCGCGCGGAATCACGCCGCCCTTGATCGCGTCGACGAACTCGTAGCCCTTGCCCAGTTCGCTGCGCTCGAGCGTAATGACCGCATGGCCATACTGACCACGACCACCCGACTGCTTGACGAACTTGCCTTCGACGTCCGCGGCCGACTTGCGAATGGTTTCGCGGTAGGCCACCTGCGGCTTGCCGACGGTTGCTTCCACGCCGAATTCACGCTTCATCCGGTCGACCAGAATTTCGAGGTGGAGCTCGCCCATGCCCGAAATGATGGTTTGACCCGACTCTTCGTCGGTCTGCACGCGGAACGACGGATCTTCCTGAGCGAGACGGTTGAGCGCCAGGCCCATCTTCTCCTGGTCAGCCTTCGTCTTCGGCTCGACGGCCTGCGAAATCACCGGCTCCGGGAAAATCATGCGTTCGAGCACGATCGGATGTGCCGGATCGCACAGCGTGTCGCCCGTGGTCGCTTCCTTCAGGCCGACCGCAGCAGCGATGTCGCCTGCGCGAACTTCCTTGATTTCTTCACGCTGGTTCGCGTGCATCTGCAGAATACGGCCGAGACGCTCTTTCTTGTCCTTGGTCGCATTGAGCAGCGTGTCACCCGAATTGACGACGCCCGAGTAGACGCGGAAGAAGATCAGCTGGCCGACGAACGGGTCGGTCATGATCTTGAACGCGAGTGCCGCGAACTTCTCGTCGTCGGACGCACGGCGCTCCGTCTTCTCGCCATTTTCGAGTTCACCCGTAACCGGCGGGATGTCGACCGGCGACGGCAGGAAATCGATCACGGCGTCGAGCATGCGCTGCACGCCCTTGTTCTTGAACGCGGTACCGCACAGCATCGGCTGAATTTCGCACGCGATCGTACGGTCACGCAGACCCTTCACGATCTCGGCTTCGGACAGCTCGCCCGCTTCGAGGTACTTGTTCATCAGGTCTTCGTTCGACTCGGCAGCCGCTTCGACCATCTTTTCGCGCCATTCATTGCACGTGTCGACGAGTTCCGCCGGGATGTCCACGTAGTCGAACTTGGTACCTTGCGATGCCTCGTCCCAAATGATCGCCTTCATCTTGATCAGGTCGACGACACCCTTGAAACCTTCTTCCGCACCGATCGGCACCACGACCGGAACCGGGTTCGCCTTCAGGCGCAGACGGAGCTGGTCGTAGACCTTGAAGAAGTTCGCGCCGGTACGGTCCATCTTGTTGACGAACGCGAGACGGGGAACCTTGTACTTGTTGGCCTGGCGCCACACCGTTTCCGACTGCGGCTGCACGCCGCCCACTGCGCAGTACACCATGCACGCGCCGTCGAGCACGCGCATCGAGCGCTCCACTTCGATCGTGAAGTCGACGTGACCCGGGGTGTCGATGATGTTGATGCGGTGTTCCGGATAGTTGCCGCCCATGCCCTTCCAGAAGGCCGTGGTAGCAGCGGACGTGATCGTGATGCCACGCTCCTGTTCCTGCTCCATCCAGTCCATCGTGGCTGCGCCGTCGTGGACTTCACCGATCTTGTGGTTCACACCGGTGTAAAACAGAATGCGCTCGGTCGTCGTCGTTTTGCCGGCGTCGATGTGAGCGCTAATACCGATATTACGGTAGCGCTCGATAGGAGTCTTGCGAGCCACTTTGATCCTCTACTGGGATGACATGATGCAGCCCTGCTGCATCATGCTTCAACACAAACGGGCGAGGCGCCTGAAAAGCGCACCCGCCCGGAATTTATTTCCGCTAACAGCCCTGACAGGCGCTTAGAAACGGAAATGCGAGAACGCGCGGTTGGCTTCTGCCATGCGGTGAACTTCGTCGCGCTTCTTCATCGCGCCGCCACGGCCTTCGGCCGCTTCGGAGAGTTCACCTGCCAGGCGCAGAGCCATCGACTTCTCGCTGCGCTTCTTCGCAGCCTCGCGCAGCCAGCGCATCGCCAATGCCATACGACGCGACGGGCGCACTTCGACCGGAACCTGATAGTTGGCACCACCAACGCGGCGGCTCTTCACTTCGACCACCGGCTTCACGTTGTTGAGCGCAACCGTGAACACTTCCAGCGGGTCCTTGCCACCCTTGGTCTGGATTTGTTCGAATGCGCCATAAACGATGCGCTCTGCGACCGACTTCTTGCCGGACAGCATCAGCATGTTCATGAACTTGGCTACATCAACGTTGCCGAACTTCGGATCCGGCAACACTTCCCGCTTGGGGACTTCGCGACGACGCGGCATGATTCTTCCTTTACCTGTTCAGTTGGAGCTGTATCCAGCTCCGCGGCCACCAACAAACCCGATCACATCTTCACGACTAACCAGCTTGGCCGGGTGACCACTTACTCGACAGCACCGGCAATCCGGCACTCCCGCCTTGACCGCCCTGGGGCGATCCCTGATCAAAAACTGCTTACTTGGCAGCCTTTGCACGCTTCGCGCCGTACTTCGAGCGCGCTTGCTTACGGTCCTTGACGCCCTGGGTATCCAGCGAGCCGCGAACCATGTGGTAACGCACACCCGGCAAGTCCTTCACACGGCCGCCGCGGATCAGCACAACCGAGTGTTCCTGCAGGTTGTGGCCTTCACCGCCGATGTACGAAATCACTTCGAAGCCGTTCGTCAGACGAACCTTGGCGACCTTACGGAGTGCCGAGTTCGGCTTCTTCGGCGTCGTCGTGTACACACGGGTGCACACGCCGCGACGCTGGGGGCAGTCCTGCAGGGCCGGGCTCTTGCTCTTCGTCGTTTCCGACTGACGGCCTTTGCGAACCAGTTGGTTGATGGTTGGCATTGTTTATTCCTGAAATTGAACAAAATCTGCACATCGATTTCGGGCAAAGCGAGAATCGACGCACAGTTGACTTCCGACACCGGCGAGTTGGACACGAACGTTGGAACGCGACGCGGCCTGCCGATTACCGGAACCCAACATCATATTCCGGAAATACCAACTAAGTCAACGGCTTGCGTGATTTGCCGGCCGCGGCAGCGGTTTACCGGAAGGGTCGGAACACCTGTGTCATGCGGATTCGACAACGTCGATGATCTCGTCGCCGAAGCGTTCGAGCTTGCGCACGCCCATGCCGGGGATATGGCGCAGGTCCTCGATCGTCTCGGGCGCATTGCGCGCGATCTCGGCGAGTGTGGCGTCATGGAAGATCACGTAGGCCGGCACGCCGTCGGACTTCGCGGTTTCCGCGCGCCACGCACGCAACGCATCCCAGCGGGCCCGCTCGCGCGCGCCCATGCCGGCCGTCGGGTCGACCCGCGTGCCGCTGCGGCTGGACGACTGGCGCGTGCGCTGCGGCTTCACGTAGCGGCGCAGCGTGACCTTCTCCTCGTTCTTCAGCACCGGCTTCGCAGCCTCGGTCAGCATGAGCGCGCCGAATCCGCCATGGTCGACCGCCAGATAGCCGTAGGCGACGAGCTGTCGGAAAATCGCGCGCCATTCGGGCTCGGACAGCGCCGCGCCGATCCCGAACGTACTGAGCTGGTCATGACCGCGCTGCAGTACCTTCTCGGTGCGGCCGCCGCGCAGGATCTCGATCAGATGGCTCGAGCCGAAATTGAAGCCGCTCGCGCGCTGCGCGCGGAACACGCACGACAGCGCCATCTGCGCCTCGCGCGTCGCATCCCACGAATCGGGCGGCTCGAGGCAGGTGTCGCAGTTGCCGCACGGCTGGCTCGCCTCGCCGAAGTAGTTCAGCAATCGCACGCGCCGGCACGAGATCGTCTCGCACAGCCCGAGCAGCGCGTCGAGCTTCGACGTCTGGACGCGCTTGTGCGCGTCGTCCGCATCGGATTCGTCGATCATCTTGCGCTGCTGCACGACGTCGCCGAGGCCATACGCCATCCACGCGTTCGCCGGCATCCCGTCGCGGCCCGCGCGGCCCGTTTCCTGGTAGTAGCCTTCGACGCTCTTCGGCAAATCGAGGTGAGCGACGAAGCGCACGTCCGGCTTGTCGATGCCCATGCCGAACGCAATGGTCGCGCACATCACGACGCCTTCCTCGCGCTGGAACATTTCCTGGTGCTTCTGCCGCACCTCGAACTCCATCCCCGCGTGATACGGCAGCGCCCGCACGCCCTGCGCCTTCAGCCATTCGGCCGTTTCCTCGACCTTGCGGCGCGACAGGCAGTAGACGACGCCCGCATCGGTCGTGCCGTCCGCGTTCGTATGCTCCGCGCGGATGAAGTCGAGCAGCTGCGCGCGCGCGTTGTCCTTCTCGACGATCCGGTACCGGATGTTCGGGCGATCGAAGCTCGACACGAACACGCGTGCGTCGTCGAGCGCGAGGCGATGGATGATCTCGTCGCGCGTGATCGCGTCGGCGGTGGCCGTCAGCGCGATACGCGGCACCGACGGGAAGCGCTCGTGCAACACCGACAACTGAATGTATTCGGGACGGAAGTCGTGACCCCACTGCGACACGCAGTGCGCCTCGTCGATCGCGAACAGGCCGATCCTCGCGCGTTCGAGCAGCTCGAGGAAGCGCCCCGTCATCAGCCGCTCGGGCGCCACGTACAGCAGATCGATCTCGCCTTCGCGCAGCGCGCGCTCGGTCGCCGCGGCTTCGGCGCCCGACAGCGTCGAGTTCAGATACGCCGCGCGCACGCCGACTTCGCTGAGCGCGGCGACCTGGTCCTGCATCAGCGCGATCAGCGGCGACACGACGATGCCCGCGCCCTGCCCCGCCTCGCGGCGCAGCAGCGCCGGGATCTGGTAGCACAGCGACTTGCCGCCGCCGGTCGGCATCAGCACGAGGCAATCGCCGCCGCCGGCGACGTGTTCGACGATTTCGCCCTGCTGGCCGCGAAATGCGGAATAACCAAAGACTTCGTCGAGGATTTCGAGGGCGCGGGACATGAATGAGAAGGAGGACGGCGGAACGATGACCGCAATTTTAACAACCCGCTCGCGCAGCGCACGGCGAATCGTGAAACGTTGGCCCATCGGACAGGGTTCGTGCGCGCGCATGACGGGCCTGCGCAACCGTGCGGCAAGCCCGTCATGAACGTGAACGACGGATAAAAAAAACCGCCCGGTGGACCGGGCGGCTTCGATGACAGCGAATACGGCAACGTAAGGCGGCTCGCGCCGCCCATGCTGCTTATTCGGCTGCCGGGTGTTGCGGCTCTTCCGCCGGCGTGCTCGGCGTACCGAAGTCGAATGCCTCTTCCGCTGCGATCTGGTCGAAACGCTCGCGGTCGGACATCTCCTTCGCCTTGCGCGCCTTGTGGAACGCGAGACCCGTACCGGCCGGGATCAGACGGCCGACGATCACGTTTTCCTTCAGGCCACGCAGATCGTCGCGCTTGCCCATGATCGCCGCTTCGGTCAGCACGCGGGTCGTTTCCTGGAACGATGCCGCCGAGATGAACGAGTCGGTCGACAGCGACGCCTTCGTGATACCGAGGAGCACGTTGTCGTACGACGCCGGGCGCTTGTCCTCGGCGATCATGCGATCGTTCTCGTCCAGCATGTCGGAACGCTCGACCTGTTCGCCCGGGATGAAGCGCGTATCACCGTTGTCGGTGATCTGCACACGACGCAGCATCTGGCGAACGATCACCTCGATGTGCTTGTCGTTGATCTTCACGCCCTGCAGACGATACACGTCCTGCACTTCGTCGACGATGTAGCGCGACAGCGCCTCGATACCCTGCAAACGCAGGATGTCGTGCGGATCGGCCGGGCCGTCCACGATCATTTCGCCCTTGTTGACGACCTGAGCATCGTGGACCAGCACCTGCTTTTCCTTCGCGATCAGGAACTCGTGCTGATTGCCTTCGAGGTCCGTGATGACGAGACGCTGCTTGCCCTTCGTGTCCTTGCCGAACGACGTCGTACCGGTGACTTCCGCGAGAATGCCGGCATCCTTCGGCGAACGCGCTTCGAACAGTTCCGCCACCCGCGGCAGACCGCCGGTAATGTCACGCGTCTTCTGCGCTTCGGTCGGGATACGTGCAAGCACTTCACCCACCTGCACTTGCTGGCCGTCCTTCACGGTGATCAGTGCGCCGACCTGGAAGCCGATCTGCACAGCGTGTTCCGTGCCCGGGATCTTCACTTCCTCGCCGTTCGCGTCGAGCAGCTTCACCTGCGGACGCACGCTCTTCGAAGCTTGCGAACCACGACGCTTCACGTCGATCACGACCAGCGTCGACAGGCCGGTCACGTCGTCGATCTGCTTCGCGACGGTCACGCCTTCCTCGACGTTCTCGAACTTCACCGTACCACCGTACTCGGTGATGATCGGACGCGTCATCGGATCCCACGTCGCCAGCTGCGTGCCGGCCTTGATCGCCGCGCCGTCGAGCTGCAACAGCGTCGCGCCGTACGGGATTTTGTGACGTTCGCGCTCGCGGCCGATATCGTCGGTGATCAGCGCCTCGCCCGAACGCGAAATGACAATCTGCTCGCCCTTCGCGTTGGTGACGTAACGCATCGTCGCCGTGAAGCGCACGATACCGTTGCTCTTCGCTTCGACCGACGACGCCACTGCCGCACGCGATGCCGCACCACCGATGTGGAACGTACGCATCGTCAGCTGCGTGCCCGGTTCACCGATCGACTGTGCCGCGATCACGCCGACTGCTTCGCCGACGTTCACGAGCGAGCCGCGGCCCAGGTCACGGCCGTAACAGGCCGCGCACAGACCGTAACGCGTTTCGCAGGTCAGCGGCGTGCGCACGCGCACTTCGTCGATGCCGAGGCGTTCGATTTCCTCGACCGCCGTTTCGTCGAGCAGCGTGCCCGATTCGTACAGCGTTTCCTGCGTTTCCGGGTTCACGACGTCCGCGACCGCGACGCGGCCGAGGATACGGTCGCGCAGTGCCTCGACGACTTCACCGCCTTCGACCAGCGCCTTCATCGCCACGCCGTTCGACGTGCCGCAATCGTCCTCGACCACCACCAGATCCTGCGTGACGTCGACGAGACGACGCGTCAGGTAACCCGAGTTCGCGGTCTTCAGTGCCGTATCAGCCAGACCCTTACGTGCACCGTGGGTCGAGATGAAGTACTGCAACACGTTCAGGCCTTCGCGGAAGTTCGCGGTAATCGGCGTCTCGATAATCGAGCCGTCCGGCTTCGCCATCAGGCCACGCATACCGGCCAGCTGACGAATCTGCACCGCCGAACCCCGGGCGCCCGAGTCGGCCATCATGTAGATCGAGTTGAACGACTCCTGGCGCGTCTCGTTGCCGTCGCGGTCCGTCACCGGCTCCGTCGACAGCTGCTCCATCATCGCCTTGCCGACCGCTTCCGACGTTGCCGACCAGATGTCGACCACGTTGTTGTAGCGTTCCTGCGCGGTGACGAGACCCGACATGTACTGGCGATCGTACTCCTTCACCTTCTTCGCGGCGTCGCCGACGATCGTTTCCTTCTGCGGCGGCACGAGCATGTCGTCCACGCAGATCGAAATACCGGCACGCGTCGCGAGACGGAAACCCGACTGCATCAGCTGGTCGGCGAACACGACCGTCGCACGCAGACCGCACTTGCGGAATGCGGTGTTGATCAGGCGCGAGATTTCCTTCTTCTTCAGCGGCTTGTTCAGCACCGAGAACGGCAGGCCGTGCGGCAGGATCTCCGACAGGATCGCGCGACCGACGGTCGTCGCGTACAGCGAGATCTTCGGCACGAATTGCGGCGCGCCTTCCGACGTGTCCTCGTTGCGAACCATTTCGGTGATCCGCACGTTGACGCGCGACGCCAGCTCGACTTCCTTGTTCTCGTACGCGCGGATCACTTCCGACACGCCGGTGAACGACAGGCCTTCGCCCTTCGCGTTGATCGCTTCGCGGGTCGCGTAGTACAGACCCAGCACGATATCCTGCGACGGCACGATCGACGGATCGCCGTTGGCCGGGAACAGCACGTTGTTCGACGCCAGCATCAGCGTACGCGCTTCCATCTGCGCTTCGAGCGACAGCGGCACGTGAACGGCCATCTGGTCACCGTCGAAGTCGGCGTTGAACGCCGCGCAGACGAGCGGGTGCAGCTGGATCGCCTTGCCTTCGATCAGCACGGGCTCGAACGCCTGGATACCGAGACGGTGCAGCGTCGGCGCACGGTTCAGCATCACCGGGTGCTCGCGGATCACCTCTTCGAGGATGTCCCACACCACCGGCGTCTGGTTCTCGACTTCCTTCTTCGCAGCCTTGATGGTCGTCGCGACGCCCATCACTTCCAGCTTGTTGAAGATGAACGGCTTGAACAGTTCGAGCGCCATCAGCTTCGGCAGACCGCACTGGTGCAGCTTCAGCGTCGGGCCGACCACGATGACCGAACGGCCCGAGTAGTCGACGCGCTTGCCCAGCAGGTTCTGACGGAAACGACCGCCCTTACCCTTGATCATGTCGGCGAGCGACTTCAGCGGACGCTTGTTCGCGCCCGTCATCGCCTTGCCGCGACGACCGTTGTCGAGCAGCGAGTCGACGGCTTCCTGCAGCATCCGCTTTTCGTTGCGGACGATGATTTCAGGCGCCTTCAGCTCGAGCAGACGCTTCAACCGGTTGTTACGGTTGATCACGCGGCGATACAGGTCGTTCAGGTCCGACGTCGCGAAACGGCCGCCGTCCAGCGGCACGAGCGGACGCAGTTCCGGCGGCAGCACCGGCAGCACTTCGAGGATCATCCACTCGGGCTTGATGCCCGAGCGCTGGAATGCCTCGAGGACCTTCAGGCGCTTCGCGTACTTCTTGATCTTCGCTTCCGAGCCGGTGTTCTTCAGCTCGGTGCGCAGCGTCTCGACCTGCTCGTCGATGTTGATCGCGCGCAGCAGTTCACGCACGCCTTCCGCGCCCATCTCGGCACGGAATTCGTCGCCGTATTCCTCGACCTTGTTGTAGTAATCCTCTTCGGTCATGATCTGCCGCGCCTTCAGCGGCGTCATGCCCGGTTCGATCACCACGTACGCTTCGAAGTACAGCACGCGTTCGATGTCGCGCAGCGTCATGTCGAGCACCATGCCCAGACGCGACGGCAGCGACTTCAGGAACCAGATGTGCGCGACCGGCGAGGCCAGCTCGATGTGGCCCATGCGTTCGCGACGCACCTTCGCCAGCGTCACTTCGACGCCGCACTTCTCGCAGATCACGCCGCGGTGCTTCAGACGCTTGTACTTGCCGCACAGGCACTCGTAGTCCTTGATCGGCCCGAAGATCTTCGCGCAGAACAGACCATCGCGTTCCGGCTTGAACGTGCGGTAGTTGATGGTCTCCGGCTTCTTCACTTCGCCGAACGACCACGAACGGATCTTGTCCGGCGAGGCCAGACCGATCTTGATCGCGTCGAAAACTTCTTCCTGTTGGACTTGCTTGAATAGATCGAGCAGAGCTTTCATTGCCTTCTCTCCGTAGTCCGATTAATTGCGGTCGAGATCGATATCGATACCGAGCGAGCGGATTTCCTTCACGAGCACGTTGAAGGATTCCGGCATGCCTGCATCGATGACATGATCGCCCTTGACCAGGTTCTCATAGACCTTGGTCCGGCCGTTCACGTCGTCCGACTTCACCGTCAGCATTTCCTGCAGCACGTAGGACGCGCCGTACGCTTCGAGTGCCCACACTTCCATTTCACCGAAACGCTGGCCACCGAACTGCGCCTTACCACCCAGCGGCTGCTGCGTGACGAGCGAGTACGGGCCGGTCGAACGCGCGTGCATCTTGTCGTCGACCAAGTGGTGCAGCTTCAGGTAGTGCATGTAGCCAAGCGTCACGCGACGTTCGAACATTTCACCCGTGCGGCCGTCGTACAGACGGACCTGGTTCTTCGACGGGTTCATGCCGAGCTGTTCGGCGATGTCGTCCGGGAACGCGAGGTCGAGCATCTTGCCCATTTCTTCCTCGGTCGCACCGTCGAACACCGGCGTCGCGAACGGCACGCCTTCGCGCAGGTTCTTCGCGAGTTCGAGGATCTCGTCGTCGGTGAAGCTTTCCAGATCTTCCTTGCGACCCGAGTCGTTGTAGATCTTCGTCAGGAACGAACGCATTTCCTCGATCTTCGCCTGACGCTGCAGCATTTCGCCGATACGCCAGCCGAGGCCCTTCGCGGCCCAGCCGAGGTGCACTTCCAGAACCTGACCGACGTTCATCCGCGACGGCACGCCGAGCGGGTTCAGCACGACGTCGGCCGGACGGCCATCGGCCATGTACGGCATGTCTTCGATCGGGACGATCTTCGACACGACACCCTTGTTACCGTGACGGCCTGCCATCTTGTCGCCAGGCTGCAGACGACGCTTCACCGCGAGGTACACCTTGACCATCTTCAGCACGCCCGGCGGCAGTTCGTCGCCTTGCGTGAGCTTCTTGCGCTTCTCTTCGAACGCGAGGTCGAACTGGTGACGCTTTTCTTCGATCGAGTTCTTGATCGCTTCGAGCTGCGCCGCTGCTTCGTCGTCCGCCAGGCGGATGTCGAACCAGTGGTAGTGGTCGAGGTCTTCCAGGTAAGCCTGGTCGATCTTCGTGCCCTTCGCGAGCTTCTTCGGACCGCCGTTCGCGACCTTGCCCACGAGCATGCGCGCGAGACGCTGGAACGCGTCGCCTTCCACGATGCGCAGCTGGTCGTTCAGGTCGAGACGGTAGCGCTTCAGTTCGTCGTCGATGATCTGTTGCGCACGCTTGTCGCGCTGGATGCCTTCACGCGTGAACACCTGGACGTCGATCACGGTGCCGCTCATGCCCGACGGCACGCGCAGCGACGTGTCCTTCACGTCCGAGGCCTTCTCGCCGAAGATCGCGCGCAGCAGCTTCTCTTCCGGCGTCAGCTGGGTCTCGCCCTTCGGCGTGACCTTGCCGACCAGCACGTCGCCCGCTTCGACTTCCGCACCGATGTACACGATGCCCGATTCGTCGAGACGGCCGAGCTGGACTTCCGCCAGGTTCGAGATGTCGCGCGTGATTTCTTCCGGCCCGAGCTTCGTGTCGCGTGCAACGACGTTCAGCTCTTCGATGTGGATCGACGTGTAGCGATCGTCGGCGACCACCTTCTCCGAGATCAGGATCGAATCCTCGAAGTTGTAGCCGTTCCACGGCATGAACGCGATCAGCATGTTCTGGCCGAGCGCGAGCTCGCCCAGGTCCGTCGAGGCGCCGTCGGCCAGCACGTCGCCGCGCGAGACCTTGTCGCCCATCTTCACGATCGGACGCTGGTTGATGTTCGTGTTCTGGTTCGAACGCGTGTACTTGATCAGGTTGTAGATGTCGACACCGACTTCACCTGCGACCGCTTCGTCGTCGTTCACGCGAATCACGATACGGCCTGCGTCGACATAGTCGACGACGCCGCCGCGGAACGCCTGAACCGTCGTGCCCGAGTCGACCGCGCAGGTGCGCTCGATGCCCGTACCGACGACCGGCTTTTCCGGACGCAGACACGGCACGGCCTGACGCTGCATGTTCGAACCCATCAGTGCACGGTTCGCATCGTCGTGCTCGAGGAACGGGATCAGCGAAGCTGCAACCGACACGATCTGCGACGGCGCGACGTCCATGTACTGGATACGGTCCGGCGTGACCATCATCGTTTCGCCGGCTTCACGCGACGACACGAGTTCGTCGACCAGCTGGCCGTTCTCGTCGATCGCGGCGTTCGCCTGGGCGATCATGTAGCGGCCTTCCTCGATCGCCGACAGGTAATCGATCTGGTCGGTCACCTTGCTGTCCACGACCTTGCGGTACGGCGTCTCGAGGAAGCCGTACTCGTTCAGGTGCGCGTACAGTGCGAGCGAGTTGATCAGGCCGATGTTCGGACCTTCCGGCGTTTCGATCGGGCACACGCGGCCATAGTGGGTCGGGTGCACGTCACGAACTTCGAAGCCTGCGCGTTCGCGCGTCAGACCGCCCGGGCCCAGTGCGGAAACACGGCGCTTGTGCGTGATTTCCGACAGCGGGTTGGTCTGGTCCATGAACTGCGACAGCTGCGACGAACCGAAGAACTCGCGAATCGCCGACGAAATCGGCTTCGAGTTGATCAGGTCGTGCGGCATCAGGTTTTCGCTTTCGGCCTGGCCGAGGCGTTCCTTGACCGCGCGCTCGACACGCACGAGACCCGCGCGGAACTGGTTTTCGGCCAGTTCGCCGACACAACGCACGCGGCGGTTGCCGAGGTGGTCGATGTCGTCCACTTCGCCCTTGCCGTTGCGCAGCTCGACGAGGATCTTGATCGTCGCGAGGATGTCGTCGTCCTGCAGCGTCATCGGGCCGGTGATCTCGTCACGGCCGACGCGGCGGTTGAACTTCATGCGGCCGACCTTCGACAGGTCGTACGCTTCTTCGCTGTAGAACAGACGGTTGAACAGCGCCTCGACCGCTTCTTCGGTCGGCGGCTCGCCCGGGCGCATCATGCGGTAGATCGCAATGCGCGCGGCCGTCTTGTCGGTCGTTTCGTCGACACGCAGCGTCGACGAGATGTACGGACCCTGGTCCAGATCGTTCGTGTAGAGCGTCTGGATTTCCTTGATGCCCGCTTCGCGCAGCTTCTCGAGCACGCTTTCCGTGACTTCGTCGTTCGCGCTCGCGATCACTTCGCCGGTGTCGCCGTCGACGACGTTCTTCGCCAGCACGCGGCCGAGCAGATAGTCTTCCGGCACCGAGATGAACTTGGTCTTCGCGGCTTCGAGGTCGCGAATGTGCTTCGCGTTGATCCGCTTGTCCTTCTGGACGATGACCTTGCCGTCGCGATCCGTGATGTCGAAGCGCGCGACTTCACCACGCAGGCGCTCGGGCACGAACTCGAGTTGCGCGCCTTCGTCCATCAGCGTGAAGTTGTCGAACACGAAGAAGTTCGCGAGGATCTGTTCCGGCGTGAGGCCGATGGCCTTCAGCAGGATCGTGACCGGCATCTTGCGGCGACGGTCGACGCGGAAGTACAGGATGTCCTTCGGATCGAATTCGAAGTCGAGCCACGAGCCGCGGTACGGAATGATCCGTGCCGAGAACAGCAGCTTGCCCGAGCTGTGCGTCTTGCCCTTGTCGTGTTCGAAGAACACGCCCGGCGAACGGTGCAGCTGCGAGACGATGACACGCTCGGTGCCGTTGATGACGAACGAGCCCGTCGGCGTCATGAGCGGAATTTCGCCCATGTACACTTCCTGCTCCTTCACTTCCTTGACGACCGGCTTGTTCGGCGATTCCTTGTCGAGGATGACGAGGCGGACCTTCGCGCGCAGCGCGGAGCAGTACGTCAGGCCCCGCTGCTGGCATTCCTTGATGTTGAATGCCGGCGAGGACAGCGCATAGCTCACGAACTCGAGGCGCGCGAAACCGTTGTGCGAAACAATGGGAAATACCGATGTGAAGGCGGCCTGCAAACCTTCAGGCTTGCGTTGCGTGCCCGGCACATCGGCTTGCAGAAACGTGCTGAATGATTCAAGCTGGGTGGCCAGCAAGAACGGAACTTGGTGAACGATGGGGCGCTTCGCGAAACTCTTGCGAATGCGCTTCTTCTCGGTGAAGGAATATTGCATACGATCTCCGAATCACGGCGGGTGCTGTCGAGGCGGGATACCTGGACGTTTCTAACCCGAGTGTTCACCGACTGAGACCCGATGGCCGCCCGATGGCTTGAACGAGCCGAGAAGCTTGGTGGTTGGCCGCTACCAACCGCTGGCTGACGGCAGCGGATGCCTGTGTTGCCCGCTACCCGACCAAACTTGCCTTCTGCAGTCGCTTCAGAAGACAAAGAGAAACGCCAATCGTGACCATTGACAACGATTCGGCGGTTTTCTTTGGCTTCTGGGGCCGATTATTCGGGCTCCCAAAAGAGTGCCAGAATAACGTCCCCACAAAGCACAAAAAGGCCGGCGGTGAAAATACCGCCAGCCTTCGCACAGCGCGTCGAAACTTACTTGACTTCGACCTTCGCGCCCGCGTCTTCCAGCTTCTTCTTGGCTTCGTCAGCAGCAGCCTTGTCGACGCCTTCCTTGACAGCCTTCGGTGCGCCGTCAACGACGTCCTTCGCTTCCTTCAGGCCCAGGCCCGTCAGTTCGCGAACTGCCTTGATGACTGCAACCTTGTTGCTGCCTGCTTCAGTCAGGACGACCGTGAATTCGGTCTTCTCTTCTGCAGCAGCAGCAGCGCCGCCGCCTGCCGGGCCAGCGACTGCCACTGCAGCTGCCGACACGCCAAACTTCTCTTCGAACGCCTTGACCAGTTCGTTCAGTTCCAGAACGGTCATCCCTTCGACTGCTGCCAGGATGTCTTCTTTTGCGATTGCCATTTGAAATACTCCTAAATTGAATTCGGATACAGCCAGCGATCAGTGACGCTGATGCATGTTCGCTTACGCAGCTTCTGCTTGCTTCTTCTCGGCCAGCGCGGCGAGAGCACGCGCGAAGCCCGAAACAGGCGATTGCATAACGAACAGCAGCTTCGAGAGCAGTTCTTCGCGGCTCGGGATGCTTGCCAGCGCTTGCACGCCAGCCTTGTCCATCACCTTGCCATCGAACGAACCAGCCTTGATGACCAACTTGTCATTGCCCTTGCTGAAGTCGTTGACGACCTTAGCAGCGGCAATTGCATCTTCAGAGATGCCGTAGATCAACGGACCAGTCATCTGCTCTGCCAGCGGAGCAAACGGCGTACCTTCAACAGCGCGACGCGCCAGCGTGTTCTTCAACACGCGCAGGTACACCTGCTTCTCACGCGCTTGCGCGCGCAGCTTGGTCAGATCGCCAACCGCAATTCCACGATACTCAGCCAGCACAACGGTCTGGGCCTTCGCGACTTGCGCGGCAACCTCAGCGACGACGGCTTGCTTGTCTTCTCTATTAAGCGGCACGGTTAGCCTCCAGAAACGATACGTTCGGTGCGGCCGGCATGGCCGAACCTCACGCACCTCGTTCAACAACGGCGTCCGACCTCGTTAGGAGTATTTCCACCTCACGCCGTGAATCGCTTCACGACCTGCGGCTTCACCACTGCAAAACTTTTTCGGGTTCGCCATCTGCGTTGGCTTGAATTAAGGGATCGCCTGCCTGCTGCGCCCCACCAACGGTCTTTGATAACCGGTTGCCCGCCCTACTGCACGAACAACCGCCCAAAGCCCATGTAGGCCGCCTCGCGAACGAAGCGGCCCGAATACTTGCTTACTGTGCTGCCAGCGTAGCCTGGTCGACACGCAGGCCAACGCCCATCGTGCTCGACAGAGCGACCTTGCGCAGGTAGACACCCTTGCTCGTTGCCGGCTTCGCCTTCTGCAGCGCTTCGATCAGTGCCGACAGGTTCGAGCGCAGTGCTGCAGCTTCGAACGATGCACGGCCGATGGTCGCGTGGATGATACCGGCCTTGTCGACACGGAATTGCACCTGGCCAGCCTTCGCGTTCTTGACTGCCGTCGCGACGTCCGGCGTGACCGTGCCGACCTTCGGGTTCGGCATCAGGCCGCGCGGGCCGAGGATCTGACCGAGCGTACCGACGATACGCATCGTGTCCGGCGAAGCGATCACGATGTCGAAGTCCATCTGGCCAGCCTTGATCTGCTCAGCCAGGTCTTCCATACCGACGATTTCCGCGCCAGCTGCACGTGCTTGCTCGGCCTTCTCGCCTTGCGCGAACACGGCAACGCGAACCGACTTGCCCGTACCTGCCGGCAGAACGACCGAACCACGAACGACCTGGTCCGACTTCTTCGCATCGATGCCGAGCTGGACTGCGACGTCGATCGATTCGTCGAACTTCGCGCTCGCGCATTCCTTCACGAGTGCCAGTGCGTCTTCGATCGCGTACAGCTTCTGACGGTCGACCTTGGCGGCAAATGCCTGACGGCGCTTGGAGATCTTAGCCATTTACACGCCCTCCACAGTGATGCCCATCGAGCGTGCGCTACCAGCGATGGTGCGAACGGCTGCGTCCAGATCAGCTGCCGTGAGATCCGGCATCTTGGTCTTCGCGATTTCTTCGGCTTGAGCGCGCGTGATCGAACCGACCTTGTCGGTGTGCGGCTTGCTCGAGCCCTTGTCCACCTTCGCCGCCTTCTTGATCAGGACGGTCGCCGGCGGCGTCTTCATCACGAACGTGAAGCTCTTGTCAGCGAATGCCGTGATGACCACCGGCACCGGCAGACCCGGCTCCATACCTTGAGTCTGCGCGTTGAACGCCTTGCAGAACTCCATGATGTTCAGGCCGCGCTGGCCCAGTGCCGGACCGACCGGCGGCGACGGGTTGGCTTTACCTGCAGGAATCTGCAGCTTGATAAAGCCGACAATCTTCTTTGCCATTTGTAAACCTCGTTGGAACGCCAGACGGCGTTCGGTGAGTGATAACGCGCGTTCGCCGCTGGCTACTGACGCTCCTCAACGGCCATAACGCGGGCCGTAAGCGCGAAGGTGGGCAGCCAAGGCTGCCCACCGAATCGGGATCAAACTTTTTCGACCTGACCGAACTCGAGTTCGACCGGGGTGGAGCGGCCAAAGATGGTGACCGATACACGCACGCGCGAT
Organism: Burkholderia sp. 567; assembly: GCF_040545115.1. Classification (NCBI taxonomy): domain Bacteria; kingdom Pseudomonadati; phylum Pseudomonadota; class Betaproteobacteria; order Burkholderiales; family Burkholderiaceae; genus Burkholderia; species Burkholderia sp. 567. Next base: position 17,273 of record NZ_JBEPLG010000020.1, read on the forward strand.
TTTTCGTAGTTGACTTCTTCGACCGTGCCGTTGAAGTCCGTGAACGGGCCCTCCTTGACACGCACCATCTCGCCAACTTCGAACAGGGTCTTCGGGCGCGGCTTCTCGACGCCTTCCTGCATCTGCGACATGATCTTTTCGACTTCCTTCGGGGAAATCGGAGTCGGGCGGTTACGCGCACCGCCGACGAAACCGGTGACCTTCGCCGTATTCTTCACGAGGTGCCACGTTTCGTCCGTCATTTCCATTTCCACCAGCACGTAGCCGGGGAAGAAACGACGCTCGGTCACTGCCTTGTGGCCGCCTTTGACTTCGACCACTTCTTCGGTCGGAACCAGGATCTGGCCGAATTTGTCCTGCATGCCAGCACGTTCGATGCGCTCTTGAAGCGCGCGTTGCACGCTCTTCTCCATGCCGGAGTAGGCGTGCACGACGTACCAACGCTTTCCGCTCGGGGATGCCGGAGTATCGCTCATATCATTTCCATCCCAGAATCGCCGAGAAAATCACCCACTCGATCGATTTGTCGCTCAACCAGAGAAAAATCGCCATCACGAGCACGAAGCCGAACACGACGAGCGTGGTTTGCGTTGCTTCCTTGCGGGTCGGCCAAACGACCTTGCGGACTTCCTTGTACGAATCCTTGGCAAACGCGATAAGGCCCTTGCCGGGCGCGGACATCAGACCGACGGCCACGCCGGCGATGATACCTACCGCCAATGCGGCACCGCGGACATACCACTGCTGGTTGGCCAGCCAGAAGAAGCCCACGAATCCGGCCAAGACCAACAATACGCCCAGGGCCAGCATCAGCTTATCGCCGGAGGTATTTACAGTTTCGACGGATGGATTCGCCATAACACCTTAAAACAAATGCCACGTGGGACCACGTGGCGATTTTTGGCAGGGGCAGAGGGAATCGAACCCCCAACCTTCGGTTTTGGAGACCGACGCTCTGCCAGTTGAGCTATACCCCTAAACCATGTTGGGGCCGGCTGCTGCCAGCCCCAAAACTGTCGATCAACGAATAACTGGCTTACTCGATGATCTTGGCGACGACGCCCGCGCCGACGGTACGGCCACCTTCGCGGATTGCGAAGCGCAGACCTTCTTCCATCGCGATCGGAGCGATCAGCTTCACCGTGATCGACACGTTGTC
>NZ_JBEPLG010000021.1:0-3348 GCF_040545115.1 Burkholderia sp. 567
GGGGCTCGGGGCTCGGGGCTCGGGGCTCGGGGCTCGGGGCTCGGGGCTCGGGGCTCGGGGCTCGGGGCTCGGGGCTCGGGGCTCGGGGCTCGGGGCTCGGGGATTCTGGCGTTCTGGCGTTCTGGCGTTCTGGCGTTCTGGCGTTCTGGCGTTCGGTCAGCCCGTCAGTTGGTCAGTTGGTCAGTTGGTCAGTTGGTCAGTCGAGCTGTCGAGCTGTCGAGCTGTCGAGCTGTCGAGCTGTCGGGCTGTCGGGCGCGAGCCAGCGCCCCGCCGCGACACCATGCCCGTTCCAGGCGTCATGCCGTCGTCGAGATCGGCTTTGTCACGCCGGCCACAATCGCGAGCGAGCGTTACCCGACCTGCGTCCCGCAGTTCGGACAGAAGCGCGCGTCGGCGACCAGTGCCGCGTGGCAGCGGCTGCACGCGTTGCCGCGCTGCGATGCGCCGCACTGCGCGCAGAAACGCGCATCCGCCGCGTTGATCGCGCCGCAGCCCGCGCATGCGAGCTGCCGCAGCGGCACGTTGCCCCCCGGGTCGCCCTGCGCATCGGCCGACGGCTGCCGCCCCCAGCCGTGACGATCACGGCCGCGCGCATCGTGGCCGCCGTGGCCTTCCCGGCCCCCTCCGCCGTGATGCCCGCCACCATGGCCGCCACCGCCATGCCCGCCACCACCGTGCCCGCCGCCATGACCACGCCCGTGGCCGCCCAGGATCCGCTTCAGGAAGCTCATCACCCGCGCCTCATCGCTGCGTCTGCGCGCCGTCGAACACGCCTGTTTTCGACAGCAGCCGCAATCCGTTGCCGACGACGATCAGGCTCGCGCCCGCGTCGGCGAACACGGCCATCCACATCGTGCCGAGCCCCGCGACCGTGAGGCCGAGGAACACGATCTTCACGCTGAGCGCGAAGCCGATGTTCTGCACCAGCACGCGGTGCGTCGCACGCGACAGCCGCACGAACGCGGGAATCTTGCGCAGGTCGTCGTCCATCAGCGCGACGTCGGCCGTCTCGATCGCCGTGTCGGTGCCCATCGCGCCCATCGCGAAGCCGATGTCGGCGCGCGCGAGCGCCGGTGCGTCGTTGATCCCGTCGCCGACCATCCCCACCGCGCCCGCGCCGCCCGCCGACAGTTCCTCGACTGCCGCGAGCTTGTCCTCGGGCAACTGGTTGCCGCGCGCATCGTCGATGCCCGCCTGCTGCGCGATCGCCTGCGCGGTGTGCGGGTTGTCGCCGGTCAGCATCGCGGTGCGGATGCCGAGCGCGTGCAGGTCGGCGATCGCCGCGCGGCTGGTGTCCTTGATCGTGTCGGCCACCGCGAAGATACCGAGCACGCGCGTGTCGTCCACCAGCATCACGACGCTCTTGCCCTGCCGCTCGAGCGCGTCGAGCTTCGCCTCCAGCGCGGGTGAGCAGCGCTCGAGCTCCTCGACGAGCCGATGATTGCCGAGCCAGTAATGCGTGCCGTCGATGGTGCCGCGCACGCCGCGCCCGACGAGCGCTTCGAACGCGTCCACCTCGGCGAACGCCGCCGTCTGCGCGTCGCGGGCCGCCGCGGCGATCGCCTGCGACACCGGGTGATCCGAGCGCGCCGCGAGGCTCGCGCCGAGGTGACGCACGCGTGCGGCGTCGACGTCCGTTGCATGCAGGTCGAAATCGGTCTGCACCGGCTTGCCGTGCGTGATCGTGCCGGTCTTGTCGAGCGCGAGCCATGCGAGCTTGCGGCCTTCTTCCAGATACACGCCGCCCTTCACGAGTATCCCGCGCCGTGCCGCGGCCGCGAGCCCCGACACGATCGTCACCGGCGTCGAGATCACCAATGCGCACGGGCACGCGATCACGAGCAGCACCAGCGCGCGGTAGATCCAGTCATGCCACGTGCCGCCCATGACGAGCGGCGGCGCCACCGCGACCAGCAGCGCGATCGCGAACACGATCGGCGTATAGACGCGGGCGAACTGGTCGACGAAGCGCTGCGTCGGCGCCTTCGCGCCCTGCGCTTGCTCGACCGCGTGGATGATCCGCGCGAGCGTCGAGTTGGCGGCCACCGCCGTCACGCGATAGTCGAACGAACCGGCCTCGTTGATCGTGCCCGCGTACACCGCGTCGCCTGCCGTCTTGTCGACCGGCAGGCTCTCGCCGGTGATCGGCGCCTGGTTCACCGTCGAGCGGCCCGCGACGACTTCGCCGTCCAGCCCGATCCGCTCGCCCGGCTTCACGCGCACGACCGCGCCGAGCGCGACCTGCGCAGCCTCGATCGTGCGCCACGTGCCGTCGGCGTCCTGCACGGTCGCGGTGTCCGGTGCGAGCTGCATCAGGCCCTGGATCGCATTGCGCGCGCGGTCGAGCGACTTCGCCTCGATCAGCTCGGCGATCGTGAACAGCACCATCACCATCGCGGCTTCCGGCCACTGGCCGATCGCCATCGCGCCCGTCACCGCGATGCTCATCAGCGCGTTGATGTTCAGGTTGCCGTTGCGGATCGCGATCCAGCCCTTCTTGTAGGTGGTCAGCCCGCACGCGAGCACCGCCGCGAGCGCCAGCACGGCGGACAGCCACACCGGCAAGCCGGCCCAGCTCACGGCCTCGGATGCGATCGCGGCGACGCCGGCCAGTGCGAGCGGCCACCACGGCTTCGCGGGCGGCGGCGCGGCGGGCGTTGCCGGCGCGTCGGCCGCTGCGGCCTCCGGCGTCATCCCGAGCGTGCGGATCGCGCTTTCGATCGCGGGCTGCGCGCCCGGCACGTGTTCGACGGTCAGCATCCGCTGCATCAGGTTGAATTCGAGCGCCGACACTTGCTGCATCCCGCCGAGTTTCTTGCGGATCAGCGTTTCCTCGGTCGGGCAGTCCATCTGCATGATCCGGAACGCGGAGCGGACGTGACCCGACGCGGTCGCCCGCGCGACCGGCAGCGGCGCGAGCGTCAGCGCGGCAGGCGCGCAGCAGGCGCCGGCGGCGTGGTCGTGGTCGTGGTCGTGGTCGTGGTCGTGGTCGTGGTCGTGGTCGTGACCAGCATGGTCATGCGCCGCATGATCGTGCGAGCACGCAGCGCCGTGCACATGCCCGTCGCCATGCGCGTGGTCACCATGGTCACCATGGTCGCCGTGGTCGTGCGCGGATGCGTGATCGTGGTCATGGTCGTGACCGCGTTCATGCGGCTGCGCGCCGCGCACTGCCGCGTCGCCGTGCGCATGGTCGGCATGGTCGCCGTGGTCGTGCGCCGTGCCGTGCGCGGATGCGTGATCGTCGTCATGGTTGTGACCGCATCCACGCGGCTGCGCGCCGCGCGCTGCCGCGTCGCCGTGCGCAGGGTCGGCCTGATCGCCGTGGTCATGCCCCGTGCCGCGCGC
>NZ_JBEPLG010000022.1:0-3296 GCF_040545115.1 Burkholderia sp. 567
ACGCCGATGATAGTGCGGATTCCCGTGTGAAAGTAGGTAATCGTCAGGCTCCCTAAGCCAAGAACCCCCGCCCGAAAGGCGGGGGTTTTTGCATTTGCGCGGCGGAAAGAGCCTTGGCCGAGGCAGGCGCTGGCGGACAGATGAGCTGCCCGGCCAGAATCCTCGCGCATGCCGCATCCGTATCGTCGCTATCTCTGCCGGCACGACGGTGAGCTCGCACTGCTCGCAGAGCGGGAATCAGATCGACGCAGAATCGTTTGATTTGGCCGGACGACGTCCGGCCCCGGCATCCCGATTCTCATCACGATCGACAGCATCGAAACCGCGCAGCGGGATCTGCGGCATCGTACGTTCTTGTTCCCGCTGCCACTGCGCGCCACGCCAGCTTCCATCATTCGAACGATCGACCATCGGAAACCCCGCCGATCGCCCTCGTGCAAGCCGAAGGGTTCGTCCTTCGTATGGCTGTCATTGGTGGTCGCTTCAGGCCCGGAATGATCTCGTTTCCTGGCCTTTCTCCCGTTATTTGCCGCCTCGAGCGCATTGCATGACTCGCCGACTCGTCACGCCGTGGCGAGCCATTATCGCGGCCCCTCGGCATCGTATTTCGGCTATCTCCGTTCAATATCGGTGATGCCGTTCGGGTATTCGGCGCGCGACCGACGCGTGTGGCGGCAAATCCGTGACGCTCGTGTGGGCGGAACGCACCTGCAAGACCATGCTTCTCGGCGCCGAGTGCTGAGCGAAATTGTCGCCATGCCTTTCGCCGACGTCGAGACGACACGGAGGCAAAACTTGGTCGAGCGGTCCGATTTCGTCAGAGCCCGCGCTGTCGCTTTTGATGAGAACCGGCCGCCCGTTTCGAAGGACATGGATTTCTTCGACAAGCGAATAGCCGGTGCCACCGAAACAGTCACTATCCGCGCTCAACTAAACACGGCGTGCATCGTATCGATACGTCGAATGTCGTTGCACAGCGCGGCCTCACTGCGCTGTGCCGACCAGGCGCTCATGTTGGTCGGCTTGCGTGAGGCGCTGCGCAGCGTGGGTTGCGCTGCCGCACGGCCGCCGAGACGTCCCCGATCACGCACCCAATTACGCACCCGGTGTGGCGGCCACGCATGCGTGCGCAGATCGTCGCGTATCAGCAGCTGCGGGCCATCGAAGCCGGCCGCGCGGTCGGCGTCGCCCTGGGAGGCGTCATGGTCGCTGCGCGCCGCGATACGGTAGGTTGAACGCGTCGTTCCGCAGCCCTGCGCACTTGATCGCATCTCGAGGCGCCCGGGGCGCATATGCGCACGCGCGATGGAAGGCATGCGCGCGCCGGCCCGGGACGCCGCCTTTCCAGTCGGCGCCGCGGATGCCGCTGCACGCGCTGCGGCTCGCGAACCCGGTGGCGCATGCCGCACGAGCGTTGTGGTACGTCCGTGCGGCTGAGGGCGCGCGTCATCCCGTTCTCGGCCGTGATCGCACACGTCGATGGCCGGCTTTGACGTGTCATCCTCCGCGACGGCCGCCGTGTTCCCCGCGCTCAGAGGTGCGGCTCTCGGGAAGCGACTGCTACCGGATTGCCGCGATCCTCTGTGCGGCACCACGCATTTGGGGTGCCCCCGCATGGGCCGAGGTAGCCGCGAAGAGCGGCGCGCGGGCAAGGACGGCCCCGCATACGGCGTGAGAGGGCAGGGGACAGCTTGATCGTGCGGCGCGGATTGGCAATGCGCGGCTTTCCGTTTGGGGTGGTGAGAGGGCGCTGACCGAGTCGGCCCTTTCCTGACGGTTCGATCGGCCGGGTTGGCGGTGATGAGAGCGGTAGCCCCCTTTACTCCGCATCCGGCTTCAGCGTTGGTGTGCCCACACCCACTACAGAGACATCGGCCCCCATGCCTGGCGTTACGTCGGAGCGCGTTCCTGATAACCAACTTCACCCGCCCCGAGCCCTCCGCGGACGCCCCGCAAATCCCCCCGGCATGGAAATTGCGGATTTTTTTCATCTACCCGCTTGGCATTATGAGCGGGAGGCCGTATGATGGCGGTCTTTCGTTTTCAGCGAAGATGCGAATCGAAGCTGAAGGCGGAGTCTGACGAGGATGTGGGCGCCGTGTGGCGATCCTCTCGTGCTTGCCTTAGCCGGGCGAGTGCGGGTGTCGGGTGAGTCGCGCAGGCGTGCTGGAAGAGAATGAAAATAATCTTCCGGATGTGCTTGACAAGAGTGCGATGCACCCCCATAATCGTCAGTTCTCTACGGAGGGGTGCCCGAGTGGCTAAAGGGGGCAGACTGTAAATCTGTTGGCTTACGCCTACGTTGGTTCGAATCCAACCTCCTCCACCAGAACATCAGCGCAAAGAGCGGTAGGGAATCGTTAGTGGCCCGTGCGGGTGTAGCTCAATGGTAGAGCAGAAGCCTTCCAAGCTTACGACGAGGGTTCGATTCCCTTCACCCGCTCCAGTTCGTGCAGTTGAAGCGTAATACCGCCCATGTGGCTCAGTGGTAGAGCACTCCCTTGGTAAGGGAGAGGTCGGCAGTTCGATCCTGCCCATGGGCACCAGCAGTTACAAGTCAGTGTCTGTTTGCGCGCGGCGCAACATGTGAATTCCTTTTGGGAGTCGAAAATGGCCAAGGGTAAATTTGAGCGGACCAAGCCGCACGTCAACGTTGGTACGATCGGTCACGTCGACCACGGCAAGACGACGCTGACGGCAGCGATCACGACGGTTCTGACGAAGAAGTTCGGCGGCGAAGCGAAGGCTTACGACCAGATCGACGCGGCACCGGAAGAAAAGGCGCGCGGTATCACGATCAACACGGCACACGTCGAGTACGAAACGGCTAACCGCCACTACGCACACGTCGACTGCCCGGGCCACGCTGACTATGTGAAGAACATGATCACGGGCGCAGCGCAGATGGACGGCGCGATCCTGGTTTGCTCGGCAGCAGACGGCCCGATGCCGCAAACGCGTGAGCACATCCTGCTGGCGCGTCAGGTTGGCGTTCCGTACATCATCGTGTTCCTGAACAAGTGCGACATGGTGGACGACGCTGAACTGCTCGAGCTGGTCGAGATGGAAGTTCGCGAACTCCTGTCGAAGTACGACTTCCCGGGCGACGACACGCCGATCGTGAAGGGTTCGGCAAAGCTGGCGCTGGAAGGCGACACGGGCGAGCTGGGCGAAGTGGCGATCATGAGCCTGGCAGACGCACTGGACACGTACATCCCGACGCCGGAGCGTGCAGTTGACGGCGCGTTCCTGATGCCGGTGGAAGACGTGTTCTCGATCTCGGGCCGCGGTACGGT
>NZ_JBEPLG010000023.1:0-2791 GCF_040545115.1 Burkholderia sp. 567
ATGCTGCCGATCGCGACCGAATACGGCTGATCGACCCCCGTCTGGGCAATACTGCCGATCGCCACCGCGTTGTCCGAACTCGCGACCGCCTGCAGACCCACTGCGACAGTATTGAGCCCACCAGCGCCACTCCCTACGCCGATGGCCGCAGCGGTACCCTTTTTGGGATCACGACCGTTCATCGATGCAATGTTCGGCATGCTGCCATCCGCACCCAATCCTTCGATCGCGACGAAGCTGCCCGGCTTCGATTCGACGTCACGCACCATCCGCGTCATCTTCGCGTCGAGCTTCGTATTGGCGGAATGCATCGCATCGCTCAGTTGCTTCATGTTGACGGCATCCGACTCATCGATACCGGCTTCGACATGGACGATCCGACGTTTCTGAGTCACATCGCCTACCGAAACGGTGTTGTCGTCGTCGGCAACGGAGTTGTAGCCGATTGCCACCGAGTTGACACCGTTCGCTCGCGAACCCGACCCCAATGCCATTGCTTGTGGCGCGGTTGCCCAAGTGTTCGCGCCGATCGCGACACTTTCCGGACCTCTCGCGACGGCATCGCGGCCCTCCGAGTTGACCTTGATGTACTTGAGCTTGATCGCGCCGTTGAGGAGCGAGTCTTCCAGATCGTTCAACTGGTCGACGTTCACTGCGTCCGTGCCCGCCTGACCCTTCGCCACGTTCGACAGCGTCACCGGGCCCGTCGACTTGCCGCCGCCCAGCGTCACCAAGTTGTAGTTCGGCGTGCCGTCGGTGTTACGGTCGTACGTCACCGCGGCAATCGACTTGCCGTCTTCGTCGATCAGACCCGACGACTTCAACTGCGACACGTTCACCGCGTCCAGGTCGGCCGTACCGGCCTTCACGTTCGTCAGCGTCGTGCCCGTCTTGCCGCCGGCCAGCGTCACCTTGTCCTTCGACGTGCTGTCGTACACCACCGCCAGCGATTCGCCCGTCTTTTCGTCGATGACACCACCATCCGTCAGCGCGTCCTTCAGGTTGCCCAGGCTCTCGTTCGTCGCGAACAGCTGCGAGCCGTTCACCGCGTCCATGCTCGTCGCCGACAGTTCGGCCGCCTTCACGTTCGTCAGCTTCGTGCCCGTCTTGCCCGCGAGCGTCACCGACTCGTGGTTCGCCGTGCCGTCCTTGTTCTTGTCGTACGTCACTGCAGCAAGCGACTTGCCGTCTTCACCGATCAGGCCCGACGACTTCAGCTGCGATACGTTCACCGCGTCCTTGTCCTCCTTGCCGTCTGCAACGTTCGACAGCGTCGTGCCGCCAACACCGGCCAACGTCGCCGACGTGTACTTCGGCGTGCCGTCCGCGTTCTTGTCGTACGTGATTGCAGCGCGCGACTTGCCGTCACCATCGACCAGACCCGACGACTTCAGCTGCGACACGTTCACCGCGTCCATGTCCTTCGTACCAGCCTTCACGTTCGACAACGTCGTACCGCCAACACCGGCCAGCGTCGCCGACGTGTACTTCGGCGTGCCGTCCGCGTTCTTGTCGTACGTGATTGCAGCACGCGACTTGCCGTCTTCGCCGATCAGGCCCGTCGACTTCAGTTGCGACACGTTCACCGCGTCCTTGTCTTCCTTGCCGTCTGCAACGTTCGACAGCGTCGTGCCGCCAACACCGGCCAACGTCGCCGACGTGTACTTCGGCGTGCCGTCCGCGTTCTTGTCGTACGTGATTGCAGCGCGCGACTTGCCGTCACCATCGATCAGGCCCGTCGACTTCAGCTGCGATACGTTCACCGCGTCCATGTCCTTCGTACCAGCCTTCACGTTCGACAACGTCGTACCGCCTTCGCCTGCCAGCGTCGCCGACGTGTACTTGGGCGTGCCGTCCGCGTTCTTGTCGTACGTCACTGCAGCACGCGACTTGCCGTCTTCACCGACCAGACCCGTCGACTTCAGTTGCGATACGTTCACCGCGTCCTTGTCCTCCTTGCCGTCTGCAACGTTCGACAGCGTCGTGCCGCCAACACCGGCCAGCGTCGCCGACGTGTACTTCGGCGTGCCGTCCGCGTTCTTGTCGTACGTGATTGCAGCGCGCGACTTGCCGTCACCATCGACCAGGCCCGACGACTTCAGCTGCGATACGTTCACCGCGTCCATGTCCTTCGTACCAGCCTTCACGTTCGACAACGTCGTACCACCAACACCGGCCAGCGTCGCCGACGTGTACTTCGGCGTGCCGTCCGCGTTCTTGTCGTACGTGATGGCAGCGAGCGACTTGCCGTCCTCGCCAACGAGGCCCGACGACTTCAGCTGCGACACGTTCACCGCGTCCTGGTCAGCCGTACCAGCCTTCACGTTCGACAGCGTCGTACCGCCCTCGCCTGCCAGCGTCACCTTGTCCTTCTTCGCGGTGTCGTAGGCCACGGCCAGCGGGTTCATGCCGCCTTCCACGTCGCGAAGTGCGTCCGTCAGTTGATCGACGTTCACCGCGTCCGTGCCCGCCTGACCCTTGGCCACGTTCGACAGCGTCACCGGGCCCGTCGACTTACCGCCGCCCAGCGTCACCGAGTTGTAGTTCGGCGTGCCGTCCGTCTTCTTGTCGTACGTCACCGCGGCAATCGACTTGCCGTCACCATCGATCAGGCCCGACGACTTCAGTTGCGACACGTTCACCGCATCCATGTCGGCCGTACCAGCCTTCACGTTCGACAGCGTCGTGCCCGTCTTGCCGCCGGCCAGCGTCACCTTGTCCTTCGTCGTGCTGTCGTACACCACCGCCAGCGATTCGCCCGTCGTCTTGTCGATCACGCCGCCATCCGTCA
>NZ_JBEPLG010000024.1:0-2350 GCF_040545115.1 Burkholderia sp. 567
AAGGGGTGACGGCGTACCTTTTGTATAATGGGTCAGCGACTTACGTTCAGTAGCAAGCTTAACCGTATAGGGCAGGCGTAGCGAAAGCGAGTCCGAATAGGGCGTTCAGTTGCTGGGCGTAGACCCGAAACCAAGTGATCTATCCATGGCCAGGATGAAGGTGCGGTAACACGTACTGGAGGTCCGAACCCACTAACGTTGAAAAGTTAGGGGATGAGCTGTGGATAGGGGTGAAAGGCTAAACAAACTTGGAAATAGCTGGTTCTCTCCGAAAACTATTTAGGTAGTGCCTCGTGTCTCACCTTCGGGGGTAGAGCACTGTCATGGTTGGGGGGTCTATTGCAGATTACCCCGCCATAGCAAACTCCGAATACCGAAGAGTGCAATCACGGGAGACAGACATCGGGTGCTAACGTCCGGTGTCAAGAGGGAAACAACCCAGACCGCCAGCTAAGGTCCCCAAATATAGCTAAGTGGGAAACGAAGTGGGAAGGCTAAAACAGTCAGGAGGTTGGCTTAGAAGCAGCCACCCTTTAAAGAAAGCGTAATAGCTCACTGATCGAGTCGTCCTGCGCGGAAGATGTAACGGGGCTAAGCTATATACCGAAGCTGCGGATGCGAGCTATGCTCGCATGGTAGGAGAGCGTTCCGTAAGCCTGCGAAGGTGCGTTGAAAAGCGTGCTGGAGGTATCGGAAGTGCGAATGCTGACATGAGTAGCGATAAAGGGGGTGAAAGGCCCCCTCGCCGTAAGCCCAAGGTTTCCTACGCAACGTTCATCGGCGTAGGGTGAGTCGGCCCCTAAGGCGAGGCAGAAATGCGTAGCTGATGGGAAGCAGGTCAATATTCCTGCACCATTGTTAGATGCGATGGGGGGACGGATCGCGGAAGGTTGTCCGGGTGTTGGAAGTCCCGGTCGCTGCATTGGAGAAGGCACTTAGGCAAATCCGGGTGCGCAATTCAAGGGTGTGGCGCGAGCTCCTTAGGGAGCGAAGCAATTGGAAGTGGTTCCAAGAAAAGCCTCTAAGCTTCAGTCTAACGATGACCGTACCGCAAACCGACACAGGTGGGCGAGATGAGTATTCTAAGGCGCTTGAGAGAACTCGGGAGAAGGAACTCGGCAAATTGGTACCGTAACTTCGGGATAAGGTACGCCCTTGTAGCTTGATGCGCCTGCGCGCAGAGGGTGAAGGGGTTGCAATAAACTGGTGGCTGCGACTGTTTAATAAAAACACAGCACTCTGCAAACACGAAAGTGGACGTATAGGGTGTGACGCCTGCCCGGTGCCGGAAGATTAAATGATGGGGTGCAAGCTCTTGATTGAAGTCCCGGTAAACGGCGGCCGTAACTATAACGGTCCTAAGGTAGCGAAATTCCTTGTCGGGTAAGTTCCGACCTGCACGAATGGCGTAACGATGGCCACACTGTCTCCTCCCGAGACTCAGCGAAGTTGAAGTGTTTGTGATGATGCAATCTACCCGCGGCTAGACGGAAAGACCCCATGAACCTTTACTGTAGCTTTGCATTGGACTTTGAACCGATCTGTGTAGGATAGGTGGGAGGCTATGAAACCGGAACGCTAGTTTCGGTGGAGCCGTCCTTGAAATACCACCCTGGTTTGTTTGAGGTTCTAACCTTGGCCCGTGATCCGGGTCGGGGACAGTGCATGGTAGGCAGTTTGACTGGGGCGGTCTCCTCCCAAAGCGTAACGGAGGAGTACGAAGGTACGCTAGGTACGGTCGGAAATCGTGCTGATAGTGCAATGGCATAAGCGTGCTTAACTGCGAGACCGACAAGTCGAGCAGGTGCGAAAGCAGGTCATAGTGATCCGGTGGTTCTGTATGGAAGGGCCATCGCTCAACGGATAAAAGGTACTCTGGGGATAACAGGCTGATACCGCCCAAGAGTTCATATCGACGGCGGTGTTTGGCACCTCGATGTCGGCTCATCTCATCCTGGGGCTGTAGCCGGTCCCAAGGGTATGGCTGTTCGCCATTTAAAGAGGTACGTGAGCTGGGTTTAAAACGTCGTGAGACAGTTTGGTCCCTATCTGCCGTGGGCGTTGGATATTTGAAGGGGGCTGCTCCTAGTACGAGAGGACCGGAGTGGACGAACCTCTGGTGTACCGGTTGTCACGCCAGTGGCATCGCCGGGTAGCTATGTTCGGAAGAGATAACCGCTGAAAGCATCTAAGCGGGAAACTCGCCTTAAGATGAGATATCCCTGGGGACTAGATCCCCTTGAAGGGTCGTTCGAGACCAGGACGTTGATAGGTCAGGTGTGTAAGCGCAGTAATGCGTTCAGCTAACTGATACTAATTGCCCGTAAGGCTTGATCCTATAACAAGTCTG
>NZ_JBEPLG010000025.1:0-1843 GCF_040545115.1 Burkholderia sp. 567
ACATCACGGCACCGACGTACAAGGTTGGCGACACGACGTACAACAACGTCGGCGACGCGCTGGACGCGATGGCGAAGAACGGCGGCTCCGACCCGCTGGCCGTGTCTTACGACAGCGCGACGAAGGACAAGGTGACGCTGGCCGGTGGCGCGACGGGTACGACGCTGTCGAACGTGAAGGCCGGTACGGCGGACATGGACGCGGTGAACGTATCGCAGCTGAAGTCGTCGGGCCTGATCGGTGAAGACGGCAAGTCACTTGCTGCAATCACGTACGACAAGAACACGGACGGCACGCCGAACTACAAGTCGGCAACGCTGGCGGGCGACGGCGGTACGACGCTGACGAACGTGAAGGCCGGTGCACTGTCGGCGACGAGCACGGACGCGGTGAACGGCTCGCAACTGTTCGCGACGAACGAGAACCTCGGCAACCTGAAGGACACGCTGACGGATGGCGGCGTGATCGACAAGACGACGGGTGAATCGCTTGCGGTGGTGTACGACAGCACGACGAAGGACAAAGTGACGCTGGCCGGTGGCAAGACCGGGACGACGCTGTCGAACGTGAAGGCTGGTACGGCCGACATGGATGCGGTGAACGTATCGCAGCTGAAGTCGTCGGGCCTCGTTGGTGAAGACGGCAAGTCGCGTGCTGCAATCACGTACGACAAGAACACCGATGGCACGCCGAACTACAAGTCGGCAACGCTGGCGGGCGACGGCGGCACGACGCTGACGAACGTGAAGGCCGGTGCACTGTCGGCGACGAGCACGGACGCGGTGAACGGCTCGCAACTGTTCGCGACGAACGAGAACCTCGGCAACCTGAAGGACACGCTGACGGATGGCGGCGTGATCGACAAGACGACGGGTGAATCGCTTGCGGTGGTGTACGACAGCACGACGAAGGACAAAGTGACGCTGGCCGGTGGCAAGACGGGCACGACGCTGTCGAACGTGAAGGCCGGTACGGCCGACATGGACGCGGTGAACGTGTCGCAGCTCAAGTCGTCGGGCCTGATCGATGGTGACGGCAAGTCGATTGCCGCGGTGACGTACGACAAGAAGACGGACGGCACGCCGAACTACAACTCGGTGACGCTGGGCGGCGGGAAGTCGACGGGCCCGGTGACGCTGTCGAACGTTGCACAGGGCAAGGCCGGCACGGACGCGGTGAACGTCGATCAACTGACCAAAGCGATCGGCGACGTGGAAGGCGGCATGAACCCGCTGGCCGTGTCTTACGACAGCGTGACGAAGGACAAGGTGACGCTGGCCGGTGGCAAGACGGGCACGACGCTGTCGAACGTGAAGGCCGGTACGGCGGACATGGACGCAGTGAACGTGTCGCAGCTGAAGTCGTCGGGCCTCGTTGGTGAGGACGGCAAGTCGCTCGCTGCAATCACGTACGACAAGAACACCGATGGCACGCCGAACTACAAGTCGGCGACGCTGGCAGGCGAAGGCGGCACGACGCTGACGAACGTGAAGGCCGGTGCACTGTCGGCGACGAGCACGGACGCGGTGAACGGTTCGCAACTGTTCGCGACGAACGAGAATCTCGGCAACCTGAAGGACACGCTGACGGATGGCGGCGTGATCGACAAGACGACGGGCGAATCGCTGGCAGTGGTGTACGACAGCACGACGAAGGACAAGGTGACGCTGGCCGGTGGCAAGACGGGCACGACGCTGTCGAACGTGAAGGCTGGTACGGCCGACCTGGACGCAGTGAACGTGTCGCAGCTGAAGTCGTCGGGCCTGATCGATGGTGACGGCAAGTCGATTGCCGCGGTGACGTACGACAAGAAGACGGACGGCACGCCGAACTACAACTCGGT
>NZ_JBEPLG010000027.1:0-1591 GCF_040545115.1 Burkholderia sp. 567
GTTTCATCGGTTTTCTGTCCGTCAGCGTTGAAGCGCCGAGCCTGAAGCAGCAGGGCGCTGACGCTCACCCACGGGCCTTGGCAGACCGCCGATTCGATTCCGCTTGATGTGTCTGTGACGCGACCTGCAAGATGGCTGCTTCGATGTCGGCTTCCGTGAAGGCACGCTGCTTCTTGGCACCAGGCAACGATCCCTTCTCCCGTACCGGTAGCCCTCGATTGGCGCGCGACGGCGAACCCGAGATCCGCCGGTTGTCACGCTGCGCCTGGATCGCTTCAGCCACCTGCAGCGCGTGACTCAGGCGCTTGTGTTCGATGATCGCGCCTTGATCGACCTCCGCCAGCTTGTCGTAAAGGCGGCATCGCAATATCTCGCCATCGGACCGGATCTCAATCCGGCCATCCGGGTACTCCCAGACGTCGATATAACGATGAATCAGCTTCCGATTCTCGAGCGTATCGTCCAGCAGATACAGCACACGGTCGTACAGCACCGTCAGCGACTTCGAGACCCGACGCGTTTCGCGCCAAGTCATCAACCGGTCCAGATTCTCGTCGTCCCGCAGCGGCCGATGCGCATTGAAGTCGCTGCGCGGCGGCTTCGCGAAGCGTGCGTTATACATGGCGATGAAGGAGGGCGCATATGCGTTGGCGTCGGCTACCGTGCTGATCCGGCGCAACCTCAACTCCTTGACCAGTCGATCCTGCAGCGTCAGGTGCGCACGCTCGACACGTCCCTTGGCCGAACTGCTGTTCGCGCAGAATGTGTCGATGTTCAGCTCATACATGGCCCGGCCAAACTGCGTCACGCTGCGGCCGGTCTTGCCGGCCTTAGGACTGCGGAACACGCTGTACTTATCGCTGTAAAACGCCACCGGCTTGCCATGGCGCTCCAGATACGCCCGCGTCGCCTCGAAGTAGCTGAAGGTCGATTCGGTCGCCGTAAAGTGCAGATGCTGCAGCCGGCTCGTCGCGTCGTCGACGTACACCAGCAGCGTGCAGGCAGGCGCCCGTTCCTCGAACCATCGATGATCGCTGCCGTCGATCTGGATCAGTTCGCCCAGGCAGGCACGGCGTGCTCGTGGCTGGTAGATCTTCGGCGGTCGTTGCCGGCGCGGAATCCAGAGTCCAGCGTCTGTCATCAGCCTTCTGACCGTTTCCTTCGACAACTGCAGCCCATGGCACTCCCAAAGCTTCTCGCAGGCCAGCGTCGGCCCAAAATCGGCGTAGCGTTCACGAATCAGGCTTAAGGCACGATGTGCCAAATCCTCGGGCAGTTGATGGTTGCTCGCGTGGCCACGGCGCTGCGAAAGCAACCCGGCGGGGCCAGCAGCCCGATACCGGGCGACCAGCCGTTCGATCTGCCGTCGACTGATCCCAAGCCGCTCCGCGGCTCGCCAAGGCATCAGACGCTGCTCGATCACGGCTTCCACGACCTTCAGACGATCCAGCTCCCGCATGCTCATGGTGATCAGTCCAGGTTGGCCCACGATGCGCTCCGGCAGTTCGAACCGCCGCCAGCATGCGCCGAAACCCTCGGACTACGACATTTCAACTTTGCCCAGATGCGACATTACAACTTTGCTCTTACA